>CAWFVS010000044.1:0-172993 GCA_963819255.1 uncultured Alphaproteobacteria bacterium
GCATTGCAAGTTCGTCGCCACGCAGCCTTGGTCAACGCGCGCCGCGGCGCGGCCGTCAGAGCGGTGCTCCGTTTTGCAACAGCCCGACTTGCATCGAAGACCATTGCCCATCCTCCTCGCTCGGGCGCTTCACGGTAAGGTCTCGTTCCGGCTGCGGGAAGGCGTGTCGGCTTCCCGCAACCGCGAAGCCTTCTATCACCGAGCCAAGGGTTGAGAGACGGTGTGCGCCGGATGCGGCGGCGGCCGAACCCCGGCAGGTCGCGGTTGCGGGCCCACGGCGCTCACCAAATAGACGAGCAGCCAGAGCGCGACCAGCGTCGCCAGAACGATCGCGACCGGAAGCGGGCCACGATCACCCGGCTGATATCCGCGGTAGAATGCCGCGTGCTTCTCGATTCCCATAACGGTCACCATTGCCATCCAGTCCCCAGTTTGTCGTACCTCGACCTCCGGTCGCTCGTGCATGGCTTCCACGCGCGGTTCTTCAACCACGCCGTTCGCGCCGGCGCTGTGATGCGCATCACAGGACGAACATCGGGTTTGGGCGGCGTTGCGCACGCCGACTCCGATGGTCTCGCCCCTTGGCTGGCTGGCAATAACCTCTTGATGAAACGCGAGGTCGACGTCCTCTTTCCGGATGTTCATCCCTCTTGCGGCGATGACTTTTCCTTCTTTTCATTGACGACAGCCACGAAAAGGTGGCTGGCGGAGCAGGCTGGCCCGCGAGCGCGCCTCTACTGGAGCCCGCAGGTCTGAAAGAAGGCGCTAAAGCACTCGGCGCTCCTGGACGCCGATCTCGCCTAGTTGACAAAAATAGTCGACTAATCTAGAGTTATCGGGCTCTCCGGTTCGAATCACAACCGTCTGGATCCGCTATGACTTTTGCCGCTACCGTGCAATCCGGCGCCCGAAGCGATTGGGATCCGACTCTCTACATGAAATTCGAAGACGAGAGGATGCGCGCGGCGCGCGATCTTCTCGCGCGCGTGCCGCTTGCTTCCGCCCGTGTCGTCTATGACCTCGGCTGCGGTCCGGGCAACAGCGCGGAGCTCCTGGCCGACCGCTTTCCCGAAGCGCGGATCACCGGCCTCGATACGTCGGAGGCGATGCTCGATCACGCCCGCAGGCGCGCGCCGGACGTGCGCTTCGTCCGGCAGGACATAAGGGATTGGGCGCCGGACGGGGCGCCGACCTCATTTTCGCCAACGGCGCTTTGCAGTTCCTTCCCGACCATCATGACCTGTTTCCGCGGCTGGCCTCGATGGTCGCCCCCGGCGGCGTGTTCGCAGCGCAGATGCCCTCGGCCGCGCGCGAATCCTCGCACGCCCTGATGCGGATGGTCGCCGCCGAGGGCCCGTGGTGGTCGCGGCTTGCGCCGGTCGCCAAGTCGCAGCCGCTGGTCGCCGCCTTCGAGGATTATTACGAATGGCTGCGGCCCCTCTGCTCTCGCGTCGAGTTGTGGAGCACGACCTATGTCTACGCGTTCGACGGCGCGGACGGCATCGTCGACTGGTTCGCGGGGTCGCCGCTGCAGCCGTTCCTGGAACGGCTCTCGGACGACGAGCGGTGCGCGTTTCTCGACCAATATCGCAGGGAGCTGCGCGGCGCCTATCCGATGCGGTCGGACGGCAAAGTGCTGTTCGCTTACCCGCGCTTGTTCGTTGTCGCGACGCGAGGCTGAGGCGCGCCGGCGGAGTCTTAGAAGACGAGCTTGCCGCCGATCAGGGCCAGCGTGCCGGCAAGGAGCGGGCGCAGCGCCTGCTCCGGCACGCGGGAGGCGAAATGGCTGCCGATCGCGATGCCCGGAATCGACCCGGCGAGCAGGGAAGCAAGCAACAGCCAGTCGACCGAGCCCAACCACCAGTGGCCGGCGCCTGCGAGCAGCGTCAAGGGAACGGCGTGAGCGATGTCCGAGCCGACGATGCGCACCGTCGGCATCTTGGGATAGAGCGACAGCAGGACGGTCACCCCGATCGCGCCGGCGCCGACCGACGAGATCGACACGAGAACGCCCAGGATCGCGCCGAGAGCGGTCGTCAGGGCGCCCACTTCGCCGTCGGTCCGCCTGTCGAAGAAGGCGGCGACCGCCCTCAGGAGCCGCTGACGGAACACCAGCGTCACCGCGGTCAGGATCAGGGCGAAGCCGAGGGTGGTCGTGATGGCCGCGCTCGTGCCTTTGGACTCGATGCCGAAATGCGACAGCGTCCACAGGGTGAGCGCGGCGGCCGGCACGCTCCCCATGGCCAATCGGCGTGTGACGCGCCAGTCGATTGCTCTGTTGAACCCATGAACGAACGATCCGGAGACATTGGTCAGCCCGGCGTAAAGAAGATCGGTCCCGACCGCGGTCGCCGGATGGACGCCGAACCCCAGCACCAGGATGGGAGTCATCAGGGACCCTCCGCCGACGCCGGTGAAGCCGACCAGCGCGCCGACGCCGAAAGCCGAAGCCGTATAAAGAGGGTTGATCAGATGGAGCACGTTCGTCACGCCGACCTCCTCTGTTCCCTGACGCAGGGCGACCTTGAAACGATATTTATGTCCATAGAATATGTCAAGTTACCGCGGCTGTTGATTAGCTCCATCAATTCGCTGGACTTTCACCGGCCGGCGGTTCTTTTGTTGGCGAAAGCGAATTTGGGATCCTTGCACACGTTGAGACGGAGATGCTGACAAACAAGGGAAAATACGGCCTCAAAGCCATGGTGCATCTTGCCGGCCTCGAGCCCGGCTCGCTTGCCCAGGTCGCCGACATCGCCGAGGCGAACGCGATCTCGAAGAAATTCCTCGACCACATCCTGATCGAATTGCGCCGCGCGGGGCTCGTCTATTCCAGGAAGGGGAAGGGCGGCGGCTACGCGCTCGCGAGGCCTGCGGCGGACATCCGCGTCGGAGCGATCGTGCGCGCTCTCGACGGGCCGCTCGCACCGATATCCTGCGCTTCCATCACCGCTTTTCGTCCTTGCGCCGATTGCAGCGACCTGAAGACCTGCCCCGTCCGGCTGATCATGATCGAGGCGCGCAACGCGATCGCCGACGTCTTGGACAATCGCACCCTCGAAGAGATGCGCATCCTGGCCGGCCCGGCCGATCGGGAGGCGACGTATCACATCTGACCTCCGATCGCGCATGCCGACCGGATGTTTCGCAAATCTGGCAGGCGCGGGACGGTTCGTGGCGAGGCCGCAGCATCTGCCCGGCGGCGCGACTGCAGGCGCCAGGCGGAGGCGCTGGTCTTAGGACGCCTCCGCAACCCGTCCCGCGGCGCGGCCGCTCCGGTCGGCGCAAGGGGGCCAGGTGTTCATTACCGGCTTCACGCCGAGCCCCGACCGGCGTAACTTGACCAGCGAAGATCGACGTCACACGATTTCGCTCGAGCGGGCGTAGGTTCACGGCAGGGAAAGGCCGGGAGCGCCGGCCTTGCGGCAACTTGCTCGCCCCCGGCGCAGCAACAAGGGAGACGGACGATGCAGCTTGGCATGATCGGACTTGGACGGATGGGCTCGAACATGGCCGAGCGCCTGATGAAGGCCGGCCACGAACTGGTCGTCTATGACTCCCACCCCGCCGCGGCGAAGCCGCTCGCGTCGCTCGGAGCGAAGGGAGCCGAGACCCTGCAGGACCTCGTCGCCAAACTCGGGCAGCCGCGCGCGGTCTGGCTCATGGTTCCGGCCGCAGTCGTCGATCCGATCCTGGCGGAGGTCGTCTCGCTGCTGGCTTCTGGCGACATCGTGATTGACGGGGGCAACTCCTATTATCACGACGACATCCGGCGGGCCGGGGAGCTGAAAGCCAAGGGGCTGCATTATGTCGACGTCGGCGTGAGCGGCGGCGTCTGGGGCAAGGAGCGCGGCTACTGCCAGATGATCGGCGGTGAGGACGAGGTGGTGCGCCGCCTCGATCCGATCTTTCGGGCGCTTGCGCCCGGCGTCCGCGCCGCGCCGCGCACGGCAGGCGCAGTCGGCGAGCCGGACGAGGCGGAGGAGGGCTATCTGCACTGCGGCCCGAACGGAGCCGGTCATTTCGTCAAAATGGTTCACAACGGCATCGAGTACGGGGTGATGGCGGCCTACGCCGAAGGCTTGAACATTCTGCGCCACGCCAACGTGGGGCTGAAACCCCACGCGGCGGACGCCGAGACGACGCCCCTCCGGAACCCCGAGCTTTATCGATATGAAATGGACGTCTCCCGGGTGAGCGAAGTCTGGCGACGCGGCAGCGTCATCGGCTCGTGGCTCCTCGACCTCACCGCCGCGGCGCTGCGCGGCGACCCCAGTCTCAGTCTATTCGCCGGACGCGTATCCGATTCCGGCGAGGGGCGCTGGACGCTGAAAGCCGCGGTTGACGAAGGCGTCCCCGCGCCGGTGCTGAGCGCCGCGCTGTTCGGACGGTTCGAATCGCGCGGAGCGGCCGAATACGCCGACAAGCTGATGTCGGCCATGCGGCTCGAGTTCGGCGGTCATCACGAAAAGCCGGCGGAGCTTTGAAATGTCCGCCGCTTCCTCCGACGCCCTCGTCTTCTTCGGCGCGACCGGCGATCTCGCCTACAAGCAAATCTTTCCGGCTCTTCAGGGACTCGTGCGCGACGAGGGGGTCGAAATCCCCATCGTCGGCGTCGCCAAGGCGGGTTGGAACCTCGAGCAGTTTCGGGCGCGAGCCAAGGATAGCCTGCAGCATCACGGAAGCTTCGACGAAGCCGATTTCGCTGAACTGCTCAAACTGCTGAACTACGTCGACGGAGACTACAATGATCCGCAGACGTTCCAGAAGGTGAAGCAGGCGGTCGGACCGGCGCAGCGCCCGATGCACTATCTGGCGATCCCGCCGGCGCTTTTCGCCGTCGTCGTATCGGCGCTCGCTCGGGCGGGGCTGAGCGACAATGCGCGTCTCGTGGTCGAGAAACCGTTCGGCCGCGACCGGGCATCAGCGCAGGCGCTCAACAAGACGCTCCACGAGCATTTTCCCGAACAGGCGATCTTCCGCATCGATCATTATCTCGGCAAGGAGCCGGTCCAGAACATCGTCTACACGCGGTTCGCCAATGCGACGTTCGAACCGCTGTGGAATCGCCACTACGTCCGCAGCATCCAGATCACGATGGCCGAATCCTTCGGCGTCGACGACCGGGGCGCCTTCTACGACGCCACGGGCGCACTGCGCGATGTCGTTCAGAACCACATGCTGCAGGTCGTCGCGAATTTGATGATGGATCCGCCGACCGGCGAAGAATGCGAGGCCTCGCGCGATCAGAAGGCGGCGCTGTTGAAGGCCGTCCGCCCGCTCGACAAAGCCAGTCTCGTGCGCGGGCAATATCGCGGGTACCGAAGCGTGCACGGCGTCAAGCCCGGGTCGACCGTGGAAACCTACGCGGCGCTGAGGCTCTTCGTCGACAGCTGGCGCTGGGCCGGAGTTCCGATTTATATCCGCGCCGGCAAGCGCTTGCCGTTGACGGCCGCCGAGGTCGTCGTCGAGTTCCATCGTCCTCCGCGCGAAGTGTTCGGAGACCAGGGGGGGCGCAGCCATGTCCGCATGCGGCTCGGTCCGGACGTCTGCATTGCGATGGGATTGCGGGTCAAGCATCCGGGCGAACAGATGATCGGCGAGATCGTCGAACTGACCCTGGCCGAACAGGCCGCTTCGCTCACGCCCCCCTATGAGCGCCTGCTCGGCGACGCGATGCGCGGCGTCAGCGACCTGTTCGGAAGAGAGGACGTCGTCGACGCGCAATGGCGTATTGTCGAACCGATCCTTGCCGACCCGCCGCCGTATCACGAATACGAGCCCGGCAGTTGGGGGCCCGAAGCGGCCGACGCGCTGATCGGCGACCATGGGCCCTGGCACAACCCCGCGCCGTCGGCAGGATGAGGCCATGGACGACATCGTTTTTCTGTTCGACGTCGACAACACGCTGCTCGACAACGACAGGGTGCAGGACGACCTGCGCGGCCACCTCGCCGAATGTCACGGAGAGAGGGCGCGAGACCGGTACTGGGAGATCTTCGAGGAGTTGCGCGGCGAGCTCGGCTACGCCGATTATCTCGGCGCGCTCGAGCGCTATCGGATCGAGGATTTGCACGACCCGCGTCTCCTGCTGATGTCGAGTTGGCTGGTCGACTATCCGTTCGCCGACCGCCTTTACGCCGGGGCGCTCGACGCCGTCCGGCACGTCCGGAAGTGGGGTCGGGCCGTGGTGCTGTCGGACGGCGACGCCGTTTTCCAGCCGCGCAAGGTCGAGCGCTCCGGCCTGTGGCAGGCGTTCGACGGCGCGATCCTCATTTACATTCACAAGGAAGAGGAGCTCGACGACGTCGAACGCCTCTTTCCCGCCAGGCGCTACGTGCTGATCGACGACAAGCTCCGCATCCTGGCGGCGGTCAAGAAAGTCTGGGGCGACCGCGTCGTCACCGTGTTTCCCAAGCAGGGGCATTATGCCAACGATCCGAAGGCGCTCGCGGCCTTCCCGCCCGCCGACGTCGCGATCGAGACGATCGGCGACCTCGTCGCGCTCGACGGCGCCGCGTTCGCGCCCTAGGCTATCTTTGCGTTCTTTGCGTTCTCGAATCTCGGAGAGAGGGCCATGACCGGAACCACGGCGCTGACGGACTTGCCGGAGTGGAAGGCGGTTCAGAGGCATTATGAAAGCGTCAAGGATCTCAGTCTGCGCGGCCTGTTCGCGAGCGACGCCGGGCGCGCCGAGCGTTTCACCGTGGAAGCCGCCGGGCTCTTCCTCGACTATTCGAAGAACCGCATCACGGACGAGACCGTTCGCCTGCTGGTGAGCCTGGCCCGCGCGCGCGGGGTCGAGGCGCGGCGGGACGCGATGTTCTCCGGGGCGAAAATCAACGTGAGCGAGCGCCGCGCGGTGCTGCATGTGGCGCTCCGCGCCCCACGCGGCGAGCACATTGTCGTCGACGGCGAGGACGTCGTGCCCGAGGTTCATGCCGTCCTCGACCGGATGGCGGCCTTTTCCGACCGGTTGCGGTCGGGCGCCTGGACCGGGCACAGCGGCAAGCGCATCCGCAACGTCGTCAATATCGGGATCGGCGGCTCCTACCTCGGCCCCGAGATGGCCTATCGCGCGCTGCGGCAATTCACCGATCCCTCCCTCAATCTCCGCTTCGTCGCCAATGTCGACGGCGCCGCTTTCACCGCGGCGACTCAGGACCTCGACCCGCACGAGACCCTGTTCATCATCGCGTCCAAGACCTTCACCACGCTCGAGACGATGACGAACGCCGCGCTGGCGCGTCATTGGGTGCTGGATGCGATCGGCGACGAGCAGGGCGTCAAGCGCCATTTCGTCGCGCTTTCGACCAATGCCGAGGCGGTGGCGAAGTTCGGCATCGACACCGCCAACATGTTCGGCTTCTGGGACTGGGTCGGCGGCCGCTACTCGATGGATTCCGCCATCGGGCTTTCCACCATGATCGCGATCGGGCCGGAGAATTTCCGCTCGATGCTCGCCGGCTTCCACGCGATCGACGAGCATTTCCGCACCGCTCCGCCCGAACGCAACATGCCGATGCTGATGGGGCTCTTGACCGTCTGGTACAACAATTTCTTCGGCGCGCAGACGATCGGAGTCATGCCCTACGCCACCGATCTCTCCCGCTTCCCCGCCTATCTGCAGCAGCTCCAGATGGAGAGCAACGGCAAGCACGTCGACCTCGACGGGCGGGTCTTGGACGTCGAGACCGGTCCGATCATCTGGGGCGAGCCGGGGACCGACGGCCAGCATTCGTTCTACCAGCTCATCCATCAGGGCACGAAGCTGATCCCCTGCGACCTGATCGGCTTCTGTCATGCGTTGAGCCCGGTCGCCGAGCAGCACGACCTTTTGATGGCGAACCTGTTCGCCCAGGCCGAGGCGCTCGCCTTCGGCAAGACTGCGGAGGAGCTCGCGGCGGAAGGGTCGGACCCAGCACAGACGCCGTTCCGCGTCTGCCAGGGCAACCGGCCGACCAACGTGATTCTGGCCGATCGGCTGACGCCGCACGCCCTCGGCGCGCTGGTTGCGCTCTACGAGCACAACGTCTTCACCCAGGGGGCGATCTGGGGCATCGACTCGTTCGACCAATGGGGGGTCGAGCTCGGCAAGGTCCTCGCTAAGCGCATCGCGCCGGAGCTTGCGCCCGGGCCCGAGCCTGCGCTCGCGCACGACGGTTCGACGAACGCGCTCATCCGGCGATACCGCCGCCTGCGCAACGACGGCTGATGCAGGGGGACCTTCGCCAATGCCTGACACGATCTCGCTCGCCGCCCCGGACGGCTCGGTCGCCGAGGCGATCGTCTACGCGGACCTCTCGACGCTGATCGCGGGGGCCGCCGACTTCGTCGTTGAGCAGGCGGCCGAAGCGACCGTTGCGCGTGGCTCCTTCAACATTGCTCTCTCGGGAGGCAATACGCCGAGGCCGGTCTATCAGCGTCTGGCCTCGACCGCGATCGACTGGGCGCACGTGCATGTCTTCTTCGGCGACGAACGCTGCGTGCCGCCCGGGGATGCGCGAAGCAACTACCACATGGCGCGTGCTGCGCTGATCGACCATGTGGCGATCCCGGCTGAGAACGTGCATCGCATGCGTGGAGAGGATCCTCCCGAAGCGGCGGCCGAAGCCTACTCAGTCGAGCTTCGCGACGCGCTCGGCGAGGACGGACGGCTCGATCTCGTCCTCCTCGGCCTCGGGCACGACGGGCACACGGCGTCGCTTTTTCCCGGACTCGCGGCGGTGACCGAGACTGAGCGCGCGGCGATGGCGGCCTATGTCGAGTTCGTCGGCATGTGGCGCCTGACGCTGACCCCGCCGACGATCAACGCGGCGAGACGCGTGGCCTTCCTCGTGTCGGGCGACGACAAGGCGGAGGTCCTGCATCGCGTGCTGCAAGGACCGCGCCAGCCCGTCGTTCTGCCGGCGCAAGCCATTCGCCCGTCCGAGCGCCCGCCACTTTGGCTGATCGACGCGGCGGCGGCGGCGAAGCTCGACCGGCGATCGGCGCGCTTCGCCGGCGCCGGCGTCGCCCCACGGAGCACAAAACCGTGAGGGAGGCGCCCGGCGGGCCGGGAATTGCTCCCCGTTGGACATCGAGCGCGAAGAGCGGCGTCGGCACGGCGTTGTCCGACACGAGCCGCGTCTGGTTCACCATCAGCCACGGCATCCTCAACGAGGTCTACTACCCGAGGGTCGATCAGGCCTGCCTTCGCGATCTTGGCCTGATCGTCACCGACGGCGCGAGCTTCTTCGCTGAGGAAAAGCGCGACTGCGAGGTGGCCATCGAGTCGCTCGAGGACGGGGTTCCCGCCTTCCTTATGACGAGCGCCCATCGCGGCGGGCGGTTCCGCATCGTCAAACATGTGATCGCCGATCCGCGCAGCTGTTCGGTGCTGATGGAGATCCGCCTCGAGGAACCCGACGGCGCCGGACTGCGCCTGTTCGCGCTGGCGGCGCCCCATCTCGTCAACGGCGGCGCCCACAACACTGGCTGGCGCGACGACTACAAAGGCCGCGGCATGCTGTTCGCCCATGGCGCCGACACCTACCTCGCCATGGCCGCCGATCAGCCTTTCGTCGCCAGCTCGGTCGGCTTCGTCGGGGCGTCGGACGGGTGGCGACAGCTTTCGAGCGATCGCCGGCTGGCCGAGCAATACGACACGGCCACCGACGGCAATATTGCGCTGACCGCCGAGCTGGCGAAGGGACCGGACGGCGCCTCGGTCCTCTCCCTCGGCTTCGGGCGAACGTCGTCTGAGGCGGGCTACCACGCCTGGTCCTCGCTTCAGACGCCCTTCGAAACGATCCTCAACGATTACGCCGCCGGCTGGCGGTCGTTTCATGCCGGCCTGCGCTCTCTCGAACGGCGCGCGCACGGTCACAACCTCTATCGCGTGAGCGCCGCCGTCCTGCGCAGCCACGAGGATCCGACATTCCCCGGCGGCTTCATTGCGAGCCTTTCGATCCCTTGGGGATTCAGCAAGGGCGACGACGACCTCGGCGGCTACCATTTGGTCTGGCCGCGCGACCTGTGCGAGACCGCCGGAGCGCTTCTGGCCTGTGGCGCGGATTCGGATGTGAGACGCATCCTGCGCTACCTGCGCGCGACGCAGGAATCCAACGGATCATGGCCGCAAAACTTTTGGCTCGACGGCACGCCTTTCTGGCGCGGCCTCCAGCTCGACGAATGCGCCTTCCCAATGCTCCTTCTGGACATGGCCTGGCGCTCGGGCGTCGTCCGGCTTCCGGATCTTCCGCCCTACTGGCCGATGGTCCGGAAAGCCGCCGCCTTCGTCATGCTGAACGGACCGAGAACCAAGCAGGATCGATGGGAGGAGAACGCCGGATACACGCCCTTCACGCTCGCCGTCGCCGTCGCCTCCCTGCTCGCCGCGGCGGAGATCGCCGAGGCCCTGGAAGTCGAGACTGCGCCGGGACTGTTCAGGGATACGGCCGACGCCTGGAACGAGCAGATCGAGGATTGTGTGTATGTCCGCGATACGGCGCTCGCGCGCGAGGCGGGCGTGGCGGGTTACTACATCCGGATCGCGCCCAAATCGCCTGCGACCGAAGGCCCGGATCCTCATGGGCAAGTCCAGGTGCGCAACCATGAGGCCGGGACCTGCGAAATATCCGCCGACACGCTCGTCAGCACGGATGCGCTCGCGCTCGTGCGGTTCGGACTGCGCGCGCCGGACGATCCGCGCGTTCTCGACACAGTCGCGGTCATCGACAAGGTTTTGAAAGTCGATCTGCCGCAGGGGCCGGGCTGGCGGCGCTACAATTTCGATGGCTACGGCGAAAAGGCGGACGGGCGGCCCTTCGACGGCGTTGGCGTCGGTCGCGCTTGGCCGCTGCTGGCGGGCGAGCGCGCGCATTACGAGCTCGCTGCAGGACGGAGGGCCGAGGCGGAAGCGCTGCTGGCGACGATCGAAGCGCAGACCAGCCCGGGCGGGCTGATCCCCGAGCAGGTGTGGGATGGACCTCCGATCCCTTCCAGAGAGCTGTCGCCCGGCCAGCCTTCCGGTTCGGCGATGCCGCTCGTGTGGGCGCATGCGGAATATGTCAAGCTGTTGCGCTCGCTGGCGGACGGCGCGGTGTTCGACATGCCGCCGCATGCGGCGCGCCGCTATCGGCACGGCAAGCCCCCCGCCCGCTGCCGTCCGTGGCGCGAGGATTGTCCCGCCGCCGCTATTCCGGCCGGGCGGGTGCTGCGCCTCGACTTCGCTGAGCCGGCGCATCTTGATCTACACGCGCGACGACTGGGTCACGCAGGTCAAGGCCCAGACGAAAGACACGGGGCTTGGGCTGTTCGTGGCGGAGATCGACACGGAAGGCATGGCGGTCGGCCAGCGCGTCGTCTTCACCTGGCGCAATCCGGCGACCGGCGTGTGGCGCGGCCGCAACTTCGAGGTCTCGGTGACGGCTTGAGTCTCGGCGCTGCAGTCACGCCTCGCCGCGCCTACCCTCGCGGATCCACCAATAGAGGACCAGAAGCCCGATCAGCGCAATGCCGATGAGCAGCAACAGCAGGGCCAACTCCTCGACCCACGCGGCAATCGGCACCGCGACTCCCAGGAATGCGCCGGTCACGCAGAGTTTCCAGGCGCGCAGATTGAGGCCGGCAACGAACACGCCGAGCGCCAGCAGCGTCAGCAGCATGAGGCCGGTCGCATTGGATTCGATCGACCGTTCCGCGTTTGTTTCATTGATCAGATACATCGCGATCAGCACCGCCGCCCATTGCAGGACCTGGATCGCGACCATGGCGATCCGCCCGCCACTCGGGGTGTGACGCCATCCTGCGGCGATACAGATGACGCCGATGATCGGGGTCACGTACTCCCAATAGGTCGTTTTTGGAGCCGCGGAGATGCTTTCCCAGCTGACGCCGATGAGGGTGAGCACGATGATCGCGAAGTAGGGAAGATCGTAGATCAGCCCCCACCAAGACCGGCCTGATTCGCTGACGTCCGGCTGCGATTGCGAAGACATGTGCGGGGTCTCTCGGTCGAGCGCAGTGAAGCCGGAATGAAAATCCTGCCGCTCGGAGATTAGCAAGAAAGGCGGCTCCTGAAACCCTTGAGCGGAGCGAATTTCTCTCGCGCCTCTTGCTCTCGACGACGATCGAACGCGCTCGCGGTCGGAGACCTTCGACAAAATTCCAAATAAGTTTGGTTACTTTCAAAGGCGCCATCGAAGGGATCGCCATGCGCTCCGATCGTGTTGTCCGGCTCATCTTCTCGGCCGCCGTCGCCATGGCCGCATGGCGCTCGCCCGCGGAGGCCAGCTCGTGCGACCGCGAGATCGTCGTTCGAATCCAGATGGCGGGCCGGGCCTGCTGGACCTATCGCGGAACGGCGACGACCTTCGTCGGCGACTTCTCGCACGGCCAGAGGATCGCGGCGCAGATGATCGGGCAGGCAGCGGAAGCCGATCCGAGCAGCGGCCGGATCATCATTTCGTGGCGCCCGCGCGACCCCAACGTCGAGGGGCCGGGCGGATTCTTCTTCAGCGGCGCGCAAGCGCCGGGCGACCTCACCTTCGTCGCCCCGGCGAATGGAGCCTAGCGCTTCAGCTTTTCGCCTTGTGCGATGTGGGGCGCCCCGGGGATGGTGAAGATTTGCGCCCGCTGATGAAGGAGGCCTGCCTTGGGCGCCAAGCACCCCCACGGAATCGAGCGTCGACATACGCAGCCGTTGCGTCTTGGCCACAGGCCTTCTCAGCCCGAGGCGTTTCGCCGGCTCGGTCAGGCCCAGCCCAGTTCCGAGCCCCAAGCCGAGCCGCGACGGTATGAGACAGGAATTCCCGCCGTGGCTGACTTGGCGCGCGCTTAGGAGCAGACGTTCACCCGGCTCCAGCCGATATAATGGCCGTATCGGTTGTACACACGGCGATGCACCCAGCAGTGGTTGCCGGCGTAGCCATAGCCGGCGCCGTAAGAGGGGTAGCCGTAGCCGACCGTGGCATAGGGGTAGCCGTAGCCGTAGTACGGATAGCCGTAGCCGTAGCGACCCAATACGGATATGTGGCCGCTGCGCCGACGAGTGCGCCGGCCGCCAACCCAGGCCACCAGCCGCAGCCGCCCCAGCCGCACCCGCCGCCCCAATAGCCGCCGCGCCAACCCCGGCCGCCGTAGCCGCCCCAGCCGCGACCGCCCCAGCCGCCGTAGCCGCCCCAGCCGCGACCGCCCCAGCCGCCGTAGCCGCCCCAGCCGCGACCGCCCCAGCCGCGACCGCCCCAGCCGCCATGCCAGCCGCCGAAGCCTCCCGGACGGAAACCGCCAAATCCGCCGCCGTGAAAGCCGCCGAACCCGCCGCCGTGGAAGAACGCCGCATCGGCGGGGGCGCTCGACAAGGCCGCGGCGGCCGACATCGCGACCGCGGCGACGCCCGAGACGAGCGATTTGGAAACGGAAAAGCGCATCGATCTCACTCCTCGCACCCCCAGACCCAACCGGTCCGAGCTCGCAGAGGGCTTTAGCGAGCCGCCAACCCGCTCGGACTTCCAATGAATTTCCTACTGAACGCAGATCACTGCAACAGGTTTCACGGAAAAATGGTTGGTATTTTGCAGCTTCCCGGCATCTCCGATCCTCAGGCGCCCTCTCGATCGCAGGCATATTGGCCGCAACAACCCGACCTGAGCGGCCCCGTTTTGCAAAAATCCGCTGTTTTTGGCCCTGTCGCCGGCGGATCCGGCGCGTCCCCCAAGACGGACTTCTGCTTAGGATGGCGTCACCCTCCCCTCGTCTCGCGGAAAAAGTCGTACACCGTCTTCGCCGTCGCGGCGTTCAAGCCCGGGGTCTTCTCGAGGTCGGCGAGGCCGGCGCGGGCGACCGCCTTGGCGGAGCCGAAGGCGAAGAGGAGCGCGCGCTTGCGCGCCGGGCCGACGCCGGGAATCTCGTCGAGCGGGTTCTTGACGAACTCGCGCTTGCGCCGCGCGCGATGGATTCCGACGGCGAAGCGATGCGCCTCGTCGCGCAGGCGCTGGACGAAGAACAGCGCCGGATCGCGTGGGCTGAGCTTGAACGGCTCGCGGCCCTCGACGTAGAAGGTTTCCTGGCCGGCGTTGCGATCCGGTCCCTTGGCGATCGACGCCAGCGCGACGCCCTGCACCCCCAGGGACTCCAGAACCTCCCGCGCGGCCTCGAACTGCCCGCGCCCGCCGTCGATGACGACAAGGTCGGGCGTGTCGGGAAATCCGCCAGCCTCCGCCGTCTCGCCCTGGCGCACGAGCCGGGCGAATCTGCGGGTCAGAACCTCGCGCATCATCGCGTAGTCGTCGCCGGGCGTGAGATCCAAGCTTTTGATGTTGAAGGTGCGGTACTGGTTCTTGACGAAGCCGTCCGGCCCGGCGACCACCATCGCGCCGATCGCGTTGGTCCCCATGATGTGGGAATTGTCGTAGATCTCCGCCCGGCGGATCGGTTTCTCGACCCCGAACGCCTGCCCCAATGCGGTGAGCAGCTTCTCTTGGCTCGCCGCCTCGGCGAGCTTGCGCGACAGCGCCTCGCGCGCATTGCGCAGGGCGGCGTCGACGAGGTCCTTCTTCTCGCCGCGGCGCGGGACGCCGACGGCCATGCGGCGCCCGGCGCGGGCGCTCAAGACGTCGCAGAGGGTCGCGGCGCTCGCAACGCCGTGGCTCAGGAGCACGAGCCGAGGCGCTGGCCGATCGAGATAGAACTGCGCGAGAAAGGCGTCCAGCACCTCTTCCGGAGCGAGCGCGCGGTCGGCGCGTGGAAAATAGGCGCGGTTGCCCCAGTTCTGGTAGGTGCGGAAAAAGAACACCTCGACGCAATATTGCCCGGCCTCCTCGCAGACGGCGAACACGTCCGCCTCGGGGATCGAGCGCGGATTGACGCTCTGCTCGCTCTGGATCGCCGACAGCGCCGAGATGCGGTCGCGCAGCCGCGCGGCCTTCTCGAATTCGAGCGCGGCCGATGCCTCGGCTCATCTCCTCGGCGAGCCTCGTGCGGATCGCCCGGCTCCGGCCGGACAGGAAATCGCGCGCCTGCGCGACGAGTCCGGCATAGTCGTCGAGCCCGATCTCGCCGGTGCAGGGGCCCGAGCATCGCTTGATCTGGTAGAGGAGGCAGGGCCGGGTGCGGTGCGCGTAGAAGCTGTCCGAGCAGGTGCGCAGGAGGAACGCCCGCTGCAGCGCGTTCATCGTACGGAAGACCGCGCCGGCGCTGGCGAAGGGCCCGAAATAGTCGCCCGCGAGGGTGCGGGCCCCCCGGTGCTTGACAAGTCGCGCCGCGGGGTGGCTGGTGCAGATCAGAATATAGGGGAAGCTCTTGTCGTCGCGCAGGGTTACGTTGTAGCGCGGCTTCAATTGCTTGATGAGATTGGCCTCGAGCAGCAGCGCCTCGGCTTCCGATTCGGTGGTGACGAACACCATCGAGCGCGTCTGGGCGATCATCCGCGCGATGCGGGTGGGCTGGCGCTCGGGCGCCAGATAGGCGGCGATGCGCTTCTTGATCGAGCGCGCCTTGCCGACATACAACACTTCGCCTTCGGCGCCGATCATTCGGTAGACGCCGGGACCGGACGGCGCGTGACGCCAGAATCCCCTGACTGCCTCGGCGCCTCGCGCGAGATTGGTCGCCTCCGCCGGCGCCTCGTCGATCCCGAAATCGAGAGGCGACGGGTCCGGCGCGAGCTCCTGGTCGAGCGCCGCCACGGCGCGTGCTTCGGCTTCGGGCGCCTCGCCCGGCGGATATTTCGGCTCGGCGGCCATGGGCCTATCTAGGCCGACGTCGCCCTCATTGGAATAGCGGGCTTCCTTCCCTTTGGCCGCCCGCCTCGCCCGGACTGGACCTGACGGCGGAATGAGGCTAGCAATCCGCACGTTAAGGGTTTGTTAACGGTCTTCCGGAGCGGGGATGCGACGGCGGAGCGGGGAGTGTCCAGCGTGAGAGTTGGGAGCGGCGGCGGACTCGCGCCGCGGAGGACGTTGGCGACCGGCCTCTTCGCGCTGATGGCGGCGCTGAGCGCAGCCGGCTGCGTCGAGACCACCGGAGACATTGCGCCCGGCGTCGAGGGGAGCCAGCAGTTCGTGCGCCGCGCGGACGCGAGCATGGCCGGCGCCACCGTTGCGATCGTCTCGATCGAGGGCGCGCCCCCGGAGCTCGCCGCCCGTTTCGACCAGAGCCTGCAACAAGCGGCCGCCGAGCGCCAGATCGCCTTCGCTCCGCCGACCTCGGCGCGCTATCTCGTGCGCGGCTATCTCAGCGCCGCCCCGGCCCAGGACGGGGCCAGCGTCGATTTCGTCTGGGACGTTTTCACGCCCGACAAGCAGCGGGCGCAGCGGCTCAGCGACTCGATGCTCGTCCGCGGCTCCGGGGACGATCCCTGGGCGATGGTCGCCGATGCGGCGCTCGACAGCATCGCCGCCAAATGCGCCGACGATCTCGCAGCCTATCTGTCGAACACGCCCGAAGCCGCGCCGGCGGCGGCGCTCAGCTACGCCGAGTGACCCGAATAATTGTATCTGAATAGGCGGTCGCGCCGTCGCGTCCGTCTTCTGATTGTCATGTTGTTTGCGGCTCTGCCGGCTGCTATGAGCCGCCGCGTCGCCGCGCTGAATGGGTGCGGCGCGCATGCGGAGTTTTGCCGTGCTGGGCAAGATGAAACTTTTGGCCGGCAATTCCAACGGGCCGCTCGCGGAGGCGATCGCCGCCTATCTCGGCGAGCCCTTGACCGGATGCCATGTGCGCCGCTTCGCCGACATGGAAATCTTCGTCGAGATCCTCGAAAACGTGCGCGGACGCGACGCCTTCATCATCCAGTCGACGTCCTATCCGGCCAACGACAACCTGATGGAGCTTCTGATCATGAACGACGCGCTGCGGCGCGCCTCCGCGCATCGCATCACGGCGGTCATTCCCTATTTCGGCTACGCGCGCCAGGACCGGAAGCCCGGGCCGCGCTCGCCGATCTCGGCCAAGCTTGTGGCCAACCTCCTCGACTCGCGCCGGAGCCGACCGGGTGCTGACCGTCGATCTGCACGCCGGCCAGATCCAGGGTTTCTTCGACATTCCGGTCGACAACCTGTTCGCCGCGCCGAGCATGGTGCGCGACATCCAGTCTCGCGGCGCAGGCGGCAAGAACGTCATGGTCGTCTCCCCCGACGTTGGCGGCGTGGTGCGCGCCCGCGCCCTCGCCAAGCGGCTCGACGCCCCGCTCGCCATCGTCGACAAGCGACGCGAGCGTGCGGGCGAATCGGAGGTGATGAACATCATCGGCGACGTGAGAGGGCGCCACTGCCTCCTGGTCGACGACATCGTCGATTCGGGCGGCACGCTCTGCAACGCCGCCGACGCGCTGCTCGACGCCGGCGCGGCAAGCGTCTCGGCCTATATCACCCACGGCGTGCTGTCGGGCGGCGCGGTCGCCCGCATCGCCTCCTCGAAGCTCAAGGAACTCGTGCTGACGGATACGATCGCTCCGACCGAGGCGGTGCGGGTCGCGCGCAACATCCGCGTCATCTCGATCGCGCCCTTGATCGGCGAGGCGATCGCCCGCATCGCCAAGGAGGAAAGCGTCTCCTCGCTGTTCAATTGACGCCACGGCTTGACGTCCGGCTCGACGCCGGACGCAGAAGACCCAGCGAAAATCCCGGCGCTCGTCTTGCCCCCACAGATGCGCCCGCATACTGTCCAACCGTTCCGTGGCAAGCGGTCGAGTCCGACGCGGTCCGACGCGGCGGCCATTGACAGCGCCGGCGGGGGGTGACTTAGCTTGACCAGTCGGTCAGTTTCTAGAGGACATCAGGCTCGCGCCGGACTCCGGCTCGCGCCATTTCCGGGAGGAGAAGAATGTTCGGTCGCAAATCCACTCTGTTCACGACGGCGCTCATCGCCGGCGGGCTCTTCGCCTCCGCCGCGGCCTATGCAGCGACGATCAAGCCCGCCGTCGTCTACGACCTCGGCGGAAAATTCGACAAATCCTTCAACGAGGGCGTCTTCAACGGCGCGACCAAATTCAGCAAGGACACCGGCGTCAAGTTCCGCGATCTGGAGATCCAGAACGACGCCCAGCGCGAGCAGGTCCTGCGCCATTTCGCCAAGGACGGCTTCTCGCCGATCATGACGGTCGGCTTCGCCTGGGCGACTGCGCTCGGCAAGATCGCCGACGAGTTCCCCGACACCAAGTTCGGCATCATCGACACGGTCGTCGACAAGCCCAACGTGCAGTCGATCACCTTCAAGGAGCACGAGGGCTCCTTCGTCGTCGGCGTGATCGCGGCCGACACGTCGAAGACCGGAAAGGTCGGCTTCGTCGGCGGCATGGACATTCCGCTCATTTCGAAATTCCAATGCGGCTATCAGCAAGGCGTCAAATACGCCTCCGGCGGCAAGGACGAGGTGTTCGCCAACATGACCGGCACGACCCCGGCGGCCTGGAACGATCCGGTCAAGGGCGGCGAGCTCGCCAAGTCGCAGATCGACCGCGGCGCCGACATCGTCTATGCCGCGGCGGGCGCCACCGGCCAGGGCGTGCTCAAGGCGGCGGCCGACGCCGGCAAGTATGGCATCGGCGTTGATTCGGACCAGGATTACCTGTTCCCGGGCCATGTGCTGACCTCGATGCTCAAGCATGTCGACGTTGCGACCTATAATTCCTTCATGGACGCCAAGAACGGGACGTGGAAGCCGGGCCATGAGGAACTGGGCCTCAAGGAAGGCGGCGTCGATTACGCCCTCGACCAATACAACAAGAACCTGATCACGCCGGAGGTGAAAGCGAAGGCCGACCAGGCCAAGGCCGACATCATCTCGGGCAAGATCCAAGTCCACGACTACATGGCCGACAACAAGTGCCCGATGTGAGGAACGTCCTTCGAGACGCGATGCTTCGCATCGCTCCTCGGGACGAAGGAAACGAACCCCGATCCCTCCTCGTGAGGCGCGCCGCGCAGGCGGTGGGATCCGAGCAGAGGGAATCGACGACATCCAGGGGAAGCGCGTGAGGACCAAGGCGCAAGTCGCTCCCGCGATCGAGCTGATCGGCATCGACAAGAGCTTCGGTCCGGTTCACGCCAACAGGAACGTCAATCTCGTCGTCGAGCGCGGCGTCATCCACGGCGTCGTAGGCGAGAACGGGGCCGGCAAGTCGACGCTGATGTCGATCCTCTACGGCTTCTACGAGGCCGACGCCGGCAAGATCCTGGTCAACGGCGAGCCGGTCCGGATCCGCTCGCCGCGCGAAGCCATCGCATGCGGCATCGGCATGGTGCATCAGCACTTCATGCTGGTGCCTCCGCTCAGCGTGCTCGAAAACGTGATGCTGGGCGCCGAAGGCGGGGCGTTGCTCGCCGGGGGCGCGCGGGCGATCCGGAAGAAGCTCGCCGGGCTCGGCAAGGAGTACGGCCTCGAGGTCGATCCCGACGCGACAGTCGGGGAATTGTCGGTCGGTCTGCAGCAGCGGGTCGAGATCCTCAAGGCGCTGGTGCGCGGCGCGGAAATCCTGGTGCTCGACGAGCCGACCGCCGTGCTGACGCCGGCCGAGGCCGATCAGCTCTTCGAGATGCTGCGGGTTCTCAAGGGCCAGAACAAGACCATCATCTTCATCACCCACAAGCTGCGCGAGATCATGAGCCTCACCGACCGGGTCTCGGTGATGCGTCGCGGCGAGATGGTCGCGACCTTCGACACCGCCGACACCTCGCCGCCCGAGCTCGCCGACGCGATGGTCGGCCGCAAGGTGATCCTCAAGGTCGACAAGGGGCCCGCACATCCCGGGAGGGTGGCGCTCGAGGCGATCAATCTCGTCGTGCGCGACGACCGGGGCGTCGTCCGGGTCGACGGGGTGTCCTTCGGGCTGCGCGAAGGTGAGATCCTGGGCGTCGCCGGGGTCGCCGGCAATGGCCAGTCGGAACTGCTCGAGGCGCTCGCCGGCATTCGCCCTTTGAGCGGCGGAAAAATCCTCGTCGGCGGCGAGCCGCTGCCGCCTGCCGAGCACAATCCGCATTCCGAGCGCGTCATCGGCATCGGCCACGTGCCGGAAGATCGCCACCGCGTCGGCCTCGTCATGCCGTTCGAGGCGTGCGAGAGCGCCATGCTCGGCTTCCACTACGAAAAGGTCTACGGCAAAGGCCTCCTCTATAGCCGCAAGGCGATCATCGCCGACGCAGAGGACAAGATGGAAGCCTTCGACGTGAGGCCGCGCGACCCCCTGCTCAAGACCGCCAACTTTTCCGGCGGCAATCAGCAGAAGCTGGTGCTCGCCCGCGAGATCGAACGCAATCCCAAGATCATGCTGGTCGGCCAGCCGACGCGCGGGGTCGACATCGGCGCGATCGAGTTCATCCACAAGCGGATCGTCGCCCAGCGCGACGCCGGCAAGGCGGTCCTGCTCGTCTCGGTCGAGCTCGACGAGATCTTCGCTCTCTCAGACCGCATCATCGTCCTGTGCGGCGGGCGCGTCACCGGCGAGCGAAAGCCTGAAGAGACCAATCCGCAAGATCTCGGCCTCCTGATGGCGGGCGTCAGCGAGCGCGCCGCATGAGCGCGCCCCTCAAGCCGCTGCCCGTCTGGGCCGACGTCGCGGTGATTCCGCTCGTCAACGTCGCGGCCGCCTTCGTCATTTCCGGCTTCGTCGTGCTCGCGATCGGCGAGAACCCGCTGGAAGCCGTGCAGCTTCTCATCACCGGCGCTCTCGGCGATCTCGAGGGCATCGGCTTCACCCTCTATTACGCGACGAGCTTCATCTTCACCGGCCTCGCGGTCGCGTTCTGTTTCCACGCCGGGCTCTTCAATATCGGCGTCGAGGGTCAGGCCTATATCGCCGGCCTCGGCGCCGCGCTCGTCGCGCTCCATTTCGGATTCCTGCCGGGCTACTCTTTGGTCGTCGCCGCGATCATCGGCGCGGCGCTGTTCGGCGCGGCCTTCGCCGCGATCCCGGGCTACCTTCAGGCCTATCGCGACAGCCACATCGTCATCACGACGATCATGTTCAACTACATCGCCTCCGCTATCATGGGCTATCTCCTGGTCGAGGTGCTGCGCCTGCCCGGCCAAATGAACGCCGAGACGACGGCGTTCCGCGGCACGGGCCGCGTGCCGCAGTTCCATGACATCATGGGCGCGCTCGGCGTCCACTGGCCGGTGACGCCGTTCAACCTGTCGTTTCTCTTGGCGCTCGCCGCGGCCTTAGCAGTCTGGCTCATCATTTGGCGCACCCGGCTCGGCTATGAAATTCGCACCGTCGGCGCCAATCCGACCGCCGCGATCTACGGCGGCATCTCTCCGGCTCGGGTGACCATCGTCAGCACCCTCATCTCCGGCGCGCTGGCGGGCGGTCTCGCGGTCAACGTCATTCTCGGCGAGGAGCACCGGCTCATCCTCGAGTACACCGCAGGCTTCGGCTTTGTCGGAATCGCGGTGGCGCTGATGGGCCGCGCCCATCCGGTCGGCATCATCCTGGCGGCGATCCTGTTCGGCGTGCTCTATCAGGGCGGCGCGGAGCTCGCCTTCGACAAGCCCAAGATCAGCCGCGACATGATCGTCGTCATCCAGGGCCTCGTGGTGCTGTTCGCCGGCGCGCTCGAGCACATGTTCCGCCGCCCCGTCGCGACCCTGCTCGCACGGCGCACGGCGCAGCCGCCGATCTGAGGGCTGCGAGGATGGACTGGTTCAACGCCTTCATCGTCGTGTTCGCCTCCGGCCTGCGGTTGGCGATTCCGCTCATCCTCGCGTGCCTCGCGGGCCTTTGGTCCGAGCGCTCCGGCGTCGTCGACATCGGCCTCGAGGGCAAAATACTGGTCGGCGCCTTCGCCTCCGCCGCGGGCGCCACCTTCACGGGAAGCGTCTGGATCGGCCTTCTCTCCGGGATCGCCGCCACCATCGCCGTCTCGCTCGTCCACGGCTACGCCTCGATCGACCAGCGCGCCAATCAGATCGTCTCCGGCACGGCCATCAACATGGTCGCCGACGGCATGACCGCGCTCGTCGGCAACGCCATCTGGTCGCAAGGCGGGCGGACGCCGGAGCTGCCGAGCGGCGCCCAGTTCCGGGCGATCAACCTGCCGCTGGCGCACGATATCGGCGCGATTCCGATTGTCGGACCGATCTACGAGCGCCTCGTTTCGGGCCACGACCTCATCACCTATCTCGCCTTCCTGATGGTCCCGCTCACCTACTGGGCGCTCTACAGCACCCGCTTCGGCCTGAGGCTCAGGGCGGTCGGCGAGAACCCCGCCGCGGTCGACACCGCCGGCATCTCGGTGAGGGCGCTGCGCTACGCCGCGGTCGCCATTTGCGGTGTCCTCGTGGGGCTTGCAGGCGTCTATCTCGTGCTGTCGCAGGAGGCTTATTTCCAGCCGCACATGTCGGCGGGGCGAGGACTTCATCGCTCTCGCCGCGCTCGTCTTCGCCAAATGGCGGCCGTGGCCGGCGCTGGCAACCTGCATCCTGTTCGGCTTCCTCGACGCCCTCGCGATCCGACTGCAGGGCGTCGAGCTACCGGTCCTCGGACCTGTCCCCGTGCAGGCGATCGAGGCCTTGCCCTACGTGCTGACAGTCGTGCTGCTCGCCGGATTTATCGGCAAGGCGATCCCGCCGAGGGCCTCGGGGATTCCCTATGTCAAGGAGCGCTGATCCGCTCGCGGAATTGTTCGCCGCGGCGAAGGCCGCGCAGGCGAACGCCTATGCGCCCTACTCCCGGTTCAAGGTCGGCGCCGCCTTGCGCACGCCCTTGGGCGCAATCTATTCGGGCGGCAACGTGGAGAACGCCGCCTATCCCGAAGGGGTCTGCGCCGAGACCAGCGCGATTTCGGCCATGGCGGCGGCCGGCGAGCGGCGCATTACGGAAATCTGCGTCGTCGGCGAGGGCGAGCGGCTCTGCACTCCATGCGGCGGCTGCCGCCAGCGCATCCGCGAATTCGCCGAGGCCGCGACGATCGTGCACGTCGCGGGCCCCGAGGGCGTGCGCGCGACGTTCAGGCTCAGCGCGCTCTTGCCCGAGTCGTTCGGGCCGGGGCATCTGGGGCGCTGACGTTTGCGCGAAGTAGCGTCTCAGTGTGAATGTCGGTTACGGGCGGATAGCGGGAGTTGGTCGAACGGCCGATTTAGCTCTAAGACCACGCCAGGCCGAACCGTCCTCGCGCTGGGTTCGCGACGGTTCGTATTGCCTTCCGACACAGGGACGTCGTCGGCGCCCGGAATTACCTGTCTTTCGCGGCTCAATGGCTGGCCTACGCCTCCCCCTGCCGACGCTTCGCCGCCGACCTCGCGATCGACGCCGCACGGCTCGGGGCCGGTGTGGTGCGCGTGACCTTCACCGTAAAGGACTTTCACCTCCTGCTCCTTGCCGGTCTCCCGGCGCACCCCTGGTAACAGGGAGAGGCGACAAAACAGGCCTTTCTTGCCACCCAATGCTGCGAGAAAACCGAGGATTTTCAAAGGCGTTCCAACCGGACTCCCTACTTGACTTAACAGGGAGCCGAACAGAGAAGAACAGGGAGGCCTTGCGTCCGTTCGCCGGGCTAGGGCCTGGATCGGATCGGTCCGGCGGAGCGCGCGAGAAACGCACTGCGGCGCAAGATCTGACCGCCCCTCCGACCGGCGCTCACCGCCGTGCAACAACCGCCTGCGTGTTTTCCGTTCCCGCTCATCGCGCGAGGCTCGCCGCCTCGGCGGTCACTCGCCCTTGACCTCGATCTTCTTGACCAGCTTCTGGGCCTCGGCGGTCTTCGGCAAGGTGACGGTGAGGACGCCCTTCTTGAAGGTCGCCGCGATATTGTCCGTGTCGACGGCGTCGGGAACCCTCAGGGCGCGCGCGTAGGAGCCATAGCGGCGCTCCCTGAGATGATAATCCTCCTTGTTCTCTTCCTTCGCCTCTTCCTTCTGGCCCTTGATCGTCAATACGCCGTTGGCCACCTTGACCTCGATGTCCTTCTCATCGATCCCCGGCAGGTCGGCGTGGACTTCATAGGCGTTGTCTTTTTCAACGAAATCCACCGCCGGAACGGCGACCCAGGACTCGGGCGCCAAGAACGGCTCGATGCCGAACGCCGGCCTTCGGAACGGCAGCCGGAACGGACTCAGGGTGAAGTCCTCGAACAGCCGGTCGACCTCGCGCCGAAGATTCTCGAACGGACGCCACGTCTGCATCTGCGTCGCGGTCAGGGGCGATTTGGGTTTGCTTTCAGGAACCTTTGTCTCAGCTTTTGCCATGGAATCCTCCATCCTTGGCTGCTTTTCAGCCTTTCACCGTTGAAAGATACGCCGCGGCGCGCGTCCTGCATCGACGCACCGCAAACACTTCGCAGGCGATCTCGGCGGAAGCGGGCGCCAGAGCCATCTCACAGCGCTTCGACGATGGTGACGTTGGCGGTGCCGCCGCCCTCGCACATAGTCTGGAGGCCGAAGCGCAGCCCACGCGCGCGCAGCGCGTGGATGAGGGTCGCCATCAGCTTGGCGCCCGTGGCGCCCAACGGGTGACCCAACGCGATCGCGCCGCCATTGACGTTGAGCTTGGCCGGGTCGCCTCCGATCGCTTGCAGCCAGGCGAGCGGGATGGGCGCGAACGCCTCGTTCACTTCGTAAATATCGATATCCCCGATCGTCATACCGGCTCGCTCCAGCGCCCGGCGCGTGGCGCGGATCGGTTCTTCCAGCATGATGACGGGATCGCCGGCCGTCACCGTCATCGCATGGATGCGCGCGATCGGCGTGAGATTATGGGTCTTGAGCGCGCGTTCGCTCACGATCAAGGCGCCGCTCGCGCCGTCGCAGATCTGACTGGCGTTGGCCGCCGAAATGACGCCGCCTTCCTGGAGCAGCTTCACCGATCCGATCAATTCCAGCGTCGCATCATAGCGGATACCTTCGTCTTGGACGTGGGGTCGGATGCCGTCGGATGTCTCGACGGGGACGGGCACGATTTCCGTTTCGAAAGCCCCCGCGCGGGTCGCAAGGGCGGCGCGACGATGGCTCTCCAGAGCGAAGCGGTCGAGCGTTTCGCGATCGAAGCCATAATTGCGCGCGATCATCTCGGCGCCCACGAATTGGCTGAACGCCTCGACCCCATAGCGGGCCTTAATCCGATCGCTGAACGGCCCGACTCCGAGCCCCGCTTTCTGGTGAAGCGTAACGTTGGAGAACATCGGCACGCGAGTTCATGCTCTCGACGCCGGCGGCGATCACAACGTCCTGCATGCCGGACATTACCGCCTGGGCCGCGAA
This sequence comes from uncultured Alphaproteobacteria bacterium, assembly GCA_963819255.1. Classification (GTDB taxonomy): domain Bacteria; phylum Pseudomonadota; class Alphaproteobacteria; order Rhizobiales; family Beijerinckiaceae; genus Roseiarcus. The sequence continues at coordinate 25,177 of CAWFVS010000044.1, forward strand.
CTGCACTGCCTGCTGTGAGCTGCCGCATTGCCGGTCGATGGTGACGGCCGGCACGCTGTCGGGAAGCTTCGAGGCGAGGACAGCGTTGCGCCCAAAGGCAAAGGCTTGCTCTCCCGCCTGTGTCACGCAGCCCATGATCACGTCGTCGATGGCTGCAGGATCGACCCCGGTACGGTCGACGAGGGCATTCAGCACTTCACCGCCCAGGTCCGCAGGGTGCCATCCAGCAAGCTTGCCGTTCCGGCGACCGCCAGCCGTGCGGGCCGCATCAACAATATAGGCTTCGGCCATAGGGTCAGCCTCCTTCAAAATCGGGTTTGCGTTTGGACTAAGGCCCGTGGACAATTAATTGACGGCTTGGGATTCTTAACTAGCTTCTCGCCTTTAGGGCCGGTCGGCATCGGGCTTATCTTTCTTTGGGACGATGTCAAAACCCGCTCCATCCAGGGCTCTTACAGCCGAGCCTCTGTGGGATCAAGGTGCCTATCCGGCCATTTAGTGCCGTTCTCTCGTTCGTAGTCGGGATAGGCGACCCTTGCGGTCTGAATCGCGATCTTCATGACTCGCAACGGACCAGCCAACTCCGCCATCACGCGCTCCTGCATTCAGCTAAGCATAAAACAGCGAAAGAGTACCGCGGCCAAATCATGATTTAGCCGTGGCGATAAGCTTTGGACCACCTGCGATGCGAGGCCAATCGGGAGCCTTCCCATCACCGCAGGTCCTCGCCAGCGAACCGCTTTTTGAAGGTGGCGGCTTCGCCAGCCGAAGTCTAGACAGTTCCGGATAGGGGCAGCCGCGTTCTGCGGCAACCCTCGGAATCTACTCACGCGATGGTTCGGCGAGCGGGAGGACAACGCGCCTAGCTCTGACGCCAAACGCCGTCATCCCTCGATTTACCAACAGCATCCCCCAGACGCCGCTGCGGTTTTGTAAGCATCCTCATCGCTTCCGTGACTTCGCGACCTTTTTTCTGTGCTGCCTTCCGTCCATCGGTCTTGTTGAGCAATGCGAAGGCGACATATGCGATGCGGTCGCGCTCGATCGCTGGAAGGATCGGATCGAAGGGCGTCGCCATTGCGACAACGGGAACCTCCCACGCCGGAATTGGCACGAGGTTGCGGTGCAATGGCGCGAGGTTGCAAGGAGCGCGCCGGGGCGACTCCTCCGAAGCGGTGGGAAGCTGCTGAATCGCCACCACGGCTATGAACTTCTTCCGCAGCCCGGCTTTGGATCAACAAGCCACCTTCGGCATAGCATGGAGGGGACGGCATGTCGTCGGCCGATCTGCGGCAATACATGCTCATACAGGCGCTAAATGAGCTGGAGCCGCGCCAGCAATTGGGTCTATGTCTGGGCGCAACCGCAATCTCGCACTACGAATGGTCTCGATAGTCGACGCCTCGGTTCCCAAAGCTGTGGGGGCCCGGGCTCAAACTGTGTTCTTATAGATTTTCCCGTCCTTCCAGCAGCTTGAGGTTCGCGAGCGGATCACCGCCTACCAGCAGCAAGTCGGCGAGCGCGCCCTCCTCTACGACGCCGAGCTTGCCGGGATAGGGATTGCGAGGTCCCTTTCGCCCGCTCCAGCATCCTGTCCACCTCGGTGAGGTAGAGGTTGCTGAGCAGCGGCGAGATCACCCCGCCTTGCGGAACGCCCTGTTTGCCGTTGGCTTTGAGCATCACCTTCAGCAGGTGCATCACGTCGCCATCGTCCACCCGTTCGGCCGCCGCTGTCGAGGTTCGCCACCGGAAGCCGGGCACGGCACAAGACAAGCGCAAGGATGGCCGCTATGCCGGTCGAGTGCGACTGGCCATCGCTGCTGACCGCGGCGCCGATTCCTTGTGTGGCTTCGTCGAGTATGCCGTCATGCCGGGCTCGCGCTTCCACCCCGCCGAAGTGAAGGAGCCGCATCGGTCAGATTTCGGCTCCCCCATGCAGCCTTCGTCCTCCGGTTGAGGACTCGGCCTTCGGGAAAACCGATAGTCAACTTGCAGAGCGCGCGTTGGACTAAGTTCGCGGCGGGGACACGCTTGTCGTCACCAAGGTCGACCGATTGGCCCGCTCAACAGTGGGCCTGTGGGAGATCGTGAAGCGGCTTGAGGCCGTTCAGGATGGCGGGGCGGGGCTGCGAGTGCTCAACCTCGGGGGCTAAACGGTCGACACCAAAAGCGCCACAGGGAAGCTCATCCTCACCATCTTCGCCGGCTTCGCCCAGTTCGAACGCGAGATGATGCTTGAACGTCAACGTGAGGGGATCGCCAAGGCAAAGGTAGAGAACCGGTACTTGGGGCGGAGGCCCTCAGCGCGGCTGAAGGCGGACGAAGCGGTGAAGCTCTTCAAATCGGGGCGGACGGTGACACAGATTGCGAACGCCCTCGGTATCGGACGTGGGAGCGTCTACAGGGCACTTGAAACCTGCGGCATAAAGCAAGCGGCGAGCGCGGCGTCTGCCGACCGTGGCATATGACCGGAGTCGACGTTGAGCGGTCATTGCAGATCGAGAGGGCGGAGGGTCGCAGTTCGGGGGAGGCGGGCCGCTCGCGCCCAATCTCGCACGTCGCGCGATAGCGGTCGACGGGAAGGCCGAGCTCGGCGTAATTCGTACGCTCTGCTCTTGAGCTGAAGATGAGCAGTGAAGCTGGCAAACGCGGTCCAATCCTGCTTGTAGCCCAGGCGTTGCGGCTCTGGCTTTTGGATCGAACATGATCGACGAAGGAATGGGGAGCGTCACAATTTCGTCAGGGGAATGCTTTCAATATCTACCTATAACCGGCATCCACTTTCATAGGACCGGTTGGGAGGAATACACCATGGCAAAATCCCCGAAGCATCCGGCCAGTGAGCATCATCATCAGGCGGCCGCTCATCACCACGCAGCCGCCCATCATCACCATCAAGCCGCCCATCATCATGATCTCGGCGAGCACGAAGAGGCAATGGAGCACGCTGAAGCGGCTCACGAGCATAGCGAGCAGGCACACAAGCACACCACGACTGCTCACGAACATTCCGGCAAGCAATGACGACAGGAAGAGGAGGCGATGTCGTCTCCTCTTTTTTGTCTTGAGCCATCGCTTAGGGCCCAGTCAGCCAACATGCGGCGGCCGTCTTTCCTGCGCCGGGGCGTCACCTGTGGCCGCCAATGATCGATTTGACCCGTTCGCTACGCCGCCGGGAATGACCGCTATTTGCGCAATCCGCCCGTACCGGGAGGATCGGGAAGGTCAGCAACGGGTCGGGACTTGAAATTCAAATTGAGACCCCTTGCCCGGACACCCATTGACCATTATATAAGATCTCTATATCTCAGCCGAAGTGAAGAGGGTTATTCTCCTCAAGCCTGCCGTGACGGCGTTGCGCAAGCACCGGAATGTCGCTCCGCGAATTCGGGACAAGAGATCACCGCCTACGCGGCGAACCCGGCGTCGCTCGCCAATCGCGTGACAGAGCTGCGGGGTTCGCCGCTGAAGCGATTGCGCGTCGGCGACTTTCGGATTCTGTTCGAGGAGACGGAGACCGAGCTCATCGTATCCCGGATTGGTCCTCGGGGATCGATCTATGATTGAAAGGTCATTGACGGCCATGAGCGCAAAGTTGATCACAACTCCCGGCGGCGAGAAGCTCGCCATACTTCCGGCCGAGGAATACGAGGACATGTGCGACGCGCTCGCGCACGCGACGGCCATGGCGGACTATCGGGCAGGACGCGAAGAAGCGCTCACGTTGGAAGAAATCGACGCTCTGCTTGCCGCGCCGACGCCGCTTTCCTTCTGGCGGAGCAAGCGCGGCATGACGCAAGCGAAGCTCGCCAAGGCCGCCGGGACGACGCAGCCCCACATCGCCGATCTCGAATCGGGCAAGCACGGCGGCTCGCTTGAAATCATGGCGCGCATCGCGAAAGCCCTACGAGTCAAGATCGACGATCTCGCGCCGACCGATTGATCGCCTCAAGGCAGAAACTCGCCGTCTAGGATCTCGTCGATCGTCCACGGGCAGGCCTCGGGCAGGCTCAGGAGACCGGTCTCGTCGAAGGCTTTCAGTCGCGCTCTCGCATAGGCCTTCTGCAGCCATTCGGCGGGATAAGTCCGCAGCGACGGGTTGTCGTTGAGTACATCGTCGATCTGATCCCGCGCTTCCCGAATCGAGCCGCGCCAGCTTCCGCATCGCCATTCCGGCTGGTATTTCCACTTCAAGAGATGAAGGAGGAGAACCTTCAGGCGGGAGCGAATTTCGCTGCGTTGGCTTGTTCCCAAGGATTCGATTTCCTCCGCCAGGTTGTCCCAGTCGAGTTCGTTCGGCGCCCTCCGCCTGAGCGCGTCGGCCTGCTCCTTCGTCCACTCGTAGAGGTCGGATTCGTAGCTCATCGCTCCTATCTAGCGCGTCATGTCAGGTTGACAAGCGTCAGTGGGAGCTGAGGAGATCGGAGATGCGTTCCCTTTTACGCGCTTGCGCCCTCGCATGAGCAGGCGCCATGCTCCATTCCGGGCGCAGCGATGGAAACGAGGAAACCATGACCTCAAAATCGGATCCCGCAATCGCAGCGCTCAAGGCCCGCGGCCTCGATTCCCTGCCTCCGCTCGCCATCGTGCTGGGCACGGGCCTCGGCCCGTTCGCCGACGAGGCTTCCGACGCGGTCGCGATTCCGTACGCGGACATTCCAGGCTTTCCCGAGCCCAGCGTCGAGGGCCACGCAGGGAGGCTGGTCGTCGGGACGATCGAGGGGAAGCGGGTCGCCCTCTTCCAGGGTCGAGGCCACTATTACGAGCGCGGCGACGCGGGCGCGATGCGCGGCGCGATCGAGAGTTTCCGCGCGCTCGGCGGCGACACGCTTCTCCTCACCAACGCTGCCGGCGGGCTCAAAAGGGAATGGCGCCCGCCGGCGCTTGTCGCAATCAGGGACCACATCAACTTCGCCGGGACCAATCCACTCATCGGCGCAACCGGAGCGGAGCGCTTCGTGCCGCTGACCCAAGCCTACGACCCACATCTCATTGCGACCCTTCACGAAGCGGCGCGTTCCTCCGATATCGCTTTGCACGAGGGCGTCTACATGTGGTTCTCCGGCCCGAGCTTCGAGACGCCGGCCGAGATCCGGGCGGCGCGAATTCTGGGCGCCGACCTCGTCGGCATGTCGACCGTGCCGGAGGTCATTCTCGCCCGGCATTGCGGGCTCCGGTGCGCCGCCGTCTCGGTCGTCACCAACTATGCCGCAGGCCTCGCGGGTGGCGATCCGAGCCACGACGAGACGCAGGAATACGCGCGGCTCGCCGCCGAGCGCTTCAAGCTGCTGCTGCGCGGATTCATCCGCTTGTACGGAGACGAAGGCGCATGACCCTGCCGCAGGAGATCATCCGCCTGAAGCGCGACGGCTTGCGCTTAAGCGAAGCCGAGATCGCCCAGTTCATCGCCGGACTCGCCAGCGGCGCGGTCACCGAGGGGCAGGCCGCCGCTTTCGCGATGGCGGTGTTCTTCCGCGGCATGGATCTGACCGAGCGCATCGCGCTGACCCGCGCCATGACGCTTTCCGGCGAGACGCTCGACTGGCGCGCGCCCGATTTGCCAGGGCCGGTCTTGGACAAGCACTCGACCGGCGGCGTCGGCGACAATGTGTCGCTCATGCTCGCGCCGATGCTCGCCGCCTGCGGCGCGTTCGTTCCGATGATCTCGGGGCGCGGGCTCGGCCACACCGGCGGCACACTCGACAAGCTCGATTCAATTCCGGGCTACGTCACGCAGCCCGACCTCGTCACCTTCAAGCGCGTCGTCCGCGAGGCGGGCTGCGCCATCATCGGCCAGACCGATGCCCTCGCTCCGGCAGACCGTCGCCTCTATGCGATCCGCGACGTGACAGCGACGGTCGAGTCGGTCGCGCTGATCACCGCTTCGATCCTGTCGAAGAAGCTCGCCGCCGGCCTCGAAGGGCTGGTCATGGACGTGAAGACCGGCTCGGGCGCCTTCATGCCCACGCTCGAGGGCGCGCGCGAGTTGGCGGAGAGCATCGCGACGGTCGCGACCGGCGCCGGCCTGCCGACCGTCTCGCTGATCACCGACATGAACGAGCCGCTCGCCAGCGCCGCGGGCAACGCCGTCGAGGTCAAGAACGCCGTCGACTTTCTCGTCGGACGGCGCCGCGACGCGCGCCTTCATCGGGTGACGCTCGCGCTCGGCGCGCGAGCTCCTGGCGCTCGCCGGGCTGGCGAAGGACGCGGAAGAGGGGGCCATGCTCATGCAGCGCACGCTCGATTCGGGGGCCGCCGCCGAGCGCTTCGAGCGCATGGTCTCCGGCCCTCGGCGGTCCGAGCGACTTTCTCACCCACGCCGAGAGTACGCTGCCCCGCGCAGGGGTTGTCGCCGATGCGGTCGCCGACCGGCGCGGCGTCGTGGCGGCCATCGACCTGCGCGCGGTGGGGCTCGCCGTGGTTGAGCTCGGCGGCGGCCGGGCGCGCGCCGCCGACGCCGTCGATCCTTCGGTCGGCTTCACCGACCTCGCGCCGCTCGGCGCCGAGGTCGGCGCGGGCGCGCCGCTCGCCCGGGTCCACGCGCGCAGCGCGGACGAGGCCGAAGCCGCCGCACGGCGGCTTCGGGCCGCCTATCGATTGGGCGACGCGGCGCCCGAGCGCGTCGATCCGATCGTCGCGCGGATCATGGCGGGGGCGTAAGCCTTCGCCTTGCGGTCCTCGAGCGGACGCCTGTGGCTGGCGCTGCTATAGCCGCTGACATATGGAAACCATACTGCAATTATCTCAATGGACTAACGTTCGATCCTCACAGAATGGCGGAGCCCGGTCATTGGCGAGCGAGGTCGCCGTCGAGATCATTTAGAAATTCTTGCCGATGGCGCTGGTCGCGGGGAAGCCGAAAGCCGGTTTTCCGCTTCGCGGTCCCCTCGCCGGCCTCTCCTGTTATGTGGCGTAACAGGGAGAACGCCTCCCTGTTCTCTTGCTCACCCGCGGCGTCGGCGCCTTCGCTCAAGCTGCTGAATAAAAATGATATTCCACGAGAGTCAGATGCGGCGGGGGCGGATTGCCCCTGTTAGCGCTAGACGCCACCCAACTCGATTGCAAAGTCGAAGAAAGCAAATAGGGGCGCTTTCGCTTTGATCGGCCTCCATACAGACCCGTCAGGATGTGTGTGGGACCTATCTCTGGCACTGACCGGACCCCTATGGACAGCGCGTCGCGACCTACTTCGGTGCGTACTGCATGTCGCCGTTGCCGAAAGACCAGTCCTCGCGCCCGTCATCCACCAAGTTGATCCAGACGTCCTCTTTGCGGACGCCGGCCTTCGCGTGAATTTCGTCGGCGATGCGCCGGTAGAATTGCTTCTTGACGTCGGTCGAGCGGCTGCCGACCCAGGTCACTTGGATGATGATGAGATCCGGCGAGTATTGGACACCAAGATAACCCTCCTCCGGATAGATGATCTCGTCCGTGCTGTGGCGAGTTACGATCTGGAACTTGTCGTTGATCGGCACGTCAGCAATTTCGATCATCGCGCCGTAGACGGCTTGGCTGACGATTTCGAACGCGCTCGGCGGGCGCGTCCTCGTTGAGGTCGATTCTGACGAGTGGCATTGCGCTCTCCTTTCATTCCGTGAGCATCACCGTCGACCGCTGCTCTTATGGTAACCCCACAAGAAGGCGAATATAGCGTTGCGCGGCTCAACAAGGTATCGAACGCGATCCAAGAGGCGCTCGTTGGTTACCGACATGGTGGATGCGATCTTCACGCATCCGCTGTTGGCGGAAGGCCTCAACGCCCTCTTCGCGATGTTCGACGGCTGAGTGGGTTGCCCCACAAAAAGCCGCAGTACATGAAAAGACGCTCCGAATTTCCCACTCCACAAGGGAGAGAGTTCGGAGCATAGGAAAGGATGGAAACAATGGCTCTCAAGGGCAAACCACGCGACATGAACAAGTGGCGGGAAGTACTCCTCGACCCGAATGTCCACTTCCCCGGCGAGTCGAGCGAATACCGGCGCGCACGCAACGAGCTGTTGGAGGCGGAGGCAGAACTCCGGCGGCTGAACGAGCAGGTCGCCGCCCAGCGCCGGGCACTCCCAGCGGGCGGCCTCATCAGGGAGGACTACGTCTTCGAGTCCGCGGCCGATGGCAGCAAGGTGAGGTTCTCGGAGTTGTTCGCACCGGGCAAGAACTCGCTGGTCATCTACAACATGATGTTCCCGCGCTGGTCGGAAGACCCACGAGCGGGTGCCCCAGGGGGCAAGACAGCCGAGCTGCCGCTTGTCGAGCAGCCGTGCCCGTCATGCACATCGGTCGTCGACGGGCTCGAGGGCGCTGCTTTTCACCTCGCCGAGCGGATCAACCTCGTCGTGATCGCGAAGACAAGCCCCGATCGGCTCGGCACCTACGCACAAGAACGCGGCTGGCGCAACCTGCGGCTGCTGTCCTCGCGGAACAACACCTTCAACCGCGACTACCATGCGGAAGCACCGGACGGCGAGCAGCTCCCGGTCCTGAACGTGTTCTCACGCGACGAGGACGGGATCCACCACCACTGGGCGAGCGAGATGACGTTCAAGCGCGGCGACACCAGCTCCCTCGACCCGGTCTGGGCAATCTACGGCGTTCTCGATTTGACGCGCGAGGGACGCGGAGACAGCGCTGCCTACCCCAACCTGCAGTACTAGGAAGTCCTCGAATTCTCGCCCGTTTCCATTCAGGCGGCCCTGCAACGGGGTCGCTCGCACTCGGAACCCGGCACGACTGTCCGCACCTGCAGTACGCAACGGCGGGGCGTGCGGCGCCGCCATCCGCGCCGCACGCGTGTTGAAACATATGCCCGCGCCAAGATCCAGCAGCAACACTTCAGTCCGCCGCCCTCCACCGCCACTTGGTCACGCCCCTTTGGACAGGAGCGTCAAACACGACACGACACGACACGCCAGACGGCAACGAGTCAAACCCATCACAACTCACAGACGGCCCCGACTTGCACTCCGGCAAGGCGAACGGATCCTAGTGCCCGTGGTGTCTGCTCAAAGCTCCCGTGGCGGCGTTGTTCGACTGGACAGTGAAGTATGCGGATGCAGTTCTGGCGGCCCGAGCGCGGATCGAAGACGCTGGGAGGCCCTTGTCCAGTCACCGTCTACCCGGGCCGCGAGCCATCGATGTGATACAGCATCAACTCGTAAAGTTCACACCCACCGGGTCGTCCCCTGGAGGGGAGAATGCGGATGTAAGGCAAACTCTGACACAGCGTTAGCGCCGCGCGGCGCTCCATCGTCTGATCCCGGTACCGCCTGTCGGGAGACCCATTCACGACAATATCGCCTGTGATCAGGATACGGTCTCGCGGCAGGCCGACGATAACCCATTCGCCGCACACCCTCGCTACGCGCCGAACTTCGATCGGCTCACGGCTGATGATTTCGATGCCCGCCCGAGCACGGTCCGGCGGCGGCATGCCTCCGAAATTTGACCGTTCGCCATCCACGCGACCGCCACTCGGAGAGGTCGCATATTGACGTGCAATAGGCTTCGCGAAGACCCGGCGTCTTGGGTCGAGGTCGCGCCGGGCGATCAGAAGGCCATGAAGGGACCGGAAACCCGCCGGTAGAGTCAGCCAGCCGTTTCGTCAGACCGGTATGCGAATTGCGGCTTGCAGGCCGCCGAGCGGACTGTCGGATAGCGTAATGTCGCCTCCGTGGGATCGGGCGATGTCCCTGGCGATGGCGAGACCCAGGCCGGCGCCGCTTTCGTCCTGGTTGCGCGCCTCGTCCAAACGATAGAATGGGCGGAATACGTCCTCACGATGGGCCGGCGGGATGCCGACGCCGTCGTCGTCGACCACGATCGAGACGAACCGCGACTTGCGCTTGGCCAGGACGCTCACGTGATCGGCATAGCGCTGCGCGTTGGCGACGAGATTGCCGATGCAGCGCTTCATCGCAATCGGGCGCACGCGAATGGCGAGATCGCCTTTGGTCTCGATGCTGACGTCAGCGCCATGCCGCTGCGCGTCGACACACAAGTCCCGCAGCAAAGCGCCGATGTCGGTCTCGACCGAGGCTTCCGTCGCGTCGCCACGCGCGAAGGCGAGATATCCCTCGAGCATCTGTCCCATTTCGTCGACGTCCTTCTGCAACAATTCGCTGTCGGCGGAACTGTCGAGCAATGCGACCGAAAGCTTGAAGCGGGTCAGGATTGTCCGCAGGTCGTGGCTGACGCCGTTGAGCATCGCGGTGCGCTGTTCGGTCGCCCGCTCGATACGACGCTTCATTCCAATGAAAGCGCGCCCGGCCTGCCGGACCTCCTGGGCGCCGTGCGGGCTGAAGTCGACCTCTCGGCCCTTGCCGAAGTCCTCGGCCGCCTGCGCCAGCCTGAGAATCGGGCGAATCTGGTTGCGCAGGAAGATAATCGCAACCGTCAAGAGAACGATCATCGCGCCCAGCATCCAGAGGACGAAGATATGTGCGTTCGCCTCGTAGGCGAGGGAGCGGCGCGTCACGAGCCGCAGCACGCGGTCGCCGAGATCGACTCGTATTTCCATCAGGCCGGATCGGCCGACCGTATCGAGCCAAAAGGGCTCGCGGACCTGCGTCTTGATCTCGCTCGGCAGAGTGCGCGTCAGCGGGTCGAGCGCGTCAAAAAAAGACCTCGGCATGGGCGGAGGCAGTGGACCAGGCGGAAGCAGCGTCGCGTCCATCCGGAATTTTTCCGCGGCGAGGTTCGCCAGAAAGGCGTCCTCTTCGCCGGGCGGAAGCTTCTTGTAGAGATCGGTCAGCGCGCCGATGTCTCTTGCGACCGCTTCCGACAGGCGTCGCGTAACCAGTTCCCAGTGATGCTGCATGAACGCGAAAGTGACCGCGGTCTGCAGGAGCACCATCGGCAGTATGACAATCAGCAGCGACCGTTTGTAGAGACCTTTGGGCAGCATTTCCGCGAGGCCCCGCGCCGCGCGCCGCCACAGGCTCCGCGTGCGGGCGAACAGGCGCAGCGTCCCGAACGAGGCCCGGAAGCTCATCCGTCCGCGACCAGACGGTATCCGGCTCCTCGGGCGGTTTGCAGATAGGCAGGGTTGGCCGGGTCCTGCTCGATTTTGCGTCGCAGACGGTTGATGAGGACGTCGATCGTCCTTTCCTGGGCCGCGCCGCCGGATTCCGAAAGCGCCTCCCGCGAAACGCTCGAGCCGGCGTTGGCGCAGAGAAGCCGCAGAATTTCTCTCTCGCGATCTGTGAGTTTGACGATCTCCTCGCCTGCGCGAAGCTCGCCCTTGTCCAGCGCGAACGTATAGGGCCCGAAGCGCACAACGGCCGCTTCGGGCTTTCCCACCGGCGCCGCCCGGGCGCGCCGAAGCACGGAGCCAATTCGCAACAGTAGCTCACGAGGCTCGAAGGGTTTGGCGAGGTAGTCGTCGACCCCGATTTCGAGGCCTCTCACGCGATCCTGCGGATCGCCGCGGGCGGTCAGCATGAGAATCGGCACCTGGGAGCGCGAACGCAGGTCCGCCGCGAAGTCGAAACCGCTCTCTCCGGGCATCATCACGTCGAGCACGATGATGTCGAAAGCGAGGCCGTCGAGGAAGCTGCGCGCTTCCGCCGCCGTCGCCGCCACCGTAACCCGGTGTCCGTTCTTCACGAGGTAGCTGGACAGCAGCGCACGCAACCGACGGTCGTCGTCGACAACCAACACATGCGCCGCGTCGTCCTCAGGCGCTGTCAAATTCGACGCTCGCCGGAGATTTCATGGATCGGCTTAGCCGGCCGCCCGCTGGGATCGATCATGGCCGTCAGAAACGTGGTCGCCAACTGAGGACCCGACCCGCCCAACTTGTCCAGCGCCGACGCAAATCGTCGAGTTTGGACCTGCGCGAGCCGCAGCGCCAGACGCTCGCCTTCCGGGGTCGCATAGAGCTGCCTGCGTCTCCGGTCGAGCGCTCCGGCGCGAGACTCGATGAAGTTCTGGTCGACCAATTCGCGGAGCACCCGGTTGAGACTTTGCTTCGTTATGCGCAGGATTTCCAGGAGCTCGGCGATTGTCAGCCCCGGCCTGCGGCTGACAAAGTGAAGGATGCGGTGGTGCGCCCGCCCGAAGCCGTAGGTCTCCAGCAATCGATCCGCGTCGCCGACGAAGTCCCGATACGCGAAGAAGAATAGCTCAATCAATTCGTACATCGGTGCTTCGTCGCCATGCAGGCGCGGCGCGAGGTCTGCGGTCAGGGGCTTCGACGTCATCGGGATGCTCATGAGATCAATATTGTGACGCCGTGAAAAGCGCATGCCTGGGAACCCCTCGGCGGCGCCAAAATAACCGATATGACCGACGGACGCATCAGAGCCTTGAATTGTGCTGATTTAAGGAGTCGGCGCTGCTAGCGCTCCGCGGTGACAAAGTTTTCCATCACGAGTTTCCGGCCCGCGTGGTCGAAATCGACGGTCAGTTTCCCGCCGTTGACGCCGACGACGCTTCCCGATCCGAATTTTACATGGAAAACCCGCGTGCCGAGACCGAGTGGCGAATTGGAAGGGCGCCGCTCTCGGCGTGCCAGCGTTGCATCGAACGGTCGCTCCGATGCAGAAACGCCATGTCCTCGGCCAGACTTAGAATCGCCTCGCGAATTGTCCATCGCCCGCCGCCATCCCGGCGTGTCGTACCGGGAACCCGCTGGGAACGCCTCGAAATGGGAGCCTCCGTAGTCGCCGTAGCCCGAGGACGCGGCAACATCCTCGAACTCGACGTGCTCCGCGGGAAGTTCGCCGATGAACCGCGATGGCGGCGACGTTTGCCAGAGACCGCGCATGCGCCGGTTGGCCGCGTAGTAGATCTTCGCCTCCCGTCGCGCTCGCGTCAGTCCGACGTAGGCGAGCCTCCTTTCTTCCTCCAGACCCGCTCGCCCGTTGTCTTCAAGCGACCGCTGATGCGGAAACAGCCCCTCCTCCCAGCCGGGCAGGAAGACGATCTCGAATTCCAGACCTTTCGCTGCGTGCAGCGTCATGATCGAAACGCGCTCGCCGTCCTGCGCGCCTTCGACGTCCATCACCAGCGATACGTGCTCGAGGAAGGCGCCGAGGTCGGGGAATTCGCCCATCGAACGCACAAGCTCCTTGAGATTGTCGAGGCGGCCCGCGGCGTCCGGCGTCCGCTCCGCCTTCCACATGTCGACGTAGCCGCTTTCCTCGAGAACCTCTTGCGCCAGCTCCTCCTGCGTGATTTCGGCGGCGCGGGTTCTCCAGCGATCGAATTGCGCCAGAAGATCGCGCAGGATCTGGCGCGGCCGAGCCTTCAGCTCCTCCGTCTCCACCAGCGCCTTGGCTCCGCGCATCAGGGAAACGCCGGCGCGGCGTCTGTATTCGTGCAACGTCGCCAAGGTGCTCTCGCCGAGCCCACGCTTGGGTTGATTGTAGATGCGCTCGAATGCGAGGTCGTCGTCGGGTTGTGCAACGCAACGCAGATAGGCGAGCGCGTCGCGAATTTCGGCCCGCTCGTAGAAACGAGGGCCTCCGATCACCTTGTAGGGCAGTCCGAGAGCGATGAAGCGCTCCTCGAACTCGCGCATCTGGAACGAGGCGCGCACAAGGATCGCAATGTCGTCGAGCGCACCCCCGGCCCGCTGCGCCGACTTGATCGCTTCCCCGATAATCCGGGCCTCCTCCTGGCTGTCCCACACTCCGATGACGGTGGGGCGCTCCCCCAGCGGGGCGTCGGTGAACAGCGTCTTCCCCAATCGGCCTTGATTATGCGCGATGAGTCCGGAGGCGACCGCGAGGATGTGTCCGCCCGAGCGGTAGTTGCGCTCGAGCCGGATCACCCTTGCGCCGGGAAAATCCGTTTCGAAACGCAGAATGTTCTCCACGTCCGCTCCGCGCCAGCCGTAGATCGATTGGTCGTCGTCGCCGACGCAGCAAAGGTTGCCGCTCGCCTGGGCGAGAAGCCGCAGCCAGAGATACTGAACGACGTTCGTGTCCTGATATTCATCCACCAGAATGTAGCGGAATCGGCGCTGGAAACCGGCGAGAACATCGCCGTTCTCGCGAAACATCCGCAGGGAATCCAGCAGCAGGCCGCCGAAGTCGATGGCGTTCAACGCCTTGAGGCGCGCCTCGTAAGCCGCGTATAACGCGGCCCCGCGGCCGCCGGCGAAGGAAGCCGACTTGCTTGCCGGCGTGTGAGGCGGATCGAGCCCCCGATTCTTCCAGCCGTCGATCATGCTCGCCAGCAGCCGCGCGGGCCAGCGCGAATCGTCGAGATTTTCGGCCTGCAAAATCTGCTTCAGCAATCGGAGCTGGTCGTCCGAATCCAGGATGGTGAAGTTCTGGCGAAGGCCGACGAGTTCGGCGTGCATGCGGAGGATTTTGACGGAGATCGAATGAAAGGTGCCGAGCCATGGCATCCCTTGCGCGGTCCCGGTGAAGAGGCTCACGCGTTCGCGCATCTCCCGGGCAGCCTTGTTGGTGAAGGTGACCGCGAGGATCTCATGGGGCCGCGCCCGGCCCGACGCGATCAGATGGGCGATGCGCGCCGTGAGCACGCGCGTCTTGCCGACCCCGGCGCCGGCAAGCACGAGAACCGGCCCTTCGAGGGCTTCGACCGCGCTGAGCTGCTCGTCGTTGAGGCCCTCGAGATAAGCAGGGACTCTCCGCGGGCTCGCCTGGCGGGCGCGCTCGCTGGCCGGCGCCGGCGGCGGGGACTCCTTGCTTCGCTTATCCTCGGTTTGATGCACCATCGAGCGAATCATGGGCTCGCACCTTGACCGGCGCAATCGGCTTTGTCGACCGCCCTGTGATCGGCGACGCCGGCGTTATTTTGGCCGCCCCGCTTCGATCGTCGTCTCGACCGGCCCCCGACCTCCGGTCATCGTCAGCCGCAGGGCGACCGGAAAGTCGGGGTCCGAAGGCTTTTCAAGCACCGTCAACCGGAAACAGTCACGGCTCGCCTCGATCGGCGCCGGCTTTGCGCCGATCCGCCAGCCCTCCGGCGCCTCGACGAAGAGATCGAGCGGTTTCCCCGCCGCACGCGGCGCGCAGAGGCGCCAGCCGTCAGCGCCGTCGGGCGAAAGATCGCCCAATTCCTCCGGTGGGACGGGGCGCGGCGCCGCAGCGAGGGCGGCCTCGACGAGGTGAGCGTAGGGTGAGGGCGCGTTCGGCACGGCGAGCTTGAGGCGAGCCTGCGCCGGCAGGCAGATTTTTTCACAGACCGCGTACTGGGCGTGAACCACGAGGTTCACCGGCCTTGCGGGATCGCGAGGCACGATCCTGAGCGGCAAGACGATTCCGTGTTCATAGCCGAACGCCTCGCTGCCGTCCGACTCGGCGATGCGTTCGGGAGCGGGAAAGACGGGCTCGACTTTCACGACGTTGTCCGAGCCGGAGAAGTCGAAAGCGGGCGGCGCGCCATCGTCGCCCGGATCGCGCCAGTAGGTGATCGCCCCCGGCGCGAGCTCAATCTCGAAGCCGGCCAGATCCTCGCCCGCCGCAACGAGGCGCGCCTGGGATTTGGCGCCCGCCGCCCAATCGCTGGAGTAAGCGTCGCTGGAGCGCGCAGGCGTCGTCAGCGCGACAAGCGCGACGACGGAAGCCTGGATCACCCGCCCGCTCCTCAAGCCCTCTTTTGCGTCCGGTCCTGTTCGGGTCATCATCCTTCCTTATCTATACCCCAGCCCGGAATTCGATTAGCATTCAAAAATGCGTCAAACTGGGCTCGACCCCCAGAGGCGAGCATGAAAACGGCAGATCCTCCGCCCTCAACCAGCCTGGAAGGTCAGTTTCTGATCGCCATGCCGTCGTTGAGGGGCGGTCCCTTCGCGCGCTCGGTCGTCTATCTTTGCGCCCACCGCGACGACGGGGCGATGGGGCTGATCATCAACCAGCGCGCCGATGAAATCGATTTCGGCCAACTTCTGGTGCAGCTCGGGATCGTTCCCGGCGATCAAGCGATCCGGCTTCCGCGTTCCGCCGAAGCGGTGCGGGTGGTCCGCGGGGGGCCGGTTGAGACCGGCCGCGGCTTCGTGCTCCATTCTCCCGACTACGGGTCGACCGATTCGACCGTCAAAATCGCCGACGACGTCTGTCTGACAGCGACCGTCGACATCCTGCGCGCAATCGCCGGGGGAACCGGCCCGGCCCGGGCGGTGCTCGCGCTCGGCTATTCGGGTTGGAGCTCGGGTCAATTGGAAAGCGAGATCCTCGCCAACGGTTGGCTGACCTGCCCGGCCGATCCCGCCCTCATCTTCGACATGGACGACGCCCACAAGTACGATCGGGCTCTGGCGAAGCTCGGCATCGACCCCGGGATGCTGTCTTCCGACGCCGGCCACGCCTGAAGCGGACATTCCTGGGACCGGACGGATCGAATTTTTCACCACAAAGTT
Organism: uncultured Alphaproteobacteria bacterium; assembly: GCA_963819255.1. Lineage (GTDB taxonomy): Bacteria > Pseudomonadota > Alphaproteobacteria > Rhizobiales > Beijerinckiaceae > Roseiarcus. The sequence continues at coordinate 41,507 of CAWFVS010000044.1, forward strand.
TGCATCGACCGTTTGGACCCGGGAGGATGAAACGGGGAACGCGCGACACTACTGCTATATCTATCAACACAAAGGGCGCGAAGATCGCAGGAAGGTCACAAGGCCTCGTGTCCTTTGTGCATACTTGGAGCCCTTTGTGTTTCGATTCGCCTCGACAATCTCGGCGAAAACGTACGACTCCCCAGCGTAGAACACCACGGACGCACAATGGGCGCCAGACGATTGTGCCCTTCGTGCAGACTTCTTGCCCTTGGTGGTGAAAATGCGCCTGGCGCCGCACATGGCGAGACCATCATCAGCGCATCCGCCCATGCAAATCCGCCTAAGCCGATCCGGGCTCGAGTTTCGACTGTCCGTCCGCTTCGGCGTAAACCTCGAAGGTTTGTGCTCGTCCCTCGAGATCGCCAAAGGCGGCGGGGTCGGCGCCGGTCAGGAACGCCTGGCCGCCGAGGCGCTCCAGCGCGTCGAACAGCGCGGCCCGGCGGCGCGGATCGAAATGCGCCGCAATCTCGTCGAGGAGCGCGATCGGGACGATCCCGGACATGTCGGCGACAAGCCGCGCGTGCGCGAGCACGAGTTCGACCAGCAGGGCCTTCTGCTCTCCGGTCGAGGCGCTCGCCGCCGGCGCGTCCTTCGGACCATGCCACACGGCGAAATCGCCGACATGGGGGCCGACCGTCGTCCGCCCCGCCGCTGCGTCGCGGCTTCGATTGTCGCGCAGGGCCGCGCGATAGGAGTCCTCGGCCGCGATTGCAGGGCCATCGGCGGCGAGCGTCTCGACGTCTCCCTCGAGCGCAAGCCGCGCCCACGGGAAGGGCGAGGCGTCGTTCCGCTCCGCGGCGATCAGCGCCTGGAGCCGGCTCACGCATTCGAGTCGCGCCGCGGCGACGGCGACGCCGAGCTCCGCCGCCTCGCGTTCGACCGCGTCCAGCCACGAGGCGTTGCGCGCACCCTCCTCGAGCAGACGATTGCGCCCGCGCAGCGCCCGTTCGAATTGCGCGACCCGCGCGCCGTGGCTCGGGTCGATGGCCAGAACGAATTGATCGAGGAAGCGGCGCCGCTCGCTGGCGGGACCGGAAAAAAGCGAATCCATCGACGGCGTCAGCCAGACGACGCGCACATATTCGCTGAAGGCGCTCGACGAGGAAACCGGCGCGCGATCGATGCGGTTCGTTCGCGACGCGGAACCGTCGCCGTCGCCAGGGACCCAGCCGGAGCCGAGCTGATGGCGGTCGCCGTCCTCCTCGACCTCGACCGACAGCGAAAAGCCGCCGGCGCCATCCTTGCGCGCGCAGTGGGAAAATTCCGCCCGGCGCAGGCCGCGGCCGGCCGAAAGCAGGGATAGAGCCTCGAGGAGATTGGTCTTGCCGGCGCCGTTCTCGCCGCATAGGACGACAAGACGGCGGTCGATCGCCATGTCGAGCGTTGCGTAGGAGCGGAAGTCCCGCAGCATGATGCGGCGCACCAGCGGGCGCCGCCGCGCGGGAGACATGCCGTTGGGGCTGGCCATGGGGCCGCATTGCCATGTCCGGCGCGGGCGCGAAAGCGGAAAGGAAGCTCCCCATGAAGCCTCTCGACGTCCTGACGCCGGATTCCGGCCCGGGGCTTGTCGCGGACCTGATCTCCGAGAAGCTCCCGCTGCGCCGCTTGTGGCTCGAAACCGACCCAAAGGCTTCGCTGGCCGAATGGGGGCCGCAGATTTCGGGCGGTGGCGTCGACCGGCCACCACTTTCCGATCGACGCCCCCTTCATGCGGCGCTTCCCCAGGCTCGAGATCGTCGCCAGCTTCGGCGTCGGCTACGACCACGTCGACGCGCGAACCGCCGCCGAGCGAGGGATCATCGTCACCCACACCCCAGGCGTGCTCGACGATGAAGTGGCCGACACCGCGATGGCCCTGGTCATCATGGCGGCGCGCCAGCTTCCCCAGGCCGAGCGCCATCTTCGCGCAGGCGAATGGCTGAAGGGCTCCTTCCCGCTGACCGCGTCGCTGCGCGGCCGCACCATGGGGATCCTGGGGCTGGGGCGGATCGGCAAGGCGATCGCACCGCGGGCGAAAGGCTTCGGGCTCGAGGTCGTCTATCACGGACGCCGGCCGCAGCCCGGCGTCCCCTACCGATTTTACGCGTCGCTGATCGATATGGCCAAGGCTTGTGACATCCTGATGATCGCCGCGCCGGGCGGTCCCGCGACGCGCCACATCGTGAACTCTGAGGTGCTGCGGGCGCTCGGCCCCCGCGGCGTCCTCGTCAACGTCGCCCGCGGCACGCTGGTCGACGAAAGGGCGCTCATCGAGGCGCTGAGGGCCGGGACCATCCTGGCGGCGGGCCTCGACGTGTATGAAAACGAGCCGCATGCGCTCCCCGAGCTGATCGCGCTCGACAACGCCGTCCTGTTGCCGCACGTGGGCTCGGCCTCGGTTGAGACGCGGCGGGCGATGGCGGAATGCGTCGTCGCCAATCTCGTCGCGTGGTCGGAAGACCGGCCGCCGCTGACGCCCGTGCCCGAGACGCCCTGGCGGGGACGCTGGGGATAGGAAGGCGGGCAGGCGCGGACTGAGTCTCATTCGTTTGGCGGGTTGGCTCCAAGCTACGCCGCCCTATCCGACAATAGTCGCCGCACGACTTCGGGATCGCGCTCGATGGCCAGCAAGAGTGCGCGCGCCGGTGCGTCCGGGACGCTACGACGCTGCTCCCAATCGCGCAATGTCGTGATGGGCAGGTGGAATGCCTGAGCGAATTCCGCCTGCGGCATGCCGAGACGGCGTCGCAGCACCTTGACGCGCGATACGCGGCGCATCTTTGCGAGTTGTTCAGGGGTCAGCGGTTGCGCATCGGGATCAGACCGTGCGGCGGCCAGAACTTCCTCGTCGGTCATCGCCTCGAGCCGCGCCGAATCAGTCTTGCCCGGCGGCAGGGTATCACCAGGTTTCACCATCACTCGCGTAGTACCGGTCTTGCTCATGTCTCGCGGCCCTCCGGGCCGATATGATTCGGCATGTCCGAAGAACGTCCTGCCCGCGGCCGCTCGGGCGCCGCGTCAGGCGGTGCGCTCGGAGACGGCGTCGGCCAGCCAGTGCGTCTCGTCTGCGGCGAAGTCGTTCTCGATCGTCCCGGCGGCGAAGAAGTTGCACAGTCCATCTCCCTATGTAAGACTTTTGTTGGGCGCGCCTCTGGCCCGACCGCGCCTTGGTCCGGCGCCCGGGCGTCTTTCTTATGGACGAGCCGCTCTCGAACCTGGACGCGAAGCTGCGCGTCGAGGCGCGCAGCTTCCTGGCGAAGATGCACCAGGAAATCGGCGTCACGACCGTATACGTCACGCACGACCAGTCGCAAGCGATGACCATGGGCGATACGATCGTCGTCATGAAAGACGGCGTCGTTCAGCAGGCCGCCTCTCCGCTCGAGGTCTACAACAAGCCCGCCAACACCTTCGTCGCCGGATTCATCGGATCGCCGGCGATGAATTTTCTCGAACTATCGCTCGCCGCCTCGAAGCTGGCCGATCCGCACAATGGACTCGCCATTACGATCCCGGACCGGCTGCGCGGAGCCTTGAAAGGATACGGCAAACCCAAGGTCGTCCTCGGCGTTCGCGCCGAAGCGCTGCGCCCTAGCTCCGCGCAATGCCGACCCGGCCGGCGCGCCCCTCCTCTCAATCGACGTCGCGCAACACCTGGGACATGAAACGTTGCTCGACGCTTCAAGCGGACCGCATCGGGTGGTCGCCAAAGTCAGCGCCTCAGACAATTCGTAGGTCGGAGAAAAGCGGCCGTTTCTTTTCGATCCGGACCAAATGCATCTCTTCGACCTGGAGACAGGCGTAAATCTGGCGGCGGGCTCAAGGCTGAATGCGTAGCTGCACCGGCGCGCTGGAAGCCTGCTTCCAGGCTCAGCGTCCGGCTGCCGGCAGTCGACCGCTTTCGACCGCTTTCTTGCTGGCCCTGTCCATCTCCTCCGGCGTCGGCAGCGCCACCACTCTTCCGGTCCCCACTCCGCTTTAATTGACGGCGAGCGACGCGGCGGCGGCGCTCTCGTTGTCCGGCAGGTCGGCGATGACGTACGCGTCGACGTCGCCGAAAGCGAAATGGACGCTGTCCAGTTTGCCGCTCTGGCTCTCGAACGTCTTCTTGATCGCCTTGCGGGTCCAGACTGCCAAGGAACCGGGGTCCCGTCTCCGGCCTTGAGAAATCTCTTGTCAAACCTGCCGAAATGTTCCATATTTGTCCTGAAAAGGTCATCTGAAGGAGAGCCCGAGCGCCCGCTTCCGCCGGAGCCGTCACGCCCGCCGCAGCCCCGTAGCGACGCGTTCGGCGGCGCAAAGCGCAGTTTTCCTCAGGCCAGGAGTGGGATTTCAAGGGAAGGAAGGCGGCGCGCCGCCCGCACGGGAAGCGCTTTTCACGATGCGTCGACAGTCATGGACCTCGAGGACGCCGGTTGTCGCCGGCAGGCTGCCGCTTCGCTTGAGCCAGGTTTCGCCGCGGCCGGCGGCCGGAAATGGCGCGCCGCAACCCTTTGAAAACTCCCAATTCGCGGCTGGGCGTGATATGTGTCAATCGACACCCGGAATTGACCTTCTGGCGAAGCTGACCCCCTCGGTTGGCGAGGTTGTCCGCGGCCGGCGGCCGGGCCATAGGAGGGCGCGGCAAACGAAGGCGTTTTCCCAAGACCCGGTCCCGTGCCATAAGACGGATGAGGCCGACACATGACGATTCGCCGTCTCGATCCTCTGCTCGTCGATCGCATCGCCGCGGGCGAGGTGATCGAGCGCCCGGCCGCGGCGGTGAAGGAGTTGGTCGAGAACGCGCTCGACGCCGGCGCGAGGTCGATCGAGGTGGCGATCGAAGCGGGCGGGCGGCGGCTCATCCGGGTGACCGACGACGGGCGCGGCATGGACGAGAGCGACCTCGAGCTCTCGGTCGAGCGCCACGCGACCTCGAAAATGCCCGATGGCGACTTGACTGCGATCGCCACCCTCGGCTTCCGCGGCGAGGCGCTGCCGTCGATCGCCTCGGTCTCGCGGCTCGAGATCCGCACCCGCGCCGAGGGCGCGCCGAGCGGCCTCAAGCTCGTCGTCGAGGATGGCGTGAAGGGCCCGGTTCAGCCCTGCGCGGGAGGGATCGGGACGCGGGTCGAGGCGCGCGACCTGTTCGCCGCGACGCCGGCCAGGCTCAAGTTCCTGAAGTCGGATCGAAGCGAGGCGCAGGCCGTGGCCGACGTGGTGAGGCGCCTCGCGCTGAGCCACCCCGGGACGCGCTTCGCCTTTTTGACCGACATCGGCTCCCCCTTCGACTGGCCGGCTTGCGGAGCGGGAGTAGCGGGCCGCGCGGAGCGCCTCGGGCAGGCGCTGGGCCGCGACTTCGCCGAGAATTCGCTCGGCCTCGACGCCGAGCGCGAGGGGGTGCGGCTTGAAGGGCGGATCGGCCTGCCGACCTTCAGCCGGCCGAACGCGCTCGCCCAGTTCGTCTTCGTGAACGGCCGCGCCGTGCGCGACAGGAACCTCGGCGGCGCGGTGCGCGCAGCCTACCTCGATTTCCTGCCCGCCGACCGGCACGCTCAGGCGGCGCTGTTCATCGCGTGCGACCCGCGCGAGGTCGACGTCAACGTCCATCCCGCCAAAGCGGAGGTGCGCTTCCGCGACGCGGGCCTCGTTCGCGGCCTCGTCGTCGGCGCGATCAAGCGGCGGCTTTCGGATGCCCTCCACCGGGCCGCGACCACCGGCGGGACGGCGACCGTGCTCGCGATGCGGCCCCCGCAGGCCTTCCGGCCACCCGCTCCCGCCGCCGGCTGGGACTGGCGCGTCTCGCCCGCCGCGCCGGCGTCACCCCCGGGGGCGCCCGCGGGCTTCGCCGAGGCGGCGCAGGCGCGCTTCGGCTTTGCCCCGGCTGCGCCTGCGCCGGCGGCGGAGCCGGACGCGCGCGACCTCGCGGCGCCGCTCGGCGCCGCGCGGGCGCAGGTGCACAACGCCTACATCATCGCCCAGACGGCCGATGGGCTGGTCATCGTCGACCAGCACGCGGCGCACGAACGGATCGTCTACGAGACGCTGAAGCGTGAGCGCGAAGGCCGGGGCGTCGCCCGGCAGGTCCTGCTGCACCCGCTCGTCGTCGATCTCGACCCGGACGCGGCGGCGCTGATCGACGCGCATGCCCAAGAGCTCGCCGGGCTCGGCCTGATCGTCGAGGGCTTCGGCCCGGGCGCGGTCATCGTGCGCGAGGCCCCGGCGGTCCTCGGGCAGGGGGATCTCGCCGGCCTCGTGCGCGATCTCGCCGCCGATCTCATGGCCGACGATGGCGCACAGAGCCTCGTCCGCCGTCTTGACAGGTTTCTCGGAACGTTCGCTTGCCGCCATTCGGTTCGTTTTGGCCGGGCGCTGAAACCCGAGGAGATGAACGCGCTCCTGCGCGAGATGGAATCGACGCCGGGGGCCGGGCAGTGCAACCACGGCCGCCCGACCTATGTCGAATTGAAGCTCGCCGACATCGAACGGCTGTTCGGGCGGAGATGATCATGGCCCCACAACCGGCCAAAACAGCCGTGGACCGTTCTCGGAAGCTCCGCCCGGGACGGCCGCAAGGGCGGACAGGAAGGCGCCGTGCTCATCGGGGCCGCCGCCTGGCTTGGCCGCCGACCGCGTGAAAACGACCTTCGAAGCGGGCGACGGCGAGCGCGCGGCGGCGCGCATGAACGATGCGTCGCGCGCCGTCGTCGTTTGGGACGGTCCGATCAGGCTCTTCCACTGGTTGGCCGCCGCGCTGGTGGCGGCGGCCTATGCGACGTGGCGATTGAACTGGATGGACTGGCATGTCCGGGTCGGCGACGCGCTGCTCGCTCTTCTGCTGTTCCGGCTGCTATGGGGCGTCTTCGGCAGCGAGACAGCCCGATTCTCCCGCTTCGTTGCTTCGCCCCCGACAGTCGTACGACACCTGAAGCTTTCGCTGCTGCGCGAGCCCGACCGACAGGTCGGCCACAACCCGGCCGGCGGCTGGATGGTGCTCCTCCTGCTCGTGCTGCTCCTCGCCGAAACGTTGACCGGACTCTACGTCGCCAACGATATCGCCGACGTCGGTCCGTTGACCGAGGTCGTCCCGGCCCGGGTCGCGGATGCGATCGACGCGGCGCACGCGATCGTCTGGGACGTGCTGCTCGCGGCGATCGTTTTGCATGTTCTGGCGATCGTCGCCTATGCGGCGGCGAAGGGACAGAACCTGTTGCAGCCCATGGTCAGCGGAAGAAAAGTCCTGCCGGCGAACGTCGCCGCGCCGAGGCACGCAAGCGCGGCGCGGGCGGCTCTCCTCTTCGCCCTCGCCGCCGGGGCGGCGGCGATGATCGCCAACCTGCTGTGATCAATCCTTGGGCAGGACCACCTGCCCGCGGATCTCGCAGGCCGGATGCGACTGCGTGTGCACGTTCACATACCACTCGCCGGCGGCAAACTGCTTCGCCTGCTCCGGGGTCAGGGCCGCCTTGCCCGTCATCGGGTTGGGAGGCGGGGCGCCTTGCTTGTTCAGCCAGATCTCGACGGGTCCGTTCTGGCCCGGCTTGGCGGGCCCGTGAAAATGCGCCATCGTGGTCGGGCTCGACAGCCCGCTGTAGGAGACGTTCCAGGTGACCTCCCGCGTGGCCGCATCGTAGGTCAGATCCGCCGTTCCCGAGCCGCCCGTCTCGACCCGCGGGACGCATTGCGCCCCGGTCAGCGCAACCTTGAAGGAAATGGGCGCGGCCGCGGCCGTCCCCGCCCAGGGGACGCCGATCAACAAGGCCAACGGAACAATGGCGCGCTCAATATTCGCAGCATTCATCTTCGCCTCCCTCGTGCGCTGATCGCAGCGATCGTCATGGACCCTTAAAGCACGCTGGGCGAACCGGGTCAGCCGTTGATTGCGCGGAGCGGACGCCCTTTGACCGGTTCGCCAAGTATGGGATGATATTGAGACGTTTGGAAGAGGCGCGTGCAACGCCGTGACTCTTCGGCGAAACCGGTTCGCTCTGGGGCTTCCTGCGACGGGCTGCCGGATGTCGGGTCAAGAGAGCGCAAAGGGCGATAAAACGGGTGGACTCCAGTATGACGCCGAACGTGTCGATCCGCGCACGGCTGATCTGCCTGTCGATCCTGCTGCTCGCGATCCTCGCCGTCTCCTCCGCGCTTCTGATCCGAGAGCTCGCGCGCAACTCACAGAGCCTCGACGAAGAGGCGACGCTGGTCACGGTCGTCCGGAACGCCAATTCGGCCAGCAAGCACTTCGGCGATCTGAAGTATTGGGTGATCGACGCGGCGGTGTCGCAACTCGCCCGCTCGCAGCAGGCCGCCGCAGAGGCCGAGGCGCGGCTCGAACTCGGACCTCAAGGCGATTTCGCCCGTCGATCCCCGGCTCGTCAACGCCATCCAAGCCGAAATCGGCCTGATGACCGAGCTCTCGCGTCAGGCGGGCGTAGCCTATTCCGGCGACGACAGCGCCGCCGGCAACGCGCTGCTGGAGCAGGCAAAAGGTCACATTCTCAATATCGACGAAAAGATCGACAAGATCGTCGACCGGGTCGAGCAGCAGTCCGTGGCCCTACGCAACGCCTCCACGAGCCAGGCGCAGCTCGCGGTCAAACTCGCGATCGTCGGCGGAATTGGGGCGCTGGCGTTGGCGTTTCTCTTCACTGCGCTCACGGTGCGCTCGATCACCGGCCCCTTGAAGCGCCTCGATGAGAGCATGGCCGCGATCACCCATGGCGAACTCGACGTCCAGCTGCCGCAGGCAGGCGGGGACGAGATCGGGGCGATGGCGGGAACGCTCGCCATGTTGCGCGACAGCCTGATCGAGCGGGACCGCCTCGAACGCGAACGGCGGCGCGCCGAAGCCGAGATCCGCGCAGCGCGCGACACGGCCGAGGCGGCGCTGCACGACCTGAAGGTTGCCCAGGCCAGTCTGATCCAGGCCGAGAAGATGGCCTCCCTCGGCCAGCTGACCGCCGGAATCGCGCACGAGATCAAGAACCCGCTCAACTTCGTCAACAATTTCGCCGGGCTTTCGGCGGAGCTGCTCGACGAGCTGAAGGAAGAGGCCGCCTCGGCGCTCGCCACACTTGAGGAGGAGAAGCGCGGCGACGTCGAGGAAATTTTTGACGCCTTGACCGGCAACCTCAGGCGGATCGTCGAGCACGGAAAGCGCGCCGACAACATCGTCAAGAGCATGCTGGCGCATTCGCGCGAAGGGGGCGGCAGACGGGAGAGCGTCGACCTCAACGCCCTCGTCGAGGATTCGCTCAATCTCGCCTATCACGGGGCCCGCGCGCAGGACCCGAATTTCAACATCACGCTCCAGCGCGCCTATGGCCGCGACGTTGCGCCGCTCGAGCTCGTGCCCCAAGACATGACGCGCGTGTTCCTCAACCTCATCGGCAATGGCTTCTACGCCGCGAACAAGCGGCGGCAGGAGACGGGCGACGGGGCGTTCGAACCGGTGCTGACGGTGACCACCCGCGACCTCGGCGAGGCCGTCGAGGTCCGGGTGCGCGACAACGGCGCGGGCATTCCCGCCGAAATCAAGGGCAAGCTCTTTCAGCCTTTCTTCACCACCAAGCCGACCGGCGAAGGCACCGGGCTCGGCCTGTCGATCAGCTACGACATCGTCACGCACGAGCACGGCGGCGCGATCGAGCGTCAGCATCCTGATCGCCGACGATGGCCCGATGTCGCCGAACCGTTTCGCCAGCGGGTCTTGGAGGAGGCGCGTCGCGGCGCTGAGGGCGACAGGGTCGACCGCAGCGCTCCGAAGAGAGCCGTTGAGAAAGGGGCGTCTCGCCGCATTGACAAGCCGTTCCGGCCATGATTTGCGAATTGCCCGTCGGCGCATCCTGCGTCCGACGTGGGAATTCGAGTCGATGCCGCGTCTCGCCAAAACGACGCCCAAGACGAACCGCTCCGCCAAAGGCGGGACGAACGGCTGAGCAGCGCCTTCCGCCCCGGCTCCTCCCCCGGCGGGGCGCCGGGGTCGAGGTCCGTGATTACCGGGCCGTTCGCGGGGAGGCCAAGAGCCAGAAGGAACATTTTCAAATGTCAGGCTTCAAGGTGGCGGTCGCCGGGGCTACCGGCAATGTCGGCCGCGAGATGCTGGCCATCCTCGCCGAGCGCCGCTTCCCCGTCTCGGAAGTCGTCGCGCTCGCCTCCAGCCGCTCGATCGGCAAGGAAGTGTCGTTCGGCGACAGGACGCTGAAGTGCAAGGCGCTCGAGCACTACGACTTTTCCGACGCCGACATCTGCCTGATGTCGGCCGGGGGGACGGTGTCCAAGGAGCTTTCCCCGCGAATCGGGGCCAAGGGCTGCGTCGTGATCGACAATTCCTCGGCCTGGCGGATGGACCCGGACGTGCCGCTCGTCGTGCCCGAGGTCAACGCCGACGCGGCCAGGGGCTTCGTCAACAAGTACATCATCGCCAACCCCAACTGCTCGACCGCCCAGCTCGTCGTGGCGCTGAAGCCGCTGCACGATCGCGCCGTCATTAAGCGGGTGGTGGTCGCCACCTATCAGTCGGTGTCCGGCGCCGGCAAGGAGGCGATGGACGAGCTCTTCTCGCAGACCCGGGCCGTGTTCGTCTCCGATCCGGTGGAGCCCAAGAAGTTCCCCAAGCGGATCGCCTTCAACCTCATCCCTCAGATTGACGTCTTTATGGAAGACGGCTCGACCAAGGAAGAGTGGAAAATGGTGGCCGAGACGAAGAAGATCCTCGACCCGAAGATCAAGCTCACGGCGACCTGCGTTCGCGTGCCGGTGTTCATCAGCCATTCGGAGGCCGTCAACATCGAGTTCGAGAAGCCGATCAGCGCCGAGGAGGCGCGAGAAATCCTGCGCGAGGCGCCGGGCTGCCTCGTCGTCGACCGGCTCGAGCCGGGCGGCTACGTCACCCCACACGAGGCTGCGGGCGAGGACGCGACCTACATCAGCCGCATCCGCGAGGATCCGACGGTCGAGAACGGCCTCAACCTCTGGTGCGTCTCCGACAATTTGCGCAAGGGCGCCGCCTTGAACGCGGTGCAGATCGCCGAGGTGCTGGCCAACCGGGGCTGGCTCAAGCCGAAGGCGAAGGCGGCGTGAGGGCGACCGCCCTTTAAGAGTGCGTGCATCTTGTCCGAGCCTGACCCCATGACCATGACGGGACGCGCCGCGGCGCGGCAGCCTCGCGAAACTTGCCATGGTCGCAATCAGCCTATAACCGCGTTCCTCGTGTACCTCCGTTCGGCGAAACATGGCGACTGAGTTCCGACATCCGCCTCCTCACCTCTCCGCGCATCTTCCTCGTCGGCATGGCGGCGTTCCTGGCGCTGGTCGGCTTCGTCGTCCTCATTCTCTACAAGCAGATCGCGCTCGCCTTCTCCGCAAATCCGGGCCTCAACGGGCTCATCCTCGGCATTCTGGCGATCGGCTCGCTGTTTACGTTCCGCCAGGTCATTCGGCTCTTCCGCGAGATCCATTGGGTCAACTCGCTGACCGGGCGCCGGCCGCGCGCGTCTCCGCGCCGCGGCTGCTCGCCCCGATGGCGGCGATGCTCAACGCCGGCGCCGGCGCGCGCGGCCTCTCGACCATCACCACGCGCGCGATCCTCGAATTCGATCGCCACTCGCCTCGACGAGGGGCGAGAGCTCAGCCGTTACCTCGTAGGCCTCCTGGTGTTCCTCGGCCTGCTCGGCACCTTCTGGGGCCTGCTCGAGACGGTGCATTCGATCAGCGGGGTCATCGAGAGCATGAAGACCGGCGCCGACACCGCGCGAATGTTCGACGACCTCAAGATCGGCCTCTCGGCCCCGATCGCCGGCATGAGCGTGTCGTTCACTTCGTCCCTTTTCGGCCTGGCGAGCTCGCTGATCCTGGGCTTTCTCGACCTCCAGGCGGGGCAGGCGCAGAACCGCTTCTACTCCGAATTCGAGGAGTTCCTGGCGAGCCACGTGCAGACGACCCCGGTCGTCGAGCCTTCGCCCGAGCCGGGGGCCGCGGTTCAGCCGATGATCGAGCACCAGCGCAACGCCGCCGCGATCGCCACCCTCGCCGAAGGCATACAGGCGCTGGTCGGCCACATGCGAACCGAGCAGCAGCAGATCCGCAACTGGGCCGACGCGCAGGCCCACCAGCAGGAGGACATCGGCAAGCTCCTCCGCCGGCTCCTAGAAGAGCTGACGGCGCGGTAGTTCCTTCTCCCCGCTCGCGGGGAGAAGCGGAGTTAGGAAAGATTCTCATGGCGCTTTCGCGCGGACGCCGCTACGAGCCGGTCAACTACTGGCCGGGCTTCGTCGACGCTCTCTCGACGATGCTGCTCGTCATCATCTTTCTCCTTTCCGTCTTCATGCTGGCGCAGTTCTTCCTGTCCCGCGAGGTGACCGGCAAGGACGAGGCGCTCGCCAGACTCAACCGTCAGATCGAGGAATTGACCAATCTGCTCGCGCTCGAGCACAGCCAAAAAAGCGCCGACGAGAGCAAGATCGCGACCCTGACCGCGACCCTCAACTCGGCGCAGACCGAGGCCAAGCGCCTGAAGGACCAGGCGGCCCAGGGCGCCGCCGCCGTCGCGGCCGCAGGACAGGCCTCCGCCGCTGCGAACGCGCTCGACGATCAGAGGTCCATCTCCGCCCGCGCGCTCGCCGAAGTCGATGTGCTCAACCAGCAGATCGCCGCCCTGCGCAAGCAGCTCGCCGCGCTCGAGGACGCGCTCAACGCATCCGAGGCGTCGAACCGGGAGTTGCAATCCAAGATCGCCGACCTCGGCCAGAGGCTCAATATCGCCCTCGCCCAGAAGGTGCAGGAGCTCAACCGCTATCGTTCCGACTTCTTCGGCCGCCTGCGGCAGATTCTCGGCTCCCGTCCCGACATCAGGGTGGTCGGCGACCGGTTCGTGTTCCAGTCCTCGGTTCTGTTCGCCTCCGACAGCGCCGAGATCAGCCCGGAGGGCAAGCAGTCGCTCGACACGCTGGCCTCGGCCATCCTCGACCTCGAGCGCGAGATTCCCCCCGACATCCCCTGGATCCTGAGGGTCGACGGACACACCGACAATCGGCCGCTGACCGGCGCGGGTCCATACAAGTCGAACTGGGAGCTGTCGGCCGCGCGCGCCGTATCGGTCGTACAGTACCTCATCTCCAAGGGGGTCGAGCCCGACCGGCTCGCCGCGGCCGGCTTCGGCGAGTTCCAGCCGATCGATCGCGGGACCGACGAGGCGGCGCTCGCCCGCGACCGGCGCATCGAACTGAAGCTGACGGAGAGGTGAGCGTCTGGGCTTCGCGTTACGCGACTTCGAAGAGGCCGATCTGCCCGCCCTCGTCGACCTCTGGGCGGCGGCCTGGCGCGAGACTGGACTTCGCGATCGACTTCGAATCCCGCCGGTCCTGGCTCGTCGAGCGCCTGCGCGCCCATCGGGCCGCCGGCGGAACAATCGTGGTCGGCCTCGGCGCCGACGGTCGGCCGGCGGGATTCGTCACCCTCGATCCGGCGAACGGCTATCTCGACCAGCTCTGCGTCGCGCCGCGCATGCGGGGCAGCGGGCCTCGCGCCGCTTCTGCTCGATGCGGCGAAACGCCTCGCCCCGGACGTCGTCGAGCTCGACGTCAACAAGGACAACACTCGCGCCCGGCGGTTCTACGAACGGGAGGGTTTTCAGGCGGTGACGCAGGGCGTGAGCGCGCGCTCCGCGCTGCCGACGCTCAAAATGCGCTGGACGGCGGGCGGCTGACGGAGCGCGCTGCGGGTTGCCATCGCAGGCGTTCCCCGTTAGGCCAGAACAGCGCAAAAGCCGACGCCGCCGCGCCCGGCGGCGAGAATGCGGCGCGCATCCAGGGAGAAAACAATCATGCGCAACTTCGTCATCCTGTCGCTCTCGGGTGTCGCCCTCGCGGCGCTCGCGACGCCTGTCCTGGCCCAGGACATCAGCATCGCTCTCGTCGGGCCGATGACCGGCCCGTCTGGCGTCGATCGGCGACCAGATGAAGCGCGGCGCGGAAGCCGCCGCCCAGGCGATCAACGAGGCCGGCGGCGTCAACGGCAAGAAAATCAAGATCGTCGTCGAGGACGACGCCTGCGATCCGAAACAGGCGGTGGCGGTCGCCAACCTCATCGTCGGCCAGCAGATCAAATTCGTCGACGGTCATGCCTGCTCGGGCTCGTCGATCCCGGCGTCCGATATCTACGCCGAGAACAACGTTTTGATGATGAGCCCGGCTTCGTCGAATCCGGTGCTGACCGAAAAGGGCCATCCGACCATTCTGCGCCTCTACGGCCGCGACGACGCGCAGGGCGCCTTCATCGCGCCCTGGATCGCCGAGAAATACAAGGACAAGAAGATCGCCATCCTGCACGACAAGTCGGCCTACGGCAAAGGCATCGCCACCGTGGTGAAGGACAAGCTGAACGCCGCCGGCGTCCACGAGGCCGTCTTCGAGGGCATCAACCCGGGCGAGAAGGACTATACCGCGATCGTCACCAAGCTGAAGGGCGCCGGCGTCGAGGTGGTCTATTTCGGCGGCTATCACCCCGAGGCGGGGCTCATCATCCGCCAGGCCGCCGATCAGGGCTACAAGCCCAATTGATCGCCCCCGACAGCCTGGCCACCTCCGAGTTCTGGCAGATCTCGGGGCCGGCGGGCGAAGGCGTGCTGTTCACCTTCCCGACCGATCCACGCCGCTCGCCGGCGGCCGCTCATGCGATCGAGCAGTTCAAGGCGCAGGGCTTCAATCCCGAGGGCTTCACCCTGTTCAGCTATGCCGTCGTCGACGCGATCGCCGACGGGATCAAGATGGCGGGATCCGAGGACCCGAAAGCGGTCGCCAAGGCGATCGAGAGCGGCAAGCCGGTCGAGACCGTAATGGGCGCCGTCCAGTTCGACTCCAAGGGCGACATCAAGGACCCGCGCTACGACATCAATCAGTGGAAGGAGGGCAAGTACGCCCCGGTCGCCCAGTAGCCCGGCCGAGTTCCCTGGGCAGGGAAAAAATCAGCGAAGCTTTCGTTTTTCCGCCGGCTTTCGGAAAAACCGTCCCGAAAAGCCCAATGATTCCGGGCTGTTCCGCCAAAATTCCCTACGCGAGCGAACAGAGAATTATTCGGCGCTATCAGGGAAGCAAAATTCCCTGTTCGTCGAAATGCAGGGACAACTCGCGCCGTTAACCAACGGGGCGGCGGCAGAGCCGTGTCGGAAATCATCCCGCTTCAGGGGCGCACCACCACGCATTCGAGACTGCCGGCAGACGCCGCCGCCTCCATCGCGTCGGCGAGCGCCGGCAGCGCGAACACGCGCGGCGTGATCGCGCCGATGTCGAGGAGGCCCGCGCGAACGAGGTCGACGAGTCGCCGGTAAGCGCGCGCCGGATACATGAACTGACCGAGAATCTCCCAGTTGTTCAGCATGACCTGGGTGTAGGGAAGCGGCAGGTCGACGGTCATGCCGCCCATCAGCACGAGCCTTCCGTTGCGCTTGAAGACTCGTCAGCGCCGCCAAGGTCGAGCGCGCATCGCCCGCGTTTCCGACCATGTCGAAGGCGATCTCGGCGCCGCCGCCCGAGGCTTCGCGGATCGCTCCGGCGTCGGCCGCGACATCGCCGGTCAGCGCGACGGGTTTTACGCGCGGACCCGCGACCCTTGCGAGGGCTGCGAGCGCGTCGCGGTTGCGTCCGGCCGCGATCACGCGAGCGGCCCCCATCGCGACGCCGAGGAGAACGGCGGCGGTTCCGAAGGCGCCCGTCGCGCCATTAACGAGAAGCGTCTCTCCGGCCGCGAGCCGGCCGCGCAGAAGGCCGCCGAAGGGGACGACGAAGCGGGCGATTGCGGCGAGTTGCGCCGCATCCCAATTCTCGAGCCCGTCGAGCGGGGTGACCGCCTCGGCCGGCGCCAGCGCATATTCGGCCAGGGTTCCGTCCGGCCAGTCGGCGAGAACGGGCCCGGCGTCGGCGCTCGCGGTCAGGCCGATGAGGATCTGGGCGGGATCATCCACGTTCTCCCGCGCGACAAAATGCGGAGAAAGGACGACTCTGCGTCCCGCGCCGATATGCCAGACGTTTTGCCCGACGGCCTCGACGGTTCCGATCGCGTTGGTCCCGATCGTGAAGGGGCCCGGCGGCGGATTGTAGCGAGGCAGTTTCCCCTCGACATAGGCCTTGAGATAGGAGAGCAGCGCAGTCGCCTCGATCCGCACCAGAACGCTGCCGGGACGCGGCGCGGTTTCGGGACGTCGTCCAGCGACAGACGGCCGCCGAGCTTTTCGAGACGCCAGGCTTTCATGAGAAAGCTCCTCGGTTTGGCGTCGACGATAGCAAAAACGGACGCAGCCGACACCGCGCCGTTTCGGCTTAACCTGAACGACACAGCGCCGGCGCTCTGCAGGCTTGCGCGGTCTCTTGCGGGATGAAAGCCGGAGGGCCGCTGCTTGGCGCGCCAAACCGCGCAAAGGAAGTCGCAAAGTCCGCCGCGAGCGCCACGCCACTTTGCCGATCGAGAACCCGTTCGTCTTCTATCCGAAATATGCTTGGCATCTCCTTTCCGCCCACGACCAGGCGGCGCTGAAGCCGGCGAACATCTGATGGTTCATGCGCTCCGTGCTGAAGGACCCGAACGCCATGAGCTACACCGATTAGGCGCTGCGAACCTCCGACGATTACGACCACCAGGAGATGTACCGGCTCTCCGAAGCCGCCCGTCAGGCGGCCGAGAAGGCGCGGCGCCTTCGAGGGGCGCAAGCACGCGGCGGAGAAGCCGAGGGTGGAGGCGGGGGCGTAGGGGCTTGCGCCGCGCTTGCCGTGGTGGAAGCTTGTCCAGCCATTTCACGCTGGAGGTGTCCTGCATGTGAGTGCGGGTTAACGCAGACCGATCTGGCTTTCAAAATCTACAGTTTTGGCTTCAACCCCGACGGACGGAGTTGACCGAACCCGGCGACAACTGCGACCGATCGGATTTTGGCGAATCCGAAGCTAGCGGCCATTGCGGCCACGGTGGTGGGCACGGTGGGGAGGTGGCCTTTCATTCGGTGTCGCCGAAACCTATATTGTTAGAGAATCCAACTTATACCAACAAGGCGATCATGAAGGTCTTTTGGGCATGGCAGTACGATTTGCCCGGCAAGATATCGCGTCATTTCATCCGCGGTGCGCTGGAGTTGGCCATTGCGCAAATTAACCAGGACCAGGACATCGAGGAGCCAGACGAGGCGTTCCAAACAGGAGCGATGCACCTTGACTATGGGCGAAAGGGACTCAAAGGAAGTCCGGACCTCGCAATCAAAATCCTTGAGAAAATCGACAACGCTGGGGTGTTTGTTGGCGACTTAACGCCCGTCGGCAAAGGGCCGGCCCTACAGGAATGATGAAGGGGTTAAGTGCGATGGTAAGCCATTAATGAATCCCAACGTCGCAATCGAGCTGGGTTATGCACTCAAAACTCTAACAACTGAGAACGTGCTGATGGTGATGAATACGTCACTACGGCAAACGTGCCGACTTGCCTTTTGACCTGGGACACAAAGGTGGCCCGATTATGTACAAGTTGGCGCCTGACGCTAGCAAGGAAGAGATCGAAAGGGAGAAAAAAGCGCTTGCTGCAACTTTGCGAGATGCCCTCCGTGAGTATGTCCCAAAGCCAGTGATTGAACCTTTCATGGAGATGAAGCCAAAAATCGGGCAAGGAATATATTTTAACGATGGCGAAATTTTGGGAGATAAACCGGAACGACAAGAATAAGACAAAGTACACGATGCCCTTCAGAAGGGTAATGTGGCTACGAGTAATTCCGCTCGAAAGTTCTGAGTATGCCAATATCTGTCGAAAGCTCTAAACGGACCGTAGGCAGATTTGGATCATTCGGAATTCCGGTTCAGGCGCGCCGGTTCGACAAAACCATATGGTGTCGCATGCCTCACACCGGCGGCAATATGGTGAATATCGACGCAATTTCTCAGTACAGTAGAGATGGAGAGATTTGGGGCGTTAACGCCAACATTATAAGGCAAGGCGAGATCGGTGAATTATTGGTTTGTGTAATTCGTTGCTTATGGAGAATTTGTTTATTACCAATCTTGCCCTTTATACTGATTTTGTGCAGCGAGTTTCAAAAGTGTCCTCCACCTATTCAAGTAGAAGCCGGGATAGAGGGCATAAAGGATGTGATACTTGCGCATAACAACGCGGTCTTTGGTAAGGCTGTCATGCATCAAGATAGAGTGACCCATCGAGGCTATTTGAAAGGTTTCGACAAGAGTGATCAAGAAGATTTTTTATTGGAATTCTTTGAAAGGTCAACAACAACACAGGAATTCCTCGGCCAGCCAGGCCTATATGGGCGCGGGTGAGTATTAGTCGTGCGATGCCGCCGCTGTATGTCCGCCCCCTTAACGCTATCCGCCACTCAATTTGACCACACAGCGCATTCGCCGAGTTGCTCGAGGCGAAGCCGAGACCGCCGTCATGGTGCCGGGCTTGTCATCTTGACTAACCGGGATGGCTGAACACGCTGATTTCGGGTACACGCACCGATCAATCGGATCAATAACGCTAATCATTGGGCGGATCAGTGTAATTCCGGCGGCACTACCGAGTGTCGGTAGCTGTCAAGGCAAAGTAGAAATGTCCCCTCTCTGGTGGCTAAGTTGAGATGTCCGGTTTCTGGGAGCGGAGAGTGGGTTGAGTGGGGGTGGATAACGGCTTGGCGAAGCGCACCCCCACAGCGCCATTAGCGGAGCCAAGCCGTTATCCACGCCCGCGGGACCTTCCGGTCGAACTCGGCGGGTTTCGCGCGATGACCACGTCGAGGCGGGCGTCGAGGGTCTTATCGTCTTCGAGCGGGGGCGGAAAGAATTACGAATTACGGTGACAGCTTATTCGATCCCTTATTTCGGCCTTGGCCCCTCTGATGGCGTCCGGATAGCAATGGACCGGAAATCGAGAAGCCTACCCTCCCGCCGCGGTCAGAGCGCAAACAATCACACATTTTCTTGCCCATCGCACTATGTTCATGTTATGTTTTTAAAGTGACGTCGCCCAAGCAAAGGCGCCACCGCGAGGCGGATTGCGGGATGACCCTTGCCGCGCATCAGTCGCGGCGGCTTTGAGCGGGCGCGCGAGGGCCGGTAACTCGATGCCAACAATATCAATGACTTACGACCACAGAGCGGCCGTCACTATTGAAGATCAGTCAAGCATCTCCGGGTACGGAACAACCCGGCGCGGCGGGCGTAGTCTTCGCCAACGCCAGACAGCTCGCGCTCGATCCTCGGCCGGCCAGCACCACCTCCGCCAGGACCCTCATACCTTGCGTCTCCAGCGATGCCTGAACGCTTCTGTTTTGCCGTGGCTCGTATTAATTCCGGTCACTTGTAAATATCCGTCCTTCGGAAAATACCTAATGTTCTGTTGGCCGAAATCAGGCTGCGGCCTTCCCGCATGTAAATAATACCCAACACCGACATTCTGTATTGCAAGATCAAACTGAATCTCGCTCTGCCAATCCATAGCACCGGAACCATGAAAAGCATGAGCTACAAACAAAGCGTCTGATTGGCGGGCTAGACGTATAGTTCCGCCGGTTGTCTCTTCTGTATCGTCATCACGCAAACGATAGTTAAGATAATCTCCAGCAACATGCCCATACCACTTCTTAGCTTTATTGGTTACAGACAGTTTCTTCCATGCGCGATCCAAAATCACTCCTAACACTGCGCCTGCAATGAGATTGGCCGCACTAATTCGCAGGTAGGTCATTCGAGGACGCCTGTGTGGGTCGGGGGGACGGTCGATGGTGCCACTGCCCGACTGGTAATATACGGCCGCCCCTCGTCGAGGTAATAGCGGAAATTGGTCAGATAGACGGTGAACATGTCACTTGGCTTTGGGCGGCCGCTACGACCGCTTTCTCAACCAACTCCCGCCTCGCCACTTTGGCGTTAGTCAAGAATTTCGCGAGACTGGCGGCGCGAACGGCAGATGGCCGTCAACTCCGCTGAAATTCAATTCCCGCCTCTCAAAAGGTCGCGGACCGGCGACTTTCGAGTCGTGATCGCGGTAGGGACGCGAGTTACCCCGCGCCCCCCGCACAGATCCGGACAGGCCCAATTAAGGCATCCGGCTCCTGCCTCGGGTAACTGGCGACAAGTTGCATGACACCGCGTCCTGTCGCATGCGGTCCAGCGCCTGTGACACGCTTACCCGGTCCTGTGCCCGGCACGTGCTTTGCTGGCCCGCTCTCCCCTTGGCCCCCGTCCTTGGCTCCACCGGCTCCGCGACGGATCACTCCGCTTTGTTCGTCGGCTTCGTTGCTACTACGACGAAGTCAGACTTCTCGGGTTCGTGCATCATCGGCTTCAACTCCTCGTCTTCCCGATGCGGACCTGGGGGCGTTCGCCCTCAGGCCAAACCCGAGACCTCCCGGTTCCCGCGCAAAGAGCTTCCACACATGCCAGGGTCTTCGACCACGCCGGGCTGGGCGGCCGCTCGCACTAACGCGCCCGTCCATGTCGCCTTCCGTGATTCTGACCACGTCGGCGCCCGAAACTATCTTGCTTTCGCGGCTCAATGGCTGGCCTATGCACTCCCCTGTCAACGCTTCATCGGCATCCTCGCGGATACCGACGCATAACTCGGGGCCGATGCGGTTTGCTACTCCTTCATCGCAGCGGACTTTCACCGCTTACTCTTTGCCGGTTTCTACCGGCGCACCAGAAGTCAAGAATTTCGCACGCGCGGATTCAGCCCGAAAATCGGGGAGTTTTGAGAGATTGTCGGCTGGCCGGACTCGACCCGGCGCGAACATTCGTCCCGAGCGATTGAACGGCACAAATCGACGTTAAGCGGTCATCGCGGGTCGCGGCCGATCCAATGATCGCCAGCACGGCTAAAACCTGTTGACGCTCTCAAAGATTTTCTGCGGGTTCGGATTTTCCGGCACGCATCGGTAGAGCATCATCGTCACTGTCTTGTTCAACCATTGTTTGGCCCCGGCAGAGTTAGCCGCGTAACTCGGGACGAGTGCAATGAAAACCTCACCACGGACACCACGCAGACACGTCGCTAGAAATTCAGGCTCTTCGCTGTTTTGAGTGGGCAAGTGGGGCGCAGAGTTATCAACAGGTTCGCATCGGACCCGCTCTTCGCCCCTGCCTCGCGGTTTGCCGCGAACTGGCTTTCGGTGGCGCAAGGAGCGCCTCTCGGGTGCCCCGCTGTGAGCGGCGCGATTGAAATGTAAGCGGAAAGCGCCTGCGGTTCCACAGGTCGCCAGCGATTGGCCGCCGACGCGGCCGTCCGGTGCTTGCAGGTGAACGCCGGCCGTCAGGATCGCCTTGTCGAATTCGCATCGGCCAGTCGCCATTTAAGCGCCGGGATTCTACCCACTCGGAATAGCGAGGAGCCAAACTTTCAAGCCACTTTTCTGGGTGACGCTGCGTAGCCTGAGCCGCAATCAAAAGCGTATTCTCTGACCTAGCAATTCGTAACTTGCTGACGTCCTCTCCCACTTTTGTACCGTCACCAGCCACTTCAAACTCTACTAACCATATTGCGTCTGTGATTAATGGAATTTTTGTGTCGTGTGCAAAAGGGGCATCGATATATTCTACGTTAACAACGGCAACGTCGTATAGAAACTCCCATCGGCCGCTCCATTTTTTGATGCCTATAGGAACACCAGCCCTCCTCATTGCAGGTTCCAGAGGCTTGCCGCCAAAAACCGCGCCTACAATGATCTCCTGCGTCTCCTTTGTAGTGTTCCCCGAACGCATCCCGAAGTGAGCGAAGCCAAGCTCTTCTCACGACTGCCAAGTCGCTAGTGCCCGCGTCAGGTTTTGAGCTAATTTCATTGAAGATCCGCTGGATAGCGTCCGAGAAAACCTCGCCCAGCAACAAGGATGCATTGGATGGCGAGATCTCAGTCCATTGAATGGGGGGCATTGTAGGCGCTCGACATTTCCCTGACGACGCGACGCCGTCACAAGCGCGGCGACTGTCTCTCAGAAGCGCGCAGGTTCGGCAATCGACGTCTAGCAAATTCCGTGTTTTCATAATTCAAGATTTTTGCACCATGAGCGAGCCTCAATGAAATCAATGCGTTACGCGGTGCAGAAATCAGGTGCATAAACGTCCGCTCTCCGCCCAATTCGGACATTTGATTAGCACCAGTTGCCTCAGAGAGGCTCGATCTCGCCGCTAATGATCTTTAGCACCTGTGATGCCTCGGCGAACTCCGCGGCCGCCATCGCAAGGGTCACGCTGACGAGATTGTTCCTCGGACGATCGAGCTCGATCGACAACTTCTGGGGCGTGAAGTCGAGGCGGCGTAATAAAAAATGACCGCAGTAATTTTCATCATGCGTTTCGATGTAGCACAAATCGTCATCTTGATCCTCGAATTGCCTTTGGATCAAGAGATAAGGGCTGTCAGGGTCATCCGCGTCTTGCGCGGCTTCGAACATGGCCTGGTAGTAGTCGCCATCGCCGAAGACAGAAGTGGAGACGGAGTTGGCGTGAAAGTGCATGATTCTCCCCGACTCCACATCCGGTTCAAGAAAGCCTGTCGCGATCCCGGTCGATTTGAAATCGCGTCACCGAGGTTGCGACACGTAATTACGGTGACAGCTTACTCAATTTCCATTTTTCTTAAGCCATCATCGGCACTCGATGAACGCGCTCATCGCCTTCGCCTGATCGGCCAGGTCCGCCGGCTGCATCGGCTGAGCTGCGCTTCCGGTAGCATAGGCGACGCTGTTCGCATCCATGAAGCTGGTCACGATTGAGGCACGGATGGCGAAGTTGACGTTCTCGGGGATGTCGCCGTTCGTAGCGAGCATCAGCTTGAGGGCGTTCAACTTGGCCGACACGACCCCGACCACGTTTCCGTTCTGGTCAAGCAATGGGCCGCCGGAGTTTCCGGGCTGCACCGGGGCCGAGATCTGGAGGTAGCGGCTATCCTCGCCGATCCCGACCAGCGCCGAGACATTGCCGAGCGTAAAGCTCCCCGACTTTGCGAGAAGCTCGGTGAGCGGGTACCCGAACGCCTCCACGCCCTCGCCGAGGCGAATCGACGTCCGGAAGGCGGCGGTTTTCTTGGCGGTCAACCCAGTGCTCAAAAGCGCCAGGTCGTTCCGCACGTCGCGCGCGATCACCTTGGCGACGGCCGTCGCCCCTTGGTCCGTCGTGACGCGAATGTCCGAGCAGTTCTCGACAACGTGGGCGTTGGTGACGATGGCGCCATCCGGGGCGACGAAGAATCCGGTTCCCGAAGAGACTTCCTCCTCCGGCTTTGGCGCCGGCTTCGGTTCCTCGGTCGCCTTCGCAACCTCGCGTGCGGGCTGAGGGGGCGGGTTCGCCGGCTGGGGCTGAGCCCGAGGGGCCGACGCCCACGCCGGCAGGGAAACAGGCGCCCCCGCTTGCGCCAGGGCGGAGATTTCCTCGGTCTGCCGATGAGCGATGCAGTCCCTGTCGCCCTCGCATTGAGCGATCATCCTCCAGTACGGAACTCCGATCGCATCCGCCGCAGGCCGGCCCTGGGTCGTTTTCAGGAACGCGTATCCAGCGGCCAAAATGTTGTCCAACTCGGCGAGCCTCGGAGACCGGCAAATCTGGATCTCGGTCGGCGACCGGGCCTTGTTGCAGTCGAAGCTGGGACTCGCGGCGACCGGAGCCGGCGCGGCCGGCGCCGTCGATGCTGTAGCCGTTTTCGGCGAGAAATTCTCGCAGAGCGGTCGGGAAATCACGGCGCCGCTTCGCGTAGTCAGGGCATGGCTCGCCGCCCTTCGTATCAATGGCGCATACCGACAGGTCCCAATCCGAGTTCCGATCGTACAGGTCGAGCATCCTGCGCCACGCTTCGGCGCCGTTCCCGACCAGCGCGTTGTGCGCGACCCAGCCGCCCAGGAACCCGTTGTCCCGCCACTCATCAGGGGTTGCGAGACCCTGATTGGCCAGCAGCATTTGCAGGATCGGCCTTCGGAATTCAGGGTTGTGCGAAGCGTCCACGATCCTGGCGCCCGCCAGCCGGAGCACCTTTGGCGGCGCATAAGACGCCGCATAGGAAGCGAAGGCGTAATCGAATGCTGTCGTCCTTGCCGACCAGCTCAGCCGCCCCGTCGCCGTTGAGGTCCTCGATCCGAGGCCCGTCGGAATCGAATTCGCCGACATCAACGGTCTGCCACCGACCGTCGACGAAAGTCAGCACCGTCATGTCGGTGCAGCAGTGCGCGCCGCCGGTGAAATGCGTAACCACCACTTGAGGAAACGGCGACGAGCCGTCCAGCCGTGCAATGTGAGCTGCGGTCGGATTGTAGGGCCCCTGATCGTCGAACCTCATCCTCGCCACGTCTCGTCCGCCGCTGCGGACGATAACGACGCCGGGCGCGACCGATGCGGACCTCCACGCCGAACGCAGAAGCCGCGTGCGGTTCCTTTTCGGAACTTGCAGACGCAAAGACTGGAGACTTCTGGGCTTCCCAGACCTTTTCCAGGAAGGTCTCTCCTTTGGTCACGAAGGCGTCCTTGGGCGGCCACCACAAGTCCGCCAGCTTCTTTTTCAGCGCCGGCACATCCGGAACGCTGAGCGGACCCGCGACGACCGCATACCAACCGTTGGTGGAAGACATGACCATCGGGGGGCCGAAGTCCGAGCCGAATCGCCTGGCCAGTCCGATCGCCTCGTCGACGTTTTGCCGGCTCGCAAAGACGAGCCAACGGACGTTGCCCCTCGTCTCGAACGCTCCCGCCGCGAAAGAGGCGTTCGGCGCGATCAGCGCCGCCGCCAGCGAGAGCAGCAGACTGAGGGAGAATACGAACTTGCTCATACCCGGACGCCGAGGAATGGCCATTTTGCCGCTCGACGCGGCCATCCTACGAAGTATCGACTTGCTCCTTCGCGGCGTCCAGAGCGTTGACGACGACGAGGGCGCGAACTTCGCCCGCAAGGTTCACCAGCGCCGAACAAAGCGACTCGCCTTCGTTTTCCGTGCCGGTCCTCCACCGTCTCGCCGTCGTGACCGGTCGCGCGCCCCCTCCTTCGGGCGTCGTCGCTGGGCTGCCTGCCCGAGGCCGAACGCTGTGCATCTCACCGCCAGAGGAGCACTGGGTGGCGAGATCCTCATGACGGCTCGGCGTGCGCCGGCAACTGTCTACAGTGTCATCGCCGGCTGGTTCGTCGTCCTTTCCTCTCCTGTCCCTCAGCGTACTCGCGCAGCGCACGATTGATGCGCGTTTGATAGCCCTCCTCGGCCGTCGTGTGGCGCCTGAACCAGGCGACGACGTCCACGTCCAGGCGAAGGGTCAGCTGTTGCTTGAGCGAGCGGTAGAACACGCCGCGCTTCGCCCCCGACCAGTCGGGCAGCTCCGGCGCGTCCGATGTGTCAATCGCGTCGTCGTGCACGTCGGCGAGGGATTTGAGCTCCGCCGCCTGCTCGGGCGTCAACCGCTTAGAAGCTCCCCTCTTCATAGGCTTTCCTTTCGGATGCGGTGGCCTTTCGCGCGCCGATGATCCGGCCAACCCTTTTCTTCGCCTTCACCGGGAAAAACCGGAAAGGGCGTGCGGGCCAGGCTCGCGCCGGAATGGAAGGGCGGAGCGCCGCCGCTCGGCGCTCGCCAACGGCGCAAAGGAAGTCGGACAGTGTCGCCGAGTAAGCGGGGACGTTGACGGCCCCACTCCTCAGGTCCTGCCGGCGTGAATAGCTGCCCTCAAGAGGGCGTGCTGACCGGCGCCGAAGACGCCCAGATGTCCTCCAGATAGCGCTGGCTCGCGACGAGGCCCGCGAGCCACGCCTTGCCGTCAGCGGCGGAGGCGCCGGTGCGCTTGCAGAAAAGATCGACGAACGCCTGCTTGACGTCGGGCGCCATGCGCGAGGCCTCGCCGCATACGAACACCGGCGCCTCTTTCTGCAGAAGCTCCCACACTGCGTCGCCGTTCGCTGCGATCGCCTGCTGCACATAGGTCTTCGGCTTGCCCGGCTCGCGGGAGAAAGCGCACACGAGTTTCGTGACGCCCCCCGCTTCGAAGGCGCGCATCTCGTCCTCGTAAAGGAAGTCCTGCATGGGATCGCGGCAGCCGAAGAAGAGGAGCGACTCGCCTATCGGCGCGCCCTGTTTCTTCAGCGCCGCGCGCTCGAGCAGGAAGCCGCGGAACGGCGCGACGCCCGTGCCCGGCCCGATCATGATCATCGGCAGGTGCGGATTCTCCGGCGGGTGGAAGGGGATCGTCGGCTTGCGGACGAAGGCGTACACCGTGGCGTCGGCCGGCTGCGCGGCGAGATAGTTTGAGCAGACCCCGCGGAACTCGCCGCGCCCGCTGAGCGCCGGGCTCTCCAGCACCCCGACCGTGACGCTGCATATGCCGGGGTCGACGAGAGGCGATGAGGAGATCGAATAATAACGAGGTCTCAGCGGCGGCGCCATATCGAGAAAGACCTCGAAAGGCGGCGCGCAGGACGGATAGTCGTCCAGGATATCGAGCGCCGACTTGTGCGCCGCGATAACCTGCTTGCCATAGCGCGCGTCATCGCCGGCGAGGGCCTCGAGCGCTGTTCGTTCCTTCTCGTCCTTGGCGTGCTGGGCCAGGGTCGCGATTTGCTCGCGCGTCGCCACATCCTGAAGCTCGATCCGGTTGGCGAGAATTTCGAGCAGCGGAACCGGCTCGTTGACCGGCAGGTGCGTGTCGGCGTTGGCGCGCGGCCTGATCGTCGCATACAGGCTCGGGTCGAGCTTGAACCGCCTCAGCACCCGCCTGATCGTTTCGAGGCCGTTGCGGGGCACGATCCCCAGATGGTCGCCGGCGCTGTAGGAGACGCCGGAGGGAAGCGCGATCTCGATGTGCCGCGTCGAGCGCTCCGATGGCCGCTCGCAGTCGCGCCGCTGCAATTCCCGGTTCACGCGCACCGTCATGGCGACGGCGCTGTAGGAACGCATGATCGGGCTCGTCGCCAGCCTGTTGACGAAGCTGACCGAAATGCGCGGCCCGGCCATTTTCGCTTCGGCCGTCGCCGCCGGCAGGTCGAGCGCCTTCGCGAGCGAGGGAAAAAGCTTGCCGTACCAGGCGCGATAGTCGCGGTCGAAGTCGCCGCGCGCGTCGCCTTCGCCGCGCGTGTAAATGCGCCTCCCGCCGTGTCTCTCGAGCTCGGCGTCGATCAGGGTCGGGATCGCCTGATACGTCGCCGACCAGTCGCGATTGCCGCAGCCGAAGACGCTGTACTCGACGCCGGCAAACGCGTCGGAAGGCAAGGCCGGATCGCGCAGCTTCTGGCAGAATTTCGCGGCGTTGTCTGGCGGCTGGCCGTTGTACGAGGCGGTGACGATGACGACGGCGCCTTGCCTGGGCAGCGCGTCGGCGTGTTCGTCGAGCGCCCCGACCGTGGCGGCGAAGCCCCGGTTCCGCGCCTCGTCGGCGATGCGGTGCGCGATGCCCTCGGCGGTGCCCAGGTTGGAGCCGAACAACACCAGCAGCGGCGTCGCATGCGTGTCCGCGGCCGCAGCCGGGACCGCGGCGGAGGCGGGTGAAGGCGCGCTCGCGGCCGGAGCGGCCGCCAGCTGGGGCGCGGCGAAGAACCCGGTCGTCGCGCGCCCTTCGCGCGGCTTCACCCGAATGATGAAATTCGCGGGCTTGATCGTCAGCGTCTGCTTGGTCTCGAGCTGATAATTGGCGAAGTCGACAAACTCGAAGCGCTGCAGCAGCATGGCCAAGACCAGCGTCGCCTCCTGCAGCGCGAACTGGCGGCCGATGCACGCGCGCTGCCCGGTGCCGAAGGGCTTGTAGGCGTTGGGCGGAACTTTCGCCCGGTTCTCGGGGCTGAAGCGGTCGGGGTCAAACGCCTCGGGGTTGCCGCCCCAGATTTTTGGATCGCGGTGCAGCATCCCGGTCAGCACGACGACCGCGCTGTCCGCCTCCACCTTATACTTGCCGCCGAGAACGATGTCCTTATACGGGCGGCGGGTGAAGGCGGGGGCGGTCGGCCAGGGCCGCAGCGTTTCCTCGAGGATCTGCGAGACAAAGGGCAGTTGGTGGATTTGGGCGTAGGTCGGCAGCCCGCTCACATCCGCTCCCAGCACCCGGTCCACCTCCTCGTAGGCCCGCTCGAGGACCTTCGGGTTCTTGATGAGCTCATAGAGCGCGAAGGAGAGAAGCCCGCTTGTCGTCTCGTGACCGGCGATAAGGAAGGTGATGCATTGCGCGATGATGTTGGTCTCGTCGAGCTTTTCGCCCGACTGGCGGTCGACGCCGGTCAGCATCCTGTCGAGGAGGTCGTTGACCTTGCCCAGTGCGCCCGACTTGCGCCGCTCTTCAATGATGTGGCGCACGGTCTCGACCATGAACTCTTGGTCGGCCCGCACCTTCTTCGCCCGCCCGGGTTTGAGCTTGGCCTGGATGGGCAGTTCACGCGCGACCGCCTGCGCCGCCTCAAGCGTGTTCAGCATGGCGAGGACGAACGGGTGCGGAGTGTCGCGATAGAAGGAGTTGAACCGGTAGTCGAAGCCGCAGAGCGCGATCGTGTCCAGGGTCAGCCGCGTCATATCGGCCGGGACGTCCACCGTGTCGTCTGCGTTCAGCCGCTCCCATTTCAGCATCAGTTGCGTCGCTAGATCGAGCATGCGCGGGTGGTATCCGCGCATTGCAGCCATACTGAAGGCGGGCAGAAGCACATTGTGAGCCTTGCGCCAGTTCGGGTCCTCCGTCTCGGAGGTGAAAAGGCCGCGCCCGAGGCCAGCGCGCGCAAGCCCCCGCCGACCTTCTTGTCGAAGAGCGATTCGTCACAGAGCGGGTCGACGAGCTCGAAGCTCGAGGCGATGATGCGCGAGCCGCGCCCGGGAACGTCGAGCTCGTAGATGGGACCGTATTTGCGCGCGAGCTCCGCGAGCCCTTCCATAGGATGGGCGGTGTCAATGTCGAAGAGGTTGCCAACCAGCATATGGCCTGGCGGGCGCGGGATCGGCTCAAAATGCGGCGCGTCTTCCATGGCGTGTCTCCTCCCTGCGCTTTTCAGCCGCGCCAGTCTGCGGCGGGCGTGACGTCGGTTCAAGCCGGGAGTGGGACGAGAATTGGCCAGAGGCGCAAGCCAATTGGCATTTCAATCTGAGACCTTACGGGAAGCCGTTCTCAAACCACGGAATTGCGCTTATGACGACGTTCGCCGACCCCTCGCCGGAGGGGGCGCGGCGCCAGGACGGGAGGAAGCCGATGACGAGCGTTCGCGGAGGCCTCATTCAGATGGGCCTCAAAGCGTCCACCGAAAAATCGCCAAAGGAGATCGCCAAGGCGATGCTCGAGGCGCATGTCCCCGCTGATCGAGAAGGCGGGTCAGGCGGGCGTGCAGATCCTGTGCTTCCAGGAGGTATTCAATCAGCCCTATTTCTGTCCGAGCCAGGACGCGAAATGGTACGCGGCGGCCGAGCGCATCCCGGACGGGCCGACGGTCCAGCTGATGCAGGACTTCGCCAGGAAATACCAGATGGTGATCGTGGTCCCGATCTACGAGGAGGCGATGACCGGGGTCTATTACAACGCCGCCGCCGTCATCGACGCCGACGGAAGCTATCTCGGCAAGTACCGCAAGACCCACATTCCGCATGTCGCCGGCTTCTGGGAGAAATTCTTCTTCAAGCCCGGCGCGTCCGATTACCCGGTGTTCGACACCCGCTACTGCAAGCTCGGCGTCTATATCTGCTACGACCGCCATTTTCCCGAAGGGTGGCGGGCGCTGGCGCTGAACGGGGCCGAATATATCGTCAATCCCGTCGGCGACGGTCGCGGGCCTGTCGGAATATCTCTGGAAGCTCGAGCAGCCCGCCGCGGCGGTGGCGAACGGCGTCTATATCGGCGCGATCAACCGGGTCGGCACAGAGGCGCCCTGGAACATCGGCGAGTTCTACGGGCAGAGCTATTTCGTCAATCCGCGCGGCCAGATCGAGGCTATCGCCAGCCGCGACAAGGACGAGCTCCTCGTCCACGAGATGGACTTCGACAAGGTGCGGGAGGTGCGGAACCTCTGGCAGTTCTTCCGCGACCGCCGGCCGGAGACTTATGGGGCGCTGACGGAGCTCGGGTGAGAGACGCCCGGGGTAGCGCAGTCCCGCCGGATTCGCACAGGCTGTTACTCGCGTTGTGCGTGGCCTGCGAGTCTCCCCTTCTCCGTGAAGCGGGAAAGGAGGCGCGAAGCGCCGGATGGGGTGTGGCGAGCAGGTCTCGCTCGATGCAGGTTCGGGCTGTCGTTGGCGCAATGCAACTCGCGATCGATGCAGCGGCCCACACCCCATCCGGCGCCATAGCCCGTCGAGCGACGGGCGTCTTTCGACCCCTAAAATGAATGGTGTGCAACCGGAATGATCGTTGACACTTTGGACCGGATACATGGTTGACACTTTTGGCCACTTACGTGGCCGGTTGTTGCTGTTGTTTCGGGTCCTGTGGACCCTGTGGGCAACGCACCGCGTTGTCCACAAGTCCACAGGCGCGCCGAGGCTTCGACAGTTTGCGCCGGCGCAACCGGCCGCTCGGGTCGATGAACCCGAGCTCGACGTGGGCGTAGCGCACGAGCCATTCGCCCTCCTCCGTCTCTTCGACCGCCACCGGCTCGCCGATCAGCGTCTCGCTGACGAAAACCAGGTCGCCGGCCCATTTGATCACGCCGTTCGATCGAACTCGGCGCACGGCGGCCCCGTCCGGATAGTCGGGCTCGCGCAAAGGGCGCGGATAGGCGCGATTGGAGCCGCGATAGAGCGAAGCCGGCGTGGCGAAATCCAGGGCCTCGTGCGGACGCTCGTAGTTATAGATGGCGCGGAAGTCGTCGAAGCGGCGCTGCTGCTCGGCGAGCGTCGCCGCCGGAGGATTGGCCGTTTCGGCCTTGAGCGTGCGGTGCAGGCGCTCGAGGCGGCCGTTCTGCTGCGGCTTGCCCGGTTCGATCCGCTCCGCTTTGACGCCGAGCTTGATCCACCACACCGCAAGCTGCGACAGCCCGCCGGCGCCGACCGAGGCGAACGGCGGTCCGTTATCCGAGCGAATCGACAGCGGCAGCCCGAACTCGCAGAACGCCGCGTCGAAGGCCGGCCGCACATGCGCCCCGTCGGGCTCATCCACCGCCTCGCAGCGCAACAGAAAACGGCTCATCCCGTCGCTGATCGTCAGTGGATCGCAGCGCTCTCCGTCGCCAGTGCGAAACCAGCCCTTGAAATCGGCGCACCATGCCGCGTTGGGCGCGTCGACCGCCTGGAACGGCGAAGAAAACGGCGGACAGCGCCGGCGCGGCCGCCGCGGTTGCGTCAGCCCCTCCTTGCGCAGCCAGTCGCCGATCGTGCTCCGCGCCGGCGCCGCCTCCTCGGGAAAACGCTCGCAAAGCTTCCGGCGCAGCTTCTTGGGACCCCAGGTGGGATGACGCTCGCGCAGCGCCAGCGCCGCCTCGACCAACTCCTCATCACGCGCCCGACCATGACGGATCGGCGCCCGGCTGCGCTCCTTCAGTCCCTCCGCGCCTTCACACCGATAACGCTCAAGCCATTTGTAGCCAGTCTGCCGACTGATTCCGAACTCGGCGCAGATCGCGCTCATCACCGCCTCGTCGTCGCTCGCCGCGATCACAAACCGCATTGTCTCGTCCATCGCGCAGGTCTCACTCCAAGGCATCGGCGGGGCCCTCCTCGCCGTGCAATAGACCTGTCAACGATGTATCCGGTCCAATCTGTCAGCGATCTAACCAGATCGAACAGGTGCGCTCCCCTTCCCCGCGAAGTCGGGGAAGCAACTGTGTTGGTCGGCATAGCCCGGTGCTCGGCCGGGCTCAAGGCTGGCGCTTCGCGCCCCCGCCTCCGGCGGCTTCGGCCTTGACCCCGTCCGCTCACCGGGCTTTTGGGCCTGCAAGCGGTCGGCGCGATGCGCCGCCCGGCGGCCTCGCGCGGGCCCGCTCATGCGGCCGCTCGAGCCTGCGGGTTCCAGGGCTCGTCGCGGGCGAGCATGGTGTTCAAGATGACGATCAGCTTGCGCATGCAGGCGATGATCGCGACCTTGGCTTCCTTGCCCTTGGCGCGCAGGCGCTGGTAGTAGGCTTTGAGCACCGGGTTGTGCTGGGTGGCGGCGCCCATGACCGGCATATAAAGGAGGTTGCGCAGCTTGCGGCGTCCGCCCTTGATGCAGCGCGCGCCTTTGCGCTCGCCGCTGTCGTCGTCGTAGGGCGCGGCGCCGAGAAGGGCGCCGGCGGCTCCGTTGCTGATGCGTCCGAGCTCGGGCAGCCAGGCGATCACCCCGGCGGCGGTCTGGTCGGCGAGCCCGGGCACGCTGTCGATGAGCTCGGCCCGGCGCGCGAACGCCGGGTTGGCCTTGATCTTGGCTGCGATGGCGGCGTCGAGCTTGCGCAGCTCGGCGCGGATCGTCTTGGCGATCGCAGCCTGGGCCTTGGCGACGATGGCCGGCGGATCATGCTCGCGCTGCTGCTTGATGCGATCTTCCACGTCTTTCAAGGCCGTCCGGGCCTGGACCAGGCGCGCGATCTCTTCACGCGCGGCATCGTGCGCTTGAGGCTCGCCGTCGGGAAAAGCCTCGGCGAACCTGGCGATCGTCTCGGCGTCGATCGGATCGTTCTTGGCCAGCCGCCCGGCCGCCTTGGCGAAATGGCGAACCCGCTTCGGATCGACGATGACAACCTCGAGCCCGGCCGCGCGCAGGGCTTCCGCCCAGCTCCGCTCATAACCGCCGCTCGCCTCCATCACCGCGCGGCGGACCCCGTTCGACCGCAACCAGGCGATCAGCTCCGCCTCGCCCTCCGGAGTGCTCGGCGCCGACCGGCGCAGCCCCAGCGAATGAATGCAGGCGTCGACTTTTTTCTTTGCGACATCGAGGCCGACAATGCGCGTCTCTTGTGGCATACTCCCACTCCCTTCCTTGCTCGTGCGGGCTCTCACGCCCATGCAACTGTTCGGGCTTATGGAAGACGCCAGACCTGTCCCTCGCTTCCCCGCAGTCTTCATCTGTGGTGGCCACGGGCTCAGGTCCGGCGACGGGCGGTTGCTTGGAACAGCCGCCCGTTCGCCCACTCTCTCACATTTTGCGGACACAAGGTGGCCGGCGAAGCCGGCCGGATGGGGTGCGGAAAGCAGGACTGCGCCGATGAGAGGTTCGTCGTTCGAAGCCCGCCTCGTCGCAGGACAGGATTCTCACCGGCAGCCCGCTCTTGGCCGCCTTGGCGCGCGCCGCCGCGAGCCTCGCGCTGGCCGCGGCCAGATCGCCCCCTTTGACGGTGAAGCGGCTCATCTGCTGGGCGCCGGGAAGCAGCACCCCGAGCTTCCAGTCCGCCTTGCTCAGTTCCCAGGCGATGTACACCGTGGCATAATCCGTCGCGGCGGGTGCGTCAGGGCAAGAAAAATACGTCATCTTGGACCTCCGAGGTCGGTTGTTTGGCAACCAATCCTAACCTCTCGACCGCCCGCCGCCCCATAGTATCTGAGACCCCCCAAGGGGGCGTCGAAGGACGGTGCCAGGGGCGTGGGCGGCGCCACAAGCGTCCTCTGGAGCATCCTTCGAGGCCCTTTGCTGTCGCAAAGGGCGCCTCAGGGTGAGGTCCATGACTTTGTGAAACAGACTTCGAAGCGGGCAAATTCCGTCGCGGCGGTTTGCCATCCTGGCCCCATTACTATGGTCCGAGGCGGTCACGGGCGAGGCGCGTCGAAAAGTCGCGGCTCTCGAATTTGAAACAATTCCAATTTCCCGGCACGAGACTTGCCAATACAATCCGGCCCCTTCACCGATACGGGCGTTCGTTTCTTTTCACACCGACGGATCTTGAGCCGATGACCGTGCAAACTCTCGCGCCAACCCCCTTCACCTGGCGCCGCTTTCTCGCCGTCGCGGGTCCGGGGATCGTCGTCATGCTCGCCGACACCGACGCGGGCAGCGTCATCACCGCGGCGCAGAGCGGGGCTCAATGGGGATACAGCCTGCTGCTGCTGCAGGTCGTCCTCATCCCCATCCTCTATGTCGTCCAGGAACTGACGGTGCGGCTCGGAGCCGTCACCGGCAGGGGCCATGCGGAGCTGATCAAGAAACACTTCGGCCTGGCTGGGCGTGGCTGTCGGTGGCGACGCTCATCGTCGCTTGCCTGGGCGCGCTCCTGACCGAATTCGCAGGTCTGACCGGGGTTGGCAATCTGCTCGGCGTCCCTTCGCTGGTCACGCTGGCGCTGGTCGCGGCGGCGCTGCTGGCGATGGCGCTGATGCACGGCTATGCGACGGTCGAACGGATCGCGATGGCGGTCGGCGCGTTCGAGTTGGTCTTTCTGGCGGTCGCGCTGCTCGCCCATCCGGGCGCAGGCGAAGTGGCGTCCGGCGCTCTGACGATTCCGGCGACCAACCCCAAGTACCTCCTGCTCGCCTCGGCCAACATCGGCGCGGTCATCATGCCGTGGATGGTGTTCTTCCAGCAGGCTTCCGTCGCCGAGAAGGGCCTGACGACCAAGGACCTAACCTCCGCCCGGCTCGACACCGCGGTCGGCGCCGTCGTCACGCAAATCGTGATGGCCGCCGTCCTGGTGGCGACCGCCGCAACCCTCGGCAAGGCCGGCGGCGACCGTGCGCTCGACACGGTCGAGCAGATCGCCGGCGCGATCACGCCCTTCTTCGGCGATTTCGCCGGCAAGCTCCTGTTCGGCCTCGGCATGGCGGGAGCGGCGCTGGTCGCGGCGATCGTGGTCACGCTGACCGCGGCGCGCACGCTGGCCGAGGTCCTCGGCGCCAAGCACAGGCTCGAGGATCGAGCCGCGGGAGGCGCCATGGTTTTACGGCTTCTACGCCGCGTGCGCTCCTCGTTTGCGCGGCCGTGGTCGGCTCTGGCGTCAACCTCGTATCGCTCAGCATCGGGGTGCAGGTGATGAACGCGCTCCTCTTGCCGATCGTGCTCGGCTTCTTGTTCCTGCTCGCCCGCCGACTGCCTGGGCCTTATCGCCTGCAAGGACTTCTACGCGGCCGTCGTCGGCG
This sequence comes from uncultured Alphaproteobacteria bacterium, assembly GCA_963819255.1. Lineage (GTDB taxonomy): Bacteria > Pseudomonadota > Alphaproteobacteria > Rhizobiales > Beijerinckiaceae > Roseiarcus. The sequence continues at coordinate 76,427 of CAWFVS010000044.1, forward strand.
CGGTCGTCCTGGCGACGGTCGCGTTCGGGGTCTATTCGGGGATCGCGGGTTTGTGGGGTGAGCCCGGCGTCTCTGGGGAAATGGCCTTGGCCGATGGCCCCGTCCTAAAGCTTCTTCAGCCGCACGATGACGTCGATCGATTCGACGCGCATGCCTTCGGGCGCCGGAATGTCGATGTCCGGCAGCCACTCCTCCGGAATGTCCGACAGCTCCTCCGAATCCTCGCGATAGAAGTGGAAGTGCGGCCCGGTCTTGGTGTCGTACCAGAGCTTGGCGTCGTAGATCGCGATCTCACGCAGCAAGCCGCTGCGCACGAACTCGTTGAGCGTGTTGTAGATCGTGCCGAGGGTGGGAGCGAACCGAATTGAGCGGGTCTCCTGGTAGAGCATCTCGGCGGTGAAATGCCGGTCTCCGGCGCCGAAAATCACCTGCCCCAGGTCGACACGCTGGCGCGTGGGACGCACGCCCGCCGCCTCGAGCTTGCGGCGGATCAGGCCGTCGATCGCCTGTTCGTGAGCGCTGCGTTTCGCGTCCATCGTCTCTGATCCAAGGCCCGGCCTTGCAAAACCCTGTGAACTCCTTGCGGGACAGATCTTCTTAATACGCCTCGGCTTCATGCGCAAATGCCGATGCTGGCGAGATCCGCCCGATCGGCCTATGCTCGGTGCGGCGATTTAGCGCGGGGAACGGCGATGGCGATTGCGGGCGGATGCCTGTGCGGCGCGGTGCGGTACGAGATCGAGGCCGAGGCGCCTCTCGGCGTGCGTCATTGTTGGTGCCGCGTCTGCCAGTATCTCGGCGCGGGAAACGGAAAGTGAACGCGATCTTCGCCAAGGACGCGGTCGCCGTCTCGGGCCCACTCACCGACTACGTCAGCGTGGCGGACAGCGGCTCGGTCATGCACAGGCGCTTCTGCGCTAAGTGCGGCACGCCGGTCTTCAGCGAGGCCGAGCCGCGCCCCCATCAGATCATTGTGCGTGTGGGGACGCTGGACGAACCCGATCTTGCCAGGCCCGGAGGGATCATCTGGACCCGCTCGGCGCCCTCCTGGGCCTGCTTCGATCCGGACCTGCCGCAGACGGAGGGCCAGCCGGCGGCGCCGCCGAAGGTCTGACTATCGGCTTTGGGGGAAACGGCGATGCTGTTCATGGTCATCGAGCGCTTTCGCGACAACGACATGCTTCCGGTCTATCGGCGCCTGCGCGACGAGGGCCGATCTCTGCCTCAGGGTCTCGAATACGTCGACAGCTGGGTCGAACCCAACTTCTCCCGCTGCTTCCAACTCATGCGCTGCGACGATCCCCGCCTGTTCCAGCAATGGGCGCTCGAGTGGCGCGGACTGGGCATGACGCTCGAGATCGTGCCCGTGGTGACGAGCAAGGAAACTCGGGCCGTCGTCGCGCCGTTTGTGGATCAAGGATCGCAAGCGCCGAATGAGCGTTCCCTGCCGGCAAGTTGATAATGCCGCGAATTGCATGCATGCATGAGTGGGCTCGCGCCTGCTCGCGCTGGCTCGCGTCGGAAGGAATGAAGACCCATGCCCCTCTCGCTTTATCAATCCAGCGTGCCGGTGTTCGAGCGCTCGCTCACGGCGTTCCTGAACATCCTCGACAAGGCGGAGGCGCACGCCAAGGCGCGCAGCTTCGATCCGGCGAATTACCTCTCCGTCCGGCTGGCGCCGGACATGTGGCCGTTCGTGCGCCAAGTCCAGGCCTTCTGCGACCACGCCAAGAACGCCCCGTTCCGGCTTGCCGGCGCCGAGCCTCCGGTCATCGAGAACACGGAGACGACGTTCGCCGACCTGCGCGCGCGGATCGAGGCGACGCTCGCTCACCTGAAGGCTGTCGACGCCAGGGAGGTCGAGGGGGCGGCGGACCGCGACGTTGTTTTTCCGGCCGGTCCGAACAGGATGAAAATGCGGGGCGCCGACTACCTCCTGCACTTCGTGCTGCCGAACTTCTATTTCCACCTGACGACCGCCTATGACATCCTGCGCGCAGCAGGGGTCGAGATCGGCAAGCGCGATTTCCTCGGCGTCGTGCCGAGTCTTACGCGCGCATGAAGTCGTGCAAGGGATGAAGCAAGGCTTGCTCCGCCGCGCCGAAGTCGCCTGCGCCGCGGCAAGAGCGTGAACTGCTGAAGGAGAAGGACGCGCCCGTTGCGCAAGTCGAGTGCAAACGCCAGGTTCGAGCAGGTCGCGACGCCCGCTGAGGCCGTCGATCGCCTGATCGATCTTTATGACGGCGCCACGCAGGCGTTGCGCGGCGCCGTCGAGCGCTTCCTCAAAACGGGCGAGCCTCCGTCCGCCGAGACGCGCGCTTTATTCCGCTATCCCGGATTGCGCCTGATCTACGAGCCGAACGGCCCCGCGCCGCCGAACGCCCGCGCCTACGCCAAATTCAGCGAGGGCGGAGTCTACACGACGACGGTGACTCAGCCGGCCGACTTTCGCGACTATCTGCTCGAGCAACTCGAGCCGCTCGTCGCGGAATACGGCGCGCTGGTCGAGGTCGGCGTCGGAGCGCAGGAGATTCCCTACCCTTACGTGATCGAAAGCGGCGACGAGCTCACCCGGGAAGGCGCGGACGCGGCCGGACTCGCGCGCTACTTCCCCATTCCCTCGCTCGCCACGATCGGCGACGAGACCGCCGACGGCGAATTCGTCCATCACGGCGAGCGGCCGCTCGCCTTGTTCGACGCGCCGCGGGTCGACTATTCCCTCCGCCGCCTCGTGCACTACACCGGCTCCGACTGGCGCGCGATCCAGCCCTGGGTGCTCCTGACCAACTACCACCGCTACGTCGATCAGTTCGTGCATTGGGGCCTGAAGCAGGTCCACGCGGGCGTTGGGGTCGAGAAGGTCATTCTCCCCGGCAACGTGGTGATCGACCGGTCGCTTTCGCCGGAGGAGGCGGAGCTGAGGGCGGCGGCGGTCGCCTGGCACCGCTTTCAGATGCCAGGCTATCACCTGGTGCGCGCGGACGGGCGCGGCGTCACCCTGGTCAACATCGGCGTCGGCCCGGCGAACGCCAAGAACATCACCGACCACATCGCAGTGCTGAGGCCGCATTGCTGGCTGATGGTCGGCCATTGCGCGGGCTTACGGCAGTCGCAGCTCATCGGCGACTACGTGCTGGCGCATGCCTACCTGAGGCGCGACAACATCCTCGACGACGCCGTGCCGCTGATGATGCCGATCCCGGCGATCGCCGAGGTTCAGGTCGCCCTCCAGCAGGCGGTGGCGAAAGTGACCGGCGAGGTCGGCGACGCGCTGAAACGTCGGCTTCGCACCGGCACGGTCGTCACCAACGACGACCGAAACTGGGAATTGCGCTGGTCGAAGGAGCGCCGGCTCATCAACGTCTCGCGCGCGATCGCCGTCGACATGGAATCGGCGACCGTGGCGACGCAGGGCTTTCGGATGCGCGTCCCGTACGGCACGCTCTTGTGCGTGTCCGACAAGCCGCTGCACGGCGAGATCAAGCTGCCCGGCGCGGCCAACGCCTTCTACGAGCGCGCGATCGGCGAACATCTGCAGATCGGCCTGACCGCGATCGACCTCCTGCAGAGCATCGACGCCTCGCTCCACTCGCGTAAGCTCAGGAGCTTCGACGAGCCGCCGTTCCGCTGAAGAGCCCGCGAGGAAGCCTTAATTGCCTTCCACCACCACCGGCGTCCCGACATGGACGCGGTTGTAGAGGTCGATCGCGTCCATGTTGCGCATGCGGATGCAGCCCGAGGACACGTGCTGGCCGATCAGCTCGAGGCTCGTTGGTGCCGTGAATGCGAATGAGCGTGTCGTGGTCGCCCTGGAAGAGATAGAGCGCGCGGGCGCCGAGCGGATTGTCCCACTGGCCCTGAAGCGGGCCATGCGACAAATAGACTTTGAACTCCGGCCAGCGCTCCATGATCGAGGCGGTCGGCATCCAGGTCGGCCATTCCTTCATCACCGCGACGGTCGCTCGGCCGGTCCAGCCCATGTATTCGGCGCCGCTCGCAATTCGGTATTGGATCGCTTGGCCGTGGGGCAGCACGTAGTAGAGATAATTCGAGCCGGTATCGACGATGATCGTGCCCGGCGGTTCATTGGTCTGATATTGGATCCTGTAGCGGGTGTCCGGGATGCGCCATTCGTCCGGCTCGGCCAGCGCCATCATTTGCTTGTCGCGCGCGGTGAGCTGCGGATCAGGCAAGCCCGCCTGGATGACGGACTGGCATCCGCTGAGCATCACGCCCGCCGCCAAGATCAGTCCCGCCAAGAATCCGTTCGTCCTCATCGCCCCGTTCCCCTCGTAGACGCTTCGAAAGTGTATCGCCTGCAGATTAACGAAGTTGACGGCGCACTGTTCCGCCCAAACGGCCCATAGCCAAAAGTGCGCCGACTGGCTATCGCTTTTCGGCCACAGGATTTCCTTTTTCTACGCCAGAAGGAGCACCGCAGTCCATCCGCGGGCGCTCCCTGGCCTTCCCCTCGGAGCAAAACTGCGTGAACGTGGCCTCTGAGGCACAGCGGCGCGCCCGATCGGACCACCGCGGGCGATGAATTGAGTCAGTGTTCCGGCAGACGGAGGCGAAAGGATGTTGGGGATGAGGAAGTGGCCGGCGCGGCTCGTTCTGGTCGGGGCGGGCAAGATGGGCGGCGCGATGGCGGCAGGCTGGTTGGAAGGCGGACTCGAGGCGTCGTCTCTCATCATTTTGGAGCCCAATCCGTCGCCCGAGGTCGAAGCTCTCGGCGCGAAGGGAGTTGCGCTCAACCCCTTAAATCCGGCGGCCCCGGAGGCGCTCGTCCTCGCGGTCAAGCCGCAGAGTCTCGATGCGGTCGCGCCGCAGGTCGCGCCGATCGTCAGCGAACGGACGCTTGTCGTATCGATCCTCGCCGGCAAGACGATCGCCAATCTGAAGGCGCGCTTGCCCCGGGCGCGCACCGTTGTCCGCGCCATGCCCAATACGCCGGCCGCGATCGGCCGCGGCGTCACCGCCGCCTTCGCCAGCCCCGAAGCGACCGACGCGCAGCGCCGCTGGTGCGAAACCCTGCTTCGCGCCGTCGGAGCCTTCTACTGGCTCGAGGATGAGGCTCAAATCGACGCGGTGACGGCGATATCGGGCAGTGGACCGGCCTATGTGTTCGCCCTGACGGAAGCCCTCGCGGCGGCGGGGGAAAGACTGGGTCTGCGGCCGGATCTCGCGATGAGCCTCGCCCGCGGAACGGTCGAGGGCGCGGCCGAGCTGATGCGACGCGAAAGCGGAACGGCGCCCGCTGTCCTGCGCCGCGCGGTCACTTCGCCCGGCGGCACGACGGCGGCGGCGCTCGCGGTGCTTCAGGGCGAGAGCGGGCTGGACGGTCTCATGATTCGGGCAGCTGCCGCAGCGCGCGCCCGGGCGGCGGAAATGGCCGGATGAAGGGCATGCGCTTCTAGCGGCGCGGACGGCACTCAGCGCGGCAAAGCCGTTTCTGCGACGCACGATGCTTGGCGGCGGTCACGCAAGCAAATAGATTGCGATTGCGTGCCAGAAACCCAGGAGCGCTCGATGGCGACGAGAGCGAAGAGCGAAGCCAAACCCGCGGATGCGCGCGGCAAGATTGCGGACGCGCTGATGGAGCTCGCCGCCGAGCGGCGCTTCGAGGAAATCTCAATTCGCGACATCTGCGCCGCCGCGGGCGTGTCGCTCGCCGACTTCCGAGATGCGTTTCCCTCAAAGGGAGCGGTTCTGGCCGGTTTCTCTCGCCGGATCGACCGAGCAGTCCTCGCGCAGGACAGAAGCGAGATTGCCGATGAGAGCCCGCGCGAGCGCTTGTTCGACATCCTCATGCGGCGGCTCGAGGCGATGACGCCCTATCGGGAGGGACTCCGCGAGGCGACCGCCTGGATCAGGCGCGACGCCGCCGCCGCGCTGGCGATGAACCAGGTGGTTATCGCCTCCATGCGCTTTATGCTGGAGGCCGCGGGAATCGATGTCGATGACGGAGCCGCCGGGGCGATCAAGCTGCAGGGCCTCGCGCTCGCCTGGGCGCGCATTGTCAGGGTCTGGCTGGATGACGACGACCCCGGGCTGTCGAAGACCATGGCGGAGCTCGATCGCGAATTGACGCGCGGAGAACGAGCGGTCGCCGGCATCGACCGGCTCAACGATTTCGCATCGCCTTTCCGGGCGCTTGCCCGAGCCGCCTTCGATGCCCGCCGCGGGACGCGGCAGCGTCCACGTCGCGCCCGCACGGCCGACGTCGCCAACTCGAACGGCGGCGGAGACGAGGCGCCGGCCGCCTGAACGTCGCGCCGGCTTTCGCCTCGAACGGCGCGCGAAGGTGAAGGAAGGATCGCCGCTCGATCAAAATTGAGCGTTCCCTTTGAGCCTTTGCTCGCCACGAGCGATGAAATGCCTGCATAATCCGCCTATTCAGCGCAACTTAACCGTCGTCGTTAGGCGCTTGCCCACAGCCGGGCGGCCATCGTTTCCGCATGTTCAGTTAGTTGCGGAGCGCGCGTGCCATCGTCATCGAAAACACCGCCGCGCTTTCGGATCGAGGCTTGCGATCCGCGCTCCGACGACCGTCGGCGCATTGTCGAGATCGATCAGGAGGCTGTCGTCATCCGGCGTGCGGTCGCCGGCATCCCGATGGCGATCCGCGTCGTCTTGAGCACGTATCGGGGCGTCACCCTGCGCATTGCAGGAATGGAGCGTGGCCGATTTCATTATGAGGTGAAGCTTCTCCACCGCGATCCCGACCTGTCGGCGCCGCTTGCCGAGGGCGAGGATGAGGCTGCGGTCGAAGCACAATGGCGCGAATGGGTCCGCTTGCTCGGCCTGCCTGCCTTCGTCGGGCGGACGGCCTCGGCGGATATCCAGGTGAATATCGACGGCGTCAATCTGGCGCAGCGCACGCCGCAAGGCCGACGGCGCGGCGCCGCGACCATCGTCCGGCGGCCGCGCTTTCTGAGCCGCCGCAAAGTCGGGCGGCCGATGATGGCGGCCGCGCCCCGTCCCGAGCAGTCGGATGGACTGAACTTCGACCGTTGACGCAATTCGGACGGTTCGCGGACGCATGGCGGCGAGCGAAGGCGGCGTCACGGGCCAAGCCCGCGAGATTCTCGTCGCTGCTCTGCGCGGCGATCGCCGCTCTCTTTAAGAGGGGTGGCGCTCCACGAACGCGCTGGCTTGTCGCCGCTGAGCCCTCGGTTCTATCTAACGAGCGCCCGGCGCGGCTGCGCGAATTGCCCGGCGGCAGGATCCTCTAGCCCGTCATCTCAAGCCGCACGCTCGCCGGATCGGCAGGCAGGAGGTAAAATTCGCCCCGCGCGAGGGAATCCTTCAGCTCTGGGTCGAAGTCGACCGTCAGCAGGTCCAGGGCGTCGGCGACGGCTGCGAGGCCAATGTCATGGTACATGCGGGTCAACATGGTCCCGGCGGCGCCTCGCCGGCCATCCGGATCGGGGATCGCGTCGAAATCGTCACGCATAGCCGTTTGCCGCCCTCGTCTCGGCGAACCTTCTCATCGCCGGGGTGTCGCAAAGGCTGAGTGAGAGGGGTAAAGAGCGGATTAATGGCGCGATGGAGGTTATTCGCTTCCGGCCGCCGCCCTGTTGTCGGACTTTCGCCGCGCCGCGCAGTGGCGTCGGGACCTACAACCTGAAACTTGGGCGCGATTCGCTCTCGATCAAACGATCGCCCAATTTGTCGTCAGAATGCCGCCTTCTCCTGCGTTTGGGCGGTCAATGTCTGTAAATTAGTCGGAAATTCTGAGCGTTCCCACGGGAGCCCCTCGGCATGCAGGCGCGCACGCTGACGATCCGTCTGATCTGGCTCGCCATGGGAGCGTCGCTCCTCGTTCCATTGCTGCTGTTTTCGCTGGCGTCGTGGATTTCCTACAGACACATCGAGGATATCACGGTCGAGCGTCTGCAACGGTCGCTCGACATCGAAGAAGAAGAAACGCAAAAGGACTTCCTGTTCGTCAAACACGCGCTCGACGACGCGACCGCCCTTGTCGAGCGACGCTCGGCGATCGACATCCTTGCCGACCAGGAGCGGCTCCACGAGCAGCTCGAGAAACTGGTTGCGGATCTCGGGCCCGCCCGGTCCATCTGGATTTTTGACGCGCTCGGAAACACCCTCGTTTCCTCGGCTGTCCAGCCGCCGCCGCAAGAGAACTTTTCCGACCGGGACTTCATCCGCGCCCATGAGGCGGGCGAACCCGGCGATTACTACGGGCGTGTTTATCCCTCGCCTGTCAATTCCTCGCCTTACTTCAGCGTCAGTCGCGGCGTTCGCCTCAATGCGTCGCTCCAATATGTGATCGTCGTCTCGACGCCGCCGAGCACCTTCTTTCGTCTCTACGCCACGGTGGCCCATGCATCGGGTCTGCAATATGGGCTGGTCCGCGACGACGGCTACATCCTCGCTCGCTATCCGGTCGCGCCGCGAAACGCTCCCGACAGGTTGAACGAGAACACAGGGTTTCGCCGGATGATCGCCAAGCGCCCCGACGGCGGCCTGTTCACCACGACATCGGCGATTGACGGGGTCGAACGCCAGTTCGCCGCGCGTCGGCTCGATGGCGCGCCGCTCTACGTCCAAGCCGGTATCGCGACCTCCGCCATTCGAGACGAATGGATCGGGCAGATGGCGCCGCACTTGATCTTCGGAATTCCGGCGACGCTTCTGCTCTTCCTCACGCTGTTCGCGGTCCTGCGCAGGACGGAGCGCCTTCATGCGGAGATGGACCAGCGGGCGATCGCCGAAGAATCCTTGCGACAGGCGCAGAAGATGGAGGCGATCGGCCAGCTGACGGGGGGCGTCGCGCACGACTTCAACAATATCCTCACGGTCATCCTGGGTAACCTCGAGATGGCGAAGCGTCAGCTGACCGAGGGCAAAGGGAACGAGGCTTCCAAGCTCGCGCAGCAAGTCGAGAGTGCGATCCAAGGGGCGGCGCGCGCGGCGACCCTCGTCAAGCGTCTGCTCGCGTTTTCAAGACAGCAGACCCTGAATCCGACCGTTCTCGACATCAACCGGCTGCTCTGCGGCCTGGCCGATTTCCTCCAGCGCGCGATCGGCGAGGACGTCTCGCTCGAAGTCGTCGGCGCCGCCGGCCTGTGGCAGGTGGAGGCCGACCAAACCGAACTCGAGGCGGCCACCCTCAACCTCGCGATCAACGCGCGCGATGCGATGCCGGAGGGAGGCAAGCTGACGATCGAAGCCGCGAACGCCTATTTGGACGACGCCTATTGCAAGCAATATTCAGACGTGCGGCCCGGCCAGTATGTGCTGATCTCGGTGAGCGACACCGGGACGGGGATGCCGAAGGAGGTCGTCGAGCGCGCCTTCGAACCCTTTTTCACCACAAAGCAGGCGGGCCAGGGCACCGGGCTCGGTCTCAGCCAAGTTTACGGATTCGTCAAACAATCGGGCGGGCACGTCAAAATCTATAGCGAGGTCGGCGAGGGGACGACGATCAGGGTCTATTTACGTCGCTTCGGCGCCAAGCCCCCGGCGGCGCCGGAAACGGCGCCGGAAGCAGGCAGAGACCGGGGTGGCGAAACCGTTCTCGTCGCCGAGGATGACGGCGAGGTTCGCGCCTATGTCGTCGAGACTCTGGAAAGACTGGGATACCAGGTCCTTGGCGCCTCGGACGCCGACGAAGCCATGGAGGCGATGCACAACTCCGACCGGGTCGATCTTCTTCTCACCGATGTGGTCATGCCGGGCGCAAGCGGCCGCAAACTCGCCGCGGAAGCCCAGCGGCTCCAGCCGGACCTCAAGGTCCTGTTCATGACCGGCTATTCACGAAACGCGATAGTCCATCAGGGACGGCTCGACCCCGGCGTGGACCTCATCCAGAAACCGCTGACCGAAGATGCGCTCGCCGCCATGGTGCGCAAGCTCCTCGACGGATAGGGCGGATTTCTTCGCCCGGAACCCCGGAACACGTAATGCGACGTAACGTCTCATTCGCCGGCGGCGTCTTCGATTGCCTGGCCGGCCGATCGGAGGTAGCGGTCTAAGCGAACCCGAAATTCGAGCCGCGAATGGCGCCCGACAGTCTCACGTTCCTCGGCGGCCTCATGCTCGGCGTTGCGAGCAGCCTGCATTGCGCGGGCATGTGCGGAGCGGTCGCATCGAGCCTGATGTTCGCCTTTTCCCCCGTTGGCGCGGCCGCCCCGGATCGCGCGCGCCCCTTGATGGCGGCGCAGGCGGGGCGAGTGCTCGTCTATGTCGCGGCCGGCGCGGCGGTGGGCGCTGTCGGCTCGACGGTCTACGGCGCCTTCGATCACGCCGCAGCCAATCTGTTCATGCGATGGGCGGCGGCAGTCGCGTTGGGCTGGATCGGACTTTCGGTCGCGGGCTTCGCCCCCTCCCTGGCGGGGTTCGATCGGCTGGCGGCGCCGATCGCCGCCAGCCTCCGGTTCTCCCCTGCGCCTCGCCTCGCGGGCGACGTGGGAGCGTTCGCCTCTGGCTTGATGTGGGGCTTTCTGCCTTGCGGCATGGTGTACGGGGCCTTGTTTTACGCGATGCTGTCGGGAAGCGCCCTGCACGGCGGCGCCGTGATGGCCGGCTTCGGACTGGGCACCTTGCCGTCGGTGACGGCGGCTGCGCTCGGCGTCGCGAGCTTCCGCCGGCTCGCGCGGACCCCGAACGCGCGCTTAGCCGTCGGTCTCGGCATCATGACGCTCGCCGCGGCGAGCATCGCAGTCCCGGCGCTGGCGCCGGGGGCGTTCTGCTTCGGCTGACCCTTCGAAGCCTTATCGTTGCGATCCATTCGGTTGTATAAGCTCCACGAGGAGCGTGGTCGCGATTCGCGCCGGCGGAGTCGAATGAAGACGCGTTTGGGGGCAGCATCGGCAAGCGTCGTGGCGCTTGCGATCGTCGCCGCGGGATTAACCCCCTGGCCGCTCTCGCCGGCTCGGATAGCAGCAGGTCTCAACGCCGGCAGGGGCGCGCCGCAGCGTCTGGTCTGGGAAGCGCCGCAGGCTGCGACGTTCAGCGCTCTCCCATGGCCGAACTTGCGGATCGCCGACGCACACCTCGACGACCTGCGGGGCGTAAACCTGATCTCCGCCCCCGCGGCGCGGATTGATCTCTCGCTCCTCGGCTTGCTGTCTGGCCGGTTCACGCCCGAGCAGGCGACCCTCACTGCCCCGACCATGACGCTCGACCTCGATCGGCCGCCGTTCGCCCTGAAAGGGAACGTGACCAACGCCGCCGCCCTGGCGTTCGCGCTGGCGCCGCTCGCAGACCTCAACCTGTCAGACGGAGTGTTGCGGGTCACGAGCAGGAAGAGAGGGCTCGACACGGTGATCGAAGACGTGCAGGGGGGGCTCCACGGACTTGTTCCCGGGGCCCCCCTGCGCGTCAGTCTGTCGGCGGTCTGGCGCGGCGCGCCGGTTGAGATTTTCCTGTCGCTCGCCGATCCGGTCCTGGCGGCGAGCGGCGCGCCGAGCGCCTTCAGCGCGGCGCTGTCGTCTCCGGTCGGCGCTTTCGTATTCAACGGCTCGCTGGCCGCTGGCCCACGATTTAACCTCGCCGGCGCATTGTCAGCCTCGTCGACTTCGCTCGCGGCTCTCGCCCGCCTTCTCGGTTCGAACCTCCCCTCCTTCCTTGTCGCCGACGACATTCGGATCGTGGGAAGGATCAAGGCGACGCCGACGGGGGTGACCCTCGACGAAGCAACGGCGACCGGCGCCGGACAGACGGTCCGGGGCGCGCTGGAGTTCGCACGGCTCGGGGCGAGGTCCAACGTTTCGGCCACGCTCAATTCCGAAAAGATCGCCGTGTCGGCGCTTCTCGGGCCGCTCCCGCCGCTTTCGGGCTCAAACGGCGAATGGAGCGCGAGGCCGTTTTCCGCCGTCCTGCCTGGGAATTTCGATCTCGATTTGCGGCTTTCGGCGAGACGTCTCGACCTCTACGGCCACGGGCTTGCCGATGTGGCGGCCGCCGCGATCCTGAAGGATGGCGTCCTGACCGCCAGCCTCGTCGACAGCGTCGCCTACGGCGGAAAGCTCAAGGGCGAATTACGAGTCGAGTGCGTTGATCGGAGCCTGCGGCTCGATGCGCAAGGCGAACTCGCGGATGCGGATTTCGGCGCCGCTTTCTCGGATTTCGGTTCGCCGATGATTACCGGCAAGGGAACGGCGGCGTTCGATGTCCGCGCCGCCGGACGCTTTCCGGCCGCCGCGGTGGCCGAGCTCGGCGGTTCGGCGAGGCTAAAACTGGAGCAAGGCGTCGTAACGGGCGTCAATCTGGAGCAAGTCCTTCGCCGCAGCCAGCGCCGACCGATCGATGTCGCGCGCGACCTGCGTATCGGAGAGACCGCTTTCGACCGGCTATCGCTGGAGCTCACGCTCGGCGAAGGCGTGGCGCATGTCGTCAATGGCGATCTCCTCGCCCCGGGGGTCGCCGCGGATCTGCAAGGCGCAATCGACCTCGCCGCCCGGAGCTGGAGCTTGCGCCTCAACGCGGCGCAGACCGACGCGACGGGGGCAGAATCGAAGGATTCAGCCCATCTGAGCCTCGATATCGAGGGGCCGTGGTCGCAGCCGACAATCGGCGCAAGCGGCTCGGCGGGCGCCGCCCCGACCGTCGCCGATCCCCCGCCCGCGCCGGCTCCGTGAAGGGCCGCGGGCGGCTCCGCTCCGTTGAGCTTCGGACCCTCCCTCGCACCGGCGCCTTCACGTCTCTCCTGCGAGTGCGAGATGCCGGCGATAAAGGGCCAGCACCCGCGCGCGATAAATCGGGCGCATCGCCTCGTGGTGCAGACGTCGGATGAGGCCCAGGCGCCGACGCTGCACGGTCGTCCCGCCGGTGTCGCCCGACACGTCGCGGAGAGGGGTCGGCGTCGCGGCCAAGAGCGTTATTCCGCTTATCCAGGCCATCTGCAGAAAGGTGTCGACCGGTCGGTCGAAGGGCGCGGTGATCGCGAGCAGCCGCTCGGCCGCCGCGCGCGACACGACCTGTCCGATCGCCCTCAGAGGCGGCGCATGAGGCCTCAGCAGGGAAAACGCGCCCCGGCGCGCGACGATTGCGCCGGGAGGCTCGAGCCCCGCCGCCGGCAGCAGAACATAGTCCCAGCGGGCGCGCTCAGCCGTTATGAAACCGAGAAGCGAGGCGAAAAGAGTCGGTTCGATCGCGGCGTCATCCTCGAACACCAAAGCATGGTCGAGGCCCTCGGCGACAATGCGGCCCCAGGCGGCGCGATGGCTCAGAAAAGCCCCGATCTCGGCCAGGCCCAACGCAAAAGGATACCGCGGCGAAAATCGCGCCCGGACATAGGCCGCCTCGACAGCTGCCGGAGCGAGCAGCCGCCCATCGACCGCAGGCAGAACCTCGCTCTCGAGCGGCAGCCGCGATCGCAGCGCCTCGACGCTCGCCCTGCGGCCGACCGCGCGCTCGAGATGGATGATGAAAGCCTTGGGCGCGCTCAAGACTGGCCGTCCCCGGAAAGACCTGATATTGCGCCGGCGCATGGCGCAAGCGGCTTCTACCGCGCGGCCCCCGCCCGAGTCATCCCGCGAGGGGAGGACCAGCCCGCTGATCGACTGGACGCATGAGCGCGTATCCGCCGAAATTAGAACCGAGCGCTTCCGCGTCCGCCTTGCCGATCTCGGCCACCGTCATCTGCAAGAACGAAGAAGCCTGCATCGGCAAGTGCCTGTCCAGTCTCGAGGGTCTGCGGGAGATCGTCGTCGTCGATTCCGGCTCGACCGACCGGACGCTCGCAATCATCGAGGACCATCGCCGGCGCGGGCTTCCGATCCGCCTCATCCGTCAGGCGTGGCTCGGCTATGCCGCCCAGAAACAGTTCGCGCTCGATCAGGCGACGGAACCCTGGGTGCTCAGCATCGACGCGGACGAATGGCTGGACGACGATCTCAGGGCGGAGCTCGCGCGCCTGGTGGCGGCGGACGCGGCTGTGGCGGGGTGGAAGCTGCGTCGCACGCTGACGCTGTACGGACGTTTCGAACCCGTGAGCCTGTGGACCCGCCCGGAGCTCATTCTGCGCCTCGTCCGGCGGGGGCGCGCGCGCTTCGACGATTCGCTAATCGTTCATGAGGGCCTTATCGCCGACGGCGAGACGCGGACCGCTCGCAAGGGTCTTTTGCGCCATGAGCGCGGCCTGCCGCTCGACGAGCAGATGAGGAAGGAGATCATCTACGCCCGGCTGAAGGCGGAGCAGAGGCTCGAAAACGGCCGCAAGCCGTCGCGGCTCAAGCTCCTGCTGAACCCGCCGATCTATTTCCTGCGCATCTTCTTCTGGAACCGCTTCTTTCTGTGCGGCTGGGCGGGCGTGATTCACGCCGCGACCGGCGCGACCTATTCGTTCATGACGGAAGCCATGCATCGCCAGCTCTATTACGCCCGGAAGCGCCGATGAAGGGGAAGGATGGGATCGCCCTGGACGCGATCGAGGTCGTCATTCCGAATTTGAAGAAGCGCTATTCCGGCGGCACCGCGGTCAACCGGACGATCGCGCCCCTGATCGGGAAGCGCTGCAGGGCCGTCTGGTTCGGCCCTGACCGACCCGAGGAGATCGAGGGCTTGACCCTCGGCGGTCTCCTCAGGCTGCGGTTCGTTCTTCCGAAGGAGCGCCCGGCGCGCATCTGGCACGCCCGCCGCAATACCGAGATGCTGCTCGGGCTCGTCCTGAAAATCCTTGGATGGCGGCTCAAGCTGATCTTCAATTCGGCCAGCCAGCGGCGAAAGTCCCGCTACACCGACTTTCTCATCGGGCGAATGGATGCGGTCATTGCGACCAGCGAGACGTCGGCTTCCTTTCTCAGCCGGTATGCGACCGTCATTCATCACGGCGTCGATCTCGAGACCTATCGGCCCCCTGACGACCGGGCGGCGGCCTTCGCTGCGACCGGCCTCCCGGGGAAATACGGGATCGGAACCTTCGGCCGGGTGCGCCGCCAGAAGGGCAGCGACCTCTTCGTCGAGGCGATGTGCCGGCTTCTGCCGAACTATCCAGACTTCAGCGCGGTCGTCGTCGGCCACGTCTCGGTCGACAACCTGCCGTTCGCGGAGAAACTCAAGCAGCGGATCGCCGCCGCGGGACTTAGCGAGCGCATCCGATTCCTGGGCGAATTGCCGATCGAGGAGGTGCCGCTCTGGTACCAGCGCATCTCGATCTATGTGTTCGCGTCCCGGGTCGAGGGTTTTGGCCTCACCATGCTCGAGGCGATGGCCGCGGGCGACGCGGTCGTGGCGACGCGCGCCGGGGCGGCGGAGATGGTCATCGCCGACGGCGAGACGGGGTTGCTGGCGCCGATCGACGACGCCGAAGCGCTCGTCGGGGCGATCGAGCCCTTGATGCGCGACCCGGCGCGCATCGCCGAGATCGCAACCCGCGCCCGGGCGCGGGTCGCGGAAGGCTTCAGCCGCGACCGGGAGGTCGACGAAATCGTCGCCGTCTATCGCCGGTTGTGGAAGGCCTGCGCATAATGCAACTGTTCGGGCTTATGGAAGACGCCAGACCTGTCCCTCGCTTCCCCGCAGTCTTCATCTGTGGTGGCCACGGGCTCAGGTCCGGCGACGGGCGGTTGCTTGGAACAGCCGCCCGTTCGCCCACTCTCTCACATTTTGCGGACACAAGGTGGCGCGGAGCGCTGGATGGGGTGTG
This sequence comes from uncultured Alphaproteobacteria bacterium, assembly GCA_963819255.1. Classification (GTDB taxonomy): domain Bacteria; phylum Pseudomonadota; class Alphaproteobacteria; order Rhizobiales; family Beijerinckiaceae; genus Roseiarcus. The sequence goes on from CAWFVS010000044.1 coordinate 92,043, forward strand.
GCGAGCAGGAATCCGTCGATGAAAGCTTCGCGTCGACGGTCGTGCAATGCGACTCCCGGTTCAGAAAATGGACAAGGAGTTTTGGTGCGGCGTCGCGCGAGACATCAACTCTGGCGCGGCAGGCAAAGGCAGGGACGCCTCGATGAAAGGTGAGGCGACGTTCGCGCCATCCGACTGAGGTCGAAGCGGCGGCCCACACCCCATCCGGCGCTTCGCGCCACCTTCCCCAGCAGAGATGGGGAAGGGGCACACCCCGGCCTACGGAGCGGCTGATGCGGCGGGCCGCTCGGCTTTGCCGAACAGGCGTTTGAACGACGCGGAGACGTGGTGGCGCAGCATCGCGATGCGGCGGTCGCCCTCGGAGGTGACCCAGTTGAACTGGATGACCCGGCGCTCGCCGGAGAACGGCTGGTGTCCGTGCCAGGAATTGTCGGAGCGCTTGAAGGCCAGCATCGTGCCTGCCGCGGGGGGGACCTCCATGATCGGATCGTCGAGGCTCGAGGACGATTTCAGGAGCCGAAGGCGGCCGCCCGGATGCTCCCATTCCGGGTTCATGTAGATCAGGATCGTGATGATCTTGCTCTTGGTGTCGGTGTGGATGCGGCCGTCCTTCGGGCTGCAGCGGCCGCGAACCGTGATCGTGTGGGGCCGGCCCTCAAGGTCGAGGCCGAACTTGTCCTCGAAGGCTTTGCGGAATTCGTCGGTCGCCATCTCGTCGAGGAAGCGGCGGAAGTTCGGCCCGTAACTGAGCTGGGCGGCGGGGAAACTGCCCGGCTCGGCGATCTTCGGGTAGTCGCGGTTGATTTCGGCGCAGGCCTCGGGGCGGACGAAGCCCGGGACGACGAGGTGCTGGAACGGCTCCTTGGTCAGCGGCGCCGCTTTCAGGCCGTCGAGGTCGAGATAACGCAAAGCCATTGGAAGCCTCCCGCTCGCATGGCGCGCGTCTTATTCCTTGGCCTGCAGGGCGTCAACGAAGCGGGACAATCGGTGTCCGCAATCTGCGGCGGCCGCCATGGAGAAGGACGGCGCGCGCGGCCACTTGGACGGGGTAGCCGGCGCGAAAGCAGCCGAAGCTAGGAAACGGTCAGTTGCGCGGTTTTCGCTCGCGTTCGGGCTTCATTGAGACGATGCTGGAAGAGGAGCTCTCCGGCGTGCTGTCGCGGCCGCGCTACCGTTGGCGCAAGCCGGAGAGGAACAAATTCCAACACAACTCCCGACGGGATCGGACCGGGATTGGCTTGGCCACTGCGGACGACCGCGCCAGCCTCACTCTCAGCGCGTTGCCGTCGCGTTCTGGCGGGCGGCCCTCACGACAGAAAATACGCCCTGACCGACGTTGCGACGGCATCGCAAGGACTAAGCGACTGGCCTAAGGCTTGATCCGTCAACTTGAGCCACGACTTGTCCGCCCATGATTTCTAACAGGACTCGCACGCGCCCCCTGTCGTCAAGACGCTCGATACGACAAAGGGTCTCCGCGAAGGGCCCCGAAAGGATGCGAGCCCTCTCACCGACTTCAAGGTCGCGATCGAGACGAATTGCTCCGGCTCTTTCAATCCGAGAGATTAGTGCCTCAACGACGCCAGGCGGCACCGGCATCGGCTGCTCGACGCCCATGATCAGTGAGGCGACGCCGGTGGTGCCATTGACAGAGCGCCAACGGTCTCGGGAGAGATCGAGAATGACAAAAATATAGCCCGGAAATAGCGGCGCGAAGACATTACGCATTTTGTTGGCATGGCGAATAGTGCGCCAAAACCTTGGAACGAAACTGCGAAAGCCTATGCGATGGAGGTTGAAATGAGCCGTGTTCTCATAATGGGAGAGCGTCCGCGCGACAAACCAGCGTTCCTCTCCCTCCAGAACCAGACGCTGTGTCAGATTTGCGAATTGCGTCGACCTTCTATCCCTGCCCGAGACTGCGTTGGTCATAAGCTTTATTCCCCTTGTCTTAGAACCCGCCTCCAATAGACAGCTATCCTGCGAGACTCCTGACTGCAACCTGTAGGCGAAGGCGATGAACGCCCGAAGAATCGTTGCGAGGTTTCTCCAAGCCGTCGGCTTGCGGCGTTTGCGACGGAACCAAGATTTCTCTCGACGATCCATCGGCGCCGCAATACACGAAGCGCTTAATGGCGTTGCTGCGTTTGATGATTTCGATCCGACGCGCCGTAACCTTGTCGGCCGTCTTGTTGAGGTGGGCGAGTACCCGCCTATCAGCCACATATGAGTTTGAGGGGAAGCTGTTGTGGAACTTGTTGAGCACAAGCACCGCGCCACCACGGTCTCGGACGTCAGCCGAGTCGATGACGGTGCGCGGCGGCAGACATGGCATGTCGACCAACACCTGAAATTCCGGGGCCTTCGCACGATACCGGACTTTGGATAAACAATCGCCCACCGAGAACTTTCAATCAGACCAACACCTAACCGCGCCGCCTCCGGCCCGCAAACAACCGCAGCGGCCCACAGTGATTTCCTCCAAGAGGAGCGCCATTCGCTTGAGGTTTATGAGCCGGAGACGAAGCTGGTATGTTCCGGTGGAGCGGGGACAACTATGACGGAACTCGTCTATCTTACTGTCATGCCGGTTAACTCGCGTCAAGCATGCTATCCACTTCTTGGTTGTGTCAGGCGAGCTCGGAGAAGGATCGTGAGGAAGCGGCAGGATCGAAGAAAAGGCTGTCTCCTTCGCGTTCGGGCTGCGCTTTCTCCAGTTCTCTAGATTCGGTGCGCTCCTCGCGCGGGGATGGCTTGCCAATCAGTCGGTTTAGACATAAAGATATGTTTATGTCTCATGCGCCTGCGTCCATGTCCTTTCCCGCGCTGCTCGCCGTTCTCGCGGCGGCGGGTGAGGAGACACGGCTCAGGATCCTCTGCCTGCTCGAAACGGCCGAGCTCACCGTCAGCGAGCTGGTCGCCATTCTCGGCCAGTCCCAGCCGCGCGTCTCCCGCCATCTGAAGCTGCTCGTCGAGGCGGGCCTCGCCACGCGGCAGCGCGAGGGGGCGTGGGCCTTCTTTCGCCTCGCCGACGAGGGCGGCGCGCTCGCCCGCGACCTCATCGGCCGGCTCGACCCCGCCGACCCGACCCTCAGCGCCGACCGGCTCCGCCTCGAGGCCGCCCGCGAGGCCCGGCGCAAGCAGGCCGCGGCCTATTTCGCCGAGCAGGCGTCGGACTGGGACCGGATTCGCGCGCTGCATGCTTCGGAGGAGCGGGTCGAGGCGGCGCTCGTCTCGCTGATCGGCGACAAGCCTTACCGCAGCCTGCTCGATCTCGGCACGGGAACCGGACGGATGCTCGAACTGCTCGCCCCTCGCGCCGTCCGCGCGGTCGGGATCGACCAGAGCGCGGCGATGCTGGCGCTGGCCAGGAGCCGCATCGACCAGGCCGGGATTGCGCAACGTCCATCTGCGCCAGGGCGACATCTACGCGCCGCCGGTCGAGCGCGACGGCTACGACCTCGTCGTCATTCATCAGGTGCTGCACTTCCTCGACGATCCGGCCCGGGCGCTGAAGGAGGCCGCGCGCGCGCTCGCGCCCAGCGGCCGGCTGGTCGTGGTCGACTTCGACGCCCACGATCAGGAGTTCCTGCGCACCGACTTCGCCCATCGCCGGCTCGGTTTCGCGATCGCCGAGATCGAAGGGTTTTTGGCCGAGGCGGGCCTCAGCGGCGTGCAAGCCAGGCGCGTGCCGCCGGCGGCCGGCAAGTCCGGCAAGCTGACGGTCGTCTTGTGGCTCGCGGAGGACCCGCGCATCATTTCCGACGGATTTCAGAAAGCAGACACGGAGTTCGCCTGATGGCCCTGAAACACGTTCCGCTGAGCCGGTCGGGCGCGTCCGTCCGCGTTTCCTTCGAGTTCTTCCCGCCCAAGACGCCGGAGATGGAGACGAGCCTCTGGGAGGCGGCGCGCCGCCTCGAACCGCTCGGTCCCGCTTTCGTCTCCGTCACCTACGGCGCGGGCGGGTCGACGCGCGAGCGCACCCATGGTCTCGTGGCGCGGCTCGTTCGCGAGACGGCGATGAAGCCCGCCGCCCACCTCACTTGCGTCGGCGCCTCGCGCGACGAAATCCGCGAGACCCTCGCCGCCTATCACGGGGCGGGGGTGCGCCATGTCGTGGCCTTGCGCGGCGATCCTCCGACCGGCCTCGACGCGCCTTACGAAGCCCATCCCGACGGCTATCGGGCGACCGCCGAGCTCGTCGCCGACGCCAAGGAGATCGGCGGTTTCGAGGTCTCGGTCGCCGCCTATCCGGAGAAGCACCCGCAGAGCCCGACGCTTTTGCACGACGTCGAGGTCTTGAAGCGCAAGGTCGGCGCCGGGGCGGACCGGGCGATCACCCAGTTCTTCTTCGACAACAGCGCCTATTACCGCTTTCTCGACGTGGCGAGCGCCGCCGGGATCACGATCCCGATCGTGCCGGGAATCTTTCCGGTGCAGAATTTCAAGCAGACGGCCAACTTCGCCCGCCGGGCGGGGGCGAGCGTGCCCAAGTGGCTGGCCGACCGGTTCGACGACCTCGAGGATGATCTCGCCACGCGCCGCCTCGTCGCCGCCGCCGTCTGCGCCGAGCAGGTGATCGACCTCATCGACCACGGCGTCGAGGAGCTGCACTTCTACACGATGAACCGCGCCGACCTGGTGTTCGCCATCTGCCATCTCATCGGGCTGAGGGCGAAGCCGAGCGCCAAGGCCGAGGCGGCGTGAGGTTCCCTTCCCTCGTCGGGAGACCGGCGAAAGCGCGAGCCGAAGCCACTCGGGTCAATCGGGGCGCCCTGATGTCTGGCGCCGTGGCCGGCCGGAACTCGACGTTTCGCTGCCCTTTCCGATCAGCCCGGTACGGGTGGAAAACACCAGAAAGCGGGCGTAGGCGCTACTGGCGGAAGGCATAAGAGCGGCTGTGCGAGACTGCAGCGACTCGCAAACAGCGGCGGCGCCTGCCAGCATTGTCCATGGACGGAAGATCACCAACCGGTCGCCTCAGTCCCCGCCCCACCGGGCGGCGGCCATGACGATCTGTTACGCAGCGCGGCGCGACGGAACGCTCGCGCGGCACGCCTCGGCAAGCCGCATGAGTTCAGCCCGTGTCACGGGGCGTGGATCGTCGCCGGCGAGGGCGCGCGCGATGAGACGCCCTGCGATCGTGTTATGGATGCATTCCGGCAGGACATAAAAGGCCGTGCGCCAGTGCAGAAGATCGGTTCGCGACATCGATGTGGCACCTCGAAATCCCGTGGGATCAGGCGAGCCTGACGCTGCGTTACGGTTTGAGGCAATAGACAAATGTGGGGAGGCATGGGCGGACCTTTGCCGCTCCCGGGCGACGCCTCAGGGCCATTGTTCTGCTCAATGCCGTTTGCGCAGCTGACCGGTGAATCGCGCGAACGCCCGCCCCGGCGGCAACTCGCCGCCCATCAAGTGTCTGTTTCAAAAGCCACTACCTTCGTCCTGAGGCGCTCGAAGGGGCCTCGAAGGACGATCCAGCGGCCTGGGCGTCGCCAAGCATCCTCTGGAGCATCCCCTCGCTTTGCTCGGGGCAGGCTCTTCGAGGCCCTTTGCTTTCGCAAAGGGCGCCTTACACGAAAGCGCCCGTCGCCGGCCGGCGCCCCTGCGGAGTGGGTCGGGCCCCCCGGTGGCGAACTCAGGACGAAAGTGGTGGGCATTTGGAACAAACTCTAAGGACGGATGATGCGGAGACGCGGGCTGCGCGGGCTCGGCGTGTGGCCGTTGCCATTGGCACTGATCTTGCGAGGACGCTGAGGTCGTAATGCGCTGGCGTTGCAGCCCTCTTAGAGCCGCAAGCCGGGCGCTGCCGGCGGGCGAAAATCCCGCCGCTGACGCGACAATATAATTCCATACGCAATTCGGGGGGTGATCATGATCACGGCGCGACGAGCGCTTTACAGTCATTGGATTGCAACCTGTGGTTGTGCATGGGAATCGGTTAGCGCGCCGCGATGGCATGCGGCGCGCCAGGTTGAACGATGAACGCGTCCAAACGAAAAAGGGGGCGACAAATGTACTCGATGATAATCCTGATTTGCTCGACCGCGCTTTCGCACGCCGACTGTCAGCCGAAGACCGCGAACGACGTCGTGCGGGGGCCGCAGGTCGACAATCCGGTCATGTGCGCATTGAACGGGCAGATGATGATGGCGCGCACGGATTTGGTGCAGGGCGACGATCTGTACATGAAGGTGGTGTGCGCGCCGACGAAGAACGCCGAGCAGTGGAAGGCCGAGATCGAACAGCGCAAGGCGGCGTTGGAATAGGTCCGGCGCCAATTCTACTCAGGGTCTGTTTCATAAGCCCGCCGCCTTCGTCCTGAAGCGCCCCGAAGGGGCGTCGCAGGAGCGTCGGCGGCGCCGCAGGCGTCCTCTGGAGCATCCCCTCGCTTTGCTCGGGGCGGGCTCTTCGAGGCCTTTTGCTTCGCAAAGGCGCCGCAGGATGAGGTCCATGACTTTTGAGACCGACTTTAAGGAGCCGAGATTGATTGCGCCCGAAACGCAGTGGCCGGCGCGGCGTCGCCCGAAAGACGAGCAGCAGTCGCAAGTCGGAGCGTCAGAACGCGTGCCGACTGAAAATCTCACGCATGATCGTCATAGCAATAATCTTGAGATCGAAGAAGAATGACCAGTTATCGATGTAGAAAAGATCGCAACGCACTCTGTTTTCGATCTGCTCTACCGAGGTCGTCTCGCCGCGCCAACCATTGACCTGCGCCCAGCCAGTAATGCCAGGCTTGACCCGATGGCGTAAAGCATATTGCCGCACAACTTCGGCGAAGAGCTTATCGGCGGCCTTGGTGTTGGGCGCATGCGGCCGTGGCCCAACCAAAGACATTGTGCCGTTGATCACGTTGAGCAATTGAGGGAGTTCGTCGAGACTCAACCTGCGCATCCACGTGCCCACGCGCGTGATGCGCGGATCGCCGCGGATCGTCTGCCGGTCCGCCATGACGTCGGCCATATCGGCGTACATGGTTCGAAATTTATAGCAGATGAACACGCGATTGTTGAAACCGAGGCGGGGTTGCCGGAACAGAATCGGTCCTTGACTGTCCAGCCGAATCGCCAGGGCGAGCAGCGCCAATAGCGGCGAGAGGATCACGATCGCAATGGCGCCGACGACGAAGTCGAAACAGGCCTTGTTGGCGACCTGCCAGCCCTTCAGCGGGGCTTCGCCGATCGAGATGACCGGATTGGAGCCGACGGCGCCGAACTGATCGTCGCGATAGGCGAGTCCGGCAAGGTCGGTGGTCAGGCAGACGTCTGCGACCGTGCTGCTCAGCTGTTCCAGGATGGCCGAGATTCGTTGCACCGCACTGAGCGGCAGCGCGACCGCGATCACGTCCACCTTCTCCTCGCGGCTGTCGCGCACGAGATCGGCGACTGTGCCTCGAACCCGCGTGTTCGCGTGGAGGGAGGAAACGCGGCCGGCGGGCAGACGGTCATCGTAGACCCCTACGATTTCGAATGCGTCCGGTTCCGCCTGCAGCCGCTCGATGAATTTCTGGCTGAAGTCGTTGACCGCGACGACGGCGATACGCCGGCGAAAGTAGCCGGCCTTCGTCCATCGCCGGATCAACGCGCCAAGACCGAGGCGGAAGCCTGCCAGCAACAGGAGCGCGCTCGCCACAAAGGCGAAGGGAAAGGCGCGAAATGGCGGCGCCTCAGCGTTGGCGAGGAACAGGCAGGTTATCAGGGCGCTTGCGGCGAGCGCCACCGCCTCGAGAATTGGCCACATCTGCGGGGAGCGGAGGCGATCGAGCGCATATCCGCCTTGCGACGTGAGAACGATGCAACCCGTCCCCGCGGCGATGGAGGCGGCGATCGTCAAAAGGCCGCGCAAAGGCGTCTCGAGCCAGGCGCCGACGCCGAACGCGCCAAGCCAGGCCGCGATGAAGAGGAGTGCGAAATCCAAGACACCCACAATGCTCATAAGGATGGGAGTCGACATCGTCTTTGCGGCGCGCCAGCCGATTCCGCTTTGGGCAAAGCTGGCCATCAGTCGATTGCCCCTCGGGTAGAGAAACAAGCAGCGCAACGCCCTGCGAGCCGAAGCCGGAGCGGATTCGATCTTGCATGGCTCGTTAAAGTCGTCATTCCAAGCCGATTGTCGCGCACCGTCTTTCTCTCTCTCGATGCCCTCGATAAGGAGAAGGTGCTGGAGAAAGATTGCGCGAGGCCGCACATCGGGCGCCGCCAACAGCTGATGACCGTTTTCGGGTGGCCGGAGCTTCAAAGTCTCAACCAACCAGCAATCCGGGATGGCCTCGGATTTTCATCTCCACATCGCGGCCAGTGAGATCGGCTCCTTCGCGCGCGACCGCTTGGATGAAAGGGTGATGGGAACACGAGCGCGCAATTGTCCGTTTCAACGCGGCCCTGGCGTTTCCGTTGGGTTCGAGCGTCCCCTTTCCAAGGATCGCGCTCGGACCCGCTCGGCCGAGGGCGAACAACTCGGCCATGGAGAGCGCGAGATGCCCGATAACCTTTTCCTCTACGTGAGCGCCTCGATTACGCTGGCGCTCGTCATCCTGCCGCTGTTCGTCCCGCGGCCGCGCCATGCGGAAAGACGACAGTGAAAGCGATCCGCGTGGCATTCGTGTTTTGTCCCTAGCACTCCAGGGCGCTCCGCCTGCTTTTCTATGATGGAGCGGCCTCCTCCTCTTTCCCGACGGCATGAGGAAATATCCGACCTTGGGATCCCGACATGGATCGCGGTTCCGGCGACAACCGTCTTGGCCGGTCACGGGGAAAAGGCGCTTCCTCCGCGGATTTCCGCTTGGGGACCCTTTATGCCATCGGAACCGCGGTCCTTCTTGCGATGCAGGAGCCATTCTCGGCGCTTGCCGCGAAGCGTCTCAGTCCCGTGTACTTCATCTGCATCACGCAGACAGCTTTACTGTGCTCGGTCCCGCTCCTTGCGGCGCGTCGGCAAAGTCGTCATGATTTTTGGGTCATGTTCTCGACGGTGCGGAATCTCGGGAGGTTGGCGGTTCTGTTCGGCATTGGCTTGACCGGCCTTCTTCTTTACAACTTTGGACTGCGCGGCGCTCAACCGATTGTTATTGCCGCAATATTGAACCTGTCTCCATTCTGGGCAGCGATGGTTGCGAAGATTGTGTCCGGAAAAGCGACCCCCGTCTCGCCGGTCCTGTTTTGCGCATGCTTCCTCGCAGCCTTCGCCGGCGCGATGCTCATTGCGTGGAGCCAAAGCAACCCACCGAGCGGTTGGCCCGGCGACTTGCTCGGTGGTTTCCTTCACGGCAGCTGGAAGTACGCCTTAGCGGTTCCGGTTTTCTTCGCCCTGAGCGGCACGCTGGTCGGACACTGGTTCCGCGATCTTGAGGAAGCGGCTGCGATCGCCGCAAATTTCGTTGTCTCGGCGGGCGTCTTGATCCCGAGCACCCTGCTCGCTGCGCATCTATGGTCCGTTCCACCCATCGGCGGCGACAGTAAGACTGCCGTCTTCCTCTCGCTGATCGGTACGCTCGCAGCGGCCGCGGCGGGGCGAGTCTTCTATCAGATCGCGCTGACCGTCACCGACAATGACAACGGATTTGTCACAATGTTCTTCCTGCTCGTTCCGGGTCTGACATCTCTCATCTCCCTTCCCCTATCGTGGTGGATTTCTGTTGTGCGGTTCGATGCCTCTCCGGTTCTCTTCGGAGGGCTGGCTCTCGTTGCGACGTCTCTTTTTGTGTTCTCCTGGAGGTCGTGGTAAGTGCTGTGAGGTAGAGCGAGGCGCTAGCCAAACCGCAGGCCGCGCGCTCCGCCGATACAGCCGAATGCGATCGAGGTCCTGAAGCCGCCGACGCAACTTTCGTCGACGCGAAGACGCTCAAAATTCGCCGTGGTCTTGACCTGGGAGCACGCGGCCAGCCGCTCTATTACAGCCTCGCGCACAACGATTGGATTGCCCGGAACGTTCTTGCGCAGATCTGGTTTTATGTTGGCGAGCGAAAAGAAGATGGTGCCAAATCCGGCTGATCGTCCCCGGCCGCTGTGCATTCTCGTCGTCGAGGACGAAACCCTATTACGCGTACTCATTGCCGATGAATTGAGGGACGTCGGCTTCATTGTCCTGGAGGCGGCGAGCGCTGATGACGCATTGTCCTATGTCAGAGCCGGCGTTCAAATCGACGCAGTCTTTACCGATGTTCAGCTCCCCGGATCGCTCAGTGGACTCGAACTGGCGCGCTGGCTCCGAGCCGAGCGCCCCGATCTTCCTGTTGTCCTGACATCCGGGAACCATCGACATGCGAGCGAATGGACCGTGACACTCTTTTTTCCGAAACCGTACGAGATCAGTGAGGTGGCTGCCTTTCTTGCAAGGCTTGTGGCGGAAGACGGCGACCAAGGATGAGCAAGCCCTGCATCCTTCTCGTCGAGCCCGACGGACTCGTACGCTCACCCCTGGCGCAATACCTCCGAGAATGCGGCTACCAGGTCCTGGAAGCGGTGAACGCCGACGAGGCGCGTCAATTGCTCAGGAGCAGCGAGTGGGGAATCGATGTCGTCCTGACTGAGGTCGGCTCCCTTCGAGAGAGCGCTTTCCGCCTTGGGACGTGGATAAGACAAAATTATCCGAGTATCGTCGTCATCCTCGCGGGCACTGTCGCCAAAGCGGCCGAAAAAGCCGGCGATCTCTGCGAAGAGGGACCCACCCTGTCGAAGCCGTATGACCATCGCATTGTTCTGGATAGGATTCGCCGCCTGCTTGCTGCCCGCAAACGGAGGGCGAAGAAAAACTGACATCGGTCGCTTTCCCGTCCTCGTCGCTTATCGCCTCCCCGACGGCTGTCTTGAAAAGCATAAAACAGCTTGGTGTCGCAACTTTCAACTGAGTCCTGTGAGTCCTTATGACCACACGGCGCCCCTGAGGCGGCGTGGACCGTAAGCCAGAATCAATGAAGGCGGGCCGGCGAAATCAGGTAATGAACCCGGTACCAGACTCCGGGCGACAGGGTGAACCAAAGCGAAGGAGTTTTGGGATATGGCCCTCGCGCAATGTTGAGCGACATTTGCTGGTCGCGGCTTTCATAGGAAGTCACGAGCCGGTCAAAAGGAAACCCGAGAGGATCGGCGCGTGTGCCGCTCCCCCCATTGGGAACGGCAAGATTGGTCAGGCGCCAGGATGGTCCGGCGCCGTCGTTGGCGGAACGCTGCGAAGAGATCAACCAGTCGCCCGCCTTGATCGGGGCGCGGTTGGGCCTTGCCGCGTTCATGTCGATGTTGTGGCAATTGGGATAGTCCTTCTGAAAAACGCAGGGGGTATTTCCGTTCGCCGCCCAGCCGAAGGCCAGCGGCGTGTCCGGTCCGGCATATTCGACAGGACCGCTCAACGCGACACCGAGGTTGCTCAACCCATATCGATACAGGTTTCCGAATGTATTTGTCGGCATGGGGTAGTTGGGGCCGTGGGTATAGTTGGTGGTCGGGTATTGCCCTGTGTAGGAGAGCCACAGGCTTGCGAACACATTGTCGACGCTCGCGGGAACCGTCGAGGAAAAGTCCCATACGACGGCGACGCCGCGCTCCCCGGAGATGTACTCAAAGGTCGTCTCGATGGAGCCGGTGTGGCCCCTCAGCGCGCTTCGAAATGTCGTCGCGCCGTGGTTGGACGTAAGGAGCGAGGACGTCGCATAATGGAGGTCGCCCGACGAATCCTGGACGCCGTCTGCCGTAACTTGGAAATTGCTGGCCGCGGCCGCTTGCGCATAAACACTGGAGAAAAAACCCGTCGCCGAGCCGTCGGAGGATTGCGTGATATCCATGGTGTTTTCCAGGCCCGGAGAATACATGTCCCACCAATACCATTGTCCCTCAGGCGAATTCGAGCCGGCGATCAGTTCATTGCGCGGCCAGTTCGCGCAAATACCGTTGGCCGGATCGGCGATCCCCCCGACATGGGCGAAAAAAGCGCCCGTTGGGCCTGGCGCCTGCGGATCGAGAGACCACAGACCGGCCAATGTTCCCGAGCGGGGATAAGCGTCAGGGCCAGGCCATTTCGGGGGCGGCTCGACGCCAGCGCGGAGAGTATAATCAAACCAGGCCACATAGTAATCACTGACCACGATCCTGTCTCCGGCGGCAAACAGCCCTTTTGCCGAGGTTGAAAGCGGGCAACCCGTCTTGGTCGAGCGGTCCGCGGCAAGAACGATCTTTGCCACGGCGCCGGCAGGGATTTGCGACGAGATGTCGTCGACCGTGATCTTGCTGCCGTCGTCTAACTTCACAAGCGTTCTCTTTACCGCGGCTGGAACCGGAAATATCGCCTCGGATCCATTCATGATGGACACATAGGGAATATTTGAGCTCACGAGAAGAAAAGCGTTCGTGTTTCCAGCGGTGTTGCTCGTCCAGTAGGAATGGGCTACGTTTCCGGTGAAGTTGGGGTTGTACAGCACCAGATTTCCATCTGGTTGAAACGACGCGCAGCAGCTGGCGCAGCTCAAGCCTTGCGCGCGACCGGTGAATCCGGCTGCAGCGTTGAGCGGAAAGGCGCTGGCGCTCCAAATCCTGGTTCCCGACAGGCTGAGGACGAAATCGCCGTCGTTCTGCATGCAGAGAGCAAGATTGCCGAAACGATCGCACTGGCCGGCATTGAAAATTGTGCCTTCGCTGAAACCGGCCCACACAATCTGATTGCTGTTCGAGACAATCGAAACATAGGGTGGGGAAGAGGTTATTTGCAGAACGGCGCCCTCATTGCCAGCCGTCTTGCTTTGCCAGTAGGAGCCCTTTGGATTTCCTTTGAAGCTGGGATTCCGCAGCACCAAATTACCGTCAGGTTCGAAAGCCGCGTAACAGCCAACGCAGCTCAATCCGGATGTCGGACCGGTGAACCCAGGCTCGTCCAGGCCCGGAAACAGACCCGTGGACCACACTCGATCACTGCCGGAGGTGAGCACAAGGTCGCCGTCCTGCTGCATGCACAATTGCAGATTGCCAAACGGGTAGCATTGTCCCGGTTCGAAGGTGGCGCCAGGCTGAAAAAGCGCCCACACGACTTGCCCGCTGCTTGCGGAAATTGACACGTAGGGAACGGCGTCCCTGATCTGGATGACGGCGCCTGGATGGCCGGAGGTGTTGCTTTGCCAATAAGCGTGTTCGGAATTGCCGGTAAATTTGGGATTGTGGAGGACCAGATTTCCATCGCCTCGAAAAGAGGCATAGCAGTCTGAGCAGCTAAGGGCCTCTGTAGGACCGGTGAAAGGGGCCTGATCGAAGCCTTGCAGCTGGCTCGTGGCCCAAAGCGGCTTGGTTCCGGAATATAAAACAAGATTTCCGTCCCCTTGCATGCAGAACGAAAGCTGGCCAAGCTTTTTGCAATTGTTGGCCTGGAGAGTGAAGCCTCCAACGAGACCCCCGGGGGAGTTCGATATGCTGAGTTTGGCAGCGACAGAGCCAGGGTCGACGGCGAACGAATCCTTTGCGGATCCAACCAACAAAACCAACCAAAACAGCAACCGTGCCAACGAAGCAGTCGAAGAGAAGTCATTCTCCTTCGACTCGTTCAGAACGGCTTTTCTAGCGCTAGCGAAAATAGCGCTTTTGAAATTCGACATCGTCTCACCGAACTCTCTCAGCATTTCGCCGGCCTCGACATGGCGGAGCTCAAGGCGACTTACGCCGACACGATCGCCGAACATTGCGACTGGCGCGAGGAGCGCGGTGGCGAGCCCAAAAGGCCGTATTCGGGGACGCTCTCGCTGCGCATCTCGCCCGACCTGCATCGCCGCGTCGCCGAACAGGCGGGAGAGTGCATGCGCGTCCCCTTCTCCCGTTCGGGAGAAAGGCCCAGGGATGAAGGCCCCCCCGAAGCTGTTGGCCTCACCGGCGCCGCTTGGCCTTCCTTCGGCCCGGCGAGAACACCGCCGCCGAAATCGCCACGGCCTCCGCCCTCATCCCGGCCTCTGCCCTCATCCCCGACCCTTCTCCCAAATGGGAAAAGGGAGCGCAGCGCGCTTAAGCCGAACCGCCGCCGGCGAGCGCCGAGACGATCGCATCGCCCATTTCGCTGGTCGAAATGACCCGGCAGCCCTCGCTTTGGATGTCGGGGGTGCGCAAACCCTGCGACAGCACGCTGGCGACTGCGGCCTCGAGCCGGTCGGCGGCGTCGCCGAGGCCGAAGGAATAGCGCAGCGCCATGCCGAAAGAGCCGATCATCGCGATCGGATTGGCGACGCCCTTCCCGGCGATGTCCGGCGCCGACCCGTGCACCGGCTCGTAGAGCGCCCTGCGCCGCCCGGTTGGTGGGTCCGCGTCGCCGAGCGAAGCGGAGGGCAGCATGCCGAGCGAGCCGGTCAGCATGGCGGCGACGTCCGACAGCATGTCGCCGAACAGGTTGTCGGTGACGATCACGTCGAACTGCTTCGGCCAGCGCACGAGCTGCATGCCGAGCGCGTCGGCGAGCTGATGCTCGAGCGTCACGTCGCCGAACTCCCGCTCATGGAGCGCGGTGATGACCTCGTTCCACAGCACGCCGGACTTCATCACGTTGTGCTTTTCCGCCGAGGTGACCTTGTTGCGGCGCTTGCGGGCGAGGTCGAAGGCGACGCGGCCGATCCGCTCGATCTCGAACGTGTCGTAGACCTGCGTGTCGATCGCACGCTTCTGGCCGTTGCCCAGGTCGATGATCTGTTTGGGCTCGCCGAAATAAACTCCCCCCGTGAGCTCGCGCACGATCATGATATCGAGCGCCTCGACCACATCCGGCTTGAGGGACGAGGCCGACGCGAGCGCCGGGTAGCAGATCGCCGGGCGGAGATTGGCGTAGAGCCCGAGATCCTTGCGTAGCCTGAGCAGGCCCGCCTCGGGACGGACCTCGTAGGGCACGTGGCTCCACTTCGGCCCGCCGACCGCCGCGAGCAGCACCGCGTCCGCCGCGGCTGCGCGCGCCATGTCCTCTTCGCTGATCGCTTGGCCGTGGGCGTCGTAGGCGCACCCGCCGACGAGCCCTTTTTCGATCTCGAAGCCGGCGACGCCCTCGTCGGCGAAATGCTGGATGACCTTTTCGGCCTCGGCCATCACCTCTGGACCGATGCCGTCGCCGGGAAGCAGGAACAGTTTGTGGGTCGCCATGGCGGAGATGTTTTCCAACAAGGGGATTCGTCGGGGCTTCGGTATGCGATTTCCCATCGGAAAGGAAGCCGGGGCTCCAACTCCAAGCTCCGGCCGCGAGGCGCCCTGCCAAGCCCAGGCGGCATTTCCGCCGACCCAACTCAAGTCCGGGCGCCGCTCAATCCGATCGATCGCAGCCGACCGGCCCTTCATGGCGGTCCATCCTGCTCTAATGGGCTCAGGAAAGCCGCTTGATCAGGAAATTGTACGTGGCC
Source organism: uncultured Alphaproteobacteria bacterium (assembly GCA_963819255.1). Taxonomy (GTDB): domain Bacteria; phylum Pseudomonadota; class Alphaproteobacteria; order Rhizobiales; family Beijerinckiaceae; genus Roseiarcus. The sequence continues at coordinate 107,389 of CAWFVS010000044.1, forward strand.
CCCTCCTGCTTCGACTCGACGAGCTCGTTGCCGGTCGTGCGGCAGAAGGCCTGGAAGTCGGCGACGGAGCCAGGGTCGGTGGCGAGGATGCGCAAGGTCTCTCCGGTAGGCACGTCCTTCAGCATTTTCTTCGCCTTGAGGATCGGCAGCGGGCAGTTGAGACCCTTTGCGTCGAGAAGATGCTCAGCCATGACTCTGAGTTCCCTGACTCCCTGCTTGGTGAATTCGATCCGCGTGGGCAGCGGCCGCATCAAATGGAGAGATTGATGTCGGACTTCAGCGCGTTCTCAATGTAGGTCGCGGCGCCGCCGAGGGTCGGGCCCTCGATCATGTCCTCGAGCTTGTACTCGAAGAGGTCCATCGTCATCTGGCAGGCGATCATCTTGACGTCCAAGTCGATCGCCGCCTGGCGCAGCTCCTCGATCGAGGCGACGCCCTTCTTCTTGATGAGGTTCTTCATCATCGTGGTCGCGCCGGCCGTCACGCCGGGCAGCATGCCGATCAGATTCGGCATCGCCATGTGCATGCCCATCATCGGCATCTTCATCGCCGGATTGCCGAGCGGCGTGACCTCGAGGTCGAGCGTCTTCAAGAGCAGCGGCAGTCCGTAGAAGGTGAAGAACATGGTGACGTCGACGCCCATCGCGGCGGCGGTCGTCGCCAGGATGAAAGGCGGATAGGCCCAATCCAACGTGCCCTTGGTGACGATGATGGACATCGTCTTGGCGTTATTCGATGCGCTGGACGACATGCTCGCCCTCCTTCAAAGCCAATGGAGATCGCTGGCAATCGTTCTTCTTATTAGCATGCGTGAATGTGTGGTCGCGCCGGTTGTCAGTGGCGTCGCACCCACGCCGCGCGGGGAATTGCACGTTTTCCGCGTCATTCGGCGCCCTCGGCCGGACCGAGCAGGCCACGGGGCGCGGCGGCGCGTGAAGACGCAGGCGCGTACCAGTCGAGCTTGTCGCGCAGCGACACCACGGTTCCGATGATCACGATCGACGGGCCCTTGAGCTCGGCGGCGCGCGCCTTCGCCGCCAGCGCGCCGAGCGCGCCGACGACCACCCGCTGGTTGGCCCGCGTCGCGTTGTCGACGATCGCCGCGGGCGTTTCGGGGCTCGCCCCGCGGGCGATGAATTCGGCGGTCAACGCCTCGAGGTTGCGCAAGCCCATGTAGATTGCGACCGTCTGCCTGGGCTTGAGCAGCAACGGCCAGTCGAGATCGACCTTGCCGTCGCGGCCGTGTCCGGTCACGAACACGCAGGCCTGCGCGTGGTCGCGGTGGGTCAGCGGGATGCCGGCATAGGCCGAGGCGCCGATTGCGGCGGTCACGCCGGGGCAGACCTGAAACGGAACGCCGTGCTCCGCCAGCGTCTCGATCTCCTCGCCGCCGCGGCCGAACATGAAGGGATCGCCGCCCTTGAGGCGAAGCACCCGCCTGCCCTGCTTGGCGAGCTTGACCAGGAGCGCGCTGATGTCCGCCTGCGGCAGTTCGTGGTCGTCGGGCCGCTTGCCGACGTAGATGCGCTCGGCCTCGCGCCGCACGAGGTTCATCACGCGCTCGTCGGTCAGCCGATCGTAAAGCACGACGTCGGCCTTCTGCATGAGCCTCAAGGCGCGGAAGGTCAGGAGGTCCGGATCGCCCGGCCCGGCGCCGACGAGATAGACTTCGCCGCGCGGAGCGGCGCGCTCCGCCCCCCACCGCTCGACCTCACGCCTGAGGTGCGCCTCTGCCGCGCCTTCGTCGCCGGCGAGCGCGGCCTCGGCGACCGGACCCTCGAGCACCGCCTCCCAGAACCGACGGCGCATGGTCGGATCGGAGAGCGCCGCCGCGACGCGTCGGCGAAAGCCGCTCATCAGCTCGGCGAGCCGGCCATAGGCGGACGGAATCATCGTCTCGAGCCGCGCCTTGAGCATGCGCCCGAGGATCGGCGAAGCGCCGCCGGTCGAAACCGCAATCACCAGCGGACTGCGGTCGATGATCGAGGGCATGATGAAATCGGAGATTTTCGGCCGGTCGGCGACGTTGACCAGCACGCCGGCGGTCTTCGCCATCGACCGCGCGGCGTTGGTCAGGCCCTCGTCGTCGCATGCGATGAAGCAGAGCGCCGAGCCGGCGAAGTCCTTCGGCGCCGGGTCGCGCGGCTCATGCCGAAAATTCGGCAGCCCGCGCAATTCGAAGAATTCGTCGCTGAGCTCGCGCGCGAACGCCGTGACGCGCGCCCCCGAACGCAGGAGACGCTCGGCTCGGCGCGCCGCTACGACCCCGCCGCCGACCACCAGCGCCGGCCGATCATGCATATCGATGAAAATCGGCAGGTCGGGCATCACGGCCGCCCGGCGTGACTGGCCATGCGCGCCTCGGCGCTCGCCGACGGCGCGTCGAAGGGCGCCGCCGGCGCGGAGGCGGCGCCAGGCGCGCGCCGCCCGAATCCGACGACGCGCTCGACCCACGGATGGGCAAGCGTGTCGCGCAGTGGACTGAAACTGGCCATCAGAGAACCGATCACAACGCCGTCGCGGCCGCCGCAGACCTGCTCCGCGGCGCACGCGATAGGCGAAATGGACCTTCGGCGCGAGATCTTCAAGCGCCGCAGAGTGGAACTCGTGGGCGGGAATACGGCCCCTCGCCAGGCCGCGAGCCGGCGGACGGCTGTGCATTTCTGCCCAGGCGATCGAGCGGCTGAGGTTCCGCCGCAGTTCCGCGTAGCACGGCAGGCCGTTCCCGAAGCCCGCGCGGATGCTCTGCCGCAATCATCGCGACGAGGACGCGCATCGGCCATCCCGAGTCGAGCACCAGGATCGTCAGGCCGCCCCCGGCGGCGACACGGCCAGAATGAACGACAGCCGGCGTAAGGCTTGTAGGCGAGGCGGTTGAAGACGGAGGAAATCGAGACGACGTTCGCCGACGCGGCTACGGCGCTGGAGTGGGGTCGAGCGATGCAGGATTGGGAGCAGGCGAATAGGGGAGCGCCTCACCTTGAGGCGCCGAACCTCAACTGCTCATCGCGCCCTGCTGGAACACCCGGCTCTGGCGAATGTCCTCCGCCTCGATCGCGGTCAGTCGGTCGAGGTCGAGGTCCCGATCGCCTACTGCGAGCAGGCGGTTGGCTTGGCGCAGGCGGGCGCGGTCGAGCGCGTTGCGGATCGAGCGTGCGTTGGCGAACAGCGGCTGCCGGCGCCGGAGCGCGATATACTCGGCGAGCGCCCGCTTCGCCTCTGCGGTCAGCCCGTAGTTGAGCGACGACAGCATCTTCTCCCCGATCGCCAGGAGGTCCGCGTCGTCATAGTCGGGAAAGTCGATGTGATGGGCGACGCGCGAGCGGAAGCCGGGGTTGGAGCGGAAGAAGCGGTCCATCCGGTCGGCGTAGCCGGCCAGGATCACGACGAGGTCGTTGCGATTGTTCTCCATCGCCTGCAGCAGAATCTCGATCGAACTCCTGCCCGTAGTCGCGCTCGTTCTCCTGCCGGTAAAGATAATAGGCCTCGTCGATGAACAGCACGCCGCCCATCGCCTTCTTCAGCACCTCCTTGGTCTTCGGCGCGGTGTGGCCGATGTACTGGCCGACGAGGTCGTCGCGCGTGACCGCGACGAGATGGCCGCGCCGCACGTAGCCGAGCCGATGGAGGATCGTCGCCATGCGCATGGCCACCGTCGTCTTGCCGGTGCCGGGGTTGCCGGTGAAGCTCATGTGCAGGGTCGGCGCCTGCGAGGAGAGGCCGAATTTCGAGCGCACGCGGTCGACGAGAAGGAGCGCCGCGATCTCGCGGATGCGCTGCTTGACGGGCGCGAGGCCGATGAGCTCGTCGTCGAGTTGCTCGAGGACGGGCCCGACGCCCGACTGCGCGAACTCCTCGGCGAGATTGATTCGCCCCGGCGGCGGCGCGCGCCTCGGCTTCGGCCGCCTCGCTCATGCGTAACGCTTTCCTTCCGGCTTGTCGGCGGCGTAGTCGCGCATCGCGTAGCGCTGCGTGCGGCCGCGCCCCTCCGTCCGGTCGAGGCGGAAGCCGTCCTCGTTCTTCGGCCGGTTGACGATGAAGGAGATGCGCACCGACTCCCAGCCGTGCGACGAATCGAAGGCGGAGAGGCGGATGTAGCGGTCGCCGTAGATCTTGCGGCAGGCGTTGAGCTCGTCGAGCACGCCCTTGGCGTCGGCGAGGTCGAACATCGGCAGGCCCCACATCTCCCAATAGGTGTTGCGAGGATGCGGGTCGTCGGTGAATTCGAGGTTCACCGCCCAGCCCTGGTCGAGGCAATATTGCACCTGAGCCAGGATCTGGTCGTCGGTCAGATCGGGGAGGAAGGAAAAGCAGCCTTGGGTGATGCGCATCGTAAGTCTCCTCGGGTTCGTTTGAGCCGGCGTTCCCCCGCCCCTTGCCGTCCGTGGGAGGAAGAGGCGCCACGGGCGAAGGAGAACGCCGGCCCTGCGGCGCCTTCCGGCGCCGCAGACGCATGAAGCTTACGCCACGGCCGGCGTCGGGACGAAGTCGGGCTGGTCGGTCGAGGCGTAGTTGAAGGTCACGTCGCCCCAGACGTCGAGCGCCTGGCGGAGCGGCGTGCAGGTCTTGGCGGCCTCGGCGAGGATCGTCGGCCCCTCGGCGACGGTGTCGCGTCCGGTGTTGCGCGCGAAGATCATCGCTTCGAGCGCAACGCGGTTGGCGGTCGCGCCGGCGGCGATGCCCATCGGGTGACCGATCGTGCCGCCGCCGAACTGCAGCACGACGTCTTCGCCGAGCAGGTCCAGGAGCTGGTGCATCTGCCCGGCGTGGATCCCTCCCGAGGCGACCGGCATCAGCTTGTTGAGCGACGCCCACGGCTGATCGAAGAAGAGGCCGTGCTCGAGCGTCATCGGATTGAAGTCCTCGCGGCAGATGTCGTAATAGCCCTTGGTCGTCGCCGGATCGCCCTCGAGCTTGCCGACCACCGTTCCGGCGTGGATGTGGTCGACCCCGGCGAGCCGCATCCATTTGGCGATCACCCGGAACGAGACGCCGTGCGACTTCTGGCGCGTGTAGGTCCCGTGACCGGCCCGGTGGAGATGCAAAATCATGTCGTTGCGGCGTGCCCATTTCGCCATCGACTGGATGGCGGTGTAGCCGATGACGAGGTCGATCATCACGATGACCGAGCCGAGCTGCTGGGCGAATTCGGCGCGCTCGTACATGTCCTCCATTGTCGCGGCGGTGACGTTGAGATAGGTGCCCTTGACCTCGCCGGTCGCGGCCTCGGCCCGGTTGACCGCCTCCATGGAGTAGAGGAAGCGGTCGCGCCAGTGCATGAAGGGCTGCGAGTTGATGTTCTCGTCGTCCTTGGTGAAATCGAGCCCGCCCTTCAGCGCCTCGTAGACGACGCGCCCGTAGTTGCGGCCCGAGAGGCCGAGCTTCGGCTTGACGGTCGCGCCGAGCAGCGGTCGGCCGAACTTGTCGAGCCGCTCGCGCTCGACGACGATGCCGGTCGCCGGGCCCTGGAAGGTCTTCACATAGGCGACCGGCAGGCGCATGTCCTCGAGTCTCAGCGCCTTCAAGGGTTTGAAGCCGAACACGTTGCCGATGATGGAGGCGGAGAGATTGGCGATCGAGCCCGGCTCGAACAGGTCGAGATCGTAGGCGATGTAAGCGAAATACTGCCCCTCCGCGCCCGGAACGGGATCGACTCGGAAGCACTTGCCCCGGTATTTCTCGCAAGCGGTGAGGCGGTCGGTCCAGACCACCGTCCAGGTGGCGGTCGACGATTCGCCGGCGACCGCCGCCGAGGCCTCGACCGGGTCGACTCCCTCCTGCGGCGTGACGCGGAAGCAGGCGATGACGTCGGTGTCCTTCGGCTGATAGTCGGGCTCCCAATAGCCCATCTTGCGGTATTCCATCACGCCGGACTTGTAGCGGTCCTTGCCTCTCACGGTTTGCGGCTGAACGTTCATGGGACTCTCATCCTCCCTGGCGGCTTCGATGCGGTCCCGTTTACGTCGGATAATGATTTCAGTTAAGTTCATTGTTTTGAAGGTTATGTTTTAGGATAGCAAAATGTCGCTCCGGCAGGTCACGCTTCACCAGCTGCGTCTCTTCGGCGCGCTCGCGCGGCACCTCAACATGACGCGGGCGTCCGAGGAGATGCATGTGACGCCCTCGGCCTTCTCCATTCAGATCAAGCAGCTGTCCCAGGGTTTTGGCCTGCCTTTGCACGAGCAGGCCGGCAAGAAGCTCTTCCTCACCGAGGCCGGGCGGGCCGTCGCGGCGGCGAGCCGCGACATGCTGGAGCGGCTCGACCTGCTCGGCATGGAGCTCGCCGAGATGCAGGGCCTCGAGCGCGGCCGACTGCAGGTCGCGATGATCACCACGGCGCGATATTACGCCACCCGCCTGATCGGCGACTTCTGCCGCGCCCATCCCAAGATCGAGTTCGCGCTCGAAGTGGTCAACCGCGAGCAGATCCTCGAGCGCATGCGGCAGAATCTCGACGATCTCTACATCATGGGCCAGGTTCCGGACGACCTCGAGGTCGTGGCGGCGCCCTTCGCCGACAATCCGCTGGTCGTTCTCGCTCCTTCCGGACATCCGCTCGCCAGCGAGAAGAGGATCGAGCCCTGTCGCCTCGAAGGTGAATCGTTCATTCTGCGCGAGCCGGGCTCGGGAACGCGTCAGGCGACCGAGCGCTATTTCGCCGAGCGCAGGATCCGCCCGCCGACCCGCATGACGCTCGGCTCCGACGAGACGATCAAGCAGGCGGTCGCGGCCGGTCTCGGCCTCGCGGTGTTGTCGCGTCACGTCCTGACCCTCGATCCGGCGCCGGGCGCCCTGTGCGAGATCGACGTCGAGGGGTTTCCGCTCGCCCGGCAATGGTATGTCGTCCATCTGAAGGACAAGCGGCTTTCGCCGCTGGCGCGGGCCTTTCTGAGGCTTCTCGAGCAAAGCCGGCGCTAGCAGCCTGTCGGACTGGGTTTTTCGTTGGAGAGGCGGGAGCCGATTTTTGACGCGCCGGGACGGCGGAATGGCGCTTCGCGAATTCGAACTTCGACCTCGAATGCGCTTTTGACGCCGTCAGCGCCGCGTTTTGGCGGCGGGACAAGGCTCTTCCGCCCGTTCAGGCGGTCTTCAGAGTGAATAGTCTCCTTATGTTCCATGACATCGTCCTATTTCATGAATCGTCGACTCCACTCGCCGCGCACGTTGTCGAGGCCGCGCAGGGAAAACTGTCGGAACCCCATTACCGATTTGATGATCCCGAACACCGGCTCCGGCGTCTGTTTGCGAAGCGCATAGAGCTTTCGCCCCTCCGGCGTCTTCAGCCGCCGGGCGTTGGCCTCTACCGCCGTCGGCGGTTTGGCGCCGGGTTTTCCGGCGCCGGTTCCTGCGGTTCGGGCTTGGCTTCCAAACGTTCGGACAACGGCGGATGATGCGGCTGGCGTCCCATCGCGATGATCGGCTCGATCCCCGCCTTCTCGCAGGCCTCGACGTTGCCAGCGCTGTAATAGCCCGTGTCCGCCAGCAGCGTCGCGCAAGGGCCGACGTTCTTTTGCATCGCGCCGAGTTCGGCGAGCATCGGCTCGACTTGTTGTTTGTCGTTCGGCGCCTGCGTCACGTCCACCGCCACGACCAAATTGCTGCCCACCGCCACCGCCGCTTGCGCATTGTAACATTGCTCGAAGCCGCCGCCCGCGGTCGGCATGATGCGCGACTCCTCGTCGGTCAGATTGATCTGATCCTTTGGCTGGGGGCCTTCGGTCGGCGGCTGCGGCGGCTTGCCGCCAGGTTTCTTGCCCGTCTCGGCGATCTTGGCTTCGCGGGCGGCGAGCTTGGCTTCGTATTCCGCCTTTTCCCGCTCGTAACGCTCCTTGGCCCGCGCCTCGATCTTGGCTCGCGCCTCGGCCAGTTTCTTCAGGCGGCCTTCGCGCAACGCCAGCTCTTCCGGGATCGACAGGCCGTCGGGAAGGTCGGCCGCGTCCGCCGCCTCCGCCTTGGCGAGAAGCTCGGCGACTTCCTGTTTCAGCTGCGCTTCCAGCTTGCCTGCGTATTCGTGGGACAGCGCGCTGTGGCGGCTCGCGTTGGCGTGGATCTTCGTGCCGTCGAGCGCCACGGTCCCCATCTGTAAAACGCCCATCTCCTTGGCCAGCATCAGCACCCGCACGAACAGCGCCTCGATCTCCTTCAGGAAGCGTTTGCGGAACGTCGCGATCGTGTCGTGGTCGGGATGATCGTTGCCTGCGATGAACCGAAAGGCCACGGAATCGTAGGTCGCCCGCTCCAGCTTGCGGCTCGAAAACACGCCCGTCGCATAACCATAGATCAGCAGCGCCAGCAGCATCGAAGGGTGATAAGAGGCCGAGCCCGAACCGCGATACCCGCCGGTCATCGACCGCAAGTCGAGGCTTTCCACCACCTCGACCACGAACCTCGCCAAATGGCGCTCGGGCAGCCAATCCTCCACCGACGGCGGCAGCAAGAACCTCGTCAAGCGATCGACGATCCGGAAATTGCTCATCGCTGATAAGCCCGAAGCCCCAAACGAATCAATGCCTTACTGTAGCATGATCCGAGGCCGATACGAAGCGCAAAGCGCTAAGTTCGAGCTAAGTCCGACAGGCTGCTAGCGCAGATCCCGTTTGGTTGGAATCGTCGTCGCGAGGCTATCGCGATCGCATTGCGAACGCGGGGTCCGACTTCAAGCTTCTGCGCCTGCGGGGCTGGCGTCCCGCATTGCGACAATTTCTGTCGCACGAAAGCTTGACTCGAACATAAGTAGAACATATAATGCCGGAGAAGCGGGTCACACACCCCTAGCATGCTGTTTGAAAGCTGATCGTTGCGCGGCCTTGGATCCCCGCTCGCCCGAGTGTCGCGTCCGGGGTAAGGCGTGCGAACGGCCCGGAGATGCCGTGGCAAAGGCTGAGCAGCCAACCAGCCCCCGGGGGCGCGCCATTATGGATAAAAATGACTGGGGCGGGCCGCACGACGCCAGTTCCTCAGAGCTATTTTCATGGTGGCGGACTCTGCAGGAGGGATCGGGCCGCGAGCGCGAGCTTGCGGGCGCGAATTTTTCTGCTCGATCGGCTGCAAGTGTTTGATTGACAATAAGAAATTGGTTTGGTCTGTGCAGGCGGACGCGATGACGCGATGGAAATGGCGCCGCAAGCTCTTGGAAAGATTGACTTTGGCGATGGAAATGGCGCGATCGTAGTCAGCGGACGTCGAATAAAAGGACTCCCGGATCGAAAGCGACGAAGGGACCGGTTTTGTAACTCCCAAGCCGCGGTCGGTTTCGCGGCATGCCCCCTCCACCGCGCTTCGCGCGGTCCCCCTCCCCCGTTCCGCTAACGCTTCACGGGGGAGGATATGGTCGACGCCGGCGCGCTATCCTCCCCCGCTTGCGGGGAGGGGGATCGGCCGAAGGTCGGTGGAGGGGGGGCGCCGTCATAATTCGGGGGTGTTTCAGGTCGTTCGCGCCGGCTTGTGCGGCTCCAACTGATCGGGGACCCGCTCTCGTCGGCCCGTCCAAAGGGGTCGGTCGCGCCGGCCTATTTGACGGCCGAGCAGTCGCGCCCCTTCATTCGGTCGCAGAGCGCCGCCGCCTCGGCCTTGGAAAGGCCGGGCACGCGCACGGCGTAGACGGTCTGGCCATTGACCTCGGTCTTTTGAACGCCGATCGTCGCGCCGTTGAGCCTACGGGCAAATCTGGCGTTGAGCCGGGAGGCGTCGGCTTGGGCTTCGGCCTCTGATTTCGGCGCCGAGAACTGAAGAGCCCAATCGCCTGATTTGGAGGCGGCGTTCTGATTACCCGCGCCCCCCAGCGCGCCGAAGGCGTGCCCGACGGGGTCGGCGTCCTGCGGGGCAGCGGTTTGCGGCGCCGCCGCCGGCGCAGCCTGCGGCGCAGCTGGGGCCTGAGGGGTCGTCGACGCCGCAGGACGGAGCGGATGGCTCTCCGTCTGCGCCGCAACCGCCGAGGCCGCCGGCTCAGGCCTTTCGAGCATGACGCGACCTGGTCTCGTGGAAAGCCTCGCGCGCAAATTAAGTCTGGGCGTCGCCGGCCGCGCGACCGCGGCGGCCTTGCTCTCGGCCGCCAACGCGGGTTTGGTGGACCGCTGCGGCGCGTCGGCCGGGCGCCCCGCTTCGACCGCCGCCGAATCCGGCTTGGACGTCGTCAGCTGCGCCGCCACGGCGGCCTTGCCCTCGGTCGCCGGCGCGAGCTGAACGCGCTCCCGCGGCGCATTCCCGGGCTCAGCCGCCTTGCCCGTCCTTATGGCCGACGGCGCCGCGGTTGCGTCCCCAGGCGCCGCAGAGGCTTGCTCAAAATCGATCGATTGCGACGCCGCGGACGGAGGGGCTGCGACTGGCGCCGCTGCGACCGGCGAAGAGACTTGAGGTCCGGCAAACGTCCCCGGCGCCGGCTGCGCCTCGCTCATGTTCATGACGGAAGGCGCTCTAGCGTCCGGCAGCGCCGCAGCCGTCGAAGCCGCGCCCTCAGGGTCGTCGGGCGGTAGCGACCGCGCGGGCAGAGAGGTGGCGACCGGCGCCGCTGCGACCGGCGACGAGACTGGCGATCCAGCCGACGTCCCGGGCGTCGGAGGCGCCGCGGCGGACGCCTTGTTCTCGGCCGGCGCGGGCTGATCAGTCTGCTTCAGCGCATTCGCCGGCTGCACCGCCTTGCCCGTCCCCATGGCGGAAGGCGCCGCCGGCATGTCCACGGGCGCAGCAGCGGCCGAAGCCGCGCGTTCCAAGTTGGCGTCTGGCGATTGCGACGCCGGGGGCGGGGAGGCGGCGGCTAAGGCCGGTGCGACCGCCGCCGAGACTGGCGGTCCGCCGGACGCCCCGAGCGTTGGCGGCGGCGCGCCAGCTGGCGGCGGAATCGAAGGCGCCGTCGCGGGCGCGCCGGCGGGCGACGCGCCATGGCCAGGGCCAGGGTCGATCGGCCGCTTTTCGGAACGGACGACCCTGATGGGGGCGACGTCTGTCACCGCAATCGCTTCGGCGTCTTCCAAAGTCGCGACGGTCTCACCGCTCCCCTGGGCCGCCTTGGCGGGGACTTGGCCCGCGGCGACGACGGGCGGCGGCTTCGGCGGTCCGTGCGAGCCTGCTTTGGGACCGAAAACCACAATGACCAGTCCTGCGCCGAGGAGCGCCGCTCCGGCCGCGGGGGCAATCGACGCGGCCTTGAAGATCCAGCCGCGCGAGCGTCGTTGCGTCGCCCGACCAGCGTCGCGGGCATTGTGCAGATCGGGAACGGTCAGTTTGGAAGCCTGCGACGCCTCAAGATTGACGGACGCCGTCCCGCTTGCCTCGTCCGGCGCGAAGCCGATCGACGGCGGCGTCGTCGCTGCCTCGAATGGCTGTCCCGGTTCCGTATCCGTCCAACCCGGCGCCGCAAGGGCTGGCGCATTCGGCGAAGAGCGCACAGGCGCGAGCTTGCGCGCCAATTCGACGACGTCGTCCTCGGCGCTCGTCTGTCGAGGGCCTGCGGCCTGCAAACGGCGCCCATCTTCGTCGAGACGGGCCTGTGCGCCCGCCAGCTGCCCCAAAACGCTCATTCGGCACTCTTCATGCGACACGCCCCTTATGCTGTCGTTCCGAACGACGTCGCATTTGGTTAACAGTTAACCCTCTAAGATTGGCAGGGTAAAGGCCAAACAAAGGCGCGCCGCAGCCGCCAGATCCACCTCAGTTGGTGTGGCGCGAGGATCGTATCCACCGGCGACAATCGATCCTATCGATGAGCTCGGGCTGTCGGATTACGCATCGAGCCCGAAGAGCGTGCGGCGACGCCACTTTTGGTCGGCGGAGGAGAAGCGGGGAATGGTCGCCGAGAGCTGCATGCCCAACAAGGGCTACGCCCGGTAGGCGGCGAGAAACAACTCGACCCCGGATTTCACCGCGGCCTCGATCTCGTCGGGGCTCAGGGATTGGACCACGCCGAACAGCAGGCGCTTGAACACGTAGCTAGCGCAGAGGTCGACGAATTGCCAGGCGGCGCGTTCCGAATCGGGGACTTTTAGAGCGCCGGCCTGCTCGAGCGCGCGGAGCTCTTCCGCGAGGCGGGTCGCCCCGTACAGCGGTCCCGCCTCGTAGAAGGCGCGGCCGACGCTGGGGAATTTCTCCGCCGCGGCGATGACCACGCGCGCCAGCGCCAGCCTCCCCGGCTCGGACATCCGGCTCAAGAGCCTGACGCCGAAATCGGTCAGCATGGTCCTGACGTCGCCCTCGCGCCTGAACACGCAGATCCGCTCGGCGGCCTGGGCGAACTCGCCGCGGATGATCGCCTCGAACAGCTCGTCCTTGGAATTGAAATAGGCGTAGAGCGTGCCCTTCGAGACGCCGGCCGAGCGAGCGATGTCGTTCATGCTCGCCCCGTCGAATCCGGCGGCGAGAAACACGCTGCGCGCCCCGTCCATGATCTGGCGGCGCTTGGCGCCGCCGTCATGGGGGACGTTGAGTTCGCCTTCCAGAGTTTCTGCGTCCATAAGCTTGAGCCAGCCCTTGAGCCTTCCAGACGCGGTATTGCCCGCGCCCCGCCGCGCTCGCTCGCCAAGCGCGGCGCCAGCCGACCGAACGGTTCAGTTCGATTTTTGTTGCCTTAAACCCGGCGATGGGCTATGTCAAGAAAAATGACCGAACCGTTCGGTTCGGCGTTAAGGGGTTTTAGGGCGGAATTCCATGGCCGACGATCCGACCGGCGCGACAGTGCCTCAGAGCGAATCGCGCGCGATGACCGCTGCGCTTGCCGGCGGTCTTCCCGCGACCGCCCAAGGCGGACCCGGCGTCCCAGGCGCTTTTCCGCCGGGCGGCGCGCCGACTGCGAAGCCGGCGCCGAAGCGCTCTGGCCGGCTACGCCGGCTCGTCCTCCCCGTCGTCCTCCTCGCCGCGGCCGGCTATGGCGTGAAGTTCGCCTCTGATTACTATGTCGAAGGCCGGTTCCTGGTCTCGACCGACGACGCTTATGTGCAGGCTTCGACCGCGATCATCGCCGCCAAGGCGATGGGGCACCTCGTTCAGGTGCCGGTGGTCGACAACCAGGTTGTGCATCAGGGCGACCTGCTCGCGCTGATCGACGATGGCGATTATCGCAACGCGGTCGATTCGGCTCAGGCGCGCATCGACACCCAGGACGCGACGGTTCTCCGTTTCGGCCGCCAGATCGACGCCCAGGGCGCCGTCATTTCGCAGGCTGAGGCGCAGGCGGAGGCGGCGCAGGCGCAACTGAGGGGCGCCGAGGCCGACGCGCAACGCGCCGCGCTCGAATATAACCGTTCGCTGAAGCTCGCGCAGTCGAATTTCGGCTCGCAGCAACGGCTCGAGCAGGCGACGGCCGACCGCGACCGAACCCAAGCCGCCCTCGTCGCGGCAAGGGCCACGATCGCCTCGACGGCGGCGTCGCTCGAGGGCGCGAGGGCCAACCTGGACGTCTTGAAGGCGCAGCGCGCCGAGGCCGTCCGCCAGCGCGCCGAGCTCGTGACCGCGCTCGACAAGGCGAAGCGCGATCTTTCCTTCACCCGCGTCGTCGCGCCCTTCGACGGCGTCGTCGGCAACAAGGCGGCCGAGGTCGGCAACATGGTCCAGCTCGGCACGCGCCTCATGGCCCTCGTGCCGCTGAACGCGTCCTACGTCGACGCCAACTTCAAGGAGACGCAGCTCGCCGGCATCAAGCCGGGGCAGAAGGTCGACGTCGCGATCGACGCGCTCGGCGGAAAGACGGTCGAGGGCGTGGTGGCCTCGATCTCGCCCGCCTCGGGAGCGGAGTTCTCGCTGCTGCCGCCGGACAACGCGACCGGCAATTTCACCAAGGTCGTCCAGCGCGTGGCGGTCCGCATCACCTTCCCCGAGGAGGTCCTGAAAGAGGTTCCGCTGCGGCCCGGCCTCTCCGTGGTGGCGACTGTCCACACCCGCGATCCCGCTGCGCCGAAACCCAATCTGCTCGGCGCGCTGGGCCTCGAGGCGCTGGCGACGAAGATCGCCAAGCCATGAGCGAGGCGGTCGCGCTCCGGTCGTCGGCTTCGCCGGCCGCGCCGGCGCGCCCTATCGGGCCGCCGGGCGTCGCCGTCCCGCATTTCTCGATCAAGCGGCTCGCGGCCTTCATGTTCATGGTGTTCGGGATGTTCATGGCCATCCTGGACATCCAGGTCGTGTCGGCCTCGCTGTCGCAGATCCAGGCCGGACTCTCGGCCTCGTCGGACGAGATCACATGGGTCCAGACCGCCTACCTCATCGCCGAAGTGATCATGATCCCGCTGTCGGGCTTTCTGTCCCGGGCGATGTCGACGCGGCTCATCTTCGCCATCTCGGCCGGCGGCTTCACCGCCATGAGCTTCATGTGCGCGCAGGCGACGACCATCAACGAGATGATCGTCTGGCGCGCGGCGCAGGGCTTCATCGGCGGCGGCATGATCCCGACGGTGTTCGCCTCCGCCTATACGATCTTTCCCCGCTCGAAGATGCCGCTCGTGGCCCCGCTCATCGGGCTGGTGGCGACGCTGGCGCCGACCATCGGGCCGACCGTCGGCGGCTATCTCACCGACTGGTTCTCCTGGCGCTGGCTGTTCCTGATCAACCTCGTCCCGGGGATCGTGGTCACGGGGGCGGCCTGGCTCTTGATCGACTTCGATGAGCCGGACTGGTCGCTTCTGACCCATTTCGACTATTTCGGCCTCGTCGACGATGGCGGGTTTTCTCGGCGCGCGGAATATGCGCTCGAGGAGGGGCCGTCCAAGGACTGGTTCGAGAGCGAGCCGGTCACGATCGCCATCGTCGTCTCGGCGGTGTGCGGGGTCTTGTTCTTCTGGCGGGTCCTGACCGCCCGCCAGCCGATCGTCGACTTGTCCTGCTTTCGCGACCGCAACTTCTGGACCGGCACCTTGCTCGGCTTCGTGCTCGGCATCGGCCTCTACGGCCTGACCTACATCTATCCGGTCTATCTCGCGGTCGTGCGCGGCTATTCCTCGCTCATGATCGGGGAAACGATGTTCGTGACGGGCGCCTGCGAGTTCCTGACCGCCCCGTTCGCCGGGCGCTTGATGACGAAGGTCGATCCCCGCTTCATGATCGCGACCGGCTTCGCCCTCTTCGCCGTCGGCACCTGGCAGGCGTCGTTCGTCACCGTGGACTGGGACTTCTGGGAGCTCTCTGTGGCCGCAGGTCTTTCGCGGCGTCGGGCTGATGCTCTCCATGGTCCCGATCAACAATCTGGCGCTCGGCACCATGCCGCCGATGAAGATCAAGAACGCCTCGGGCCTGTTCAACGTCATGCGCAATGTCGGCGGCGCGTTCGGCCTCGCGCTCATCAACACGACGCTCGACAAGCGGATGGACCTGCATCTCGAGCGGCTGCGGAGTCGGTGACCTGGGGCCGGCAGGTCGCCGTGGAGACGCTCTCCAACATGACGGCGGCCCTCGCCTCCCGCGGCTCGGACGCCGAGCTCGCCGCCACCCGCGAGCTCGCCCTCATCGTGCGCCGGCAGGCCGAGGTGCTCGCCCTGTCGGACGTCTTCTTGGGCCTCACCGCGATCTTCCTGGCCTGCGTGAGCTTCGCGGCGCTGATGCGCAAGCCCGCCGGGGCGCCGGGCGGGGGCGGGCATTGACGAAGCTCCATGACCCAGCGGAGCAGTCCAGTGTGAAAGCGGCCGGCATGCGGGTCCGGTTCATTGCTGAATCCGACCTACAATTTGTCGGCAGTCGCACGTCCGCACCCATCGGCGGCGAGCAGAGGTCTCACCCCTCGCTGCGAACCTTCTTCTGGTAGGTCAAGCCATCCACTTTGCGCATGCCCCACAGTCCAAAGGCGTCGCTGTCCTGCTTGCTGCGCCCCTTGGCGAGATAGTCGTCGATCGCCTGACGGATGAGCGCCGCGCGCGACCGCTCTTCTTGCTTCGATAGCTCGTCCAGCGCCGCCACCTGACGATCGGTGAGGTCGACTAATGTTCGCATGTTGGTAGCCTGATATACAATATCATTTATGTACATCAATCCTGGACGGACTTCAATGTCGCCGTGGATTTTTTATCGCTTTGACCCCTCTGCAAGGCAGGCGCGCCTATCGCTTCAGCCCGGCGCCGGCGAGTTGATCGCTGCTGTTTGTAACGGATGGCGGGGGCGCCGCGATCCTCGCTTGCGAAGGCCAACGAGGCCCAGGCAGCGGCGCTCGCCGACGTCTTTCTCGCGCTAACCGCGATTTTCCCGGCCTGCGTCGGTTTCGCCGCGCTCTTGCAAGCCGACCGGCGCGCCCGATCGGGCGCGGCGCGCTGAGACGCCCTCGAAATGGACCCTCAAAGCCGTCCGAATAACCAAGCTTGCAATGGGTACGCTATAAGCGTATTGCTGGAAGCAACCATGGAATTCGAATGGGACGGCGTCAAAAGCGACAGGAACCAGCATTTACGCGGCCTATCGTTCGCCGACGCCGCCATGATCTTCGAGGGACGGACGGTCGACAACCGCCACGCCTACGGCGAAATCCGGATTAAAGCGATTAAAGATGACGATGAAATTTACGTGGTGATCACCACAGACGGACAAGACGTCCGCCGATCACTCGGCGCGCCGCGCCAACAGGAAAGAATGGAAGCAATGGCGATCGTTCGAAAATCTCTAGACGAATTGCGGTCAGAACGATGCACGATCGACGCGCCAGGATCGCCGCCACAACGGACGACGAAATCCGTCGGCAGGCGATCGAAGACGGCGAAGATCCCGACGCTCCTCTCGGACAATTGGAACTGGTCATTCCCGTTCACGCCGTCCGCCGCAAACTTGGAATGTCCCAGGCGGAATTCGCTCGGGCGTTCCATATTCCCATCGGCACGATCCGCAACTGGGAACAAAATCGGGTCAAACCGGATCCGGCGGCGCGAGCGCTCCTGACGATCCTCTATCGTCAACCGGAAGCCGCTCTCAAGGCGATACGGGCGGCATAACCAGCCGTCGCAGCCTGCAACCGCTCTCGATACCGTATCGCCGGGCTCAGCGGGATAAGCCGGTCGAGAGTTACATAACCTTAATACTGCAGCCCTTGCGGGCGCGCCGCGCCCCGCCATATAATGCGCGACGTGCGGGCGGGCTTTCCGGCCAGCGCCCCTTACCCAAGAGGTTTCACCCATGTCCGACTATGACCGCTATGCCAACTCGCGCCTAGGCGCGGGATCCGCACGGTCCGGCGCGGTCGTCGATCAGGGCCTCCGCGCCTATATGATCGGCGTCTATAATTACATGACCCTCGGTCTCGGCGTCACCGGACTGGTCGCCTACGGCGCTTTCGCCCTCGGCACGGTCCAGGTCGGAAACGGGCGCCTCGCCTTGACCGAATTCGGTCATGCGATCTACGTCTCGCCGCTGCGCTGGCTGATCGTGCTGTCGCCGCTCGCCATCGTAATCTACATCTCGGCCCGCATCCAATCGATGTCGGTGGCGAGCGCCCGCAACGCCTTCATCGCCTTCGCGGCGCTGATCGGCCTCTCCATGTCGGCGCTGCTGGTCGTCTACACCGGCGCCTCGATCGGGCGCGCGTTCTTCGCCACCGCAGCCGCGTTCGCGAGCCTCAGCCTGTACGGCTACACGACCAAGCGCAACCTGTCGGCGATGGGCTCGTTCATGATGATGGGCGTCGTCGGCCTGATCGTCGCGAGCCTGATCAACCTGTTCCTGCACTCGACCGGGCTGCAGTTCGCGATCTCGGTTCTCGCGGTCGGCATCTTCGCCGGCCTCACCGCCTGGGACACCCAGTCGATCCGGGATATGTACTGGAGCGGCGACGGCTACGAGGCGGTGCAGAAGAAGTCGATTCACGGCGCGCTGCGCCTCTACCTCGACTTCATCAACATGTTCCAGGCGCTGTTGATGCTCACCGGCTCGCAGCGCAACAACTGACGCGTTCCGGTTAAACCACGCGCTATCAAATAAGCCCGGCTGGCGTTGCGCAAGCCGGGCTTTTTATTTGTGTGGCCGCTGGTCGCGCCGGCCGCGCTCGAGTGGAGCGCGGCTGCTGTCACGTCTCAAGTTTGATAGCGGCCAGAATGAGGCGCGATATCAGACTGATGACGAGAACGAAGGCCGTCACGAGAAACGCGGCGGCATAGGCGAGCGCGTTGGCCGCGGCGAACGGCTCGTTGATGAAGGTCCAGATCACATAGGTCAGGTAGCCGATCGGCAGAGTGGTGAGGCGCCCGTCCCACAGGTAGGACGACCAGCCGGCCGTATAGATAGCGGCGCCGTCTCGTCGACCGAGATCGACAGGGCGAGCAGGACGCCCGTAGGATGCCCGGCGCCGCCGCCCGGACACACATGGCGCGGAGAATGACCTGCCGATCGTTGGCCCCGACGGCGTAGGCCGCCTCGCGCAGATCGTTCGACACCTGTCGCAGCGCAAGCTGGCGCGTCGTACGGCAGATATAGGGCAAATAGAGATCATCGCGAGCACGATCGAAGCCGCGGCGACCGAGAAATTCCATCCGAGCCATTCGACCATCGTCACGTAACCGAAGTAGCCCAGGACGATCGACGGCACGCCGACAAGCACGTCCGACAGGAAGCGGATCACGCTCTGCCCAGCGCGTCGAGCGGTACTCGGAAGAATAGATGCCGGCCGCGACGCCGATCGGGGTGGCCAGGAGAAGGGCGCCGGCGGAAAGGACGACGGTGCCCTTCGATCGCGTTGAGCAGGCCGCCGCCGCGGCCGGTCGTCACGGACGTGAACAGCTCCGGCGAGAGGGCGCTCATCACGAAGACGACCCCGAGAATGGACAGCATCATGCCGACCAACGCCAAGAGCGCGAGGCCGCAAATGGCCCACCCCGCCATGCTCGACGCCCGTCGGAGGACCCCGCTGCGTCTGCGGATCGCAGCATCAAGAGGGCGGGCTGACAATTCGGATGTCATAGTGCGAGGGCCTCAACGAGAACGGCGGACTCAGGCCCAGCCGGAGGCGCCGGCGAAACGGACGAGCAGCGCCCGGGCCAGCGCATTGACGACGAGGGAGATCAGCGACAGGACGAGCGCGATTTCGGCGAGCGACCGGACCGCCACGCCCGTCGGATCCTGAAGCGCGCTGTCGAGCTGCGAAACGATGAACGCCGCCATGGTCGAAATCGGCGCGTAGATATTCTCCGGGAGAATGTTGAGCGCATTGCCGCTCACCATCAAGACCGCCATCGTCTCGCCGAGCGCCCGTCCGAGCGCGAGGAACGTCGCGCCGATCAGAACCCTGCGGGTGCCTGGCAGCAACACGCTGACCAGCGTCTCGAACCGCGTCGCGCCGAGCGCGAGCGCCGATTCGCGCAGGGTCGCCGGTTGGGCGGCGAGAGCGTCGCGCATCGTCGCGACGATCAGCGGCACGATCATCAGGGACAGCACGATCCCGGCGGTGAGCAAGCCATATCCGCTGCCGGTCGGCTCCGAGAAAGCGGGAATGAAGCCCAGCACGGCGGCCATCGCCGGAAAGAGGTAATGGCCGAGGAAGGGGATCATCAGCACATAGCCCCACAGGCCGAACACCACGCTGGGTATCGCCGCCAGAAGCTCGACCATGATCGAGAGCGCGAGGCGCAGTGCGCCTCTTATCGCTTCGGCGAGAAAGATCGCCGCCCCGACGCCGGCCGGCACGGCGAGGATGAGGGCGATCGCCGTCGACACGAGCGTGCCAACGATGAGGAAGAGAATGCCGTACTGCGCTCCCGGCTGGATCATCATGCCGTGGCGCAGGACGGGGTCGGTACAGAGATTGCCGAGGTTCCACGTGTCACGCGCCAGGAAGCCCGGCCCGTTGAAGACCATGGCGGGCCACGCGTAGACCGTCAGGAAGACGATCACCGCCTCAAGGCTGAAAGGCAGGAGTCCCGCCACGATCGCAAGACCGTGGCGGAAGGGGAGCCTGACCCCGCGGGCGGGCCGGAGATCAGCGGATCTTGGCAATCTGGTCCTGGCTGAGCTTGGCGATTTCCTGCGGAAGCGGCGCAAAGTTCACCGGCTCGAGATATTTCGGCGAATTGCCGCCCGACGGGCTGATCGCCCACGAGAGGAAGTCTTTCAGCGCCTGCGCCTCCTGCGGCGACGGCTGGTCGGACTTCACGATCGCGTATTCGTAATTGATGATCGGGTAGGAGCTCGGCCCGGGCGCGAAAATGAGAACTCGTGCGTTCGTCGGCCGGAGTCTTCGGGGCGGTCTCCTTCACCGCTGCGGTGACATCGGCGGCGTCGGGCGACACGAAATCGCCGGCGCGGTTCTGAAGCAGCGCGACGCCGAGGCCGTCCTTGTCGACGGCGTTCTTGAAGCTGATGCCGACATAGGCGATCGAATAGGGGACGCCTTTCAACGCGTCGACCATGCCGGGATTGCCCTCGGCGCCCATGCCGCCTTGCACCGCCGGCCAGCTCACCGTCTTGCCATAGCTGACCTTGTTTGCCCAGGAGGGCGTCGAGTTCGGACAGGTATTGAGTGAAGATGAAAGTGTCTCCGCTGCCGTCCGTCCGATGCACGGGAACGATGGCGTTGTGAGGCAGCTTCACCCCCGGATTGTCCTTGGCGATGGCCGGATCGTCCCAGAAGCGGATCGATCCGTCGTAGATCCCGGCCAGCACTGGGCCACTGAGCTTCAGCTGCTGTTTGTTCAGCCCGGGAATGTTGTAGTTGATCATCTGCGAGGAAATAGCGAGCGGAATGTTGAGCACGCGCGGATGGGCCTTGATCAGGGGGTTGCTCATGTAGGCGTCCGAGGCGCCGATCTGAGCGATCCCGGAAACGGCTTCGGAGATGCCGGTCCCGCTGCCGGTGCCCTGGGTCGTGATCTGAACGTTCGGGTGCTGCTGCGTGTAGGCCGGCACCCAGATGTTGAAGAGCGGGTAGAGCAGGGTCGAGCCCGTCTCCAAGAGACGCTCCTGCGGAGCGGCCTGAGCGGTCCCGAGGGCGATCGGCGACGCCAAAGCAGGAGCGAGCCGAGCGCGATAGGCAAACTCACGCGTTGCGACGACAAGAGCATGTGAGCCTCCACCTTCGTGAAGAGGGATTGACACCCAGAAACAACGTGGACCTTCGGCGCCGTGTTCCCTGAGCTTTCAGCAGCTCTATGTAACAGGTGGTTGTTGCTGGGCGATAACTTGGCGCACGGTTAGAACAACGGGCGCGGAAGACAGCGTTTTTTTGAATTTCCTGTCGTGAACGCTCGCTGCGGTCAATTCGTTCTATGACACTTTTATGAAGCTTCTTGCTCCGCTGTCGCCGCGCATTCCGACGTCAGCCGTCCTTCAGCCCAAGCACGTCGGCCATGGAATAGAGGCCAGGCTTGCGGCCGTGCGCCCAGCGCGCGGCCTTGAGCGCGCCGTAAGCGAAGACGGCGCGATCCTCGGCCTTATGCGCGAGCACGACGCGCTCGCCCTCGCCGGCGAAGATGACGCTGTGATCGCCCACCACCGTGCCGCCGCGGAGCGACGCGAAGCCGATGTCGCCCTTGCGGCGAGGGCCGGTGATGCCGTCGCGCGCCCGGGCGGAGTGGGTCTTCAGCGCCACGCCTCGCCCGGCGGCGGCGGCCTCGCCGAGCATCAAGGCGGTGCCGGAAGGGGCGTCGACCTTCATCCGGTGGTGCATTTCGACGACCTCGATGTCGAATTCGTCGCCGAGCGCGGCGGCGGCCCGGCGGGTCAGCGCGGCGAGCAGGTTGACGCCGAGGCTCATGTTGCCCGAGCGCACGATCGCCGCGTGGCGCGCGGCGGCGTCGATCTTTTCCAGATCCTCCTCGGCCAGGCCGGTCGTGCCGATCACCTGAACGATGCGCGCCTGCGCGGCGAGCGCGGCGAGCTCGACGGTCGCGGCGGGCGAGGAAAAATCGATGATCGCATCTGCGTGGAGCATCAGCGGCAGGGGATCGGCGACGATGGCGAGCCCGGTTGTCGGGCAGCCGGCGAGCGGTCCCGGATCCTGGCCCACCCACGGCGAGTCCTCTCGCTCGAGCGCGCCGGCAAGCGTCATGTCCGTCGTCTCGTGGATCGCCCGCACGACCATTCGGCCCATGCGGCCGGCGGCGCCGGTCACGACAAGGCGCAAGTCCGCCATGCTTTCTCTCCCTGTTCAGCCCGGCTGCGGGCCGTCGTAACCCTCGGCGATCACGAGGTCGACCAGAGCGCCGGCGTCGCGAAACTCGATCGCACGCTTGTATTCCTCGAACTCGTGACAGGCGACCGCCGTGGCGTAATCCGGGAATTCGAGCACCACCTGGCGCGTTTTCGATGCGCCCTTGGCGACGATATGGGTTCCGCCGCGCACCAGAAAGCGGGCGCCGTATTTGGCGAAGGCGACGCCGTTGGCGGCGAGGTATTTCTTGTACTCTTCGGGGTCCGTGACCTCGACATGAGCGATCCAGTAGCCCTTGGCCATGTCAAACTCCCTCGACCAGCACCATCTCGATCTCGGCCGCTCCTTCGCGAAGAGCCCGCGCCGCCTGGTATTCGGCTGAATGAAAATAGGCGCGGGCTGCGTCGTAACTGTCGAACTCGAGCACGACGTTGCGCGCCCGGGCCTTGCCCTCGAGCGCTTCGCAGCGCCCGCCGCGCACAAGCGGCCGCCCGCCGTGTGCGGCGATCGCTCTCGTCGCCTCCGCCGCATAGCGGGCGTAGGCTTCGGGGTTGGTGACGTCGACGCGCGAGATTAGGTAGCCTTTGGGCATCGGGGCGCTCCTCCTTGGCGAAGCTACGGAGGATAGCGCCGTTCAGCGCGCGATCAAGACGCGGCGGCGGCGATCTCGGTGACGATCGAAGCGGCGGCGGCGCGCGGATCGGGCGCGGTTGCGATTGGCCGCCCGACCACGAGATAGTCCGCGCCGGCGGCGATGGCGATCGCAGGCGTCGCGACCCGCTTCTGGTCACCGGCCGCGGCGCCGGCCGGCCGGATGCCCGGCGTCACCAGGATCATCTCCCTGCCGACCGCCTGGCGTATGCCGACGGCCTCCGCCGCGCTTGCTACGAGGCCATCGACCCCGAGCGCCTGGGCCTGCATCGCGCGTCGCTTCACCATCTCGACGACGCCGAAGCGGTAGCCCGCTTCGCTGAGATCCTCGTCATCCTGAGAGGTCAGGACCGTAACGGCGAGGAGCCTGAGACCCGAACCCTTTGCGCCTGCGACCGCGGCGCGCATTGTCTGCGGGTAGCCGTGGACGGTGATGAACACCGCGCCGAGCCCGGCGGCCTGGGCGACCGCCCGCTCGACGGTGTTGGGGATGTCGTGAAGCTTGAGGTCGAGAAAGACCTTGAGGCCGGCGGAGGCGAGCCGACGGACGAGGCCGAGACCTTCGCCGCCGTAGGCGAGCTCCATCCCGATCTTATAGAAGCGGGCGGCGTCGCCGACGCGCTCGACGAGGCGCTCGGCCTCGCCCACGTCGCTTGCGTCGAGGGCGACGATCAGCCGGTCGCGCGGCGCCAGCCCCTTCATCGATCGTTTTCGTCGCCGAGGGCCGCCCGGCTGGCGTGGGCGTCGAGCCGGTAGGTCCACACTCGCGCCGGCGGCAGATTCAGCCAGATCGGCGCGCCGGCATGGGCCGCATAGCGCCCGACGCAGGCCTCGCGTGGAATCGGAGAGACGAGGCCGTAGGTGAACTGCACGAAAACGCCTTCCAAACCCATGAGGCCGAATGCGTCGGCGATCAGCTTCTCCCGGCGAAGAGGGGGCTGGTTGAGAAGCGGAAGAACTTCGAGACGACGGCCGCGAAGCGCTCATCGGCAAATCGGGCGAGCGTGCGCCGCAAATCGAAGGCGTCGCCCTCGATGACGGTCGCCCGCTCGAAGCGGCGCTCCAGCATCCGGCAGAAACCCGGGTCGTATTCGACGAGCACGAGCCGGCGCGGATCAAGGCCGCGCTCCAACAGCGCCCGGGTGACGGGGCCGGTGCCAGGCCCGAGCTCGACGACGAGACCGTGGCGGAGACCGCCGACTGCCTGCGCCATCGCTCGGGCAAGCGGCCGGCCGGACGGCGCGACCGCGCCGGTCAGGCGCGGCGCCGTCATGAGGGAACGGAAGAAATGCACCCCGTCTCCGAGCGTGAGCGGTCGTTTGCCGTTGCGCGCCTCAACCCGCATCTGCGCTCCGTAATCGATCGCCCGCCGTCCGGCGGACGAATATCATGCCGCCCCGAGCGCGCGCTAACTAGCCAAGGGCTGTGCCCTTGATATCCCTGCCGCTCCTGGACGGTAAAGTCGTGGTCGTCCTGCGAGCCACCCAAACGCGAACAAAATTCGCGTTGCGAGCTCCATAACGGTCTACGCTTTGTCGCAGACGGCGCTGCGAAAAAGGGGCCCCTTCGGGGCAGATTGAAGTAAAGACCACGGCGCGATTACCATGCCGTCATGGGCGAGGGGCTGAGCACTCTTTATCACGATCTCCTGAGCGGCAGCTATGACTGCGTTGATCGCATCGTGCTGAACGGGTATTTCCGCATGGGACATGACCCCGGTGGCTTCCGCCTGTGGTGGCGGCAGCTGACCGGATCGGACGCGACACTGGACAATGCTCATGTGATGCGGTTGGCCGGCCGCTTTGGCCGGCGCATTCGTGGCTACGCCAAGGCGCACAACATTCCGGTCGTCCACTGTTCGGTGGGAGAGCGCAAGCACGACATTGCCGAGGACTATTGTGCCAAGACCACCGTCACCCAGGGATTGTTTCTCGTCCTGGTTGGCCGGGCACAGGCGCCGGTGTGGGATATCGGCGCCAATCACCACATCGAGAGAAAGAAGCCGATGCCCTATGTCAACCACTACTCGTTTCATATTCTGGACGCGGAGTGGGGACACATCACCATCAAAATAAGCGGTCATCCGCCGTTCCCGGCGCAGATTATGCTGAACGGGCACGAGTATGTTGCGTGCCAGGCCCGCAAGGCAGGAATCGCCTTCACCAAGCAAGGGAACTGCTTTACGGATGTCTCTCACCCCGCAGCCTTGGCGAAAATCGCAGAGACCTTGTCCGAGCAACGGACGATAGGGCGGTTGAGCCAATTATGCGATCGTTGGATCTACTCAGCCTGTTTGAGCTTCGCGCTTGATTTGGAGGAGCAGAGGTCGAGCGGGTTTCGCTATCAGTACTCAAACTACCAGATCGAGTACAGCCGCAACCTCATTTTTGAGGTTGGCGGCCACATGGAGCAGGTCTTTCAGGCTCTGATCGACCGCAGCCGCGTGCTGTTGGACCTGAAGACCGTCAGGACGATCCTCGGAGGCAAGCATCGTCCGAAATATCGCTCGCGCAAGAAACGCGCGGCAGAGTGGGAGGTCGCGGTCGAGAGACCTACGTATGATCTGACGATCTTCAAGCTCAATTGTGGCAGCTTGACTCTGAAGATCTACACCAAAGGCGAACGCGCGCTCCGCATCGAGGCCATCGCCCATAACACGCGGCAACTTGGTTGCGGTCGTGAGCTGGAAAAATTCCCCGAGATCATCTCCCGCCTCAAGGCTGTGCTGGAACGATTTGCCGACGCTCTGAGCTGCATCGATCCGTGCTTCATCGCCGATCGGACGCTTGAACGTCTGCCGGCCCCGTCCCGCGTCGGCAAGGTCAACGTCGGTGGGATCGATCTCAACAAGCCGCGCATGCGATGGGTCGCCGAAGCGATCATTGCCTTGTCCGCCTGTTCCGACGGCTTCACCGCTTCCGACGTCGCCGCACGGGTCCAGGCACTCGGCAGGCAGACCCCGAGCCAATATGGCTCGACCCGCGCAGCCTACGACCTGAAGAAGTTCCGTGGCCAGCAAATCGTCGAGCGCATCGGCCAGACCCGTCGCTATCGAGCCAGCCCGGCGGGCCTCAAAGCAATAACCGCACTGATCGTTCTCAGAGATAAGGCCATCAAACCGCTTCTCGCTGCCGCCCAGGGACTAAGACCACGCCGCGGCGCCCGCAACCCGAGACCGCTCGACGCCCATTACGACGCCGTTCGGTCGGCGATGCGAGGTGTGTTCCATGAGCTTGGCATCGCCGCATAAATATCGAAAATTTTCTTTCGATGCTGCGTCGTTAAGCGCCTAAAGACCCTCGAAGAATTCCTTCATCTTTGAAAAGAAGCCTGCGCTTTCAGGGTGGGTCTTGTTCGAGGATTCCGAGGCGAACTCCATCAGGAGCTCGCGCTGCCGGCGCGTCAGGCTCTGCGGCGTTTCGACATTGAGCTGGACAAACAGGTCGCCTGCGTCGCGCGAGCGCAGGATCGGCATGCCCTTGCCGCGCAGCCTCAGCTGTCGCCCGGACTGCGCCCCCTCGGGAATGCTGACCTTGGACTCGGCGCCGTCGAGCGTCCGGACGGTGAACTCGCCGCCGAGCGCCGCCTGCACCATCGAGATCGGCACGCGGCAGTAGAGGTCCGCCCCGTCGCGCTGAAAGACCGGATGCGGCTTGACCGACAGGAAAATATAAAGGTCGCCAGGCGGACCGCCACGTACGCCCGCCTCGCCCTCACCGCTCAGGCGAATGCGCGTGCCGTCCTCGACGCCGGCGGGAACATTGACGGAGAGCGTGCGCTCGCGCGTGACGCGCCCCGACCCGGCGCATCTGTCGCAAGGATTGTCGATTGTCTGGCCGCGGCCGTGGCAGGTCGGACAGGTGCGTTCGATGGCGAAAAAGCCCTGCTGCGCGCGCACGCGTCCATGGCCGCCGCAGGTCTTGCAGGTTGTGGGTTTCGAGCCGGCCCGCGCCCCGGAGCCGGCGCAGGCCTCGCAGGCGACCGAGGTCGGGAGCTTGACGGTCGAGGTCTTGCCACGGAAGGCCTCTTCGAGGGTGATCTCGAGGTTGTAGCGCAGGTCGGCGCCGCGCTCGCGTCCTCCGCCCGGCCGGCCGCGCCGACCTCCCATCATGTCGCCGAACAGGTCCTCGAAGATATCCGACATCGACGCCGCAAATCCGTCATTCATGCCGCCCTGCTCGAAGGCGGCATGGCCGTAACGGTCGTAGGCGGCGCGCTTCTGAGCGTCCGACAGATGCTGGTAGGCTTCGTTGATCTCCTTGAAGCGCGCCTCGGCCTGCTTGTCCCCTGGATGCCGGTCGGGATGACACTGCATCGCGGCCTTTCGGAAGGCCGACTTCAATTCGGCGTCGGTCGCCGTCTTGGAAACGCCCAGCGTCTCGTAGAAATCCCTCTTTGCCATCGTCAACGCGCCCGCCGGCGAATGTTCATCAGTTCGACCATGCTCGTCTCTCGCCGTTGCCGGCCATCGCGGCTGACCTCGAAGGCGAGCGGCGCGTCCCTCCCGCCTGGCGCAAGGTCGGCGCCTTCAGCGCCGGCCCGTCGTCAGCCTGATCGTCCTGCCATGCGGCGATCCCCTTGCCAAGATCAGGCCAGCCGCCGGACCGGGCGGCCGGCCGCGTTTCCTCAGGACTTTTTCTTGTCGTCGTCGACCTCGCGGAACTCGGCGTCGATCACGTCGTCTTTCGCCTGTCCGCCGGCGGTGGTGGACGCGCCTTCGCCTGCCGCTCCGGCCTGCTGGGACTTGTACATCGCCTCGCCGAGCTTCATCTGGGCCTGCATGAGGTCGTTCGTGCGGGCCTTGATCGTTTCCAGGTCCTCGCCCTGCAGCGCCGTGCGCAGCGAAGCCACCGCCGCCTCGATCGCGCTGCGGTCGGCCTGGGCGACCTTGTCGCCGTACTCCTTCAAGGCCTTTTCGGCGTCGTGGGCGAGCGACTCGCCGTGGTTCTTGGCGTCAACCATCTCGCGCCGCCTCTTGTCCTCGGCGGCGTGAGCCTCGGCGTCCTTCACCATCCGGTTGATGTCCGCCTCGCTCAACCCGCCCGACGCCTGGATCCGGATCTGCTGCTCCTTGTTGGTCGCCTTGTCCTTGGCCGTGACGTTGACGATCCCGTTGGCGTCGATGTCGAACGTCACCTCGATCTGGGGCACGCCGCGGGGCGCGGGCGGAATGCCGACGAGGTCGAACTGGCCGAGCGCCTTGTTGTCGGCGGCCATCTCGCGCTCGCCTTGGAAGACGCGGATCGTCACGGCGGTCTGGTTGTCCTCGGCGGTCGAGAAGACCTGGCTCTTCTTGGTCGGGATCGTGGTGTTGCGCTCGATCAGGCGGGTGAACACGCCGCCCAGCGTCTCGATGCCGAGCGAGAGCGGGGTCACGTCGAGCAGCAGCACGTCCTTGACGTCGCCTTGCAGAACGCCTGCCTGGATCGCGGCGCCGACGGCGACCACCTCGTCGGGGTTGACGCCCTTGTGCGGCTCCTTGCCGAAGAACTGCTTGACGACTTCCTGCACCTTCGGCATGCGGGTCATGCCGCCGACGAGAACGACCTCGTCGACCTGGCCCGCCGCGAGGCCGGCGTCCTTGAGCGCCTTGCGGCACGGTTCGACGGTGCGCTGGATGAGGTCGTCGACCAGCGCCTCGAACTTCGCGCGCGTCAGCTTGAGCGCCAGGTGCTTCGGGCCGGTCGCGTCCGCCGTGATGTAGGGCAGATTGATCTCGGTCTGGGTCGCCGAGGAAAGCTCGATCTTGGCCTTTTCGGCCGACTCCTTCAGCCGCTGCAGGGCGAGCTTGTCCCTGGTCAGGTCGATCCCCTGCTCCTTCTTGAACTCGCCGGACAGATACTCGACGAGGCGCATGTCGAAGTCCTCGCCGCCAAGGAAGGTGTCGCCGTTGGTGGATTTCACCTCGAACACGCCGTCGCCGATCTCGAGGATCGAGATGTCGAAGGTGCCGCCGCCCAGGTCATAGACCGCGATCGTCCCCGACTTCTTCTTGTCGAGGCCGTAGGCGAGCGCCGCCGCAGTCGGCTCATTGATGATGCGCAGCACCTCGAGGCCGGCGATCTTGCCCGCGTCCTTGGTCGCTTGACGCTGGGCGTCGTTGAAATAGGCGGGCACGGTGATGACGGCCTGCGTCACCGGGCCGCCGAGATGGGCCTCGGCGGTCTCCTTCATCTTTTGCAGGATGAAGGCGGAAATCTGCGAGGGGGAATATTGCTTGCCGTCGGAAGCGACCCAGGCGTCGCCATTGGGCGCGCGAATGATCTTATAGGGAACGAGGCCCATGTCCTTCTTGGTCATGGGATCTTCGAAGGACCGGCCGATGAGGCGCTTGATCGCGAAGAAGGTCCGCTCGGGATTGGTCACCGCCTGCCGCTTGGCCGGCTGGCCGACCAGACGCTCGCCGTCGTCGGTAAAAGCGACGATCGAGGGCGTCGTTCGGGACCCTTCCGAATTCTCGATGACCTTCGGGGTCGCTCCCTCCATCACGGCGACGCACGAATTGGTCGTGCCGAGGTCGATGCCGATAACTTTCGCCATATGCTCTGCTCCTTTCGCGGGACCGTCCGGCCCCGAGGCGGCCAGACCACGAGAACGACCTCCATCAGCCCAAAGCGGCCGGCGACGTCTGTTCTGATCCCCTTCGTTCAAACTGATTCCAGAGGGTACAGCGCGCAATCTCGCGCCGAATCCGCCGGTCGCGGCGTATATAGGTTTGGTCCTTTCTGGGCGCAAGGCGCGGAATCGGCGGATTTTTCACTGCCTGTGCAGGAGTTCGCGAATCGAATAAAGGGTTTCGCCATGCACAGGCGCCTTCCCCTCCTCATCTTCGGTTTCATGCTCGCCATCGGTCCCGCAAGCGCGCAGACCGCTCCGCCGGCCGGCACGCCTTCCGCACCATCCGACGCGCCGGCCGCCGCACCTTCCGCTCCCGCCGACGCTCCGGCCGCGACGCCCAAGCCGAAGAGGCGGGCAGCGCGAGCGAAAACCGCCAAGGGCAAACCCCTGACCGCGCCCGGCGTCAAAACGATCGACCGGCGTCCGCTGATGCTGAACGGCAAAGCGGGGCTCCTCCAGATATCCGGCTCCGGCAAGACGCTCGAGGTCAACAAGCTCGAGTTGCCCGGCGAGAGCGTCTCCGACCCCTCCCAACGCTGCATCGTCGACATCGTCGGCGAAAAGCCGATCGAGGCGACGAGCGAGGGTCGTCCCGATGGGCTCGACCGCTACGACGTCGATGTGCCGGCCTGCCCCTTCACATTCGACGTCGTCGACGGCGCCGTCCTCGTTCCCTCGCAGATCACCGCCTGCGTCTTCAAGGCGGCCGACTGCCAGACCGGTCCCGGCGGCCTGTGGGGGCCGGACGGCGCTGAGCTCGCGAAAGACGCCGCCGCGATCGGCAAGCGGCGCAATGAAGCCGAGAAGGCGATGGCCAGGGCCGCGCACGCCATCGACGAGCGGGCCAAGGACAACCCCGACGCCGCGAGCCTGCTGCACGATCAGAGCGCCTTCGCCGGCGAGCGGGACGAGGCCTGCAAGGACTACCTCGACGAAAGCGCCCACGGCTTCTGCGCCGCAAGCCTGACGGAAGCGCGCGCGGCGCTCCTCGACGCCAGGCTGGCGGCGCTTGCGTCTCCAGCCGCGCAGGGAATCAACAGCGAGAAGTCGGAGAAGAAAAAGGAGGAGCCGAAGCCGGCCGCCGCCCCTCAGTAGCCTCCCGGCTTCAATGCGACCCGAATGTCGAGACCGATAAGTCGAGCCGAGTTGGCCCCATCCCTCGCGAGCCTTGAGTTCAGGAAATCTCGCCGATCGCGCCGTCGCCCGCACAGCCGGCTTTCACGGGTCTGCGAGCTAGCGCGGGCTACGCCCCGCTCCATTGGGCCGGAGGAAAGACCCGCGTCGTCTTGCGCGCCCGAGCCCGTTTCACTATCCCGTCCACCCAGGACGGCCTGATCGCCACGCCCCAAGAACCGACCATCGGGAGGAACGGATGGATTTCACGCCCGCGCCCAATCGCCGCCAGTTCCTGCTCGCCGGGGGCGCGTTCGCGCTCGCCTCGCGCGCAAGCCTCGCCGACACGCCCCGTCCGCTCAAGATCGGCATTCTGAACGACATGTCGAGCGTCTATTCCGACTACCAGGGAATCGGCTCGGTGGTCGCGGCGCAGCTTGCGGTCGACGACTTCTCGGCCAGGCTCGGCGTGCCGGTCGAGATCGTATCCGCCGACCACCAGAACAAACCCGACGTCGGCGCGGCGATCGCGCGGCGCTGGATCGACACCGAAAACGTCGACGTCATCATGGACCTACCCAACTCGTCAGTCGCGCTCGCGGTGCTTGCGGTGGCCGAGGAGAAGAACAAGGCGGTCATCGGCTCAGGCGCCGGCTCGGCCGCGCTGACCGGGCCGAAATGCTCGAAGAATTTTGTCCACTGGACCTACGACACCTATTCCTCGGGCACGGCGCTGGGGAAAGCGTTGACGGAGGCCGGCGGGAAGACGTGGTTCTTCGTCACCGCCGACTACGTCTTCGGCAAGGACCTCGAAGCCAGTTGCGCCGCCGCGGTCGCGGCCTCGGGCGGCAAGGTCTTGGGGTCGGTGCGACACCCACTCAACACCCCGGACTTCTCGTCGTTCCTTCTTCAGGCGCAAGGCTCCGGCGCGGATGTCGTCGCCTTCGCGAACGGGGGCGGCGACACCAACGGCTGCTTCAAGCAGGCCCACGAGTTCGGCCTTGCGCCGAAGCAGAGCTTGGCCGGTTTCACGCTCAACATCACCAACATCCCGGCGCTCGGGCTCGACATCGCACAAGGCGCTTTGTTTCCCACTGCGTTCTATTGGGACGCCAACGAGGGAACGCGCGCCTTCAGCAAGCGCTTCCTCGCTGCCCATCCGAAGAAGCTGATGCCCAACGACATGCAGGCGGGGATGTATGGGGCGACCGAACACCTGATCAAGGCGATGGCCGAGACGAAGAGCGCCGCGGACGGGATCAAACTCGTCGACGCGATGAAGGCGATCCCGACCAACGATCCGGTGTTCGGCAAGGGGTTCATCCGCATCGACGGGCGGGCGATGCACCCGATCTTCCTTTACAGGGTGAAGACGCCGGCGGAATCGAAATACGATTGGGACGATTTCGAGTTCGTCTCGACGATCAAGCCGGAGGACGCGTTTCGTCCACTCGACAAGGGCGGCTGCCCGTTCGTGAAGGCCTGATGTCTCCCCTCGCCCCTTGCGGGAGAGGGGATAGGGGAGAGGGGGTCGACCCCTCATCCGGCGCTTCGCGCCACCTTCTCCCGCAAGGGGAGAAGGGATTTAAGCCGGTCAGGATTGCGGGGCGCTGAACCCGGTCAGGCGGTCGCCGCCAACTCAATCCACATCTTGGTATTCCTCGTTCCAGGTCCGTCCGTCGCGCTCGATCAACGCGACCGAGGCGTTGGGCCCCCACGTGCCGGCGGCGTATGGCCGCGGCGGCTCTTGCGACTGGGCCCAGGCCTCCCGTATCGGATCGATGAATTTCCACGCGGCCTCGACCTCGTCGCGCCGCATGAAGAGGGCCGCGTTGCCGCGGATCGCGTCCATCAGGAGACGCTCGTAGGCGTCCGCCGAGGCCACGCCGAAGGCTTTCACGAAACTCATGTCGAGAGGCAGGTGCTGCAGGCGCATGCCGCCCGGACCCGGCTCCTTGACCATCATCCACAGTTTGATTCCCTCGTCCGGCTGCACCCGGATCACCAGGCGGTTCGCCGGAATGGCGTCCGACGGCATCTCGAAGATGACGTGCGGCACGCGCCGGAATCCGACGACGATCTCGGAGAAGCGTTGCGGCAGCCGCTTGCCGGTGCGCAGATAGAAGGGAACGCCGGCCCAGCGCCAGTTGGCGACGCCGAGCTTGAGCGCGACGAAGGTCTCGGTGTCGCTGTGATGCTTGCCGATATCGTGCAGGTAGCCGGGAACGGGGCCGCCGTCGGCGAAGCCCGCGCGATATTGCCCGCGCACGGTGAAGTTCGCAGCGTTGGTTTCGCCGATCGGCTCGAGCGCCTTGAGCACCTTCAGCTTCTCGTCGCGCAGCGCGTCCGCGTCGAGCGAATTCGGAGGCTCCATCGCGACCAGGCAGAGGAGCTGCATCATGTGGTTCTGCACCATGTCGCAGATCGCGCCGGACTGGTCGTAATATTCTCCGCGTCCCTCGACGCCGAGCGTCTCGGCCACCGTGATCTGGACATGGTCGATCTGCGCGTTGTTCCACAGCGGCTCGAGCAGAATATTGGCGAAGCGCAGGGCCATCAGGTTCTGCACCGACTCCTTGCCGAGGTAGTGGTCGATGCGGAAGATGCAGTCTTCGGGAAACACCGAGCCGATCTCGTCGTTGATGGCTTCGGCGCTCGCGCCGTCCCTGCCGATCGGCTTCTCCACGATGATGCGGGAATGCGGCGTCTTCAGCCCCTCCGCGCCGATTCGCTTCGCCAGCGGGCAGAACAGGTCGGGTCCGGTCGCCAGATAAAAGGCGCGGACGCGCTCGTCCGGCCCGAGCAAGGAGCCGAGATCGCCCCAGCCGGACTCGCTCGTGGCGTCGGCGGAAACATAGTGGAGGCGCAAGAGGAAGCGCTCCAGAGTCGGCCCGGCGCGCTCGTCGACCGCGTTGAACTTCACCAAGGCGTCCTTCACGCTCGCACGGAATTGGCCGTCATCGAATTGCCGGCGCGACACCCCGATGATCCGGGTCGGCTCGGAGAACTGATCGCTGCACTCGCGGTGGAACAGCGCGGGATACAGTTTGCGGAAGGCCAAGTCGCCCGTGCCGCCGAAGACGACGAGATCGAACGGCTCAACCTTGACGATGCGTGCAACCATTGGCGACTCTCACTGCTTCGACCCCTTAAGGTCGTCGTGTGCGGCGCTGAATTCGGTCAACCGTCGCCGATCGGATCGGGCGGCGCTGCCGCCGCCCGCGGGTCAATTCGCCGGGCTCACCGCGTCCTTCAGAAGAACCTCCCGGTCGCGGGCGTAATTCTTGATCAGCGGCAGCGCGGCGCCGCCGATCGCGCGAGCGTCGGCGCCGACGGAGCCGGATACGATCTCGACATCGCTCAATCCGCGCCGGTCGAGGCCCTGGAAGATATGGGAGGTGCGCGCGATCAGCCGATCGCGCACGTTGGCCGGCATCGCTCCGTCGATGACGATCGCCTCGAAGTCGACGACCGAGATCGCCGCCACCGAAGCATAGGCCAGCGCCGGCGCCACTTCCTCGATCCAGGCGTCGAGATGGGGTCCGAAGTCCGCCCAGGCGTCGGGCGTCGCCCAAATCGACGACGAGTTCAATTCCGGCGCGTTCAAGACGGCGCTCGAGCTGATAGAAGGACGCGCAGGCGATGAGTTGCTGGACTGCGCCGCCTTCGCTCTTCGCCATCACCGGCATCGATCCGAGCGCGCCGGCGTTGCCGGTGCGGCCCAGCCGCAACGCGCCGTCGAGCACCAGCCCGCCGCCGATGAAGGCCCCGAGGAAGAAATAGAGGAAATCGCGATATCGCCAGCCCCGTCCGAAAAAGAACTCGGCCGCGCAGGCCGCCGTCGCGTCGTTGCAAAGCATGACGGGATAGGGGCAGGCCTTCGCGATCTCCCGTTCGGCGTCGAAGTCGCGCCAAGCGGCCATGGCGCCTTCGGGCGCGCCGATCTCCGACTCCCAGGTCCACAGCTGGAACGGGGAAGCCACGCCAAGCCCGGCAATTCGCCGCCTTTGCGCGTCGTTCAGCGCAACGACGAGAGGGGGCAGGGAGGACCGAACGAAATCGAGGACCATTTCCGGGACGGGATAGGCGAAAGTGCGGTGGGCGCGTCGCCGGACGGCGCCGCGAAAATCGATCAGCACGAGATCGCAACTGCGCCGGCCGATCTTGAGTCCCAGCGAATAGGCGCCGTCGGGGTCGAGCGACATGGGGACGGTCGGTTGTCCGACCCGGCCGCGCAGCGGGGCCTCGCGCTTCAGGAGCCCGTCCGCCTGCAGTCAATTCATGATCGCCGACGTCGATTGCACCGATAGTCCCGTCAGTCTCGCCACTTCGATTTTCGACAGCGGCCCGAAGCGCCGCACCAGAGAAAGCAACAACCGTTCGTTATAGACGCGGACGCCCGCCTGATCGGCGCCGCTCGCAGTGTCGCCGAACGACGGCGGGAACTGCGAGGACTGCGCCTCGCCGCCGCCTTCGAAGCGCGTCGCATCCCGCGCGAACCGTCCCGCGCCGCCTTCATTCCTCCGCCTTTCAGCTCTTTTGTCTGTCTTCCCCGTCGCCTCAGCTTTTAGCGGAACGCAGGCGCGTGTCAATATAATCAACCCGATATAATTATTCTTGAACTCTTGCCGGAATCTCTGGCCGTATGCCACGAGGACGACGCGAGACGGGTCGGAGAACCACGTCGCATCGAGTCGTCTCACGCCTGCGGCCGCGCCGCCGCACGAACCTGCATGGGAGGAGATTGTGTCCAAGATTTCTGGAATTTTTGCGACCGCCGCCGCCGCCGCGCTGTCTTGCGCGCTGGTGGGCGGGCCCGCGCACGCCGGCGATATCGTCGGTCTCATCACCAAGACCAACACCAATCCCGTTCTTCGTCAAGATGAAGCAGGGCTTCGAGGCGAAGGCCAAGGAGCTCGGCCTCACGCCGCAAGCCTACGCCGGCAAGTTCGACGGCGACAACGACGGAGAGGTCGCCGCGATCGAGCAGCTGACGGCCGCCGGCGCCAAAGGCATCCTGCTGGTGCCGAGCAACTCGACCGCGATCGTTCCGACAGTCGCGAAGGCCCGCAAGGCCGGCCTCATCGTCATCACCCTCGACACGCCGCTCGATCCGATCACTGCGGCGGACGCCAACTTCGCCACCGACAACTTCAAGGCCGGCGAACTGATCGGCCAGTGGGCGAAAGAGACGCTCGGCGACAAGGCCAAGACCGCCAAGATCGCGACGCTCGACCTCGCCGCCAACGAGCCGAGCGTCGACTATCTGCGCCACAACGGCTTCCTCACCGGCTTCGGCATCCCGGTCAAGAATCCCAAGCACTATGCGAAGAGCGACAGCCCGCAGATCGTCGGCTCCGATGTGACGCAGGGCTCGACGGAGGGCGGCCGCAAGGCGATGGAGAACATCCTGCAGAAGGCCGATCACATCGACCTCGTCTATGCGATCAACGAGCCCGCCGCCTACGGCGGGTATGCGGCTCTCAAGGCCGCCGGCAAGGAAAAGGGCGTGTTGATCGTCGCGGTCGACGGCGGGTGCCAGGGCGTCAAGTGGGTCAAGGACGGCATCATCGGCGCGACCTCTCAGCAATACCCGCTGCTGATGGCCTCCGACGGCGTCGAGGCGATCGCCGAGTACATCAAGTCCGGCAAGAAGCCGACCAGCAAGGACACAGGCGAGCAGCTCGTCACCGATCATCCCGTTCCCGGCGTTCCCTCGATCAGCGTCGAGGAGGGTTTGAAGAAGTGCTGGGGTTGATTTCGTCTGACGACCGGCGCTTAATCGGCTGAGAATTATTGGGACTGGCGCTCGCGGGCGAGAGCTCGCGACGCCAGTCCCCATCCGCGCCACCGACAGGGAGGAGACCGTGTCCAAGATTTCTGGAATTTTTGCTACCGCCGCCACTGTTGCGCTGTCTGTTGCGCTGATCGGCGGGAGCGCGCACGCCGCCGACATCGTCGGCCTGATCACCAAGACCAACACCAATCCCTTCTTCGTCAAGATGAAGCAAGGCTTCGAGGCCAAGGCCAAGGAGCTCGGCTTCACGCCGCAAGCCTACGCCGGCAAATATGACGGCGACAACGACAGCCAGGTCGCTGCGATCGAGCAGTTGTTGGCCGCCGGCGCCAAGGGCATCCTGCTGGTGCCGAGCAACTCGACGGCGATCGTGCCGACGGTGGAGAAGGCTCGCAAGGCCGGCATCGTCGTCATCACCCTCGACACCTCGCTCGACCCGCCGAGCGCCGCCGACGCCAACATCGGCACCGACAACCTCAAGGCGGGCGAACTGATCGGCGAATGGGCCAAGGCGACGCTCGGCGACAAGGCCAAGACCGCGAAGATCGCAACGCTCGACGGAGACGTGAACAAGCCTTCGGTCGACTATTTCCGGCACAACGGATTCCTCGAGGGCTTCGGCATCCCGGTCAAGGACGTCAAGCGTTATTCGCAAAGCGACAGCCCGCAAATCGTCGGCTCCGACGTCACCCAGGGTTCGACCGAGGGCGGCCGCAAGGCGATGGAGAACATCCTGCAGAAGGCCGACCACATCGACGTGGTCTACGCGATCAACGAGCCGGCCGCCTACGGCGGATATGCGGCTCTCAAGGCCGCCGGCAAGGAGAAGGGCGTGCTGATCGTCGCGATCGACGGCGGCTGCCAGGGCGTGAAGTGGGTCAAGGACGGCATCATCGGCGCCACCACGCAGCAGTACCCGCTGCTTATGGCCGCTGACGGGGTTGAGCAAATCGCCAACTCCCTCAAGAAAGGCGCGAAGCCGCACAGCATCGACAGCGGCGAGAAGCTGATCACCGACCATCCGGCGCCCGGCGTCCCGTCGATCACTACCGACGAGGGGATGAAGCTCTGCTGGGGTTGATTTCGTCCGACGATTGGCGCTTACTGTTTTGAATTCAAAAAAGGGCGGCCGCGGAGGCCGCCCACCGGCGTCGGTCTCATAAGACGCATCGGAATCGGGAAACGAACGAGGCTGCGATGAGCGAAGCGTCAGGCCGCCCTGCGCCGCAGGAATTCGAGAAGGTGCTGACGGGGGCGACGACGACGGTCGCCTCCTTCGACGAAGAGAAGCTCACGCTTCTCCAGCGCATCCAGCGCTTCCTGCATGTCTACCCGACGACGGTTCCGTTCGTCGTTCTGGCGCTCGGCCTGCTGCTCGGCGTGGCCGTCAATCCGTCGCGCTTCACCGCCGCCAGCAACATCTCGACCGTTCTGACCCAGGTGATGGTCACCGGCATTCTCGGCATCGGCCAGACCCTGGTCATTCTCACCGCCGGCATCGACCTTTCCATCGGCGTCATCATGGTCATCTCCTCGGTGGTGATGGGGCGCCTCGCGGTGATCGACGGCGTTCCCACGATCCTCGCCTTCCCGCTCGGTCTGATCTGCGGCTCGCTGTTCGGCTATCTCAACGGAATTCTGGTGACGCGGCTGAGGATGCCCCCCTTCATTGTCACGCTCGGCACGCTCAGCATCATCGGCGCCCTGAACACCTTCTATTCGCAGAGCGAAACCATCGGCATGCAGGACATCGACCAGAAGGCCCCGTTCCTGAATATGATGGGCAACACCTTGGGCGTCGGCAGAGCGGAGATCATGTGGGGCACTTTCCTCATGTTGATCGTCGCCGCTGTCGTCTGGTACGTCCTCAACCGCACCGCCTATGGACGGCATGTCTATGCGACCGGCGACGATCCTGAATCCGCCCGGCTCGCCGGCATCGACACCGATCGCGTTCTGCTCAGCGTCTATGTCGTCGCCGGCCTCATTGCGGCGATCGCCGGCTGGGCGCTGATCGGCCGCGTCGGCGCCATCAGCCCGACCGCGGGCGAGAACATGAACCTCAACAGCATCACCGCTGTGGTGATCGGCGGGACCAGCCTGTTCGGCGGACGCGGCTCGATCATCGGCACCCTGGTCGGCGCGCTGATCGTCGGCGTGTTCCGTTCGGCGGTGTCGCTCGCCGGCCTCGACGTCCTCTGGCAGGAATTCGCCATCGGCGTGCTGATCATCGTCGCGGTCGCCCTCGACCAGTGGATCCGGAGGGTCTCCAAGTGAGCATCGAACCCATCCTCACCTGCCGCCAGCTCGTCAAGCGCTATGGCCGCGTCACGGCGCTCGACCATTCCGACTTCGATCTCTATCCTAACGAGATTCTGGCGGTCATCGGCGACAACGGCGCCGGCAAGTCGACGCTCATCAAGGCGATCTGCGGCGCGGTGATCCCGGATTCCGGCGAGATCCGTCTCGGTGGCCAGGTCGTGCACTTCACCTCGCCGATCGCCGCGCGCGAGGCGGGCATCGAGACGGTCTACCAGACCCTCGCCCTGTCTCCGGCGCTGTCGATCGCGGACAACATGTTCCTCGGACGCGAGATCAAGGCCCCCGGGTTCGTGGGACAATGGTTCCGTGCAACCGACCGCGGACGGATGCAGAGATTCGCCCGCGAGAAGCTCAATGAGCTCGGGCTGCTGACGATCCAGAACATCAGTCAGCCGGTCGAGACCCTGTCGGGCGGTCAGCGACAGGGGGTCGCTGTCGCTCGCGCGGCGGCCTTCGCGACGAAGCTCGTCATCATGGACGAGCCGACGGCGGCGCTCGGCGTCAAGGAGTCGCGCCGCGTGCTCGAGCTCATCCTCGACGTGAAGAAGCGCGGTCTGCCGATCATCCTCATCTCGCACAACATGCCGCACGTGTTCGAGGTCGCCGACCGCATCCACATCCATAGGCTGGGCCGGCGGCTGACCGTCGTCGATCCGAAGAAGGTCACGATGTCGGATGCGGTGGCGATGATGACGGGCGCGATGGCGCCGCCTATGGACGCGCTGGCTGCATAGGTTTGGCGTTTCAGTAGACCTCATCGAGGGCCGCGTAGACCTCATCGTTCCCTGCGACGAGTTTATCGCCGACGTGCAGTCCGTTGTTCGCAAGAAAATCGTTTGTCCCCCGGCCTGCCGCATAGATGACCGCAACGGCTCCGCCGCGGCATTTGCGCCCTCTTTGATTGCGGCAGGTCGAGCTATTTCCACAGCCAGGCCGCGCCCCTGACTCCGCTCGAGTTCGCCATGAGCGGCCTTTCGTATCGGCGTGTGGAAAACCGTCGAGAACGTGTGCCTGGGAAGTTCAATCGGCAGGTCCTCGTAGAGCTCGTCGATGTTCGACATCCCGCCTCCCATGACGAATACGTCCGGATCCAATGTATTGACCACGATCGCCAAACCCCGCGCGACGCGATTGACGTATCGCCGCCAGAGGAGGGTCGACAGGTGATCGCCTTTCCGCTTCAAGTCGATGATCGCCTGTGCAGGCAGTCTTGGTCCCGGTGTGTCTCTCGTATTCCGCTTCGAACGCCCGGCCTGACACCCAGGTCTCCATGCATCCGCGCCTTCCGCAGTAGCAAGGGTCGCCGGGAAGCTCGGTCACATCGGGTGTTGGAAGCGGATTGTGGCCCCACTCCCCGCCGCTGTTGTTCGGCCCGTGATGGGCGGATCCGTTGACGGCGATTCCGGCCCCGGCGCCCGACCGAGGATGACGGCGAAAACGACGTTGCACCCGGCGCCGGCGCCGTCGACGGCTTCGGAAGCGGCGAAACAGTCCGCATCATTCTCGACGCGAATCTCGCGGCCGAGAGCTTCGATCAGATCCTTTTCCACCGGCCGCCCGAGCAGCCAGGTGGAGCTCGCGCCCTTGCCGAGCCGGCTCCTGGGCTCGAGCGATCCCGGTATGCCGATGCCGACGCTTCCGCGGCGGCCGAGCTTGCCCTCCATTCCCTCGATCATTGTCTTGATGACGCCGATGCAGCCGGAATAGTCGTGCCGCGGCGTCGCCTCGCGGACGCGCATCAATTCGGCGCCGTCCGGCTCCATTGCGATGCCTTCGATCTTCGTGCCGCCCCAATCAATTCCGATCAGCATCCTTTTCTCCCCTACGCCCGTTGCGCACCTTCCGCGCGCCATAAGTCTGGCGAAGGGCCGGGATCGCGCCAGAGGGCGAAGCCCGTTTTTATCTCGCACGGGATCGTTTCGAATCTGGCCTCCGGCTCACCCAGCAAAACTCGCGCGGAAGAGCGCGTTGATGCGCCCGACCGTCTCCCCCGCGCGCGAGCCCGATTGCAGCGCCTCGTTGAGGAGGCGGGCGGCGGCGTCCTGGAAGGGCATGTAGCCGTCGTGGCGCGGGCGCAGCCACGATCCTTCGAGCGTCTGTCGGGTGGCGCGATAGAAGCCGGCGACCGGCGCGTTGACGGCGTCGGACTCCCACGCGGCGGCGTGGGCGGGCTGGCCGCCCGAGGCCGCGTAAAGGCCCGCCTGGACGTCGGCGCTCGCGAC
This sequence comes from uncultured Alphaproteobacteria bacterium, assembly GCA_963819255.1. Classification (GTDB taxonomy): domain Bacteria; phylum Pseudomonadota; class Alphaproteobacteria; order Rhizobiales; family Beijerinckiaceae; genus Roseiarcus. Next base: position 148,142 of record CAWFVS010000044.1, read on the forward strand.
CCAATAGGCGAAGTCGGCCGCCGCCTCCTCGTGCGCGCCGAGGGCGGAGACGGCGATCCCCGTCCCGCCGAGCGTCGATCCGACGGGACCGTTCGAGCCGAGCGCAGGAATGTCGGCGAAGCCGATTCTTCGCGCACGGAATCCGTCCTCCGCGTAGCTGACGTAGCCGTAGATGAGGGGCGCGCAGGCGAAGCGGGAATCGGGGTCGGCGATCGCCTCGAACACGTCGATCGGATCCATGGCGAAGCAGCGCGCATCGATCAGCGCCGCAAGCTCGCTGATGCGCTCGAAGGCTTCTGCGCCCGCCTCGGCGTCAATGAGGTCGGGCCCCTCGACGGAGCAGGGACGGCCGAGGTTGCCGCTCAGCGTATAGAGGACCATCAGCGAATGCGGCGGGCGCAGCGGGAAGAGAACCATGCCCCTCCGCGCGAGGTCGACCGCTTCGTCCCAGAGCGCCGGCGGCGAGGCGACGAGGTCCGGCCGCCAGGCTGCACCTGCGTCGCCGCGTCGATCGGCAGCGCCCATTGCCGCCCGCGCCATTCGTAGCTCGCGTAAGACGGGCCGACGCTCGCACGAGCGAGCGCCTCCCTGTCGGCGGCTCGGGCCGGCGGCGTCGAAGGGCGCAAGGCAATTTTCGCGCGCGACCTGTCCGACATGCGGGTGATCGATGACGATGAGGTCGTAGCGCCGCGCCAGCTCCTGGACCGGATAGGCCTCGAAATCCTGCAGCGAACGCTTGTCCCACCGGATCTCGACGCCAGTCTTCCTGCGCCAAAGCTCCGAGCAGGCGAAAAGCGGAGCGTGACCGCGCCTGTGGCTCCAGGTCATGCCGTTGAGGATGATGTCCAACCGCCTTCCCCTTCCTCCCCGCGCGCGTCAGCGACCGCGTCTCACGCCGCCGGCTTGCAATTCATAAGCGAATGTATCATCCACAAGTAAATGACAAGCAAGGCCAGCCGGAGTCCGTCATGAAGTTCGAGGAGCGCTTTCTCGAGGACTTCGCCATCGGCGAAACCCGTCAGACTCTCGGGCGCACCATCACCGAGGCCGACATCGTCGCCCACGCCGGCCAGACGGGCGACTTCTTTCCCCACCACATGGACGCCGAATGGTGCGCGACCTAGGACTTCAAGCGCCGCATGGCGCACGGCACGCTCGTCTTCAGCGTCGGCGTCGGCATGACGGCGACCGACATCAACCCGCGCGCGATGTCGACCGGCTACGACCGCGTGCGCTTCGTCAAGCCGGTGTTCATCGGCGACACCATCCGCGCCAAGACGACGATCAAGGAGAAGCGCGAGCATCCTCGCCGCGCGAGCCATGGCGTCGTGGTCGAGCTGCTCGAAGTGTCAAACCAGGCCGGGGAAATGGTGCTCGTCTGCGAGCACCTCTATCTCGTCGAGCGACGCGAAGCCGCTCCGACTTCGTCCTGAGCCTGTCGAAGGGAGCCTGTCGAAGGACGCTCCAGCTCGCACGAGCCGTAGAGCGTCTCCGGACTCCCTCTTTCGCGGGGGCGACAGCCTGCTTTCATGCCCGCGGAAGCGGGCATCCAGATGACAGCCGCGGACTATTGCGTCGAGGCGGCGCAGGCGGCGCCAGCCTGCTCCCGCGTCACTGGACCCCCGCTTTCGCGGGGGTGAGTGCGTCTGTGATGTTGCCTTGTCAGGAGGGTGAAAGTCCATCCGATGTGAAGTCGTAGCACATGAAGCCGAAGGCAACTGCGTCACCATGAGGTGGGGTGGAGAGCAGCCGGAGGCGAACGAACAGCCTGCAGGATAACGATCCCAATTCGGCGGCGTGGCGCGGCGAGCCTGCTCACTCATGGCGAAGCCTTGGTCGCGAGATCAGCCGAGCGCGCTGAGACGACTGCGAAAGCGACGCTCGGGCCCACAACGTGGTTGGGGGTTGGATGTTTGGAAGGCAAGGCAGAGTAAGCGGAGAGACCTGTTCGGCGTGTGCGAGCCGAGCAGGAGTCAGAGCCCTCGTAGTACTGCTGCGGCCCGCGCCCGGAAAGGACGGATCGCGAGAGGACGGGCCAGCATAACCCCGTCGTAGGGAAGGGGGGTAAAAGGGAGAGGCGCGATGCTCGGATCAGGACAACAGAACGCCGCAAGTGCCGAAAAGGCTATACGGGGCGGAGAGGCGCGACGCGACTTCGCGTGGGCCGAAGTCTCGGTTTGGACGAAGCGCATGCTGTCGGCGCTGGGCAACGGCGTCAAAGGCGGCAAATGGTACGCATTGGTGGACAAGGTGTTCGCGCCCAACACGCTGGCGGCGGCTTGGACGAAAGTTCGGGCCAACAAAGGCGTGGCGGGGGTGGATGGGCAGAGCATCGAACGGTTCGCGGCGCGGGCGGAGGAATATCTGGCCGAGCTGTCGAGGGCGCTGCGGGAGGGTTCGTACCGACCGCAGGCTGTCAAGCGGGTCGACATCCCGAAGGGCGACAGCCGGACGAGGCCGTTGGGCATTCCGACGGTCAAGGACCGCATCGTCCAGCAGGCCGTCCGGCTCGTGATCGAACCGATTTTCGAGGCGGGGTTCCACGACGGGAGCTATGGCTTCGTCCGGGACGCGGTTGCCACGACGCGCTGCGGGAGGTCGATCGGCTGATCGAGGACGGCTACGCCTATGTGGTGGATGCCGACCCCGCCGGCTATTTCGATTCCATTCCGCACGATTGTTTGATGGTCGCCCCGCGAGGCCGAAAGTACCGATGGGCCAGTCAGGCGCGGACCGCCCCATAGTAGTGATGAAGCGGGGTAATGCCCGTGGAGCGAAGGGGGTGGGTCACTCACGGCGTTGTTGGGTCAACGGGAGACCGGAGGAACCCAGCTTTTTCGCCGGAAGGCGCCAGCCTTCGTTGAGTGGCACGAGCCGGATGAGGCGAGAGTTCTCATGTCCGGATCTGGTGCAGCGAGGCTAGCTGCCATTCCAGCGGGTGAGAGTCCCGCCAACACAAGGAGTCCAGTCCATGCTGTAGTCATATCCAGCGGCAGGGCGGGCGACCAAACTGCCGGAAGCCTGGAAGTAAAAGCCCTCTGGGGCCGGGAAACCGGTTCGATCCGACAAAGGGGGGCGAGCAACCTGGCAGGCCGCAACGTAAGCAAACCGGGAAGCCTCGAAAGACGTGCCCCGCGTGAAGCGGATTGCGGGAACTTTGGAGTGCCGAGCCGCTCAGATCTCGGCGAAGGCTATGTTCGGCATTGGAGACCTGGACCATAACGATGACGAAACTCCCCGGGGTCATAGAGGACGGCATGCCAGGCAGGAATGGTCAGCGAAAGCCCGGAACCGCTCGTGGGTCGCCTAGGCGCTCCCGCACAGCGAAGGCATCTCGTATAAGCCGCCATGCGGCGAAGTCGGGATGTGCCCGCGAGTGGGGCGGATGGGGTCGATTAAGTGATGACGGACCGGGACAGCATAACCCGGACCCGAGCGAGGACCCCTGGGGCGGAGGACTACCCCACCTCCATGGCGGTGCATTGACGCGCAACCGTCCCGACACAGCGCGGGATTATCGCTTGCCAAGCGATGCACGAAGGATGGACGCAAACCGAGCGGGAAGCGGCGTATGCCGGGAGCAGGCTTGAGCCGACCAGCGCCTCGGGAAGGCCCCATCTGACAGGCCAGCCTTCCAGCCGTACCGGGGAAAACCCGCCGTACGGAATGATAGGGGGGATCGAGGAGACGTCGGCATCATTCGAAGCCCGGTCCGCGCCTCGGTCCTACCCGACTGAGAGGCTCGGGGTGAAATTCCCCGGGCCTACTCGGCGGCCGAAAGGCCTTCTCTACCCCTATCAACGAGGCGGCTAGTCGCGCTCGCGCTCCAGCGTCTCGAGGCGCAGACGCAGATCGCGGTGCAGATCGAAGAGGGCGCGGAGCTCGTCGCGGTAGGCGGTCTGATTGTTATCGACCCGGCGCACGATCGGGGACAAAACGGCAATCTCGTCGCGAAGGGACTGCGTGTCGCGCCGCACTTCGCGTCGAAGCGCCACCAGATGGCGCGCGATCCAATTGAGGTCGACGTTCTCGGGAACGTCGGAGATGTCGGGAACCTCGGGCATGAGCCTTGCTATGATAGCGCCTCCGACAGAACCGCGGCAAGCTCGGCAGATATGCAGAAGATCAGGATTCGCGCCATCAGTCGCAATAGGTTATGGCGTCGGTCGGCATGCGCCAAACCTCGCCGGGGCCGGAAAAGTCGGATGGCCGACCCGAAACGTCATCGCAACCTGTTGAAACGGTTCGAATCGGGAAGGAAGATGGCGCAATGAGCGTGATCCATGCCCAAGCGCCACGTCATCGCCTTCGACGCAGGGGGCACCGCCGTCAAGGCGGCGCTCTATGACGAGCGCGGCGTCGAACGCGCGGTCGCCGCCGTCGGGATGGCGCCGTTGCACCCGGCGCCCGGCTGGCTCGAGCGCGATCCCGAGGCCATGTGGGCCGCCGTTTGCGAGGTCGCGCGCAAGGTCCTGTCCTCCTCGGGCGTCTCGCCTTCCTCGATCGCCGCCGTCGGCCTGACCGGCTACGGCAACGGCCTCTTTCTCGTCGACCGCGACGCAAGGCCGGTCCGCAACGCCATCCTCTCGCCGGATCAACGGGCGCGGGCGATCGTGGCGCGCTGGCGGGCCGAGGGGGCCGAGGCCCGCTCGATCGGGCTGACCTTGAACGCGCAATTCGCCGGCAAGCCGCTGCCGCTGATCGCATGGCTCGAGACGCACGAGCCGGAGGCGCTTCAGCGCGCCGACCGGGCGCTCTTCTGCAAGGACTATCTCCGCCTTCGTCTGACGGGCGAGATCGGCCTCGAGATCAGCGACATGTCCTCGGCGAGCCTGGCCGACCAGCGCCTTCGCCGCTGGACGCCGGCCGCGCTCGACGTCTTCGGGCTCGGACGCTACGCGAGGCTGTTCGGCGACGGCGTCGAGCCGCATGACCATCGCCGGCGCCGTCACCGGGAAGGCCGCGGCCGAGACCGGGCTCGCCGAGGGAACGCTAGTGTCGGCCGGCTACGCGGACGGCCCGGCGATGGCGCTGGGGCTCGGGGCGACCGACGAAAGCCTGATCAGCGTGATCGCCGGCACATGGGGTCTCAATCAGCTGGCGACCAGGACGCCCGCGACGGACGGGTCGATGGCGGCCGTCATCGCCGGACCACGGCCGGGCGAGTTCGTCGCGACCGAAGCCGGCCCGACCTCGGCGAGCGCTTTCGAATGGTTCGTCGATTCCGTCCTCGGCCGCGCCGACGCGAGCCGGCGGGACCGCGAGGCGCTGTTCGACTTCTGCAACGAGGAGGTGACGCGGGCGAAGGCGGACGGCGACGTTCCCTATTTCCTTCCCTACCTCAACGGCCGGCTCGAGCAACCTGAGGCGCGGGCGTGCTTCATCGGGCTCGCCTCGTGGCACGGCCTGCCGGAAATGGTGCACGCCGTCTACGAGGGCGTCGCCTTCGAGCATTGCGGCCATATCGATCATCTGCTCTCCGGCCGCGGACGGCCGCGCGCGGCGCGCTTCGCCGGCGGCGCGGCGCGCAGCGCTCCGTGGCTCGAGATCTTCGCCTCCGCGACCGGCCTGCCGCTCGAGCTCTCGTCCGTCGCCGAGCTCGGCGCGCTCGGCGCCGCGATCGTCGCCGCGGTCGGCGTCGGTCTCCACCCGGACCTCGACGCCGCTGTCGCCGCGATGACGCGGGTCAGCCGACGCATCGAGCCCGAGCCGAAGCTGTCCGGAATCCTGGCGCGACGCCGCAGGGTCTTCGACGCGCTGCGCGACGCCTTGAGTCCGACCTGGACAAAGCTTTGACGACTTACCCGCTAGGTCCGCCGGATTGACGAAGATCAAAGCTGGCCGCGCGCTCGGGTGATAACAAGTCCATGTTCATAGACCGAAAGGGGAGGACGATGGGTTTGTCGCAAAGGCTGTTCGACGCGATCGTGGACGGCAAGGCGCAGCTGGCCCGGTCGATCGTCGAGGAAGAGCTCAAAGGGGGCGCCGAGCCGATGGCGCTCATTTCCGAAACGCTGATCCCGGCAATGGACGAGGTCGGCAAGCTCTTCCAGGAGGAGGAGTTTTTCGTTCCCGAGCTGATGCTGGCCGGCCGGGCGATGAAGGCGGGAATGGAGCCGCTGCGGCCCCTGCTCGCCGCCGCTGGCGCAAAACCGGCGGGAATCGTGGTCGCGGGCGCGGTCAAGGGCGACCTGCACGACATCGGCAAGAACATCGTCATCTCGATGCTGGAGGGGGCGGGCTTCAAGGTCATCGATCTCGGCGCCGACGTGACGCCGCAGAAATTCGTCGAAGCGATTCGCGAGCACCATCCGCAGATCGTCTGCCTGTCCGCCCTTTTGACCGTGACGATGACCGCGATGAAGTCGACAATCGAGGCGATCAAGGACGCGGGCCTGCGGCGGGCGGTCAAGATTCTGGTCGGCGGCGCGCCGCTCAGCCAGAGATACGCGAACGAGATCGGCGCCGACGGTTACGGCGCCTCGGCGACAGACGCGGTGGCGCTCGCCCGCAGGCAGGTGGGGCTTTCGAACTGAGCGCGGGCGTTCCCGCGCAACAGCAGCGAGCAAAGGCGGATCGAGGAGCCGGAGATGAACCCGGAGAAAAAGATCGGACCGAAACGGAAGCGGGTGCTCGACGCGATCAACCATCGGACGCCCGATCGCGTGCCGGTGGACTTCGGCGGATCGGCCGTGACCGGCGTGCACGTGAGCTGCGTCGCGAAGCTCAGGGACCATTACGGGCTCGAGAGACATCCGGTGAAGGTCATCGAACCCTATCAGATGCTGGGCCTGATCGAGGACGACCTCAAGGAGGCGATCGGGATCGACGTCACGCCGCTCTTATCCCGCACCAACATGTTCGGCTTCGCGAACCGCGACTGGAAGCCGTGGACCTTCAACGGGCTCGAGGTGCTGGCGCCGGAGGGGTTCCGTGTAAGCGTCGAGCCCGAGAAGGGCGGCACGCTGATCTATCCGAAAGGCGATATGAGCTCGCCGCCCAGCGGCCACATGCCGAAGGACGGGGTCTTCTTCAATTCGATCATCCGCCAGAAGCCGATCGACCTCGATAACCTCGATCCCGAGGACAACACCGAGCAGTACAAGCCGCTGACCGACGCCGAGCTCGACGGAATCGAGGAGGACGCGCGCTCCGTCAACACCGGCGAATATGCGGTTTTCGCCTCGCTGGTGAACACCGCGCTCGGCGATATCGCCTTCGTCCCGGGCCCCGACCTCACCGACCCGAAGGGAGTGCGCGACGTCGCGGAATGGTACATGCTGACGGCCAGCCACCCGGAGGTCGTGCACAAGATCTTCGAACGGCAGGTCGAGGTCGGCATCGCCAACCTCGAGAAGATCCACGCCCGGATCGGCGACGCGATCGATGTGATCTTCCTCTGCGGCACGGATTTCGGGACGCAGACGTCGTCCTTCTGCTCGCTCAAGACGTTCGACTCCTTGTGGAAGCCGCACTACGCCGACGCTTTGCGGCTGGATCCACAAGAACACCAGCTGGAAGATTTTCAAGCATTCCTGCGGCTCGTCGGAGCGGTTCTTCGAGTCGATGATCGACGCCGGAAATCGACATCATCAATCCGGTGCAGTGCTCGGCAAAGGGCATGGATCCGAAGATGCTGAAGGAGAAGTACCAGGGCCGCCTCGTGTTCTGGGGCGGCGGCGTCGACACCCAGCAGACCCTGCCCTTCGGCGCGCCGGCCGATGTGCGGGCCGAGGTGCTCCAGCGCTGCGAGATCTTCTCCGAGGGCGGCGGCTTCGTGTTCGACTCGATCCACAACGTCCAGGCCGGCACGCCGGTCGAGAACATGGTTGCGATGATCGACGCGGTGAAGGAGTTCAACGGCGGGTTGGAACCGTAAGCGGCGTGAAGCGCCACTGACGCTGCCCGTCATTGCGAGCGAAGCGAAGCGATCGTGCGCTCGCCGCTGCGGCGATGGATTGCTTCGTCGCTCCCGATCGATTGGAACCCTCATCGATCGGCGAGAAAGACTGCCCGAGCTTGCGAGGGGTCATCGTTCCTGACGGACCGGGGTCCCCTTCGTGGCGACGCGCTCAGGATATCGGCTTTCCCGCGGTCGCGCGCTCGGACTTGACCGCGCGCGTCGTCGGAGCCGTCTATTTGTTCGGAAAGCTCCAGGAAGAATCCGAAACATTCCGTCAGGCCTTCCGAACCGTTCCAAAAAGTGTCAATTTCTTTCGGATTCCTGCCGAAAACCTCACTGGATAAACTATGTTTATCAAAGACTTACGGATGAAAGCAGCGGGTGGATGCGCCAAAATATTTTCGTGCCGCCGAGCGGCGCGGTCCGCGGCCGATGATCAACGTCACAGCTTCGGTTTTTCTTCGATGCACGACCCTTGAGGCTGCGAGCGACGCCATCTCCGCTGAGGGTCGGGGCGGGCTCGAGGGGGGCGGACAAGGTCGGTCTCCATTGCAAGTCCACTGCGGTGAAGGTTTAGCAATCCGCATCGGCCCCGAGCCGTGCGTCGGCCTCCGCGAGGGTGTCGGCGAAGCGTCGGCAGGGGAGCGTACAGGCCAGCCATTGAGCCGCGAAAGCTTGATAGTCCCGGGCGCCGACGTGGTCAAAATCACGGAAGGCGACATGGTGAGCGCGATATTTGCGAGCGCTCGCTCAGCCCGGCGTGGTCGAAGAACCTGGCATGTGCGGAAGCTCCTTGCACGGGAACCGGGAGGTCTTGGGTTTGGCTTGCGGCTGGACACCGCATGCCCGCGTCGGAAAGGCGAGGAGCCGTAACCGGCGATGCACGAGCCCGAGAAGTCTGACTCCGCCATAGTAGCGATCCGGACGAACGCTTTTGGCGTTCGCCGGGAGAAGCCGACGAACAAGGCGGAGCCATCCGTCGCGGAGCCGGTGCAGCCAAGGGTGGAGACCGAGGGGAACGCGGATCAGCGAAGCACGCGCCGGGCGCAGGACCGGGAAAGCGTGTCACAGGAACTGGAACGCGTACGGCAAGCCGCAAGGCGAAGGAAGAAGGAGAGGTTCACTTCGCTCTTCCACCATATCGACCCCGCCCTGTTGAGAACGGCGTTTTACGCGATCAAGCGTGACGCTGCGTCCGGCGTGGACGGCATGACATGGGAGACCTACGAACGGGACCTCGATCGCAGGATCGAGGACTTGCACGCGCGGGTCGAACGAGGAGCGTATCGGGCGTCGCCGTCACGTCGGACTTATATTCCGAAAGAAGACGGCAGCCGACGCCCGCTCGCGGTCGCCGCGTTGGAAGACAAGATCGTCCAGCGGGCGACGGCTGAGGTGCTGAGCGCGATCTACGAGGAAGATTTCCTCGGGTTCTCGTATGGCTTCCGACCGGAGCGCAGCCAGCACGATGCGCTGGACGCGTTGATTGTCGGAATCAGCAGCAAGAAGGTGAACTTCATACTCGACGCTGATATCCGGTCGTTCTTCACGGAAGTTTCCCAGCAATGGGTTGTCCGCTTCCTCGAACACCGGATCGGCGACAAGCGCATCCTCCGGCTCGTCCAGAAATGGCTGCGGGCCGGCGTTCTCGAGGACGGGGTCGTGACGATCGAGGAGAAAGGGACGGGTCAGGGCTCGGTGATTTCGCCGCTGCTCGCCAACATCTATCTCCACTACGTCTTCGATCTCTGGGCTGAGCGCTGGCGACGGCGCGAGGCCACGGGCGACATGATCATGGTGCGGTACGCCGACGATATCGTCGTCGGCTTCCAGCGCCGAGATGACGCCCGCCGTTTCTGGGACGCGATGCGCGAAAGGTTGCAGGAGTTCTCGCTGTCGCTGCATCCGGACAAGACGCGCCTTATCGAGTTCGGCCGCTTCGCGGCGCAGAACTGCGAGAAGCGCGGACGGTCGAAGCCGGAAACCTTCAAGTTCCTCGGCTTCGTGCTCATTTGCGACAAGACCCGTCGTGGCGATTTCCGCATCAGGAGGAAGTCACGCGGGGATCGCATGCGCACGACACTCGCGAAAATCAAGGAGGCGCTGAGACGGCGCAAGCATCGGCCAATCCCGGAGACGGGAAAATGGCTGGCGCAAGTCGTCGGCGGCTATTGCGCCTACCACGCCGTGCCAACCAATGGTTTGGCATTGTCCGCATTTCGATATCACGTCACCGTCCTTTGGCACCGGCAGCTGTGCCGACGCAGCCAACGGGCGTGGGTGCTATGGGAGCGGATGGCGGAGATCGCCGACGCGTTTCTCCCAAAACCGAAGATCCTTCATCCCTGGCCAAGCGTTCGTTTCGCCGTCAATCACCCGAGGTAGGAGCCGGATGCGGGAATTCCGCTCGTCCGGATCTGTGCGGGGGGCGCTCGGAAACGGGCGTCCCTACCGCGAACACCACGAGCGGGCCTCAATGAAATCAATGCGTTACGCGGTGCAGAAATCAGGTGCAAGAAAGTCCGCTTCCCGCCCATAGTGCGCTTTCCACTGCCTGTACTTATAGACGAACTATCCCCCATGTTGGCGGATGGAAATCGGGGCTCTGGTGAAACGCGCATTGCGCTCCCGCGCGCGTCCGATCGGAAAGATCGCCTTGCTCCTTCAAGCGTGCGGCTACCGCGTGAAGCTCACCGCGTTGCCCGCGTCCACATTGAGAATGTTGCCGGTGCTCTTGGCCGAGCGGTAGGAGGCGAAATAATAGACCGCCTCGGCGATGTCCTCCGGATAAACGGAGCGCTTCAGCAGCGACCGCTGACGGTACATCTCGTCGAGGTCCAATTCGGCGACCTTGTTCGACGCGGCGCGCTGCGCCCCGCCATTCGCCCTGCCAGATTTTCGAGCCGCGCAGCACCGCGTCCGGAGCCTTCGCCGTGCAATAGGCGGAGGCGCCGGGCGAGGCGGCGAGCGCGTTCTTCGAGGCGACGAAAACGATGCTTCCGCCGAGCCCCTGATCCTTCATGACGCGGTAGCCTTCCCGGTCAGGGTCATCGAAAACCGCTCAATGCGCCCCTCCCCGGCCGTCGCCGCCGGCGCTATGCTGCCCTCCCGCAGAGAGGGTTCAATAGCATGAAGATCGTCGCGCTCGAAACGATCCGGCTGGCGGAATTCGGCAATCTGCTGTGGCTGCGCGTCCACACCTCGGAGGGCCTCACCGGCCTCGGCGAGACTTTCATGGCGCCGGAGACGGTGGAGGCCTACGTTCACGAGGTCATTGCGCCGAAGCTGATCGGCCGCGATCCGCTGCAGATCGATCTCATCGCCAGAGACCTGAACGGCTATCTCGGATTCCGTTCGACCGGCGCGGAGGCGCGGGGCAATTCGGCGCTCGACATCGCCCTCTGGGATCTGTTCGGCAAGGCCGTGCGGCCAGCCGATCGCCCAGCTCCTCGGCGGCTTCTCCCGCGACAGGATCCGCACCTACAACACCTGCGCCGGCTCCGCCTACATGCGCCGCAACGCCGGTCAGAGCACCGCGAACTGGGGGCTGTCGAGCGGACTCAAGGAGTACGACGATCTCGACGCGTTCTTACACCGCGCCGACGAGCTCGCGCAGGATCTCCTGTCGGAGGGGATCACCGCGATGAAGATCTGGCCGTTCGACCTGGCGGCCGAGGCGACCGGCGGCGTCGACATCTCGACTGCCGACTTGAAAGCGGCGCTGAAACCGTTCGAAAAAATCCGTTCCGCGGTCGGCGACCGCATGGACGTCATGGTCGAGTTCCATTCCCTGTGGCAGCTCCTTCCCGCCATGCGCATCGCGAAAGCGCTCACGCCGTTCGACACCAAGTGGCACGAGGATCCGATCAAGATGGACAGCCTCGCGAGCCTCAAGCGCTACGCCGAGGTGTCGCCCGCGCCGATCTGCGCCTCGGAGACGCTCGGGAGCCGATGGGCGTTCCGGGACCTCCTCGAAACCGGCGCGGCCGGCGTCATCATGCTCGATCTCTCCTGGTGCGGCGGGCTGTCGGAAGCGCGAAAGATCGCGGCGATGGCGGAAGCCTGGCATCTGCCGATTGCGCCGCACGACTGCACCGGGCCGGTGGTGCTCTGCGCCTCGACTCACCTTTCGCTCAACGCGCCGAACGCCCTCATCCAGGAGAGCGTGCGGGCCTATTACAAGACCTGGTACCGTGATCTGGTCACGGCGCTGCCGGAGATCCGCGACGGATTCATCACGGTTCCTGTCGGCCCCGGCCTCGGCATGGAGCTCGCCCCCGATCTGGCCGAGAGGTTCACAGCGACGGTGAGAACGTCTAGACAGCCCTGACGAGGCAAGCGAGAAATCGACTTCGAGAAGCAAGGGAGGAAACCGTGAAAAAGCTTGTGTTGACTGCAGCCGCCTCGTGTCTCGCGATCGGCTTCGCCGGCGCGGCCTCGGCCGAGCCGTTGAATATCGTCTTCACCATTCACTCATCGGCCTCGAACCCGTTCTGGCAGGCGGTGAAGAAGGGCTTCGATGACGCCTGCGGGAAGGTGCAGGCGAATTGCCAGATGATCTTCACCCAAACGGAGGGGGCCATCGATCAGGAGGTCGCCAACCAGCAAGCGGCGCTGGCCCGCAAGCCGGACGCGCTGATCACGACGCTCGTCGACAACAACGCCTTCGTCGGCAACCTGAAGGACGCCAAGGCCAAGGGCGTCATCGTCATTGCGTCCAACGTCGACGCCACCGAGGGCCCGGAGCTCGACCTGCGCGAGGCCTTCGTCGGCCAGAATTTCATTCCGGCCGGCACGACGCTCGGCAGGCGCATGGCGGCGCTGCTGCCCAAAGAGGGACCGATCCGCGTGCTCGTCGGAGTCAATTCGCCAGGCCAGAACTGGTCGGAACAGCGGGCGAAGGGCATCATGAACGGCCTCGAGGAGTTCAAGAAGGCCAATCCAAATCGCCAGGTCGTCATCGACCGGCTGGACGTCAGCCCGGAAGGCGCGGTCGTCGCGGACCGGGTCGGCGCCTACCTCAGCGCTCACCCGGACTTGAACGCCTATATCGACACCGGGCTGTGGCACTCGAACGTCGCGCGCACATTGAAGGATCGCGGCATTCCGCCAGGGAAGATCCTGCTCGGCGGCTTCGACTTGGCGCCCCAGGTGATCGAACAGTTGAAGGCCGGCTACATCCAGGTCGAAATCGATCAGCAACCCTACGAGCAGGGATTCCTGCCCGTGATGCAAGTCTATCTCCAAAAGAAGGTGGGGTTGGCGCCCGCCGACATCGACACGGGCGAGGCGGTGTTTACCCCTGAGGCGGCGGACTCGCTGATGGGGCTCGCCAAGCAAGGCCTTCGTTAGGCCGGCGTCCAAGAGAGCTGCGGCCCCGGGCGGTTCCGACGGGGCCGCAGCTCAAGTTGGCGCTCTGGGGACGCTTCGCCTTTGAGAAACCTGTTTCGTATCTATCTCGAAAAGCCCGAGTTGGCCGGCGCCGCGCTGCTTTGTCTCCTGGCCGTCGTCTTCGAAGCGCGATCCGGCGGCGCCTTCATGTCTCCGGACAATCTGCGCGGCATTCTCGGGTTGTTGCCGGAAGTCGGCCTCGTTTCGGTCGGCGTCACGATTTTGATGATTTGCGGCGAATTCGATCTCTCGGTCGGCTCGACCTTTGCGCTTGTGCCGATGGCGACCTCGCTGCTCATCATTGCCGGCGTTCCGCTCGCCCCCGCGATCGTCATCGGGCTCCTCGTCGCCGCGGGGATCGGCTTCGCGAACGGGTTCATCACTTTGACCTTTGCAATTCCCAGCTTCATCACCACCCTGGGGATGCTGTTCATCGTCCGCTCACTGACGGTCGTCATTTCGGGCGGCTTTCCGCCGCTCCTGCCGGATGATCTCGCGACCGGCGTCTTCACGCAGTTTGTCGGACCCGGCGGCCTTTTCCGCGGCTCGTTCATCTGGTTTCTCGCGATCTCCGTCGCCGCCTCGGCGATGATGACGCGGTCGAATCTCGGCAACTGGATTCGCGCGACCGGCGGCAATCTGGAGGGCGCCGGGGCAATGGGCGTGCCGACGCGGCGGGTGAAGCTTTTCTGCTTCGTTCTCTGTTCGGTGCTGGCCGGCTTCGGAGGGATCATCCAGGTGTTTCGGCTGCATTCGCCGCTGCCGTCCATCGGCGACGGACTCGAACTGCAGGCCGTCGCCGCAGCGGTCATGGGAGGAACGGCGCTGACGGGCGGAATCGGCACAGTGCTCGGCGGCATCGTCGGGGCGCTGCTCATCCGAATCATCGACAATGGCCTTGTGATGTCTCAGGTGGACGCCAACTGGTTCAAGTTCGCGGTGGGCGCGCTGACGATCTTGGCCGTGATCGGCAACTCATGGCTCGGCCGGACCGCGCGCAGCATAAAGCTGGAGAGTCGGGCATGACCAACGCCGCCGCCTCTCCGGCCATCTCCGTTGGCGACGCGGCGAGCGCGACCCCGATCATCGAATGTCGTCGTCTGCACAAATGGTACGCGGGCGTCCATGCCCTCAAGGGCGTGAGCCTGTCGATCCTGCGCGGCGAAGTCGTCGGCCTGGTCGGCGACAACGGCGCCGGAAAGACAACGCTCATCAAGATCATCTCCGGGGTTCACCCTCCGGACCGGGGCGAGATCTTCGTCAACGGCGAGCGGGTCGACATCCGGACGCCCAAGGAGGCGATGCGGCTCGGCATCGAGACGATCTACCAGACGAACTCCATGGTCCCGACCCTGTCGATCGCCCGCAATCTGTTCATCGGCCGCGAGCTGCTGGCGGCGTCGGTCTTCGGCTTCGGATTCATGGACCAGGCGCGCATGCGGCGCGAAAGCGTCAAGGCGATCGCCGACGTCGATCTTCATCTGCGCTCGCCGGACGCGCTGGTCGGCGAGTTGTCGGGCGGGCAGCAGCAGGGCGTGGCGATCGCGCGCGCGATGCATTTCAAGTCGAAGCTGCTCGTCCTCGACGAGCCGACCAACCACCTTTCGGTCAAGGAAACCAACAAGGTGATCGGCTTCATCAAGGCGCTGAAAAGTCAGGGCGTCACCGGCGTCTTCATCAGTCACAACATGTACCACGTGTTCCAGTCCTGCGATCGCGTGGTGGCGATGGCGCGCGGGGAAATCGTCTACGACCGGCCGATCGGCGAGACGTCGATCGAGGAGGTGCAGGAGTTCCTGTAAGAGAAGATTGGCGCCTTTGATCTCGGCGGCGCGGCCCCGCTCCCTCTCGCCCCGGCAGGTACAACATAATGTAAATGTTCTTTTGGGTCGTCGACCGGCCGTTCGGCTGAAAAATGCGATGACGCTAAACCGGGTCGCAACCCACTGAAATCCTTGATCCCCGACGCTAAATTGGCGCTAAACCGCGAATTCTCGCCGACGCGCCCGCTACGCCTTCTCGCCGGCGCTTCACGACTGCGATCGCGACCGCCCGTCCCGCCCGAGCCCTTGCATGCCGGCCGCCGATGGTCCACATAGGCGCCGGGAGGTTGGCGAAGGACGTACCGCTCGCCAACCGGGTCAGGTCCGGAAGGAAGCAGCCCTAACGAGACAGGGCGGGTCTTTGTCCAACCTCCCACCTTCGCCCCTCTCTTTCGCCCCGACCGCCGAACGAACGGAATTGAACGCGTCATTGCGCGGAGCCCCAGGGCAAGCCCTCGTCCTGAAGAGCTCGCGAAGCCAGGGTCTCGAAGGGCGGTTCAGAGGACGGCCAGCGAGCGTCCTTCGAGACGCGCCTGGGGCGCTCTTCAGGGCGACGGTCGAGGATGTCGGCCGTCGCCGCGAACCTTGGGCGACCGGCCGATGAGCGATTCGCTGTTTCCCGCCGAAGCGCCGCCCGCTTCGCTCGCGCCTTCGCCGGCCGCCTCGCCCTACCGGGTTCTGGCGCGAAAATACCGGCCGCAGCGCTTCGAGGATCTGATCGGCCAGGAGGCCATGGTCAGGACGATCGCCAATTCCTTCGCCGCGGGCCGCATCCACCAAGCCTATATTTTCACCGGCGTGCGCGGCACCGGCAAGACGACGACCGCGCGCATTCTCGCGCGCGCGCTGAACTACAGCGTTCCGGGCAAGATCGATGCGCCGAGCGTCGACATGCCGGAAATCGGCGCGCACTGCCAGGCGATCATGGATTCGCGCCACGTCGACGTGATCGAGATGGACGCCGCCTCGCACACGGGCGTCGACGACGTGCGCGAGATCATCGAGAACGCGCGCTACCGCCCCGTCTCGGCGCGCACCAAGGTCTATATCGTCGACGAAGTGCACATGCTGTCGAAGCAGGCCTTCAACGCGCTCTTGAAGACGCTGGAGGAGCCGCCCGAGCACGTCAAGTTTCTGTTCGCCACGACCGAGATCGAGAAGGTTCCGATCACGGTGCGCTCGCGCTGCATCCGCTTCGACCTGAAGCGGATCGAGTCGGGCCTGATGATCAGGCATCTGGAGAAGATCTGCAGCCTCGAGGGCGTTTGCGCGGAGCCGGAGGCGCTCGCCGTCATCGCCCGCGTCGCCGAGGGGTCGGTGCGCGACGCGCTCTCGCTGCTCGACCAGGGCATCGCCTACGGCGGCCAAGGCGGGGTGACCGCGCTCGCCGTTCGCGCCATGCTCGGCCTCTCCGACCGGGGCGAGATCGTGACCCTGTTCGAGCGCGCGATGAAAGGCGAAATCGCCGAGGCGCTCGAACTCCTGCGCGCGCTTTATCGCGCCGGCGCGGATCCGGCCGACATCCTCCTCGAGCTCGCCGAGGTCTGCCACTACGTCACCCAGGTCAAGATCGCGCCGGAGGCGCCCGACGACGCGACGATCGGTGAAAGTCAGCGCGAGAAGGGCCGCGAATTCGCCTGCAGGCTCACGATCGGCGCGCTGACCCGGGCATGGCAGATTCTGCTCCATGGCTTCGACGACGTGAACGATAGCCCACGCCCACTCGCATCGGCCGAAATGGCGCTGATCCGCCTCGCTTACGCCTGCGACTTGCCGACGCCCCAGGAGGCGCTGCGCAAGCTCGCCGAGACCACCGGCTACGCCCCGCGTCATGCGCCGCCGCTTCCTCCCGCCGGCGGCGGTCCGCGGGGGGAGGTGAGCGCCGCGGACTCGGCGGCGGAGCGCGCGATCACCAAGAGCGTCCTTGCGCCCGCGGCGCCTCCGCCCTCGACGGTCCGGCTCGCGCGGTTCGAGGACGTCGTCGCTCTGGCGCGGGAAAAGCGCGACATCCAGCTCGTTCAGGCCCTCGAACGGGACGTGCGGCTCGACCGGTTCCATGGGGGCAGCATCACCTTTTCCCTGGCCGAGGGGGCTTCGCCCGGCCTCGCGCAGACGCTCGCCAAGCGCCTGCAGGAGTGGACCGGCGAGCGCTGGATGGTGGCGCTCGCGCCGGGCTCGACGGCTCCGACCCTGCGCGAAGCGCAGGCAGTTCGCGAAGCCGAACGGACGAGCGGCGCCGCGGCGCATCCGGTTGTGCGCAAGGTGCTCGAGCGCTTCAAGGGCGCGCGCATCGTCGAGGTGCGCGCGCCGGACCGCCGCGGCGCAGGCCTCGTCGTCGCAGCCGGACGACGACGTCGGCTACGCCGATTTCGATTCGGTCGACGACGATCTTTGAACGAGGAGAGGCCCGCCATGGACTTCATGGAGATGATGAAGAAAGCGCAGGAGGTGCAGGCCAGGCTGCAGGAGGCGCAGGAGGAGCTCGGCCGCATCGAGGTCGAAGGCCGGTCGGGCGGCGGCCTGGTCCGCCTCGTCATGACAGCCAAGGGCGAGGTCAAGGGCATCGAGATCGATCCGTCGCTGATGACCCCGTCGGACAAGGAGATGCTCGAAGATCTCATCATCGCCGCCTTCGCCGACGCCAAGGGCAAGGCCGAGCGGGCCGCGGCGGAAAAGATCCAGTCTCTGACCGCGGGGCTGCCGCTGCCGCCGGGCTTGAAACTGCCGCTTTAGAATGTCGTCGAACGTCGCCGGGCCGGAAATCGAGCGGCTGATCCAGCTCCTGGCGCGTCTGCCCGGGCTGGGTCCCCGCTCGGCCCGCCGGGCGGCGCTGCATCTCATCCGCAAGCGGGAGACGCTGCTTCAGCCCCTCGCCGAGGCGATGCGGGTCGCTGAGGCGCGCATCGTCGCCTGCTCGATCTGCGGTTCGGTCGATTCGCGCGATCCCTGCACGATCTGCTCGGACAATCAGCGCGACCCCTCGACCATCGTGGTCGTGGAGACGGTCGGCGATCTCTGGGCGCTGGAACGCGCGAGCGCCCTGAGAGCGCGCTATCACGTGCTCGGCGGCGTCCTGTCGCCGCTCGACGGCGTCGGCCCCGCCGACCTCAACCTGACCTCTCTCGTGGAGCGGGTCGCCGCCGGCGGAGTGGCCGAGGTCATCCTCGCCGTCAACGCCACCGTCGACGGCCAGACGACGGCGCATTACGTCGTCGATCTTCTCGCCGACTATCCGGTCAAGGTGACGCGTCTCGCCCACGGCGTTCCCGTCGGCGGGGAGCTCGACTATCTCGACGACGGCACGCTCGCCGCCGCCATGCGTCAGAGGACGGCCTTTTAGCGCTCGGTCGGAGAGAAAAAGGCGGCCGCCCCTGTCGCGGCGGCGCGCGACCCTTTAGATTCGGGTGACAGTGACTGGCTGAGGCGAGTTCGATGTCGGCGGCGCATCACGAGACCCGACCCTTTGTTCCCCCCTATCCGCGGCGGTCGGAAAAGCCGCTCGGCGCGCTGTCGATGATTCTCACCCTCAGGCGCAATCCGCTCGAAATCTGGGGCGAGGCGGATTTCGAGCGGCCGTTCTCAATCGGGCGCTCGATCCTCGGCCTGCGCGCCGCCGCCCACGATCCGGCTGCAGTCCGGCGCGTCTTCCTCGACAACGCCGCCAACTACCGCAAGGACGACTTGCAGCTGAAGGTCCTGAACCCGGGCCTCGGCGACGGCCTGCTGACCGCGGAGGGCGAGTCGTGGCGGCTCCAGCGCCGCGCGCTCGCGCCCCTGTTTTCGCCGCGCCAGGTCGCCGAATTCGCGCCCGCCATGCAAAGGGTCGCCGACGCGACGGTCGAGCGACTCGGCCATCGCCGCGACGGCGCCGTGACCGACGTCGGCGAACTGACGTCGCGCATGACGCTCGAGGTCCTCGAGCAGACCTTGTTTTCACAAGGGCTCGGACGGGAGCCGGGCCAATTCCAGCGCGCGGTGACGAGCTACTTCAACAGCTTCGGACGATTGGATCCGCTCGATCTCCTCGGCGCGCCCGCCTTCCTGCCGCGCCTCGGACGAAGGCGCGGCCGTCCTGCGCTCGCTTTCTTCAACGAGGCCGTCGACGCCATCGTCGCGAGGCGCAAAGCGCTTCTCGACCGGGGCGGCGAGGCGCCCCGCGATCTCCTGACCCTGCTGCTCGCCGCGAAGGACCCGGAAACCGGCGCCGGCCTGCCCGACGCCAGCATCCGCGCCAACATCGTCACCTTCATCATGGCCGGTCACGAGACGACCGCGAACGGGCTCACCTGGACGCTTTACCTGCTTTCGCAGGCGGTGGAGTGGCGCGGCCGGGCCGAGGAGGAAGCGGCGCGGGTCTTCGATCCGCGGCGGCCTGCCGCTTTCGAGCGGTGCGAGGTGTTGCGCGCCGTGTTCGAGGAGGCGCTACGCCTGTATCCGCCGGCGGCCATGCTGGCCCGTGAGGCCATCGAGGACGACGAAATTCTGGGGAGGCGCATTCCGGCGGGAACAGTCGTCGCGATCTCGCCCTACGTGTTGCACCGCCAGCGCGGCTTGTGGGACAACCCGGACGCCTTCGATCCGTCTCGATTTCTCGGCGAGCGGCGGGAGCGCATCGACCGCTACGCCTATATCCCCTTCGGCGCAGGCCCGCGCGTTTGCATCGGAATGCCGTTCGCCATGCAGGAGGCGATCGTCATCCTCGCCAATCTCTTGCGGGCGTTCCGCTTCGAACTCGTCGCCGGACAGGCCGTGATGCCGCAGCAGCGTGTCACCTTGCGACCGCGCGGCGGCATGAAGATGCACGTCAGGCGGCGGGAATCGGGGGCGATCCACAGCTGAAAAATTTCTTCGCAGGGTCCGTTGACACCAAAAGTTCGTCGCTCTATATCGCGTCCCACCGACGGCGCGGCGCGCTTTCTTGCAGTGCTTTGCGCGGCGGGCTTCGGGAACTTTTCGAGCGCTCTCCTCCCTGCTGAGAGGCGGGGGCGGGAAAGGTATCGGCGGTTCTTGCTTCGAACGAGCGGAGCCTCTTCGAATTCGGGCCCGGGCTCGATCTCCGCAGGCGAATCGCCTCGGAGTTCGGAATCGAGTTCTCGAGGGATCGGCGGATCCGGCGCGAGCCGGTGATTTCGAGCCCATGCTGTTTGACAATTGCATCGGAAGGAAGAGAGACGTGGGCGGCGTGGTCCTTGCGTGAGGGGCCTTGGTCGCGGGTTGGCTGTCCGGCTTTGGCTGGGCGGCTGATTTGGCGGCATTGGCTTCTCGAAAGAGACCAACGACGGTCACGTTTCAGACAATTCATCGCGCTCTTGAAGGGCTGTTGGGCTCTGGAGGAAGGCCGTGAGGCTTGCTTTCGGGTCGGGCGCTTTTTTTCAAGAGCGGATGTGTTTGGAACTCGTCAATGAGGAAGGCGGGCCCCGGATCGGGCTTCGCCTTTGAGTGACCAGTCGGGATTGGATCTTCAAGTTAAACTTGAGAGTTTGATCCTGGCTCAGAACGAACGCTGGCGGCAGGCTTAACACATGCAAGTCGAACGGGCGTCGCAAGACGTCAGTGGCAGACGGGTGAGTAACGCGTGGGAACATACCCTCTGGTTCGGAATAACTCAGGGAAACTTGAGCTAATACCGGATACGCCCTCGGGCTTTGACCCCGTGGGGAAAAATTCATTGCCGGAGGATTGGCCCGCGTCCGATTAGCTTGTTGGCGGGGTAACGGCCCACCAAGGCGACGATCGGTAGCTGGTCTGAGAGGATGATCAGCCACATTGGGACTGAGACACGGCCCAAACTCCTACGGGAGGCAGCAGTGGGGAATATTGGACAATGGGCGCAAGCCTGATCCAGCCATGCCGCGTGAGTGATGACGGCCTTAGGGTTGTAAAGCTCTTTCGCTCGGGACGATAATGACGGTACCGAGAGAAGAAGCCCCGGCTAACTTCGTGCCAGCAGCCGCGGTAATACGAAGGGGGCTAGCGTTGTTCGGAATTACTGGGCGTAAAGCGCGTGTAGGCGGGTCTTTAAGTCAGGGGTGAAATGCCAAGGCTCAACCTTGGAACTGCCTTTGATACTGGGGACCTTGAGTTCGGGAGAGGTGAGTGGAACTGCGAGTGTAGAGGTGAAATTCGTAGATATTCGCAAGAACACCAGTGGCGAAGGCGGCTCACTGGCCCGGAACTGACGCTGAGACGCGAAAGCGTGGGGAGCAAACAGGATTAGATACCCTGGTAGTCCACGCTGTAAACGATGGATGCTAGCCGTTGGGGAGCTTGCTCTTCAGTGGCGCCGCTAACGCATTAAGCATCCCGCCTGGGGAGTACGGTCGCAAGATTAAAACTCAAAGGAATTGACGGGGGCCCGCACAAGCGGTGGAGCATGTGGTTTAATTCGAAGCAACGCGCAGAACCTTACCAGCTTTTGACATGTCCTGGACGGATTGCAGAGATGCGATCTTCCCTTCGGGGCCGGGAACACAGGTGCTGCATGGCTGTCGTCAGCTCGTGTCGTGAGATGTTGGGTTAAGTCCCGCAACGAGCGCAACCCTCGCCCTTAGTTGCCATCATTCAGTTGGGCACTCCAGGGGGACTGCCGGTGATAAGCCGGAGGAAGGTGGGGATGACGTCAAGTCCTCATGGCCCTTACAGGCTGGGCTACACACGTGCTACAATGGCGGTGACAGAGGGATGCGAAGGCGCGAGCCTTAGCAAATCTCGAAAAGCCGTCTCAGTTCGGATTGCGCTCTGCAACTCGAGCGCATGAAGTCGGAATCGCTAGTAATCGCGGATCAGCACGCCGCGGTGAATACGTTCCCGGGCCTTGTACACACCGCCCGTCACACCATGGGAGTTGGCTTTACCCGAAGACGGCGCGCTAACCCGATAAGGGAGGCAGCCGGCCACGGTAGGGTCAGCGACTGGGGTGAAGTCGTAACAAGGTAGCCGTAGGGGAACCTGCGGCTGGATCACCTCCTTTCTGGATTCCAGTGATCGGTGAATAGTGATCGGTGATCGGAAGGTCGCCGAACCGCTGTCGCCTCACGGGAGCTGGATCAGGCGGCTCTTCATCGGAGCCGCGTTTGGCGGGATCGCGCCGCCTTCGTCTCTCTTTCCTCCAGGATATCGGACGCGCGGAGAGGAGCGGTCGGGATCGCCGGTCGTCTCGTTTTCCGCCTCTGTCCTCCGATCTCGGGCTTGTAGCTCAGTTGGTTAGAGCGCGCGCTTGATAAGCGTGAGGTCGGAGGTTCAAGTCCTCCCAGGCCCACCATCGGTGATCGGTAAGCAGGGATCGGTGATCAGAAGACTTTTTGATCAAACGTTCACCGATGACCGATCCCGGTTTCCGGGGCCATAGCTCAGTTGGGAGAGCGCGTGCTTTGCAAGCATGAGGTCGTCGGTTCGATCCCGTCTGGCTCCACCAGCTTCGGATGAGGGAGATCGGGAGAGAGAAAGTCCTCGACGTCGGTTCGATATCCTTCCGGTGCATCTTGATCAGTTTCGTCGGGCGCGAGAGCGCTTGGCGTTAGGAAGCCGGCGAACCGGCGCAAGGACGATCCGTTCTGCGTCATTCGTTCTCCGGTTTCCGCGTATCTGACATCGTGAAGAGGAAGCGCATTCGGTCGTGGGCCGGATGGCGGGACGGGGTCGGCTTCACGGGCTGGCTCTTTTGCAAAGCTGGCGAAGCGGTCCGGACGCGATGTCCGTTTCCGTTCTCTCATCTTCTTGTTCTCCGCCGTGCGAACCCGAGCAACCAGTCGTGGGTCCAAGTGGCTGACCGCCAGGATTCCCGGATGCGTTTTGAAGCAAAACTGGTCTTTTCAACGCCATGGAGCGTCCCTCCTGCCGATTGCCGATCGGAGGGGTTCACAAAGGGACACGCCTTGGCGATGAGAGCAATCAAGTGTCTTAAGGGTATCCGGTGGATGCCTTGGCGCTGAGAGGCGATGAAGGACGTGGTACGCTGCGATAAGTCACGGGGAGCCGCGAACGGGCTTTGATCCGTGAATCTCCGAATGGGGAAACCCACTTCCAGACGAGCGGAGGACAGAGACGAGGACAGATCGAAGGTTTCTGGTTCGACTGTGTTACTGTTCTACCGTTTACTGATACGAAGGACTTATTCTTTGAACACATAGGAGAATAAGAGCGAACCCGGGGAACTGAAACATCTCAGTACCCGGAGGAAAGGACATCAACGAGACTCCGTCAGTAGTGGCGAGCGAACGCGGATGAGGCCAATGCTTTTGCATGCGTCGACCAGAACCGGCTGGAAAGCCGGGCCGGAGCGGGTGACAGCCCCGTATGGATAGGGCGCAAGCGGAAGATTTGAGTAGGGCGGGACACGTGCAATCCTGCCTGAAGACGGGGGGACCACCCTCCAAGCCTAAGTACTCCTCAGCGACCGATAGCGAACAAGTACCGTGAGGGAAAGGTGAAAAGCACCCCGACGAGGGGAGTGAAACAGTCCCTGAAACCGGATACCTACAAACAGTGGGAGCCCGCTCACTTAAAGTGATCGGTGATCAGTGACCAGTTATCGGTGCCCGGATCGCTTTGTGCGTTTTCTGATCACTGATCACTGATCACTGTTTACCGATCACTTTAGGCGAGCGGGTGACCGCGTACCTTTTGTATTATGGGTCAGCGACTTAAAGTATCGAGCAAGCTTAAGCCGATAGGCGTAGGCGCAGCGAAAGCGAGTTCTGAACAGGGCGGCCTGAGTTCGATGCTTTAGACCCGAAACCGAGTGATCTAGTCATGAGCAGGTTGAAGGTAGGGTAACACCTACTGGAGGACCGAACCGGTGCCTGTTGAAAAAGGCTCGGATGACTTGTGATTAGGGGTGAAAGGCCAACCAAACTCGGAAATAGCTGGTTCTCCGCGAAATATATTTAGGTATAGCCTCGAGCTTGAGGCTCCAGGGGGTAGAGCACTGGATGGGCTAGGGGGGCCAAAACCCTACCAAACCTAACCAAACTCCGAATACCTGGAAGTCATGCTCGGGAGCCACACGGTGGGTGCTAACGTCCATCGTGGAGAGGGAAACAACCCAGACCAACAGCTAAGGCCCCCAATTCGCGGCTAAGTGGGAAAGGATGTGGAAATCCCAAAACAACCAGGAGGTTGGCTTAGAAGCAGCCATCCTTTAAAGAAAGCGTAACAGCTCACTGGTCTAAAATAAAGGGTTTCTGCGCCGAAGATGTAACGGGGCTCAAGCCGCGAGCCGAAGCTTTGGGTTCGGTGACCAGTTATCAGTGAACAGTGAACAGAGATCGCGAGCGAAAGCAATGGAGAAGCGGAAGGGCTGGAGCGCCGAGGACTTGGAGGTCTTCCGGCGGGCCTATGCGCTTTCCCTTAAACTGCAACTGCATCGCGCCAGTCTGAGCTTTCCCAAGATCGAGCAGTATGCCGGTCTGGCGGATCAATCGCGGCGGGCTTCGAGGTCCGTTTGCGCATTGGTCGTCGAGGGGAGCGGACGGCAGGCGGCTTCGCCGAAGGAGTTCGCCCGCTATCTGGTGATGGCGGTGGGCTCGGCGGAAGAGACGAAGCTGTGGCTTCGCTGTGCCGGCGATCTCGAATATCTCCCGGCGGAGCAAACGGAGGCGTGGCGAGTGGAAGCCACGCACGGGATCCGGATGCTGCAAGGGTTGAGATCGAGCCTCGAAGGTCAAGGCGAGTTCTGATCACTGATTACTGACAACTGGTCACTGAACGGTAGCGGAGCGTTCCGTATTGCCGGCG
>CAWFVS010000045.1:0-16107 GCA_963819255.1 uncultured Alphaproteobacteria bacterium
TCCGCTCACCACCATCGCCGCATGAATCCCCAGCCTGCATCAGCGCCCGGCGCCCGGCTCGAGCCGCGCGTTCCACACCGGCCAGGCATGGATCATGTGCGGCCAGACTTCGAGCGTGACGTAGACGTCGGCGGCGCCTGCCGCCTCGGCGAGGCGGACCGCGTCGTCGAGCAGAGTCTCGGCCGATCCGACCTGATCAGCGTCGGCGGCAGGCCCTCGAGATCGGCGTAGAGCGGCGAGACACGCGGGTCCTTCCGGTCCATGCCGGCGGGACATAGGCGGCGGCGAGCTCCTCGAGATAGTCCTTGTGGATCAGCGGATCGACGGCGGCCTTGGTCGCGAGCGTCGCGCCCGACATGGTCAGATCCGTCCACGGCGAGACGAGCCAGAGGACCCGGGCAGGCCTTCGCCGGCGCGCTTCAGTTCGCCGGCGAGCGCAAGCGTCAGTCCGCCGCCGGCGCTGTCGCCGCCGACGGCGATGTCTTCGGCGGCGACGCCCTGCCCGCGCAGCCATCGCCACGCCGTCAGCGCGTCGTCAAAGGCGGCGGGAAAGGGATGCTCGGGCGCGAGCCGATAGCCGACGGCGAGCGTCCGCGCGCCCGCTCCCGGCCGGCCTCGGTGACCATCCTCCGATGGCTCAGGATCGAGCCCGAGCAATAGCCCCCGCCATGGAAGAACATCAGGCGTGCGGGACCGTCGCTGCCCGGGACGATCGACCATTCGCCGGGCACGCCGTCGCAGTCGACCGGTTCGAGCACGACATCCTCGGCGACCGGCCAGACCGCGCCGACCTCGTCCAGGCGGCTGCGGCGCGCCTGCCACCCGACCGGCCGGGGCCTCGAGGCCAGGAGGTCCGGATGGCGTCGATCTCGCTCAGGCCATGGGCGTCCATCTTCTTATGGTTGCAACTAATCGAGTTGTGTCTTTCCCTTGCCGGTGTTAAGCATAGGGAGACGGCGGAGGCGGGTCGCCCTTACCTTTCCCCCCTTCGAGGCGAGGCGACCATACCCGCGGTTTTCCCCCACCGCAAAACCGCTTCCGCCGTCGCCTTTTCCTCTGGCCTCCAAGCGGGCCGTCAGGCGGGGCGGCTCTCGCGCGGCGCCGTCGCCCGTGATGCTGCCGCTTCGAGGCGACGAAATAGTTCGCCTTCTGCGGCTCCTTCAGAAACGGCTCGAGCTGCGCCTCGATCAGTTCGTCGGCCTTGGTCTGGCGGGCGCTGCGGTACTCGAGCTCGAGCAGCGAGTGGATGTGCGACGGTCTCGATGAACCGGCCCGCCTCGTCGGGATCCTCGAAGATGTTCCAGGCGTAGGCGCCGTCGCGCATGCGCTCGTGGCCGATCTCCTGCATCAGCGCGAGAAATTCGCCGCGTCCCTCGGATCGATGCGGTATTCGACGACCGTGAGCATCGGACCCTGATCACCCTCGAGCCGCTGCACGAAGGCGGGCGCCCTCCAGTGCATCGACGGGGCGAGATCCTGCGCCGCGCCGGTCTCGAGCTTCCAGCGCCACGTCAGGCCAAGGCCCAGCGCGGCGCCCGCCGCCGCGGCGAACAAGGCGAACGGCAGCCCTTTGAGGCGGCGACCTCGCCCCAGAGCGCGCTTCCGACCGTCATCGCGCCGAAATAGGCGGTGAGGAAGATCGCGAGCCCCCTGCCGCGCACCCAGTCCGGCAGCGCCACCTGCGCCGAGACGAACATCGTGGTCAGGACGATGATCCACGAGGCGCCGGCGATAAAGCTCGCGACCATCGCGAGCTCGGGCATTCTCGAGGCGGCGAACAGAGCGAGCGCCAGAACCGTCCCAAGCGCGCCCAGCGCCGCCGACCAGTCCGGCCCGAGCCGCGCCTTCAGCGTCTCGAGCGCCAGCGATCCGACGATCGAGCCGAGGCCGAGGAGGCCCATCAGGAGGCCGAAGAGTTCTGCGCCGTCGCCCGTCTCGCCCTTCGCGATGAGCGGCATCAGCGCCCAATAGGCGCTGGCGAAGGGAAAGAAGGCGACCGCCCGGATCAGCGTCGCGTCGAGGTCGCGGTTGTTCGGGCGTAGCGCAGGCCATGGTCATCGCGGCGACGAGCCGCTCGGCCGGCAGCGTCTCCGGCGCCTTTCGCGGCGCGCGCCACCAGAGGAGCACGCCGAGAAGGATCAGGTTGGCCGCGACATAGACCCAGAACGGCAGCTCTATGCTGACCGCGGCGATGGCGAGGCCGCCGAGCGCCGGGCCGATCGCGCGGCTGACGTTGTAGGCGGCGTTGGAGCGCGATCGCGTCGCCGAGCTCCTCCCTCGGCGCGAGCATCGGCATGATGGTCTGCCAGCCGGCGCCGCGAGCGCCCCCACCGCGCCGAGCAGGAAGACTGTCGCCAGCAGCGCCGCCGGGGTCTCCATATGCGCGGTGACGAAGCCCGCGAAGACGGCCCCGACCGCGACGACGCCGACCTGCGCGACGATGAGAAGCCGGCGCGGATCGGCGACGTCGGCGAGCGCCCCGGCCGGAACGGTCAGAAGGAACATCGGCCCCATCGTCGCCACCTGCACCGCCGACACCATCAGCGGGTTCGGGTTGAGCCGGGTCATCAGCCAGCTCATGGACGTGTCGAACATCGCGATCCCGACGCTCGACAGCGCGGTCGCCGCCAGGATCGCGGTGAAGGCGCGATTGGCGAACACGGCCCAGTGCGAGGCCGGTTTCGGCGCGGAAGTCGACGGGCTGCTCAAGAGCGTTGGCCCTTGTTTTGAGGCGCTGCCTCATTCCTGCGCCCGATGCGCACGATTGGCAACGGCGCGGCAAAACTCCCTGCTAAACACGGAGAATAACAGGGAGCTCCTCGCATTTCGGTCGATTTTCGGAAAAACCAAGCCGAAAAGCCCAACAATTCGAGGTGGTTCCACCAAAGCTCCCTACTCGGCCGAACAGGGAGTTAATTCGGCGTATCAGGGAGCGAAAACTCCCCGTTCGACCGAAAGCAGGGATAACTCGCTCACCGATGCGCGACCTGTCGAGCTCGGCACGCGGCTGCGGCTGGCTGAAAGAGGGGCCGGCCGCAAGAATGGAAGAATCAAAAAAGGCGTTTTGGTTGCAGGCGCCCGGGGGAGCCGGCTATCCGCGTGGTCATGCCGCAAATGGCGCTTCGGTCTCAAAAAAAAAAGGTGCCGCGCCGCCACGTAAGCAGCAACCCACTTGAGGAAATCGCCAATAACCAGCGATGTTGGCCATCGTCGGAGGCGGCATCCGACGAATGTCGGAATAGATATGATGAGGCTCCCAGCGCTCGCCCAACCCAGCCCTATTGCGAGCTTCCGGGAGCTGCTCCCATAACATTATAACGAATCCATGTTGTCTCTGTTTGCGAAGAACCGCTAGTATTCTTTCGGAGGCTGGTCCTAACGTGACGGTTGAACTCACTGCCGATGACAAACTCGCCGCGAGTTCGGCTAGGACTATTGCTTGATTACGTCGAAGCGCTGGTAAAACTCGACGAACGACCAGCTACGCGGCTTGCCCAACATGTACTGGCCGATGGGTCCCAGTTTATCCTACATCAACACGAATTTGCCGGTCTGCCCGGCGTATCGCTCGATTCCGGCGACGTAGATGGCCCTATCTGGCTGCGGATCGAGCGGCTTGCCAGAACGACGCCTCCGGCGGTGGCTGAGAACCTTAAGGCTTGGATAGATGTCTCGAATGATCCGGTGAAGCCGCCCGTAATCCGGGAAGTGCTGCATGTGCGTGTCTCGAAAGGCGAGATGCAGCAGATGGTTGACGCCGCGGAAGCGCGACTTGATGACTGCCACCGGTCAATCAAGTCCGACGACCCGAATGCGATGCCGGGCGCGTTTTTTGACGTGATGCTGCGACTGGAGGATCGAATTGAGGTCCGCGAGGCGCTCGAGGGCTACTGCGCCGGCTCGTGGGCCGAATGGGCCGAACGCGAAAAGCCGAGACGACGGTCGATAGCGGTTTATCAGCGGCTCTTTGAGATCGCGCAACGCTTGTTGCAGGCAGGGGGCAACGAGTCGGTCGAGTTGGTATGGGGTATCGGGATCGCGCGATGGACCCGCCCTGAAGCATCGGTCGATATCCCCATGGTCGAGCGAGGTATCGAGATTGATATTGCTGATCAAAGCAATGCGACGATCACGATTCGCCCTCGCCCAACTCGCGCACACGTCGAGCTACGTCCTTTCGAAAAGCTCGCGCCGGAAACTCTAGTATCAGCCGAAAACACAGCACGCAGATGCCTTCAGGGGATTGAGGCTGCAGATAGCGAGGGCATCTCACCTTTTCGACAGGAGACATTCGAACCGATCCTCAAAGTTTGTGGCAGCCAACTCGATCCCAACGGCTGTTACTTGCCCGATCATCGTGCGCTGGGCCGACTGACCCCGTGCCAGACGCGGAGGATGACATTCTGACTGTCACCGACCGTTATGTCCTTTTCGCCCGTCGACGGTCGTCAAACTCGGTACTCAGAGACATCCAGACGTTGAAGGCCGTGCTTCATGCGCCTGGAAGTGACCCCGTGATTTTGGAAGGCGCGCCCCGAACGCTCGTCATGGGACCGTCAGACGGGATTGACGGCGTTTATCAGCCTTTGAGCGGTAAGATCGAAACATCCGACCCTGCCGGGCAGGAAGCCCAGGCAGACCTCATTGATCCCGATCACGCCGACCTCTTTTTTCCAAAGCCGTTCAACGACGAGCAAGTGCAAATCATTCGTCGGCTCGAGAAGTCGGAAGGCCTGGTAGTCCAAGGACCTCCAGGAACTGGGAAGACCCACACAATAGCGAACGTCATCTGCCACATGCTCGCCACTGGCCGCCGTGTTCTGGTGGTTTCCCATGGCGAGACGGCGCTAAAGGTCGTCCGTGACCAGCTTCCCGAAGGCGTCCGAGATCTAACGATCAGCGTCGCATCATCTGACCGAGAGGGACTGAAGCAAGTCGAAAAGGCAATCGGCATTATGTTGGGGATCGTTAACATCGTCGACGGCAATCCCCAACGGCAGCGCAATTTCATTCGAGAACTCGATGCGAGAATCGCCCAGAACCGTAAAGTTCTTTGCGAGATTAACTCGCAGATTGCAGAGATCGCGACTAGGCATCTGTCAGCGGTTCCAGGTAGTTCCGATAGCCCATACGAAGTCGCGAAACAGGTGGTCGCTGACCGCCCGATCTACGATTGGTTTACCGATAGACCTGATCGCCAATTTGCCGACACCGGTATAAGCGAGCCGGCCATCACAGCGTTGGCGGATGCGCGTAGACGCGTCGGCGTCGACCTCGAATTCCTGAATGAAGACATTCCAAGCCCGTCCAACCTGCCCAATTCGTCGACGTTGATGGGGTGGCATCGCGATCTGGTCGCAGCGGTCAAGTTGGCCAACGAATTAACGGCTTCGGAGCCGCTGGTGCGAAGGGCGATCGCCAAGCTCGGGCTGGAAGGAGTTGATCAGCTGGCCGGCGCCCTCAAGAATTATGCCGAAGCAATCGAAGCCTTAAGGAACGAGCCTTGGGCGTGGTCACTCTGGAGCGCCGGGACGCCTGATCATATCCGACCAGCTGCTCTCAGCTTCCTCGCTGACGCAACCGAAGCGCTGAGGCAGCGAACTCCGTTTGTGGTCAAGCCAGTTAGCATACCTACGAAACTGCCGCCTCGGCCTGTGCGCGATTCAATCCTCGAAAGCTACACGGGTGGAAAGAATCCATTTGGGCCTTTTGCTTTCAAACTGAGGGCGCATCAAGATGTCTTCACACGGATTCGTGTGTCGGGGGTGCCACCCGTGGCGCCCGAGGATTGGCGACACGTGCGAGAATACATTGCGTATTCCGATAGTTTCATCATTCTATCCTCTCGTTGGGTGGAGCTGCGCGCTGCAATGGACATACCCAACGAAATCCATTTCAGCGAAGATCGACTTTTGGAACTTGATAAGATCGTCGACCGCCTCCGAGCGGCGATCGTGGAGCTTCCTTCCTCATTTGAGGAATTGACTGAACAGCTCGCAAGCGCCCTTGGAAGCAAAAACGACGCCGCCGCAATTCTTCGCCACCACACCGGGGCGGCCGCGTTCGCTGACGAACTCGCTCGCTATGTCGCTTCTCGCCGGTTGAGCGTCGTAAAGGAACGCATCCAACAGACCGCCGATGCATTCCGGGAGTGCCGCTCCGGCCTCTTTGATAGCGCGGTCCATGTGCTGCGTGACGTCGTCGGCAACTCTCGCTATGACCCGCAGCAGCTAGAGCGGGTCTGGACCGCTCTCCTGGCCAAATTAAGCCAGTTGCGCGGCCTAGCAGCCTGTCGGACTGGGTTTTTCGTTGGAGAGGCGGGAGCCGATTTTTGACGCGCCGGGACGGCGGAATGGCGCTTCGCGAATTCGAACTTCGACCTCGAATGCGCTTTTGACGCCGTCAGCGCCGCGTTTTGGCGGCGGGACAAGGCTCTTCCGCCCGTTCAGGCGGTCTTCAGAGTGAATAGTCATCCTTATGTTCCATGACATCGTCAGCGAACTCCACTCGCCGCGCACGTTGTCGAGGCCGCGCAGGGAAAACTGTCGGAACCCCATTACCGATTTGATGATCCCGAACACCGGCTCCGGCGTCTGTTTGCGAAGCGCATAGAGCTCTCGCCCCTCCGGCGTCTTCAGCCGCCGGGCGTTGGCCTCTACCGCCGTCGGCGGTTTCGGAGCCGGGTTTTCCGGCGCCGGTTCCTGCGGTTCGGGCTTGGCTTCCAAACGTTCGGACAACGGCGGATGATGCGGCTGGCGTCCCATCGCGATGATCGGCTCGATCCCCGCCTTCTCGCAGGCCTCGACGTTGCCAGCGCTGTAATAGCCCGTGTCCGCCAGCAGCGTCGCGCAAGGGCCGACGTTCTTTTGCATCGCGCCGAGTTCGGCGAGCATCGGCTCGACTTGTTGTTTGTCGTTCGGCGCCTGCGTCACGTCCACCGCCACGACCAAATTGCTGCCCACCGCCACCGCCGCTTGCGCATTGTAACATTGCTCGAAGCCGCCGCCCGCGGTCGGCATGATGCGCAACTCCTCGTCGGTCAGATTGATCTGATCCTTTGGCTGGGGGCCTTCGGTCGGCGGCTGCGGCGGCTTGCCGCCAGGTTTCTTGCCCGTCTCGGCGATCTTGGCTTCGCGGGCGGCGAGCTTGGCTTCGTATTCCGCCTTTTCCCGCTCGTAACGCTCCTTGGCCCGCGCCTCGATCTTGGCTCGCGCCTCGGCCAGTTTCTTCAGGCGGCCTTCGCGCAACGCCAGCTCTTCCGGGATCGACAGGCCGTCGGGGAAGGTCGGCCGCGTCCGCCGCCTCCGCCTTGGCGAGAAGCTCGGCGACTTCCTGTTTCAGCTGCGCTTCCAGCTTGCCTGCGTATTCGTGGGACAGCGCGCTGTGGCGGCTCGCGTTGGCGTGGATCTTCGTGCCGTCGAGCGCCACGGTCCCCATCTGTAAAACGCCCATCTCCTTGGCCAGCATCAGCACCCGCACGAACAGCGCCTCGATCTCCTTCAGGAAGCGTTTGCGGAACGTCGCGATCGTGTCGTGGTCGGGATGATCGTTGCCTGCGATGAACCGAAAGGCCACGGAATCGTAGGTCGCCCGCTCCAGCTTGCGGCTCGAAAACACGCCCGTCGCATAACCATAGATCAGCAGCGCCAGCAGCATCGAAGGGTGATAAGAGGCCGAGCCCGAACCGCGATACCCGCCGGTCATCGACCGCAAGTCGAGGCTTTCCACCACCTCGACCACGAACCTCGCCAAATGGCGCTCGGGCAGCCAATCCTCCACCGACGGCGGCAGCAAGAACCTCGTCAAGCGATCGACGATCCGGAAATTGCTCATCGCTGATAAGCCCGAAGCCCCATGAAACAAATCAATGCCTTACTGTAGCATGATCCGAGGCCGATACGAAGCGCAAAGCGCTAAGTTCGAGCTAAGTCCGACAGGCTGCTAGAGCCATCGTTCAGGGTGATCAATGAGACGAGCGCGCTGCTGGCGAACGCTGGCGCAAGCGACTTGTCGCAGTGCGTGAAACTAAAACCAGCGACTGGGGATGGTGATCCAATTATCCCCGACAATTGGAAGGCGGCGTGGGACTGGGCTGCGCGACTGGCCTACCTGGAGAGCATCGGCGTCTCAGACAAGCTTACAAAGTTGCACAATGAGCGGTTGGAAGTTGAAAGGGATCTCAGAGAAAACTTTGCGAAGCTCGTCAAGGAGAGGACCTTCTTCAACCTCGCCGCATCCATGAAGGGGACGGCGAAAGCTTCGCTTCGCGCGTTTGCGGATAACATCCGGCGCATCGGCACCGGCAAGGGCCAGCGCTCAGCGCTCTATCGCCAGGATTCCAGGCGGCAGATGGAAAAGTGCTACGACGCAGTACCTTGTTGGATCATGCCGACGTGGCGCGTGTCCGAGCAGTTGCCCGCAAGTTTCAGTTCCTTCGACTTGGTCATTCTCGACGAGGCTTCCCAATCGGATGCGAAAGAATTACCCGCCCTGCTGCGAGGGAAGAAAGTTCTGGTAGTCGGGGATGACAGACAGGTGAGCCCTTCTGCGGCCTTCTTGTCGATAGCCGAGATCGGAAGGCTGCATAGCAACTTCCTGAGCGAATTCCCGTTCCCTACCCAAGTCGCCCCCGGAGCGTCCCTCTACGATCTGTCACGGGTGATGTTCCCCGACCGGTTTGTGATGCTCAAAGAGCATTTTCGTTGCACCGAACCGATTATTCGTTTCTCCATGAATTTTTACGACGAGCCATTAATTCCGCTCCGGGTTCCAAAGGGCACAGAACGACTAGACCCGCCCCTTGTCGACATTCTGGTCGAGGATGGCGAGCGCCGCGGCAAGTCGAAAGTCAACCCGTCCGAGGCAGAGATAATTGTTTCCGAGATTGAACGGATTGTGAGCGAACCGAAGCTCGCGACCGTCGCAGAAAGTGGGGGGAGACCACGCTCGATCGGCGTCATCTCGTTGATAGGTTCGGACCAAGCTAGAATTCGTTCAGAAACTCTTGATGGATCGTGTCGGCGAGGCGGTGATGGTGCGCCACCGGATTACCTGCGGCGACAGCGCCACGTTTCAAGGTGACGAGCGCGACATCGTCTTCCTTTCCATGATCGCAGACCGCAAGCGGAAGCAGTCACAAACTGCGCAGCAATACGAGCAGCGATTCAATGTAGCTTTGTCTCGAGCACGTGACCGAATGGTTCTGGTCAGGTCAGTGGCCGAGAGCGACCTGAATCCGAGCGATTTGAAGGCGCGGGTTATTCGACATTTTGCGGAACCGATGCCAACGTCCGACCGGGTAGGGAACTCGCTTGTCGACCGCTGCCAATCCGATTTCGAGCGCGATCTCTTCGCAATACTTTTCAAGCGCGGATATCGCGTCACGCCACAGGTGGGATCGGAAGGCTTTTCGATCGATATGGTCGTCGAGGGCGAGTCCGGTCGAAGATTAGCTGTCGAATGCGACGGCGATCAATATCATGGGCCGGAGAAATGGGCCGATGACATGCGCCGTCAACGGATACTGGAACGGGTCGGTTGGAGGTTCTGGCGCTGCTTCGGCTCGGACTATAGCCTAAACCGCGAAGGCGTCTTGGATGATCTTTTCCATACCCTTGATCGCATGGACATCAAGCCGATTGGCAGCGAGGGCTCCATATCGAAGTACACCGAGCACCGCATAATGAAGGCAGGCGGCGATACCAGTCCCGGAACTGAAGAGGCAATCAAAACGAAGCTGGTACTTGCCGATGTCTTGGGAAGCGGCGAATTCGAGAATGTTGCGGCTCCGCCCGCGGCCGAGACAGCCCTCGCGGTCGGAGATCGAGTGGTTATTCGCTATTTAGATGACCAAAGGTCCCGACCGGAGTTCTATATTCTAACACAGCGTCCGAGTGATCCGGTCAACGGATTTCTGTCGTTGTCTTCGCCGTTGGCTAGGGCACTTAGCGACGCTTCGCCTGGAGACGAAATAACAGTGCGCATCGGCGACCGTGATCGTCCAATCCTATTTATGCATTTCGAGCGCGCTTCACGCGAAGCGGCTTAAGGTCGTAGTCGGCTCAACATTGCCCGCACCCGAATCGTCATCCGTGGCCTTGTCCATCATGTCGCGCGAGCGCGGTGCCCTAACCAGATCACGTGCAATGGGAAAGCTCGGCAGGCCCTACGAAAACGTTGTGGCTCTGGTTGCGAAGGCGCTTCACCCGGGCGCGGCCGTTGAGGTCGGCGAGTGGATTGAGGGACCTGATGGAACAAGAGAAATTGACGTCTCCGTGCGCGGACAGATTGATGGCAAACAGACCTTTATCCTGATTGAGTGTAAGGACTGGAAGAAGGATGTCGGGATCGCGGAGATCGATGCGCTCGACTCAAAGCGACACGACTTGGCTGCTGACAAGACCATGATCGTCAGTAACAGCGGGTTTACCACCCGCGCGCTCAGGAAAGCAGAGCGCAAGGAGATCATGTGCGTTTCTGCGCAAGCGGCAGGCAACGATCTAGTCCGCTTTGAGCTGAACAGGGAATTATTTGCGAAGAAATTGTCGGTTGAGCGGTACTCTTGGATTATATACGGAACGGGGGAGCCTCTCCCTCAAGACCTTAAGCTTGAGGAACTCGAGTACCACGATATGCGCTTAGTAGCTTGGTTACGCGACCGTTCCAAGAAGCTGCTTCAGGAAAATGAATTTGCTTCAACTCTTGATCACCGTATTATATTTAAACGGCCTGTGGAGTTCTTAAGGGCCGGCAGGCCGTTGTCGCTGCGCGCAATAGACCTCCATCTGGAGTGCCGGCGAACTTGGTTGGTGCAGACCATCAGAGAAGACGTCTCGCATGGCCTCTATGACCATCTCAAACAGGAAGTTCTGATTCCAGATAAGGAGTTTTGGTTGTTGAATGTTGACAATCGAAATTGGCAAGAAATCACACTAGAAAATGAAGACGACATCGAACTGCGCGAGCCGAGTCCAGGGAGCCTACTGATTAAAATGGTCTTATATAATCTTATTTTTAAGAACGTACACACAGCCGCGCCTCCATTAGACAAGTTAATAGACATAGAAGAGACAATCGTAGAACCAAGACCGGCAACGCCTTAATCGGAGACTAATTGAATAATGGAATTGCCAAGGCCGTGTCAAATGCTGAGCTCGCCGTTCCTGTTTACCGGCGACTGGCGATCCACCAGGCTGCTGACCAATCCCGCCCGATGTGGATTGGCTGCCGCCGCCAGCTTTGGAAAATCGACGTGAGCTAGCGTAATAGTTTCTATATATGTTCTGGCATGGGCGTCATGTGGTGGCTCTCAGACCGAGGCGAGAGAGACACGGAAGGCACCGCATTGTCGAAACCTCGTCGAAGCTCCGCCGAAGGGTCACCAGGCGGCGGGAGCGGGCGCTGCCACCCGCCGCCGAAGAATCACAGGCGGCGGGAGCGCGCGCTGCCACCCGCCCGGCGGACGGTCGCATCCAGCGCCGCTCACGTCCTTCTTTTGCTGGCCGCGAGCTTTGCCGCAGGCCCGGGCATGCCCGCTCCTTCATGAACGCCTCGCCCAGCGCCTGCTCGACGCGGGCGTCATAGCCGCGGCCGGTCGCCCTGATGTGCGGGACCGGAGCGGCGGCCGGACGGAAGCCGATGTGGACGTACGGCGCCTCGGCCTTCGGCCTCCCCTTGCGGCGTCGTTCTCGACGGCCTCGATCAGCTCGGGCTGGCCTCCCGAACCAGTTTCATTTCGCGGCAGTCTGCGAGGGTCAGCTCCCGGACCTCCCTTCTTCATCGCCAGCGGCTTCGGCCGCCTTCTCCTTTGGTTTCGCACATGACGTCTCACCTCTCGATCGTTCGCCTTGCGCAGGCTGATGACCCTTTAAGCCTCGCCGCATATGCAGAAGCAGGCGACGTGCAACCGCCCTGCCGTTCGAAATCGTTCGCGGCCTTGACTTGGAGCAACTAAAAGCGGCGGGCCACAGCCCATCCGGCGCTCCGCGCCCCCCCCCCGGGACTGCCGCCCTGGGGCAGCTTCCTCCCCAGCAAAGCTTGGGAAGGAAAGCCCTGGCGATCTAAGCTGCGTAGATAACTTCGAGCCCGGGAGAAGGGGGCGCCCGGCTTCGTGGCGAGGAGGGCGCGGAGCGCTTCGTTGGCCCGGACGTCCTCGGGCGCGGCGCGCACGCGTGCGAGCAGCACGCTCGTTCCGTCGGAGAGCCTCGCCACGCCGTCGATCGCGTCGCGTCCGCCTTTGGGCGTCAGACGGCAGGTGACGACGATCCCGTCGGGAGTGGGCCGCCACGGCTCATCGGTCATGCAAGCCTCAATCGAATCCAGAGCGCCGCGCAGACGGGGACCTTGCCCATCGGACGCTTCGAGCGGTTGCGGGCGAAGACGACCCGGTCGCCCTCGACGACGGGAAACTGGTGACAGTTGTGCTTTAATTCCTGATGACTCGACGTACGGCGACGTTGAAGACGAAACACATGAAAGTAGAGCAACTGTCACCGTAAATCTCCTCGCGTAAATCTCCTCGCGAGGAAGCTGCATGAAATCATTGTCGTATCAGCCCGCGGCGACCTTGTCTGTATATCCGTTTCGATATAGGCTTCGCAGCGCCTGAAGCCGATCGAGTTCTTGGGCGACGCTTTGGCGCGGCTGCGTGAATTTCCCGACGACGCGCGCCGAGCCGCCGGCTATCAGCTCGATCGGGTTCAACTTGGCGTCGAGCCCGACGATTTGGAAGCCGCCGCAAGCGGTCGGCCCGGGCGTCCGGGAGATTCGCGTCCGCGATCGGTCGGGAGCGTTCCGGGTCGTTGATCTCGCCACGCTCCCGGATCGGGTGGTGGTCTTGCACGTCTTTCAGAAAGAAGTCGCAGCGGACATCGAAGGTGGACATCGAATTGGTGGCGAAGCGGCTTTTCGAGCTGAAGAGGGATTGAGCGATGGAGCGGCAGATGTTTGCGAGCGTATGGGACGCTCTGGAGGACAGCGCGGGGAAGCCGCCAACATGCGCGCGCGCTCGGAACTCATGATCGCGCTGAGAACGAAGATCGAGAGCTGGAGCGTCAATCAGACCGAGCCGCGCGCCGTCTGGGGGTGACCCAGCCGCGGCTCAACGATCTGATGCGGGGCCGGCTCGACAAGTTCAGCCTCGACGCCCTGGTCAATCTGGCTCAGCCGGCCGGGCTCTCAGTCCGCATCGAGATCGGGGACGCGGCGTGATGGTCATGCCGACCGAGCGCGTCCGGGCCGTGGCCCGGCCGTCCTCGAGCGCGCGCGCCCGCGCGCGAGTAGCGCCCGGGGACAGGCCCGCGAACGCTCATCTCTCGCCGAGGAGCCTCGCTTCGCCGCCCGTCGCCTGAACGATCGCCGCCGCCTTCCTGTCGAAGGTCGCGAAGACGCGGCCTCCGGCGCGCCGACCTTCGAAAGCGATGACCCCGTCGGCGAAGTCGCCTCCCCTCTTCGAGCACAGCGAGGCCGGCCTCCGCCGCCGGCCGATCGACGACCACCCTCGCGCTTTCGACCAGTTTGCGCACGGCGGCGCCGACCTCGCCTGGCGCTTCTCTTGTAGCCGCGCGTCAGCACCCAAACGAACTCGCACAACGACGGGAGCGCTATCGCGACGGCCTCCGCATCGAGCAGCGTCTCGGCCGCAATCGCGCCCTGGACAGGGTCGTCCATGACCGCGGCGCGCAGCAGGACATTTGCGTCCGCGGTGATCCTCACGGCTCGCCGGCCCAATCTTCGCGGGACAA
Source organism: uncultured Alphaproteobacteria bacterium (assembly GCA_963819255.1). GTDB lineage: Bacteria > Pseudomonadota > Alphaproteobacteria > Rhizobiales > Beijerinckiaceae > Roseiarcus. The sequence goes on from CAWFVS010000045.1 coordinate 13,743, forward strand.
GGGTCTCCGATATCTTCGAGCGAGAGGGCCGCGCCGGCCGCCGACTTCAGGCAGCCGACGAACGATTTGAGGCTCCCGGGCGCCTTGGCGCGCCGCATCTCCAGGCGGCCGGGTGCGATCGGGCTCCACGACGATCTTGTCGCCGGGCCGGACCTTGAGCTCATCCAACACCTCTCTGCGCAAGGTGACCTGGCCCTTGGAGCTGACCTTCAGCGTGACTTTCATGAGCGGCTCCGGCGTCGCACAAAGGTGTAAGGAATATTTGCCTTACCGTCAAGCGCGATAATCCCGCGCGCGCCGCTCCGGGGCGGGCAACTTTCTTTTTGCCTGTCGCCATGTGTTCGTGTTATGTTCCGGGTTCAAGCTGGTTTCGCGTGGGCCTTTTCGGATGGGCGCCTTTCGTTGTGGAAAGCAAACAGTTTCTTGACAGCACCTCAAGTGTGTTCCATTTTTGTTCTAAGTCTCAAAGAGCGCGCCTTCAAAGAGACCACCGAGTTGTTCGCTTTCACGAAGCTGTTCCTGCCGTTCGTTGGCCGGGCGCCACGTGGAGGGCGTCGGGCGCCGCGTGAGGGCGCGGGCGCCAAGCAGGAGACCCAGGCGCCGTTGCCGGTCGGCTGGTCGGCTGTAACTCCCAAGGTGGGTGAGTCCGATTTGCAACAGTTGGCGTGAAATATTGGCGGGCGCGTCGATAGTGCGAGACGCGCGGGGCGGAACGCTACAAGTCAAGGTGGAGATGGTTCTCCGCCCCGCTGCAATTCGCAACTCGATCGACGCGCTCATAGGCGACATTGCGCAGTTGCGCGGCGAAGTCGCTCGGCTGCAGCGCACGAACAAGGCGTCGCGGGCCCAGAACGGGGTTTTGCGGGGCGAGAACACGGCGCTGCGGCACGAGAACGAGGCGCTGCAGGCTGACAACGTTGCCCTTCGGGCCGAGGTGGCCGAGCTTCGGCGACGAGTGGGGCTGGACAGCTCGAACAGCTCCAAGCCGCCTTCGAGCGACGGGCTGAAGAAGAAGCCGCGCGTTTCCGGGCCACCTGCGCGGGCGCTCCGGCAAGAAGAGCGGCGGGCAGGCCGGGCACAAGGGCGACACGCTCAAACAGGTCGAGGCGCCCGACCGGGTCGAGCGGCATACGGCGAGCGTCTGCCTTCGTTGCTGCGCCTCTCTCGCCGCGGCGATGCAGACGGGGGCGGAGAAGCGGCAGGTGTTCGATCTGCCCGAGAAGCTGATCGAGGTCACCGAACACCAGGCCTCGATCTATTGCTGCGCGGCCTGCGGCTTCGAGACGAAAGCCGAGTTTCCCACGGGCGTCGGAGCGGCGGCCCAATACGGCGAGCGGATCAGAGCGGCGGCGATCTACCTCAACGCCCAGCAGCTGATCCCGAGACGGGTCGCCCAGACGTTGAACGACCTGTTCGGCGCGCCTTATCTCTGCCCCGGCCAGCCTTACGACCTGGGTGAAGGGCAAGGCGGCGGCGTTTGCGGGGGTGGCGGCGCACATCGGCGTCCTTGCCGCGCAAGCGCCGGTGCGCCATCTCGACGAAACTGGCTTTCGCGTCGCCGGCAAGGGGCAATGGCTGCACACCGTCTCGACCGAGACCCTGACCTTCTATCGGGTGTCGGGGAAGCCGGCGCCATCGCGCAAGGCCTCGAGGGCAGCGTCGTCGTGCACGATCATTTCAAGCCCTATTACGGACTGACCGGCGTCGCCCACGCCTTCTGCAACGCCCATCATCTGCGCGAGCTCAAGGCGCTGATTGAGCTCGACGAAGAGCCTTGGGCGAAGGACATGAGCGATCTGCTGGTCGAGGCCAATGAGGCGGTGCGAACGGCGCGGGAAGAGGGCGCGACCGCCCTGCCCCCCGCCGTGATCGAGGGCTTCGTGGCCCGCTACTGGAAGGCCATCCGGGCCGGCCTCGCTTACCATCGCTCCCTGCCACCCCTCGAGCGCCGCGCAAGAGGACGGACCAAGCGCCGGCCCGGGCACAACCTCCTCGAGCGGCTGAAGACCTATAAGGATGACGTCCTGCGCTTCCTTTACGACTTCACCGTCCCCTTCACCAACAATCTGGCCGAACAGGCCCTGCGGATGATGAAGGTCAAGATGAAGATCTCCGGCGCCTTCCGCACCTTCAAAGGCGCGGCAGACTTCGCCGCCTTGCGCTCGGTCGTCGCAACCGCCCGCAAGCAGGGCTGGAACATCCTCCACACCTTAACCGCGCAACCTCACGCCCTCATCCAAGCCCTGTCCGCGTAAACAGGGCTTGGCGGAGCCGCCGCAGTCCGCCAAGCTTATCGCCCGGCTCATGCAGGCGTCCCTCAAGATGCCCCACCGCGACCGGCATGGGTGCTTGGGAGTTACCGGTC
>CAWFVS010000046.1:0-168572 GCA_963819255.1 uncultured Alphaproteobacteria bacterium
GGCCCCGGTTTTTTCATCCCACAGCCGGACCGTCCCGTCTGCGGAGCCGGAGGCGAGCCGACCGTCCGACAGCGGGCAAAGAGCGATCACTCTGTCGGCGTGGCCGGTGATGCGGGCGGTCTCGGCCCCGGTTTTCGCATCCCACAGACGGATGGTCCGGTCGTTGGAGGCGGAGGCGAGCCGACCATCGGAGAGAAGACACAAAGCGTTGACACGCACCGCATGCCCCACGAGGCGGGCGGTCTCGGCCCCACTTGTTGCGTCCCACAGCCGGACCGTTGCGTCGCTGGAGCCGGAAGCGAGCCGGCCATCCTTGAGAGCGCATAAGGCGTTGACGCCGTCGGTATGCCCCCTGAGAACAGCGGTTTCCGCCCCGCTTCTTGCGTCCCACAGCCGGACCGTTCCGTCTCCTGAACCGGAGGCGAGTCGATCCGGCGCCAGCTCGCGAAGCGCGTTCATGCTGTCAAAATGACCCCTGATGCGATGGGTCTCGGCGCCCGCCGTTGCGTCCCACAACCGGATCGTTTGGTCGTCCGGGCCGAGAGGCGAGCCGACCGCTCGGGAGAAGGCATAAAGCATTGACGCGGTCCGCATGCCCCTTCGAAAAGGGCGGTCTCGGCTCCGCTCTTGGCATCCCACAGCCCCATTGAGGTTGTCCAGCCAATTTATCCGACATAGTCGCACACGTCGACCGGTTGCATCCAATATACCCGCTGTAATCGATTTTCTCAAGTGTGTTGGCGGCGCTCCCCAGGGCTCCGAATTCCTGGTTAATTTGACTTAACCGGTTGGCCGATGAGGATTTCGGCGAGCCTCTCGACATCCCAGCTCGCGATTTTTCTGCGGAGCTTAAGGCTCTTGGGTCGGGGCGGCTTGGTCGGCCGTCGGCAGGGTTTGGCGGGAAGGTTCGGCGGGTCGCTGAGTTGGGTCGCGGCGCGCAGCTTGTTGATCGCGAACTTGCGCACGAGCGCCATGTTTTGCGCGCCGTGGCCCTTGCGCACGCGCGACAGGTCCTCCTGGAAGGTCACGTCGAGCGTCCAGTGCAGGGGGTTCTCGATGCCCCAGTGGCCGCGGATGGTCTGTCCGAGCGCGGTCGCGGAACGGGCGCTGGATGTGATGTAGTAGCGGGTGTCGAACCGGGAGCGGTCCTTCAACTCGGTCCGCGCTTCGACCCTGACGATGGCGCACGCATCGACGAAGCGGACTTCGCCGGGAAAGCGCCGGTCGCCGTCGAGCCAGTCGACCTGCCGCAACACCGAGACGGTGCGGGTTTCGATGCGGCCGTGGCCCTTGTCGAGATCGACGTCGACTTCGACCTGGCCCTTGTCGGCGGCTGTGAAGGCGGCCTCGATGTCGGCCTGCAAGCTCGGCTGATTACCTTTGACGGCGAGCAGATAATCGGCTCCGGCATCGCGGATGGATCGAGCGATCTGAGGATTGCAGGCGATGGCGTCGATGGTGACCACGGCGCCTTCGAGGCTGCGGCCGGCGGCGAGCTTCTCGAGCAATACAGGGATGGCGGTCGTTTCGTTGGTCTTGTCGTCGACCGCCTCCTGCCCGAGGACCAGACGGCTGTTGGCGGCGAAGGCGGAGACCAGATGCAGCGCCGCCCGTCCCTTGGCCCGGTCGTGGCTGCGGCGCACGGTCTTGCCGTCGATGGCGATCGCATCGACAGGCTCGGGCCAGCAGGCGAGGACCCAGTCCATGAAGCAGGCGGCGAACAGGTCCGGATCGATCCGGTTCATCATGATGTTGAGCCAACGCCCCGAGGGCACGCCCCAGTCGAAGGGCAGGAACCGCTGCAAGAACTTGAGATGCTTCGTTCCCCAGTCGGAGATGGCGTCGAAACTGTCGCAATCGGCGATCGTGGCGCAGACGCACAAGAGCAGAATCTCGTTCAGCTTGTGAGCCACGCTTTCCGGACTCCGCTTGTCCTTGATCCGGGAAAAGTGGTCCAGCAGCAGCCGCAACCGCGAGGGCTGCGTGGGTCCGGAAGGCGAGGCGTCCATGAGCAGGCTCCGAATCGGGAGCCCGCATAGATTCAGCCTTTCCGCAAGCCGTAAACCCCGTTAACTCGAGTTCGGAGCCCTGGTGCGCCCCGACGCCCTTCCCCCCGACGCAACGCGCTGGTCAAGCTCAGGGGCGCGCCAATTGCGCCATCTCGACGATATCTCCGAGGCGACGCGCCGTGCGCTGGCAGCATCCGAACCGCGCGGCGGTTGACCCCGACGCCGGAACGGTCGATTGAGCCGGCGACCATCGGCCTCGGCGCCGGGCGGCTCGAGGACGAGGTCGAGGGGGAAGCGATCATGGACGCCGCCGAGCTGCAGCGGAAGGGTTACAGCGTCCGGGCCTTGCGCGCGCTCGCCAGGCGGCGTCTCCCGCGCGTGCTGTTCGACATGGTCGACGGCGGCGCGGGCGACGAGATCACCATGCGCCGCAACGAAGAGGCGCTCGCGGAGATCGAGCTCGTCCCGAAAGTTCTCGCCGGCGCGGCGAAGCGGGATCAATCAATCGAGCTGTTCGGCGAGAGACTTCCTTCGCCGGTCGTCGTCGGCCCGACGGGGCTCGCGGGTCTCCTGTGGCCGCACGCCGAGCTCGCCGCGGCGCGCGCGGCGGCGAGGTTCGGGACGATCTACTCGACGAGCCACGCCTCGACCGCCACCATCGAGGAGATCGGCGCCGCTGCGACCGGGCCGAAATGGATGCAGGTCTTCCTCTACAAGGACCGCGGGATCACGGCCGAATTCGCCGCCCGCGCCGCGGCGGCCGGCTACAAGGCGCTGATCCTCACCGTCGACAATCAGGTCGTCGCCGGCCGCGACCGCGACATGAGGAACGGCATGAGCTTTCCCTTACGCTGGGACGCCCGCAGCCTGCTCGATTTCATGAGCCGGCCGGGCTGGATCTGGCGCATGCGCGACACGCCTTCGCCGACCTTCGTCAATTACGGCAAGCGGACGTCGATCGGCACCTTCGGGCCGCTGATGATCGAGCAGCTCGACCCGGACGTCGGCTGGGGCGACGTTGAACGGCTGCGCGGACAATGGCGCGGCCCGCTCGTGATCAAGGGCCTGCTGCACCCGGAAGAGGCGCGCGAGGCTCGCGCGCGGGGAGCGGACGCGGTCGTCGTCTCCAACCACGGCGGCCGGCAGCTCGACGGCGCCGTCCCCTCGATCGCGGCGCTGCCGGGAATCGTCGACGCGGTCGGCGATTCGATGCCCGTGCTCGTCGACGGCGGCTTCCGCCGCGGGATCGACGTGATCAAGGCTTTGGCGCTCGGCGCCCGCGGCGTGCTGATCGGCCGCCCGCATCTTTGGGGCGTCGCCTGCGCCGGCGAGGAGGGGGTCTACTGGGTGCTCGAGCTCTTCCGCCGCGAGATCGACCGCGCGATGGCGCTCGGCGGGTGGGACGATCTCTCGAAGATCGACCGAGGCGTCATCTTCCCTTCTCCCCGCTTCCGGGGAGAAGGTTAGGGGGAGGTTGCCCGATCGCCGCGGCCCCGCATCGACCGGGGTCGCTCGCAATGACGACAGACAAGCGTCGGTCAGCGCGCTTCGGCCTTGAGCTCGTCGACGAGGACCCGCACGTTCTCCGAATAGTCGATCGGGACGACGACGAGATGGACGCCGCCCTCGGCGAATGCCGCCTCGAGCGCGGGCGCGAGGCCGTCGGCGGTGTCGACGCGACTGCCTTTCGCCCCGTAGGCCCGAGCATAGGCGACGAAGTCGGGATCGCCGAAGGTCAAGCCGAAATCAGGAAACCCGTCGACCGCCTGCTTCCACCGGATCATCCCGAAAGCCTTGTCCTCAAGGATCAGAACGACCAGGTTCAGGCGCAGGCGCACCGCGGTCTCGAGCTCCTGGGAGTTCATCATGAAGCCGCCGTCGCCGCAGACCGCAAGCACGCGACGCGCCGGATATGAGAATGGCGGCCATGAGGGCGGACGGCAGACCGGCGCCCATGGTGGCCAGCGCATTGTCCAGGAGCAGCGTGTTTGCGACGCGCGTCCGATAGTTGCGGGCGAACCAGATCTTGTACATGCCGTTGTCCAGGCAGACGATCCCATCTTCCGGCATCACCCTCCGCACGTCATGGACGATCCTTTGCGGAGTCGGCGGAAAGCGGCTCTCCTCCGCCCGCTCGCGGATCTTGGCGAGAATGCCTTCGCGCAGGCCAAGGAGCGCGCCGGCGTTCGGCAGCCGGCCCTCGAGCCGGTCGGCCAGCAGCTCGAGGCTTTTCCCGACCTCGCCGACGACCTCCGCCTGCGGGAAGAATACTTCCTCGACCGTGGCGGGAAGAGTGCCCACGTGCAGCACGGAGGGTCCTTTCGGCCCCATGAAGAACGGCGGCTTTTCCACCGTGTCGTGCCCGATCGAAAGGATCAGGTCGGCCCGATCGATCGCGCGATGGACATAGTCCCGTTCCGACAGCGCCGCCGTGCCCATGTAGAGGCCCGATCCGCCGGCGACGGCGCCCTTGCCCATTTGCGTGTTGAAGAACGGGATCTGCAGACGCCGCACGAAGTCCGACAAGGCGTCCGCCAGGTGCGGACGGCTCGCCGCCGCCCCCAGCATGATGAGAGGCCGCTCCGCGTTCAAGATGAGGGCCGCCGCACGGTCGAGGGCGGCGGAGTTGGCCACCGGAAGGTCGATCGGATGCCGCGGCACAGGCGGCAGATCGGGTCCCGCTTCGGCCGCGATGTCCTCCGGAAGCTCGAGATGGACGGGCCCGAGGCGCTCCTGCTGCGCCACCCGGAAGGCCTCTCGCACCATGGAGGGGATCGTGACCGGACTCGTGATCTGGCGGGCCATCTTGGTCAGCGGAATGATGGCGGCGACGATGTCCACCACCTGGAACCGGGCCTGTTTGCGGCTCAACACCCCCTTCTGGCCGGTGATCATCACCATCGGCATGGCGCCGAGCAGCGCATAGGCGGCGCCGGTGGTCAGGTTCAAGGCGCCCGGCCCGAGCGTCGCGAGGCAGACGCCGGGCCTGCCGGTCAGACGACCATGCGTCGCGGCCATGAAGGCCGCGGCCTGCTCGTGGCGCGTCAACACGAGTTCGATCGACGAGCGCCGCAGCGCCTCGACGAAGTCGAGGTTCTCCTCCCCTGGAACCCCGAAGATCTGCCGCACCCCCTCGTTCTCGAGCGAGGAGACCATGAGTTCGGCGCCGTTCATCGCGCCCTCCCTGCTGGGACAGTCCACGGCGCTGGTGCTAAGCAGACACTCCTGGACGTGCCAACGGATCGAATTTGTTCACCACAAAGGACACCAAGGATGCACAAAGCGCGCCAACTGACCGTGCTTTTTAAGCAAACTTCGCGCCCTTAGTGGTGAAAATATGCCTCGCACCGCTCATGGTCAAAAGCATCGACATCGCCTCGCCAAGGCGCTCGGGACGACGGCGATGCTCTTGCTCAATCTTCAGAACGGCGATGATATCCAGAACACGAAGCGTGGTGTTGGCGGGACTCTCGACCGTATCGAGATGGCAAACAAACACGGGGCGGCGTGATGGGTGAAGGGCGGCGCGCCATCCTCGGCATCGACGCGGCATGGACGGAAAGGCAGCCGAGCGGTGTCGCGCTTGCGGTCGAGGCGGAAGGCGGCTGGCGGCTCGCGGCGGTCGACGCCTCCTACGCCGGATTCTTAGCGCGCGCCGAGGCCGCGGCTTCGGGCGATGACCGGCCGCGCGGCGACAAGCCGGACGCCGCCAAGCTTCTCGAAGCGGCGCGAACGATCTGCGGCCGGCGAGTCGATCTGATCGCGGTCGACATGCCGCTCTCGCGCAATGCGATCGTCGGGCGCAGGGCCTGCGACAACCAGGTCTCATCCAAGTTCGGCGCCGCGGGCGCTGCGACCCATTCACCGAACGGAAATCGCCCGGGAAGGCTCAGCGACGCCTTGCGCGCCGCATTCGAAGCGGAAGGCTATGCACTCCGCACGACGCGGGAGGATTCCTCCCCGCTGGCCTACGGCCTTTTCGAGGTCTATCCCCACGCGGCGCTGATCCGGTTCTTCGGCCAGAAACGCCGGCTTGAATACAAGGCGGGCAAGACGCTGACCTATTGGCCGCAGCTGTCCCGTGACGACCGCCGGGTCAAGCTGCGAAGCGTTTGGACCCGCATTGTCGAAGCGCTCGATCGCCGCATCGCCGGCGTCGCGGCGGCGCTGCCGCCGCCGGCGGTCCAGGCGAATGGCTGGCGAACTCAAGGCCTACGAGGACAAGCTGGACGCGGTCGTCTGCGCGGCCGTCGCCATCAAGGCGCTCGACGGCGACGCCGAGGCCCTCGGCGACGGGGACGCCGCGATCTGGGTTCCGTGCGGCCTGTCGGACGCAATTTCGTGATCCGGCTGCGGAGAAATTTTTGTTGGCGCAAGGCGGCGCCGTCAAAGTTCGGTGACGCGAGGCACCACCGTTGTAGTCGCTGCTGGATCGAGCGGTAAAACCCAGGAGGCTGATGATATGAAGATTGAAGTGGCGCCACAGGCAAAGATGTGGGACTGGTTGAAAGCGCAAGCGGGAATTTTTCGTTACTGAAGACCTATCTCCCCAAGAGGAATATGTCTTCAATATCAAGATCAACTTGAGAGACAAGCCATGAAAAGGATGTTATTCTTAGTTGCGGGGTCGGTGCTTGCCATGACTACTGCGCATGCAGAAACACAATTACAACTTGCGCAATCCAACATTAAGCACGTCCTTATGGTGGTGCAGGAAAATCGCTCGTTCGACAGCTATTTTGGTGTGTACCCAGGGGCGAATGGTATTCCGGTAGACGCATCAGGTAATCCGACATCTTGTTATCCTCAAATGTCTGGCCCGTGTTTGAAACCATTTCGTGATCGTCACAACATCAATGGATCCAGCGGACATTCTCCGGTTGATTCAATGAATGACATTGGTACAACCAACGCAGGCTATTGCAATAAGCAAACTACCTGGCCGATGTTGGGTTTTGTCTGCGACCAGCAATCAAACGTCAACGGTTTTTTCTGCCAATCTCCGACTGCAATCTGCATCTCGGCTCGGCGTAATGATGCAATTGGTTATCACAAACGTTCCGACTTACCAAATTACTATGCATATGCCGATCATTTTGTCTTAAATGATGCGATGTTTGCTCCTATTCCGGCATGGAGCGGACCAAATCACCTAAACGAGGTGTCGGCATGGTCTGCAACTTGCTCAAACATAACCGATCCTATGTCATGTATAGATAATATTAAATTCCCTAACGATATGATGACCGCCTCCGTGCCTTTCGCATGGTCAACATTGTTTGATTTCCTTGATTCTAAAAATATCAACTGGGCATACTATGTGACCGAAGGGCAAGCTCCCGATTGCGACAATGGTGAGATGGATTGTCCACCAAAAAATATCACTGCCAAGGCTGAATCTTATTGGGTGGTGCCGCCAGGTTTCACGGTTTTCCAGCAGCAAGATACTGCCACCAACGGCGCCTATTCGGCCAAGCACATGAGGACAATTGATCAGTTTTTTCAAGATACCAGTGCGCCGAGTTGCTCCCTGCCACCAGTATCGTGGTTTGTGCCAGATCAAGCTGTCAGTGAACATCCACCTGGCGATACGATTAACGGTATGCAATACGTAACCAGCATCGTTAATGCAATTATGAATTCACCGTGCGGTTATTGGAATAATACAGTCATCTTCCTCACTTGGGATGATTGGGGTGGTTTCATGGACCATGTCATGCCGCCAGTTGGCTACGCGCCAAATGGGTATCGGGACAGCTATGGCATTCGCGTACCTGCCTTAATCATCAGCACTTGGGCAAAAAAGGGCTATATCGACCACCAGAATCTCAGTTTCGATTCCTACCTAAAGTTTACGGAGGATTTGTTTCTAAATTCAAAAGGGGTCGGTGGCGCAACCGGTGAACGCCGCGACTTCGCGCCTCTTTCAACGAGAGCGCGCCACGACGGCGGCAACACAAACTTCGCCGACGAATTTTTCTGGCCCACGAGTCGCTCTCGGAGATTTATTGAATGATTTTAACTTCTCACAGCAGCTACCGCCCCTGATTCTCCCTACAGACCAGCCCAATAATTTCACCGGTGAAATAGGCACTTCAAGCTTCGTATTTCCGTTGAGATGGGTGCCGCCATCAAATACCACCGTCCTTGGGTATAATGTCTATCGCACGAAAACGAGCGGCTCGGGTTATCAATTGGTTCCCGGGTGCTCTACATCTGGCGGCTCCTATTTCACAAACACGAAATGCACTGATTTTACCGCCGTAAAGGGGCAAACCTACTTTTATGGCGTGACGACAGTTGAACCCAACGGTTCGGGTGGCACAATGGAAAGCAAAATGTCTGGTGAAGCGGAAATTACACCCTAATTATAAAAGGGAGAATGAAAGACGGTGCCTTCACCTACGGCGCCCGATAAAATATCACTCGTTTACCACGAATTTCGCGCCCCATGAGCGATCTGGCCCTCGGCGCAAACGTCGTGCATCTTTGCGTCGACATGCAGCGCCTGTTCGCCGACGGCGGCCCATGGCCGATGCTGTGGATGGCGCGCGTGCTTCCCAACGTGGTGCGGCTGGTCGAACGCGCTCCGCAGCGCACGGTATTCACCCGCTTCATCACGCCGTTTCGCGGAGACGACATGCCCGGCCGATGGCGCGCCTATTACGCCAAGTGGTCGAACGCCACCCGCGGCCGCCTGGACAGCGCGCTCTTGGAGCTCATGCCGGCGCTGGGCCGGCATGCGCCGCCGGCCGCCGTGTTCGACAAGTGTGTTTATTCGGCCTTCGCCAATAGCGAACTGCACCCGTTTCTGCGGCGGAAGGCGGTCGACACCCTGATCGTGTCGGGCTCGGAGACCGATGTCTGCGTGTTGTCGTCGGTGTTGCAAGCGGTCGACCACGGCTACCGAATTGTGATCGCGCGCGACGGCGTTTGCAGTTCCTCGGACGAAAGCCATGACGCCATGCTCGATCTCTACCGTCGCCGCTTTGAGGTGCAGATCGAGGTCGCGGAGGTCGATCAAATTCTTGACGCGTGGCGACCCGGCTGAAATGCGGCCGGCTTCGTCGCAAGGGAGGCGAGGCGCCGACCATGATCCGAAGCGGCAATATTTTCGGCAATCTGCCCACCCGCCTGCCTGAGGAAGAGGCGACGGTCCTCGCCGATTGGCCGGGCGCGGTCATCGAACGGATCGTGTCGACCGGGCAGGCGAGCCCGCCCGGGTTCTGGTACGATCAGGACTGGACGGAATGGGTGATCGTGCTCGGGGGCGCGGCCGGCCTCTCGATCGAAGACGAGGAAGCGCCAAGGATTCTTTGCCCCGGCGACTATCTCGAATTCCCCCCGCATGTCCGCCATCGCGTGGCCTGGACGGATCCGAACCAGCCGACCGTCTGGCTCGCGGTCCACTGGAAGAGCGGGGCAGGGGAGGGCGGCCCATCCGATGGCCCAAAACTTGCGTGAGAGCTGGCTGCGCGCTCCCGCGAGCGGCGGTAACGGCCAGAGACGTCCTGAGCCTCCCAGAGCTGTCGCCGTTCCGCCGCTCAGCCTCGGCCTCGGCTCACGGCGGTGAGCGCGCCCCAATCTCGCCTGTAGCCGCTCCCTGTAGCGGCCGGCGCGATCAACGATCGCGCCCTACAGCGCGCCGGACGGCCTCTTGTCGCGGCGCTCCATAGCCCGTCGCCAGACGGGCGTCCTTATGGATGCTCTGTGGAGCGCGGCCGGCGCGCGCAGCGAGCGCGCCCTACAGCGGCGTCGGTCGCCCCCTCGACAGATGGCAATTCCTACCGCAGTCTGGACTCCGCGGCTGGAGCCGGGCCAAAAGGCGAGGATGGAAGCCTCGCGTTCAAAGATGGGAGGCCGCGCATGTATCCAGGCCAGCAGGCGCGCCTGCGCCCCGATCAGCCGGCGATCGTCATGGCGCGGTCGGGCGAGACCGTCACCTACCGGCAGCTCGACGAGCGCAGCAACCGGCTCGCCCATCTCCTGCGCGCCGCCGGGTTGAAACGCGGCGACCACTATGCCGTCTTCCTGGAGAACCATCCGCGCTTCGTCGAGTGCGACGCGGCGGGCGAGCGGGCCGGCCTCTATTACACCAATGTCAATTCGTTCCTGACCGCGGCCGAGCTCGCCTATATCGTCAACAACAGCCTGTCGAAGGTGCTGATCACGTCCGCGGCGAGGCGCGAGACGGCGCTCGCGGCGATGGCCGAATGCCCGAACGTCGAGCTCTGCCTGATCGTCGACGGGCCGGCCCACGGCGAGCGGATCAGGAACCTTGACGAGGCGACGGCGCGCTTATCCGGCGACGCCGATCCCAGACGAGTCCCCCGGCGCGGCGATGCTCTATTCCTCCGGAACGACCGGCAGTCCCAAGGGGGTACTTCGGGCGCTCGTGGACCAGCCGCTGGCGCAGATGCACCCGCTGATCGCGGCCTTCACGAAGTTCTGGCGGTTCCGGGAGGGTCAGATCTATCTCTCGCCCGCGCCGCTCTATCACGCCGCGCCCTGGGTCGGCGTCGCCGGGACGATCCGTTTGGGCGGGACCGTCATCGTCATGGAGCATTTCGACGCGGAGGAGTTTCTCAGCCTCGTCGAAAAGCATCGCGTGACGCATACGCAGCTCGTCCCGACCATGTTCTCGCGCATGCTGAAACTGCCGGAGGACGTGCGCCGCCGCTACGATCTCTCCTCGCTGGAGGTCGCGATCCACGCTGCGGCGCCTTGTCCGGTCCGGGTGAAACTGATCTTCGACAGTTGGCGCATGCGCGTGAGGCGTAAGCCATTGATATGATTTGGGGCGATGGGGAGCGAGCGCGATATTGTAGTGCCACGTTTTGCGCTGATTGTTGTTGATTTTTGGGAGTGCGGGCCGATACTGTGCGCACCAAGATTAAGTCGCCGCCGGGTTCCCCGCCATGTATTTCCGCAAGAAGACCTCCGGCGGCCGCGCCTATCTGCAAATCGTCGAGAGCCGGCGCGAGGGCGGCGCGGTGCGCCAGCAGGTGATCGCGACGCTCGGGCGGATCGAGGATCTGCAGGAGAGCGGGCAGTTGGAGCGGCTGTTGCGCTCGGGGGCGCGCTTCGCCGAGAAGGCCATCGTGCTCGATGCGCTCGACCGCGGCGAGGCGGCGACGGTCTCGACCCGGCGCATCGGGCCGGCGCTGGCCTTCGAGCGGGTGTGGGAGGAGACGGGCTGCCAGGGCGTGATCGAACGCCTGGCGAGCGCGCGCAAGCATGACTTCTCGCTGGAGCGCGCGGCGTTCCTGACCGTGCTGCACCGCCTGTTCTGCGGCGGCTCGGACCGCGCCGCCGACCGCTGGCGCGAGGATTATCGCATCGATGGCGTCGACGGGCCTCGCACTGCATCATCTTTATCGCGCCATGGCGTGGCTCGGCGAGGAGCTTCCCGAAGACCAGCAGGACGGCGCGACGCCGTTTGCGCCGCGCTGCGTGAAGGACGTCCTGGAGGAGGAGCTGTTCGCCTGCCGGCGCGACCTTTTGACCACGCTCGACATCGTGTTCATGGACACCACGAGCCTCTATTTCGAGGGCGCGGGCGGCCAGACGCTCGGACGGCGCGGTTTCTCCAAGGACCATCGGCCCGATCTCAATCAGATGATCCTGGCCGTGCTCCTCGACGGCGACGGCCGGCCGGTGTGCACGGAGATGTGGCCGGGAAACACGGCCGACGTGAACAGCCTGATCCCGGCGATCGATCGCTTGCAGCGCCGCTTCCGCATCAACCGCGTCTGCGTCGTCGCCGACCGCGGCATGATCAGCGCCGAGACGATCGCCGAACTCGAAGCGCGAGGGCTCATCTACGTTCTGGGCGTGCGCGAGCGAACCGACAAGCTCGTGCGCGAACTCGTCCTCGACGATCCCGCGCCGTTCGTTCCTTTCGTTCTGATGAAGGAAAGGCGCGAGGTCGACTACGAGGCCAAGGCGGTGACGCTCGCCGGGCGGCGCTACATCGTGTGCCGCAACCTCGACGAGATGAGCAAGGACGCCGCCAACCGCGCGACAATCGTCGCCGCCTTGGAGCGGCAGTTGAAGAAGGGCGACAAGAGCCTCGTCGGCAACAAAGGCTATCGCCGTTTCCTCGCCAACCCGCAGGGCGAGGGCTTCGCCATCGACCGCGCCAAGGTCGAGGAGGACGCGAAGTTCGACGGCGTGTTCGTGCTGCAGACCAACGCCAAGCTCTCGCCGCTGGAGGCGATGCTCGTCTACAAACAGTTGTGGACCGTGGAGCGGACGTTCCGCACGACCAAAAGTCTGCTGGAGACGCGGCCGATCTATCACAAGCTGGATGAGACGATCCGCGGCCATGTCGCCTGCAGCTTCCTCGCGCTCGTGCTGAAGAAGGAGTTGGAAGACCGTCTCGCCGCCGCCGCCAAGAGCGCCCGCGCTTCCTGGCCCGACGTCATCGCCGATCTCAACTCGCTCACCGAGACCGAGGTCGAACAGGACGGCAAGCGCTTCCTGCTGCGCTCGGCCCCGCGCCCCGCCGCCACCCTCGCGCTCGCCGCCCTCGGCGTCGCCCTGCCGCCGACCCTGCGCCAGATCGCCGACGCCTGATCCACGCCAAAATCCGCAATGTAGTGCCACGGCCTCGCCGCCGCGCGCGTTTGCGCCTGCGATCAATGGCTTGGTTTCGCCGACTGTCGAAGATCAGTGAAAGAGGCGATGATCGACTGGTGGGGGCCGATCATCCTCGAATATTACAGCGCGACGGAAGGCTTGGGGCTCACCGTCTGCGACAGCGCGGAATGGCTTAAGCACAAGGGCACGGTCGGCAGGAGCGTGCTTGGGGAACTGCACGTCCTCGACGACGCGATGCGCGAGGTCCCGACCGGCCAGACCGGCAAGCTCTGGTTCAAGACCGCCTCGCCCTTCGAATATTTCAACGACCCCATCAAGACGGCGGAAGTCAACTCGCCCGACCGCACGATGAGCACGGTCGGCGACATCGGCCATGTCGACGAGGAGGGCTACGTCTATCTCACCGACCGGGCGGCCTTCATGATCATCTCGGGCGGGGTCAACATCTATCCTCAGGAAAGCGAGAACCTGCTCGTGACCCATCCCAAGGTGGCGGACGCCGCCGTGTTCGGCGCGCCGAACGAGGAGATGGGCGAGGAGGTCAAGGCGGTCGTGCAGCTCATGCCGGGCGTCGAACCCGGGGCCGAGACGGAGGCGGAGCTGATCGGCTTCTGCCGGGAGCATCTCGCCCACCACAAATGCCCGCGCTCGATCGACTTCGAGCCCGAGCTGCCGCGCCTGCCGACCGGCAAGCTCTACAAGGGCCCGCTGCGCGAGCGCTACTGGAAGGGCCACAAGAGCCGGATCCTTTGATGCGGTTCGCGCGCCCCTCGCCCGCTTGCGATAGAGGGCCGGGGTGAGGGTGCGCGGTGAGGAGCGCTTCGTCGAGATTTGCGGCGCAAGCCCTCATCCGGCGCCATAGGGCGTTCGAAGAACGCCCGTCTTTCGACGGGCTATGGCGCGCCACCTTCTCCCGCAAGCGGGAGAAGGGTTCACCGCATCATGTCGGCGAGCGCGTTGCGCATCGACGTGCTCGGGATGCTGAACAGGCCGCCGTACGGAAGATCGAGGTCGACGATGACGAAGACGGCGACCGTGATCGAGACCGCCGACAATGCGATGACGAGGATGGTCGCCCGATTGGCCGGCGCGGTGAGCCCGAGGCTGGCGAACAGGATGACGAGCCAGAGCACCAGCACCCAGTAGAAGGGCGGCGAGATCGAGCCGCGCGCGCCCTCGATCACCGTCCAGCGCGCCTCGACGAGGTCGGAATACTGCTGCGCGCACGCGGACAGAAGTCTCTGCTGCAACAGGTCCTTCGGCTCGAGCAGATCGATCTCCCGCCCGACGTCGTTGATGATGTCGCCGAGGACATGGCTCTCGCCGGTGAGCGGCATGTGCGAGACGTCCGGATATTTGACGCCGGCCGGCGGCGTCTCGTCCGGCCAGGTGCTGGCGATGACGGCGGCGACATAGGAGCGAAGCTGCTCGCGGATTTTGTCCGTCTCCGGTCCGTATTCGCGCAGGTATTCGTCGAGCTGGGCGAGCTCCGCGGCGTATCTTCCGCGCGCGTTGTAGGCCGAGTCGAAACCCGCCTTGACCGAGGTCGTCAGAAGACCGAGCACGATCGCGGTGAAGGTCACGAGCAGGTTGATCGTGAGCTGCACCAGGATCAGCGACTCCTGCGAACGGTGCTTTTCCGGCAGGCGAACTCTGACGAAGTGCCCCACGGCCGCGGCGGCCAGCAGCAGGAACAGGAGCAGGGCGGTGGACCCGAGATCGAGCATGCTGACCGCTTTTCCCCCGGCGACCTCGGGCCCCGCTCAGGCGGCGTCGGCGGGGAACTGCGTCCGCGCGATGTGGGTGTAGGTGCTTCCCTGGGCCAAAAGCTCGCCGTGCCGGCCGCGCTCGACGATCCGGCCCCGGTCGATGACGCAGATTTCGTCGGCCTGGGCGACGGTCGACAAGCGGTGGGCGATGACGATGGTGGTGCGCCCCTCGCAGAGCGTGTGCAAAGCCTTCTGGATCGCCTGCTCGGATTCGGAATCGAGCGCCGAGGTCGCCTCGTCGAGCAGAATGATCGGCGCGTCCTTGAGGAAGGCGCGGGCGATGGCGATGCGCTGGCGCTGCCCGCCGGAAAGCTGCATGCCGTGCTCGCCGCATTGCGAATCGTAGCCGTCCTCGAAGCCCATGATGAAGTCGTGCGCGTAAGCCGCCTTGGCGGCGGCGACGATTTCCGCTTCGCTCGCGCCCGGGCGGCCCATGGCGATGTTTTCGCGCACCGAGCCTTTGAACAGGAAGTTCTCCTGGGCGACATAGGAGATATTCCGGCGAAGCGAGTTTCGCGTCACCGTTTTGATGTCGACGCCGTCGCACAGGATCTCGCCCGACTCGATGTCGTAGAGGCGCAGGATGAGGTTCATCACTGTCGTTTTGCCGCCGCCCGAGCGGCCGACGAGCGCCGTCGTCTTGCCGGCCTCGGCGACGAAGTTCACTGAATGCAGGACGCGCTCTTCCTTGCGGTAGCCGAAGACGACGTCGCGAAACTCGATGCGCCCCTCAACGACCTCGAGCTCGGGCGCGTGCGGCGGGTCCTCCTCGTAATCGCGTTGGTCGAGGAAACTGTAGAGCATGCCGACTCCGAGCAGGGCCGCCGACAGATCGACATGCAGCCGCGCCACGCGCTTCATCGGCTCGTAGAGCATGATGACCGAGGTGATGAAGGAAAAGAGGCTTCCCGGCGGATTGCTGCGGATGATCACGGTGAACCCGCTGTAGAGTACGACGGCGGCGATGGCGAAACCGCCGAGGCTCTCCATGATCGGGCTCGTGCGCGAGCTGACGCGGGCGAGCTTGTTCGCCGCCTTCTCGAAGGTTCGGATCGCCCCGGCCTGGCGATCGCGCATGAAGTCTTCCAGGGTGAAGGCCTTGACGATGCGGATGCCCTGCGCCGTCTCCTGCAGCGACTCCATCATCTGCATCGCGCCCTGGAACTCGCTCGCCATGATCTTCTTCACCCGGATGCCGATCTTGCGCACCCCGACCGCGGCGACGGGCACGAACATGAGGGCGAATGCCGAAAGCAGGGGATCCTGCGACACCATTACCACCACCAGCCCGACGATCGTCAGCGCATCGCGCGATAGCGTGGTGATGAGGAGGTTGAGGACGCTGCTGGCCGACTGGGCGATGAAGGCCTGCCGGGCGATGAATTCGGACGAGTGGGAGCGGCTGTAGTAGCCGACCTTCATCCTGAGCATCTGGTCGAACATGCGCCGCTGAACGTTGGCGACGATCCCATTGGCGACCCGCGACAGCACCACCTGCTGGCCGTAGGTGGCGAGGCCCTTGACCGTGTAGATCACCACGATCGCCGCGGTGATCTCCCAGACCGCCTTCAGGTTCTTGCCGACGAAGATCTTGTCGACGATCACGCCGATGATCCAGGCGGAGAGCGACGTGGTGACGGCGATCAGGCCCATCATCGCGAAGGCGAAGAGGTAGCCCTTCCAGTGCTTGGAGCCCTGGTCGAGAAGGAGCCGCCGCAAGACGGCGTTCGAGGGCGAATCAAGAAAAGAACCTACGCGATCGCGTATTGCGCGCCAGAGTGACAATGATCCCGTCCTTCGCGGCGCCTGTCCATCGACCCGCGATTCGATTCGCCGCCGGCTGTGTTGGCGGCCGTCCCGCGCCTCCCTTATCATTCGGGACGGAATTATGGAAATGGCGCCGGTTTGGACGGTTTGGACGGTCACGCCTTCTTCTTGGCGCCTTTCCCCTCCTCCAGCGCGGCGTGGTACTTGCGCCGGATGTCGGCGAGGTCGACGGAGGGCGGCGGGAAGGCGAGCTTGAGCTCCTCCATCGTGTCCGCCAGGATCTGCGACACCGCGAGATTGCGGAACCACTTGTGGTTCGAGGGGATCACGTACCACGGCGCGTGCTTCGAGCTGGTCGCGCGCATCGCGTCCTCGAAGGCTTCGATGTAGTCGTCCCACAGCGCCCGTTCGGAATAATCGGCTTCGCTGATCTTCCAGTTGCGGTGCGGATCTTCGAGGCGCTGAGCGAAACGAGCCAGCTGTTCCTCCTTGCTGATGTGCAGGAAGAACTTGAGGATCGTCGTGCCGTTCTCGGTCAGCAGCGCCTCGAACTCGCGGATTTGCTCATAACGGGCCGTCCAGGTCTCCTTGTCGATCAGCTTGTGGACCCGGGTGACCAGCACCTCCTCGTAATGCGAACGGTTGAAGATGGCGATCTCGCCCTTTGCCGGCGCGTGGGGATGAACGCGCCAGAGAAAGTCGTGCGCGAGCTCGGCCGGGGTCGGCTGCTTGAAGGGGACGACCTTCGCGCCCTGTGGATTGACCCCGGTGAACACGTGCTTGATCGTGCCGTCCTTGCCGCCGGCGTCGAGCGCCTGCAGGACGACGAGGATCGCGTGCTTGTGCTCGGCGTAGAGGAGCGTCTGTTGATTGGAGAGCTTCTCGCGGTAGGTTTCGGTCTCCTGTTTGGCCGCGTCTTCCGACTCGTGCTTGCCTTTGTAGGACGGATCGATCTTGTTCAGCTTCAGCGTGGCGTTCGGCTCAACGCGGAACTCCTTGCGGTAGTCCATCGGCGGTTCCTGCTGCGTTCGATGACGCCGCCCACGCGGCGCGTTCGGGCGATGGTCGGTTGCGGGCGGCGAAAAGGCAAGCGCTGGGGATGACAAAATTGTGACGATGCGCCATCGTGGGCGATGCTCGCGGGTCCCGACAACAATTGCGGTCAGCTTTTCCCATCCCCCGCCGGGAGGCTCGGGACCCGGGTCGGCGAAATCGGAAAGGCGCCGAGGAGATGAGTTTTCCGGTCTTCGGCGGCCTCTTGCCAATCAAGCCGCGCCAGGCGCTGCGCGACGCCTTCGCCGGGCTGACGCTCGCCTCGATGAACATCCCGCAGGTGCTCGGCTATACGCGGATCGCGCAGACACCGGTCGTCGCCGGTCTCTACACGGTTCTTCTGCCGCCCGTCGCCTTCGCGGTGTTCGGCTCGTCGCGCCATCTCGTCGTGGCGGCGGATTTCGGCAACGGCGGCGATTTTCGCCAGTTCGCTCTCGCGCATGGCCGAGCCGGCGAGTGCGCACTACATGGCGCTCGTCGGCATGGTCGCCCTGCTGACCGCCGGGCTGCTCGTGCTCGCCCGCATCTTCAAGCTCGGATTTCTCGCCGATTTTCTGTCCCGCACGGCGCTGATCGGGTTCTTGACCGGCGTGGGCTTTCAGGTCGGCATCGCGATGCTCGGCGACATGCTCGGGGTGACCGTGACGGCGCGGCGAACCCTTGTGCAGCTTTGGCAGCTGGCGCAGGGCTTACCGTCGCTCGATCCGAAAAGGCTCGGCCTTTCGCTCTTCGTCGTGGCGAGCATCCTCTTCGGCCGGCGATTTGTTCCGAAACTCCCGGTTTCGCTGGTCGTGGTCGTCGGCGCGATCGCCGCCAGCGCCTGGCTCCATCTCGCCGACCGCGGCTTTTCGGTCATTGGGCCGGTTTTGGGCGGCTTGCCCTCGCTGGGGCTGCCCGACGTCTCGTGGAGCGAGACCCTGGCGGTCCTGCCGGTCGCCATGTCGTGCTTCGTGATGATCATCGCCCAAAGCGCGGCCACTTCGCGGGTCTACGCCCTTCGCCATCAGGAGCGGGTCGACGAGAACGCGGACATCCTCGGGCTCGCGGCGGCGAACGCCGCGGCGGCGGTCAGCGGCGCGTTCGTGGTGAACGGCAGTCCCACCCAGACGTCCATGGCCGACGCGGCCGGCGCGCGAAGTCAGTTAGCCCAGCTGGTTTTCGCCGGGATCGTGCTACTGGTCCTCCTGTTCCTGACCGGTCCGCTGCAGTACCTGCCGCACTGCGTGCTGGCGAGCATCGTCTTCACCATCGCCGCCGGCATGGTCGACCTGGAGGGCCTCCGCGACATCCTTAAGGAGAGCGGGGGCGAGTTCCTGCTGGCGATCACGACCGCCGCGGCGGTGGTGGCGGTCGGGGTCGAGCAGGGCATCCTCTTTGCGATCGGGTTCTCGCTCGTGCGGCATGTCCGCCACAGCTATCAGGCCCATTCGCTGGTTCTGCTGCGAGACGCGAGCGGTGGATGGGAGCCGGTGACGGCTGCGCCCGGGGCGCAGACCGCTCCGGGACTGATCGTCTACCGCTACGGCGCGGACCTCTTTTACGCCAACGCCGATCACTTCGCCGACGAGGTTCGTGTACTGGTCGAAAAAGCGCCCCAGCCGGTGAAATGGCTTCTTCTGGACGCGGAAGCGATCGCAGACGTAGACCTTTCCGCCGCGCAGACGGTTCGCGCTCTGCTCGAAGAGCTGTCTCGCAAAGGCGTTCGCGTCGTCTTCGGGCGAGTCAACCCCTACCTGCTCGCGGACATGAGACGGCACCGGGTCGCCGAGGTCGTTGGCGAGGGCCGCATCTTCGGCAGTCTGCACGAGGCGCTGGACGTCATACGGGCCGACGGGGCGGATCTGCCGCCAGGGTCAGGAGCCCCCGGTCCGCGAGGAGCCAAGCCGCGTTGGTCAGCCGTTCCTACGTCTCGAGATTGACGCCTGTCGTGTTTTCCCAGCGGGCCATCAGAACGCCGCGAACACGTTCAGACAGTGGGCCGAATTGCCGAAAGCGGCGACCCTAAAGGTCCACTGTCACAACAAGTGCGCAAAAAGCATCCATAACTGAACCGCAACCCTGATCATCCTGTTGGTGGGACGGGTTGGGAGGAATCACGACATGGCAGAGTCGAAGCATCCGTCAAGCGAGCATCATCTTCAGGCCGCTGCTCATCACCATGCCGCTGCGCATCATCACCATCAGGCGGCCCATCATCATGAGCTTGGCGAACACGAAGAGGCGCAGGAACACGCCGAGGCGGCCCACGAACATAGCGAGCAAGCGCATAAGCACACGACTACCGCCCACCAACATTCAACGAAATGATGGAACGAGCAGGAGAGCCGCGTCGGCTCTCCTGCCTTGGCGGGATTCGCGATCGGCGGCGCGGTCACGCCGCCGCCGCCGAAAGGAGTCGTCCCTGGGAATCAATCTCGCATCGACCTCTTCGCCAATTGGGTGGCGGAGGGGCGCTGCGAGACCGTCGAGGACTTCAGGGCGACACGACGGTTTTGCCGGGTTCGTAGATCGCCGCTGTCGGTCTAAAGGCGCAATCAAACGAAGGCCTGCGCCTCCGTGGCCGATACGAGCATGCCGACTTCCGGTCTCGCGCCTCGCATTGGCAGCGGGCGGCGGTATCGGCGACCTTCCGCCGCTTGCTCAGCCAAGTTTGACGCGATGGCCAGCTGGTCGAGGTCTGATTGGCGTTTCCGCACGTTCGATCTGTCTATAATTGATGTGGCAATCAGGCATATTTCGAAGCCACCGCCCGCGCGACACAGACACCTCAACCTGCTGGAACAGGACATTTGCGCAGCGCGACATCTGCCGGGCGACACCTTCGCTCGCTACTTTTCTCCCACCGTCTCGAGATTGACGCCGGTCGTCTCGATCCGGAACGCCCGGGTCACCAGCGCGCCAAGGAGCGACGTGCCGACCAGGATGAAAAGCAGCGCCTCCCGGCCGATGTCGGCGAGCAGGATCGGGAACAGGAAGGCGGTCGAGACCGCGCCGATTTTCGCGAAGGCCGCCGCGAAGCCCGCGCCCATGCCGCGGACGGCGGTCGGGAACACTTCCCCCGCCAGGAGATAGGTCTGGGAGTTCGGTCCCATGTTGGTCATGAAGTTGAAGGTCATGAAGCCGATGAAGATCATCGCGATCTGCGCGCCGCCGGTGAAATAGGCCGACGAGGCCGCGATCGCGAGGCCGACCGCGCATCCTATGAACCCAACGATTTGCAGTCGGATGCTGCCGAAGCGGTTGACGAGGAGGACGGCGGCGACGATGCCGACGATCAGCAGGAGATCGATGAAGCCCGATCCCCTCGCGGCGAGCTCATCGTTGTTGATCAGGTCCGCGAGGTTGCGCACATGCGCGGTCTTGTGGCCGACCGCGGAGGCGAGAATGGTCGGGGTGAAAATGCCGATGCCGTAGGTCCCCAGATCCTGGAGGAACCAGGGAACCGAGGCGAGGATGGTGGCGCGTCGGTTGGTCGGCGCGAACAGTTCCATGAAGCTTCGCTTCGACTCGGCGGCGCCGGCCGGCTTGGTCAAAGACACCGCTTTGGGATAAGACGGATCACGATTGAGGAGGCGCATCATCTGGGTCTCCGCCTCGGCGTTCCGCCCGCGCGCCAGCAGCCAATGCGGGCTTTCGGTGATCCGGAGGCGCGCGATGGCGACGATGAGGGCGGGGATCACCGCCGTCGCATACATCCACCGCCAGGCGCCGATGTCGGGGAAATTCTTGAGGACGACATAGCCGACCACGGTTCCGGTCAGCGCGCCCAGCGCCTGGAACCCGAACGCGCCGAGCACCAGCCGCCCGCGCGCCGCGCTCGGGATGCTCTCGGAGATGATGACATGCGCGGTCGGATAATCGCAGCCGAGCGCCACCCCGAGGCCGAACAGGAAGAGGACCAGCAACGGGTAGTTCGGGCTCATCACGAGAAGGCACAGAAACGCCAGGAAGATGAACATCTCGACGACGAACATGCGCTTGCGGCCGAAGAAATCCGACAAGCCGCCGAGGCCGATCGCCCCGATGAGAATGCCGAACAGGCTCGCCGCGCCGATCACCCCGTGCTCGGTCTTGCCCAGGCCAAACTCGTTCGAGATGAGCGGCAGGGCGACACCGGTCATGAAGACGACGAGTCCCTCGAAGAATTTTCCCGCCGCGGCCAGCGCCCAGATGAGCCATTGCATTTCGGTCATCGGCGTCGCCTTGACCGACGTCCCGTCGCCCCATTTCGGGGTCTCGTCGATATAGGACTGGGCGGAGCGCCCGCCGATCGAAGGGGCTCGGCGGCTCTCTTTGGATGCTGCGGGGGTCATGGTGTTGCCCTGGATGGCGATTGGGACGCGTTCCCAGGCGTTAACTCATCACAAGTTCATTTCAGCGCTGCGACAAGGAGCTCGGGTCTGCGTAGCCGGGCCGGGTATCGGGAAGGGGGCATCAGGGCCGAGCTCGTCCCGGCCATCCACACGGTTGGGCGCTGCGAACGAGCGCAAGGTTTGCGCGCGCGCCAAAGGCGACTGTTGCGCGTCTGCGCGATGCGACCGAATCCACGCCCAATCTCGTCGCGGCGCGCGCATGACGGCGCGCTTCTTTCCTCGCCCGCAGCTTTCTCCAGGAGCGCGACATAAGGCGCTCCAGCAAGCGAATGACGGCCCCTCACCCCGGCCCTCTCCCGCAACCGGAGCTATCCATCAGAGGGCCGCGGGCAACTCTACCAGCAGCTCTCTTGCACGTAACCAACGAATCGCCTGAACTGGGCGCCTCCAAATCGAAGACGACAATGAAACTGACGCCCGTCGACAACCTGCCCGCGCGGCCCAAACCTCACCCGATCTGCCTTTTGATCCCGTCGGCCGACGAAGACGAATTGCAGGACCTGACGGATGACATTCGCGCGCACGGTTTGATTGATCCCATCGTGCTGTTCGAGGGGATGATCCTGGACGGGCGCAACCGGGCCGCCGCTTGCGAACGCGCCGGCGTTGACCCGCGCTACGTGCAGTTCGAAGGCGGCCGGGAAGACGCCTTGATTCTGGCGGTGTCGCACAACATCAAGCGGCGTCACCTGAGCAAGCAGGCGATCGCCGACGCGCTGGTCGCCGCCGAAGATTTCAACCTGCATTACACGTTGGATGAGCTCGAAGCCGGTGACGAAGCCGCCGAAGCGCCTGGGGCCGAGTCTGTAATTAAAATTACAGAGCCGAAAACGGCCTCCAGCCGTAAATTGGCCCAGGCGGCAGGCGGCATGGTCAGCCACGCGATGGTCGCCGCCACGCGCAAGGTTAAGGAGAAAGGCGAACCGGAGTTGCAGGAGGCGGTGAGGAGGGGGCGCATCGGCGTGCAGGACGCCGCCAAGGCGGCCGATCTGCCGCCGGAGCAACAAAAGGCTATCGCCGCGTCGCCGAAACCGAGGAGAGCCGCGGCGGAGGCCGCCGAGGCGGCGAAGAACGCCGGCTCGCGCATTGAGCTAAGAAAGGAGGGGGATCCACATGTCGCGCTGCGCAAGGCGTGGGCGGGGGCCAAGGCGCTGCGCGGCCTTTGGGAGAGCGTGGACGAAAAAACCAGGGAATGGTTTGTGGGCGCGGTCTTGTTCGAATCCGACGAGGCTCCCGAGCCTCACCCAGACAGGTCAGAGCGCCATTGAGGCTGGCGAGGCTGCGCCCGGCGGGGTCGCGCCGCCGGTTTGGTTATGAGTCCCTTGCTTGGGCGTGAAACGTATAGAGGCCGCGCCGGTCACGCTGGTCGGCGAAGTGTTCGACATCGTCGCAGCGCTGATTGGCAAGAACGAACCATGAACCGCCTCAGCTGCCCGACCCGGCGTTCGCTCTTCGGCACGGACGCCCCGCTGAATGAAGCCAATGCCGCAATGCTCGCCGCGCTGAGGGCGGAGGATCGCCTGGAAGCTCCCACGCTGGTTTTTGCTTCAGACGACGGGCTATCCGAGACATGCTCAACCGCCGAACGTCGGAGCGAAGCGGTTCGTCATCCGCTCGCCGTAAGCGACGAGGTTGGCTCTCGATTCCGCCGCGTCGCGCAAGGGCGCGGTTGTGGCCTTGGCGAGGGCCGCGATGACGAAGGCGCCGACGGACGCGTCCGCCCCGCGCGGCTCACCGCCGAACAGGAACGGCTTGTCGGCGAGGATGTCGGAGATGGCGAAGAAGTCGCGCCTCGCCAGCTCGAGCTTCGACGCCGCGTCGTGCCGGCCGAGCCCCTGCAGACGCAGGGTCTTGCGCATGACGCCGCGGACGTAGCGCTCGACCAGGGGCCGGGCCGGCGCCGGGAGAGACGCGAAAATCTTGGACGGGCCGGCGCGAAAATTCGCGTCGTCGAGCCAGCGGACGTCGAGGATCAGCCAGTAGAGGTGCTCTTCGCACATCCGCTCGAGCGCCCAGGCCGTCGCCTTCTCGACGGGGCTCAGGCCTCGGTCGAAATCGAAGCCGTATTTCTTCTCGATATGGAAGCGGATGAAGGTCGAGTCGGAAATGACGGCGCCGTCGTCATGGATGTAGGGCAGCTTGCCTTTCGGCGCCTTGAGGAAGCCGCCGAACCTCGTGTTCGTTTCGTAAGGCAACCCCGCTATTTGAAGCAGGATATGCGCCTTGGTCACGAAGGGGCTGATTTCCGGCAGACCCATCGCCGGCCCGAAGCCGTAAAGCGTGATCATGCGTCCTCCGCCGTTCTGTCCATCCGGGCCGGTAGCCGAGCGAGGCGCGCTCGCCCAACGCCATCCATGCGCTAACATTCGGCAGTGACCAACCGCCAGGGGCCGATCTGAGTTCGGGCCGCCCCTTCGAGATCGGACGGTCGGCCGTTCGCTCGGCGCCGACGCCTGGCCTCGGCGCAATGTCGCGGTGCGGGAAGGGCGCTGATGGGGCCCTTGATGCGCTTCGTCAGCTGAGCGACGCAGGCCTGAGCGAGCGGGCCAGGCGGACGAAGGTTCGAACGAGCGACCACGCCGCCGCGAGTGTGGCCTGGAGATTCCCCGAAACCTTGGACACGCCGCCCGCGCGCCGGCGGCAGTCGACGGGAACCTCGCGGATGCGAAGTTTGCCGGCAGCCGCGCGCATCTGCATTTCGAGGTTCCAGCCGTAAGTCGACTCGCTCATGCCGAGGCCGTGGAGGCATTCGGTTCGGATGGCGCGGAAGGGCGACATGTCGGTGAAAGGCGCGCCATAGGCCGCGCGGAGAACAACGCCTGCGAGCCGGCCGGCGACGACTTGTTGCGGCGCAAGGCTTCCGGGCTCGCGCCTGCCCATGAGGCGCGAGCCGATGCAGAAGTCGACCTCTCCGCTGAGCACCGGCCCGATGACGGCCGGCGCGAAGGCGGGATCGTCCGAGCCATCGCCGTCGATGAATGCGATGACCGAGGCATCGGGGCGCGCTGCGGCGACGCCGGCCGCGCAGGCGCGCCCGTAGCCCCGACGCCCCTCGACGACGACTTTCGCGCCCTCGTTCTCGGCGACCTCAGCGGTGCGGTCGGACGAGCCGCCGTCGACGACGACCACCTCGTCGACGCCTTGGCTCAGAAGACTGCTGATCAGCGTTCCGATGGCGCTCTCTTCGTCGAGGCAGGGGATGATGATGGTGACGATGGCTTCGTCGCCGCCGATCCGCATGGCTTCAAAGGCTCCAGCGCAGCCCGCAATTGCTGCAGACCTGTGACGGCCGATCCGACTGGAGGGCGGCGCGAAAGGCGCGATAGCGCGCGCCGTTCCAGATTGAGCGCAAATCCTCCTGAGTGGCGTCGCCGAGCGTGTAGTTTTCGTAGCCGCGCTGCGCGAAGGGAGCGATGCAGCACGGCAGCGCCCGGCCGTTGGCGGTGAAATACATCACCGTCCAGGGGCGGGCGCAGAGAGACCAGGCATGACGACTCGCCGCGCGGGCGAGACTGAGGCCGGGCTCGGAAGCCGCCCCGGAAGCCGAGAAGGCTATCCCGAGCTGGCGCGCCTCGTCTTCGGCGGCGCCCAGCGCCGCCGCGTCGTCGCGCGTCACCCGCTCGAACAGGCTCTGGTCGGGACGCGCCAGCCCGATGGCGTCGGAGTCGAAGTACACCAGCCGCTGCAGATGGACCTCCTTGACGCCGATGTCGGCCGCCAGTCTCACGAAGGCCGGAAGCTGCGCGACCGTCTCCTTGAGACCGGTCAGCCAGAGGGAGACGCGCGGCGACGTCGAGCCGGTGCGGACCTGGTAGGCGCGAAAACGGCGGACGTTGCGCAGGATGCGGTCGAAGAAATCGACGCCTCGGACCGCCAGAAAACCCTCCCTCGTCGCGGCGTCGAGCGAGACCCGAAGCTCGTCGAGCCCGGCCTCGACGAGGGCCCGTCCGTTGCGCTCGTTGAGCGCCGTGCCGTTGGTGTTGAACAGGACGTAGGTCTTGCGGTCCTTGAGGTAGCGGACCATCGCCGGCAGATTCTTGACCAGCATCGGTTCGCCGACGCCGTGCAGCACCGCCCGCGCCAGATCGGGGACTTGATCGACGATCCGGGTGAAAAGATCCCACGAGAGGTCGGCTGGAGGCTCGAGCTCGGCGTAAGTGCGCGGGCATGTCGTGCAGAGGAGGTTGCAGCGGTTGGTCACCTCCAGATAGAGGCAGACCGGCGGACGCGCGGCGACCGGCCTGCGGTCGGGGTCGGCGGCCTCATGGTAGCGCCGGGGGTCGACCCGGACGGTCGGCGCAGCCGTGGCTTCAGAGGTGTCAAGGGTCATCGGGCGCCCTTCCAAACCACGCCGACAATGTCCCAGATGGCCGCCGCGACGGCCAGCCCCATCATCAGGCTCCATCGGCCGAAAAAGGGCGGGGCATCCGAATGGAAACTGTAGAGCAAAAACCCGCCGGTTGACAGCGCGAAGGGGCTCCAGACGCCGATGAGCGGAGTAAACGGCAGCGCCGCGAGGCAATACCACGGGAAGACGGGACTGATGAGCAGCAGGAACGCCACGAGGAGCAGCGCAGTTCCGCCGAGCGCGCTGGCGACGTCCGTCGCGCCGCCGCGTCTCGACCAGAGAGCGAGGGCGAACAGACCCGCAATGGCGAATGCTTCATAGACGCGAACCATTGCCGGTCGAAACAGGCCCGCCTTCGTGAGCAGGGCCAGCCAAAAGAAGCCCTGGCCGCTGTCGAGGCCTTGCTCGCGCGTGTAATTCGGGAGAAAGCCGACGACGCCGAGGCCGGCGCCGGCGAACGGCAGATAGCATAGGACGGCGACGGCCAGAACGAACAGCGGCAAGGCCATCTGCGCCGGGCGCCAGAGCGCCGGAAGGCCGAGCGCGGCGGTCGGCTTGACCAGCGCGCCGAGGGTCATCGGCAGCGCCGACCGGTAGGGACGGCTGGCGCCGCCGCCCCAGGCGAAGGTTCCGAACATGAGCGCCATCATGGCGGCGTCGACATGTCCGTTGCCGGCGATTTCCCAAATCGGGGCAGGGTGCAAGAGGTAAGCGGCGAGCCGGCCGGGCGGGCGGCCGAGGCGGCGCAGGAGTCGAGCCGCCGCGATGATCGCGCAGGCCTCGAACAGAACCATGGCGAGCTTCATCGCCCAGACCTGCGTCGACAACCGCGCGATGAGCGCGAAGATCGCCTCGGCCACCGGCGGATAGAGCGTCACCGCATAGTCGCGCTTGTCGATCAGACCGTATTGAGACGGGTCGCGCAGCGCGATCAGCGCCGGGTCGGCCGGAACATGCAGGTACGGATTGAAGCCGGCGTTCACGAGTTTTCCGTCCCAGATGTAGCGGTAGATGTCGCCTGACAGGGTCGGCGTCTGGGCGACGAACCACAGGCGCAGAAGCGCCGCGCCTGCGATGAGAACCGGAAACGCCACGCGAGAGCGCGAGCCTTCCGCCAGCCGGCCCGCCCAGAAGGCCAAGGCGGCCTGGGCGAAGGCGCAGGCGTAGAACGCCAGGTCGCTTTCGGCCCGGCCGAGAATCATCCCCCACGACAGACCGAATGCGACGATCACCAGGCCGCCGGCCGCCAAAGCCGATCGTGTCTCAGAGGTCAACGGCGAGCACCCGGCGTGTGACCGGCGCCTCGGCGCCCCGGTGCGCAAGCCCGGCCGGCGGGGCGCCGCGAAGCTCGGAGAGCAGCCAGTCCAGGCTTTCGGCGTCGTCGACGTCGTACCAGGGGGAGAGCACGACGGTCGGCGCCGCGTGCCGCTCGGCCTGTTCGAGCGTGCGCTGAAGCACGGCTTGCGTGCTCCAGGGAATGCCGGCGAAAATTTCTGGGATGCGCCGCTTGAGGCCGACGAGGGAATAGCCTCCATCGAGGGCCGGCACGAAGACGACGCGTTCGCCCGGCTCGTCGAGCGCCGCGACGGCCTCGATCAGGAGGGCGGCCGGCAGTGTCGGGCTGTCGCCGTTGACCAGGATCGCGGATCGGTGCCCTCGAGACAGAAGCGCATCCGTCGCGCCATCGAGGACCCGGCCAAGAACCGGGTCCGTCTGCACCACGTAGCCGAAGTCGGGAGGGAGGAAGGCCGCGAGCTCGGCGGCCGCGCTTTCCGGACTGCAGACCGCATATCCGGCGCAGCCGGCCGTTGCGGCGGCCTCCTGAATGGTGGACGAAAGGTCGAGGAGGAAGGCGCGCGCGAGCGCCGCTGCGCGCTCAGGGCCAAGTCTCGGAATGAGACGCGTCTTGCTGGCGCCGGGTTTCGGCGCCTTGCAGACGATTCCGATTGCGGCGGTTGCCGGCATGCGCCTCCCTCGGTTTTCGCGCCGCGCGGGCCAGTCGGTCGCGCGACTGTTCGATAGAACTCTCAGGAGCTCGGCTTGGGCTTCAAGACTCTGATCGTTCTTCCATACAGCAAAACCTTCTCGCTTGGCGCCGCCTTGCAGCATCCGGGCGACGCCCTACACTCGCGGCTTCCCCACAGGGGCGAGAACGGCGATGCAGGATTGGTATGTCTTCTACCAGCGGGGCGGCGGAAGCGACGAATTCAGGTCTCGAGCTCTGCCAAGCGAGGAAGCCGCACTCATTCAGGCGCGTTCGCTGGAACGCCTGAACTACGTATTGCGCATCGTCAAACCCGACGGCGGCGTGATCGGCCGGTCGACGATTCTCGACTGGATCAAGAACAACCCGGAGTTGGTCGAGGGCGCGGGCTAGCGGGGGTCGCCGCCGCGGTGGCTGTCCGGGCCTCGTCGTGTCTGACCCCCCTGGGCCCAATTTGTCCGCTGACGACCGTTGCTCTGTCGGCGCTCTTGCGCCAATCTTAACCGCGGGCCCGGACCGCCGATCGGATGAACGCTGGGATCGCCGCAGTGCCTATGAAGGTCAGCCTCGAGATCGACGTCGGCCAGAAGTCGTTCTCCAACGGCTTGCTGCCCGAATTGATCGCCGCGCTCAGGCGCGGCGGTCCGGGCGATCTTTTCGCAGTCGTGACGAGCCGGTCAGACATGAACGCCGACTTCGAAGCCTGGTGCCGGTTCACGCGCAACAGCCTGATCGAATCGACCGTCGAGGGAGATCGCCACCGATATGTGATCCGATACGGCGAGGCGCCGCCGGAGCCAGAGGCGGGACGGGCTGTCGGTTCCCGCGTCTGGCTGTACACGAATTTCGACTGCAATCTGCAGTGCAGCTATTGCTGCGTGCGATCCTCGCCGAGGGCGGCGCGCCGGCCGCTGGGCCTTGAACGCATACGACGGATCGCCAGCGAAGCCGCGCAGCTCGGTGTGCGGGAGATTTTCCTAACCGGCGGCGAGCCGTTCCTGCTCCCGGACATTGGCGAGATCATAGCCGCTTGCGCCGACGCCACGGCGACCACGGTCCTTACGAACGGGATGTTGTTCTCAGGCCGCCGACTTACAACGCTGCGCTCGCTGCGTCGCGACCGGGTCGTCTTTCAGATCAGCCTCGACAGCCCGACGCCGGAAAGGCACGACCGGAATCGCGGGACCCGCGCCTGGGAGCGGGCGCTCAAGGGAATCGAGACGGTGCGCGTGGAAGGGTTCCGCGTGCGGCTGGCCGCGACCGTCTCCAGCGACGCCGAAGCCCAGGAATTCCGAGCCTTTCTCGATGCGGAGGGCGTGGCGGAAGAGGATCGGATCGTGCGCCGTATCGCCTTGCGCGGCTTCGCCGAAGACGGGCTCGCGTTGGCGCGCGCCGACCTCGTTCCGGAGGTCACGATCACAGCAGAAGGCGTCTACTGGCATCCGATCGGAGCCGAAGATTTCGGACCTCAGGGTGCGCTCGGAGATTTTTCCCCTCGCCGAGTTTTTCGAAGCCGTTCGTCTCGCTTTCGAGCGGGAAAGCAAGCATCAGCGCCGTCTGGCCAGAATCTTCAACTGCGCGTGAGAGGAACTCTCGCCGTCCAAGGATCAAGGCGGGCGGCGGGTGAAGAAGCCCTGCTCTTTCGCCGCGACGCGCAATAAATCGTAGCCGTCGAGCTGCGCGGGAATCCAGCGCTTGAGTCCCTCCGCCTCCAGCACCGGACGATGCGCCGGATTGTCGTAGCTCATTTTCAGGAGCGCCTCTTCGAATTGCTCCCGCAGTTCGGGCTCGAACCCCGGCCTGGCGGTGAACATGCAGTGGCTGAATGGCGGCGACGTCCAGATCTCGATGAGCGCGCCCTCCGGCGCCAGCCGCTCGGCGCGCACCCGGTCCCAGAACGGGCTGCCGACCGCTGCGGCGTCGGCCCGCCCGTCGAGGACGGCGCGCATCGCCTCGACCTCGCTCGTCCCCGTGTCGCCGTGCTTGCCGACGTCGCTGTTGAACCGCAGGGAGCGATAGGTCTTGCCTTCGACCAGCCCCTGCGCCTCGAGGAAATGAACGGGCAGAATCGCGGCATGTCCGCTGTCCCGGCTGCCGAGCGCCAGCGAGCGCCCCTCGAGATCGGAAAGACGCCTCACGGTGCTGCCGGCGACTGCGACGATCTTCGTCATCCAGCCGAGGTCGGTGTCGCGCATCGCAATCGGCGCGCATTGACGATCGCTCCACTCGGTCGCCTGGAGGAAAGCGAGATTTGTGTTCCAGCCGATGTCGATGCGGGGAGTCGGATCGGCGGACGAGGTGAGCAGCGCCTCGACCTGCGCCTCGTAGCTTTGAAAAAGCACGACCTCGATAGGCAGCCCCGCCTCGTCATGAAAATAATGGCGCATGCCCTCCCAGATTGTCACGACTTTCGGATCGTATGCGACCGCTCCCACCCAGATCGTTCGGCTCATGTTCAGCTCCCCTGTTACAGCCAGCGCCCGGGCCGCCTTTCTGTAGGACTAGAACAGCGGCATCCCAAGGATCGCCCGGCCGATGAACTCGCGCAGCACATCGCTTGTCGGCGCCATGACAACGCCGGCGTGAGCGTCGCGGAAGAGGCGTTCGATATTCGTGTGCTTGGAAAACGCGGCGCCTCCGCAGGCCCGCATCGCGGCCGACGTCACGGAGACGGCGGCGTCACCAGCCGCGGCTTTGGCTTCCAGCACGCGGAGCACCGTCGTGTCGCGGGGGCCCTCCAGGTGATCGACGAGGTCGTCGATGCGAGCCGCCAGTCCGTCCGTTTCGATCTGCATTCCGGCGAGCAGCGCCCTAAGCGTCGGCAGGCCTTCGCCGAGGCTCTGTCCTAGATGCTCGAAACGCGCTGACTTGAGGTGGCTGGCCGTCCCAGCGACCGCAGCGCGGCAAAGCCCCAGCGCCACCGACGCGGTTCCCAGATTGAACAGCGGCAGCACAACATTGATCATCGCTGGAAAGCCGGCGCCGTCCTCGGTCAGTTGGCCTGCGGGAGCAACCTCGCAGTCCTCGAGGGCCATCGGCGCAGAGGCGTTGGCGCGCATCCCGAGGCCGTCCCATGGTCCGGCGATCGAGACTCCCTTCGAGCCTGAAGCGACGAGATAGAGCGTTGAGTCCGTGGGCCCCGCCCCCTCGGGCGACAGCGAGGACACGACGTAGCTGTTCGCATGCCCCGCGCTCGTCACCCAGGACTTCTTCGCCGTGATGTGCACGCCGGCGCCATTGCGTCGCGCGCGGGACATGGGCGCCCAGAAGTGGCTGCGCGATCCGGCCTCGCTGAAGGCAAGCGTCGTCAGGTGCTTGCCGAGACCGATCTCTCTCAATGCGTCTTCGGTTGAAGCTTCAGGGCGCGCCGCCTGAATGGTCGCCAGCGCGCAAATGTGCATGTTGTAGACCATGGCGACGGAGGCATCGGCCTCGGCCAGCGCCGCCACGACCGCAGCGAAGGCGCGTGGACCGAGCCCCGACCCGCCGTGTTCGGTTGACAAGGTCAAGCCCAGAAGCCCCTCCTGACCCAGGGCCTCGACGGCTTCGCTGGAAAATCGGCCCGCCTTGTCGTTGCCGGCGGCAGCCGGCGCCAATACGCGATCGGCGATTTCCTTGGCTCGCGAAGCGGCCGTTTCGAGTGTCAGGGTTGGCGTTGATGCGCTCATGTCGCTCCCTCCTTATGATCTTCGAGATCGCGGCCGCTGGACGGCCGACGCCTTATGTGCTTGCAGAATTCGTGACGAAAACTCCTCGACCTTTCGCTCGACGCGGCCGCCGCCATAACCTTAACGTTTCTGCTCGACGCTGCGTGCTAGATGCACGAATCGCCTCATCGAGCGGCGGGGCGCGTGGATACAGCAAGCGTCAAATCCCATTTCTGACCTATTCGCCTTCCGCAAGCTGCGCTGCGCGTGGTAGCTGTCCTCGGCCGTGAGCCGGGTATCCACATGCTGGCCCGGCAGGTGTCGCTGCCATCGGTCTACATGCAGCAGAAGGCTTCTGACGCACGACGTTTCGACGACGACTACATGCACCTGAGCTCGAAGCCACTCAAGCCTCCGCACTGGGCCCTGGGCTCAATCGCCGTCCGGGCGGTATTCGGTTGGCCAGGCGTCTTAAGCAAACACACGGATGAATTTCGGAACGTGCCGCTCAAGTGTTTTGTCGCCGCGAAGAAGCGTATCACACCCCAACGAGCGCCCGTAGTCGTCGAAGCAAAAGATCGCCAGGAGCATGATGAGAAAGAAGTAGCCCCATGGCCACTCGGAGCCTACCTGGTAGAGGCCGAGCCAAAGATTGGCGATAAACAGGGCGCCGCCGAATGCGCTTAACCTCGTCAGGAGCCCGATCATCAGGGAAGTCCCGATTAAGAATCTCGATGAAGAAGACCGCGACGCCAATCGGCGTGAAGTGCGGCAGGATGACGTGCTGGACGAACTCCCTATGGAATTGGAACGCTGCGTGCGCCGCGATCTGCTCGGTCCAGTATTTCAGCCCGCCGAGGTCGGTCGGGAACTTCCACAGCGCCTGCTGCCACCACATGCTGCCGACGATGAAGCGAATGACGAACCGGCCCAAATGCGAAACTGTCAATTGGCCCGGGACCCTCTCCGCGGCGATCGTCGCGACCGCCAGGCTCGTCAACGCGACAACCCAATAGAGGAAATGCATCCACGAGGGCTCGTGGTAGGACGGCCCTGTCAGGAACGCAAAAACATCCGCAACCGGGTTCGTTCGCATCGCTCGGCTCCTAATCGCGCGGTTCGCGAATTGCCCCCGCCACTTGGCTGAGCTTCGCCGAAGATTGCCTCATGCCGGCCAATCCTTCGAGCCGAGAGCATTAAGCCACGTTTTCTATCTCGCCGCTACCGTTTGACTGGTTAGGCGCATTGCTCTTTCTGCTGACCGCTTCCATCGGCGACATTCGCGACCCCGTAAGGCCGGTGATCAGCCGGGCGCCGCGCCCGAACGTAAGGTAGTTCCAGCCCCAGTTGAGCGTGACCGCGAGCCGGTTTCGGAAGCCGATCAGGAAATAGATGTGGGCGGTCGACCATATCAGCCAGGCGACGAAACCGGTGACACGGAAGCCGCCCATTTGCACGACCGCTCTCTTGCGGCCGATCGTCGCCAAGGACCCGAAGTCCCGATAGCGGAACGGCGGCAAGTCCCCGCGCTTTAGACGCGTCTTGATCAAGCGAGCCAGATAAGCCCCTTGCTGTTTGGCGACGGGGGCGACGCCGGGCAACGGACGCCCATCAACGCCGGCGACATGGGCGGTATCGCCAAGCACGAAGATTTCGGGATGGCCAGGAACCGACAGATCCGGATTGACCATCACGCGTCCGGCCCGATCGGTCTCGACGCCGAGCCATTGGCCGGCTGGGGACGCCATCACGCCGGCCGCCCAAATGATCGTGCCGGCGGCGATGCGTTCGCCGTCCACCTCGACGCCACTTTCGTCACACTGCGTCGCAGGCTTGCCGAGATGCACCCGGACGCCCAACATCTCGAGCGAACGACGCGCCGCCTCCGACAGATCGGGATGAAAGGCGGCGAGAAGGCGCGGACCGGACTCGATCAGCGTCACTCGGGTTGCGCGCGGATCGATCGAGCGAAAGTCCGCCGAGAGCGCCATGCGGGCAAGTTCGGCGATCGCGCCAGCCATTTCGACGCCGGTCGGCCCGCCGCCGACGAGGACGAAACTCAAGAGACGCTCGCGCTCGCGCGCATCGGTTTCGATTTCCGCCTTCTCGAACGCCAGCAGGATACGGCGCCGCAGTAAAGTGGCGTCATCGACGCTCTTCAGACCGGGCGCAAACCTCGCCCAATCGTCGTGGCCGAAATAGCTATGCCTGGCGCCGGTGGCGATAACGAGGAGATCGTAAGGCACGGGGCGATCTTCGGCCTGAACGGTCTTGGCGACCGCATCGACGCCTTCGACATTAGCCAGAATTACGGTCGCGTTGGCTTGTCGGCTCAGCACGCTGCGGATCGGCGCGGCGATGTCGGCGGGCGAGAGGCCAGCCGTCGCGACTTGGTAAAGCAGCGGCTGGAAGAGGTGGTAGTTGAAGCGGTCGATCACGATCACGTCGACCGGCGCATCGGCGAGCGCCTTGGCCGCCGACAGGCCGCCAAAGCCCGCGCCGATAATGACGACGCGCGGGCGACCTCGGGAAGGCTCTCGAACCTCGACCATCTTGCTCTCTCCTTGAGGCGGCGCGGCGCGAGCGAGGCGCCTCCAAAGCCTGTTTCGCTCGCCTACCTTTCGCCGCCGGAAACCGAAATGCGCTCGCCGGTCACCCAACCCGACGGGTCGGAGGCGAGAAACAGCGCGACCCGCGCAATGTCGTCGGGCCGGCCGATCCGGCCCATGGGCAGCGCAAAGCCCTGCGAGGCCCCGGTGACGATGGCGACTTTTCCGGTCAGCTCTCCCATGACTTCGCTCCTTTGCTCTGGTCCGTCCGGTCCTGCGTTTCCCGCGGCTTCCGGCATTGACGGAGAGTTAGTTCATGCAAAATCCGGCGATTAGCGCAGTAAGCGGTATAAGATAAATGCGGTTAGCGTATGAATGACCAGCAGCCTACTGCGCATCGTCAAGCCCGACGGCGGCGTGATCGGCCGGTCGGCGATCCTCGAGGTGGATTCCGTCGGAAACGGCGCTTCCTCAGGACGCGGCCACTGAAATGCTGTAACTCCCGACGCAGGGGGAGGTTTCATGGGACGCGGCTGATTTCCCGCCACGCCGCGGCTGGTTTTCACGCTTCTGGATTGCGGGCGCCCCTATCGCGGTCCGCGCCGTCTCCATGATCTGAGGCGTCCGCGCGCCTCCCCGACGCGGGTCAGAAGCCCGAGATTGTGGAATCTGTGGCGGCCAGTCGGGAGCTTTCTTGAACGCCCGGACCGCGTTCAAGCGACGCGCGGGGGCTCCACTTGCCGCGGCTCCGAAGGCGGATCGACAAGACTTTGGGCCCTCCCCTCGACGCCGCGCCAGGCACACCGAGGGGAGGGCTTGTCAGCGCGAGAGCTATTCGCCTTCGGCGCCGATTGCGTAGGCGGTCTCGCCGTGGACCGCGTCGTCGCCGACCTTCAGCGTTGCCTCATCCATTCGCAGCGGGACGATGAACGAGATGACCTTGAGGATGATGTAGGTGGCGATCGCGTTATAGACGATGATGAAGGCCGCGCCGTAGACCTGCAGCAGCAACTGATAGGCGTTGCCGAAGAACAGTCCGGTGACGTTGACGCCCGGGGCTTCCTTGTCAGTGCCGATATATTGCAGCATGCCGGGATTGGCGATGAGGCCGACCATCAGCCCGCCGGTGAGGCCGGCCACGCCGTGGGTCGAGAACACGCTCAGCGTGTCGTCCACCCTCTGCATGAACTGGGTCTTTTGCAGCCAGTTCATGCTCATCCACGGGATGACGCCGGCAACGATCCCGATGATGATCGCGCCCCAGCCGTCGACATAGCCGGCGCCGGGCGTGATCGCCACCAGGCCCGCGATCATGCCGTTGACCGCTCCGAGCACCGACGGCTTGCCATAGGCCATTTTGTCGAGGAGCGTCCACACCAGAAGCGCCACGGCGGTCGCCGTGTTGGTGTTGAGCACCGCTGCGCCCGCGTCGGCGTTGGCGAAATAGGGGTCGCCGCCGTTGAACCCGTTCCAGCCAAGCCACAGGATGCCGGCGCCGGCGAGCGTGATCAGCAGGCTGTTCGGCGGGAAGTGGTCGCGATCGGCCTGGAGTCTCGGGCCGATGACCCATGCGGCGACGAAACCCGAGGTTCCGGCGGCGAGGTGGATGACGTAACCGCCGGAGAAGTCGGCCACGCCCAGCCCGGCGAGCCAACCGCCGCCCCAAAGGCTGAAGGCCCCGACCGTGTAGACAAGCGTCATCCACACCGGGCAGAAGATCATCCACGCCGTGAAGTTCATCCGGCCGAGAACCGATCCGGCGAGGATGATGACGGTGATGGCGGCGAACACGAACTGGAAGAACATGAGGGTCGCCATCGGGAAGGCCAATGGCGGCATGCCGGAAGCCGCGGCCGGAATGGTCGCTTGCCCGGTGGTGAAGACCGCCGATGTCGCGAGACTCGGCTTGCCCAGGAAGGGAAACCATTGCGGCCCGAACGCCATGTTGTAATCGAACAGGATCCAGACCACGAGCACCGAAGCGAAAGCGTACATCGACATGAAGGCGGAATTGATCGCCCACTTCTTCTTGACGATGCCGCCGTAAAGGACTGTCAGACCCGGAATGCTTTGCAGGCCGACAAAAGTTGCAGCAGCGAGCTGCCAGGCGTTGTCTCCGGTATCGAGCCAATGTGGTGATGCTACGAGCGCCATGGTGCTACCCCTTCATGTTGACATCCGTCACGATACGTTATGGCGGCCTGCCCCGGGCCTGACGACTTGCTTCTCCCTTCCCAAGAAGCGGGGGCGCAGTTTCGGCCGCAATAATTGTGCCGCAAATCGGTCTGACCCAATTTATGCTTTCATCATGTATCTGCCTAAACATTAGGCGAAACTGAAAAGTATCTCGATAACATGAGTAAAAAATAGGCGACGGACGTCTTGCTTTGCTTAGGCCCCATCGCGGACCGCTTTGCGCGCTCGCCAGAAACGGCTAGGGATGAAGGCCATGATCAAGCATCGGTCGCCCCTGATTTCCGTTCGCGCGACGATCGTCGTCTCGGCGGCGCTCGCCGCGAGCTCTTTCCCTCAGGCCGCCCGGGCGGGCGCGATCGCCGTCACCTGCACCAATCCGGCGAGCGGCGTGAGCTGGCAGATCGTCGTCGACTACGATCGGGCGACGGTGGATTCCAACCCGGCCCGGATCAGCGACACGGAGATTTCGTGGCGCGACGCCAAGGACGGATGGCGCTATCTGCTCGACCGCAGGACCGGCAAGCTGACCGTCGTTCTGGCGTCCGCGACCGGCGGAAATTTCCTTTTCGACCAATGCCGGCTCCCCGATTGACATCGCGATCCGGCCGGCTCAACCGGGGCTAGGCGGAATGGCCGATTACGGCGCCGGCGTGATGGCGAGCGTCGGATTCGCCTCCGAAAAGGGCCCCCGCAAGCAGAACGAGGATTTCGCCGCCGCGGTGATCGGCGCGGAGCTCACCGAGCCGCGTCGGGAGGTTGTCGCGGCGATCGCCGATGGAGTCGGCGGCGCGAAAGGCGGGCGGGTCGCCGCCGAAACTGCGGTGCGCGGTTTTCTCGAGGGTTTTTGGGACCTGCCCGAGACGCTCGAGGTGCGCCGGGCGGCGGCGCCGATCGTCAATGCGGTCAATTCGTGGATCCATTCCCTGGGACGGCAGGACCCGGAGCTCGCCGGGATGGCCTGCACCTTCACCGCGCTCGTGCTGCGCGGCCGCGTCGCCCATCTGCTCCACCTCGGGGACACCCGTTGCTACCGGCTGAGGCGCGACCGTCTCGCCTGTCTCACGACCGATCATTCGCGGGAGCAAGGGCCGGGGCAATCGCGTGTTTTGACGCGCGCGCTCGGCGCGGAGGAGGAGGCGCGCCTCGACTATGCCGCCCACCCGGTCGCCTTGCACGACCGCTTTCTCTTGTGCAGCGACGGCGTGCATGGAGTCCTGACCGACGACGGCATCGCCGAGGCCTTGCGCGAGCGCTCTGCTCCCGACGACACCGCGCGCGCGCTGGTCGCTGCCGCCCTCGATGCGGGAAGCGCCGACAATTGCACCGCGATGGTGCTGGACGTCGTCGGTTTGCCGACGGCGGTCTCGGCGGACGTCGGCGGCGCGGTGATGCGCCTGCCGCTCGTCCCGACGCCGGTCGGCGGAGAGACGATCGACGGCTATGTGCTCAAGGCGCTGCTTTCGGACGGCCGCTACAGCCGCCTCTTCGCCGCGGTCGACGAGATCGAGGGCGGCGAGGTCGCGCTGAAATTCCCGAAGCCCCAGATCGCAGCGGTCGCCACCTATCATGCGGCGTTCGTGCGCGAAGCCTGGGTCGGCGCGCGGGTGGCGAGCCCCTGGATCGGGCATGTCCTGGAGCTGCTGCCAGGACGGCAGACCTGCCTCTATACGGTGATGCCGCTTTATCAGGGCGAACTTCTGGAGACGCGCCTCATGCGCCGCCCTGCGCTCGGTCTCGAGGAAGGACGCGCCATCGCTGTCGGGCTCGCCCGAGGCGTCGCCGCGCTGCACCGCGCGGGCGTCATCCACCGCGACATCAAGCCCGACAACGTCATTCTCGAAGGCGGAGGATCGTTGAAGCTGGTGGATCTCGGCGTGGCGCGCGTCCCCGGCTGGGAGGATGTCGCGCCTGCCGAGATTCCGGGCGCCGCCGGGTATACGGCGCCGGAAATGTTCGAGGGCGAGCGCGGCAACGAGGAGACCGACATCTTCGCCTTGGGCGTGACCATGTTTCGCGCCTTCACCGGCGAATTCCCGTACGGAAATGCGGACGCCATCGGCCCGCCGCGCCGCGATCGGCCGAAGAAGCTTTCCGTTTTACGCCCCGACCTGCCGGCGTGGCTGGAGGCCGTTCTCAATCGGGCGATCGCGCTCGATCGCCGTGAACGGTTTCACGACGTCATGGACTTCGCGCTCGAGATGGAGGCGGGGCCGCGGAGCGCGCCGCCGGCGCCGCAACGCCCGCTGACGCTCTACGAGCGCGCGCCGACGCAATTCTGGCAGGGCGTCGCCGCGCTTCTCGCTCTGGCGCTCCTCTGGTCGCTGATGCGCCGTTAGCTTCGCCGAGATTGTGGAGGCGAATCGAAACACAAAGGACTCGAGGGATGCACAAAGGGCACGAGCCCTTGTGATCTTCGTGCGATCTTCGCGCCCCTTGTGTTGATAAATCAACCGCGGCGAGCGCGTGCGTTAAACCCCCGCCTCGGTGAGCGCAACGAGGACGTTGAGCACTTCCGCGTTCGGACAATAGGCTTCCCAGATCAGGGCGTTCGGATCATGCCGCAAATCGATCACACAGGCTTCGCGGTCGCCGCAGAGCGGGCAATTTTTTCGGACCCTGTCGAACACTTCGGGGAATTCCCTGCCGATCGCATCGACGTCCAGTCCCAGGATCTTCATCCGACTTCGCAGAAGCTCGTCGACTTCATCGGACGTCGCGGGATTTCCGATCGAGCGGCCGTCGTCGATTTTCATCGAATCTTCCCTCGTTGAGGTCTTCCCTTCTTCTAGACTTAGAATAACACCCCCAAAAACAGCACCTTGCATTGACGTGGATCAAATCGGCGGCCGCTCGGCCATGCGAAGACGCCTTCCGGCGCCTTCAGCCTCGCCACCTTCGACGTCGACTCGCTCAAGGCCCGTCGGCCACTTCGCTCCAAGGCAGTTCAAGCAAGAAAAAGCGCCGGGTCGGTCCGGAATCGGCCTCGTTGGTTAACTCCATCAACTGATCAATTCTCTTCTACGAGCGTGTTGCCAGTAATTCTTGGAACGCCGCACCCACCGTGTTCGCCAGAAACGAGGCCGAGCGCGAGCAGGCCACTCGGACCCTCGATGAATCCAATCCCATCGAGTTCGAGCCGGCGGAGCAAGGCGCGAGACCCGATCTCGGCGCCAGACCCGATGTCGAAGCAGGTCGTCCAGCTGCAGGCGCGGAAACGACGCGAGAAGGCGAACAGGTGATACCGGTGGTCAGGGAAGAACTCGACGTCGGCAAGCGGGCCATCGAGCGTGCGTATCGGGTTCATGCCTACGTCGTCGAAAAGCCTGTCGAAGAACAGGTCCATCTGCGCGACGAGCGGGTCATCGTCGAGCGTCGGCCGGCCACGGGCGAGCAAACGCTCGGCAGCGCCGATGCGCCAAGGGAGCGCGAATTCGAGGTCATCGAGCGACACGAAGAACCCGTCGTCGACAAGCGGGCGCGCAAGACCAAAGACGTGGTGGTCCGCAAGGAGGCGACCGAGCGCACTGAAAACGTACGGGATACCGTGAAAGAGACGAAGGTCGATGTGAACAAGGATGAGGCAAACCCGGCGGATACGCCTAGTCGCAGGCCTCGATCGCTTCGCCGTCGGGGGGATCCCCTTCGCCGCGGCGGAAGCGTCGACCTTCGTGGCGTTCCTTGTGACGAAGATGACGCCCGTCGGGCCAATGGGCGGCGACAAGCGCGTGATGGCGGCCTGATGGGCTCGAGCCCGCACCCAGCCCGGCGCGGAAAGAGCGACGGCGGACGACGCTCTGGGCGTCGGACAGGACTAGTCGCCAGCGTCAACGAATTGGTGGTGATTTTCTGAATCTCTGTCGCCGCGAGAGCAGCGACGGAGGTGATTCGTGTCCAAGAAGGAGATTGCGGTCAAGAAGTATGTGGTGGAGCTGAGCGCCGAGGAGCGCGAGCGGCTCGAAGCTCTGATTCACACCGGCAAGAGTTCGGCGCGAGTGCTGACGAGGGCGCGCATCCTGCTCAAGGCCGACGTTTCAGAGGCGGGCGAAGGCTGGAGCGACAGCGCAATCTCGGCAGCGCTGGACACCAGCGTCAACAATGTCGCTCGCACGCGTCAGCAGCTGGTCGAGGAGGGGTTCGAGGCGACGCTGAGCCGCAAGTCCAATCCCAACTCGGCCCGGCCGCGGATCTTCGATGGGGCGGCGGAGGCGAAACTGAT
The DNA here is from genome assembly GCA_963819255.1 of uncultured Alphaproteobacteria bacterium. Lineage (GTDB taxonomy): Bacteria > Pseudomonadota > Alphaproteobacteria > Rhizobiales > Beijerinckiaceae > Roseiarcus. The sequence goes on from CAWFVS010000046.1 coordinate 40,514, forward strand.
CGCCCTGGTTTGCTCGCCCGCTCCGGAAGGCTTCGCTCGCTGGAGCCTGCGTCTCCTCGAAGAGAAAGTCGTCGAATTGCACATCGTCGACAAGGCCAGCGACAACACGATCGGACGGACGTTAAAAAAAACGCTCTTAAACCGCACCGCAGACGGCAATGGGTGATCCCGCCCGAAGCCAATGCGGGCTTCGTCGCCGCCATGGAAGACGTGCTGGAAACCTACCAGAGGCCGCGAGATCCCGATCGTCCTCTCGTGTGTTTGGACGAGACCTCCAAGCAATTGGTCGCCGAGACGCGCGCTCCGATCCCGCCCAAGCCCGGACGGCCCGCTCGGCACGACTACGAATACCTGCGCAACGGCGTCGCCAATCTCTTCATGATCTTCGCGCCGCTTGAGGGCTGGCGCCGCGTGGAGGTGACCGACCACCACGCCGCCGTCGATTACGCGAAAGTCCTCAAAGAGTTATCCGACGTGCATTTCCCCGCCGCCGAAAAAATCGTGCTGGTCCAGGACAATCTGAGCACCCATACGCCGGCCTCGCTCTACGCCGCCTTCCCCGCTCCCGAAGCGCGTCGCCTCGTCAACCGGTTCGAATGGCATTACACGCCAAAGCATGGAAGCTGGCTCGACATGGCCGAGTCCGAACTCGCCGTTCTGACCACCCAGTGTCTGAGCCGCCGCATCCCCGACAAGCCGACCCTTGAGAAAGAGGTCGCAGCCTGGCAGAGCCATCGAAACAAACACCACGCCAAAGCCGACTGGCAATTCACCACCGAAAACGCCCGTGTCAAACTGAAAAGGCTGTACCCCCAGTTTGAGTGACTCGGGCGACTAGGACATGCGAGCCGTCCGGCGCCTTCAACCCACTTCGACGCCGGCCCCTCTTCCCAGCCCTTCTCCCGCGGGAGAAGGGCCCTCCGCCTGCGGAAATGACTCCCTCGCCACCGGCGGCAGTCGGGAGGCCGCTTCCGGAGGGCTCCGCTACGCCTGCGTCGGCCCGAGCTGCCTGATCCGCTCCCGAAGGGCGAATTTCTGCACCTTGCCGGTCGATGTCTTGGGGATTTCGGCAAAGACGATCGTGCGCGGACACTTGTAGCGCGCCAGCCGCGCCTGACACCACTCGATCAGCTCCTCGGCCGTCGCCTCGTGTCCAGGCTTCATCTCGACGATGGCGCAAGGCGTCTCTCCCCATTTCTCGTCCGGCATTGCGACCACTGCGGCCAGCTGCACGCCCGGGTGCTCGAAGAGGGCGTCCTCGACCTCGATCGAAGAGATGTTTTCGCCGCCCGAGATGATGATGTCCTTCGAACGGTCGCGCAGCTGCACGTAGCCGTCGGGATGCTTGACCCCGAGGTCTCCCGAATGGAACCAGCCGCCGTCGAAGGCCTTGTCGGTCGAGGGCTTGTTCTTGAGATAGCCCTTCATCACCACGTTGCCGCGGAACATTACCTCGCCCATCGTTCGACCGTCGGCGGGGACCGGCCCCATCGTCGCGGGGTCGAGGACGTCGAGAGTCTCGAGCGGGTGAATACGCACGCCCTGGCGCGCCTTCAAGTGCGCCTGCGCCTCGGCGTCGAGCGCGTTCCACTCCTCGTTCCAGTCGTTGACGACGGCGGGCCCGTAGGATTTGGTGAGCCCGTAGACGTGGGTGACCTCGAACCCCGCCTCGCCCATCTGCTTCAGCACGGCGGGGGGCGGCGGCGCGCCCCCGGTGAAGAAGCGCACGCGGTGCGACAGCGGCCTCCTCTCATCCTGGCGCGCGTTGAGCAGCACCGCTATGACGATCGGCGCGCCGCAGAGATGCGTCACCTTGTGCTCGGCGATGAGGTCGTACATCGCCTTGGCGCGCACCTGACGCAGGCAGACGTGGGTCCCCGCCTTGACGCTGATCGACCAGGGGAAGCACCAGCCGTTGCAATGGAACATCGGCAGCGTCCAGAGATAGACGGGATGGGGCCGCATGTCGGCGGTGATGACATTCCCCATCGCCAGGAGGTTCGCGCCGCGATGGTGATAGACGACGCCTTTGGGATCGCCGGTGGTGCCCGAGGTGTAGTTGAGCGTAATGGCGTCCCATTCGTCGATGGGCGCAGTGCGCCGGTAAGCCTCGTCGCCCTCGGCGAGCAAGTCCTCGTAGCCGATCTCGCCGATGCGCTCGCCCGGGCCGTCGTATTCGGGGTCATCGTAGTCGACGACGAACGGGCGCGCCTTGGCGAGCTTCAAGGCCTCGGCGACCATGCGCGAGAATTCGCGGTCGACGATCAGCGCCTTCGCCTCGCCGTGGTCGAGCATGAAGGCGACGGCGGCCGCGTCGAGGCGGGTGTTGAGCGTGTTGAGAACCGCGCCGCACATCGGTACGCCGTAGTGGCATTCGAGCATCGCAGGCGTATTGGCGAGCATGGCCGCGACCGTGTCGCCGCGGACGAAGCCGCGCTTCGCCAGCGCGGACGCGAGCTTCTTCGCGCGGGCGTGGAAGTCGCGGTAGTTTCGCCTGAGCGGTCCATGGACGATCGCCAGGCGTTCCGGAAACACCTCCGCGGCCCGCTCGAGGAATGTCAGCGGCGTCAGCGGCTGGAAGTTGGCGGCGTTTCGATCAAGATCGCGATCGTAGGACGACTGGGCCATGGGGCTCCTCTCGCGCGGACTTGGTTAAGCGTGAACAGGCGTCCGCCCGGCCTGGACCATACCGTCCTGGCGGTCTCTAGGCTGCGTCCATTCATCGACGTTGTTGAAGAAACAGAAGCCCATCGGCAGCCTGGTTTCTGGTCAGCGCAGATGTCTGCAATGCTGATGGCGTTGAACGGCGCGCGCATTGATCCAGCTCAACGAGGGAACAAATGGAGGGTATTTTTACGTCCGCACCTCTCTCGCTCTACCTGCGTGAGACGACGTCGCTGATGCTTTCACTTGGCCTGCGACGGCGCTAACTAACTTTGTCGAACCAAATTCCTCGACCGGGATCAGCCGCCGCCCGCTCTTCGCATTCGCGTCAGCTCAACTTGCGCAATGTGAGACTTCCCGATTTTGTGGGGACGGTCCGAGTTGGCTCCAACATGAACGCCAATGCCAACGGATTGAAACTGTTCACCACAAAGAGCGCCAAGGATACACAAAGCATACCAGCCGACCGTGTCCTTCGTGCAAACTTCGTGTCCTGAGTGGTGAAAATACGCGGGCCAGACTTCACCTGACCTGACAACGACGGACATCAAGACCAGCCCGGTCGGCCAGATGCTACAGTCCGACCGGGGGCTCCGCCCCCGCCACGACCCTGATCCCTGCCGGCTCTAGGCTCTGAGATGGGCCGCTGTCTTCCGCCGTGAAGCGGAGCGTCACTTCGACCGTCGACCCGACGATCTTCTTCGACATGAGAAGGCCGCTTCGCCTGAACACATTGAGCATGGGCACGTTTTCGGCCAGGACGTCGGCGAAGAGCTCTTTCAGTCCCGCCTCGTGGGCAAGCGCGACGATATGGCGCATCAGCGCCGAGCCGATGCCCCTGCCTTGATACGCATCGATGACCAAGAACGAGATCTCGGCGACGCCCGGCTGCATGACGATATAGCGACAGCCGCCGACGATGGTCGGTCGGCCGCATTCCTCCGCTATCGCCACCAGCGCCACATGCTTGACGAAATCGATGTCGAGGAAGTAGTGGGCCTCCTTCTCCGAGAACTCGCGCTTCACCGTAAAGAAGCGATGGTAGAACGATTGCTCGCTCGTCCGGGCGAGCGCCGCCCGTATTCCGTCCCGGTCCTGCGGACGCTGGGCGCGGATCTCGATCCTTCCGCCGCCTGGCAGCATCTCGAAGGCGGAATAATGGGCCGCGTCAGTCATCGCCGGCTTTGCTCACCTCTCCGACTTTAGAGACTAGCTTCGCCGAGATCGTGGGAGGCGAATTGAAACACAAAGGACTTATCGAAACACAAAGGACTCCAGGGATGCACAAAGGGCACGAGTCCTTGTGCCCTTCGTGCGATCTTCGCGTCCTTTGTGTTGATAAATATAGCAGTAGTGTCACGCGTTCCCCGTTTCATCCTGCAGGGTCCATGCGGTCGATGCAAGCGACGAAGATCCTTCGCCGAACCTCCGCCGTGCATTGACGTGGATCAAATTGGCCCCCGCGACATACAGGGAAGGTCGGCTTACTTGTATTCAGGGGCGGGCCTCTGCTGCTTTCGGTCGGCGATCAGCGCTCCCGATCCGAACGAAAAAACCTTATTGTCGGGAACTTCATCCGCGATCGGACCGCTGGCTTAAAAGCGCAAGCGCAGCGCCCAAAAGCGGCGTCCAACTGACGGAATGGAGTGGCGAAACAGGAGGCGGGTATGGGTTCCACCAAGATCATGGTGATACGGCATGCGGAGAAGCCGGGTCCTTACAATGGCGCGCAATATGACGGCGTCAACAACCTCGGCACGGGTGGCGGGAGACGGCGGCGCGAAGCATCTCACGACGCTCGGTTGGGAGCGCGCCGGGGCCTTGGTCACGTTGTTTTCGGCGCCCTGGGGACCGAAGAGTTTGCTGGCGACGCCGCAATTCCTGTTCGCCTCCGACCCGACCGCCAAACAAGGCGATGACGCCGGCGACGAAGGGCCGAGCCAGCGACCCTATGAGACGCTTACCGCGCTGGCGACGAAGCTCAACCTGCCCGTTGACACCAGCCACCGCAAGAACCACTACGCCAAGATGGTGACGTCGGCGCTGGCGTGCGACGGCGTCGTGTTGATCGCTTGGCAGCACGAGGATATCGCGTTGACCACGAAAACGGGCGACCCGGGAATCGGCCAGGAAATCCTGACGCAGACCGGAACCCCAGGGACGCTCAATGTCCGGAGGAGTTGGCCGACCGGCCCGGCTGGCGCGCACGCTATGATCTCGTGTTCGTTTTCGATCGGCCAACCGGCGCCGGGCCAATCACCGGCTTCACGCTGGTCCCCCAGCAACTGCTGGCGGGCGACCTTCCTAACGTTTGAGCCTGAGCAGACATTTCTTGACCGGCCAACGGATCGAAACGGTTCACACAAAGAGCACCAAGAATGCACAAAGCTCACCAGCCGACCGTGTCCTTCGTGCAAACTTCGCGCCCTTAGTGGTGAAAATACGCCTTACACCGTTGATGGTCAGAAACATCATTCGTGGATCTGCCCAAGCAAGTCTGTTTTAGCATCGCGGTGATCCTCGCACACGACGCTTCAAATGCCTCATGCGGTCGAAGTCGAAGCGGTGTCGTCGTGGCGGACCGACCGGAGACGCGCCGCGCTCGGAGGGGGCGCCGGCAAGCCAGGGCGCCTCGGCCAGCCGCCACACGAAGCCGTTCTGAGTATCGGCCGTCTGCGTGTGCAGGCGCATGATCTTGTCGGGCCGGGTGGCCGGAATCGACCCTTTGCTGTCCTTCCCGATCCGCCCGGTACGTACGGATAACGCCAGAAAGCGGCGTAGGCGCTAAGCGGAGGATGCGCCACGTGCGGAGTTCAGGACCGATTCGCGGGCAGCGCCAAAGACGGCGACTGGATCACGCAGCTTCCGGCGGACGGCCACCGGGCGGCCCGACAACTCGCGGTAGCTGAGCCCGCTTCAGCGCTCTGGGTCGAGGCCAACATGCTGTAGATATATTCCCACTCGGTCAGACAGCGCTCTCGTTCGTGGTTGCCGATGATACGCAGGCTTGCCGAAGACATTCTGGCCCGCAATTTTGCGTCCGAACACGCCAGGTCCATTCGGGCGGCCAAGCCGGCGGCGTCCCCCGGATGGGCCAGGAATCCGTTGTCGCCGTGGCTGACGAGTTCGCTGAGCGCGTATGCGTTAACGGCAATCACGGGCAGCCCGGTCGCCATCGCTTCCATGGTGGTGAGGCTCTGCAACTCTGCCTCGGACGAGATAGCGAAGACGTCAGCGAGCCTGTAGAGCCCCGGAAGGTCAGATGCTGGAACATAGCCGAGGAACCGCACTTTCCCGCCGAGACCTTGCCGCTGCACTCGCCTCTGCAACCCCGCCTCCGCCGGGCCGGTCCCGGCAATAGCGATCAAAGCGTCGACGCTCATTCTTGCCGCTGCCTCCAGCAGCACGTCTACGCGCTTCTCCGAACTGAGCCTGCCTACCGACAGGATCAGCATCCGCCCCGCCGGCAGTCCGTACCGATGCCTGATCTGATCATCAGCTGGCCCTGGGGAATAGATGCGCAGGTCAATTCCGTTCGAAATCACTTCAGACGCAACGCGTAGCCCTCGCTCGCGCAACAGCCGCAATGCGGTGGCGCTAGGCGCGGTGACGTAGCTGCATCGGTTCGAGAAGCCGACGACATGACGATAGAAAAGGGCCTCAACGAGTTGCGGTCGCGGAGCCGTGGAGGGGTGAAGGTTGGCCGGCAGGAAGTGGTTAGTGTACACTACAGGCACGCTCTGCCGGAATGCCGCGAACCGGACCATCACTCCGAGCGTCGCCGGTGAATGAATGTGCGCCACGTCGGGCGCGAACGACGCTACCAACTTGCGGGCCACGGAAGCTCGAAGGCATCCCAGTCTGGCGCCTTCATACAATGGCCAACGCAGCGAGCCGCAGTATGTCACGCTCACGCGCTCGGCTGCGGCCAATTGGCCGCGCCAGCCCGGGCTTGGCACGACCACCGCCACCTCGTGTCCCCGCTTGGCCAGGCCGTACGCGAGTTCGCGAGTGACTGTCGGAACTCCGCCAACCATGGGTTCGTACTGGTCGGAGACCACCATGATTCGCATTTCCCGCCCCCGACTAATCAATTGTTTTGGTGTTTTCATCGTTTCTGTAATGTGTACAGGGTTAGCACAACCTCATCAAGTGTGGCGCAAGCTCAGCGACGACAGCGCGGAGGCGAGTTCAACATGCTGCCGCAGGCCAATGATTTCCGGTTGCTAAATCCGAAGCAGTCGGCTCAGGTAGGTGAGGCCATGGGAAAGCTCGCTTCGGGCGCGAAGCGTTTGCCGTTCCTGAGAACCTGCGAGCGCCTCGGCGGAGGCCGTTCCGAACGAGAATGTTTCATAGAGTTTCGTGTAGCGGCCGAGAAAAACGGCCTGCTCCTCTGGCGGCATTTCGCGATAGCGCAGCGCGGCCCCTTTGCTGAACTGACCGATGCGAGCTTGATTTCGATAACGGGTCAGAACCGGGATTGGGTTAACGGCAACGCCGATTTGCGCCGCAACGCGCGCCACGACCGCCGCCGTATCAAAGCAAATTTCGTTGTAGCGGAAGATTTCGACCCCTTGAAGCGTCGACCATTCACTCAGGTTTGCGATCTGGTTGTCCAGCGACGGCAGCGCATCGAGAACAGTTCGACATTCGGTGAACTCGGCCTGACGCCGCAATATTCGCGATCGGCGCCCGTGGTCGACCATCGCCAGGGCGATCTCTCTGGGATCCCGGATCGAGACGCTTGCAAGCAACGATCCCTCACTAATTCGTTGGGCAACTTCAGGATGGAGCCCCTGGTGCGTCTTTAGGACAACATCGCGTGGCCCCACCGAGCGTGAGATTGCCTCGAGGAGGTGTGGGTCGACATCGTCGACATAATTCTCGACCGACCAGTGGAACCGTAATGGCGGCCCGAGACGCACCGGTCTCCGCCCCGCGACCCGGAACGTCTCCTCGACCAGTTGGTAGAGGAACGTGCTGGCAGACTTCATCATCCCGAAACAGATGTAGATCATTTGCATTCCGCCAAAGCCCGTGTAGCGAGCAGCAAGTCGGGTGAGATGCAGGCAATGCAGACGCCTCGAGCTATGCCCCCAGAATTCATGGGGATATCGTCGGCGATGTGGCGATCCCAGTGCTCGCTGCGCCTTGCAGCTCGCAGCCGCTTTCGGGCTCGGCGACGACGAGCTCGGGCCTGCTGCGCGAATCTATGCGGGCGCACTCATTTGCGACCGCGGAGAGCAGACGGACCAGGGCTGCGGCTGGCCGTTCCCAACCGGCGGCAGCCGCAGCGGCCCGACTAACCTCGGTCAGCCGGGCGGACAGTGCGGCGTCGGACAGCACCGCCGTGATGGTGGAGGCCCATCCGGCGACCCCGCGTGGCGGCACCATGACGGCAGCCGACCCGGCCACCTCGGACAGCACCCGGATGTTGCTCATCACTACGGGTAGGCCGGCTGCCATGGCTTCGAGCACCGGCAACCCATACCCCTCGGCAAGGGAGGGAAAGGCGAAGACCGACGCCGCCCGATACACGGCAGGTAACATCGTGTCGGCCACGTCTGGCACAAGCTTCACTCTCGACTTCATGCCCAGCTCGGCGATCAGGCCGGGTAGGCGGTCATGGAAGTAGGGGTCGGGGCGGCCCGCGATTACGAGACCGACGCGCTCAGGAACGCTGGCCAGCGCCTTCACCAGGATCTCATGGTTCTTATGCGGGCGATGCGCGCCGACGGCGAGGATGAACTTTTCGGGTAGCTGATAACGAACTCGCGCCTCGAGCGTCCCTTCAGCGGTCGCGCCTTCGAATTGCCTCAAGTCGACCCCGTTCGGGATGAGCGTCGGGTTCGGCGCCGTAGGATAATGGCGGCGGATATCAGCCAGGGTAGCCTTGCTTGGCGCGGTCAGCGCGGTTGCCCGTCGGAGCGCAATGCCGGTAATTGCCCTCGTCGCCATTTGGCGGAGCCAGTTGCCCGCGAAGGCCACATCGCTCTCGATCGTGCAGTCATGGACCGTCAGCACGAACGGGCACGGCAGAGGGGAGAACGGCGTAACCGTCGGATGCGGAACATACAACACGGCCGCGCCGACCGCACGCATCAGCTTGGCCAGCTCCCACCCGCGGTGTACGTCAGGCACCCTGACGTCTGTCTCAACCAGATCCGCGTGCGCCGGCAGCTCAGATAGCGGAAAGATTTGGGTCTCGCGGGGGTTGATGAGCACACGAAGGGCGAGTCCGTCGGCCGGCTCGCTCATGTGCGCCACCAGCTTCATCACGGAGCGCGCAAGCCCGTGCGCGCCGGGGAACCCATTGATCCGCGCATCAATAACGATCGAGCGACGACGGTGAGCTATTTGTGCCGCCCCCTACTACACGAAGCCGCCTCGTCCATTCGAGCCGCCGATCTTCGCCTTTGTAGGGACATTCGCCCGTGAACGTCCAGTTATTTCATCGCATCTTGCCCGCGATCTTCGCGATCTTCGGGGTCTTGAGCGCGCCGGAGAGCCGCTCTTCGAGGTCCTCGAAATCTTCGACCCGGGATCACTCCGTGCCTGAAAAGCGCGGAAGCTGACGGTCTGGCCATATCCAAGGGCCGGCGTCAGAAAGCCTAAAAATCCGCGGAGAGCGAATATGCCCAGTGCCTCGGCGTAGAGCGCCACGCTGAGCTTGCCACATTGATCGGCTTGAATCCGAGCTCCTCGGCGAGGCTCACGATGACGGCCTTGGCGACCTCGGAGATGGAAACCGAGACGAGGATGCCACGGTAGTCCTTCAGGCTGGGTACGACCTCCGGGGTCGCCCTCGCCGCTACGACCACGAAGACGATGCACTCTGTTTCGATGTTGGCGTCAATCGATTCCCCAATCCCGAGCGACCGACGAGGGGGTCGTCGAAGCTTCACGACGTCTTGTTGGCGTCTCTACCGATGCGTGTTTCGGGCGGACAGTGAGCCTTGCTCCTGTACGCCCGCTATCCCGTCCGTTCCTGCCGTTGGGCCAATGGCTGCTCTCCGCCAATTCGGACATTTGATTAGCACCAGTTGCCTCAGAGAGGCTCGATCTCGCCGCTAATGATCTTTACCACCTGTGATGCCTCGGCGAACTCTGCGGCCGCCATCGCAAAGGTGACGCTGACGAGATTGCTCCTCGGACGATCGAGCTCGATCGACAACTTCTGGGGCGTGAAGTCGAGGCGGCGTAATAAAAAATGACCGCAGTAGTCATGCGTTTCGATGTAGCACAAATCGTCATCTTGATCCTCAAATTGCCTTTGGATCAAGAGATAAGGGCTGTCAGGGTCATCCGCGTCTTGCTCGGCTTGGAACATGGCTTGGTAGTAATCGCCATCGCCGAAGACAGAAGTGGAGACGGAGTTGGCATGAAAGTGCATGATTCTCCCCGACGACACATCCGGTTCAAGAAAGCCTGTCGCGATCCCGGTCGATTTGAAATCGCGTCACCGAGGTTGCGACACGGTACACATGCGGCGGACAGCACGCGGCTTTTCTGGGGCGATCGTTCGGAACGGTAAGACGGGCACCGGACAACAAGACATGCGAAAAACCTTTCGGCGCCTTTCGCTCGCTCTCCCCGCTTGCGGGGAGAGGGTTGGGGTGAGGGGCAAGGCGACTGTTCGCCCTCATCGCCCAGCCCCTCATCCTAACCTTCTCCCCGCAAGTGGGGAGAAGGGACGAGAAGCGGCTCCGCCTGATCGCAAGGCCCCTAGTAGCCCAGCTCCTCCCTCCACCCCGGCCCCCCATAAAGGTTCATCATGGCGATGAACGACTGCGGAAGGGGCTTCTTCTTCCCCCAGGCGAGGAACTGCGCGGTCGAGTCGACCTGGTCGTCGTGCCGGGAAGCCGGAAACGCGGTGACCTCGGCGAGGTAGTCGGCGAGCCAGTGCGCCTCGTCCGGCAGATGGACGAAGCCGTTCTCGATCTGCGCCGTCTGCAGCGTGCAGGCGCATGATCTTGTCGCCGTCCGGCTTCACGCCCTGCACATGCGACAGGCCCGATGCGATCAGCTCCTGGATGAGCTGGGTGCCCGAGGCCTTGTCCTCGATAAGGATCGTCTGCGGGCGGAAGAGCTCGTTCTGCTCGGCGACGGCGCGCTTGAGCTCGGGAAAGCCGAGCTTCTTGCGGAACACGTTGAGGAGATAGAAGTCCAGGCCCTTCACGCCCCAGGTGGTGCAGACGGAATAGTCGGCGAGCTCGGAGGGCTTGTTGGCGGTGTCCCAGCTCTGCACGATCCGGTCGAACGCCGGGCGCTCATCGCGCGCATAGCGGCGGAGCCAGGCCGCCTTGACCATGCCGCCGCCCGAGGGCGCCGGCCTCTGCTGGTACTGGCCGGCGAAATTGTATTCGCCGATCATCGTGCGGATCCGCCCGAGCGTTTCCAAGGATTCGCGGCCGGGATGCAAGGCCTCGCCGGCCTCGCGCCGGTATTCCTTCGCGCCGTAGATCGTCTCCACGACATGGGCCTCGTCGTCCTCGGCGATGGCCGGAAACGACAGGCGGTCCCAGTTCTCGCGCTTAAGGACGTGGCCGACCAGATCGTTCTCGTGCAGCCGCTGCATGACGATGACGATCGCCCCTTTCGTCTTGTCGTTGAGGCGGGAGTAGAGCGTCGCGTCGAACCATTCGTTGGCGCCCGCGCGGCGGCTCTCCGACAGGGCGTCGGAGGGTTTTATGGGATCGTCGATGATGACGACGTCCGCTCCCCGCCCGGTCAGCGCGCCGCCGACCGAGGTCGCCAGGCGGAAGCCGCCGGCCGTCGTCGCGAGCTCCTGGAACGGCGGCCTGTCCGACGAAAGGCGCGTCGCGAACAGCATCTGGTACCACTCCGACGTCATCACCGCCCGGCAGTCGCGGGCGAACTTGTCGGAAAGGTCCTGTCCGCAGGTGACGTTGACGATCGAGAGAGCCGGATTGTGGCCGAGCAGCCAGGCCGGCAGCGCGATCGAGGCGGCGAGCGACTTCAAGTGCCGGGGCGGGATGTTGACGATGAGGTTCGCGGAAGTCTCTCTCTCCCCGCGCGCGGGCGAGGGTCATTGGATGCGGGCGAGAAAGCGACCGACGCGCCAAATCCGCTGTTGCGGCGAAAAAATCCGCTGTTCCGCCTGCTGTGGCGATTTCGGCCCAAGCGGCTGAACTTGCAGGCATATTGGCCCAAAATCCGGAGCGGAGCGGCTCTGTTTTCGCGAAATCCGCTGTTTTTGCCCCTGTTACCAGCGGATCGGTCAGGCCGGCCCCGTCACCGCCGGGCAATCCTCGCGGCTTCCCCATTCGGCCCAGGATCCGTCGTAAAGCCCGGCGATCCTGCCGCCAGTCTCCTCGACGGCGAGGGCGAGGATCGCCGCACTGACGCCCGAGCCGCAGGTGGTGATGACAGGCTTCGAAAGGTCGACCTTGTGTTCGGCGAAAATGGCCCGAAGCGCCTCGCGCGGCTTCAGCCGGCCGTGCTCGATGAGGTCGGCGAAGGGCGCGTTGAGGCTGCCGGGCATGTGGCCGCGCCTCAGTCCCGCCCGCGGCTCGGGCGCCGCGCCCCGGAACCGGTCGGCGGGACGGGCGTCGACCACCTGCGCCGATCCCGTCGCCAGAGCCGCGCGCACCTCGTCGAGCGAAGCGACAAAGGATTCCTCCAGCCGCGGCGTGAAGGGACGGGGCTTCGGATGCGCCTCGCCGAATTCGAGCCGCCTGCCTTCGGCGATCCATTTCGTCAGACCGCCCTCGAGGATACGGACGTCGTGGACGCCGTAGGCGCGCAGCGTCCACCACACCCGCGCCGCCGCAAAAAGGCCGAGCACGTCGTAGACGACGAAGCGCATGCCGTCGCCCAGTCCCAGGGCGGTCATCTCCTTGGCCAGGAGGTCGGGCTTCGGCAGCATGTGCGGAAGGGTCGTGTCGCGGTCGGCGATCGTGTCGATGTCGAAATAGGCCGCGCCCGGTATGTGCCCGAGGCGGAACTCGACGGCGCCGAAGCGTCCGGTGTTGGGCAGGTGCCAGGAGCCGTCGATCACGCCGAGGTCAGGGTCGTTCAATTCGGCTGCCAGCGCGTCGGTCGTGCAGAAGTCGTGCGAAGCCATCGCCGCTTCCTCAAGCCGAAGCGAGCGCGATACGGACGCGCCGGTTGATCCTGCCCTTCTTCTCGATCTGGGTGACCGCGGCGCGGCCGATCTCGCCGGTGCGCGCGACATGCGTCCCGCCGCACGGCTGGAGATCGAGTTTGTCGATCGAAACCAGCCGGACGCGGCCCGTCCCGGTCGGAGGCTTGACCGACATCGTCTTGACCAGCGCCGGGCTCGCCGCCAGCTCCTCGTCGGTGATCCAGCGCTGCGTCACCGGCGCGTCGAGCAAGATGAGCTCGTTGAGCTTGAGCTCCACCTCCGCCTTGTCGAGGAGCGCCTCGCAATCGAAGTCGAGCCGGCCCTCGCCCTCGCCGACCGAGCCGCCGGTGACGGGGTAGGGGAGCACGACCGAGAGGAGGTGCAGCGCCGTGTGGGCGCGCATGCGCGGGTAGCGCCGACTCCAGTCGATCCGGGCGTTCACGCCCGCGCCTGGGGCGGGGAGCGCGACCCCTTCCGCCGGGAGGTGCAGGATCGTCTTCCGGTCGGCGTCGTAGACCGTGTTGACGATCGCGATCGTCGCGCCATCGTCGAGGACCAGGACCCCCTGATCGCCGCCCTGGCCGCCGCCCTGCGGATAGAAGACCGTACGATCGAGCGCGATCCCGCGAGGCTCGGCGAAAACGACCGTCGCCGGCGTCTCGCGAAGGTAGGAGTCGGCGCGGAAGAGGGCTTCGGTCATCAGACGAACACTCGCGGAGCGCGTCCCGGCGCCTCGAGCCAGGCCGGAACCGGCAGGTTCTTCGAGCGCAGAAAGTCGGGGTTGAACAGCTTGGAGGCGTAGCGGACGCCGGAATCGGCCAGGATGGTCACGATCGTGTGGCCCGGGCCGAGCTCGCGCGCCAGGCGGATCGCGCCTGCGATGTTGACGCCCGACGAGCCGCCGAGCAGCAATCCCTCCTCGACCACGAGATCGAAGACGATCGGCAGCGCCTCCTCGTCCGGGATCTGGAAAGCGAAGTCGACCGGCGCGACCTCGAGATTGGCGGTCACGCGGCTCTGGCCGATGCCCTCGGTGACGGAGGAGCCGGAGCTTTTGAGCTCGCCGGTCGTGTAAAAGGAATAGAGCGCCGCTCCCATCGGATCCGCGAGCGCAATGAGGACTCGCGGATCGCGTTCCTTGAGCGCCATTCCGACGCCCGCCAGAGTGCCGCCGGTGCCGACGGCGCTGACGAAGCCGTCGACGCGGCCGTCGAGATCGTCGAAAATTTCCGGTCCCGTCGTCTGGTAATGCCCGATGCGGTTGGCGACGTTGTCGAACTGATTGGCCCAAACGGCGCCTTCCGGCTCGGTCTGCGCGAGCGCCTCCGCGAGACGGCCGGAGTAGCGCACGTAATTGTTGGGGTTGGAATAGGGAACCGCCGGAACCTCGATCAATTCCGCGCCCGCCAACCGCAGCATGTCCTTTTTTTCCTGGGTCTGGGTGTCGGGGATCACGATGATGGCCCGGTAGCCGAGCGCGCCCGCCACCATCGCGATGCCGATGCCGGTGTTGCCCGCCGTGCCCTCCACCACGGCGCCGCCCGGACGAAGAGCGCCGCGCTCGGCCGCGTCGCGGATGATCGCGAGCGCCGCGCGATCCTTGACCGATCCTCCGGGGTTCATGAACTCGGCCTTGCCGAGAATTGTGCACTCGGTCGCTTCGGAGGCAGCCCTCAGCCTGATGAGCGGCGTCCGGCCGATCGCGCCGACGACATCGCGGTTGAACTTCATCGAGCGTCCTCGGACTCGCGGTTCAGGGTAGGCAACCGCGCGTCCTGCGGCAAGCCTCGCCTTCGCCGCCGAGCCGCCCGGCCGCCGTCAGGGACACAGGCCCTTCGTCGCCATGCTTGCGGCGACGTCGATCGGCAGGCATTTCGTTTCGACGATTTCGAGCGTCCGGTTGATCACGGCGAACTTGTCGTCGAACAGCACGTGCGCCTCGAGACAGGCTTGAGTTTTCTTGTCGGCCAAGCCGTTGATAACGCCTTTGTAATAGAACTTGATCGCAATCAGGCGGGCGCCGTAGGCGATGCTTTGCAGAGCGTTCCGGTCGTTGCACTCATTCGGCAAGTCGATGCTAATGACGGCAAGGGCCGGGTTCGCCAGCCAGCAGGCGATCAGGACCGCAAGCAAAATCGGGCGCATCGAGCACCTCCTCTTTTGGTGTGAGTCTCCCGCGGCCTGCCCGCCAACGCTCCCGTATAACCTGTCGAATCTGCTGTCAAAGACCTGTTGGCCTGAAGGCGCCGGGATTGCGCCGAGGAACACTTCGCCCTCTGTTTCCTGCACTTGCGTCTAGCGACGACTTGCTTTCGGCCGAACGGTGACTAGAGTGTAGGCAAAATGTTGAACGCTCAAAAAATAGGCAACAACCATCCGATCGACGTTGGCCCGATCCGCCTCGACGGCGGCGCCATGCTCGCGCCGATGTCGGGCGTGAGCGATCTGGCGATGCGGCGCATTGCGCGGCGCTTCGGCGCGGCGTTGGTCTTTTCCGAAATGGTGGCGGCTGAAACCTACCTGGAGGGCGACGCGGAGGCGGCCATGCGCGCCGAGGGGGAGGGGGTCTCGCCGCACGCCGTCCAGCTCGTCGGACGCGAGCCGTGGGCGCTCGCCGAAACCGCGCGGCAAGTCGAGGCGGCGGGCGCGGCGATGATCGACGTCAACATGGGCTGCCCGGCGCGACGAGTTTCCGGCGCGCTCGCCGGAGCGGCGCTGATGCGCGATCTCGACGACGCCGAGCGGATCCTCTCCGCTATCGTCGAGGCGGTGTCCGTCCCGGTGACCGTCAAGATGCGGCTCGGCTGGGACGAGACATCGAAGAACGCGCCCGACCTCGCGCGGCGGGCGGAGCGCGCGGGCGTGCGGATGGCGACCGTTCATGGGCGCACCCGCGCACAATTTTACGCCGGCCGGGCCGACTGGGGGGCGGTGCGCGCCGTAGTCGAAGCGGTAGCCATGCCGGTGGTCGTCAACGGGGACTGCGCGGGCCTCGGGGATGCGCAATCCATGCTGGTCCGTTCGGGAGCGAGGAGCGTCATGATCGGACGCGCCGCCGTCGGGGCGCCGTGGCTTGTCGGGGCGGTGTCCCGCGCTTTGACGGAAGGCGGGCCGCTTCGGCTCCCCCCGCGCCAGGAAAGGCGCGACGCGGCGCTCGAACATCTCGACTGGCTGATCGGCAAGCTTGGCCGCTGCTCCGGGCTGCGGCACGCTCGCAAGCATCTTTCCGCTTATTCGGAGGCGGCGGGCGCGCCCGCAGCGCTTCGACGCGATCTCGTGACGACCGACGACCCGGCTCACGCGAGCGAACTGCTCGAGCGCGCCTTCGACGAGGCCCCCCTGGAGGCCGCGGCGTGACGGCGCCCTTCAACAAGGAGAGAGCGGACCCGGCCAAGGTCTTGAATGCGCTGGCTCAACCGTTGTTCACGGTGGAGAGCCAGGGTATGGTCATCGACGCCAACGTCGCGGCGGAAACCTTCTTCGCCATGGGTCGGGGCGCTCTGCTTCGTTCGCGGCTGGCCGACCTCATGCCGTTCGGGTCGCCGGTGATCGCGCTCGTCGCCGACGCCGCCAGCAATCATGCGACTGTCGCCGGCTATAAGATCGACATTTCCACCCCGAGGACCGGCAACCGCGGCCCTGTCGATGTTTTCATCGCTCCGTTGCCGCAGCCGAGCGGCGCCATCGTCATAATGCTGCAAGAACGGGCAATTGCCGAAAAAATAGACAGACAACTGACCCATCGGAGCGCTGCCCGCTCAATCAGCGCGCTTGGCCTTATGCTGGCGCATGAGATCAAGAACCCGCTCTCCGGCATACGGGGGGCCGCCCAGTTGCTCGAGGCGAGCGCGACCGATGAGGATCGCGCGCTGACGCGGCTGATCTGCGAGGAGACGGACAGGATCGTCAAACTGGTGGATCGGATGCAGTCTTTCGGCGATTCGGCGCCGCCACAGTGGGAAAGCCTCAACATCCATGCCGTGCTCGACCATGTGAAGCGGCTCGCCCAGGCCGGCTTCGCCCGGCACGTCCGCTTCGCGGAGATTTACGACCCTTCGCTGCCGCATGTTTTGGGCTCGCGCGACCAGCTCGTTCAGGTGTTCTTGAATCTTGTCAAGAACGCCGCCGAAGCCATTGGCGAAGATAGCATCGACGGCGAGATCACGCTGACCACGGCCTTCCGTCCGGGGGTGCGCTTGCGGACCGCTCCGGGCGCCGAGCCGGTCTCCCTGCCGCTTGAGATCTGCGTGCGTGACAACGGTCCAGGCATCGCGCCGGAGATTGCGGGAAACCTGTTCGACCCGTTCGTCACGACCAAGGGCAAAGGCTCTGGTCTGGGTCTTGCACTGGTCGCAAAGCTGGTCGGCGACCACGGCGGTACGATCGAATGCGAATCGCATCCGCGCAGGACGGTGTTCCGCGTCCTGATGCCGCTGCAGTCGCCGCGCGCCGCCGCGCCCAAGTGAGCGGCTTGGGGCGGGCCGGGCCGTAGGAGCATGCCTGATGCCTTCTGGGCAAATTCTGGTTGCCGACGACGACGCGGGAATTCGCACCGTCCTGAACCAGGCGCTGACCCGCGCCGGATATGAAGTGCGCGCGACGGGAACGGTCGCAGGGCTGTGGCGGTGGGTGGCGGCGGGCGAGGGCGACCTGGTCATCACCGACGTCGTGATGCCCGATGACAACGCCTTTGACCTGCTGCCGCGCATCAAGCGGGTGCGCCCGGAGCTGCCGATCATCGTCATGAGCGCGCAAAATACGTTCATGACAGCGATCAAGGCCTCGGAGCGCGGCGCCTACGAATACCTGCCCAAGCCCTTCGACCTGCGCGAGCTCGTCGCCGTTGTCGGCCGGGCGCTTGCGGAGCCCAAGCGCCCCGGGAGGAGCCGAACGACCACACTCCGGCGGAGGCCATGCCGATCGTCGGCCGCTCTCCCGCCATGCAGGACATCTTCCGCGTGCTGGCGCGGCTGATGCAGACCGACCTCACGGTGATGATCTCCGGCAAGTCGGGCACCGGCAAGGAGTTGGTGGCGCGCGCGCTGCACGACTACGGCAAGCGCAAGGGCGGTCCGTTCGTCGCCATCAACATGGCCGCCATTCCGCGCGACCTGATCGAGAGCGAGTTGTTCGGCCACGAGAAGGGGGCCTTCACCGGCGCCGCGGCCCGATCGGTCGGCCGCTTCGAACAGGCCGAGGGCGGGACGCTGTTTCTCGATGAGATCGGCGACATGCCGATGGAGGCGCAAACTCGGCTCCTGCGCGTCCTGCAGCAGGGCGAGTACACGACTGTCGGCGGCCGGACGCCCATCAAGACCAACGTCCGCATCGTCGCGGCGACGAACAAGGATCTGCGTTTCGCCATCCAGCAGGGCGCCTTCCGCGAGGATCTTTTCTTCCGCCTGAACGTCGTCCCGATCCGCCTTCCGCCATTGCGGGAGCGCCCCGAGGACATTCCCGATCTGCTGCGCTCGTTCTTTCAGCGCGGAGCCGCCGAAGGCCTGCCGATGAAGTCGATCGAGCCGGCGGCGATGGAGCGCTTGCGGCGCTACCCCTGGCCGGGAAACGTGCGCGAACTGGAGAACCTGGCCCGCCGCCTGGCCGCGCTTTATCCTCAGGAGGTCATCGGCGAGGGGCTCATCGAAGCCGAACTGAATGTCGGAGGCTCGCCGTCGCCTCAGCCCGTGTCGCCATCCGAGGACCCCCGGCGACGGGCCCAGCCGCAGGTCGCGCCTGCCGGTGGAGACGGATTTGACGGAGCGGTCGAGCGCGCGGTCGGCGATCTGTTCCGTTCGTTCGCCGGCGCAAGCCCGCCGGTCGGCCTCTACCATCGGCTCTTGCGCGATCTCGAGGCGCCGCTCATCGCCGCAACCCTGAGCCTCACCCGGGGCAACCAGATCAAAGCCGCAGAAATTCTCGGTCTCAATCGCAACACCCTGCGCAAGAAGATCCGCGATCT
This sequence comes from uncultured Alphaproteobacteria bacterium, assembly GCA_963819255.1. Classification (GTDB taxonomy): domain Bacteria; phylum Pseudomonadota; class Alphaproteobacteria; order Rhizobiales; family Beijerinckiaceae; genus Roseiarcus. Next base: position 59,245 of record CAWFVS010000046.1, read on the forward strand.
CAACCTGCGGGAGATGCCGAGCTTCCGTTGATCATGCCGCCAAATAGTCGCAATTGAGCAACATTGTTGCACGATTGCCACGAGGATGGCGCGCCGCGGTTCGGGACTTTGACAGCAACGACGACGAGCGCCGCGGCGAGCGGGACGACGCCATTCGACGACAGCCGGCCCACGGCCCGCTTCGGTCTGGTCGCCGTCGGAGCGGCTTTCGTACTCGCGTTGGCGACGTTCCTCGTCTTCGCGGGCTTCACGCCGATCTTGCCGACGGCGACCGTCGTCTCCACCCTCTTGATCGGCGACGGCCTCGTCGTCATCACTCTGATCGTCCTCATCGGCATCGAGCTCGCCCGCCTCCGGTCGGCGAGAAAGGCTGCGCGCGCCGGCGCTCGGCTGCACAGCCGGTTCGTCGCCCTGTTTTCGCTGGTCGCCGCGATCCCGGCGATCGTCACCGCCGTCGTCGCCGCCGTCTCGGTCGAGTGGGCGATCAACCCCCGCTTCATGAGCGACGTCGCCGCGTTCATCAACGAGGCCAACCAGGCAACTCAGCTCTATCGCGAGTCTCAGTGCCGAGCGCTGCTGCGCGACGTCGACCTGACCGCGGGAGATATTGGGCGCAGCGCCTTGCTGCTTCACTCCGAGCCCGAACAGTTCAAGCAATACTTCAGCTCCCGCTCGAAGACGCTGGGCTTGGCGGCGGCGGCCGTGATGAAGGACGATGGGACGCCGATCGAGATCGCGGCCGGTTCGAACGAGAAGCTGATCGCCAAGCCCGACTTGTCCGATTTCCAGGATGCTTTGCACAAAGAGGCTCTGTGCGGCTTTCTCGGGGTCGGCAACATTTTCGTCGGCATTCGCCCGATCCCCGGAACCGATGGGGAATTTCTCTACGCGGCGCGCAGCATCGACCCGTTGGCCGCCAAGGTCGCCCAAGACGCCGCGCTGGTCTCCAACATGTGGGGACGTTTCGAGGCTGCCCGGCACAGTCTCGAGCTCGGCTTCGCCACTGTTTTTGTCATGCTGGCGCTGACGATGCTCTTTTCGGCGATCTGGCTGGGGCTCGCCTGGGCCAACCGACTTGTCGGGCCGATCCGCCGGCTGATCCGTGCGACGGATGAAGTCGCCTCCGGCAATCTCCACGTTCAGGTGCCCGCGCGCGCCGCCGATGGCGATCTCGGCCGTCTCGGGCAAACCTTCAACAAGATGACCTCGGAGCTGTTGCGCCAGCAGACCGGCCTCATCGAGGCCAACGCGCTCAACGACGAGCGGCGCGCGTTCATCGAGGCGGTCCTCTCGGGCGTGCCGGCGGGCGTTCTGGGCGTCGACAACGAAGGCGCGATCACCGTCTCGAACGCCGCCGCCGAGCGGCTGCTCGGCGGGGAGCGCGGCCTCATCGGCCTGCCGCTGGCGTCCGTCCACCATACGATCGCGCTCATCTTCGAGCAGGCGCGCTCGCTTCGCTTGCGCCACCATCAGGGTCAGGCGACCATTCTGCGCGACGGCCGGGAACACATTCTCAACGTCAGGGTCACCGGCAATCCGGGACGCGACCGCGCGAGCGTCATCACTCTCGACGACCTCAGCGATCTCATCACCGCCCAACGCACCGCGGCCTGGGCCGACGTCGCCCGGCGCATCGCCCATGAGATCAAGAATCCGCTGACCCCGATCCAGTTGTCGGCGGAAAGGCTCAAACGCCGCTACGGCCGCCACATCGCCGAGGGCAAGGACGTTTTCGACCAGTGCACCGACACGATCATCCGGCAGGTCGATGACATCAAGCGCATGGTCGACGAGTTTTCGTCGTTCGCGCGAATGCCGAAGGCGCGCCCGGCGCGCGACGACCTGACGGATTGCGTCCGCCAGGCGCTTTTCCTCATGCGGGTCGGCCGTCCCGACATCGACTTCGAGGAACGGCTGCCGGAAAACGCCGTATTCGCGGATTTTGACCGCCGCCTGATCTCGCAGGCGCTGACGAACGTCTTGAAGAACGCCTCCGAAGGGATCGATGCGCTCGGAGAAAATCACGAAAAGGGAAAGGTGCTGGTGACGCTCGAGGCCGACGTCGACGGGTTTGTCGAGATCGTCGTCAGCGACAACGGCAAGGGCTTCCCGATGGAAGACCGGCGTCGTCTGACCGAGCCTTACGTCACGACGCGGACGGAGGGCACCGGGCTCGGGCTGCCGATCGTGGTCAAGATCTTCGAGGACCACGGAGGCGGGGTCGATCTGCTCGACGGCATCGTGCGCCCCGACGGCGGACGGGGCGCGATGGTGGCGATGAAACTGCCGGCGCGCGGCGCCGAGCAGGGCGCCGCTGAAACCACGAACGAAAAAATCGGATCGTCCTGATGGCAGCTGACATTCTCATCGTCGACGACGAACAGGACATTTGCGAGCTCGTCGCCGGCATTCTGGAGGACGAAGGCCACGGCGCGCGCATCGCGCGCAATTCGGACGCGGCGCTGGCCGCGATCGCAGCGCGCCGGCCGCAACTCATCCTGCTCGACATCTGGCTTCAGGGTTCGAAGCTGGACGGACTGCAGCTGCTTGAGACGATCAAGCGGCAGAACCCCAGCGTGCCGGTCGTCATGATTTCGGGGCACGGCAACATCGAGACCGCGGTGACGGCGATCAAGCTCGGCGCCTACGACTTCATCGAAAAGCCGTTCAAGGCGGACCGCCTGATCCTCGTCGCGGAGCGCGCCCTCGAAACCTCGCGCCTGAAGCGCGAGGTCAACGAGTTGAAAATCCGCGGCGGCGCGGTCACCAAGATGATCGGCGCGTCTCCGGCGGTCCTCAATCTGAGGCGGATCATCGAAAAGCTCGGGCCCGCCAACTCGCGCGTGCTCATTTCCGGCGGCGCCGGCTCGGGCAAGGAGCTCGCCGCTCGGCTCATTCACGAGCATTCGAGCCGGGCGCAAGGCCCCTTCGTCGTCATCAACGCGCCGGCGATGTCGCCGGAGGGGATGGAGGCCGAGTTGTTCGGCGTAGAGGCGGCGCCGGATCAGCCGCGCCGGATCGGCGCGCTCGAAGAGGCGCACGGCGGCACCCTCTATCTCGACGAGGTCGCCGACATGCCGCGTGAGACGCAGGCGAAAATCCTGCGCGTCCTGGTCGATCAGAACTTCCAGCGGGTCGGAGGCTCTTCGCGCGTCCACGTCGACGTTCGCATCATCTCCTCGACCAGCCGGGATCTCGCCGAGGCGATCACCGAAGGGCGGTTCCGCGAGGATCTGTTTCATCGTCTGTCGGTGGTGCCGATACGGGTTCCTTCGCTCGCCGAGCGTCGCGAGGATATTCCCGAACTCGTGCAGTATTTCCTCGTGATGACGGCGGCCAGCATGGGCGTTGCGCCGCGCCGCGTCGGCGCCGACGCGATGGCGGTACTCCAGTCGCACGACTGGCCGGGAAACATCCGGCAGCTGCGCAATAATGTCGAACGGCTGATGATCCTGGCGCTCGGCGACCCGAACGCGGAAATCTCCGCCTCGATGTTGCCGGCGGAGGTCGGCGCCCTGGTTCCGGCGGTGCCGAGCGGCATCGGCGGCGAGAAACTGCTGAGCCTGCCGCTGCGCGAGGCGCGCGAAGCCTTCGAACGCGATTATCTCATCGCGCAAATCAGCCGGTTCGGCGGCAACATTTCGCGCACCGCCGAGTTCATCGGCATGGAGCGATCCGCGCTGCATCGCAAGCTCAAGTCGCTGGGCGTCGAGTGAACGGCGCCGCCGGCGCTGCGCAAGGCGCAAGACAGCTGGGGTTTCCGGGCCATCGGGGAAAGGACGCGTGTCGCGGATAGCCTATGTCAACGGCCGCTACGTCCCGCTCGCCAAGGCCGCGGTGTCGATCGACGACCGCGCCTTCACCTTCGGCGACGGCGTCTACGAAGTCTGCGAGATCAGCGGCGGCGCGCTGATCGAGGAGACCGGCCATCTCGCCCGGCTCGGGCGTTCGCTGGCCGCCCTCGGCATCGCCTGGCCGATCGGCGAGAAGGCGCTCAGGCTCGTCATGCGCGAGATCGTGCGGCTGAACCGGGTGCAAGACGGCCTCCTCTATCTGCAAATCAGCCGCGGCGTCGCCCGGCGCGATCACGGCTTTCCGCCGGAGGGGACGAAACCCGGCCTGGTCGTCGTCGCGCGCTCGCTCGACCCGGCGGCCGGCGCGGCCAAGGCCGCGGTGGGAGTCGCCGTCATCACGGCGCCGGAGCAGCGGTGGGCGCGCCCGGACATCAAGACGCTGCAATTGTTGCCGAACGTGCTGGCGAAGCAGGCGGCGCGCGAAGCGGGCGCGTTCGAGGCCTGGTTCGTCGACCGCGCCGGGTTCGTCACGGAAGGGGCTTCAACCAACGCCTGGATCGTGACCTCGGACGGCGCGCTCGTCACACGGCAGGCGGACGAGTCGATCCTCCATGGGGTGACGCGTGCGGCGTTGATCGACGTCGCGCACAAACTCGGCCTTCGCTTCGAGGAACGTCCGTTCACCCCGGACGAGGCGCGACAGGCGAAAGAGGCGTTCGTGTCCAGCGCCACCGCGATCGCCATGCCGGTCGTGTCGATCGACGGTAGAGCGATCGGAGAGGGGCGACCGGGAAAGGTGGTTCCCGCGCTTCGGCAGGCGTTCCGGAGCTATTCGGAAAGGTCGCTAAAACCTGTTTAACATTGTTATTTCGGTTTATAATGTGCGCGCTGGCGAAAGTCTGTGCTATAATCCTTGGCTTGGCGTGTCACCAAAGGCGCGCATGAGGTTTCAATAAGGCGGCCGGCAACGGTCTAAACATACGGAAAAAAACTCATGGCAACCGAGAAGGCGCAAAACCTCCAGGACACGTTTCTGAACCACGTCCGCAAATCAAAGACTTCGGTCACCATCTTTCTCGTGAACGGCGTCAAACTGCAGGGGTTCGTCACCTGGTTCGACAACTTCTGCGTGTTGCTGCGGCGCGACGGCCACTCGCAACTGGTCTACAAGCACGCGATCTCGACCATCATGCCGGCCACCCCGATCACCATGTTCGAGGCGGTGGAGGAGGCGGCCGACGCCCACTGACGAGGCCGTCGCGGGTCGTCGCGGCGCGATCGACGAACATGAGCGGGCCGTCGCGTCGAGGACACGCGCCCGCGTCGTGTGCCCCACTCTCGCCCGGCTGCAGCCCGGCGAACGGGGCGCCTTGCGCAGCCCGGAGGCGCGGCGCGAGGAGGCGGTCGGCCTTGCGCGCGCCATCGATCTCAACGTCGTCGGAGCGGAGACCGTAACGCTCGCCGCCATCCGCCCCGCGACCTATCTCGGCAAGGGCAAGGTCGAGGCGATCGCCGCCGAAGCGAAGGCCGAATCGATCGATCTCGTGGTGATGGACTGCGCTTTGTCGCCCGTTCAGCAACGCAACCTCGAGAAGGCGTTCGGCTGCAAGGTGATCGACCGGACGGGGCTGATCCTCGAGATTTTTGGCCGCCGGGCGCGCACCGCGGAGGGCGCTCTGCAAGTCGAGCTCGCGCATCTCGCCTACCAGCGCTCCCGCCTCGTTCGATCGTGGACCCACCTTGAGCGGCAGCGCGGCGGTTTCGGCTTCCTCGGCGGCCCCGGCGAGACCCAGATCGAGACGGATCGCCGCCTCATTTCCGAGCGCATGGTGCGCATCGAGCGCGAGCTCGAGGGCGTCAAGCGCACCCGGGCGCTGCACCGGGCGAGCCGCAGCGACGTGCCCTATCCGATCGTCGCGCTGGTCGGCTACACCAACGCCGGCAAGTCGACCCTGTTCAACCGGCTGACCCGCGCCGATGTGATGGCTGCGGACATGCTGTTCGCCACGCTCGACCCGACCATGCGGCTGATCCGGCTGCCGCACGGTGGATCGGCGATCCTGTCGGACACCGTGGGCTTCATCTCGGATCTGCCGACCATGCTGATTTCCGCGTTCCGGGCGACCCTCGAAGAGGTCCGCGCCGCGGACGTGATCGTGCATGTGCGCGACATCTCGCACGCCGACAGCGAGGCGCAGAGCGAGGACGTGCAGGCGATCCTCGGCGAGCTCGACATCGCCGACCACGCCGACCGAATCATCGAGGCGTGGAACAAGCTCGACCGGCTCGGCGCCGAGGAGCGCGCCGCGCTGGCGCAAGAGCAGGATTTGCGCGGCGCCGCGCCGCTCGCGGTCTCCGCCCGCACGGGGGAGGGGATCGACCGTCTCCTCGCGGCGATCGAGGAGCGCCTCGCACGCGGCCGGTTGCTGATCGAGCTGACCCTGGACGCCGCGGACGGGCAGGGGCTGCACTGGCTCTACGAGCACGCCGAGGTGATGAGCCGCAGCGACTGCGAGGACGGCCTCCGCCTCACCGTCCGCGTCGCCCCCGATCAGCTCGAGCGGGTCAAACGGCGCTTCGCGGTTCCGCCTCTCGACCAGCGCCAGCCTCCCTGAGCAACGTCGGCGCAGCCGTCATCCCTCGTCTCTCAGCATGAAACCGACCGATCGGATCGAGAGAATGTATCGCCGTTCGCCGGTCGGATCGAGCTTGTGGCGCAGATTGCCGATCTGCACGTCGACCACATTGGTGCTGGCGGCGAGTTTGGAGCGCCAGACGTCCTCGAGCAGCCGCGCCCGCGACAGGGCCTGACCGGCATGGCGCATCAGGTATTCAAGCAGCTTGAATTCCATCGGCAAGAGATCGACCGATCGGCCGGCGGCGCGAACGGTTCGCTCCACCAGATCCATCCTTAGATCGCCGACCTGAAGCCGCGTGGCGCGCGGTTCGCCGGTGCGACGCAACAGCGCTTCAACCCGCGCCTCCAGTTCGCGCACGTCGAACGGCTTGACGAGATATTGGTCGGCGCCGGCCTTGAATTCCGCTGATCCGATCGTCGACCGAAGACGGGGGACCGACCACGAGAACCGGCGTAAGATTTCCTTCGCGGCGGAGGGTCTCGATGATCGAGAGGCCGTCCTCCCCGTTCGGCGCTCGGTCGATGATGAGCACGGACCAGTCAGAACGCGCCGCCCACAGGGCGTCATCGGTGGTTTGCGAAAGGTAGACCGAATGACCGCAGGCCTGGAGATGGCGCCGAATTTCCTCCGCGGCGTTTTGGTCGTTCCCGACCACAAGGACGGCGCCGGCGGCTCGGAGTCTCCGTCTGCCCGCCTCTCGAAACGCTTCGCTCTTCAACGGACGAAATGTTCATTGCGCTTACGCCCGTTACCTCCTCGGGCGCCTCTCCCACGCGCCCGGCCCCACAACGCTTGGACAAAGCCCTCGAAAAAGAATCGCGGATTCCCGCTTTTCTTGGAGATGACTGATCTCTTACGGAGCCGGGCGGCGCGCACAATTGTGGATTCTACGTAAGCGCCTGCCGTGGAACGCGCTTCCGGGTCGAAGGCGCAGCCAATGTCGGAGGCCGGGCGAAGGCGGGCTGACCGCTCCTCGCCGACGCCCTTGCCGGCTCCAGCGCTCCTCAATGCGCCGCCGCCGTCTTGCCGCCACCCTCCCTGCGGGCGCTACGCGCCTTCCTCCCGCAGATGTCGTTCGCGCAGCACGGCTTTGTCGACCTTGCCGACCGAGGTCAGCGGCAGCTCCTTGACGATCATGACCCGATCGGGGATGGCGAACTTGGAGATGACGCCCCTGTCGACGTAAGCTCTCACGTGAGCGCGAATCGCCTCTTCCGCGGCTTCTGTGGAGCCGCCGGCGAACCCGGGCTCGACGATGGCGAACGCCATCGGGCGCTCGCCCCACTTCTCGTCCTTGACGGCGATCACCGCGGCTTTAGCGACGCCCGCCTTCTCCGAGATGATGTCCTCGATCTGGATGGAGGAGATCCATTCGCCGCCGCTCTTGATGATGTCCTTGATCCGGTCGACGATGTGAATGTAGCCGTCGGCGGCCCAGGTCGCGACGTCCCCGGTGTGCAGGTAGCCGCCGGCCCAAAGCTGCTCCGACGCGTGGGGATCGTTGAGATAGCCCATGGTGAGCCAGGGCGCGCGGACGACGATCTCGCCTCGGCTCCGGCCGTCATGCGGCACGTCCGCCATGTCGGCGTCGACGATGCGCAAATCGACCAGCGGCGCCGCCAGTCCGGCCGCGGCCCGTCTTCCCACCTGCGCTTCCGCGTCTTCCAAGAGATGCTCCTTCGTCAGATGCACGCCGCTGAGCATCGGGCACGACTCGGATTGTCCATAGCCCGTGTAGACGTCGATGCCTCGCTCGAGCGCGGCCCTGACCAAAGCCCGGGGCATCGCGGACCCTCCGACCACCATCTTCAGTTTCGAGAGATCGACGTCCTTGCTGCCCGGATCAAAAAGCAGCATCTGCAGGATGGTCGGGACGCAGTGCGTGGCCGTCACCCCTTCGCGCGCGATCAATCCCAGGAGGACTTCCTGCTGGTAGCGCCCCGGATAGACCTGCTTGGCGCCCATCATGGTGTAGAGGTACGGGCTCCCCCACGCATGGACGTGAAACATCGGCGTCAACGGCATGTAGACGTCCTCGCGATGGATCCGTCCCTGGCTCGGAGCGCAGCCGTACTCCGCGGTGATGCCGAGCGTATGCAGCACCAGCTGACGGTGGCTGAAATAGACGCCCTTGGGCCGACCGGTCGTGCCGGTGGTGTGGAACGTCGTCGCGCGGGTGTTTTCGTCGAAATCGGGAAACTGGAAGAACGGCGAATTCGCCTCCAGCATGTCCTCGTATTCGCCTTCGATCGGCAGACGCGTGGTCGGCTGCTCCTTGCGGTCGTGCAGCAGCACGTATTTGCGCACCGACGGCAGCTTGTCGGCGAGCTTCTCCATGAGCGGCAGGAAGTCCGCATTGACCAGCACGGTCGAGGCGGCTGCGTCGTTCATGATGTACAGCAGCTGCTCCGGCGGCAACGAGAGATTGACCGTCTGCAAGACCGCGCCCATCATGGGAATCGCGAAATAGCACTCGAGATAGCGGTGGCTGTCCCAGTCGAGAACGGCGACGACGTCGCCCGGCTTGACGCCGATTTCCGCCAAGCCACTCGCGAGCCGTCCGATGCGTTCGCGGAACACCCGGTAGCTGTGCCGCCTGAGGTCCCGGTAGACGATCTCCTGGTCCGGAGCGTGAGCCATCGGGTAATGCAAGAGATGCTTCAAGAGAAGCGGGTACTGGTAAGCCGCAGGGCTCAATTCGATGAGATTGTCGGCCATGGCGCGCTCCTCCCAAGCCTGAAATTGGCGAACAATAAGGCCCGCCGGCCGCCGCGCATTGACGAGGATCAAGGACGAGCGCTCCTTTTTCGCGCGGCGGGGCTGGTGGGCCGGTTTGAACGTCAGGTTTGGCGAAGAGCGCGGGTTTAGCCGAACGGCGGTAAACTGGCGGACAAGAGGCGTTCCCAAGTGACGCCGAAAGCCCGAACTCCGCTCGTTTGAGATCTTCCCGTTACATCGTCTCTCGTATGGGTGCTCACAAGATCAGAGCGCGCCCATCCACAATAAGCCACGAAACCACGGCCGCGGCCCACAATTGACATTGCGTGGCGACGCTGGCCAAGTGACATTTCAATGACGGGGAGGCAAGGGTCGTGCCGCGCAAGGACATCATCGACGCGATGCGGAAATACACCGAGCCGTACCGCGTCACGAAGGGTGAGGACTTCCGCCTGAAGAACTTCGATCCCGCCGACACGCTGGGGCTCAAGATGGACAAGAAGGAAGCGGCTGAGCTTCTCAAGCGCGGCTCTGATTGGCTCGCGATGGAGCAGGACATTCTCTACGCGCAGGATTCCTGGTCTGTGCTGTTGGTGTTCCAGGCGATGGATGCGGCGGGAAAGGATGGAACGATCAAGCACGTCATGTCGCCGATCAATCCGCAGGGCTGCGAGGTCCACTCGTTCAAGCAACCCTCCGACGAGGAGCTTTCACGCGATTTCCTGTGGCGCTACGCCATGAAGGTTCCGCAGCGCGGGCGCATCGGCATCTTCAACCGCTCTTACTACGAGGAAGTCCTCGTGGTCCGCGTGCATCATGAGCTGCTCAAGGCCCAGAAGCTGCCGCCGAAGCTCGTCGGCAAGCAGATCTGGGACGAGCGGCTCGCGGATATCGCGCGGTTCGAGGACTACCTCACTCGGCAGGGCGTGGTCATCCTCAAGTTCTATCTCAACCTGTCCCGCAAGGAGCAGAAGAAGCGCTTCATGGAGCGCCTCGACAAGCCGGAAAAGAACTGGAAGTTCTCCGCTTCAGACGTGCGCGAACGCCGCTACTGGGATGAATATATGCACGCTTATGAGGACGCGATCCGCGCGACGGCGTCGAAAGACGCGCCGTGGCTCGTCGTGCCCGCCGACAACAAGTGGTTCTCCCGCCTCGTCGTAGCGGCGGCGATTGTCGAGGCGGTGGAGACGCTTGACCTCGAATATCCGAAAGTCACACAGGATCAGAGAAAGGAGCTCGCCGCGGCGCGCGCAGAGCTTCTCGCGGAAAAGTAGCTGGACGACGCGGACATGGCGACGGCGATAACGGTTTTCGGCGGAATAGGGCTGTTTTTGCTCGGCATGACCGTCATGACCGACGGGCTGAAGGCGCTGGCGGGATCCTCTCTGCGCACGGCGCTCGGCAAGGCGGCGGCGACGCCGCTGTCAGGCGCTTTCTGGGGCGCGATCGTCACGCTGCTCGTGCAGTCGTCGAGCGCGGTGACGATGACGACGATCGGCCTCGTCAGCGCTGGACTTTTGACTTTCCCGCAGGGGCTCGGTCTCGTGTTCGGCGCCAATGTCGGCACGACGGGCACCGGCTGGCTTGTCGCGCTGATTGGCGTGCGAGTCTCCGCTGTCGACCTACGCGCTCCCGATGATCTTCGTGGGGGCGCTCACCAAGCTGCTGGCGGGCGGGCGGATCGCGGCGGGCGGCGCCGCGCTCGCGGGCTTTGCGCTCGTGCTCTACGGCCTGACCACGCTCCAGCAGGGCATGGGCGGCCTTGCGGAGAGCCTGCATCCGTCCGATCTGCCCGGTGTGCTCGGCGCGCCCGGCGTCGGATGGGTCGAGGGCTCGATCGGGCTTCTGAAGCTGGTTGTCGTCGGCCTTGCCATGACGGCGGTGATGCAGTCCTCGACCGCGTCGATCGCGGTCACCATCTCGGCGTTCTACGCGGGCGCGGTCGGCCTGGAGCAGGGCGCGGCGCTGATCATCGGCCAGAACATCGGGACGGCGACGAGTTCTGCGCTGGCCGCCATCGGCGCCAGCGCGACCGCGAAGCGCCTCGCCCTTGCCTACGTTCTGTTCAAGGTCATCGCGGCGATCATCGCAATCGTCGCCTTTCCCTTCACCGCGGCGCTGATGGCGCGTTTCGCGGGGGCGCTCGACGGAACGACGCTGCTCGCCGCCTATCACACTGCCTATAACTTCGTCGGGGTGGCGGTGCTGCTTCCGGCGACGCAATGGTTCACCCGCTTTGTCGAACGACTCCTGCCTTCCAGGGAGTCGCGGATCGAGCGCGTCCTCGACCCCGCCGCCCTTGTCAATCCGGTGGTCGCCGTCGAAGCGGCCCGCCGAGCGGTGGCGGACGTGCTCAACGCCATGGCGGTCTCAATCGCCGCTTCCCTTTCGGAGCGACCCGGACGCCCGGCGCCTGGCGTCGCCACCGCCGCTGCGGCGCTGGAGAAGGTTCGGGACTTCCTGTCCGAATTGGAGGAGCCGCCGGAAACGGAGGCGGAGCGGCGACGTATGACGAGTACGCTGCACGCGCTCGATCACGCGTCCCGCCTCGCGGAGCTTCTGAGAGACGGCGGCCTGCCCGGGGCGTCGATCGGAGGCCCTAAAGATCTCCGTGCGGCCGAATTGTGCAAACAGGTCTTGCGCTGGACGCAGACGGTCGAGGAATCGATTCTCGGAGAGTCGGCGCTCAGCGGCCGCGCAGAGCCGATCGGATGGAGCGTTTCGTCCGAAGTGTGCTCGGCGCTGGCCGAGGCGAAAGGCGCCGTTACGGCGCTGGACGCCATGCAGCGCGACTATCGCGCCGCGGTCCTCTCCTCGGTCGCGCCCGGACAATTGACGGTTTCGGAGGCCTTCGAGCAGATCGATTCGGCGCGCCGCCTCAACCTGATTGCTCATCATGTTTGGCGTTCGACGGCGCATCTTCTCGGCTTCGGAGAAAAGCGCGAGGATGCGCCGCATTCCTGACGCGGGTCATGGCTGCTCAAAATGGAACGGAAGCTGAAGGGAACGACAATGAGCCTGGCGGAGACGGTCGTCTCGTCATCGGAGCCCGTGTTGTGGCACGCCATGCGGGCGGAAGAGGTCGAGAAGCGGCTCCGCGTCGATCCGGACCACGGCCTGGATGTCGCCGAAGCCGCCGAACGGCTGAGGACCTATGGGCCAAACCGTCTGCCGCAGGGCAAGAAGAAGGGACCGCTGATGCGGTTCCTCGCCCAGTTCAACAACATCCTCGTCTATGTCCTGCTCACCGCCGGCTTCATCAAGTTGATGCTGAGCCTGTGGCTGGACGCCTCGATCATCTTCGCGGTGGTCCTTCTCAATTCCCTGCTGGGCTTCCTGCAGGAGGGCCGCGCCGAGAAGGCGCTCGATTCGATACGCAACATGCTTTCGGCGGAGGCGCGCGCCGTTCGTAGCGGCGAGACACGACTCATTCCCGCCGAGGAGCTGGCGCCGGGCGACATCGTCCTTCTCGAGTCCGGCGACAGGATCCCGGCCGACATGCGACTCATCGACGCCAAGAACCTGCGCACCGAGGAGGCGGCGCTGACCGGCGAGTCCGTGCCGGCGGAGAAGACGACCGATCCGGTGATCCCCAAGGCGACGGTTGGCGATCGTGACAACATGGCGTTCTCCGGCACAATGGTCGTGTCGGGCCGCGCGACCGGCGTCGTCGTCGCGACCGGGAGCCAGACGGAGCTCGGCCGGATCAACCAGATGCTGGCGGAGGTCAGCGCGCTCGAGACGCCGCTCCTGCGCCAGATCAAGAAATTCGGCTACGCCATCAGCGGCATCATCGCGGTCATCAGCGTCCTTCTCTTCTCCTGGGGCCACTGGCTCGGGCACATGACCTTCGTCCAGCTGTTCCAGGCTGTGGTCGGAATCGCAGTTTCGCTGATCCCGGAAGGCCTGCCGGCGTTGATCACGATCACGCTCGCCATCGGCGTGCAGCGCATGGCGCAGCGCAACGCAATCATCCGCCGCCTGCCGGCCGTCGAGACGCTGGGCTCCGTGTCGCGAATCTGCTCCGACAAGACCGGCACGCTGACGCTGATGGAGATGATGGTGACGTCCGTCGTGACCGCGGAAAAGGTCTATGAAGTGACCGGAGTCGGTTACGAACCGAAGGGCGAGGTCAAGGAGGACGGCAAGACGTTGGGCGCGCCACCCGAGGCGCTTACGCTGATGGGGCGCGTTTCGCTCTTGTGCAACGACGCCGAGCTCTTTCAGGACGAAGGAAAATGGAAGGTCGAAGGCGACCCGACCGAGGGCGCGCTTTATCCCTTCGCGAGCAAGCTCGGCATGAACCGCGCCGCCGAGGCGGCGGCGCTCCCTCGCGTCGACGCCATTCCCTTCGAGTCCGAGCACAAGTTCATGGCGACGCTGAACCGTTCGGCGGGCGGACGGGATATGCTCTTCGTCAAGGGCGCGCCCGAGGTGATCCTCGCCCACTGCGACCGGCAGCAGACGGCGAACGGCCCGGCGTCGCTCGATCGTGACCGCTTCGCGCAGCAAGGCGACCGTCTGGCGGCGCAGGGCGAGCGCGTGCTGGGGCTGGCGTGGCTGCCCGATCCGGGCTTCAGGGCGGGGAGTCTCAAAGCCGAAGACCTGCCCGAAAACCTCGTTCTGCTCGGCCTCGTCGGCCTCATGGACCCTCCGCGCAAGGAGGCGATCGAAGCCGTACGCGAATGCCACGGCGGCGGCATCCGCGTGACGATGATCACCGGCGACCACAAGATCACCGCGGCCGCCATCGCCAAAATGCTCGGCATCGGCGACGGCAAAACGTCGGTGGCCGGGACCGAGATCGAAGCGATGAACGATGCGGCGCTGCAGGATTGCGTGCGCGACGTCGACGTGTTCGCCCGGGCGAGCCCCGAGCACAAACTGAGGCTCGTCAAGGCGATCCAGGCCAACAAGCAGATCGTCGCCATGACCGGAGACGGCGTCAACGACGCGCCGGCGCTCAAGAAGGCCGACATTGGCGTCGCGATGGGCATAAAAGGAACCGAGGTGACGAAAGAGGCGGCCGGCATGATTCTCGCCGACGACAATTTCGCCTCGATCTCGGCGGCGGTGAAGGAGGGCCGGACGGTCTACAACAATATCGAGAAAGCCATGCTGTTCATGCTGCCGACCAATGTCGCGCAAGGCGCGGTGATCGCGGTTGCGATCCTGTTCGCTTTCACGCTGCCGATCACCGCGCCGCAGGTCCTGTGGGTCAACATGGTGACATCGGTCGCGCTCGGCTTGGTCATCTCGTTCGAGCCGCACGAGGCCGACGTGATGCGACGGCCCCCGCGCGCCGTCGATCGCCCGATCGTGACCGGCTTCGGGATCTGGCGCATCCTCTTCGTCGGCGCGGCGCTTCTCGTCTACACCCTCGCTATCTTCTTCGGGATGAAGGCGGAGGGCGCCGCCGACGGGATGGCGCGCACCGCCGCCGTCAACGCCATTACGCTGGGCCAGGTCTTCTACCTCTTCAACAGCCGTTACCTTCTCGATTCGTCGCTGTCGTTCCGCGCGCATGCGGGCAACCCCTATCTCTGGTACGGCGTCGGTGCGGTCGTCGCGCTCCAGTTGCTGTTCACGTATGCGCCGCCATTCCATGCGATCTTTGGCAATGAATTGCTGCCCGTCTGGGTTTGGCCGTGGCTGATTGCCGGCGGCGTCGCGTTCTTCCTGGTCGTCGAACTGGAGAAGCACATCATCCGATCGCTGCCGGCGCTGCGGCGCGGGGTGACGCAGCTAAGCGAAGGAGCCGCAAAGGCGACTTCCTGACCTGAAGCGGGGCCGATCAGCGCAAGGGGAGCCGTCGACCGGCAACGCCGTGGTCTGGCGCAGCCGTCGCGTTCCGCCTTCGACCGCACTCCGGCGCATCGCCGGCACTCGTCTCGCTTCTCGACCGAAGGGTATCCGCGCCCGAAGCCGAAGTCTGAGCCGTTGGGGTTCACGTTGACAATAGAACAGGAATAGGCCTGGTTACCCGATTGAGAGATACGGCCGGCGAAGGGAGAAGGCGGCCGACGCCCGACAATTTTTTTCAGGGGGATGCGGTGAAGAACCCTTGGTCTCTAGCATCGGTGCTTGCAGCCGGCGTCTTCTTTTTTTCTCTGTGTCTCGGGTCAGCGTGGGCCTACCATTCCGACCCGAGGTGCAATGTATTTCAGAGCGCGCAAGACAGAGCCGGGTGCACATGCGCGTTGCGGCTTGGCGGTTGGGTCACCGAAGTTCACGGAAGGTGGCGGTGGATCTATCCTCGGCGCCACCAGGAGCGTTACTGCCACGCACGGGTTCGCTCGGATCGGGCGCCCCTGCAATAAAGAAATCTTCGTATCGGGCATCAAAGAACGAGACCTATGGTGAGCTGATAGTCACGCCAGACATTGGAGATGAGCCATAAGGAGTTTATCATGCTGTTTCAAGGCGGTTTTAGCTTTTCCAACTTCGTGGCCGATGTCTTTGCCATCTTCTTCTTTGTGGCTTGGCTCTGGTTGTTTATCATTGTTGCAGGAGACCTGTTCCGTCGCCATGACGTCTCCGGCTGGGGCAAAGCCCTTTGGGTCATTGTCCTCCTCCTGATCCCCTACATCGCCGTCTTGGTGTATCTGGTCACCCAGGGTCGTGGCATGGCGGAGCGCAACACACAGCGAGCTCAAGAAACTCGCGACGAGCTCCGCCGCGTCGTCGGGTTCAGCGTCGCCGACGAGATTGCGAAGCTCGACGCACTGAGGAAATCAGGGTCAATTACAGACGCGGAATTTGCGCAGCTGCGGGCTAGACTTATGCAGTCGTCCTGAGATTGCGGGACAACGTTGGCATGAACTCGTCGGATCAGGCGGGCGTCGAATTGTGCCGCTGGAATTTCGATATTCGTTCGTCCATGACTTCTAAGACTGGCGGTGCAGTCACAAGGTTTATCAATATAGCCACGACCGGGGCTGTCGGCCCTCGCGAAGCGAGGAGTATGGCGCTAACCCCGGCCGACCATTCCGTTGATAATACGGAGCCGCCAGCGGCGCCGGAAGCTGGGTTCAGCTGCAACAAATCCTGCCCCAGCGGTCGCGCCAGCACCATTGGCAGCGCCTTCGCCCCCAACGATCGCGCCAGCAGCGCTGCCAGCGCACCTCGGTAAAGCCATTGTTGAGGCCGCTGATAACAGTCTTGGCGGTCGGCACAGGGAACGCTGCGGCCGGGATCGAGGAACCCGCCGCGAGCAATAGACCTGCAAGCCCTAGCGCGATAACGGCTTTCTGCATGACCGTCTCTCCTCTCGCCGTTGGGTGGATGAAGCGCGTCTATACCGTCTTCCTTCCACACGGTTTGATCCAATCGTTTGGCGCAGCCGCCGGTTCCGTCCCAGCTCCGCCAATAACATGGCGGCGAGTCGCCTCGGGGTCGCCTGAAAACACGGGGCAACCCGTCAAATCACGCGAGTTCAGGCCGTCGTGTCCCATCGCGCAGTGCTTTGCGCCGATGGTTTCCTGGATAACATAATCGTATGAATTATATATTCTCTGTTTCAGAAATAAAAGCACCGAGCGCTGAAGGCGTTGGACGCAGCGTCAGCAAGGCGGATTTCACGACGACGCTAAACCGGGTCGCAAGCCTTTGAAACAAAAGGGGCGCGACGCTAAACCGGCGCTAAACGGCGCTTAAAGGGCCTCGACTGCCCTTTTCAGGACGTCGCCGCCCGGTCAGGCTTCGAGCCGTTCGAGCAGGCGGTCAGCGGGCCTGGCGCTCGAGCCCCTTGGCCTCCAGCCACAGCGTCTCCATCTCGTCGAGATCGACGCCTTCCGGCTTCCGCCCGCGCTCGGCGAGACGCCGCTCGATATGGGCGAAGCGGCGCTCGAACTTGGCGTTCGCGCGCCGCAGCGCCGCCTCCGGGTCGACGCGAAGATGGCGCGCAAGGTTTACCGCGGCGAACAGGAGGTCGCCGACTTCGTCCGTGAGCTTCTCCGCCGAGCGGTCGGCGAGTTCCGCTTCGACCTCGGCGACTTCCTCGCGCAGTTTGGCGACGACGGCGTAAGCGTCGTCCCAGTCGAATCCCACCTTGCCGGCCTTCTCCTGCAGTTTCAGCGCGCGCGACAGCGCCGGCAGGGACAGCGCAACGCCGCCAAGGGCGCCAGAGCGCGCTTCGGCCGTGGCGCCGGCTGATCGCGGCGCTTCCGCCCGCGCGCGCTTCTCGTCGGCCTTGATGCGGGCCCAGAGGGCCTTCACCGCCTCCAAGTCGAGCTCGCGTGCGTCTCCGAAGACATGCGGATGCCGGCGAATAAGCTTCGCCGTGACAGCCTCGACCACCCCGCCGAAGTCGAACAGGCCGGCCTCCTCGGCCATTCGCGCGTGGAAGACGATCTGCAGCAGCAGGTCGCCGAGCTCTTCCCTGAGGTCCTCGGTGTCGCCGCGCTCTATCGCGTCGGCGACCTCGTAGGCCTCTTCGATCGTGTAGGGGACGATCGAGGCGAAGCTCTGCTCGACATCCCACGGGCAGCCGTGTTGCGGATCGCGTAGCGCGGCCATGATTTCGATCAGACGACGAATGTCGCGCGAAGATTGCATCGGTCAAGTCCCCGTTCGGAGGCGCGCCGGCTCCGCGCGGTATGCACGCGCATGGACGCTTTCTACGCAAAAGAGCGCGGCCGCGCCGCGCTCCCACGCGCTGACGATGGAACCGGTCGCCTTCGATCAGAGCGACAACGAGATCGCCTCTCGGCCTTTGGGCGTGTCGACGACGCGCATGTGGACCTGCTGGCCTTCGGCCAGGTTGGTGATGCCCGCCGGCCCGAGAACCGAGATGTGGACGAAGACGTCCTTGCCCCCGTCCTCGCTGGCGACAAAGCCAAATCCCTTGACGCCGTCGAACCACTTGACCTTGCCGCTGACAGAGACGGCCGTCGAGGGGTCCGGCGCGGCGCGCCTGGGCCGCGGCGCATCGCCGAAGGTGCGTTGCGGACGCTCGACAGCTCCGGAAGCGTCCACCTCGAGCACGCGCGTCACCTGCGCTCCCTTGGCCCCCGCACCCACCTGAACCCGCAATTTCGCGCCCGCGGGGACCGTCTCGTGACCGGCGTTATGCAGCGCGTTGGCGTGGAGGAATGCGTCGCCTTGGCCGCCCGCCAGTTCGACGAAGCCGTAGCCCTTGTCGGCTTTGAACCACTTCACGACCGCATCGACCGCAGGCGCGTTCGAATGCATAGCCCCGGGGCCGCCGCCGAGAGGCGGAGCGCCGTAGCTGCTTTCGGCGCCGCCCCCATAGCCCCGCGACTGGCGGGGCTTCGAATCGTAGGACATCGGTCCGTCATCGTCGAAGCCCCGCTTGCGGGGGCGAAAATCCTTGCCTTTGCTCATGCTAGTCTAAATTCTCCAACCAAACCCTGTTCGGTCGAGGCGCCGACGGCGCCCCTTGCGATCGCTGCTCCTCAGCGAAACTCTTTACGCGCCACCCTGTCTGGCCGTTCCAGGGCGGATGCGGAATTCGTGCTGTCGAAATCTTCAAAGGCGAGGCCTCGCGGCGGCAGGGGGGCGACCGGACCGCGCAAGCCCGCACCCCGCGGAAAACGGCAACAGTTCGTTTGCCGGCCGCGATATCACGAAACAAAAGACGTCGACCATCGAAAGCTCGCCCGCCCGCTCGCGAGACGCGAACGGAGCCCACCTTTCTTCCAATAGCGCATTTCCTTGACCGTTTCCAGATGGCTTAATGCCTGAAGGGAAAGTATCTCCGCTTTTCGCGCTGCTGGACAGTTTTGCGGCGATTGCTCGGAAGCAAAACTCATTCAAAGATCAACAAGTTCGATCGCCTTCGGCGCGCGCTCCTGGATGAAGACGAACCGGGCCTCGGGCTTCGATCCCATCAAACGCTCAAGCGTTTCCGCCGTTGCGGCTCTGTCCTCGGGCGCCACGGCGACGCGCAGGAGGGTGCGCTTCGCCGGATCCATCGTGGTGTCCCTCAGGTCGCGCATCGGCATTTCGCCGAGTCCCTTGAACCGGCTGACCTCGATAGCTCCGCGGCCCGTGAAGCCGGACTTCAACAACTGCTCCTTATGTGCGTCGTTGCGGGCGTAAAGCGACTTGTCGCCCTGGGTCAACCGATAGAGCGGGGGCACGGCAAGATACAGGTGGCCTTCCTCGATAAGCTTCGGCGTCTGTCGATAGAAGAAGGTGATCAGCAGCGAGGCGATGTGGGCGCCGTCTACGTCGGCGTCGGTCATGACGATGATCTTGTCGTAGCGCAGGTCCTGGGAGCGGTAGTGCGCGCCCGCTCCGCAGCCGAGCGCCTGCAAAAGGTCGCTGAGCTGCTGATTTTGCGCGAGCTTGTCTCGCGTGGCCGAGGCGACGTTGAGAATCTTGCCGCGCAGCGGCAGCACAGCTTGCGAGGCGCGATCGCGCGCCTGCTTTGCTGACCCACCCGCCGAGTCGCCCTCGACGATAAAAAGCTCGGAGCCTTGCGTGGAGGAGTTCGTGCAGTCCGCAAGCTTGCCGGGAAGGCGAAGCTTGCGGACCGCGTTCTTGCGAGCAACGTCCTTCTCCATGCGTCGGCGGACACGCTCCTCGGCGCGTTCGATCGACCAGTCCAGGAGCTTCGCCGCTTGGCTCGGCGCCGCCGCGAGCCAATGGTCGAAGGCGTCGCGGACCGCGTTGTCGACCAGCCGGGCGGCTTCCGCCGTCTGCAATCGGCCCTTGTTTTGTCCCTGGAACTCCGGTTCGCGGATGAAAACGGAAATGAGCGCGGCGCAGCCGGCCATCACGTCGTCGGTCGTCAGCGTGCTGGCGCGCTTGGCTTGACCGACTCGCTCGGCATGTTCCTTCAGACCTCGCAACAGCGCGCTGCGCAGGCCCGCCTCGTGCGTTCCCCCATCCGGCGTCGGAATGGTGTTGCAGTAGGAATGAACGAAACCATCCGCTGCGGCCAGCCAGGCGACCGCCCACTCGACCGTGCCGTGCCTGCCCGATTTCTCGATCCGCCCGGTGAAGACTTGATCGGCGACGAGAGTCTCCCCCTCGATGTCGGCTGCAAGATAATCTTTGAGGCCTCCAGGAAAATGGAACGACGCCTCCGCGGGCGTCTTGCGCCTTCGCCGAGCAGCGCCGGCGCGCAGCGCCAGCGGATCTCGACCCCGCCGAACAGGTAGGCCTTCGAGCGCGCCATCCTGAACACCCGCGCCGGATCGAAGCGGGCGTTCTCACCGAAAATCTCTGGATCCGGCAGAAATCGGACCTTGGTGCCCCGCCGGTTCGGAGCCCTGCCGACCGTCGTCAATGGCGAAGTCGGCTTGCCGCGCTCGAACGCCTGTCGGTAGAGCGTCTGTCCGCGCACGACTTCGACTTCCAGTTTTTCTGACAGCGCGTTTACCACCGAGACTCCGACGCCATGGAGGCCGCCGGACGTTTCGTAAGCGCCGCTGTCGAATTTGCCTCCCGCATGAAGCATCGTCATGATGACTTCGAGTGCGGATTTCTTCGGAAATTTGGGATGCGGATCGACCGGCATGCCGCGCCCGTTATCGAGCACGCTGAGGAAGCCGCTCTCCTCGAGCGACACCTCAATGAAGGTGGCATGGCCGGCGACGGCCTCGTCCATTGCATTGTCGATCACTTCGGCAAAGAGATGGTGGAGCGCATTGACATCCGTTCCGCCGATATACATCCCGGGCCTGCGGCGCACCGGCTCCAGCCCCTCGAGCACTTCGATCGACGCCGCGGTGTAATCGGCCTCTCCGGGCGAAGCGCCGCGCCGGCTCGCCTTGGCCTTCACCGGGACGGCCCTGCCACCCTCAGCGGAGGCGGCGCCGAAAAGATCATTCATGTCTGTCCACGACCTCGCGAATTGTTTGGCTAGAATATCATGAGGGTTTCAAGAGCGAGAAAAGAGCAGGCGGCAGCAATAAATTTCGCTCGTGCGCCGCAAGTCCAGATCCGCGCGGCTCGCGCCTCAAAGTCCGGTCAGCAAAGACCGCGTCGCCGCGGCGACGTCCCTGTGACGCATCAACGCTTCGCCGACGAGGAAAGTCTCGATTCCGGCTCTGGCGAGACGCTTGCAATCGGCATGGTTGACGATGCCGCTCTCGGCGACCACGATCTTTCCCGCAGGCACATGCGGCTTGAGCCGCTCGCAGACCTCGAGCGACGTCGTGAACGTGTGGAGGTCGCGGTTGTTGACGCCGATGAGCCGCCCTTCGAGGGCGAGAGCCCGCTCGAGCTCAAGCTCGTTGTGAGTCTCGATCAGCACATCGAGGCCGAGGTCGTGCGCCGCTTTGTTCAGAGTCCTCGCGGTTTCGTCATCGACAGCCGCCATGATGATCAGAATGCAGTCGGCGCCCCAGGCGCGCGCCTCGAGCGCCTGGTAGGGATCGAACAGGAAGTCCTTGCGCAGAATGGGCAGGCCAGTGGCCTTGCGCGCCTTCATCAGGTGTTCGAGCGCCCCTTGGAATGACGGACCGTCGGTCAGCACGGAAAGACAGGCTGCGCCTCCGAGCTGATAGGCCTTGGCGAGCGCGGCCGGATCGAAGTCCTCACGGATGACCCCCTTAGACGGGCTGGCTTTCTTGATCTCGGCGATGAGCCCGAAACGACCTTCCTCCGTCGCTCGCTCGAGGGCCCTGATGAAGCCGCGCGGCGGCGATTGGCCGGCAATCTCGCGTTCGAGAGTCGCGCGGGGCACGCGGACTTTGGCGTCGGCTATCTCCCTCCGCTTGTAGCTCTCGATCTTCTTAAGGATGTCGGCCATTGGCGTCCCCGGCCTCAAGCGTTTGACACGGCGATCAATCGGTCCAGCGTCCGCCGCGCCGCGCCGGAGCGAATTGCCGCATCGCCGAGCCCGACGCCATCCTTCAGCGACGCCGCCTTTCCCGCGATGACCATTGCGGCGCCCGCGTTGATGAGGGCGATGTCGCGATAGGCGCCGTCGCCGCCGTCGAGGACTTTGAGAAGGGCGTCGGCGTTGTGCTCCGGGTCGCCGCCTTTCAACGCCGCCGGCTCGGCCCGCGCGAGGCCCGCCTCTTCCGGCGTGATCTCGAACGCGTGGATCGAACCGTTCTTCAACTCCACGACTTTGGTCGGCCCTGTCGTGGTGATCTCGTCCAGACCGTCCGTCCCGTGCGTGATCCAGACGCGTTCGGAGCCCAGGTTCCGCAGCACTTCGGCCAACGGCTCGAGCCAGACGGCCGAGAAGACGCCGATCAGCTGCCGCGTGACGCCGGCCGGGTTGGCGAGCGGCCCGAGAAGATTGAAGATCGTGCGCGTGCCCAATTCGACGCGCGTCGGCCCGACGTGGCGCATGGCCGCATGGTGCGCGGGCGCCATCATGAAGCCCACTCCGGCTTCCTTCAGGCAACGCTCGACGGCCTCCGAAGGAAGCCCGACCTTCACCCCGAGCGCGACAAGCGTGTCGGCGGCCCCGGAGCGCGAGGACGCCGCGCGGTTGCCGTGCTTGGCGACGGGCACGCCGCAGGCCGCGGTGATCAGGGAGGCCAGCGTCGAAACATTGTAGGAGCCCGAATTGTCTCCGCCGGTTCCGACGATGTCGATGGCGTTCGCGGGCGCGTCGACAACGACCATTTTCGCCCGCATTGCGGAGACAGCGCCGGTAATCTCCTCGACGCTCTCGCCCCGCACCCTCAAGGCCATCAGGAAGCCGCCCATCTGCGACGGCGTCACTTCGCCCGACAGCATGGCGTCGAACGCCGCCATCGCTTCGGTTCGGGTCAGCGTCGCTCCGGCGGCGACCTTGGCGATCAGAGGCTTGAAGAATTCCATGAGCCCGGATCGCCCTAGCGCGAGGGGCCGCCCGCGTTGAACGCGGCGGCCAAGTCGAGGAAATTGCGCAGGATCTGGCGTCCGTTCTCGCTTGCGATGCTTTCCGGATGGAATTGTACGCCGTATACGGGGCGGTCTCGGTGCTCGATCGCCATGATGAGCCCGTCGTCTGTTTCGGCGCTTACCTCGAGTTCGTCCGGGGCCGTCGAGCGCTCGATGACCAGCGAATGATAGCGCGTCGCCTGGAACGGCCCGTTGAGGCCGCGGAAGACGCCTCTCGCATTGTGCTCGATGCGCGAGACCTTGCCGTGCATGGGAGCGGGCGCCCGCACGATCTCTCCGCCGAAGGCCTGCCCAATCGCCTGATGGCCGAGGCAGACGCCGAGGATCGGCGTGGTCTCGCTCGCCGCCCGCACCAGGTCGAGGGAGACGCCCGCTTCGTTCGGCGTGCAGGGGCCGGGCGACAGCACGATCGCGTCGGGCTTCGCCGCCAGGGTCTCCTCCACGCTGATTTGGTCGTTCCGCCACACCGCCACCTCTGCGCCGAGTTCGCCGAGATAGTGGACGAGGTTGAACGTGAAGCTGTCATAGTTGTCGATCAGGATGACGCGCTGCATTCTTTCTCCGATCGGGTCGTGGGCGTCTTTTCCGACGCCGCGCCGCAGCCGTCAAGCAAAACGGGGCGCTTCCATTCGTCGGGAGTTCACGTGAACTGCTGCGCGCGCTGTCGGGCGGAGCCGCCCGGCTCTCGGTCCAGTCGCGGTCTTGCTCCGTCAGCTCCCGGACGAGCCGGCGCCGAAGGCGGCTCAGAGATTCGAGGCGACGACGCGCCAGCCGTCGGTCGTCGGCTCGACATAGCCGAGGATCGCAGCCCGCTCCGCGTCGGTCATGCCGACGTCTTCGAGATAGCGGGCTGGCAGCGCGGCAAACTGGCTCCGGTCGGAAGCGATCCTGGCGCGCTCGGCTGCTGCGTTAAGAATTCGTTTACAAAGCCTCACGGCTGCGGAAAGCCGGAATTCGATGTTGTGAGGGGTCGAACCCGCCGCATACGCGCCCATATACTTTCGTCCAATCGGCAAAGGCGCAGGGATTGCGCTCCTTTTGGCTCCCGATATAAGGGGCAAACCGAGGGTTTCAAGTTAATGTTTATGCCAATAAAGGATAGCTAAGCTTTCCGATGAAACCGGTCGACCGACTGCCGCCGCTCAACGCGCTACGGGCCTTCGAGGCGGTCGCGCGCCGGCTGTCGTTCGTTCGCGCGGCGGAGGAGCTGCACGTCACAAAGGCGGCGGTCGCCCAGCAGGTGCGCGCGCTCGAGCAGGAGATCGGCGCGCCGCTCGTCCGGCGGTCGGGGAGGGGCCTTGCGCTGACCGAATCGGGCGCGGCCGGCGCGCCCGGCCTCGCCGAGGGCTTCGCCGCGCTCGCCCGCGCCGCGCGCGCGATGCGCGAGGCCAAGGGACGCCGCTTCCTCGTCATCAGCGCGAGCGCATCCTTCGCCGCAACCTGGCTCGTGGGACGAATCGGCAAGTTCAAGGCGCTCCATCCCGAAATCGACGTCCTGCTCGACGCCAATCCGATCGAGGACGCGCTGGAATCGAGCACGACCGACGCGCTTGTTCGCTGGGGCGCGGGAGACTTTCCTGGCCTCGACACGACGCTTCTGTTCAAGGAGGACGTGTTTCCGGTCTGCTCGCCCGACATCGTCTCCGGCGACAATCCTCTGCGGGCGCCCGAGGACCTGAAGCGCCGCACGCTTCTGCATGTCGAGGGGGGGCCGGCTTATCCCTCGTGGCCGACCTGGTCTGACTGGCTCGTGGCGGCAGGCGCGCGCGACGTCGAAGCGCGGCACGGCGTCTGGTTCAACAACATGGCGATGGCGATTCGCGCCGCCGCGCAAGGGCAGGGCGTCGCGCTCGGCTCGCTCGCCATCGTCGCCGACGAGATCGCCGCCGGCCGTCTCATCGCGCCGTTCTCGACCAGCGTCAAAACGCCGTTCGGCTATTATTTCCTCTGCCGTCCGGAAACGGCGGGAACGCCGCGCATAAGGGCGCTGCGGGAGTTCCTGGTCGAGGAGGCCGCGCTGTCGGCGAGAGAGCCGGTCTGACGGCCGGAGATTTGGCGGGCCCGCTCTTCGATCCGGTAGTCCTTTTATTCGACTTCCGCCGACTACGATCGCGCCATTTGCATCGCCGAACTCAATCTTTCCAAGAGCTTGCGTCGCCATATCCATCGCGTCGCAACGGGGGCGGCGGTTTTCGCCGCGCGATCGCCGCTGCGCCGCGTCGGCCACGCCGGTCTCCAGGCTGCAGCGGCCAAGCCTCAAAAGGTGGCGGTTCGCGGCCGTTTTCAATGGGTCAGGCGCCGAAATCTTTCGTCCCTTCGCAACTTGCAATGCAGCAGCGTAAGCGGCGCCCACGGGACCGGCGGGGCGAAATCCCTTTCCTCTCCGGTTGGCGCGTCCCGTACCACATCTTGGGGTTCATTTCTTTCGGGGGCCATACCATTCCCCGGCGCGAATCGAGTTATTTCAAACCTTTGCGGCGCTATTTCCGGTCGCTGCGCACGTATCGGCGGAACTGGCGGGCGGGAGGGACATTCCAACACGCGCCTGGACGGGGCGGCGCGCAGGCGAGGGCCGGACGAGAGAACTCGGTCGGCGTTCGGAAGCGCAGCTGGGCCCGCATTCGGTTCGATCCTTTCGAGTTCAAGGTAGCACATCTGCCATCTTTTGTACAGTCTTTGTTCTTAGTCGCGGCAGCCCGTCGGACCGTTCGGCTGTTGCTAGGCAGGTCTCCTTGGTGGAGGCCAAGCCGGCGCAGCCGCTCAGGACGACACGGCGGACTTGAAAGAAGAGCCAGAAGACTTCGACAAGAAATTTGAAGGAATGAAAAGCCGTCCGATCGGTAGGGCGAACACGAAGCCGGCGAAAGGACGGGACGCTCCGGTTGGCGGCCTTGCCGCGAGCAATGCAGGGTTCAGGCGCCATCCCGCGTAGGAGGCGCGCGCCTTGAGCAGGGCGAGGTGAAGACTGCGATCGTTCAGGCCTTTTCGGCCGTCACGACGGGTTCATCCGTCGAGAGGGCACGCTCTCGGAGCGAACTTCGTAGATGGGCGGATCTCCCAGAAGCGTCGCCGTCAGCATGGCTGCTGCGCATGCGCACAACATCGGCAGCAGCATCGAGACGCTCGCGGTCATTTCAGTAGCGAGCACGATGCCGGTGATGGGGGCTCGCACGACGCCGGTGAAGAAGGCCGCCATGCCGACGACCGCAAACCCCTCGGGCTGAACATCCAAATCGGGGAGCAGAGACTGGCAGATCCCTCCGGAAAGGAAGCCGAATTGCGCCCCCAGGACCAGCATCGGAGCAAAGAGGCCGCCCGGAGTTCCCGCCGCATACGATACGGCGCCGAGCGCGAATCGGACCAGGAAGGCGGCGGGAATGGCGGCCAGCGCAACGCCGCCCGCCAGGACGCTCTGGGTAATCGCGTCTCCACCGCCGATCAGACCCGGCGCGAACCAGCCCAGGGTCCCGACGGCCGCGCCGACGAGCCCGGCGCGCAGCTCGATGGGCGCCCAGTCCAGCCGCTGGGCGGCCGCACGCGTCGCAAGCAGCGCGCGGTTATAGGCGACGGCCGCAAGGCCCGCGAGGGCGCCGAAGGCGAAGTCGATCGGTCTCGTTGCGGCGTCGCCGTAACCGAGCGCGTTGACGTGAAAGTCCGGCGCGTCGCCGAGCAGCACGCGCGCCACCCCGATGGCGGTCGCCGACGCGGCGAGGGCGGCGATGGCGATCCGGCGCTCGAACCGTTGCACCAACTCCTCGAGGACGAACACGGCGCCCGCGATCGGCGCGTTGAAGGCGGTGCCGAGGCCCGCGCCGGCTCCGGCCGCGATCAACACGCGGCAGTCCGGCCAGGTTCGACGAAATATCTTTCCGACGAGATGAGCGAGGCTCGCCCCCATCTGGACGGTGGGACCCTCGCGCCCGAGCGCGAGGCCCGCGCCGATGGCCAAAACTCCGCCGAGAAATTTCACCGGGATCAAGAGAAACGGGGCTGGCGGAAGCTTCCCGCGCAAAACGGCTTCGACGTGAGGGATGCCGCTTCCGGACGCGTGCGGCGAAAAGCGGCGAACCAGCCGGGCGGCGAGCGCAGTCGCCGCCGCGCAGGCGGCGACAACGATCAGGAAGCCTGCGGCTTCCCAGCCATGAGCCCATTCGATCAGCACGCCGCGAAGGCGGTCCGCCTCAACGAGGGAGAGGCGGAAGAACGCTCCGAGGAGTCCCGCAAGCGCGCCGGCGACGAGCGCGAGGAACGCGAGGGCCAACAGATTGCCGTCGCTATGCCCGTCGTCGTCCGTCATTGGCTTCCCGCTTCCGACCTCACTGCCTCGGATCGTGAACCTCGCGGCGCCGATGTCAACGGGCCGGGAGGGGAATATGAAGCCGGTCGTCACCACGACTAACTACGCGCCGATCGTATCGAAGTACTTGGAGATATCGATATCCACCACCCAGTTTAGTCGCTTGTCCATCAGGTCGTTGCGCAAGTTGCGAAGCGCCTGATGGGCCGAGCGGCCCGGCCGGAAGCCATACGAGCAGGGCAGGAAGTCCTGCTCGCAGACAGCTTCCAGCACCATGACGACGGCGCGTTGCGCCACCTTGTCTTCGAAGGATGGAATGCCGAGCAGCCTCGGCGATCCGTTCGCCTTGGGGATGTACGTCCTGCGCACCGCAGCGCGCGATAGTGGCCGGACCTGATGCGCTCCAGGAGAGGTCCAACAGGTTGGCCTCCAGCTTCGCCTCGTAGTCCGCCGCCGTGACCCGTCGACGCCAGGAGCGCCGTCCTTGCGGGTCAGTCGATAAGCCTCCTTCATCCAGTCCAGGTCGATGACATGGTGCAGCGAGTGTAGCGCCGTCCCCGGTTTCTTCCTCGCCAAGTCGGCTATCCGTTGTCTGTTCGTGGACAGTTTGCGGGGTCCAGCGTCCCTCCCTAGTTTCAGGTCAACGGGTCTCTGCGCGCGGCGTCTCTCTGGACTGCTTCGAAAGGTTTCAGGTTACATCGCCATCCCCTTTTCCAGGACTTCGCCTGTCGCTATCAGTTTGAAATTCCGGTTTCGACCCCTTGCGGAGGTTCGGAGTGCGCCGTTCTTGCGCTCGGCCTCATTCCGGTCTGGGGGTCGGCAAGGAGGGGTGCGGAGGGACGACGTCACCAACTGAGGCGGCCTCCTTTTCATTCGCGGCTGTCGCGGCGAGTTCGCGCCATTGTTTGGCGAGATCTTCAAGCTGGTGTCTCATCTCACCCTTGTATCTGAGGCCGCTTAGACCGAGCGGCGATCACTTGGTCAGTAACATCAACTACTTGGTGGAGGAGGAAAATCAGCTCGTCGTCTTCCCCAAAAAGGGGCGTATTCAGCGGCTGCCAGTAGCGTTCGACGAAGAGGCCGCTCCCGTCGCGAATGTCGTAGCGCTGGATCGCCATGCCCTGCGGAAGGCCGGTCTGGACCACACGGGAAAGCGAGGCGTAGAGGTTGGACACTCCGTCGGCGCTTGGGTCGCCAGGGTTGTCGGGAAAGACGTCAAACAGACGCTCGCCAGCAATCGCGTGCCTGTGCGTCATCGTTGCGCGCCCGTAGGCGTCGTTGATGTCGACGATGTGAAGGCCAGGCCGTGGATCAAGCAGGAGATACGGCTTCGAAGAAGCCTCAAAGTCGCGCTGAAATCCAGCAATTGCTCGACGGCTTCCCGCAAAGCCGCTAGGGCCAAGGAGTGATCGGGGCAGAGAGTTGAGATAGGCGCCCTCAGCGATCGAGTCGTAGACCGCCAGCCTTCGGCGAGACTCGGCGAGGAGCGATCGCAGCAAGCGCCGTCGGGCTTCGTCCGGTTCTTGAGATAGAAATCCCTCGAACCTCTCGATGTTGTGCCGCTCGATGAACCGTTCCATGGCCGCAGTCCGCAGTCGGTCTCAGTCAGCTAAATTAACTACATCCCCCTGCGGCACCCTGACAACGCAAACGTTTGGATGGCCATTGGATGGCCCGCCTCTGGTGGCGCGCTCCGCGATCGTGCCGCCCCAGGTGGCCCGGCACAGTTGAGGTGGACGCTCCCGACTTTCCTGCGGCATCACGAGTCTCTACAGCGGACCAAATCTCGCGAGTTCCGCTCAGAGGCACTAATTCTCGGGGGGTGGAGGCCCCTATCGCTGAGGTTGAGCGGGCTGCATGCAATGTAATATCTTTGTTTTTCTAACCAACTTCAATGGGCGACAAATACTGACCGCCAGGAAAAGCTGAATCGCCTTCTGCTCGAAGAGAAAACTTGGTTCGGTGCGACTGAAGAATGCTTACAAATTGTCGAGCACAAGCTTAGGGAGGGGAAGAGCTTATCACCAGACCAAGGCGCCTGATCGCCGAAATGAAACGTCGTAACGAAGACGCTGCCAGCGCCGAGCGGACGCTGCAGACTTTTGAGACGATACAAGCCCTCTTCGAGAGATACCGCGACTGCATTTATAACGCGAGGTTACGCCGGCGTCCTTAAGATGGCGACCGTGCCGGAGCCTGCTCGCACGTCTCGGCCATAGCCTCGTAGGCGGCGCTGATTTCGATGCGGATCATCGCTGCGCACCCGGCCGTCTCCGCCGGGGCCGCGACTCGCCTCCCATCTGCGCCTTAGCGACACTGGTGCGACTTTGGTCGGCGATGCCCAGCCGCCACCGCAGTCACTACAAAAGCTTCGGGCTCCGAACACACCTTCTGGCCCGCCAAGCGACGTCAAGAGATCATCAGCCGGATGCCCCGACTTCTTCGGGGAGTTTCTATCGCCGCACCAGAGGCCGAACGTCGCCGAGACTGCGACAATCTGAGCCATTGAGGACCCTCGGAAAACGCTTAGAGTTTTCGACGATCCAGCGCTTGGGCAACGCGACGAAGCCTTTTGCCTGATCGGATCGCTTGACGATCTCGATCTTGACCCGAGACAGGATCTTGGCGACCGCTTCGGCGAAGATCGGTCCCTGATAGGCGCTGTCGGCGAACAGTTTTTCGAGATAGGGGAACTGGCCAAGCAGCGTCGAAAGCAACAAAACGCCGCCGTCGCGGTCCTGAACATCGGCGGAATGAACGATGGCCTGCATCAGCAGCCCTTGCGTGTCGACGAGAAGGTGGCGCTTCTTGCCCTTGATCTTCTTTCCTGCATCGAACCCGTGCGGATCGATCGAGGGCCCGCCTTTTTCCGCGCTTTTCACGCTTTGGCTGTCGATGATGGCGGCGGTCGGGCTGGCCTCGCGTTCGGCCTGCTCGCGACACTTTTCGTAGAGCGCGTCATGGATGCGATCCAACACGCCATCAATGCTCCAGTCGCGAAAGTAACGATAGACGGTGCTGCGCGGCGGTAAATCCCTGGGAAGATAACGCCATTGGCATCCGGTGCTCAGCACGTACATCACGGCGCGCGCCCGTGCCGAGGGGGGCCATGGACCGCGCTGCACTTGAACAGGCGCTTGCTTACGCCGAAAACCAAGTCGATGCCTGCGACCAAATCATTGCCAGGCAGAGGCAGATCATTTCTGACTTGGAACTTGTTGCCGCCGATGCAACATCCGAGAGGCTGGATTTGGCTCGGCTTGAAAGGGAGCGAAGGGATCGTATCGAACGTCGGGATATCTTACGCTTGGAACTCAATGTTGGTTGGACCTAAGGTGTCTGCACCTCAACCGCGCTTGAGAGGCGAGATTTTCTGCCGAGTCGCTCGAGTAAGGAAATTCACGCGGTTTTGTCGACGCGCTCCGCCGAGCGCAAAAGTTCGAAGACGGTATTCTGCGCCGCATGACTGAGGGCTCTCCGCAAGGCGGCGTGATCTCGCCCTGCCTCTCGAACGTCTTCCTGCACCATGTGCTGGATGAATGGTTTGAGAGCGAGGTGAGGCCGCACGCCTTCGCGGAGACTGCACCCTTGTCCGCTTCGCCGACGATGCGGTGATGGCGTTCGACAATCTTGTCGACGCCCAACGCGTCCTGGCGGTGCTGGGGAAGCGTCTCGCCCGCTTTGGGCTGACGCTTCACCCGGAAAAGACAAGGCTCGTCGACTTCCGTCCCTTGAGGACAGAGAGCACACGCCATCCGAAGGCGGAGCTCGCCGCCGTCCACATTCACGACAGCCTCGCCAGCATGGTCGGCTGGAGCCTTTTGATCCTGCTCATCGGCGCTGCGTGCGGCCTCGTCAACGGCCTGCTCGTCGGGGTTGGACGGCTTCAGCCGATCCTGGTCACTCTGGCGACGCTAGCGATTTATCAGGGGCTTGCGATCCGCGTCCTGCCGCAGCCGGGCGGGGCGATCCCGCCGGTCTACACCGCAGCGCTCGTCAATCCGAACCAGCCCTACGCGCTGCTCTACGTTCTGCTCGTCGCGTTCCTCTGGTACGCCTTCAGGCGAAGCTCGGTCGGGGTGTCCATCTTTGCGCTCGGCAACGACGAGATGGCGGCCCGGGCCAACGGCGTCGACACGGTGCGGGCGCGCGTGGTCGCTTTCGTGCTGAGCGGGGTCATGTCGGCGGCCGCCGGTCTCTTTCTCGTGGCGACGGCGACCTGCGGGCGACGCGACGACCGGCGACGGCTACACCCTGACCTCGATCGTCGCCGTGGTCCTCGGGGGCATGAACCTGTTCGGCGGGCGCGGCAGCGGCGTCGGCGTCATCGCTGGCGCCTTCGTGACCACGATGATCGTCAACATCCTGTTCTTCTCGAACGTCGATCCGCTCTACCAGTCCTTCTACGAGGGACTCTTCCTGGTCATCGCCGTCGTCGCCGGCGGGTTGATCGGCCGTCTCCTGAGGCTCCGGCGACGATGAGTTTCCTCGAACGGCTCGGGCTGACCAAGGACCGCCGCAGGATCGTCTACGCCTATCTGGCGGCGATCCTCCTGTTCGTCATCGGCGAGATCGTGCATCCTGGCTTCGCCCGTCCCGCCAGCATCGCGGCGATCTTGACCGTCGCCTCCTTCGTCGGGCTGGTCGCCGCCGGACAGACCTTCGTCGTGCTGATCGGCGGCATCGACCTTTCGGTCCCCTGGGTGCTCAACGGCGCGGCGATCCTTCTCGTCACCAGCTCGCTCGGCGAGGACAGCCGCGCCCCTTACGCGCTTGCGCTCACGCTCGGCATGGGGGCGGCCGCCGGGCTGGTCAACGGCTTCATCATCGCCTTTCTCGGGGTTCCGGCGGTGGTCATGACCCTCGCCATGGACGGCATCATGGAAGGGCTGACGCTGGGCCTGAGCGGCAGGCATGACCTGCGAGGCCTGCGCTTCCTACGCGCCGCCCGTGGTCCAGACCGCGGTGCACGGGGCCGTGCTGGGCGTTCCCGCCGCCGTCATCCTGTGGATCGGCGTGATCGCCCTCGTGTCGTTCGTCCTCAGCCTGACGACCTTCGGCCGCAGGACCTATGCGATCGGCAACAATCCGCTGGCGAGCTACCTGGCGGGCGTCAACGTCCGCCTCGTCACCATGCTTCTCTATGTGCTCAGCGGATTGTTCGCCGCGCTCGCTGGCGTGCTCCTGGTCGGCTTCGGCGGCCAGGCGTCGCTCGGGATGGGGACCCCGTATCTCTTCCAGTCGATCGCGGCCGTCGTCATCGGCGGCGTCTATATGCTGGGCGGCCGCGGCCACTATCTCGGCGCGGCGGCCGGCGCGGTCACGCTGGTGGCGCTGGTGAGCGTCCTTCTCGCGATGAATATGCCCGACTACGGGCGCAACATCATCTACGGGATCGTCATCCTCGTTCTGCTCCTTCTCTACGGCCGCGAGGAGAAGGAGGAGTGAGACGATTTGCGGCCTGGGCCAACTGCCCGGTCGCGCGCCACGGAGGCGTTTGTGCCACCCGCTACGCCTGTCGCTCGAGGCCGGCAAGAAGCGCCGAGGCTTCCTGGAAATCGAGCCCCGCTCGATGTTCGGTGATCGAGCCGACAATCGGCTTCAAGATGTCGCGTGCGCCCGTCGCATCGCCGTCGTCGGCGATGAGCTGCGCCAGATCGCGGCCAGCCCGCAAGAGATAGAGTCCCGCGTCCTGCCGGCGCGCGGTCCCGACGGCCTCCTCGAGCGCGCGACGGGCTAGGCTTCGCCGCTCCTGCTTCAGTCGCAGACGTCCGACTAGCCTTTGCAGCTCGGCAAGCGCAAACACATCGCCGTGTCTCTCGGACGTTTCGATCCCGTCCGACAAGGCTCTTTCCGCGGTGTCGAGGTCGCCGACGACGAGGGCGGCGTCCGCGAGAAAGGAAGACCAGGTCGGCACATGAAGCTCGGCGCCCGTCTTCCTCCAGTCGAGGATGCCCCTCTCCAACTCCGCAACACCCGCCGGGTCTCCGTTGAGGCACGCTCGCGCGGCGCCGTGGTGAATTTCGAACGCCGCCGACCAGAATACGAAACGATGCTCGGAACAATACTCAATCTGCTCCCGCGTGAGCGAAACGCAGGCCTGGCCATCGCGGCGCAACAGCAGGACGGTGGCTAGAATGGCCGAAGTAAAGGCCACAATGAGGGGAAAATTCATGGTTCTGGCGAGCGACAGGGCAGACTGGACATGGGCCAGACCCGAGTCGGTAAGACCGCGAACCGCGAGTACGTACCCCTTGTATTGCAGAGCGACAATATGCGGCTCCTCACCGTGGCGCGCGAAGCACGCGCCGAGCGGCGCATGCCCGCCTTCGGCAATGCATCGGTCGAAAGCGTCCGTGGCTCGAGCAAATTCTCCCTTGCTCATCAAGGTCGAACCCAGGGCCCGAAGCGCAAGGCCGCGCTCTTCAACGCTCAGTCCTCTATGGCGATGGCGAGCAATCGTTCCGCTAGGGCGAGCGCGCGATCGAGTTCTCCCCTGTCGTAGAGGTAGTGCCATAGGCCGCGGGTGCTAGTGAAGACGGCTTCGCGGTCGCCCAAGGCTTCGGCGAGGCGGCCGGCCTCCTGGTAGTTGCGCTCGACCTCGTCGGACGCATAGCCTCGCGCCGCCAGCAGCGCCGGTCCGAGCGCGAGTCGGAACGCGAGCGCCTGTCGGTCGCGCTCCTCGCTCTGAGGCAGATCCGCCATCAAGGTGCAGGCCATTTGCGTAGCTCTGAACCGCCTCGTGATTGGCGAAGCGTCGCATCGCCCGCGCGCCGGCTCGGCCCCACCATTCGATGGCTGTCTGCGGCAAGCCGGCCTGGGTGAAGTGATGCGCGACGATGCCCGGCTCGCGCGCAGTGCGCTCCGGAAACCGATCGCGCAGACTTTCGGCCACCCGCTGATGCAGCTGCTGCCTCCGGCTCTTGAGGAGCGTGGCGTAGGCCGTGTCCTGGACGAGCGCGTGCTTGAACGCATAACTCGCTTCGGGCAGCGCGCCGTGACTGAAGACGAGCCCGGCCGCCATGAGCTGGCTGAGCGCGTCCTGCAGCGCGGCTCCTCGGATCGGCGACACCGCTTCGAGCAGCCCATAGGAAAACTCGCGGCCGATCGTCGCGCCGATCTGCGCGATTTCCTTGACCGGCGCCAAGCGATCCAGCCTCGCCATCAGCGAATCCTGCAGGGTCGAGGGAATCGCGAACGGCGTGAGCGCCGAAACAAGGAGGTAGGCCCCGCTTTCCTCATGCAGGAGCCCCAACTCGAGCACGTTCTTGGTCAGTTCCTCGACGAATAGCGGCACTCCGTCGGTCTTGGCGACGATCTGCTCCAGAACCTCCGCTGGCAGCGACTTGCCTCCAGCGACCCGATCGATCATGGCGAGGGCATGGCGTCTTCCGAAGCGGCTCAGCGCGAGCGAATCGACATGCGCGTGATCGACCCAGGGGGCCACAAAATCCGGTCGAAACGTAATCACGAGAAAGGCGCGAAGTTTCGGCGTGTGGTCGACCAGCCGGGTAAACACTTCGAGAGACGACGGGTCGATCCAATGGGCGTCCTCAAGCAGCGCCAGCACCGGCGCTTCCTTGGTCAACCCCTCAAAGAGCGCGAGCAGCGCCTCGATCGTACGCTCCTTCTGCTCGCTCGGCGCCATCTCGATCGGCGGGTACCGCCCCTCGAACGGGACGGAACACAGCGATGCGACGAAGGGGACAATCGTCTTCGGCTCAAGTCTCGAACGCGCGGCCATCGCTTCGAGCTTTCCGAGGCGCGCCGCGGGAGGCTCTTCGCTCACGAATTGGGCTGCCCGCCAGATTTGACTGACGATCGGATAGAAGGCGTCGTTCACGTGGTGGGGCGAGCATTGGTAACGTATGTTGATATGCAGCTCTTCGGCGACTCGCTCGCGCAACGTGGCAAGGATGCGCGATTTGCCGATACCGGCTTCTCCAGAGAGCAACACGACTTTGCCCTCGCCCGCGCTCGCGTCCCTCCAGCGCTCGACGAGCAGCGCAACCTCGGGTTCCCGTCCGACGAACGGCGTCATCCGACCCGAACGCGACGCTTCGAAACGCGTCACGTTTTCGGCCTCGCGCAGGACCGCCCACGCGGGCATTGGCGCGTTGAACCCCTTGAGGTCGAGCAGTCCGAGCGACCTGAGCTCGAACGCGTCACCGAGGAGACGTCGGGTCGAATCGGCGATTAGGACGCGGCCAGGCTCGGCGCTCGCTTGCAGACGTGCGGCCAGATTGGGCGTGTCGCCGACGACGGCCTGCTCCTGCGATGCGCCCTCGCCGACGAGGTCGCCGACGACCACGATCCCGGTCGCGACGCCGATGCGCGCCTTCAACGGTTCTCCGGCGCGCGTGTCGAGCCTCGCGACAGCATTCGCGAGGTCGAGCCCCGCGCGAACCGCCCGTTCGGCGTCGTCCTCATGGGCCCGAGGAAAGCCGAAATAAGCGAGGATTCCATCGCCCATGAACTTCGCGACGAAGCCGTCGTAACGTGCGACGACAGCGGAACAGGCGTCCTGATAGGCTCGAATGATCTCGCGCAGGTCCTCGGGATCGAGGCGGGCCGACATCGCGGTCGAGCCCGCCAGGTCGCAGAGCATGACGGTCAGCTGGCGGCGCTCCGCCGCGTCGCGCACACCCTCGGCGGCCGGCGCAGGCGAGGCAGGCTCTGCGTCTCTCGCGGCCGGCACCAAGAGCTCTGATATCGCCGTCAGCATCTTGCGGCGATGTCCCACGATCGTGACGCCGAGGTCCTTCAGATCGTCGGCCGTCAGCGTCGGCAGAATCTCGCCGTCGATTTCGTTGTCACGGAAGGCCTCCTCGTATTGCTCGAGGCCAAGACTTCGCAGCCACTCTCCTATGTTCATGGTCGCGTCCCTGCGGCGGACTTCGACAATCAGACGCCCGTCCCATGCGCTGCGATCGCGCGGCCGAGGCGAAGAGTCTCGCGGACGAGCAGCTCGAGATCCTCCTCCCGCGTGCGATGATTGTTGATCGCCGCGCGCAGGCAGTGCTCGCCGAGCACGGTCGTGTCGGACACGGCGGCGAGGCCCTCCTCCTGCAGTCTCAGCATGATCTCGGTATTGAGCGCCTTGAGCGCCGCGCCGTCCAGGCCGGCCGGCCGATAGCGGAAGCAGACGATATTGATGTTCGTCGGAGCGACCAGCTCGAGCTCGGGCTCGGCCTCGATCAGCGCGCTCAGGGCGTGCGCGTGACCGATGTCCTGGTCGATCAGGCGTCCGAATTTTTCGACGCCGTGCTCCTTGAGCGCCATCCAGATCTTGAGCGCGCGAAATCCGCGCGAGGTCTGCAGGCCCCAGTCGTGCAGCCACTCGTCCGGACGCGAGGCCGCGCGGAGTCGACGTCGAGATATTCCGGCGTCACGGCGAAGGCGTTGCGATGGGCGGACGCGTCCCTGACCAGCGCGCAACCCGCCTCGAACGGCGCGTGCAGCCACTTGTGCGGATCGAGGGCGAGCGAATCCGCCTTCTCGATCCCGGCGACCCGATAGGCGTTCTGCGGCGCGATGGCGATGAGCGCGCCGATGCATCCGTCGACATGGAGCCAGAGATCCTCTTCGCGCGCGAGGGCCGCGAGGGCGGGCAGGTCATCGATCGCGCCGGTGTTGACCGTGCCTGCGGTCGCAATCACGCAGCAGGGCGCCAACCCGTCGGACCGGTCCTTCGCGATCGCGGCCCGGAGCGCATCAAGGTCGATTCTGCAGCGCTCGGTCGGTCGGAATGCGCCGCAGCGCCCGATTGCCGAGGCCGAGCGCCTCCATCGCCTTGCGATGACAGGAATGAATCTGGTCGGACCCGTAGAAGCGCAGGGGCTTTTCGATCGCCGCGACGCCGAGCTCGCGCACGTCGACGCCCGCCTTGACGTTCCTCGCGACGGCCAGGCCGATGATGTTGGCCATCGAGCCGCCGCTGACGAGCGTGCCGCTGGCGGAGCGCGGAAAGCCGACCATGGCCTTGAGCCAGTCCACGACCTGCTGGTCCATCAGCGCGGCGGCGTGACTGCCGCCGCCGAGATTGGAGCCCTGGATCGCGGCGAGAAAATCGCCGATCGCGCCAGTGAAGTTGCTCGAGCCCATATACCAGGCCCAGAAGCGCGGATGGACGTTGCCCATCGGATAGGCCATGACCGTCTCGGCCACCTCGCGATAGACGGCGGCGAGCGGCTCGGGCTTCGTCGGCGCGGGCGCATCGAAAAAAGCGCGCACGTCCTGCGGCATTTCCTTCCAGACCGGGCGCTCGCGAACGTCGCGGAGGTAAGCGACCGCGTCTTCGAGGATGCCGTGCGACACGGCCAGCGCCTCGCTCCAATCGTCCGGATCGAGCGTTTCGGCTGTGCGAGGCGCGTCGGACGTTCTCGGTTCGCTCGGGCGAACGCCGCGCGCTGTCATGAGGCCTCGTACTGCGCCGACGGCGTCGAGCGCGACAGCGCCTTCTCCTCCTCGTCCATCTCGGCTTCGATCCCTTCGAAGAGCGGCGTCGTCATGTAGCGTTCGCCGGTGTCGGGAAGCATGCAGAGAATGACGGATCCGGCCGGCGCCTGCTCCGCGACGCGGCGCGCCGCGGCGAAGGTCGCGCCGCCGGAGATGCCGGTGAAGATCCCTTCCTTCTGGGCGAGCTCCTTCGCCCATTTGACGCCCTCGGCGCCCGAGACCTTCACGAGGTCGTCGAACAGCTTGCCGTCGATCGCCTCCTGAAGGACGTCGGGGATGAAGTCCGGCGTCCAGCCCTGGATCGGGTGTGGCTCGAAGGCGGGATGGCTGGAGGCGGGCGAGCCGTCCGGGTTTCGCTGCTGTGGCCGCCCGTCGGCGACCAGGGCCGCGTTCGCCGGCTCGCAGAGCACGATGCGCACGTTGGGCCGCTCACGGCGCAAGACGCGCCCGACGCCGACGACGGTTCCGCCCGTGCCGTATCCGGTCACGAAGACAGTCGAGCCGGGAGCCGGCGAAATCGCCGAGGATTTCTCTCGCGGTCGTCGCCTCGTGAATGGCGGCGTTGGCCTTGGTCTCGAACTGGTGGGCGAGAAACCAGCCGTTGGCCTCGGCGAGTTCGACCGCCTTGACGTACATGCCGAAGCCTTTCAGCGCGCGAGGCGTCAGAACGACTTTCGCGCCGAGCATCCGCATCAGCTTGCGCCGCTCGATGGAGAAGCTGTCGGCCATGGTGACGACGAGCGGATAGCCCTTCTGGGCGCAGACCATGGCGAGACCGATTCCGGTATTGCCGCTGGTCGCTTCGACGACGGTCTGCCCCGGCTTGAGGGCGCCGCTGCGCTCGCCCTCCTCGATGATGTTGAGCGCCAGCCGGTCTTTCACCGAGGAGGCCGGATTGAAGAACTCCGCCTTCGCATAGATGGTCGCGTCGTCCACGCCGAGATTGTTGATCCGGATCGTGGGCGTGTCGCCGACCGTGTCGAGGATGCTGTCGAAAAGGCGGCCGCGACCCGACGTCGTAAAGATGTTCGATCGAATTGGCATGGATGACCTCCCGAAGGCGCCCGATGGGACTGTTGGAAATCTCCGGCCATCTGTCAAATCGGCATCCCTCGGAAACGGTCGCGGCTGCCGTCCCCAACGCGCGCCTGCGCTAGCCGCGCGAGGCGGTCCGACGCGCGCACGGATGCTTTTTTGTCCCCCACATGCTATGGTTGCAAGCAGCCCGCGGGGTGCGGCCGTCCTAAAGGGCGAAAGACTGATGCGGGCTCGGGGAAGGGACGATTATGGCCTTCGAAAAGCTTGCCTGGACCGCCGTGGCTGTCGGGGGAGGCGTCTCATTCGCCGTCGTCGCGCTGACCCGGGGGGAGCCGGTCAACGCCGCCTGGCTCGTGGTCGCTTCGGTCTGCATCTATTTCATCGCCTACCGGTTCTACGCGCTCTTCATCGTCAACCGCGTTCTCGGCGTCGACCCGAAGCGCGTCACGCCGGCCTATCGCCACAACGACGGGCTCGATTACGTGCCCGACCAACCGCTACGTCCTGTTCGGCCATCATTTCGCCGCCATCGCCGGGGCGGGCCCGCTGGTCGGGCCGGTGCTCGCGGCGCAGATGGGCTATCTGCCGGGCACGCTTTGGATCCTCGCGGGCGTTGTCTTCGCCGGCGCGGTGCAGGACATGACGGTGCTGTTCCTGTCCACCCGGCGGGACGGCAAGTCGCTCGGCGAGATGATCCGCACGGAGATCGGTCCTGTGGCCGGAAGCGTCGTCGGCGTCGGGATCCTCCTGATCTGCATCATTCTGCTGGCTGTGCTGGCGCTGGTTGTGGTCAATGCGCTGAAGGGCAGCCCG
Source organism: uncultured Alphaproteobacteria bacterium (assembly GCA_963819255.1). Taxonomy (GTDB): domain Bacteria; phylum Pseudomonadota; class Alphaproteobacteria; order Rhizobiales; family Beijerinckiaceae; genus Roseiarcus. The sequence goes on from CAWFVS010000046.1 coordinate 98,820, forward strand.
TGGGGCGCCTTCGCGGTGTTCTCCACCATCCCCATCGCGCTGATCATGGGCCTCTACAGCCGCTACATCCGACCCGGCCGGATCGGCGAGATGTCGCTCATCGGCGCGGCGCTGCTGCTGGCGGCGCTCATTTACGGAAAGACGGTTTCGGAGACGCCCGCGCTGGCGGTCTGGTTCACTCTGAGCGGGCCGACGCTGGCGTTGATCGTCATCGGTTATGGCTTCTTGGCGTCGGTCCTGCCCGTGTGGCTGCTGCTTGCGCCGCGCGACTATCTGTCGACCTTCCTCAAGGTCGGAACCATTTCTCTGCTCGCGATCGGCATCGTGATCGTGCGGCCCGATCTCGAGATGCCGGCGGTGACCAAGTTCGTCGACGGCTCCGGGCCCGTCTGGGCGGGCAGCCTGTTCCCGTTCCTGTTCATCACCATCGCTTGCGGGTCGGTGTCCGGCTGGCACTCGCTCATCTCCTCGGGGACCTCGCCGAAGATGATCGAGAACGAGAGCCAGATCCGCTTCATCGGCTACGGCGGCGATGCTGATGGAATCGTTCGTCGCGATCATGGCGATGATCGCGGCCACAGTGATTCACCCCGGCGTCTATTTCGCCATGAACAGCGGCGCCGGCCTGATCGGCGCCGACCCCGCGCACGCCGCCCAAGTGATCTCCGGCTGGGGTTTCACGGTGACGCCGGACATGCTCACGCAGGTCGCGCACGAGGTCGGCGAGACGAGCATCCTGTCGCGCACCGGCGGCGCGCCGACGCTCGCGGTCGGCATGGCGAGCATCCTGTCCGGCTTCCTCGGCGGCAGGGCTCTGGCGGGAATCTGGTACCACTTCGCCATCCTGTTCGAGGCGCTGTTCATTCTCACCACCGTCGACGCCGGCACCCGCGTCTGCCGCTTCATGATCCAGGACCTGGTGGGCAATGTCGCTCCCGCGTTCAAGTCGACCGAAGTCCTGGACCAACAACCTGATCGGCTCCGCGGCGGCCTGCGCGCTTGTGGGGCTACTTCCTCTATCAGGGGGTGATCGATCCGTTCGGCGGCATCTGGACGCTGTGGCCGCTTGTTCGGCGCGTCGAACCAGATGCTGGCGGCGATCGCGCTCATCCTGTGCACCGTGGCGCTGTTCAAGATGAAGCGCGAGAGGTTCGCCTGGGTGACCCTCGCTCCGGCCGCGTGGCTCGTCGTGTGCACGGTGACCGCCGGGCTCGAGAAGGTGGTGAGCCCCGACTCCAAGGTGGGATTCGTCAGCCACGCGCTCCGCTTCGGCGAGGCGGTCGCCGCCGGGAAAAATCCTCGCGCCGGCCAAGAGCCTCGATGAGATGGGCCGCATCGTGTTCAACGACTACGTCGATGCGGCGCTCGCGGCGCTGTTCGTCGCCATCGTGATCGCGATGGTGGTCTATGGCGCCTTGAGCGCCCTCAAGGCGCTGCGCAACGCGAAGGCCACGACCGCCGAAATCGGCGGCGCGGCGGTGGCGGCGGAATGAGACAGCCCTCGAAGGCGCGGGCGAAATTCGTCTGCGACATGGTCGCGCAGACCGCCCGCCTGATGGTCGGCGTGCCCGGATTACGAGACCTATGTCGCCCATCGGCGGACGAACCATCCGGGTCAGCCTGTGATGACCTACGAGGAGTTCTTCCGCGAGCGCCAGGAGGCGCGCTACGCCGTCGGCAAAGGGCGCTTCCGCGGCTGCTGCTGAGGCGCGCCCTTTGTCCCGACGCGCCTGTCAGGCGCTGGAAGAGTGGGCGTGCAACTCCCCGTGCTCGGGCGAAAGCCAAGGCGCCGCTGGCGGACGCTCAAGTCGAGAGCGTCCAGTTTTCCAGCGCCAGTCCCGCGATGTCGGAGAAATCCGACGCATTGGCGGTGACCAAGGTGCAGCCCGTCGCGAGCGCGTGCGCTCCGATCAGTCGATCGAAGTCTCTGCGGCGCGTTCAGCCGATCTGGGCGATGATCTGGCCGTAGGTTTCAGCCGCGGTCGCGTCGAAAGCGAGAACCGGAACGGTCTGCAGGATTTTTTCAGCCGGGACTGCCGGAACGCCGAGCCTGGGGCGCCCAGGTAGAGGCCGCGCTGCAATTCGGCCAGGCTCAGAGCGGAGAGGAACACGACGCCCTCGTGCCGGGCGAGTCTGTCGAGGACCGGCTCGAACCCATCGCGAGCGTGGATTGCGATGTTCGTATCGATGAGGACCTTCAAGCGCCACGCTCTGGCAATTCGATGGGCTCGTCCCTTTCGATTTGCGACGGTTTCGGCATCGCGCGCAGCGCTTCGACCATGTCTTTCAGATTCTGGCGCATCGGAGCGATGACGATGACGTCGCCGTAGCGATCGATCGAAAGCTCGATGTTCGTATCCTCGTAGGCGAGCTCGGCCGGGATGCGCACGGCTTGGCTATTGCCGGACTTGAAAGCGCGCGTGAGAGGCATGGCGGAGCTTCTGTTGACGAAAGCAACCCGAGATAGGGTCTGTGTCACCAGGACGTCAATCCTCGTATATACGTGGGGACGAATCCTCTCCTTGCTCGGCGACGTCTCTGGCCTGCGTAAACGAACTCCTGACGGGCAACAAAGGCGCGTGTTCGAACTGATCGCGGAGGGACTGCCGAACAAAGTCATCGCCTATGGGCTGGGCCTGTGCGAGACGACCGTCAAAGCCCACGTCAGCGGTATCCTGCGCAAGCTATTTGTCTATAACCGCGCGCGGGCAATCGCTCTCTCGGCAAACATCGATCGGGCGTCGATAGGCTTACCCAGCGCGGATTCGCAATCGCAGGCGCGGTGAACGCGCCTTGCGCTCTCACCCCTCGCCTTTGATCTGCGCAAACGCCGCCAGCGCTCGCGCGCGGGCTGGGCCATGGTCGACGATGGGCTTGGGATAAGTCCTCCCCAGAACGATCCCGGCGCGCGCCAGCGCCTCCTCCGAAGCGCGCCAGGGCGCATGGACGTCCGGCGCGGGCAGTCGCTCGAGCTCGGGGACCCAGCGGCGGACATAGGCGCCGTCGGGATCGAACTTATCGCTCTGCAGCACCGGGTTGAAGATGCGGAAATAGGGTGCAGCGTCGACGCCGCAGCCTGCGACCCACTGCCAGTTCTGCGGGTTATTGGCCGGATCGGCGTCGCAGAGCGTGTCCCAGAACCATTGCTCGCCGCGCCGCCAGTCGATGAGAAGGTGCTTCGCCAGAAACGAGGCCGCAATCATGCGCACGCGGTTGGGCAGGAAGCCGGTGCGCCAGAGCTGGCGCATGCCGGCGTCGACGACCGGATAACCGGTCTCGCCGCGCGTCCAGGCGCGGAAGTGAGCGCGGTCGTCGCGCCACGGGAAGCGTTCGTACTCGCGGCGCAGTGGACGCTCGGCCATGTCGGGATGGGCGAGAAGGATGGCTGCAGCGTAGTCGCGCCATCCGAGCTCCGCGAGGTATTTCTCCCCCGCTTGCGTAAGGCGCCGATCCGCCTCCGGCGCCCTTTCGACCGCGAAGGCGACGCGGCGAACGGAAAGCTCGCCGAAGCGAAGATGGGCGGAAAGGCGAGAGGTCGCGTCGGACGCGAGCTGGTCGCGACGGCTTGCGTAGGACGGAAACGCCTCATCGACGAAGCGCGCCAGCGCCGCCAGACCGCCGTCTTCGCCGGGGGTCGCGTCGAGCGCGAGCTCGGTCGACCAGTCGGGCGCGGTCGGGGTTAGCCGCAGCGCCTCGATCGGGATGCGCTCGGGCGCCCGCTCGGGCCACCGCGCTTGCTTCAGGGCGGCGGGAGCGGGCAGGGGAAGGGCGTTCGCCCCGAACGCGCGATGGCGCCGCCAGAAGGCAGAGAAGGTCGCGGCGGGCGCGCCGTTCGCGCTCGAGAGCTCCCAGGGCTCGCGTATGAGCCTCCCGTTGAAGCTCGCGCCCTCGACGCCGCGCTGGCGCAAGGCCGATATGACCCGCGCGTCGAGTGCGACGGCAGCCGCTTCGTAGCGCCGGGTCCACAGCACCCGGCCGGCGTCGGCTGCTTCGGCGAGGGCGAGGATCGTCCGGTCGGCCGGGCCGCGAAGCACATCGAGCCGGCCGCCTCGTTCAGCGCAAAAGCCTCTCCATCGCTTTCAGGGATCGGGCAAGACGCCACTTCGCCGCGCCGCCCAAGGGCCGGCCGTTCTGCGCTCTGTCGTCGTGGACATAAACGAAGAGCGCCGGCCTCTCCGCCGCCGCGGCGACTGCCGGCTGGTCGTCGAGGCGGAAATCGTCGCGAAGCCAGACGACGTCGGCGCTCATAGGCGAACTCCTGGAAGCGTAGAGGGGAGAGACATGCGCGGCCACCGCCTGCCGCGTCACCTTGAACGCCGCCTGCGGCAAAATGTTCGGCGCCAAAGTCCTATGGCCTCTCGTCGCGCAAATGCTGCATTGCAACATTGCGAATAACTGCATCCGCATCGAAGGTGAGATCATGGATTCGGCGCCGCAGCGGCTTGCCAAACCCGCGCGAAGGTCATCGGCAGCCGTCCAACCTGCCCGCAGCACGAGCGCTCCGGCCGAGACGGCGGAAGTGGTTTCGCTTCCCGCGCGGGCGCGCGGGCGCGGCCGAGCCTGGCTTGACGGCGCCGTCGCTGGCTCCGTCGCGCGCCCGCCTGGCCTACGGCCTCCTGAAGGCGGCGATGGACGAGGCGGCAGAGAGGTTCGAATCCAACGGCGCTCTGTTCGCCGGCGGATGGTGGGGACTAGGGGCGCACACGGTCGAATCCGTTCACGCCGGCGCCCTTGCCACCATCGAATTCATGGAGGCGCTCAGCCGAGCCCAGGGCGCCAAAGGGGTGGCCGCGGCGCACTTCGCGTACAGCCGGCGGCAGCGCGACGCCATCGAGCGCCAAATCCTCGAGTTCCTTGCGGCGGCGCGAAACATGATCCCCGTCTTGACCGCGCCGCCGTCGGACCCTCCGGTCGATTGTTCCAAACCCGACAAGTGTCCCGTGGGTCCCTGCAGCGCGCAGAGCGTCGCCGAGCGCTTGAGAACGCTGACGCAGCAACAAAGGCGCGTGCTCGAACTGATCGCAGAGGGACTGCCGAACAAAGTCATCGCCTACGAGCTCAACCTGTGCGAGACGACCGTCAAAGCGCACGTCAGCGGAATCCTGCGCAAGCTATGCGTCTATAATCGAGCCCGCGTGATCGCGCTTCTGGCCAACATCGATTTGGCGTCGATCGGTTCGCCGCCTTTTTCCTGATCTTCTCGACCGGTCGGCCGCCGGGCGGCGGCGCGCGCCGCTGAAAGGCAGAGAGCACTACGGCGGACGCGCCGTCACTTCCCGCCCATCTGGCGCAGGCAACGGAGATTCAGATCAGGGTGAGGAAACTCATCGTGATGCGCCGGCGTTAATGGCTTGGGCCGTGGGGGGAGAAGACCGGGAGGAGCCTCCATGACCAGCAAGTTCACCGCCGCCTTCGCGGCAGGCGCAGCGTCTCTCGCGCTGTGCGCCGGCTCGGCCGCCGCCGCAACCACGAGCCAGACGCCGAAGAGCGTCTATTTCATTTTCACCGGCTACGCCTATCCCTATTTCGCGCCCATGGCCGAGGCGGTCAAACAGGCGGCGAGCCACTATCCCGACATGACGATCAAGATCGTCAACGCCAACAACTCGGCGTCCGACGAAATCGCCGACATCAACGAGGCGGTGGCCGCCGGCGCGAAGGGCATCATTCTCAACACGATCCAGGAGTTGGTCACCGCGACCGCGGAAAAGGCGATGAAGGCCGGCGTTCCGATCGTCACCGTCGATCGAGACGTCAGCAACCCGGCGGCGCGCGTCGCCTTCATCGGCGACAACGACGAAACCCTCGGCCGCGAGGAGACCCAGTACGGCGTCGAGACGCTGGCCAAGATGAACATGCCTAAGCCGTGGCATGTCGTCGTGCTCCAGGGCACGCTCGGCGCCAGCGTCACGATCGGCCGGCTGAAGGGCGCGATGGATGTCCTGCAGCCGCTGGTCGACAAGAAGGAGGTCCAGATCATCCTCAACCAGTCGGCCAATTTCGCCACCGGCGAGGCCCAGGCCACGATGTCGACCGAGCTCGCCAAGACGACCGACATCCAGCTCGTGGTTTGCGGCAACGACGCGATGGCGCTCGGCGTCATCAACGCGCTCAAGACGCACGGGATCAAGCCGGGTGAAAAGACCTTGGTCGTCGGCGCGGACGCCCAGCCGGAAAGCCTCGATGCGATCAAGGCCGGGACCCAGCTCGACACCGTTACCCATTCGCCCTTCGTCGAGGCCTATTGGGCGGTCGAGGCGATGCAGAACGACCTGACGACGGGCGCGAAGCCACCGGAGGCGAAGTTCCCGCACGGCGAGGTCATCATCCCGATGACCCTGGTGAACAAGGTGAACGTCGGCGAGGTCTCCGCCTGGGGCACGCCGGTCGAGATCGAGCCGCTGCCTTACGGCGCGTCGCAATCCTTCAGGGTCACCAGCTCGAAGTGACAGGCGAGGCGAACCACGACGCCGCCGCCGAATTGGGCGGCGGCCGCTCTCCGATCCTCTCCGTCCACGACGTGGTGAAGACGTTCGGCCCGGTCCGGGCGGTGGACGGGGTGAGCCTCGACTTCTATCCGCAAGAGGTGGTCGGCATCGTCGGCGACAACGGCGCCGGCAAGTCCACGTTTCTGTCGCTGCTGACCGGATTCCACCACCCGGATTCCGGGCGTTTCCTCTACCGCGGCCGGGAGGTGTGGGTCCGCTCGCCCCGCACCGCTCGGACCGATCTCAAGATCGAGATGATCTACCAGCGGCTCGAGCTCGCGCCGGACTTGAAGGTCTGGGAGAATCTGTTCCTCGGCGAGGAATTGCGGCGCCTGGGATTTCTGTCGGCGCGAGGGCGAATGCGCCGGCGCGCCGCCGAGGTTCTCCTGCAGTTGAAGACCAAAATCTCGCCCAATGACCTTGTGGGAGAGCTGTCCGGAGGAGAGCAGCAGGCGGTCGCGATCGGTCGGGCGATCCTGTTCGATCGCGAGATCATCATCATGGACGAGCCGACAGCGGCGATATCGGTGCAGAAGGTCGAAGACGTCCTTGCGCTGATCGGCCGGCTGCGCGAGGCCGGCAAGACGGTTGTTCTCGTCAGCCACCGGCTGGAGGACCTTCTGCAGGTCTGCAACCGCATCGTGGTCTTCCGGCAGGGCAAGGTGCGGATGATCCTCGACAACCGCGGCCTTACCGTCGCCGACCTGGTGCACGCGATGTTCTGAAGCGCTCGCCTACTTGGCCGACGCCAGCCGGGCCTGCAGTCCAGCGAGCACGAGGATGGCGGCGACGAAGATATATTCGTACAGCGCCGGCAGGCCGATGAGCACGATGACGTCGTTGATGACGCCGATGACGAGAACCCCGAGCGCCGCGCCGACGATCGTTCCGCGCCCTCCGCTGAAGGGAATGCCGCCGAGGATCACGCCCGCGATCGCCTGCAGCGAGTAGCCCGCGCCGGTCAACGGGTAGATCGAATCCTGCCAGGCGGTGATCATGATCCCGGCGATCGCCGCGGTCAGGGCCGACGTCGCGAGCGCGAGCACCTTGATTCCGTTGGCTCGCACGCCGACCGCGCGCGCGGCGTTCTCGTTCGACCCCGTCGCCCGGATCCAGGCCCCGAGCGGCGTCAGCGACACGACGATCTGAGCAAGCATCACAACGACGAACGCAACGATGATCAGGACCGGGACACCGCCGATCGTTCCGGCGATTCCGGTAAAGCCGAAATGTCCTGGCGGGCTGACGGCGTCGGGGCTGATGTAGTTGCCGCCGTTGAACAGGAGGGCCACGCCGCGAAAGCCCCAGTACGAAGCGAGCGTGACCAGGAAGGAGGGAATGCCGCCGCGCGCCACGAGCGGCCCGGCGAGCGTCCCGACGGTGATTCCCGCCACAAGCGTGAGCGCGACCGCCGCGCCCCCTGGGACGTCGTTCATGACCGTCAGCCAGGCGATGAACATGCCCGACGCCGCCAGCACGCTCTCGACGCCGAGATCGATCATGCCGACGAGGATGACGACCGCCTCGCCCGCGGCGAGGACGACCAGGAAGCTCGAGCTCGTCAACAGAGCGACAAGGTTGTTGACCGTCAGGAAGGACGGGGCGAGTGCGCTGGCGACGGCGCAGATGATGATGAGAAAGGCCACCGGCCGCCGCACGCTGCCGGGCCGGCCTGCCAGCGCGCCGACATATCTGCGCCAAGCGACGATGTTCATCTGATCGTTCGCGAACGCCGCGCCGGTCAGCCGGGCGGCGAATTCGAAGCGTGCGGCCGGACCTCCGTCGCGGGACCGGGATCGACCCCGCCATTGCTTGGCCGAGGCCCTAGGGCGACGCCGACGCCCTTGTTCACGAACTGGAGCGTATAGACCTTCTTGTAGTCTACGCTTGGCGGCACGATCCCGGCCATCACCATCTGGTCAAAAAAGTCCTTGATCCGCGCGTCGGTCATCGCCCCGATCCCGAGTTTCAACGCTGCGCCGGAATCGACGATGCCGTATTCCTTGAGCTTGGCGATCGAGTAGGCGATCTGGGCGTCGGTGACGCCGGGATTGCTCCGCTTGATCGCCGCATTGGCTTTGGCGTTGTCGCCGTAGAGGTAGTGATACCAGCCGATCGCCGAAGCGTCGACGAACCGCTGCACGAGACTCGGATTCTTCGCGACCGTGTCGCGACGCGCGGTGATCAGGCACGAGTAGGTGGAATACCCGTAGTCGGCCAGCAGGAACACATTGGGCTTGAAGTGGCCCTGCTGCTCGACCGCGTAAGGCTCCGACGTCAAATAACCCTCTTGAATCGAGTGTTTGTCAATGATGAACGGCGCCGAATTGAAGTCGTAGGGCTTGACGACCGAATCCTTGAAATCCCCACCGCTTCACCATCCAGGCGTAAAAGGAATACAGGCCGCCGGCGCTGACGAAGGCCGGCGAGGCGTTCGGAAGATCGGTCCATTTGTCCAGCCCGACGCCCGGATGCGACATGAAAATCTGCGGGTCTTTCTGGAACTCCGCCGCCACCACGACAAGCGGGAGGTTGCGCTCCTCGCCGAGGAAACTGCCGAGCAGGTCCCCGCCCTCAAAGAAGTCGAGCTTGCCGGTGAGCAGAAGCAGCCCGCCGTTCGACTGTGGACTGCTCGGCTGGATCGTGACGTCGAGCCCATATTTGGCGTAGGTGCCGTCGACGACGGCCTGGTAGAACCCGCCCGACTCGGGAGTGGCGAGCCAGTTCAGGCCGAAGGTCACCTTGTCGAGCGCGAAGGCGGGACCGGCCGAGGCGATGAGGGCCGCGAAGCCGGCGAGCAGGTCGACGAGAATCAACGACTCTTCCTCCTGCGCCGCGCGATCAAGCTCGACGCCAGCGACTGAAACGTTCGCGGCGGCGAAGCTGTTCCCGCTCGGCTTGGGCTAACGGGTCAACCAGTGGGGCAGGGCGCCGGCGGCGACCTGTCGCAACCGACGCCGCTGACTCACGGCTCCGTCGCGGTCCGGGCCGCATTGCGGGCCCCGGCGCCTGTGATAAAGGAAACGCTGCTGCAGGGCGCCAATCCAAGGCGTGGGGCGCGGGGAGGAATCGCGCTTGGTTCTGGGGGAGAAGACCGAATCCGGCGTGGTCGCCGCCGCCGCGTGGAGCGAGAGCGCGACCCTTGCTGCTTCCGAGATCGCGCGCCAGCTCGCGCCCTACGACCTCTCCGGGCTGATCGTCTTCGTCTCGCCCGATTACGACGTCCCGACCTTCGCCTCCGAGATCGCGCGGCGCTTCGGCGTGACGCCGGTGGTCGGCTGCACCACCGCGGGCGAGCTCACCCCCGAAGGGTGGAGCGAGGGCGCGGTCGTCGCAATCGGATTCTTGAGACGCCATTTCGCCTTCATGGCCTGTCCGATCCTCGACCTCAGCCACTTCCATGTCGAGGCGGGTCGCGAGCTGACCAAGCGGCTGCGCGCCGAACTCGTCGCCTTGAGGCCGGGCTTCGCCGGCAAGGGCCTGTTCGGCATCCTGCTCGTCGACGGGATGTGCCGGCGGGAGGAGGCGATCGTCTCGGCGCTGCACATGGCCCTCGACGACATCCCCATCGTCGGCGGCTCGGCCGGCGAGGGACTGAGGTTCGAGCGCACCTTCGTCATCCACGGGGGCGTGGCCTTCGCCGATGCGGCGGTGCTGATCCTGGTGGCGACCGACCTTCCTTTCAGGACCTTCCGCAGCGACAACTATGAACCGACTTCGGTCAAGATGGTCGTCACGGAAGCCGACACCGAGAACCGCATCGTCAGGGAGCTCAACGCCGAGCCGGCCGCCAAGGAATACGGCCGCGTCTGCGGCGTCCTCGACACCACCCTCGACGCCTTCTCCTTCGCCTCGCACCCTGTTCTGGTCAGGGTCGGAGGCGAGTATTTCGTCCGCTCGATCCAGCGGGTCAATCCGGACGGCTCGCTCAGCTTCTTCTGCGCGATCGACGAGGGCCTGGTGTTCACCGCCGCCAGACGCCTCGACCCGATGGAGAGTCTCGGCCGGCTGTTCGAGCGCATCGAAGGGGAGCTCGGCGAAGTCGATCTCTATCTGGGGTTCGACTGCGTGCTGAGGTGCCTCGCGGCCGAACGGGAGCAGATGGCGCAACCGATGTCGAAGCTCTTTCGCGCCAAGCGGGTCATCGGCTTCAACACTTACGGCGAGCAGTTCACCGCGATGCACGTCAACCAGACCTTCACCGGCGTCGCGATCGGCCGCCCGCAGGCGGGGGCGCCGTGAGCGAAGCCCCAGGGGAAGTCGAAGAGCTCAGGCGGGAGGTCGCCAAGCTTAAGAAGATCAACGCCAAGCTCATTTCAAGGGTCGAACGGTCCTACGACCAAAGTCCGAACGCCTACGCCTTGTTCGAGACGGCGATCGCGCTCGACAATCAGGTTCGCCGCCGCACGGAGGAGGTGCAGCAGGCCCTGCGCTCGATCGAGAAGGCGAACGAAGACCTCATGAGGGCGAAGCAGCAGGCGGAAGCGGCCAATCTCCTCAAATCCTCCGTTCTCACCTCGATCAGCCACGATCTTCTCCAGCCGCTGAACGCCGCGCGGCTGGCGCTGTCGGCGCTCGTCAGCTTCGACTTGGGCCGCGCGCCTGGGGATCTCATCGATCAGGCGGACCGGAGCCTGGCGACGCTCGAGGACCTCCTGCGCACGCTGCTCGACCTCTCCAAGCTCGACGCCGGCGTGATGACGCCGGACCTCAAGGCCTTTCCGATCGACGCGCTCGTCGCCTCGCTGGTCCGGGAGCAGGCGCAGGGCGCGGCCAAGCGGGGACTGAAGCTCAGGCATTTCGGCGCGGGGCGGATGGTGACGTCCGATCCGCTGCTCTTGAGAAGGGTCGTCCAGAACCTGATCGCCAACGCCCTGCGCTATACGCGGCGCGGCGGGGTGCTGGTCGGCGGACGGGCGCGGGGCGGCCGCTGGATCGTCGAAGTGTGGGACACCGGGCCCGGCATCTCGGAGGAGCGGCGCGACGCGATCTTTCAGGAGTTCCAGAGAGGCGAAGCGGGCGAGCACGGCGGGCACGGTTTCGGTCTCGGCCTCGCCATCGTGCGCCGCCTGGCGCTGGCGCTCGAGCACCCGATCGACCTCCGGTCGCGGGTCGGCAAGGGCTCGATGTTCTCGGTGTCGCTGCCGCTCGCCGGGCCGCCGCAGGCCGAGGCCGCGGCCGCGGCCCAGGCCGCGCCGTCGGCCGCCCCGCGCAGCGCGCTCGGCAATGCGCGGGTGCTCGTCATCGAGAACGACGCGGCGGTGCTGACCGCGATGTCGTCGCTGCTCGCGCGCTGGGGCTGCGACGTCGCCGTCGCGCCTTCGGGAGACGAGGCGGCGAAGCTTGCGCGCGCCTGGCCGCCGCAGGCGATCATCGCCGACCTGCATCTCGACCATTCCGAGCGGGGCACGCATGCCGTGACCAAGGTCCGCGGCGTCGTCGGCGCCGCGACTCCCGCCATGCTGGTCACCGCCGACCATTCCGACGCCGCCCAGCGCGAAGCGGAGGAGGCAGAAATGACCCTCCTGCGCAAGCCTGTCCGCCCGGCCGAGCTGCGCTCGCTGTTGTCCTTTCTGCTGTCGCAAGCTTAAGCAGATTTTTTGGGTCGGCCCAATGAAGGAGCGATTCAAAATTCACCACAAAGACCACAAAGAACGACAGCGGTCTTTTTCTGTATCTTAGTGTCCTTCGTGTCTTTGTGGGTAACTCCCAAGGTGGGTGAGTCCGATTTGCAACAGTTGGGTGAAATATTGGCGGGCGCGTCGATAGTGCGAGACGCGCGGGGCGGAAACATGAGTCAAGGTGGAGATGGTTCTCCGCCCCGCTGCGATTCGCGACTCGATCGACGCGCTCATAGGCGACATTGCGCAGTTGCGCGGCGAAGTCGCTCGGCTGCAGCGCAGGAACGAGGCGTCGCGGGCCGAGAACGGGGTTTTGCGGGGCGAGAACAAGGCGCTGCGGCACGAGAACGAGGCGCTGCAGGCTGACAACGTTGCCCTTCGGGCCGAGGTGGCCGAGCTTCGGCGACGAGTGGGCCTGGACAGCTCGAACAGCTCCAAGCCTCCGTCGAGCGACGGGCTGAAGAAGAAGCCGCGCGTTTCCGGCAGCCTTCGCGGGCGCTCCGGCAAGAAGAGCGGCGGGCAGGCCGGGCACAAGGGCGACACGCTCAAACAGGTCGAGGCGCCCGACCGGGTCGAGCGGCATACGGCGAGCGTCTGCCTTCGTTGCTGCGCCTCTCTCACCGCGGCGATGCAGACGGGGGCGGAGAAGCGGCAGGTGTTCGATCTGCCCGAGAAGCTGATCGAGGTCACCGAACACCAGGCCTCGATCTATTGCTGCGCGGCCTGCGGCTTCGAGACGAAAGCCGAGTTTCCCACGGGCGTCGGAGCGGCGGCCCAATACGGCGAGCGGATCAGAGCGGCGGCGATCTACCTCAACGCCCAGCAGCTGATCCCCGAGGACCGGGTCGCCCAGACGTTGAACGACCTGTTCGGCGCGCCTTATCTCTGCCCGGCCAGCCTTACGACCTGGGTGAAGGGCAAGGCGGCGGCGTTTGCGGGGGTGGCGGCGCACATCGGCGTCCTTGCCGCGCAAGCGCCGGTGCGCCATCTCGACGAAACTGGCTTTCGCGTCGCCGGCAAGGGGCAATGGCTGCACACCGTCTCGACCGAGACCCTGACCTTCTATCGGGTGTCGGAGAAGCGCGGCGCCATCGCGCAAGGCCTCGAGGGCGGCGTCGTCGTGCACGATCATTTCAAGCCCTATTACGGACTGACCGGCGTCGCCCACGCCTTCTGCAACGCCCATCATCTGCGCGAGCTCAAGGCGCTGATTGAGCTCGACGAAGAGCCCTGGGCGAAGGACATGAGCGATCTGCTGGTCGAGGCCAATGAGGCGGTGCGAACAGCGCGGGAAGAGGGCGTGACCGCCCTGCCCCCCGCCGTGATCGAGGGCTTCGTGGCCCGCTACTGGAAGGCCATCCGGGCCGGCCTCCCTTACCATCGCTCCCTGCCGCCGCTCGAGCGCCGCGCAAGAGGACGGACCAAGCGCCGGCCCGGGCACAACCTCCTCGAGCGGCTGAAGACCTATAAGGATGACGTCCTGCGCTTCCTTTATGACTTCACCGTCCCCTTCACCAACAATCTGGCCGAACAGGCCCTGCGGATGATGAAGGTCAAGATGAAGATCTCCGGCGCCTTCCGCACCTTCAAAGGCGCGGCAGACTTCGCCGCCTTGCGCTCGGTCGTCGCAACCGCCCGCAAGCAGGGCTGGAACATCCTCCACACCTTGACCGCGCAACCTCACGCCCTCATCCAAGCCCTGTCCGCGTAAACAGGGCTTGGCGGAGCCGCCGCAGTCCGCCAAGGCTTATCGCCCGGCTCATGCAGGCGTCCCTCAAGATGCCCCACCGCGACCGGCATGGGTGCTTGGGAGTTACCTTTGTGGTGAGTTGGTCTTGAACCGTTGGCCCGCCAGAGAATCTCTGCTTAGGCGAAGGACGCTCGCCTTGTCGGAGCGATCGGGGCTTGTTTGCGCGCGTCAAGCACGGCCATCGGAAAAGTGAACGACGTCAAGAAGTTACTCGCCCCCGTCGATTTGAGATCGAGCCGGATCAAGTGCGAGGCCGGGCGCGTTGGGGCTCCGCTGCCCGCGGTCGCGATAGATAGTTGTCTCACAATCTAAAGGAGCGTGCGAGTGATCGCTATTGCCTTGCTTCCCTCTCTTGCGCTGGCCGCCGGCGGCGGAGCTGGGGGCGGCGGCGCCGGCGGCGCGGGAGCGGGAGCGGGAGGAGCAGCGGGGACCGGCTCGGGAGCCGGCGGCGCAGGGGCGGGCGCCATGGGAACCAACGGCATGGGAACGAACGGGTCATCGGCGACCAACAACCTGAACGGCACGGCCGGCATGGGAACCAACGGCTCATCGACGACCAACGGCGCGAACGGCGCGGCCGGCATCGGAACCAATGGGTCGTCGGCCACCAACGGCGCGAACGGCACGGCCGGCGTCGGAACCAACGGATCTTCGGCGACCAACGGTGCGAACAGCACGGCCGTCACTTCCGCTTTGGGCAACGGCGTCAACAGCGGCGTGACCGCCAACGGGAGCCGACAGACCGGAACGGGCGCGAGCCCGAACGCCGGCAAACCGTAAGAACCCTATGGATGGGAGCTTGCGCCGCGCGCATCCGTGGCGGGAAAAGAACCCTCACCCGACCCCTCTCCCGCAAGCGGGAGAGGGGATTCAGGCGTCGGCGAAAGCGCCGCAGGCTCCGCCGCAACACATACCGCTCGAGCAGGCGCCGAAGTCCGCGTCCGATCCCGCGCTCGTGTCGCCGCCCTTGGCGGGCGAGGCGATCAGCGACAGCTGCTGCTCGAGGTTGGCGCTCTGGCACGACCTGCAGACCGGCGTCTCGCCGGACATCACCAATGTCTGGAACTCCTCGCCGCAGGAGCGGCAGCGATAGGCGAAAATCGGCATTGTCGGGTCTTCCGGATACATTCGATCATGCGAATATGTTCGCTGCGGAGCACAACGTCAAGGCCGGACGCGGCGCCGGCCAGTCCTTTCAACCGTCATTGCGAGCGACCCCTGGGACAAGGCCGGGGGAAAGCAATCCATGCGGCCGTTCGCGCACGATGGATTGCGGCGGCTCACGGGCCGCCGAGACGATCGGGCGCCCGCTCGGCTCCGCGGCGTTCCTTGACCGCCTCGCCGCCCTCATGAGGCCGCGATCCGCGTCCGAAACGGCGCGGCCCGAAGCCGAGAAGGGGATCGAGTCGATAATGCCCAGCCCTAAGCCGCGAGCCATCCCCTGATCGCCTCGTAGACCTCGGGCGAGCTCAAGAGATCGAAGTGATCCGCGCCGCAGACGATCCTGCGCCGCGCCGCGGGAATCGCGAGCGAGCGCTCGGGGTCTTTATGGTCGCCGAGCGCGCTGGCGACCGTGACGAGCCCATCCCCGATGGTTCGATCGTGGACGCCGCCCGATGTCTTCGCCGTGGTTGCGGCGACCGCATAGCATGCGACGCCCGTGGGCAAAGGAACGATCATGCGGGTGTCCTTTCCGCGGGCGAAGCGGTCGCGGCCCTGCCAGTCCTCGTCGACCAGCGCGCCGTGGCGAAGGTCGGTGACGCCCGCGCTGCGCAGGCGGCCCAAGCGATTGAACGCGGCCGTGTAGGGAATCGCTCCGATGGCGCCGTCGACCCACGCGCCGATGTGCTCGAGCAGCGCGCCGTGATGCGGAGTTCCAAGAAAGACGAGCTTTCGCAAAGAGCGTCGCCATGCGCATCCGGCGCGCTCGCCGTAAAAGCAGGCGCTGCGCGCGACGAGGCCGCCCATGCTGTGACCCAGAATGACGAGCTCCTCGACCGGAACGGGCCAGGCGCGGATCAGCGCTTCGAGCAGGTCGGCGAAGGCGCGGCCGTTCTCGGAAACGTGAAGCCCGCTGTTGTAGAAGAGATAGACCGGGGTGAACGCGAGGTCGTTCTCGAGCGACGCGCCGTGGTCGTGGTCCTTGCGACGCCAGTGAAGGTCGCTCATGCGCAGGCCGCCGTGGACGAGCACGACGACGCGTCCGGTCGCGCGGGGAAAGGAATCGGCGAGCGCGGCGCGATTGAGATCGAGGGCGCGCCTATGTGACCGCAGCCGCATGGCGAGCGCGAGCGGATTGTCCGTCGCCGCAAGGCGATCGCCGATCACGCCGTTGAGAGCCGCGAGCGCGATGTCGCGTTCGGGCGAACTCTCCGCGCTCTCCCGGCCCTCGAACATGCGGAGCACAGCGTCGGCGCCCTCGCCGGCCAGCCAGATGCCGCCGCGAACGCCCCGGTAGACGAGGCCGGCGACGCCGCGCGCCGGGCCCTCGACGGGCGCGCCGAAGGGAAGGCGGCGTTTGCACGATCGTAAGGTGCATCTGCTCGACGAGGTCGGTCACGCCGAGCGCGGCGTCGAAGCCGAGCTTGCTCAGACCGCGCAAGTCAGATGCCGTGAAAACGCCCTTGACCAAAAGCAGACTTCCTCCTGACCCCGTGACGAGACGCTCCCGCTCCGAACAGCTTAAGCGCGTCCAATCAACTCTTCCAGACCCTCGCCGGATGGCTTTGATTTTGCGCGCGGATGCTTCAAACTCGTCGGCGTGGCCCAACCGCTCCCTACAAGTTCGACATTTAGCCGCCCGCGGATGGCGGCCATTTGCGCATTCCCGCCATTCATCGGTAGGAATTTGAACGGCAGCAATGGTGAATGCAGATCTCCCCCGCATCGGGCGCTCGGACGCCGAAAGCCAGATTTTTGGACCACCGGAGTTTTGGGGTGTCAGGCACTCGGAGCGACAGATGTTCCGCCGTCACGGACCTAAGGAGCGGCTGACTAGCTTCCTACAAAACCGCCACGGGCCGGGAGGTATCGGCAGCAGGCGCTGATTGAGCGGGTCGGCGCGGACGCAGCCCTGCCGGACGTTCTCATGGCGCTCGCCTCATGCCAAGCGGCAGGCGGACTTCTTTCGGCCTCCACCTCGCGCCAAGTCCTTAACAAACGAAGCCGGGCCGAGGTAGAGATCCCCTCGGCCCGCACTCTTGGTCAGAGTCTCACTCCAAATGCGTGTACACGCATTTGGCTGATGACGTCGCTAGCATCGCAGATCGCGGCCAGCGCGCATTGATCTGGGTCAATAAAGCGCGGGATTGCGCTATCGCCTCGAAGGGGTTCTTCCGGGCGCGCAGGGGAGCCGCGTGGGGTATTCCTAAATAACCCGCCTGAGAAAGGGCCACGGTTCAAGAGACTGCCCATTTAGGGACGTTGCCGCTCCCTCTCATCATGAATGCGGGCGCAAAACCCCTCGAATAGGTGTTGAATCGTCTCGCTCGTTACAAGCATCTGCTCAGCCCTGCCAGAATCGCCGCCGTTGGTTTGGATTTCGGCGATCAGTCTCCTTTGTCTGGCAAGAATCTCAGCGCCGTCCGCAAGTTTGCGCTCAACCATTCGCAAGCGGTCATCCGTCGCGCCGAACCGATTTTCTTCCTCGATCAAGAGACGCTTCAGCAACTCCTGGTGAGCAGGAATTGTCTCATATCGAAGTTGATCGGAAAAACACGAGATGTTTCCATTTACGAAGCGATCCATCTCGGCCATTAGAGGCCTCCTTTCCCCCCCGAGACAGACATTAGCGCCTTTGAGTGGAACTGGCGAGTCATCGTGATTGGCGCGGTGGCCACAGATCGTGCGCCGGCTTAGCTCCCGCGCCCTCAAGCTCGTAGGGGCCTGTCGCTGGGGCAGGGTTTCGGGGGCTCATAAGGCCTTGGCACGGCAAAGCCCGGCTGACGGATGCCGCCAATGCGTCGCCATAGCGCCTTTCGGCCATGTCGGAATTGTCATCGAGGAACTGCTCGAGCGCGCTCATGGCGTCGGCGCCCTTCAAGCCCGGCGATAGGCAATAGACTTTCTTTCCGCCGAGAGCAGCGGACCAATCGAGGCCGCCCGCAAGGGCGCTCGCGATGACCTCGGCGAGCATGTGCATGCGAGGCTCATCGCCTTTCCAGGCCGAAAGCAACCGTCGCGCGGAGATGTCCGGCGGATCCGCGCGAGCCGGAAGCGCAAGCAGTATGGCGGCAAGGACAATTACGCCCCGCAAGCTCTCGCTCCGTTCATGACGGTCGGCGATCGTCCCCCGATGCCTGACGCCGATAAGCTCACGCCCGCCGACCCGTCTGACCTCGCCGCCGCGCTCGCCAATGCGCTTCCATACGAGGGCCACAAGCGCGTGCACAACGCCGGTGAACTCGTGTCGCCGATCGTCGCCAAGCGCGGGTTAAGTTTCGCTCCGGCAAGAATCTAGGATGAACCGCCTAGTACTTTAGGCGGCGAATTCTAAAATCTTATGCTTTAAGACGTCCCATGGAAAGGCGGGTTGGCCGCCGAAACAAAAAACGAGGATGGTTATGCCAAAGAGACTGAAGGAACTGGCCACGGAAAACCAGGTCGTTACGCAGGTACGAGACTTGGCTGTGAAAATCAGGGATTCGGCCGATCAGATCTGGCTCGCCGGCCTTGGAGCGTTCTCCAAGGCCCGTCAGGAAGGCGCCGAGATGTTCGAAGCACTCGTCGCCGAAGGCGAGAAGTTTCAGGAGCGGACGAAAACCACCACCGACGAGCGTCTGGCCGAAGCGAAAGAGAAGGTGACCCAGACCTGGAACAAGCTCGACAAGGTGTTCGAGGACCGGGTGGGGCGCGCGCTGCACGCCTTTAACGTTCCTACCCGCAAGGATATCGACGTCTTGTCAAGACGGATCCACGAGCTGACGGTGATGACCAAGAAGCTGTCAGAAGAGGAAGAGGCCCACGGCCGCGGTCACGCGCACAAGGCAAAAGCCGCGTAAATTCGCCGGGACTCGCCAGTAGACCAGGTGCGGGGGGCCGGTTGGCCCGGGGAGTGGTGCAATGCGTCGCAGGGGAAAGTTGGGGATCGCTCTCGCGGGCGGTCCCCTTTTATGAGATCGGCACGCTGGTCGCTGGACGTCTTCGAAAGCACGCCCGCGTCGGCGAGCGGCCGGGCGGGCGAGGAGGCAAGACGGAGGATCACGTCGCTATAGCTCTCTCCGGGGCCTCGCATGGCCTTCAGGCGATCGGCAACCGCGCCTCGAAGCCATGACTATAAAGCGGGTCAGTTGACACGCCCGGCGAGGCGCTCGCCTTAGTGTAACCTCGCTCTCGTTGCGGTCGACGACCGCGACCAGGACGCGCGCCCTTACCGGCAATTGGGGCGACTCCAGCAAGGGGCTCGCCCGGCAAACGCCGCGATCTGCCGAAGAGCCTCGCGCAAGCGGGGCGGCAAGGCCGCCAAGCGCGGGCTGTCGGCGGAGCAGATCCCAGTCATCGTCGCCCGCGAGCGCACCGGCGCGACCATCGAGCCGTCCTGCCGCGGCTCGACGCCGCCAGCATCACCGCCGCGCTCGGGCAGGTCATCACCGGCCCAGCCGGCTGCGACGGAGGTGCGGCGATCACCGCATTCGCTCGGCGCGCCCGGACCAAGGTGCATGTCTTGCCCGCACCCAGGCACGCACAGGCCGGAGGCGCCAGATTTCCACATCAACAACGTGAACGCCTACCACGGCCGGCTGAAGGAGTGGATGCGGCGCTTCCACGGCGTCGCCACCAAGAATCTCCGAGCTATCTGAGCTGGCGGCGAACGATCGAGGCCCTCTCAACAATACTCTGTCCCGGACGCCTGGATCATGGGCGCCGCCGGATTGGGGCCATATCAACAGAGTCCGCTATAAGAGCGAAAAAAGGCGGCGCAACACGTTTTCAATATTCTGCGACGACGCGTGTGCATGCGATACATAGTGCCTCCCCTCTGAAGGTTATAAGATGTCGCGCAGAATTCATCGCAACGAATGCCGGGAAAAGACACATTTGTGATCGTGAGAATTGGCGACATTCCGCCCTTATATCGCGGTTATTCGTACCTATATCTCCGTAAACGGGGACGTGCTCCCGACGGGGAGCGCTCGGGTGAGGTCGATTGCAGCCTGTGATCAAGCAGACCCCGATGGCTCCGTCCGAGGCGATGAGCACGCCAAAACCGAAGCGATGAGGTCCCACGATGGCGACCCGAAGCAACGAGACAACGCTGGCATTTTCCAAGGCGTTTGCTTTGTCCGAAGTGGACCGCCCGTTGCCGGCGGGAACCTATCGCGTCGTCGTCGACGAGGAAGACATACCCGGTCTTTCCTTTCTCGCCTTCAGGCGTACTGCGACAATGCTGCACGTTCCGGCGCTGTCGGCGCCCGGCGGACCAAAGGAAATGTTTCTCGTCAACCCGGACGAACTCGCCGCGGCCCACATAGCCGATCGCGCCGCGTCGTGAGGCGCGGCGCCATTCGATTGAGCTCGTGAAGCGGACAGGAAGGCAAAAATGTCACAAGACAGACAACTCCAAGAGTCCGTAATGATCGAACTGGGTTGGGAACCGAGCATCGACGCCGCGAGCATCGACGTCACGGCGCGCGCGGGCGTCGTGACCCTGACTGGGCATGTTCAAAGCTTCGCACAAAAGGTCGCGGCGGAGAGGGCGACGGCTCGCGTGAAAGGCGTGAAGGCTGTGGTGGTGGAGCAAATCGAGGTCAAGCTTTCTCCTGAACTCCAACGCGCCGACGACAGAATTGCGGAGGCGGCTATCGATCGTCTAGCCTGGGACGCGTCGGTTCCACCCGACACCATCGAGATAAGAGTTGAAAAGGGATGGGTCACGCTGAACGGCGAAGTCGATTGGCACTTCAAGAAAGAAGCCGCCGAGCAGGCTGTCCGAACTCTGATCGGCGTCGTCGGCATTTCCAATCTGATCGAGATTAAGCCGACGATGAACGCGGACGATCTCAGCCAAGGGATCATGCGCGCCCTGCTTCGGTCTTCGTTGCTTCGCTCTTCGTTCTATGATCCGAACACGATCACAGTTAGCGCTCAGGACGGCAAGATAAAGTTGACGGGACATGTTACAACATGGAACGCCCGCGAACTGGCGGGTGCTGCCGCGTGGTCTGCGCCGGGCGCGACATTCGTCGAGAATGATATCGCGGTGGGGTAGATTTTGAGTCCCGACATTGGAGTTGTCACTTTGAACCAAGGACCGCGGCATTGTCACAGAGCTTTGTACTGCATGCAGAGACTATTTCAGTAGTTGACAATGCCAAAGTGGAAAATTAATCTGGCGCGTTTGGAGGTGATAGCTCCTGTCTCGGCTCGGCTTGTTCGGGCTACTTTTCGCATAAAATGCCAGCGAACAAGTTTTGACCTGCCGATTATCTTGGAAATGAAGGATTTTGACGACACGGAAATCATTCAGGCGGCGCGGGATACCTTACATCGAGTATTCGCCGAGCTCTCGGCTGAGAGCAAGCAATGGAAATTGACGCCGCAAGAGCGCAAGATGCTCTCCAATCAGAATTTGCGTTGGAACAGCTAGCCTGACCCATTCGTGACGGGAGGCGTTGAACGCAGTCGCGCGCGTGAGGTCGACCGGGATTTAGTCGGTGACACTTGCTTCAATGCCCAATTGCCTCCAGGCGCGCGTCAACGATGCTGTTCTGGCTATTCCAGATCGAAAAAGGAATTCCCCGCCCGGGAAATAAGCAACCGTCACCGTAATCCCCCGTCGCCCTTGGCGGGGGAGGCGATCAGCGACAGGCTGCTCGAGATTCGCGCTCTCGCAGGACCTGCAGACCGGGGTCTCGCCGGACATCACCAGCGTCTGGAAGTCCTCGCCGCAGGAGCGGCAACGGTAGGCGAAGATCGGCATTGTCGGGTCTCCGGAGTCTACATTCTTTTTATTGAATATGCTGTCTGTGGCGTGGAACGCCAAGACCCCTTTAGCCGCGCTCCCTAGCTTGGCGCAAGACGCGCTTCGCCGCCTCGCCCCTTCTCCCTCCCCCGGGCTTGACCCGGGGATCGCGGGGAGAAGGTTTTGGATGAGGGGCCGGGCACCCAGCCCTCTCCCCGCAATCCCAGGGTCAAGTTCGGGGAGGACGAGGGGGTGTTTCGCGAGTTGCAAGTCAGACGAACTTGATCAGCGTATTGCCGTTGGCCGACGGCGAGATCGAGAAATCGCTCTTGGCATAGGGCTCGCCGGCGAAGTCGAGCACCGCCGTATGCGTCGAAGTCCGACAGCGTCCACGAGCAGGAGTCAATCGCCCGTTTGGGTGTATTTGAACATCGTCGCGGCCTCGGCGAATCCCTTCGCGACCACGCTGTCGCCCGCCGTGGAGAAGTCGTCGATCGTCCCGGTGAACGAGGACGGCGAGTCCAGGGACATGCTGGTTCACGCCGCTGCCGAACGTCACGGTCTCGCCGCTCGAAACGCCGTGCCCGAACTCCAGCGTCGAGTGTTGGAGAGGCTGAAATCCCCGGTTCCGCCGACCGCGCCGCCGATCGTGTCGGTGTCGTGGCTGAGATTGACCGAGCCGTCGTTCGTGAAGGCGCCTTCGGAGCGCAAGTTCGCCTGGACGGCCTTGCGTTCCGTCGAGGTTGATCGTCCCGTCGTTGACGACGCTTGCGGCCTCGAGAGTGCTTCCCGCCGTCAGCGAAAGGCCGGAGCCGATCTGAATGGTCCCGGAGTTCGTCAACGTCCCGTTGATGTTCAGAAGAGAGCCGCCATCCTCCGAAGCCCCGTCGAGATTGATCGCGCCGCTGTTGGTCAAGCCGCCCGACGTCGTCAACGTCGCGCCGTCGTTGAGCTCAAGGATCGCCCGCCACGGTCTTGAGGCCCTTGAGCGCGCTGTTCGAGCTCGTGTTCGACGCGTCGGCGACGAATGCGTGGGAGCCCGTCAAGTTCAGCTCGCTGTTGGCGGCGATGGTCGTGATCTCGCCGCTTGTGAATTCGACCAGGGCGTCGCCGTAGTAGCTGTCGACGCTGACAAAGCCGTAGAGGACGCCGGCCGCGCCGAAGCCCGCGGCCGAGGCGACGTCGAGGGTCGCCTGCGCCGTCCCCGTGCCTTCCAGCAAAATGGTCCCGTAGATGCGCCGTCGACATTGGCGAGGCTGGCGGCCTCGATGGTCGCCGGGGCGGAGAGCTCATTGTAGCCGATCTCAAGGAGCCCGGAATTGATCAATTTCCCGCCGATCGTCAACAACGATCCGGTCCCCTCGACCGTCTCGAGCGAGATCGTACCGCTGTTGGTCACGCCGCCCGAGATCGTCACCGTTCCCTCCCCGAAGAGGTAGATTTCCCCGTCGCCGTCGTTGACCATGTTTGCGGCCGTCAGGGCGCTCGTCCGCGACATCGATCGTGCCGCCGTTGGTCAAGAGGTGCGAGATCGTCACGGACCCGTTCAGGCCGAGCGCGCCGCCGCCGATCCCGCCTTCGTTGATGAGGCTCGCGGCCTGCCAGCAGGCTGGTCCCGTTGGCCGAGATCGTGCCGCTGTTGGTCAGGACGCGCGACGTCGTGACTGTCGCGGCCCCCTCCAGATCGAGCCTACCCGCCACGCTTTTGAGGCCGGTGAGTGCACTGTTCGAGCTCATGTCCGACGCGTCGGCGATGAATGCGTGGGAGCCGTTCAAGGTCAAGTTGCCGGCGATGGTGGTGATCTGGCCGCTCTTGAATTCGATGAGCGCGTCGCCGGCAAGACTGACATAGCCGGTGAGCAAGCCGGCGGCGCCGAACCCGGCGGACGATCCGACGTCGAGGGTCGCCTCCGCAGTCTTCGAGCCGCTGAGATGGATGGTCCCGAAGGCTCCGTTCACGATTGCGGCGGCCTCGACGGTCGACGCGGCGGAGAGCCGGCCGTTGCCGATATCAATTCTAAAGGAATTGGTCAGCTTACTGCCGATCGTCAGCGACGACCCGCCCTGTCCCTCGTCTGGATCGAGGTAGAACCGGCCGGAGTTGGTCACGCCCCGGACGACCGAGCTCGCCCCTGCGTCGATAAATGTGAGCGTGCCCAAATTCGTGATCGAATTGACGGTTCCGAAACTCGCGGTGACCTCGGGTCTGCCCCTCGGCCCGCGGATGAGGACGTTGCTCGACGAGTCCGGCAGACCGAGGCTCCAGTCGCTCGGCGTATCCCAGTTGTCTGTTTGGGCTAGCCACTTGTCCTTCGCCATGGCGTCCTCCCGAAGTTGTGTCGCGAAGTCTCCCTATGCTTAACACCGGCAAGGGAAAGCCACAACTCAATGAGTTGCAACCAGAAGAGGATGGACATCAGCGCCGCCGGGGTCTCCATATGCGCGGTGACGAAGCCCGCGAAGACGGCCCCGACCGCGACGACGCCGACCTGCGCGACGATGAACATACGACAACTTCGGACGATTGTCTGAGTTTTCTGGCCAAATGAGACGCCGTGGGCCGCACTCGAGGACGATCGGGAGGTCTGCGGCTGAGGAAAGCGCGTCGAAAGACGGGCGCCCTTCTGGACGCCCGTGAGGAGAGAGAGGAGCCGTCGCGCTGAGCGGATCGCTTCCGAAAGCGTCAGGCGAATATGATCAGCGTATTGCCGTTGGCCGACGGCGAGATCGAGAAATCGCTCTTCGCATAGGGCTCGCCGGCGAAGTTGAGCACCGCCGTATGCGTCGCGTCGGTCAGCGTCCACGAGCAGGAGTCCGCGCCCGTTTGGGTGTAGGTGAGCATCGTCGCGGCCTCGGCGAAGCCCTGCGCGGCCACGCTGTCGCCCGGGGTGAAGAAGTCGTCGATCGTTCCGTTGAACGAGGAGGGCTGGCCCAGGATCAGCTTGTCGCGGGCCGTTGCCGAAGGTCACGGTCTCGCCGCTCGAAACGCTGCTCCCGAAATTCAGCGTCGAGGTTGGAGAGGCTGAAATCCCCGGTTCCGCTGACCGGGCCGGCGAGCTTGTCGATGTCGTCGAATAAATTGACCGAGCCGTCGTTGGTGAACGCGCCGGCCGTGTGCAAAGTCGCGTAGAGTTCGCGCTCTGCGTCTCCATAGAGGTTGATCGTGCCGTCATTCACGACGCTTGCGGCCTTGATCGTGCTCGTTGCCGAAGCGTCGCTGGGGCCGATCTGAAGGATCCCGGAATTCGTCAACGCTCCCGTTGATCGGTCAGAACAGAGCCGCCGACCGCTCCGGATCCACTCGTCGAGCAGCGATCGAGCCCGCCGGTTGGTCAAGGCGCCCGACGTCGTCACCGTCGCGCCGTCTTCAAGATCGAGGCCCGCCCGCCACGGTGCGAGGCCCTTGAGCGCGCTGTTCGAGCTCGTGTTCGACGCGTCGGCGACGAATGCGTGGGCCCCATCAAACTCAGGTCGCTGTCGGCGGCGATGGTCGTGATCTGGCCGCTCTTGAATTCGATGAGCGCGTCGCCGGAAAGTAGACAAAGCCGTAGAGCACGCCGGCGGTGCCGAAGCCCGCCGCCGAGGCGACGTCGAGGGTCGCCTGTGCAGTCGACGAGCCGTAGAGGTCGATGCGGCGTTTCGCGTCAATTCACGAGTTTGGCGGCCTCGACGGTCGAGGCGGCGGAGAGCGTGTTGTTGCCGATTTCGATCGGCCCGTGGTTCGCTCAGCGTCCCGCCGATCGTCAGCGACGACCCGCCCTCTCCGCTGCCTGCATCAAGGGAGAGCGTAGGACGCGCGTGTTGGCCAGGCTCACCCCGCCGACGACCGAACTCGCGCCCGCGTCGATGAAGGTGAGAGTCGCCCGAATCCGTGATCGAATTCGACGGTTCCGAAGCTCGCCGTGACCTCGGGAGTTCCCCCGAATTGATCGACGACGTCACTCGACGCGTCCGGCAGGCCGGCGCTCCAGTCGCCCGCCGTATCCCAGTTGGCCGTGCCGTCCGTCCAATAGTCCGTCGCCATGGCGCGCCTCTACAGACGTTAGGTCAGGGCCGGAGCGGACCAAGAGGGTCGAGGCAGAGACCCGACGCCGAACGAATGTTCGCTTTTGGCAAGCTAGGACGACTTGAGCCGATCTGGAAGGGCGGCCTGGCGCGTCCGATCGCCGCATGCCGTGTCCATTCCGTGGGGCGGTGCCCGACGCGTCGCTCGCCGCCCGCTTTCACCGGTAGGCCATCACATACCGCTTCTCTGGCGGCGCCGCGGGTTCACGCCATCCAAGGATAACCCGCTTGTTCTCTTCCGTTCGATAGCCGATATCGCCGCTTCCCTGGCCGCTGCCCGTGAGGAGGATGCAACCCTTGCAGCTGCGCTACTCGGACGCCCTATGGAGTAGGAGCGTCGTAGCGGCCTCGGCCGGCGTCAGCCCGCCGAAAGTCGGGCATCCTTCCGGACGTCCGTGAAGAGGGGAGAGCCGCTCCGCTGAGCGAATCGTGGGCGAAAGGGTCAGACGAATTTGATCAGCGTGTTGCCGTTGACCGACGGCGAGATCGAGAATTCGCTCTTGGTGTACGGCTCGCCGGCGAAGTGGAGCACCGCCGTATGCGTCGCGTCGGTCAGCGTCCACGAGCAGGAGTTTGCGCCCGTTTGGGTGTAGGTGAGCATCGTCGCGGCCTCGGCGAAGGTCTTCGCGATCACGCTGTCGCCGGGCGTGGAGAAGTCGTCGATCGTTCCGTAGAACGAGGACGGCGAGTCCAGAAACAGGTGATTGACGCCGCTCTGGAAGGTCACGGTCTCGCCGCTCGAAACGCCGTGCACGAACTGCAGCGTCGAGGTGTTCGAGAGGCTGAAATCCCCAGTTCCGTCGACCGCGCCGCCGATCGTGTCAGTGTCGTGGCTGAGATTGACCGAGCCGTCGTTGGTGAACGGACCTTCGCAGCGCAGTGTTGCGTGGGCAGACTTGCCGTTTCCATCGAGGTTGATCGTGCCGTCGTTGACGACTTTTGCGGCCTCGACGGTGCTTTCCGCCGACAGGGCAGCGTCGCCGATGGAGATGGTCCCGGAATTCGTCAATGTCCCGTTGACGGTCAGAACAGAGCCGCCGTCCCCTGAAGACCCATCGAGCGTGATCACGCCGCTGTTGATCAAGCCGCCCGACCTCGTCACCGTCGCGCCATCCTCGAGTTGAAGGCCGCCAGCAACGTTCTTGAGGCCCTTCAGCGCGCTGTTCGAACTCGTGTCAGACGCGTCCGCGACGAACGCACGGGAGCCGATCAGATCTAGCGCGCTGTCGGCGGCGACGGTCGTGATCTGGCCGCTCTTGAATTCGATGAGCGCGTCGCCGGAAAGATTGGCATCGCCATACAGCACGCCGGCGACGCCGAAGCCCGCGGGCGAGCCGACGGCGAAGGTCGCCCGCTCAGTCGGCGAGCCGTAGAGGTCGATAGTCCCGTAGTAGTAGGTCCCGAATCTTATCCTCGGTGAAATTTGT
Source organism: uncultured Alphaproteobacteria bacterium (assembly GCA_963819255.1). Classification (GTDB taxonomy): domain Bacteria; phylum Pseudomonadota; class Alphaproteobacteria; order Rhizobiales; family Beijerinckiaceae; genus Roseiarcus. Next base: position 126,071 of record CAWFVS010000046.1, read on the forward strand.
GACGTTGCTGGCCTCGACGGTCGAAGTGGCGGAGAGCGTGTTATCGCTGGGGCCGATCTGGACCGTCCCGGAGTTTCGCAACTTCCCCCCGATCATGAGCGACGACCCGCCGGACCGCGACGCCGCGTCGAGCGTGATCCGGCCGGCGTTGGTCAAGGCGCCCGAGGTCGTATCCGTCGCGCCGCTTTCGAGAACAAGGCTTCCACCACCACCAAAGCTTCCCTCAATGGTCCTGAGGCCCTCGAGCGCGCTGTTGGAGCTCGTATTCGACGCGTCGGCGACGAAGGCGTGGGCACCGTTCAAAATCAGGGCGCTGTCATAGGGGCCGATGGTCGTGATCTGACCGCTCGCGAATTCGACCAGCGCGTTGCCGGAAAGATTGACGACACCGCACAGCACGCCGGCGGCGTTTGAATTGCCCGCTGCCGAGGCGACGTCGAGGGTCGCCTCCGCAGTCGACGAGCCGTAGAGGTCGATCGTTCCCAACGCTTCCGTACCGCCGTTTCCGTTATAGAGTTCTGCGGCCTCGATGGTCGACGCGGCGGAGAGCGTGTTGTCGCTAGGGCCGATCTGGATTGTCCCGAAATTCCCCAACTCCCCGATCGTCAGCGAGGAGCCGCCGTCTCCGCTGCCTCGATCGAGGTAGAGCGTCCCCTCGTTCGCCAACTCAACGCCCACCGTCAGGGACGACATTCGGGCGAGCGAGAGTACGCCGCCGGTCCCTACGTACACGCCGCCGGGGACCGAACTCGCGCCTGCATCGATGAAGGTGAGAGTCCCCCCCTCCGAGTTCCATCCGATGTCAATCTTATTGACGGTGCCAAAGCTCGCGATGACCTCGGGATTCCCCGACCCGTGTATGAAGACGTCGATCGACAAGTCGGGCAGGCCGGCGCTCCAATCGCTCGGCGTATCCCAGTTGTCTGTGCCGTCCAGCCAGGTGTCCGTCGCCATGGCGCCCTCCAAGATCACGTCAGGGTCGGAGCGGACCACAGGGTCGAGGCACAGACCCGACGCCGAACGAATGTTCGCTTTTAGCAAGCTAGGACGACCTGAGCCGATCTTGAAGGGGGGCCGGCGCGTCCGATCGCCGCATGCCAGGCTTGGTTGGCGCTTACCCAGGCGTCCTTGCTGCGCGCGAAGCCGGGATCATCGTATCCCCGTGATTTCGTAGGCGCGAGTCACGAATTCGGCCCGCATTCAGTTGCTCCACACCTTCAGCGGAAATCGTTGCGCGATGCGCCTGAAATCCTCGTCCGTCGTCAGCATCGTCAGACCATGACGGATACAAAGCTGGGCCAGGAGAGCATCCATGGTTCCGATTTGCACGCCTGCGCGTCGACAAGCGTTGCGCACCTCGGCCGCTTCGATATGGTCACGGCGGTCGGGAGCAAGCAGCGGCAACGCCGAGAAATAATTCAGGATCGCCTTTCGCGCTTTCGGCGCGGAGAATCCCTGCAACTGTTCCTGCAGAACAAGTCCCGTTGCGATAATTGTCTCGCCGCCTTCGACCGCGCGCATCAAGGCCCTTACCTCGCAACATGCCGGGGCGCATCGCGGCGAAAGGCAAGCGACCAGACGATCGTGTCGACAAACAAACTCAATGCCGGCTTCGTTCTCTCTTGTAATCGAACGAATCGTCTCATTCGAGCGTGCCCATCATTTCAACGAGCCGCTTCTGCTTTCGCCGCGAAATGAATTCCTCGAGCGCCTTCGTGACGGCCGCCCTCTTCGTGCGTTCGCCGCTCACCTCCAGAGCAACCTCGATGAGCCCAGGATCAATCGCAAGGTTCGTCGCCATGTGTAAAACTCCACACAGAGACACACCATTGCGGGCGAGCCTTCCAGGCGCGCCATCGCCGCGACCGGAAAGGCGAATGCTCTTTGTCTCTTGTTTCTCGGGCGGTCCGGGGAACAACATCCTGCCCGGTTTCCCGCGTGTTGCGAGGGTCCAAGCTTGGCGGACGATGTCACAGCGAATTCGGGAATCCGGAGCCGCCGCCCGGACAAGTATCCACTGGGCCGCTTTGGCCCCACGACCCTGGATGCCCGCGTGCGCGGACATGACGAGGTTGGCAGTTACGTTCTTTTCTTCATCGTTCCTTCGCCACCGTGAAAACCGCGCAGGGCGAGGCGATGCCGCGCAGCGCATGCGTTCCGAGCGGAACGAGCGGCGTTGCCGTCTCCGCGGCGAACGCGCCGGAGACGAGGACGGACTTGTCGAGCGGCCGGCATAGGCCTTCCAGCCGGCTGACCAGATTGACGGCGGGGCCGATCGCGGTGAAATCGAGCCGGTCGGCCGCGCCGATATTGCCCCACAGCATCTCGCCGAGATGCAGCGCGACGCCGAAGGGCAGAGGCGGGAGGCCCTGCCGGCGTCGCGTCTCGTCGAGATGCGCCATTCCGGCCCGTGCGGCGGAGACGGCGCGGAGCGCGGCGTCGCACGCCTCGCGGCGGAGACCCGCCGACCGGAAAGATCGCCAGAACGCCGTCGCCGATGAATTTCAGCACTTCGCCGCCGAAGGCGTGGACCGAGCGGGCGATGCGGTCGAACCAGGCGTCGAGGGCGGCGATGACTTCCGCCGGCGGATGGCTCTCGGAGAGGGCGGTGAAGCCGCGCAGATCGGCGAACAGCAGCGCAGCCTGGATCGTCTCGCCGACGCCGCGCCGCAAGGGGCCCGCCAGCACCCGCGCCGCGCTGCGCCGGCCGAGATAGGCCTCCAGAGCCGCCGCTAACGTGGCGCGCGCCGTCAGCGCTGCGAGCGGCGCCGCCGCGAAACGCGCCGCCTCGCTGAGGCGGCTCGCCTCGTCGGGCGTGAACGGGCGCGGCCCGATCCAGGCAAGCGAAGGCCCGTCCGGCCCTGGCCCGACCGCGTCTTCATGCACCAGGCCGGCCGCAAGGCTTTCGAGCCAGCGCCGGCCGGCGTCGCCGGGTTTTTGGCTCGCCGCCCCGACAGCAAGTCCTCCCGGCAAAAATCCCAAGGCCTCGATCACCTCTCCGCTCGTCGGCCCGCCACAGCCAGGTGCGCCGGGCGATCAGCGGGTGCGGCGCCGCCAGGGTCAGGGCGCCGCCGGCGAGCGGCGCGCCGTCCTCGATCGAGAGCGCCGCCGAGCTTCGCCAGCAAAAGGTCGGCGCCCGGCGTTCTCGGCGGCCGCGTCGACGAGCCAGGCGAGCGTCGAGGAGAGCTGCATGGATCGATCATGGGCTTGACACGGCTCCATTGTCATCAGCTATTCAGCCCCGGACTTCGCTCCGGCGCCGACGTGCGGCGGCAATGCCAAGGAGGCTCCGATGCCTGCGCCGCCCGTGGTCCGCGAGACCGATATCTCCGCCCCGCCCGCCACCGTCTTCGCCTTCCTGATCGATCCGGAAAAGATTTTGAGCTGGATGGGGGCCGAGGTGACGGGCGAGCCGCATGCGGGCGGACTCTATCTCGTCAAGGGCGTCAGTGGGCAGCCTGCCCGCGTGGCGCGCGGCGCGTTCCGCGAGGTCGTGCCGGTCCACCGGCTCGCCTACAGTTTCGGTTGGGAGGGGAGCGAGGCCGTTCCGCCGGGATCGAGCCTGGTCGAAATCGACCTGATCGAGCGCGACGGCGGCACCTTGCTGCGGCTCACTCATAGCGGTCTTCCCGACGCCGCGCAGTGCGCCAGCCACGACCGAGGCTGGGCATATTACCTCGACAGACTCGCCATGGCCGCCGCTGGCCAAAATCCCGGCCCGGACGACCACGCGCCGCCAGGCGAAGGTTGAAGCGGCATTGGCGCGAAAAGAGCAGCCGCTTGCGCGGCCTTGAATTAAGGAGGCTCCGATGCCTGCACCGCCCCTGGTCCGCGAGACCCAGATCGCGGCGCCGCCCGCCACCGTCTTCGCCTTCCTGACCGATCCGGAAAAGATCCTCAGCTGGATGGGCGCCGAGGTCACGAGCGAGGCGCATGCCGGCGGACTCTATCTCGTCAAAGGCGTCAGCGGGGAGCCGGCCCGCGCGGCGCGCGGCGCGTTCCGCGAGGTGGTGCCGGTCCACCGGCTGGCCTACAGCTTCGGCTGGGAGGGGGACGAGGCGATGCCGCCGGAATCGACCCTGGTCGAGATCGACCTGATCGAGCGCGACGGCGGCACCTTGCTGCGGCTGACCCATAGCGGCCTGCCCGACGCCGCCCACCGGGAGAACCACGGCAGAGGCTGGATATACTACCTCGGCAAACTCGCCATGGCCGCCGCCGGCCAGAATCCCGGTCCCGATGACCGCCGGCCGCCGGGCGTGGCTTGAGGCGACGTCGACGCGGAACGCCAGTACCAGCGCCGATTGACCGGCCAAATCGCAGTCGTGCTTCATGCGCTCCTGAATAATAAGGTATATGATACTTTTACTTCCGTATTTCAGAAACGTCGCCAGCCAAACCTCCGGACGTCGGACGCGCGGTCGGCAGGGTGGATTTCACGACGACGCTAAACGGGGTCGTAAGCCTTTGATAGTGAACAGGCCCGCCGCTAAAGTGGCGCTAAAGGGCGATAAAAGGCTCGTCCGGACTTTTCAGTCTGGCGCGGCCCGGCGCCGCGCCAGACGCGGCGCGAGCCCCTCGCGCATGACGAGCCGGCGCAGGGGCCCGACGGCGCCGAGCGCCGCGAGCCCCGCGCCCCGGGCGAAATCGACCGGCGCGAAGCGGGCCAGAAGCGCCCGGTTGAGCCCGTCGACCACGCCGGTGCGCATCGCGATGTCTCCCCGGCGCGCCCGCTCATAGGCCTCGAGGACGCCGGGGCCGCCGATGTCCCGCCGCTCCATCCGCGCCTCGACCGATAAGGCGACGATCGCCTCGACGTCGCGCAGGCCGAGGTTCAGCCCCTGCGCCCCGATCGGCGGGAAGGCGTGCGCCGCGTCGCCGACCAGCGCCAGCCGGGCGGCCGTGATCCTCGGCACGATTTGGCGAACCATCGGGAACACGCCCGGCGGGCCTTCGAGCCGCATCGCGCCCAGGATCGAGCGGGCCTGGCGCTCGATCTCGCGCGCCAGCGCGTCGGCGTCGAGCGCCGCGCGCCGGCGCGCCTCGGCCTCCGACATCAGCCAGACGAGGCTCGAGCGGTTCGCCGCGGCCTCGCTCGGCGGCAGCGGCACCAGCGTGAACGGCCCCTGCCGCGTGTGAAACTCGGTCGAAAAGTCGTTATGGGGCAGGCGGTGGGCGAGAAGCGCGGTCAGCGCGCTTTGCGGATAGCGGTGGGCGCGCACCGAAAGCCCGCCGGCGCGCCGCGCGCGCGAACTCTCGGCCGTCGGCTCCGACGACGAGGGCGGCGGCGATGCGGCGGCCGTCGGCGAGCTGCGCCAGAGCCGTTTCGGCGTCGAAATCGTATGAGGCGACCGCGAGCTTGATCCGCTCGACGCCCGGCGTCCGCTCCGCCGCGAGGGCGAGCGCGTCGGCCATGCGGTCGTTCTCGACGTTGAAGCCGAAGGTCTCGAGGCCGATCTCCGAACAGTGGAACTCGACCGGCCGGGGCGGAAAGAGCGCGCCCGTGTCGTCGATCAGTCTCAGCCCGCGCATCGCCGCCGCGCGGGGTTCGATCGCCGGCCAAAGTCCGAGCGCAGCGAGATAGGCGATGGACGGGTCGAGCATGGCGACGGTGCGGCCGCGCGCCGTCCGCTCGTCCGCGCCGCATGAGACGACGTCGAATCCGGCCTTTGCGAAGGCGATCGCCGCCGTGAGGCCGGCCAGTCCGGCTCCGGCGACCAAGACGTCGCAGACGCGCTCGGCGGACTTTTCCACTTCTTTCATCGTCAAGATTCTCACGGGCCCGGCCTGTTACGCCGCCTCGCGTCGCGCGGGCAAGACGCAGAGCCGCAATTTTGATAAGCCGAATGCAGCATGGTCAAGCCGAGGGCGCCGGCTCGGGCGTTGATTGTCGCGGGGCGGCTGACGAAGGCGCTTCGATGTCGAATGACAGGACGCCGGAAAAGGCAGCTCGGGCGGCGGGTTTCTCCGTCCACCTCTTCACGGCCTGCGGCGCGGCCGTCGCGGTGCTCGCGCTTTATGCGGCGATCGAGCGCAACTTCCCCGCCTGCTTCGCCTGGCTCGGGCTTGCCCTCTTCATCGACGGGATTGACGGCACCCTGGCGCGCGCCGCCAAGGTCAAGGTGACCGCGGCGTCGATCGACGGGGCGATCCTCGATCTCGTGATCGACTTTCTGACCTACGTACTCGTTCCGGTCGTCGCGCTGTGGCGGTCCGACCTCATGCCGACCCAGGCCTCCTTCTGGATCGGCCTCGTCGTGACGATCGCCTCGGCGCTCTATTTCGCCGACACCCGCATGAAGACGGAGGATTTTTGGTTCCGCGGCTTCCCCGCGACCTGGAACATCCTCGTCCTTTACCTTTTCGTCCTTCGGCCGCCTTGGGTGGTCAGCGCCGCAATCCTGCTCGGCGGCGTCGGCATTGATGTTTTCCCCCGTCGTGTTCGTCCATCCGCTGCGGGTGGCGAGGCTGCGCGGGCTCACCATTGCGATGACCGTCGCCTGGTTCGCCTTCGCCGCCGCGGCGATCGTCGAGAAGCTTTCGCCGGCGGGGTGGGTGGTCGGCGGCCTTGTCGCCACGGCCGTCTATTTCCTCGCCCTGCCGCTCTTGAGGCATTCGCCCTGGGCGTGAGGCGGCCGAAACGCCGTCGAACCGCCTTGCCGCCCGGCTTCAAATTTTGCTATAGGCCGGCCGTCGCGGCGACCCGAGGTTCGTCGCCGGCCTCGTGGCGGAGTGGCTACGCAGAGGACTGCAAATCCTTGCACCCCGGTTCGATTCCGGGCGAGGCCTCCAACCCTATTTTTCGCGGGCTTTTGTCCGCGCGGCGGGGCGATCGATGGCGAACAGCTCTTCGGCCGAGACGGAGCGGGCGCGGCGTCTCGCGATGGTGAACAGTCAATTGCGCACCGGCGACGTCGTCGACCGAGAGGTGCTCGCCGCCTTCCTCGACACCCCGCGGGAGGCGTTCGTCGCGCCGGCCTTCGCCGATCTCGCCTATATCGACCGCGAGGCCCCGGCCCTCGGAGCGAAAACCCGGCGGCTGCTGCCTCCGTTGACCCTCGCGCGCATGCTTCAGGCTGTCGCAGTCAAGGCGGGCGAGCGGGCGCTCGACGTGGGCGGGGGCTCGGGATACGGCGCGGCGATTTTGGCGGCCATGGGCGCCAAGGTCGTCTTGCTCGAAGTCGGATCCGGGGGCGGCCGACGCCGCGCGCGCGTTGTTGTCGAGCCGGGAGAACGTGACGGTGGCGCACGGGCCTCTCAATTCCGGCGCGCAGAAGCTCGGGCCGTTCGACCTGATCGTCGTCGAGGGCGCGTTCCGGATTCCTCCGGACGCACTGCTCGCGCTCCTGGCCGACGGCGGGCGCCTGGTCGGCGTCGACGCGATCATGGGCGCGTCCCAGGCAGCGCTCTACGAACGAAGAGAAGCGGCGGTGAGCCGGCGCGCCCTGTTCGAGACGACGGCCGATATCCTCGACGGCTTTCAGCCTCGCGAAAACTTTGCCTTCTAACGCGCCCGATCGGGGAGGTCCCGCAGGGGGCCAAGGCTCCAAGTGTCGCATGTTTGCGACGGTTTGGCAAAAAAACCTTTCGCGTCCCGGCGAGCAGACCTTACGGCACCGACGTCTTCATACATTATTATCAAAATTTAGCACTATTTCTCGCAGTGCGGAGGGAGGCGGTCAACTCACGATCGACTTCCCGGGGTCCGTCTGGTCTCTATGCTTTTTGTGGCGGACGTGCCACTTAAGCGGCGACGAGGGCGTCCTTGTCATGGGCGGTGAGGCGGCAATGGACTGGAGTACCGGGGCAGGCGAGAGGCGGACCGCTTTCGGCGCCTCGGCCCTCGGCGCCCTGCGCGGGGCGCTGCTCGTGACGGCGGCGCTCGCGGCGATCGGCGCGGCCATGCCGGCGGGGCAGGCTGAAACCCTCACGAGCGCGCTGATGAAGGCCTATCTCAACAATCCGATCATCAACGCCTCGCGCGCCTCGGTCCGGGCGGCGGACGAGAATGTGCCGAGGGCGAACGCGGGCTATTTGCCGACTATCACCGCGTCGGGAAACATGGGAGTCGCGCACTTCAACGGCAACGAGATTTTTCCGAGCAGCTCGGGGCAAGTGCAAGAGCTGGATTTTGCCACGGGTTATTTCCCTCGCTCCTATGGCGCGCACGATCACCCAGAACATTTTCGACGGCTACCAGACGATCAACCGGATCCGCGCGGCCGAGTTGGGCGTCCTCCAGTCGCGAGCGGGCCTCCGCTCGAGCGAGCAGAGCACGCTCCTCGACGGCGTCACCGCCTATATGGATGTTCTCCGCGACACGGCGCTGCTCGACTTGCAGCGCAACAACGTCGCCGTCCTGAAGGAGCAGCTGCGCGAAACGCGGGACCGGTTCACGGTGGGCGAGGTCACCCGCACCGACGTCGCTCAGGCGGAAGCCAGCCTGTCCACCGCTGAGGCCCAGGAGCTGACCGCTGAGGCGACGCTGGAGACATCGATCGCGCACTATCGACAGGTGATCGGCGATCAGCCGACGACGCTTGCGCCGGTCAAGCCGATTGCGCGGCCGCTGCCCGGGACGCTGCCGGCAGCCATCACCGTCGCCGTGATCGAGCATCCGCAGATCGTTTCCGACCTCCACGCAGTCGACCAGGCGGAACTCGCGATCAAGGTCGACGAGGGAAAGCTCTATCCGCAAGTATCGGTGCAGGGCCAGGTCGCCCAGCAGTTCGACGTGAACGCCACGCCCGGAGTGCGCGCATTCAACGCGCAGGTGCTTGGCAACCTCACCGTGCCGATCTACCAGGGCGGCCAAGAATACGCCAGCATTCGCCAGGACAAGGAAAAGCTGTCGCAGGCCGAACTCACACTCGATCAGGACCGAGACGCCGTGCGCCGGAACGTGGTCCAGTTCTGGGGCCTGAATCAGGCGCAGGTGGGCGTCATCCGCGCGGCGCGGGCGTCGGTCGCCGCCAACGAAGTCGCGCTTGCCGGCGTTCGGGAGGAGGCGAAGGTCGGCCAGCGCACGACCCTTGACGTTCTCAACGCGCAGCAGGCGCTGCTCCAGGCTCGCAGTAATCTCGTTACCGCCGAACATGACGCGGTGGTCTATTCCTATTCGGTGCTCTCGGCGATCGGCCGCCTTAACGCGCCGACTCTGGGCCTCGCGGTCTCCGAATACGATCCTCGGGTTCATTTCAACCAGGTCAAGAGCAAGCTTTGGGGCGTAAGGACGCCTGACGGCAAGTAGGCAGCGCCGCCTCGCCATTAACGCCAGATTAACGCCATGAACGCGCTTGCACATGCGGGCGACGAGAGATTAACCTTGCGATTGACCTGATTCGGTCTGGCGGGGCCGGGCAGGGCGAGTTCGCGCCACAGGGCGAAGGGCGTGTCGGAAAGGGTCCGCTGACAGCCGAGGCGGGGGATGAGCGCAGTCAATTCGAGTTCGAGCGACCGCGAGGGCGATTCGCTGCGCCGCGTCCAGCGCGCCCACGAGCCTTCGATGGAGGAGATCCTCGCCTCGATCCGCGACATGATGGTCGACGAGCGCGAGGCGGAGAAGGCGGCTTCGTCCAGGGCGGCGACCTCCCGCTCTCCTCAGATCGTCTATTCGAAGGAGGATTCGCTCCGCGGAACATCCGCTCCGGCGAGGCTATCGGCGGACGGAAGCGAGCCGAAAAGCGACCGCCCGCGGCCGGAGGGGGCGAATCTCGCCGGAAGAGTCGGCGCTGGGCGACGAGGAGCTGCTGCTGTCGCCCGAAGCGAGTCAGACGGTGACCTCGGCGTTCGAAGCCCTCTCGGCCAACCTTGCGGCGCGCGGCGCCGAGATCGCCGAAAGTATGGCCCGCGAAATGTTGCGCCCGATGCTCAAGGCCTGGCTCGATGAAAACTTGCCGGGCATCGTCGAGCGGCTCGTACGCGCCGAGATTGAACGCGTCGCGCGCGGAATCCGCTAAGCCGTTTTTTCGCGCCTCTTGATGCGTTGACTTGCGCAGCCGCGATGGGCTTAAAGCCGTCGCGGCGTTCGGCGATTGGTCGCTGAGCTGCGCCGTCGCGCGGTACGCCCGCACTCAATCGTTTATGAGCCGCCCCGCGGGGCGGAACGCGGACTGCTAATCCATGATGGACAAATCGATTGACTCAGCTGCGGTCGAAGCCCGCGCATCCGCGCTTTGGGAAGAAGCCGGCGCGTTCAGGGCAGGACGACCCGAGCGAGCCGGCGCCGAGCCGTTTTGCATGGTCATTCCGCCGCCGAACGTGACCGGCAATCTGCACATGGGGCATGCGCTCAACAATACGCTGCAGGATATTCTGGCCCGCTATTGGCGGATGAACGGTCGCGACGTTTTGTGGCAGCCGGGGACCGACCACGCCGGCATCGCCACCCAGATGGTTATCGAGAGAAAGCTCGCCGAGCAGCAGGAGCCGGATCGGCGGACCATGGGACGCGAGGCGTTCCTGAAGAGGGTCTGGGCGTGGAAGGCCGAGTCGGGCGGAGCGATTGTCCAGCAGCTGAAAAGGCTCGGCGCCTCCTGCGACTGGAGCCGGGAGCGCTTCACCCTCGACGAAGGGCTTTCCCGCGCGGTCGCCAGGGTTTTTGTCCAGCTCCATCGGGCGGGGCTCATCTATAAGGATAAACGCCTCGTCAACTGGGACCCGGAGCTCCAGACCGCGATTTCGGACCTCGAGGTGATCCAGGTCGAGTGCAAGGGTTCGTTCAAATGGTCGCGCGAGGACAGCGCGCCGCTCAATGAGGCGGCGCTCGCGAAGGCCCTTGCCAAAAACCCGAACGGTCATCTCTACTATTTCGATTACCCCGTGGTGGACTCCGCCGGCGAGGAGACGGACGAGCGGGTGACGGTCGCGACCACTCGGCCCGAGACGATGCTCGGCGACACGGCGGTCGCGGTCCATCCCGACGACGAGCGTTACCAGGGCCTGATCGGCCGGCGCGTCCGGCTGCCGCTGGTCGGCCGCCTGATGAGGATCGTGGCGGACGAATATTCCGATCCCGAGAAGGGCACCGGCGCGGTCAAGATCACCCCGGCGCACGACTTCAACGACTTCGAGGTCGGCAAGCGTCACGAGGTGGAAGGCGCGCGTCAGATCAATGTGTTGGACGCTGAGGCGAAGGTATTTTTGAAGGACAATCTGGCCTTTTTCGAAGGCCTCGAGAGCGATCACGACCACGACCGGCTGATCGCTGCGGTCGACGGGCAGGACCGTTTCGTCGCGCGACTGCGCATCGTCCAGCTGATGGCGCTCGCAGGTCTGCTCGCAAAGATCGAGCCGCAGGCGCACATGGTTCCGCACGGGGACCGCTCGAACGCGGTCATCGAACCGTGGCTGACCGACCAATGGTATGTCGACGCCAAGACGCTTGCTCAGCCGGCCTTGGCTGCGGTGCGCGACGGCGAGACCCAGTTCGTTCCGAAGAACTGGGAGAAAACCTACTTCGAATGGCTTGAAAACATTCAGCCCTGGTGCGTGTCCCGCCAGCTCTGGTGGGGACACCAGATCCCCGCCTGGTACTCGCCCTGGGGCGGCTCCTACGTCGAGGAGACGGAGGAGGCGGCCTATGCCGTCGGGCTTGCGGACGGCGTCGAGCGCGGGGCGCTCGGCGAGAATCAGGCGCGGGCGCTTGCGAATGATCCCGTCGGTCTGGCCCAAACCTTCAAGCGCGATGAGGACGTCCTCGACACCTGGTTCTCCTCGGCGCTTTGGCCGTTCTCAACCCTCGGCTGGCCCGACGAGACAGCCGAGCTCGAGCGCTATTACCCGACGAACGTCCTCGTCACCGGCTTCGACATCATTTTCTTCTGGGTCGCCAGGATGATGATGATGGGCCTTCACTTCATGGAAGAGATTCCTTTCCGCGACGTCTATGTGCACGCCCTCGTGCGCGACGAGAAGGGCGCGAAGATGTCGAAGTCGAAGGGCAACGTCATCGACCCGATCGAGCTCATCGACCGCTTCGGGGCCGACGCGCTGCGTTTCACCCTGGCCGCCATGGCGGCGCAGGGCCGCGACATCAAGATTTCCGAGGCGCGGGTCGAAGGCTACCGCAATTTCGCGACCAAGCTTTGGAACGCTTCGCGGTTCGCCGAGATCAACGGCTGCGTCCGCGCCGCGGGCTTCGATCCCGCTCGGACGCGCGCTCCGCTGAACCGCTGGATGTTGGGCGAGGCGGCGAAGGCGGCGGCGGAGACCGCGGGAGCGATCGAATCCTATCGCTTCAACGACGCCGCCGCCGCGGTCTACCGCTTCGTCTGGAGCATCTTCTGCGACTGGTGCCTCGAACTCGCCAAGCCAGTGCTGCAGGGCGAGGCGGATCCTGCGGTCAAGGCGGAGACGCAGGCGACCATCGCCCACGTGCTGGACACGATCTATGCCCTGCTGCATCCCTTCATGCCGTTCCTGACCGAGGAGTTGTGGGCGATCAAGGGGGAGGCGGGTCCTCCCCGCGCCGGGCCGCTCGCCCTGGGGCCCTGGCCCAAGGAGGGGATGGAAGTCGACGCGAACGCCGAGGCCGAGGTCGGCTGGGTCGTCGATCTCATCGGCGAGATCAGGTCGGTGAAGTCGGAGATGGGCGTGCCGCCGGCGACGGCGACGCCGATCATCCTCGTCGCGCCGAGCGAAAGGGTTGCGACGGGCGCGCGCGCGTGGAGCGAAAGTATCAAGCGGCTCGCCCGCGTCGAGCGGATCGAGACCGCCGACGCAGCCCCCGAAGGCGCGCTGCAGCTCGTGGTGCGGGACCAGATGGTGGCCCTGCCGCTCGGCGGAATCGTCGATCTGAAGGCGGAGAGGACGCGTCTCGACAAGGAGATCGACAGGGTGCGGATGGAGATCGCCAAGGTCGAGGCGAAGCTCGGCAATGAAGACTTCCTCGCCCGAGCCCCGGACGAGGTGATCGCGGAGCACGAGGAGCGGCGCGAAGCCTTCGAGGAGCGGCTCGCGAAGCTCGCGCACGCGCGCGAGAGGCTGGACCGGCTTTAGCGAGCCCGCCCGGGCCGTCGGAATGTTGCTTTCCGGCAACATCGACAACACATCGCTCGGCCGGCCGGATTCCGGCCGGAGCGCGCCCCGATTGCGCCATAAACGACTAGCAGTTTGATTCCCGCACTTGTTGACGGATGTCAAAGCGCCGCTGGATCGGGACGCGGCGCGGGCGGGGATTGCGGGTCGGGATCAATGCGCGCTGCCGCGTGGGCTGAAAGTGGACGAGGGAAGCCGCAAGGCGCGCGCGCCGCCGCCATACCGTTCGGGTTGTTGGCGGTCTGCCTCCTGACGTTTCCGGCGGGTCCTGCGAGCGCCTTCGACGGGACGACCCCGGGCGCCCCGGCCAGGATTTCCCCAAAAAGCTTCTCCAGCGCCGAGCAGGCGCTGCGTGTCGGCATCGACGACCTCAATGCCGGCGACGCCGCCTCGTCCGTCGAGGCCCTGACCTACGCGGCGGAAGGCGGGCAGCCGATCGCGCGCTGGAAGCTCGGCGAGATGTACGCCGATGGCGTCGGGGTCGCGCGCGACGACCTGAAGGCCTACCAATACTTCAACAAGCTGGTCGAGGACTACGACGAGGACGCCCCCGACCAGCGCAACCGCGGCGCGATCTCCAACGCTTTCGTCGCGGTCGGCGTTTACAGTCTCACCGGCATCCCCAACAGCAACGTGCGCGCCGACCCCGAGCGGGCGCGCGGGCTCTTCGAATATGCCGCGACGACTTTCGGCGACCCGGACGCGCAGTACAATCTGGCTCACATGTACATCACCGGCTCGGGCGGCCTCGGCAGGGATGAGGTCGTCGCCCTGCGCTGGCTGAATGTGGCGGCCGGAAAGGGCCACCGGCCGTCCCAGGCCCTGCTCGGCCACATGCTCTTCATCGGCGACGGGGTGCCTCCCCAGCGGGCGAGGGGGCTGATGTGGCTGACGATCGCGAAAAACGGCGCCGACGGCGTCAAGGACGAATGGATCCGCAACCTCTATCAGGCCGATTTCGCCGCCGCCGGCCCGGAGGACCGCAAGGCCGCCGCCGCGATGCTCGAGGCGCTCGCCAAAGGCCCGCCGCTGCCGTCGTTCATTTCCCGAAGCGTCGTCAAGACGCTCCAGATCCTGCGTCCGCTCGGCGTGCCGATGCTGGCCGGCGCGCCCGCGCCGCAGCCGGCGGAATAGCGCCACCGATCCCTGACCGCGCCCATGCTCGATCGCGGAAGCCGCGCGCCGGAACCTGTTTGCCGGGCCAGGCGCGCCGCCCATAAGGGCCGTGCCCGGTGACGATGCGATTGGTGGAGTTCGCGAGAAGGCAGGCGGCGAGTCCTTGGGCCGGGCCGGCGCTCATCTGCCTTGCGCTTTTCGTCTGCCTGTTCGCGCTCGCAGGTCAGACCGTAAACGCTCCCTTCGTGTACTACGCGCCGCGATGAAGCGGAGCGCGTCGCTCGACTTTCTGCGGGGGTCGGCGGCCTTCCTGGTGGCCATCCCGCATTATCTCACGACCAACGCGCCGTTCGCGCCCGCCACTGAGACCGTGGCGATCGTCGGCGTGGAGGTCTTCTTCGTGCTCAGCGGGTTCGTGCTGGCGCCGCAGATCGTCGACTGGGTGGTCGCGAAACCCTGGCGCAATCTCGGCGTGTTCCTGGCCAGGCGCTGGATGCGCACCATCCCTCCCTATGTCGTCGCCCTCGCCGCGATCGCGCTCATCACCGGCAAGCTCCTGACGGCGGACACGCTGCGCTACCTGTTCTACGTCGAGAACCTCGCCGGCTCGGCGAACGCGACCGACTATTATCCCGTCGCCTGGAGTCTCGCGGTCGAGGAATGGTTCTACCTTCTGTTCGCGCCGCTGATGTTCCTCATCGGCCGGCTCCTGGGCCGCGGCGACCGGCGGTTCGAGCTCGCATTCGCGGCCCTGTTCATTCTCGCCGTCGCCGCACTCAGGATCTTCGCTGCGCCGCACGACTGGGACCAGGACGTCCGCAGGGCGACGGTCTTTCGCATCGACTCGATCGTCTGGGGCTATCTGCTCTATCTCGCGCTGGAAAAGCGGCCTCCTTTCGCGTTGAAGACGGACGCGGGGCGAAGGGCCTTGGCGGCGCTCGGGGCGACCCTCTGCCTCATGACGGCGCTCGAGTTCGGCGTCGCGACCGCCGCGCTGCGCGGAAGCGCGGCCGCGGAGCAGGCCTTCCCCTATTCGTCCGCCCTGTTCGGCATGGTGGCGGTCGGCTTCTTTCGCGAGGCGGACCCGCTCTTCGAGGGGCGGCTCGCGAGCGCGATCGGCTTTTTTCTCGGCCGCATCTCCTATTCCGCCTATCTCTTCCACCTCGTCATCGTGATGGCGCTGAAGCCGAGGATCGCGGACTGGCCGCTTCTCGCGCAGCTCGCCCTCTACGTCGCCCTCATCGCCGCCCTCTCGACCGTCTTCTGGCGCGGCTTCGAGCGGCCGATCCTCGCCATGCGGCCGAATTATGCGCCCACCCTTCTCCGCGAAGCGGGGAAGAGCCTGCCCCCGGGCGCAGACCCGGGGGTGGCCCGAAGGGCCGGATGGGGTGTGGAAAGCAGGTCTGGATCGACGGAAGTCCCGGCTGCCGTTCGTGCAATGCGACTTGCGCTCGAGCCAGCGGCCCATCCCCTCATCCGGCGCTTCGCGCCACCTTCTCCCGCAAGCGGGAGAAGGGAGTCGCCCCCTCTCCTCCCTGGGCTTGACCCAAGGATTGCGGGAGAGGGCCGGGGTGAGGGGACGGGCAAGCGCCTCCGCCTGACCTCGCTCGCCCTCGCGCTCGCGCTCGTCGCCGCCGGCGCGCTTGCCCGCGACGCCTTCATGCGGGATCAGCCGTTCGTCTTCTATCCCGCGCTCGTCGCCATGGGCGTCCTGGCGATGGCGCTCGCCGAGCGGGCGGGGCGCTTCGCCGGCGGCTTCGGCGCCGCGGCGCGGACGGCCTTGCTGTTCGCGCTCGCGCTTCCCGTCGCCGACGCGCTCTACCGGTCCGCGACCGGCGTGCCGATCGCCGGCTCCATGGCCGCCCCGACCTATTCCTATCGCGCCGCGCGCGAGAACCCCGCCGCCTTCGCCATGTGGTGGTTCTACTACCTCAACGAATGGATCCGCGGCGACGGCGTCCGCGCCGCGATCGAGAAGCCGGACCCGGAAAAGACGCTTCCCTTCGTCCTCGTTCCGGGCAGCCGCGGCCGCATGTTCGACACCACCATCCGGATCAACGCGCTCGGCTTCCGCGGCCCGGAGATCGCCCCCGACAAGGGCGACCGGTTTCGCATCGTGGCGCTCGGCAAGTCGCAGACTTTCGCCCCGACGCTGCGCGACGGCGAAAAGCCCTGGCCCGAGCTGCTGCAGGCCCTGTTCGACCGGCGCGCCTCGTGCGGCCGGCCGATCGAGGTCGTCAACGCCGGAACGGAGGCCTATACGCTCAAGGACAACCTCGTGCGCATGCGGCGCGACGTCCTGCCGCTGAAGCCCGATCTCGTCGTCTCGACGCACGGCATGAACGGCCTGCTCGCGCTCGGCCTCCGGCAGGTCCCCGAGCCGAAGGAGCCGGGCGTGCGCCCGCGCGCTTCGGCGCTGATCGGCCGCGCGGTGCTCACGATCGAGCGCGCCGTCCACGACTGGCGCATGCGCGGCGCGCCGCGCGCCGTCGAGCCGCCGCCGCTCTCCGACCAGGCGCTGCTCGAAGAGCGCTTACGCAAAGGCCTATCGCGAACTGATCGCGCTCGGCCGCGCAAGCGGCGTCCCCGTCGCGCTCGCCACCGCGAGCCATGGCGGTCGACGAGAGCTCGCCCCGCGACGTCAAGGATTTTTACGGCGCGGTGTTCAAGCCGATCGACGACATCATCGCCGCCAACGCCGCCCACAACCGGCTCGTCAGGCTCATCGCCAAAGAGACGGGCGCGCCGCTGATCGACATGACGCCGGGGCTCGACGGCGTCTGGGACGGCGACCTCTATCTCGACATCGTCCATTTCACCGAGCGCGGCAACGAGCGGGCGGCTAAGGTGATGTTCGAGGCGCTTCTCCCGGTCCTGGCGAAGGAGGGGCTCAGCTGCCGCGTGAGCTGAGGGGCTTTCCTGGGAAAGCAGTCGTGCGGGTTGCGGTCCAGGGGCGGGAGCGGCCCCGCGCGATGTTTAGCGGCGACCCCCGTGTCGTCCCCCGCCGCCATTGGCCTCCGTCTTCTTGCGCGTCGCAGCAGTCGCCGCTAAATTTGATGCCTGATGCGGAGATGATTGATGCGAACCACTCTCGACATCGCCGACGACGTGCTCGCCGCCGCCAAGGCGATCGCCCGCGAGCAGAGGAAGACCACGGGAGAGGTGGTGTCCGAGCTTGCCAGAACGGCCTTGAGAAAGCCCGTCCGCGCAGGCTCGCGCGGCGGCGTGCCGATCCTCAAAGCGCGCAATCCCGAGGTTCGAATAACGCTCGAGATGGTCAACGCGCTGCGCGACGAGGCGCCGTGACCTTTCTGCTCGACGTCAACCTGTTGATCGCGCTCATCGACGCTTCGCATGTCAGCCACGGTGCGGCGCACGCGTGGTTCGCCCGCGAGGGCCGGCGGAAGTGGGCGACCTGCCCGATCACGGAAAACGGGCTCGTGCGCATCATCGCCAATCCGAAATATCCGAATTCGCTCGCGACGCCGGCCGACGCCCTGGCGCTGCTCGGCCGCCTCGTCGGTTTGCCGGGTCACGTCTTTTGGCCCGACGACGTCAGCCTGCGCGACACGGCGATTTTCGACCCCGCGAAAATCCTGACGGTCGGACAGATCACCGACAGCTACCTTCTCGCCCTGGCCGCCGCCAAAGGCGGGAAACTCGCGACGCTCGACCGGCGCCTGTCCGCGCTCGCCGTCAACGAAGGCGCAAGGAGCCTGCTGCTGTTGGGCGTTTAAGGCCATACCATTTCCAGCCGCGCAATCAATCTTTTCAAGCCTTTGCGGCGCCATTTCCAGCCGACCGGCAACTGCCAACCTGGGTCTCCTGCTTGGCGCCCGCGCCCTCAGTCGCCCGGCCAACGAACGGCAGGAACAGCTTCGGTAAAAGCGAACAACTCGGTAGTCTCTTTGAAGGCGCGTTCGTTGAGGCCGAGAACAAACATGGAACAAGGCGAGGCTGCTGTCAAGAAATTGTTTGCTTTCCAACGAAGGCGCCTATCGGAAAAGGCCAAGCGAAATCAACTTGGATCTCGAACATAACATGAACACACACGGAGACAGGCAAGAAGAAGGTTGCCCGCCCCGGAGCGGCGCGCGCGGGGTTCTCGCGCTTGACGGTAAGGCACATATTCCTTACCCCTTTGTGCGACGCCGGAGCCGCTCATGAAAGTCACGCTGAAGGTCAGCTCCAAGGGCCAGGTGACCTTGCGCAGAGAGGTGTTGGATGAGCTCAAGGTCCGGCCCGGCGACAAGATCGTCGTGGAGCCGATCGCACCCGGCCGCCTGGAGATGCGGCGCGCCGAGGCGCGCCGGGAGCCTCGAAATCGTTCGTCGGCTGCCTGAAGTCGGCGGCCGGCCCGGCCCTCTCGCTCGAAGAGATCGAGACCTTTGTCCGCGAAGGTTGGGCCGGCGAGCTATGAGGATCACGGCTGACACCAATGTCCTGCTGCGCGCCGCGGTCATGGACGACCCTGTCCAGGGCGCGATTGCGGCCGAGACGCTGCTCGATGCGGAAGCCGTCGCGATAGCGCTCCCGTCGTTGTGCGAGTTCGTTTGGGTGCTGACGCGCGGCTACAAGAGAAGCGCAGGCGAGGTCGGCGCCGCCGTGCGCAAACTGGTCGAAAGCGCGAGAGTGGTCGTCGATCGGCCGGCGGCGGAGGCCGGCCTCGCCGTGCTCGAGAGGGGAGGCGACTTCGCCGACGGGGTCATCGCTTTCGAAGGTCGGCGCGCCGGAGGCCGCGTCTTCGCGACCTTCGACAGGAAGGCGGCGGCGATCGTTCAGGCGACAAGCGGCGAAGCGAGGCTCCTCGGCGAGAGATGAGCGTTCGCGAGCCTGCTTCCGGGCGCTACTCGCGCGCGGGGGCGCGCGCTCGAGGGCGGCCGGGCCAACGACCCGGACGCGCTCGGTCGGCATGACCATCACGCCGCGTCCCCGATCTCGATGCGGACTGAGAGCCCGGCCGGCTGAGCCAGATTGACCAGGGCGTCGAGGCTGAACTTATCGAGCCGGCCCCGCATCAGATCGTTGAGCCGCGGCTGGGTCACCCCCAGACGGCGCGCGGCTTCGGTCTGATTGACGCTCCAGCTCTCGATCTTCGTTCTCAGCGCGATCATGAGTTCCGAGAGCGCGCGCATGTTGGCGGCTTCCCCCGCGCTGTCCTCCAGAGCGTCCCATACGCTCGCAAACATCTGCCGCTCCATCGCTCAATCCCTCTTCAGCTCGCGAAGCCGCTTCGCCGCCAATTCGATGTCCACCTTCGATGTCCGCTGCAGACGTTATGAGCAAAACCAAGAGGAGAAGGCGGCCAAAGCCGCTGACCGACTGAAGAAGGCGAGGTCCGGCAGCTGACCTTCGCAGACTTCCGCAAGATGAGCCGGTCGCGAAGCCTACCCGAGCTGATCGAGCCCGTCGAGAACGACCGCCGCAAGGGGAAGCCGAAGGCCGAGGCGCCGAAGGCGCCCATCGTGTTCCGTCTGGCGGCCGATCTGGCCACGCCCATCAGGGCGACCGGACGCGGGACGCCAAATTTTGCCAGGGGCCGAACGTTTTCAGGACGTTATGTGAGGTGACCGTGGTTGATCGTAAGTCATCCCAAATATCGTGTCCGCCAGCCAACGTTTGAAGTCCGGATTATCGCTGAATTGCTTGAACAGCTCGGTGTCGTCCTTCATCAGCCCGACGATCACCCGCCCCAGCGCCTTGTCGTGTTCGATGCGGGCGTTCTGCTTGTCGGAATTCTGTCATGGCGTTCTGGTAGGCCGTGTCGGCCGCAACCTTCTGCGGGATGTCCTCGGTGATCAGCTGCCGCACCCGGTCGGCGTCGGTCCAGGCGATGTTGCCGAACTGATCGTTGAAGCTCTTGAGATGTTGGAAAGCCGGTCGAGCTCCGGCTCCGGCTTGTGGCCGCCGCCGTCGGTCGGCACCGGCTCGATCTCGGCGTCCGCGTCGGGCAGTGAATCTTCATCGCGGCCTGCTTCTCGACGCGATAGCTGTCCATGTCGATCGCTTCGAGAATGCCCTTCGACAGGTCCTCTTCCTTCGGCGCGGGCAGCTTCGGGACCAGGAAGTTCAGGAAGATCGACAGCTTCTCCCACTCGGCATTGGTGTAGGGCAGGATCGAGGCGAGGAAGCCGTAGGTGCGGACGAACGCTTTGGCCTTGCCCTTGAAGTCGACTTGGCCATCTTCGTCGAGCTGCTCTTTGTAGATCGCGACGCAGGCGTCGAGGATCGGGTCGAGCTGTCGCGGTCCGCGCCGCCGAGGTAGAGCTCCACAAGCTCGTCGATCTGCGCTGTCGCGTAGACCTGATAGCCGTCCAGGGGGCCTTCAGGTCGTGGAGCTTGTTCGGGTCGGTCTCCTCGCTGAGGATCGTCGTGCGGTAGTATGGCTCGAAGGCCTCGCGGATCGTCTCGGTGTCGTTCATGAAGTCGAGCACGAACATGTCGTGCTTCTGCGGGTGCGCGCGATTAAGGCGCGAAGCGTCTGCACCGCCTTGATGCCCGACAGCGGCTTGTCCACATACATCGTGTGCAGCAGCGGCTCGTCGTAGCCGGTCTGGAACTTGTCGGCGCAGACAGGAACCGATACGGGTCTTCCTGGATCTTGTCGGCGATCTCGCTTGAGGGAAACCCGTTGAGCGAGCTTCGGTCACCTTCGCGCCGCCGATATTCGTGCTCGCCCGAGAACGCGACGATGGCCTGGTAGGGGCTCTTGCGCTCCTTGAGATAGTCGCGGAACGCGTGGAAGTACTGGATCGCCCGCTCGATGCCGCTGGTCACCACCATCGCCCGCGCCTGGCCGCCGATCTTGTTCAGCGCGAGCACCTGCTCGTGGAAGTGGTCGACCATGATCTCGGCCTTGAGCCGGATCGCGTGGTCGTGGCTTTCGACGTAGCGGCGCAGCTTCTTCTGGCCCTCTTGGTGTCGAACTCGGGATCGCCCTCGACCGTCTTGACCAGCCGGTAGTAGCTGTCCACCGGCGTGTAGTGCTTGAGCACGTCGAGGATGAAGCCCTCCTGGATCGCCTGCTTCATCGTGTAGCTGTGGAACGGCCGGTGCTTGACCTTGTCGCCGTCGGCGAACGGCTCGCCGAAGATTTCCAGCGTCTTGTTCTTCGGCGTGGCGGTGAAGGCGAAGTAGCTGGCGTTCGGCAGCAGCTTCCGCGCCTCCATGATGCGGTTGATCTTGTCCTCGATGGTCTCCTCGTCTTCCTCGGCGCCGCCGGCCGACAGCGCCATGCTCATCGCCGCCGACGGCCTTGCCGCCCTGGCTGGAGTGCGCCTCGTCGATGATGATGGCGAAGCTTCGGTCCGCGGTGCTCGCTGCCGATTTCGTCGAGGATGAACGGGAACTTCTGCACAGTGGAGATGATGATCTTCTTGCCGCTCTCGATGAACCGGCGCAGGTCGCCGGAGTGCTCGGCATGGCCGACCGTCGCGCCCACCTGGGCGAACTGCTTGATCGTGTCGCGGATCTGCTTGTCGAGGATCCGCCGGTCGGTGACGACGATGATCGAGTCGAAGACCGGCCGCGTCGTTCTTGCGCAGGCCGATCAGCTGGTGCGCCAGCCAGGCGATGGAGTTGATTTGCCGCTGCCGGCCGAATGCTGGATCAGGTAGCGCTTGCCCGGCGCCGTGCTCGCCCGCGTCGGCCAGCAGCTTCCGCACCACGTCGAGCTGGTGGTAGCGCGGGAAGATCTGGTCGCGCTTCTTCTTGCCCGTCTTCTCGTCCTTGCGCTCGACGATCTGGGCGTAGTTTTCCAGGATGTCGGTCAGCCCCGCGGCGTGAGGATGCGCTTCCACAGGTAGTCGGTCTTGAGCCCGTCGGGTTCGGCGGGTTGCCGGCGCCGTCATTCCATCCTTGGTTGAACGGCAGGAACCACGACGCCTTGCCCTTGAGGTGGGTGCAGAAGCGCACTTCGTGGTCGTCCACCGCGAAGTGCACCACGCAGCGGCCGAACTGGAACAGCAGCTCGCGCGGGTCGCGGTCGCGCTTGTACTGCTCGACCGCGTCCTCGACGGTCTGCTTGGTCAGGCTGTTCTTCAGCTCGAAGGTGGCGATCGGCAGGCCGTTGATGAAGAGCGCGAGGTCGAGCGCGTGCGCGTCTCGTCGCGGCTGTAGCGGAGCTGGCGCGTGACGCTGAAGCGATTGGCGCGAACCGCTCCGCGGCCTTCGATTGCCCGGCGATGGCGTGCCGTAGAAGAGGTCCACGTCGTGCTGGTCCGTGCTTGATGCCGTTGCGCAGCACGTCGATGACGCCGCGCTTGGTGATCTCGCCTTGCAGGCGCGCAAGGAATTTCTGCCGCGCGGGCTGTCGTTGTCGAGATCGAGCGCTTCGATCAGAGGCGGCTGCGTCGCCGCGATGAAGGCGCGCAACTGGCGAGGTCGACGGTCCAGGCACGGTCGTAGTCCTGCGGGTTGCCGAGCAGCCAGTTGTGCAGGCCGACGAACGGCTCGGGCTCCTCGCGCGAATCCGGCAGCTGGCCAGCGCGCGGCCGCGCCGGTCATATCGTCGACGATCAGGGCTTCGAGGCCTTTTTCGCGTGCGTGTCGGTCTTCATGCCGCCGTGGCCAGCCAGCCCTTTCGCCCAAGCGTCTCGAAAGCAAGGCCGATCTGGCGTGGCGAGAAGCGCCTCTTCCGCTCGCTCCACGCATAGACTTCGACACCGCGTCTTCGGTGGTCGTCTGCCTTCTCGTGGCTCGCCACCCAGTGAACCGTCGAGAGCAATTCCAGCCCGAACGGCGTTTCGAAGCCTTCGACAAGATCGGCAACGCGATCGAAGGCGTTGCCGCGTGTCGGCGCGTGATCCTGCAGGAAGGCCTCGGCGTCCTCGACCGCGCCGGGCACGAGTTCGAGTTGCTTGTCCGGCGCGTCGCCGCCATCGGCATACCCGGAGACGAGATGGCCCTCGACTGCCGCAGCACATGGCGCAGGTTCTCGGCGTAGGGCCCGTAGGGCGCCTTCGACGTAATCGCAGCCGCAGCGGCTCCCCCGCCTCCTGCATGAAATACATGAGCTTGTGCACTTCGAGCAGCGTGACGAACGGGTCCATCAGACCGCCCAGATAGCGGTGCATCAGGACCACGAGGGCGGCACGGCCTGCCGTCATTGCGGAACCTCGCTGGACTCGTCGCCAATTCGCGCAGGGCGCGGCTTCGGCTCGAAGACGATGACGCGAACGTCGCTCAGGCCACGGAAGGGCCGCCTCAATGCGCGGTCGCACATCGCGCCAATCGAGCCCGCCCAAACCGCTGCCAAGCGGCGGAACAGCGATCGATCGAATGCCGCGCTCGCGGATATCCTCGACGAGCGCCTGCAGCCCCGCCTGATGTCCTCGATGCGGCTCTTGCCGCGCCAATGCCGCTTCGTCGGGAAATTGATGATGTACTTCGGGTTGTGAGCTGCCCGGTCTCGAACACAAACATTTTGCCCGGCTGGACTTCCTCGCGCGCACACGCTGCCTCATAAGCCTTGAAGTTCTCCGGGAAGGCGTTCTTGAACTGAAGCGCGATGCCGCGGCCCATGATGCCGACACAATTGACCGTGTTGACCAGCGCTTCAGCGTCCGCCTGCAGGATGTCGCCGGTCTGTATTCAATCATCGCGCCTCCCCCTCAATAGTACCAATCTCGCTTGATTTCGATTCTCGGTCGATGCGTCGCGCTTTGCATGGCATTCGACGCCAGCTGCGCCATCGCCTGGGAGTAACCCCGATCCGTTCGACCAGTTCCCACGGAAAGGATTCGTGGACCAGGAACTCCGCCTGCTTTCCTTCCTTCACCGATCGGCCTGACCGGAAGTCCATTGGCGGCTGACCGCCGTGCCAGTTGACCTCGCCGAGCTGCGCCGGTCGGAGCGGAACTGCGGAGTAAGACGCGCCGGCATTGGACAGGGAGAACGCCCAGCGCCGATTGCTCGCCTTCGCCCACGCATGACCGCGTGAAGATCGGCCTCAAGATGGACGATCGGGTCCTGCCCGCCACGATAGGCCAGCTCCGGGTCGTTCGCGCAGTAAATCACGATACAACATAATCGATCGGGAACAGAAGTAGAACGGGACGTAATCGCCGACGCGCGGTACCGGGGTGGCAGGCCAGGCGGAGCCCGTCAGACGCCGCGCTTTGATGCTGCCCATGCCGATCGTGGTGCCCGCGCCCTGCCGCTGCAGCCATAACCGCGTCCGACCAGAGGCAACCGTCGGCGACGATCGAGGCCAGCCGATCGACGTGCACGATGTGATAGATTTTGGGTTGGCGGGACGGGCATCGTCAGGCGGCGGCCTCCTCGACGTCGGTCTTCGTCGAGGGCTCGCGAGGTCCTCGACTTCGCCAGTCTCGGCGATCCGCCTCAACTTCGGAGATCTATCGGGCAGGGTCGCCGCGGCGGCCAGCACGTCGAGCTTGCCGGTAACCACGTCGGCGATTGAGCCGCGCGCGGAATTCCTGGATGAGAGTGAGCTCGCGATCGACTGCCTTTCCATACTGCTTTCATTTGTCTTGCGGTTTCCGCATCTAGACCGTGCCGAGATTAAGAATTGCTGTTTCACAGGGAGATGGTGGGACCGGGAACCGGTGAAAACCAAGATTCTTTAATTGAACCCTGGGGAGATGACCATATCGTAACCCCGTTTTCGTCACCGACGACAAAAGCCAGCAAGATGCGGTGCTCAGGCGCAGTTGAATATAGCAGAAAGCGCGAACGGTCGTCGCGCTCGGGTCTACGCGGGTGACGAAAGCCGGTGAACTCTCTGGATCGTCAGCCTCAGTTCGTCAGACCAGCATGCCGCACACCCTATCCTTCCCGTCCTCGACGTGAGATGATGACATCGTCTCCTAGTCGGAAATCGTATCGACGTCTCGTCTGGTGACACGGTCACTGCCAGTAAAGGGGAAATACGACGGAGCGTTGATTCTGCTACCCTACATAGTTTGCAGAGGTACGGACCAAATACGCATCTCGTGATTCGTTTGTCAGAGCATTGCTTACAGAGCAATGATCGTAGCGATGTCTGAAGGCACGTCACCTCCCAGCCCTCTGGCACGTCACCAAGCCAAGGAATACCCGAAGGCTTGAGCCTCACGTTGGGGTCAAGGCCGCGGGTGACAGCGCGGTGGATGATGGCCTGCTTCTGCTCGTTCAGGAGCGCGATCGTCTTCTGCTTGGCGCGGATGAGCTCGCCGTCTGTGCGCCGTGCCAATCCAGAAACCGCACGATCAGCCGCTGCTCGTCGAGCGGCGGATAGGCCGACGGCATCTGCTTCGACGACTCCCAGTAGAGCCGATTGCGATCGAGGCACGATGCCGCGCGAGAACGTGTCGATCTCGCGCATGTACGCCGGCAGTGCGGAACAGATAGGCGTAGTAGGCGCGATCAGCTTCTTCGAATGGCCGCGCAGACGACATAGGCGGGACTGACAAGTCCATCCGCAGGCGCGATGCCGACCGCCGCCTTGCCACATCCGCATCATGTTATAGGCGATGTCGCCCCGCAGCGCGCGCTGATACTTGCGATCGGTCGGCATCTCCTGTTTTCGTGCGCCGTTGCCGCCATCGTCGCGGATGCGCACGCCGGTCCGGATCGAGACCTCAGGATGGGCAGTCCGGGAAACCCGTCTCGCGCTCGCGGACCGAACAATCGGCCATTGCGCCGGACTTCCCAATGCGCCGGCACCTCGCCGAGCCACGGCAGACCCTGTCCTTGTATACGGGATAGGGGTGAGTTCGTCGATCATCGGCGTCGCCCCGATGATGTCGGCCAGCAGGCCCTCGGTCTCCTTCTCCAACGCCAGGATGTCGGCGCGGATCTCCTCCAGCGTCCGCAACGGCTGCGGCTTGTAGAAATAGCGGGTGAAGCTGATCTCGTAGCCGATCGCGGTCTTGCGACTCGTCGAACCAGGCATCCGGGGCGTGTGGCAGCACCTCGCGGCGGATGAACGCCTCGATGCCGCCCGTCTCCGAGAAGCGGCACCTGCTCGGTGTCGCGCAGGTCGCGTGTCGGGCTCGTACTCGACGACGCAGGCTTGCCGCCGATCGTCGCTGCGAACAGGCCGCGCAGCGGATCGGCTCCACCTTGCCGGCTTGTGAACTCGCTTGATCACCGCTCGGCGTCTCGATCGCGCTCGGGCGCGATTGCAGGAGCTTCAGCCGCTTCGCGGTCAGCTTGACGTTCTGCGCTCGCGTCGGTCGTCTACCTTCGATGAACATGTTGAAATCCTCATGCGGGCCGTCTCCCAAACGTTCGGCGACTCGGTCGACAAGATTGGCAATGGGCTCTTCATCGGCATCGACACAGGCCCGCGGAAGGCGTGCCGCTCGCCGACGCAAGTCGACCCGCAGGCGCAGCGGCCGCTCGACCGTCACCTTCCAGTAGCCGAAGGCGGCGTTGGGGAAGATCTTCGACTGCTCGGTCTCCTTGAAGTCGAGGAAGGTGTCGCAGATGCGCTGGATGTCCTCGTCGGAGAGCTCGCAGTTCTTCTTGCCCAGGTTCTTGCGCAGCGGCTTGAACCACTGCGTGGCGTCGATGAGCTGCACCTTGCCCGGCGGTGCTCGGGCTTGCGGTTGGTGAGCACCCAGATGTAGGTGGCGATGCCGGTGTTGTAGAACATGTTCAGCGGCAGGGCGACGATGGCCTCCAGCCAGTCGTTCTCGATGATCCAGCGGCGGATGTTGCTCTCGCCCTGGCCGGCGTCGCCGGTGAAGAGCGACGAGCCGTTGTGCACCTCGGCGATGCGGCTGCCGAGCTTGGTGTCGTGCTTCATCTTGGACAGCATGTTGGCCAGGAACAGCATCTGGCCGTCGCTGGAGCGGGTGATGAGGCGAGTATTCGGAGTCGCCGGCGTGCTCGATGACGAAACGCGGGTCCTTGATGCCGTCCTTGCCGCCCATGCGCTCGAGGTCGCTCTTCCAGCTCTTGCCGTAGGGCGGATTGGAGAGCATGAAGTCGAACTCGCGCGACGGGAAGGCGTCGTTGGAGAGCGTGGAGTGTTCCGGGCCGCCGACGATGTTGTCGGCCGCCTCGCCTTCGCCTTTGAGCAGCAGGTCGGCCTTGCAGATGGCGTAGGTCTCGGCGTTGATCTCCTGGCCGTAGAGGTGCGTGGCGACCTGCTTGCCGTGCTCCGCGGCGAGCTGCTGCGAGCGTCTCCTCGGCGACGGTCAGCATGCCGCCGGTGCCGCAGGCGCCGTCGTAGAGCAGATAGGTGCCGGACTCGATCTGGTCGGCGATCGGCAGGAAGATGAGCTTCGCCATCAGCTTGACGGCGTCGCGCGGCGTCCAGTGCTCGCCGGCCTCCTCGTTGTTTTCTTCGTTGAAGCGGCGGACCAGTTCCTCGAAGATCGTGCCCATGGCGTGGTTGTCGAGGCCCGGAAGCTTGACCGAGCCGTCGCCGTTCAGACCGGGTTCGGGCTGAGGTTGATCGCCGGGTCGAGGAACTTCTCGATCAGCGTGCCGAGGGCGTCGGCCTTCGAGAGCCGCGGGATCTGGTTGCGGAACTCGAAGTTGTCGAGGATGTCCTGCACGTTGGGCGAGAAGCCGTCGAGGTAGGCCTCGAAGTCGGCCTTGAGCTGCTGCTGGCTGGCGCGATTCCGCAGGTCGCGCAGCGTGAAGTTCGAGGTGTTGTAGAAGCCTGGCCGGCGGCTTGCCGCAGCGGCGGCGTCCTGGTTGGTGATGCCTCGCCTTGTCGAGCGTCGACCTTCATGTCGAGCACGGCCTGCTTGGTCGGCTCGAGCACCGCGTCGAGGCGGCGCAGCACGGTCATCGGCAGGATGACGTCGCGGTATTTGCCGCGGACATAGAGGTCGCGCAGCACATCGTCGGCGATGCCCCAGATGAAATTGGTGATCCAGCCGAGGTCGCCGTTGCTCATGTCTCTTCTCCCCGAAATTCGTCGACGGCTTTTTATCCTGCCCCGCCGCGATCGGAAAAGCCATGGCACTGCCGCGCCATTCCCCTGGGCGAATCGCGGTGATTATTCAGAGGGCGCCCGGCGGCCAGAAGGGCGGGCTGCTTAATGGCATGTTAATGGCGCGCGATATCCCTGTTTTCCGCCGAACAGGGAACTTTAATTCCCTGATGCGCCGAATTCATTCCCTGTTCGTCCGCGTAGGGAATTTTCCTGGAACCGCCTCGAATCGTTGGGCTGTTTCGGGACGGTTTTTCCGAAAATCGACCGAAATGCGGGAAATTCCCTGCATTTTTCCCTGTTGGCAGGGAATTCGGCCGCGCAGCGCCGCCCGCGCCGTTGCCAATCTTGCGTATCCGGCGCAGGGAAGAGGCCGCGCTCTTCAAAACCCGGCCAACGCTCTTGAGCAGCCCTTCGACCGCCGCGCCGAAGGCTCCGCGCCCGCCTCGCGCTGGGGCGTGTTCGGCAATCGTCGCGTTCACCGCGATCCTGGTCGGCGAGCGCGGTCTCGAGCGTCGGGATCGCGATGTTCGACACCTCGATGAGCTGGCTGATGACCAGCCTCAACCCGAACCCGTTGATGGTGTCGGCGGTCCAGGTCGCGACCATGGGGCCGCTGTTCCTGCTGACCATCCCCGCCGGGGCGCTCGCCGACATCGCCGATCCGCGCCGGCTTCTCATCGCGGCGCAGTTCGGCGTCGTCGCGGTCGGCGTCGTCTTCGCGACCTTCGTCACCGCGCATTGGGCGACCCCGTCCACGCTTCTTGCGACAACTTTCCTGCTCGGCGCGGCGGGAGCTCTCGCCGCGCCGGCGTGGCAAATGATCACGCCGATGCTCGTGCCCAAGAACGATCTCGACAGCGCGATCGCCTTCAACACCGCGGGCTACAACCTCAGCCGCGCGATCGGCCCCGCGCTTGGCGGTCTCGCGATTGCGGCGGTCAGCATCAGGCTGCCGTTCTGGGTCTATGTCGCGACCAATCTGATCCTGCTCGCCGTGCTCCTTTGGTGGCGCGCGCCGCGCAAGGCGCCGGAGACGCTGCCGGCCGAGCGGCTCTTCAACGCGATGAGCACCGGCCTGCGTTACGCGAAGAACAACCGCGACCTCGACGCGACGCTGATCCGGGCGGTCGCCTTCTTTCCCTTCGCCAGCGCCTATTGGGCGCTGATGCCGCTCGTCGCGCGCACGCAATTGCATGACGGCGCCGAACTCTACGGCCTGCTCATGGGCCTGCTCGGCCTCGGCTCGATCGTCGGATCGCTCCTGCTCGAAAGGTTGAAGGCGCGGCTCGGGCCGGACTGGTCAGCGGCGCTCGGGACGCGCTCGGGACGATTCTCGCGCTCGCCCTTTTCGCCTCCTCGCGCAGACCCGAGGTCGCGATGATCGCGAGCTTCGTCGCCGGCGCGTCGTGGATCGTCGCCATGACCACGATGTTCGTCTCGGCGCAGGTGGCGCTGCCGGACTGGGTGCGGGGCAGGGGGCTCGCGATCTTCCTCACCGCCTATTTCGGCGCGATGACGGTCGGCAGCGCGCTCTGGGGCGAGGTCGCAAACCTGAAAGGGGTGCCGTTCGCGCTTGTTCGCCGCGGCGGCGGGCGCCGGCTCTGGGCCTGGGACTGACGTGGCGCTGGAAGCTCGAGACCGGCGCGGCGCAGGATCTCGCCCCGTCGATGCACTGGAAGGCGCCGGCCTTCGTCCAGCGCCTGGAGGGCGATCGAAGGGCCGATCCTCGCCGTCATCGAATACCGGATCGATCCGAGCGACGCGCCCGAGTTTCTTGCGCTGATGCAGGAGATCGGCCACGAGCGGATGCGCGACGGCGCCTACGCCTGGAACATTTTCGAGGATCCCGACGAGGCGGGCCGGTTCATCGAGACGTCGCTCATCCACTCGCTGCTCGAGCTCGAGTACCGCAGCGCCCGCGAGACCAGGGCCGACGAGCTGATCGAGGAGCATCTCGCGCCGTTCTTGAAGGAGCCGCAGAAGGAGAGCTATTACGTCGCCTCGAAGCGCCAGCACCACGGCGCCGGCGCCGCGCGCAGGCCGCGCCGCCTGACGGCGCGCTTGGAGGCCCGGAGGAAAAGGCGACGGCGGAAGCGGTTTTGCGGTGGGGGAACCGCGGGTATGGTGGCCTCGCCTCGAAGGGGTGACAGGTCAAGGGCCGCCCGACTCCGCCGTCTCCCTATGCTTAACACCGGCAAGGGAAAGCCACAACTCGATTAGTTGCAACCAGAAGAGGATGGACGCCCATGGCCTTGAGCGAGATCGACGCCATTCGAGACCTCCTGACCTCGAGGCCCCGGCCGGTCGGATGGCCGGCGCGCCGCAGCCGCCTGGACGAGGTCGGCGCGGTCTGGCCGGTCGCCGAGGATGTCGTGCTCGAACCGGTCGACTGCGGCGGCGCGCCCGGCGAGTGGTCGATCGTCCCGGGCAGCGATGCGTCCCGCACGCTGATGTTTTTCCATGGCGGGGGCTATTGCTCGGGCTCGATCCTGAGCCATCGGCGGATGGTCACCGAGGCCGGGCGGTACGCCGGCGCGCGGACGCTCGCCGTCGGCTATCGGCTCGCGCCCGAGCACCCGTTCCCAGCGGCCTTCGACGACGCGCTGACGGCGTGGCGATGGCTGCGCGGGCAGGGCGTCGCCGCCGCCGACATCGCCGTCGGCGGCGACAGCGCGGGCGGCGGCCTGACGCTGGCGCTCGCCGGCGAACTGAAGCGGCGGGCGAGGAGCCGCCCGGCTCGCTCTGGCTCGTCTCGCCGTGGACCGATCTGACGATGTCGGGCGCGACGCTCGACGCCAAGGCCGCCGTCGATCCGCTCATCCACAAGGACTATCTCGAAGAGCTCGCAGGCGCCTATGTCCCCGGCCGGTATGGACCGGAAGGATCCGCGTGTCTCGCCGCTCTACGCCGATCTCGGGCGCCTGCCGCCAACTCTGATCCAGGTCGGCTCGGCAGAGACTTTGCTCGACGACGCCGTCCGCCTGGCCGGGGCGGCGGGCGCGGCCGACGACGCCGTCGCGCTCGAAGTCTGGCCGCACATGATCCATGCCTGGCCGCTGTGGAACGCGCGCCTCGAGCCGGGGCGCCGGGCGCTGATGCAGGCGGGGGAGTTCATCCGGCGGCGGTGGTGAGCGGGGCGGCGCCGCCGCGGGCGCGGCTGTCGCGACGCGTCGGTCCGCGTCAGTCGAAAAATCAGGCCGCCGGCGCATCGGGCGCTCGATCGGCACGCCCGCGCAGCCGTTTCCTGCGGCCGCCGCTTTTGGAACGTCCAGGCGAGCGGCTTTCTTGCGCAAGTGCAGAAGAGTGATGTCGATCAAATAGACCAAGAGCTCATCGTCGAGCGTCGTCGCCTCGCTGCGGCAGCGCGTCAGACCGATCTCGACGGACTTCGCGGTCGTTCTCTTCGACATCAGACGTGGCGCCGATCCTGTCACGAAGCGTTTTCCGGCAAAAAAGCCCCGCCCAAAGGGGGAAGCTCTGGGCGGGGCGCGCGCCAGCTCGAACATTGACCGCTGTTCTCGCCCGCTGTGGCGAGCGGCTGGTTTACATCGCTTAACCTGCGGAAACAGTTGCGTACTGTTTTTAGGCGCCAAAATTCTGCATTTTCGCGCCAGCAGATTCTATTTCTATCTGCGACGCAGAACGGAATTGCGAAGGCGATCGCCCGACCCAGCGTCTAAATGCGTGAGTGAACAACTCCGACCGCTCATAGCCCAGGAGCCAGGCGATTTGCGCCATCGTGAAGTTCGGCTCTCTCACGTATTCAAGGGCAAGCGTGCGCCGCAAATCGTCAAGGAGTTTGGCAAAATTCGTGCCCTCCTGCGCCAGTCTGCGCGCGAGGGTCCTTGGACTGACGCCAAGCGCCCTCGCCGCCGTCTCCACATTTGCTCGGCCATGGGGCAAAAGCCGGTAGATTTCATTCTCAACCGATGCGCGCAGGGAGCCTGCGGCCGTTCCACGGATCTTCGCAGCTTCTTCGCAATAGGGACGAAGCGTTTCCAGCAAGTATCGATCGGAAGTGACGAGCGGCAGGCTGAGCACATCCTCGGCGAAGTCCAACGAGTCGGTTGGAGCCCCAAACTCGACATGGGAACCGTAAAACCGCTTGAATTCCTTCAGGTCATCAGTCCGCAGGTGCGAGCAAAGCAGCAGGCTCGGGCTGATATTGCGGCCCGACGCCTCCCGCAGGGCTTTGACGAGCATCGCAACCCCGAATTCAATGTTTTGTCTGCAGCGATATCGCGGTACGCCCCGATATTTGAACGTGACCGTCTCTCCCTCGGCGCGAGGAACGATCGCCACCGTCACGCTGTCGTTCACGATGCGTAAATAACGGGCGAAAAGCGCGAGAGCCTCACGAACGTCTTTGCCGGCCGAAATGGCATAGAAGAGAAGGCCCGCTTCTCTCGGGTTTGTCTCCTGCGCCAGGTGAAGTCCGAAGGCCGTATCCGCGACAGCTTCCGCCGCATACTCGACGAGCCACGCCTGGCTAAGTGCAGAAATTCGCTGCCGATTGTCATCGGGATTGTAGCTGGACAGCCTCGCGCGATGCAGCAAAGGCGCCGCGTCAATATTGCGCTGCCGAAGAATTGCAAGCGCGCGACGCGCCGTGAACCCATTGACTGTCGGTGGCGCTCGCCCTGGGGCGTTCACGGGAGTAGCCCTGTCTGTCTGCGCGCGCCGCTAATTGGCGCTCATGCGAATGCATTCCGGCCTGGAGTCGCGGCGACGCGCCTCAATGGGTTTCGTATCATGGATCGACGAGAGTCGGAACGCTCAGCCCCGGGTGATCAGCCGGGCCCCGAGCTGGAAGCTCACGTAGCTCCACGCCCAGCTCAGCGCGACGAAGAAGCGGCTGCGCGCGCCGATCAAGAAATAGATGTGCGCGGCGCTCCAGAACACCCAGCCCGGGAAGCCCGTCAGCGTCACCGGCCCGATCTTCACGAGCGCCGAATTCCGCCCGATCGTCGCGAGGCTTCCCTCGTCGCGGTAGCGGAAAGGCCCTGGATCGGGTCGACCCTCGATTCGAGCGCGGATCACTCGGGCGGCATGGCGGCCCATCTGCTTGGCGGCCGGGGCGAGGCCCGGCGCCTGGCCGCCGTCCGGACCGACGCCGCCGCGGCGTCGCCGATGACGAAGATGTTCGGCCGTCCGGGCGCAGTGAGGTCCGGCTCGACCCGCGTGCGGCCGCTCGCGTCGCAAGGCGCGTCGAGCCAGCGGCCGGCGGGAGAGGAACGAACGCCTGCCGCCCAAAGGATGGGGCCGCCGATGTCGATCTGGCCGCCATCGACGACGATCGCGCCGTCCCGCACGTCCTCGACTATGGCCCCGGTGCGCACCTCGACGCCCTTGCGCGTGAGCGACCGCCGCGCCACCTCCGACAGCCTCTTCGGGAACGACGGAAGGAGACGCGGGCCGGCCTCGAGCAGAAGGATGCGCGCGCGGCCGGGATCCGATCGGCGAAACTCCGGCGGAAGGGTCCGCCTCGCGAGTTCGGCGAGCGCGCCGGCAAGCTCGACGCCGGTCGGGCCGCCGCCGATGATCGCGAAGGTGAGAAGGCGCGCGCGCTCCTCCGGATCGTCCGACGCCTCGGCGCGCTCGAAGGCCCTCAGCGTCCGGCTGCGGATGGCGATCGCGTCCCCGATCGTCTTGAGGGCGGGAGCATAGGCCTCCCAGTCGTCGTGGCCGAAATAGGAATGCGTCGCGCCCGTCGCGAGCACGAGAAAATCGAAGGCGAAGTCTCCTGCCGAAGTGGAGATCGTCCGGCGGTCGGCGTCCACCGCGGACACCGACGCCATGAGAACGGTCGCGTTCTCCTGTCCGCGCAGGACGTGGCGGATCGGCCAGGCGATGTCCGACGGCGCGAGCGCCGCGGTCGCCGCCTGGTAGAGCAGGGGCTGGAAACAATGATGGTTCTCGGCGTCGACGAGCAGCAGATCGGCCGGAGCGCCGGCGAGGCCCCTGGCCGCGGCGAGGCCGCCGAAGCCGCCGCCGACGATGACGACTCGCGGGCGCTTCATGGAGGAACTTTGCTCGCTCGGTGCGTCGGCTCTCGCCTCGACGCTACAGGGCTCCAACGCCATCATCGGGCGAGAGTTCCGGGCTCTTGCGTCGAGCCCGTGCGCAGACGATCCGTCCCGAGCCCGCCTGAGCCACGGCTCCCGGCAAGCGATGGAGTCGCCGGCCATCCAGCATGTTGACAGGGAGCGTCGCCGGGCGTCAGGCGTTGCGGCGCAAGCGAAGCGAGTGAAGCAATGCGCGTCCTGATTGCACTGATCATCATCGTTTATTTCGTCGGGGTCGGCGTC
This sequence comes from uncultured Alphaproteobacteria bacterium, assembly GCA_963819255.1. Classification (GTDB taxonomy): domain Bacteria; phylum Pseudomonadota; class Alphaproteobacteria; order Rhizobiales; family Beijerinckiaceae; genus Roseiarcus. Next base: position 160,430 of record CAWFVS010000046.1, read on the forward strand.
GTGCTCGCGCCGACCGTCGAGGCAAATTGGAGGAGCCAGACCGCGGCGCGATTCGCCGCCAGCGTCGGACAGGAACTGCCTTACGCGCTGACCTGGCCGGCGAGGGTTTACCGGGACATGACGAGCCGGGGTTGATCGCGGGCGCCCTGTCGACGGGCCGTCGGCGGACGAGAGGGCCGTGCGCCGCAGGCGCACGCCTTCCAGCTCCCGCGGGTTGGCCTCCGCGACGGGGCTCGGGGTCATCAGGGCCGCCGCGGTTCCTTGCCGCGGGAAATCTGCCGCAATGCAACCTCAACGCGCGTGGTATAGACGATGCGGCGATCGGCAACACGGAGACGGCGTCCTGTGACGGCTCGATTGAAAGCAATTCAAACCTGGGGCGTCGCCGCGACGGCGACGGCGATCGCCGTGCCGGTCTCGGTGGCGTTTCTGGACAGGCCGATCGCGCGGTTTTTCTATCAGGCCTTCGGCCACTTCATGATTGTGCGACAATTCGCGGGGACGCCCAGCTTTTTCGGGCCGCTCGAGATTCTTGTTCTTTTGGCGTTCCTCGTGCGCCGCATCGGCTCTTACCCGCTCGGCTACGCCGACCTCGTGCTCGGCTTGTGCGAGGCGAGCCTGCTGGCGACGACACTGATCCTGTCCCCGCTGAAGTTCCTGTTTGGACGGACGTGGCCGTTGCATGGCCATCCTTCGTTTCTGATCGACGGCGCGTACGGCTTCAATTTTTTCACCGCCGGCCCAGAATTCCGCGCCTTTCCATCGGGGCACATGGCCTCGGTCTGCGCGCTCGCGGGGGTGCTCTGGACGACGTATCCGAGGCTGAGACGCTTCTATGCGGGGGGAGCGGCCGCAATGGCGACGGCGCTGGTCGCCGGAGACTTTCATTTCCTGAGCGACGTCCTCGCGGGCGGATTTCTCGGAGTAACCGTCGCCCTCCTGATCCTCGGCGCTTGGATTCATAGGACAAAGTTTCTTTTCGGCTACCCCTTGCGCCTATCCTCCAAACCCGCTAAGAGCGGCGTTCGGGGTCGGCGGCGCGATGCGACCCCGAATGATCAGACATGGCTACCGCCCTGCGAAGAACAAACCGGTGACGGCTGATTGGAGCGGGAGCGGCAGATAGGCCGGAGGACGGAAGGGAATTCCTTTGCGTCCGTTCCGGCCATGTCCTGTCCGAGACTGCCGGCGCGCGAGGCTCTTGGCCGAACGCTTAATTCCTTAAAGCCCCGAAAGGGGCGGGGGCCAGCATAGACGGGGAAGACCGAGTTTTCAGACCGTGGGGCGTTCCCTGACGGAAAATGCGGTTCGAAACCTTCTGTCCGGCGCTGGGTTCGCCCAACTCCGGGGACAGGCGCAAGTCGTCGCGGCGCTCGAGTCCTTTGGATTCGCGCGGCGCGGCATGTGCAAAAGGCGGGTGAAAGACCCGCCGACCGGAGATGAACCCCGTGGACAGAGCGGAAAAGAAAGAAGCTGTCGCGGCGCTGAACGACGTCTTCACGAAGTCGTCGGTCGTGGTCGTGGCGCACTATTCCGGCTTGACGGTCGCCCAGATGCAGCGTCTGCGCAGGCAGATGAAGTCCGCTGGCGCTTCCGTCCAGGTCGCCAAGAACCGCCTCGCCCAGATTGCTCTCAAAGGCACGGACGTCGCCTCGATCGGCCCTTTGCTCAAAGGTCCGACCCTGATCGCCCATTCGGCCGATCCGGTGGCGGCGGCCAAGGCAGCCGTGGCTTTCGCCAAGGACCACGACAAGTTCGTGCTTCTGGGCGGCGCCATGGGCAAGACCACCCTCGACGTCGACGGGGTCAAGGCGCTCGCGACCTTGCCGTCCCTCGACGAGCTGCGCGCGAAACTCCTGGGGCTCATCACCGCCCCGGCGACCAAGCTCGCCCAGCTCGCCAACGCGCCGGCCGCCAAGCTTGCGCGCGTGGTCGGGGCCTATGCCGCCAAACACGCAGCCTGAGTCGGGCGCCTTTAAAATTCGCAATCCGAACCCATATCAAGGAACTCGCAAACATGGCCAATCTGGAAAAGATCGTCGACGAACTCTCCGCCCTGACAGTTCTCGAAGCCGCTGAGCTCGCCAAACTCCTCGAAGCCAAATGGGGCGTCTCGGCCGCCGCCGCGGTCTCCGTCGCCGCCGCCCCGGCCGCCGGCGCCGCCGCCGCCGCGCCGGTCGAGGAGCAGACCGAGTTCACCGTCGTCCTCGCCGCCATCGGCGACAAGAAGATCGAGGTCATCAAGGAAGTCCGGGCGATTACCTCCCTCGGCCTGAAGGAGGCCAAGGACCTCGTCGAGGGCGCGCCGAAGCCCGTCAAGGAAGGCATCTCGAAGGAAGAGGCCGAGAAGATCAAGGCCTCTCTGGAGAAGGTCGGCGCGAAGGTCGAGCTCAAGTGAGGAGCGCGCGGGCCCCGGGCGGGCTCGCAAACGCGATGGGAGGGCGGTTCCGGGCGATTTCGCCTGGGGCCGTTCTAGCGTTTTTGAGGTTGGCATTTTTTGGCCCTTTGGCGGGGCGCAGGCGGCTGTGGGGCCGGCGCGCCAGAGCGGAGGGCGTTGGGGGCGTCGGCGACGCCCCGAAGTCCCGGGCGGTCCCGCCGATCGCCGGTCGGGCTTTCGAGCGTTGAGGAACGACATGGCGCAGACATTCACCGGCCGCAAGCGCGTTCGCAAGGTCTTCGGGCACGTCAGGGAAGTCGGCGAAATGCCGAACCTGATCGAGGTGCAGAAGGCGTCCTACGACCAATTCCTCTTGAGAGACGTGCGGAAAGGCGGCCGTCCCAACGAGGGCTTGCAGGCGGTGTTCAAGTCGGTGTTTCCGATCAAGGACTTCGCCGACACCGCGCATCTCGAATTCGTCAAGTATGAATACGAGGATCCGAAATACGATCTCGACGAGTGCCGCCAGCGCGGCATGACCTACGCCGCCCCGCTGAAGGTGACGCTGCGTCTCATCGTGTTCGACGTCGATCCGGAGACCCAGGCGAAATCGGTCAAGGACATCAAGGAGCAGGACGTCTACATGGGCGACATGCCGCTCATGACGCCGAACGGCACCTTCATCGTCAACGGCACCGAACGCGTCATCGTCTCGCAGATGCACCGCTCGCCCGGCGTCTTCTTCGATCACGACAAGGGCAAGAGCCATTCCTCGGGCAAGCTTTTGTTCGCCGCCCGCATCATCCCCTACCGCGGCTCGTGGCTCGACATCGAGTTCGACGCGAAGGACATCGTCCATGCGCGCATCGACAGGCGCCGCAAAATTCCCGTCACCTCGCTCCTCTACGCACTCGGACTGGACGGCGAGGAGATCCTCAAGACCTTCTACCGCACCATCACCTACACCCGTATGAAGGACGGCTGGCGCGTGCCCTTCGATCCGGAACGGATGAAGGGGCTGAAAGCCTCTGTCGATCTGTTCGACGCCGACAGCGGCGAGATCGCGATCGAGGCAGGCAGGAAGCTGACCGCGCGGTCGGCCCGCCAACTCGCCGAGAAGGGCCTGAAAGCGGTGCTCGCCGCCGACGCCGACCTGTACGGTCAGTACATCGCCGAAGACCTCTACAATCCGGAGACGGGCGAGATCTACGCCGAGGCTGGCGACGAGATCACCGAGAAGTCGCTCGCGGCGCTGCTCGAGATCGGCTTCACCGAGCTGCCGATCCTCGACATCGACCATGTCAACGTCGGGCCCTACATCCGCAATACGCTCAAGGTCGACAAGAACGCCTCGCGCGAGGACGCCCTATTCGACATCTACCGGGTGATGCGTCCGGGCGAGCCGCCGACCATCGAAAGCGCGGAAGCGATGTTCCAGTCGCTGTTCTTCGACGGCGAGCGCTACGACCTGTCGGCGGTCGGCCGCGTCAAGATGAACATGCGGCTCGACCTCGACGCCCCGGATACGCAGCGCACGCTGCGCAAGGAGGACATTCTCGCGGTGGTCCGGGCGCTGGTCGACTTGCGCGACGGCCGCGGCGAAGTTGACGACATCGACCATCTCGGCAACCGTCGCGTGCGCTCGGTCGGCGAGCTGATGGAGAACCAGTACCGCATCGGCCTCCTGCGGATGGAGCGCGCTATCAAGGAGCGCATGAGCTCGGTCGAGATCGACACGATCATGCCGCAGGACTTGATCAACGCGAAGCCCGCGGCGGCGGCGGTGCGCGAGTTCTTCGGCTCCTCGCAACTCTCCCAGTTCATGGACCAGACGAACCCGCTGTCCGAGATCACCCACAAGCGCCGCCTCTCGGCGCTCGGCCCGGGCGGCCTCACCCGCGAGCGGGCCGGGTTCGAGGTGCGCGACGTTCATCCGACCCACTACGGCCGCATCTGCCCGATCGAGACGCCGGAAGGCCCGAACATCGGCCTCATCAACTCGCTCGCGACATTCGCCCGGGTGAACAAGTACGGTTTCATCGAGAGCCCGTATCGCAGAGTGCGCGACGGCAAGGTGACCGACGAGGTCGCCTATCTGTCGGCGATGGAGGAGCAGAAATACGCCGTAGCGCAAGCCGACACGCCGATCGACGCCGACGGTCATCTGACCGGCGACCTCATCGTCTGCCGACGGGCGGGCGACGTGGTGCTGCTCGCGGCCGACCATGTCGACTACATGGACGTCTCGCCGAAGCAGCTCGTCTCGGTCGCCGCGGCGCTGATCCCCTTCCTCGAGAACGACGACGCCAACCGGGCGCTGATGGGCTCGAACATGCAGCGTCAGGCGGTGCCGCTGGTGCGCTCCGACGCGCCGCTGGTCGGCACCGGCATGGAGGCGATCGTGGCGCGCGACTCGGGCGCGGCGATCGTCGCCCGCAGGGCGGGAATTGTCGACCAGATCGACGCGACCCGCATCGTCGTCCGCGCAACAGAGGAGACCGATGCGGCCAAGCCCGGCGTCGACATCTACCGGCTGATGAAGTTCCAGCGTTCGAACCAGTCGACTTGCATCAACCAGAAGCCACTGGTGAAGGTCGGCGACCGCGTCGAGGTCGGCGACATCATCGCCGACGGACCCTCGACCGATCTCGGCGATCTGGCGCTCGGCCGCAACGTGCTCGTCGCCTTCATGCCGTGGAACGGCTACAACTTCGAGGACTTCGATCCTGCTCTCCGAGCGCATCGTCAAGGACGACGTGTTCACCTCGATCCACATCGAGGAGTTCGAGGCGATGGCCCGCGACACCAAGCTCGGGCCGGAGGAGATCACCCGCGACATTCCGAACGTGTCGGAAGAGGCGCTGAAGAACCTCGACGAGGCGGGCATCGTCTACATCGGCGCCGAGGTGCAGGCGGGCGACATCCTGGTCGGCAAGATCACGCCGAAGGGCGAAAGCCCGATGACGCCGGAAGAGAAGCTCCTGCGCGCCATCTTCGGCGAAAAGGCCTCGGACGTGCGCGACACGTCCCTGCGCGTCCCCCCGGGCGTCCAGGGAACGATCGTCGAAGTGCGCGTCTTCAACCGCCACGGCGTCGACAAGGACGAGCGCGCCCAGGCGATCGAGCGCGAGGAGATCGAGCGGCTCGCCAAGGACCGCGACGACGAGCAAGCGATCCTCGACCGCAACGTCTATGCGCGTCTGGCCGAGACGCTCGAGGGCAAGCGCGCCCTGTCCGGGCCGAAGGGCTTCAAGAAGGATCAGGTGCTGACCCGCGTCCTGCTCGATGAGCAGCCGCGCTCGCAATGGTGGACCTTTGCGCTCGAGTCCGACCAGACGATGTCGGAAATCGAGGCGATGCGCAAACAGTACGACGAATCGAAGAAGTCGCTGGAAAGCCGCTTCCTCGACAAGGTCGAGAAGCTGCAGCGTGGCGACGAACTGCCGCCCGGCGTGATGAAGATGACCAAGGTCTTTATCGCGGTGAAGCGGAAGATCCAGCCCGGCGACAAAATGGCGGGACGCCATGGCAACAAGGGCGTCGTCTCGCGCATCGTGCCGCAGGAGGACATGCCCTTCCTGGGAGACGGCACGCCAGTCGACATCGTCCTGAACCCGCTCGGCGTGCCGAGCCGCATGAACGTCGGACAGATCCTCGAGACGCATCTCGGTTGGGCGTGCGCCGGTCTCGGCAGGCAGGTCGGCGAGGCGGTCGACGCCTACCTGCGCTCGAACGACCCCGAGTTGCTGCGCGGCAAGCTCAGGGACATCTACGGCGAGGACGAAACCATCAAGGCGCTCGACGACAAGAGCTTGATCGAGCTCGGCCAGAACCTGCGCCGCGGCGTGCCGATCTCCACTCCGGTGTTCGACGGAGCGCGCGAAAAGGACATCGTCGAGATGCTGAACAAGGCCGGCCTCGACCCGTCGGGGCAAGTGACGCTGTTCGATGGCCGGACGGGCGATCCCTTCGACCGCAAGGTGACGGTGGGCTACATCTACATGCTCAAGCTGCACCATCTGGTGGACGACAAGATCCACGCCCGCTCGATCGGCCCCTACAGCCTCGTCACCCAGCAGCCGCTTGGCGGCAAGGCGCAGTTCGGCGGACAGCGCTTCGGCGAAATGGAGGTCTGGGCGCTCGAAGCCTACGGCGCGGCTTACGCGCTGCAGGAAATGCTGACCGTCAAGTCGGACGACGTCGCCGGCCGCACCAAGGTCTACGAGGCGATCGTGCGCGGCGACGACACGTTCGAATCGGGCATTCCAGAAAGCTTCAACGTGCTGGTCAAGGAAATGCGTTCGCTCGGCCTCAACGTCGAACTAGCCTCGCTGAAGCGGCTGCCGGAAGAGGCGCCGCCGGCGGAGGCCGCCGAATAGGGGGAGGCGCCCGCGCATGCGGGCGCCCTGGCTCTCAAGTTTTGCTTCGCGGCGCGCACGCCGCGATTTCTTCCATCGATGCGCGGTCGGCGTTGGCTGACGCCGAGCCTCGCGGGAGACGAGAATGAACCAGGAAATCACCAATCCGTTCGCGCCGGTCGCGGCGCCGCAGGCGTTCGATCAGATCCAGATCGCCATCGCGAGCCCCGAAAAGATCCTCTCGTGGTCGTTCGGCGAGATCAAGAAGCCCGAGACGATCAACTACCGCACGTTCAAGCCGGAGCGCGACGGCCTGTTCTGCGCCCGCATTTTCGGGCCGATCAAGGACTACGAGTGTCTGTGCGGCAAGTACAAGCGCATGAAGTACAAGGGCGTCATCTGCGAGAAGTGCGGGGTCGAGGTGACGCTGTCGCGCGTGCGGCGCGAGCGCATGGGCCACATTTCGCTCGCCGCCCCCGTCGCCCACATCTGGTTCCTGAAGTCGCTGCCCTCGCGCATCGGCCTCTTGCTCGACATGACGCTGAAGGACCTCGAGCGCGTTCTCTACTTCGAGTCCTACATTGTGCTCGACCCAGGCTTGACGCCGCTCAAGGACCGCCAGCTGCTCAGCGAGGACGACTATCTGCGCGCCCTCGACGAATACGGCCAGGATAGCTTCACCGCCATGATCGGCGCCGAGGCGATCCGCGAGATGCTCAAGGGCATGAACCTGCAGAAGATCGCCGACGGCCTCAAGGTCGAAATCGCCGAATCGAAGAGCGAGCTGAAACCGAAGCGGCTCGCCAAGCGGCTCAAGATCATTGAGGCCTTCATCCATTCCGGCAACAAGCCTGAATGGATGATCATGACCGAGATCCCCGTCATCCCGCCGGACCTGCGCCCGCTGGTTCCCCTCGACGGCGGCCGCTTCGCCACCTCGGACCTCAACGACCTCTATCGCCGCGTCATCAACCGCAACAACCGCCTGAAGAGGCTGATGGAGCTGCGCGCGCCGGACATCATCATCCGCAACGAGAAGCGGATGCTGCAGGAGTCGGTCGACGCGCTGTTCGACAATGGTCGGCGCGGGCGCGTCATCACCGGGGCCAACAAGCGGCCGCTGAAGTCGCTCGCCGACATGCTGAAAGGCAAGCAGGGGCGGTTCCGCCAGAACCTGCTCGGCAAGCGCGTCGACTATTCCGGCCGTTCGGTCATCGTGGTCGGCCCGGAGCTCAAGCTCCACCAGTGCGGCTTGCCGAAGAAGATGGCGCTCGAGCTGTTCAAGCCGTTCATCTATTCACGGCTCGACGCCAAGGGACTGTCGGCCACCGTCAAGCAGGCGAAGAAGCTCGTCGAAAAGGAGAAGCCGGAAGTCTGGGACATCCTCGATGAGGTGATCCGCGAGCAT
>CAWFVS010000047.1:0-48980 GCA_963819255.1 uncultured Alphaproteobacteria bacterium
AGAACCCGAACTACCCGAACCCGCGCGGACTGACCCAGGCGGAACGCGGGACAATCGCCCGCGCGAAGTCGGGCGACGACGACCATCCGAGCTATTCCGACAGCCAGCTCAGCGAGGCCATGGCCGCGCGCGCCATCAATGCGATCGCGGCCAACGAGGAGATTTGGGAGAAGAGCGCGATCGTCATCACCTATGACGAATCGGACGGCCTCTACGACCATGTGCGGCCGCAGATCCTCTCATATGGCCCCGACGGCTTGCCGCTCGCCCGCGGAGTCCGCATCCCGCTCCTTCTCGTTTCGCCCTATGCAAGGGCGCACGCCGTCTCGCACGCCGAGGGCGACCACAACGCCGTGATCGAGACGATCAACGCCCTGTTCGGCCTGCCGGCGCTCTCGAGCCTGCCGGAAGAAAAGCAGGCGCTCGCCGACGGAGACTTCGCCCGCTTTCAACGCCTTCGCGCCGGCCGGCTTCGAGCAGAAACATCTCGGGCCGCGGGACACGCGCTCTTCCATGACCGACAGCCTGCTTTCCGGCTTCGACAAGGCGCGCGTGACGGGCGCCCTGCCCCCCCTGCCCGCTTCGCTGGCGACGATTCCCCGCGACGTCGTCGAGACGTTCCCGCACTACGGCGGCAACGGTTGCGCGGCGATCGGGGTGACGCCGGAGAACGTGCGGCAGAACATTCGCAACGTCGTTCCCGAGGGGTTCAACTCGCTGCCCGCGACGCTGCCGGACTACAATTGAGGGCGGTCGCGCAGGGTCGAGGTCGTCAAATGTCCGTGGCGCGCCCCCGCCACCACGCTTCGCGTGGTCCCCCTCCCCCATTTCGCTGCGCTTCATGGGAGAGGATAAGAAACCGCCGCCAGCCCTATCCTCCCCCGCAGCGCGGGGGAGGGGGACCGTGCGAAGCACGGTGGAGGGGGTTTGGCAGCGATAAGAACTTCAAGCGGGTCTGCGTCGCAATCGTCTTGGGGTTTGCGCTCATCCCATCGTCCCCAACCTCGGCCGGCCCTGTGGTCGACCGCATCAAGGGCGAAGGCGTCATCCGCTGCGGCGGCGTCCCGCGCCCCGGCCTCGTGGAACCTTCTCCAGACGGGCGCGCGGCGTCCGGCCTTTATCTCGACCTCTGCCGGGCGATCGGCGCGGCGCTCCTTCCCCCGGAAGGACGGATCGAGTTCCGCGCTTACGATTCCGACAGGGCGTTCGACCGGGTGCGCGAGAGCGCGGACGACCTCGCCTTCCTCGACGGCTCGGAGCTCCTCGATGAGCGCCTCGCGGGAAGGATCATGCCCGGGCCGCCGGTCGTCTTCGTCTCGACCGGCGTCATGGTCCCGGAAAGCTCGCCGATCGAGAGTTTTGGCGATCTCGCCGGGAAATCGGTCTGCTTCTACCAGGGCTCGAACGCGCACCGGAACCTCGAGGCCTCCATGGCCGCGAGGCGCCTCGACTTCGTCCGCAAGGGCTTCACCGAATACGGCGAGCTTTACGACGCCTATGACGCAGGAATCTGCGACGCGGCGGTCGGCGAGACCGGCGACCTCGCGGCGGCGCGGCTCGCGGCCAAGACGCCGAAGAGCCGCATCCTGCGGGAGTTCTTCGCGACCTTCCCCGTGCTCGTGGTCACGCCGGCGATCGATCCGCAATGGTCGGCGATCGTCGCGTGGGGCGTCTATGCGCTTCAGCGCGCCGAACTGCCGGCGGCGGCGTGGGAGGCGAGCGGCCTCGGCTCGCTGCCGGTCGACGGGCGCGAGCTCGGGCTCGCCGAAGACTGGCGAGCGCGCGTCGTCGGCGCCGCCGGAACCTACGCCGAGATGTTCGCCCGCAACCTCGGCGCGCGCTCGCCGCTCAAACTGCCGCGCGGACCCAACGCCCCGGTCGAGGCGGGCGGCCGCTTCGTCACGCCCTTCCGGGAGTAGGCGCCGGGCCGCGTCGTTGCGGCGAGCGGGGCGTTTCATGCTCTCCTTCCCGAACCGAGCTGCCGGTCACGCTCTAGATCGAGGCGAAAGGTCCTGATTTAGGAAACGGGGCCTACACGACCCCTATTCCTCGGCCAGCTTCAACGGGCTTTCCGCCGCTCAAGGCGTATGTGGTCCAAAATCGTAGCAGCCTCTCTGGAAGCGGCCTGCCTGACTGCCGCCGGTGAAACGCGCACCGGGAGACCATCAAGTCACGGGGTCCATGTGCGAATAAACCGGCAATCGACAATGACGAGCATCGCAGGCTATCCGGGAACGCGTGGCCTCTGCGGGGTTGGACGCTGCCGGTTATTTAGGGCATAGGTCGCGCGGGGATTGCGCAATGCGCCGCAGCGATACGAAGTCTCGCCGCATGAACATGCGCCAACCCGGATCCCATCGGCCCGCGCTTACGAGCGGCGAGAAGCCGATCGCGATCCGGCGCCGCGCGTCGCAAGCAAAGCCCAGGTGAGGTCAGAATGCCGTCCGCGTCTCGTCCGAAATCGCGTCCGCCGGAGCTAGGGAAGACGAGCCCGCCAAAGCCGGCCGCGACGCCGGCGGATGCGCCGGGGCCTTCGGCGATCATGCGGGTCGCGCACGAGCTCGCCTCCTGGGCGAATTCAGCGCTCGGCGTGGCCGAGGGCGCAACCGAGATGACGGTCGCGGCGGCCAAAACCCTCGCGCGCAGCCCGGGGCAGAAGGCGGCGATCGCCAAGGCGGGCGAATTCCTGCGCGCGGCGCGCGAAGCGGCCGGGATCACCGTCGACGAACTCGGCAAAGCGGTCGGCCTTTCCGACCCGGCGCTGATCGAGGACGCCGAGGAGGGCAAGGCGGCCCTCCCCTTCGACCTCGTCCTGCGGCTCGCCGGGGTGCTGGGTCGGAACGACCCGATTTCCTTCGCCCTTAAGCTCACGCGCACCTACAACCCAGGAATCTGGAAGGCGCTCGACGATCTCGGCGCCGGCAAGCTGGTGGTGCAGGCCGGCCGCGAGCGCGATTTCGCCAACCTCTATCGAGCGAACGACGCCGCGCGCCGTCTGACGGACGAAGACTTTGCGCATGTGCTGAAGTTCGTCGGCGCCGCCTTCGACATGGCGGTCGGCTTCCATGCGTCGCGAAAAGCCCGCCGCGCGGAACGCAGGGACATGGATTGAGACGGATGACCGCCGGCGATGGAGGATAGCCTCAGCCATGCATTACGGGCATTTCCCGACAGAGGCGCCCACTCCGATGAGGGTGACCAACGGCGAGCAGAACCTTGGACAAGAAGAACTGTGATATCTCGATTGGCCCTCGTTCTCTCGCCCCCGCCGACGAGGAATCCAACTCCGTGGGCGAGGTTGGACGACGACGCGTACTTCAGTCAGGCTGCCCGCATTGCCGAGCAAAGGACGTCGCCCCTGGGGTAAGAGCGGCGGCCTGCCTCGCTATCGGTGCAAGGCTTGCTGCAAGACGTTTACCGCGCTCACGGGCACTCCCCTGGCACGGTTACACCGTAAAGATTGATGGTCGGATCATGCTCGCTCTCTAATTGAAGGCGAGACCTTGGCGCAAGCGGCGGAGCGCTGCCAAATCGACGCAAGTACGGCCTACCGTTGGCGACGGCGGTTCCTTGCCGCCGTCAACCCCAAAGAGCCGAAGTTATCGGGTATCGTCGAAGTCGATGTAACTTTGTTTCCGGAATCATTAAAGGGCCGGAAGCGTGGCTTGCCGAGGCCAGCGCGAAAGCGGGGCAGCAAGGCGAACGTAGATAGGGCGCTTATGGAGCAGACTCCCGTCATTGTCGCGCACGATCGCCGCGAGCAATGTTCGACGCGGTTCTTTCCAGCCTCGACGTGGCTACCATCGGCGAAGCCCTCCGCGATCTCATTCCGCCTTCCGCTGACCTCTGCTGCGACGGAGGGAAGGAGATAGTAGCGCGACAGGGTCGAGGGCTGGGGCGGGCCACACGCCGGACGAACCAGCGCCAGCCGGGCGAGCGGCATTGCGAAAGCAGTGCTGAACAGCGCCATCAAGACCATGACGGCGAAGATCCTCGGCGAAACGAGTCCGGAATTGAGGAGGCCGGTCAAGACGATCAGTTCGGTGAGCCCCTTGGCCTGCAGCCGGCGCCCGAGACCGAACCCGAACGACCACATCTCACAAGAGCGCCGCCGTCGCCGCAGTTTGGCCGGCGCCGCCAAGCGCGGAGACCCCCGTCGCAGGGCTAGCAAGTTGGTTAATTTCGTGTTTACGTTACGGCGGAACTCCGAGCGAGCATGAGGCGCAGGAGCGACGCCGCTGCGACAGACTTTTGTCTTTTGCACGATTACTTTCGGCATGAGCTTCGGCGCATCGGCGACGGAGCTCGGGTTGGCCTCCTATTATCACGGCGCAGCTGGATTGACCGCAGCGCATCGCAGCCTGCCGATGGGATCGCGGGTCAAAGTCCTCAATCTCGATAATGGCCGCTCCGTGATCCTCAGGATCATGGATCGGGGGCCGTTCATGCGTGGACGCGTCATCGATGTTTCCACTGCCGCCGCCGTGGCGCTCGGCTTCCGGAACGCGGGATTGGCGCACGTGAAGATCGACGCCGTCTCGCCGGAACCGCGCGAGCCCGGGCCTCGCCCTGAGCCGCAACCGGCGACTCTCGAAGCCTCCTCCTATGAGATTTGCCGATACGCCGAGCGCCTGCAGCATCAGCAAAGCGACTGGCTCGGCGGAGAAGCCGCGGCGATGCGCAGCGACACGGGATGCGAAAACGTGCGGTCGCGGCGCTTCGGCCTCGCTGAGAGATCGGAGGACCTCGCCCTCTTCGCGGCCCGCAGAGGGGCATTCCGGACCGGAGCGGAAGCCGCTATCAGCATCCCCGTGAGCTCCATCGCCGAGGCGGAAGCCGCGAGCATTCCCGTGGGCGCCTTGCCCCCCGTTCCGGAGCGCGAAGCGCCTCCGATCCGCCCGGCAACCGGTTGCGGCGCCGCGTCACCCTGTGAATGAGGAAAGCAGCTCTCGTCGTCGAACTTCGTTGTTCTCCTCTTCACGGAAAGCTTGACTCGAACGTAAGCAGAACATACAATGTCCGGGGAACGGGTCACACCACCCTAGCACGCTGTTTGAAAGGTAATCGTTGCGCCGCCTCGGATCCCCGCTCGCCCGAGCGTCGCGTCCGGGGCAAGGCCTGCGAGCGGGCCGGAAATGCCGTGAGGGCTGAGCATGGACTGCAGGGAGGATCGTGGCCGCGAGCGCGAGCTGGGGCGCGAATTTTTTCTGCTCGATCCGATGCAAGCCTTTGATAAGGAAAGGAAAATGCCATCAATGAGGTTTGGTCCCGCGGAGGCGGACGCGATGACGCGATGGAAATGGCGCCGCAAGCTCTTGGAAAGATTGATTGTGCGCCACAGGCAAGCTGGCGCGATCCAGCCGGTGGAAGTCCGGCGCAGGTAAGGGGTAGCGCCCGCCTGCTAGCGAGTGTTGCGCGTCTGTCGGCGACGGCAGGGGCGAAGCGTACACAGCAATCGTGTGGGGTGTGGGATTGAGCCACGAAACCTTTTACGTCGCAGGGGCCGAGCCGGTAATCAACGTCGAAGGCAACATGTGCGGCGCCGTCATGCGAGGCGCTGTCGCCCTGCCGGGGTCGAAGGCCACATCACGTACGAAAGGATCACGTCGGAACCTGGGAGGTCTCATGCCCGACCACAGGCCATCGGCCGTCCTGGTCCGCATGCGGAAGGCGAAGAGCCGAAGCGCATGACGAACGGGCGTGAGAAGTCGGACCCCGCCATAGTAGCGGCGAAGCAGGCGAACAAGGCCGGGGAACCGGCGGCGGAGCCCGTGGAGCGAAGGGCGGGGGCCAAGGGGAACGCGGGACAGGAACGCACGCTCCGAACGCAGGGTCGGGAGGGCGCGCCACAGGGTCTGGACCGCGTACGGCAAGCCGCAAGGCAGAGGTTTGCCGTCAAACACCCGAGGCAGGAGCCGTATGCGGGAAAGCCGCTCGTACGGATCTGTGCGGGGGGGCGCGCAGTAATGCGCGTCCCTACCGCAACTCGGCGATGGAAATGGCGCTGTCTGAGGCTGGCGGAACTCGAATGAAGGGACTCGGGGTCGCTCCCACTGGCGCGTGCGGTTCCAACCGATCGGGACCTGCTCTATCGCAAGGCTGACGAAAAGGAAGGTTTTCGAGGGCTCTTTCGCCGCGCGCGCAGCGGCCCTCACCGGCCGCTCAGCGTGGAGCTCGATCTTCGAGCGAACCGCCGAGCGCGTCGAGCAGCCGACCCGCGTTGCGCTCGCGCGACGGAGCGTCCGCGTCACCGTCGAAGAAGACGCCCTGCTCGGTGATCATGAGCGTGGTCCTCGCGCCCTCGGCCCTGAGTTGCACGGTGGCCAAAGAGACGGAGACCTCCACGTCGTCCAGGTGCATCTCGTAAGGGTAGACGAGCCGCTCGTTCGGGACGACGTCGTAGTACGCGGTGTCGAAGGTGGAGACCGCCCCGCCTTTGAAGCGTCCCCTAAGCCGCTCGCGCCCGCCGGACGTGAGACGCTCCAAAAGCTCCCATTGCTCCGACGTGCGGCCGAACCATTTGCTCTTGGCCGCCTCCTCGGTGATCGCCGCCCAGACGCGAGCAACCGGCGCCTCAAAAGTGCGCTCGAGGTGGAATGTCGCGTGCGCGGCAGACCGGCCCGCCGACCCCGCATCCGCGCCACCTCCTCCTCGAGCTTATCGAGGGAGGTCCGTCAGCCTTCGGACGCGCCCATCGGGGAGGCCATGGCCGGATCGATGAAAGCATAGGTCTGCACCACGTCCATCCGAGCGCCGATCCCATCGTCGGGAAGGTCACCTCGGTGTAAGCCTTGAACAGCCGCTTTCCCTCCGCGTCGGCGACAGTCATGTCGATCACCAGACGGTCGTGGGGAACGACCTCGACAAAAGTCCCCCTGATCAATCGCTCCTGCCCATAGGGACCGCGCAGGCGGACATTGAAAGGGCCTCCCACCCGCATCTGGACCTCGGCGTGCGGCGCCGTGAAAGTCTCAGGACTGAACCAGCGCTTCACCGGGTCCCCGGAGCCCCAGGCCCTGAACAGCAATGCGCGGGGGGCCGGGAATGCGCGGGAAATGCGAAGCGGCGGAGGTTGCCTGGCGCTTGCGTCCCGCCTCGCAGTCGCTTCAGTCACCGACCCCCCCCAAATGATTTTCTTGGACCTTACAGAGTTTCCTCGTCTCCTTCGAACCGCGGCGACGAGGAGCCGCGCGGCGATGACGCGCAGAACCTCCCGAACACCCGCCCGGAGTACGACCGCCAAGGCTGGCGCTTCGAGCTCGAAGGCGTCCGCTGACGGCTAGTGCCTGTTCTCGACAAGCGCCAACGCCCTCACGAGCTCGACGATCGCGTCACGGAGAGCAGGCTCTCGGACGCTGAAGAAAGAACGCAACAGGCGGTTCCCTTCTTCAGGGCTTGGCGGAGAACAACGAGAAGTCTTGACGATTGACCAGAATTTCCAACGCGCCAACTGAAATCCGGTCCGCTTCCGCTGCCGGCGCCAATAACGTCATGTCCGCCTCCCCTCGCACAGCGCGACTGCATCACGATGCCCCTAGCAGAGCGCAGTTTTCATCGTCGCAACAATCGCCGCGGCTGTCAACGCAGCGTCGATAGCAATTCACGGGTCGGAAGTCAGGTTAATGGGAGATTGAAGTAGCTTTGCGCCGTCGGTGTTGCGTGATTCCCTGGGGCTCCGGCTGATGCGGACGCCGGGCAACTGAAGAGGGTAAACCAGCGGTAAAGCAAACTCATTGTCAAGATTAAGAAATTTCCTCTTCCGCGATCGCGCCGGTCCGTAAAATTCGATAGAATTTGTTCTGCCCTCGCCAAGCGGAAGCGGGCCATCCTGCCGGCGTCAAAAGCGGCAGGGGCGTCATGTTCATCCGGCTTTTCAGTTTCCTCACGGCGGCGGTCATCCTGGGCCTCGCCTGGAACGGCTTCGGAGAAGCGTCGGAAGGGCTGCCGCGCGCGAGCTGGACGCCGGTCGGCGCCGAGACCTCGATCCCTTACGGCTGGATCGACTTCTGCAACCGCCACGCCGACGAGTGCACGCTCGGCAAGCTCAAGCCCGTCGACATCCACCTGACCAGGCAGGTCTGGAAGACGCTGAATGAAGTCAATACTTTCGCCAACAACGCAATCGAGCCGATGAGCAACCTCGAGCATTGGGGCACCACCCTCGACCATTGGGACTATCCGGTCGACGGCAAGGGCGATTGCAAGATCTATGCGCTGTTCAAGCGGAAGCTCCTCGTGGAGCGCGGCTATCCCCGCCAGGCGCTCTTGATGACGATCGTGCGCGACCTGAACGGCGAGGGCCATGCCGTTCTGACGGTCAAGACCGATCGCGGCGACTTCGTGCTCGACAACCTGTCGCCGGCCGTCCGGCCATGGAGCGCGACAGGCTATCAGTTCTTCAAGCGCCAGGCGCAGGACGATCCGAACGTGTGGCTGAGCCTCGGCGGCGCGACAGGCGCGCCCCCGGCGGATGCGGGCAGCAAGTGAAAGCCGAGCAGGGAAACTAAGGCGACGCCGCGAAATTATTGAATCGGCGAGGGGATTCCCAGGGCGGAGGATAATTCGTATGCGCGGCGGATGATAGACGAAAGCGCGATTCGCATCCGTTACGAGGCTCTCGGCGTCGGGCTCGATGAGCGGGGACGACGCTTTTTTGCAGCGGCGGAGGCGCGGGCGGCGGGCGTCGGCGGGGTCAGCGCGGTTGCGAGGGCGACGGGGATCGCTCGAAGCACGATTGGGCGAGGGCTGAAGGAACTCGATTTTGCGCGAGCGACGAACAGGGTGCGGCGCGCGGGAGGCGGCCGACGAGCACTGGTCGAGAAGGACCCGACGCTGCTTGAGGACCTGAGAAAGCTTTTGGAGCCGGCGACAGTCGGCGACCCTATGCGACCATTGTTGTGGGTATCCAAGAGCCACGCCAAGCTCGCGGCGACGTTGGTGAGATGGGCCATCAGGTTTCGGCGAGCCGCATTCCGCAGCTGCTCGAAAGGCTCGGGTATCGTCGGCAGGTCAACCGGAAAACCAAGGAAGGCGCGAAGCATCCCGACCGCGATGCGCAGTTCGAACATATCAATGCACAAGTCCTGGCGTTTCAGAATGCGGGCCAACCGGTGATCTCGGTCGACACCAAGAAGAAAGAGTTGATTGGCGAATACAAGAATGCGGGCTCCGACTATCGGCCGCGAGGGCGACCCGACCTCGTCAACGTGCACGATTTCGTCGACGAGGACCTCGGCAAAGCCATTCCTTATGGCGTCTACGACATCGGCGCGAACGCCGGCTGCGTGAGCGTCGGCGTGGATCACGACACGGCCACGTTCGCGGTCAACGCCATCCGTCGCTGGCTCGATCTCATGGGACGCGAGCGTTATCCCGCCGCCCGTCAGTTGATGATCACCGCCGATGGCGGCGGCTCCAACGGCTCAGGTCCGCCTCTGGAAAGTCGAATTGCAAAAGTTGGCCACGAAAAGGGACTGACGATCACGGTCTGCCACTATCCGCCCGGGACCTCGAAGTGGAACAGGATCGAACATCGTCTGTTCTGCCACATCACGCAAAACTGGCGACGCTGACGAGCCGTTTGGCGGTCGTCGAGCTGATCGCGGCGACGACGACCAAAGCAGGACTGACGGTGCGCGTGTCCTCGACGAGAACAGCTATCCAGGGGCGTCAAAGTCACCGACGGAGCTCGCGGCTCTAAACATCCAGAAAGAGCATCCACGAATGGAAATACAAGAGGGAAAACGGGAGTCGAGACGGGGCAACTCTGCCGCTCGCTCTCCCACGTGGCGTGATCGACGCCGGGGAGTTTCTCGAGCCCTTCGACTACGGCGTCGAGCTCCTCCGGCACGACGGCGGTCGCGACCAACTTCGCGACGATCTCCACCGTCTCGTCGCCGCGTTCGTCGGTTTCGACATCGGCGACGGGATAATGAGCGCGCTCGAGCGCCTCGATCAGGGCCTCGCGCGCGTCGTCCGCCGCCCTAGGATTGGCCGACAGGCGAACCTCGTAGGCCGCCTCGCCCGCCTCCTCGTCGATCGGGATGCGGTTGATGCGGTTGACCAGCGGCCTGAGCAGGGTATTCCCGGCGATCACGAACAGAGTGAGCAGCCCCGACTCGGCAATGAGGCCCGCGCCGGCCGCCGCGCCGACAGCCGCCGAGCACCACAGCGTGGCGGCGGTATTGAGGCCGCGGACGTTGAGGCCCTCTGCGACCGGCAAGTCGGCAATCGCGAATCGGCGAACCCGAGGACAAGCCTCCGCCGATCGGAGCGAAGGTCAACTCGGCCATGACCTGCGGCAGGGCAATCGACTGAAATTTCGCGTGACAAAGGGCCGAAAGTCTGAATTTGTCGCAGTCCTCTGATTTGCTTGGAGGATGGGTCGATGACGGAAGGGGACGCGACGGCCGGGGCTTTGCAGGAGACGACGGTTTTCCTGTCCCATTTTAAGAACTTGCCGGACTATCGACAGAAAGGGAAGGTCGCCTCCGCTCGAGGAGGTGCTGCTTTTGCTGTTGTCTGCGGCGCTGGCGGGAGCGGAGACGGTGGCCGACATTGCGCGCTTCGGCCGGGCCAAGCTGGCGTTCCTTCAACGTTTTCGACGCTTCGACAACGGCACGCCCTCGCACGACCAGTTGGGCATCGTCCTGGCCAAGCTCGACCCGGCGGCGTTCCAGCGCTGTTTTGTGGCGTGGACGGCGGCGCTGGCCAAGACGGCCGCCGAAGGATCCCACGACGGAAGACGGCGCCGCGCTCTACCGAAGAAGGGCGACGAAGAGCGTTATGTCCGCGGCCTTCGCCGCGCGCGAGCGCATGGTGCTCGGACAGATGAGGGTCGGCGACAAGTCGAACGAGATCGTCGCCATTCCGGCGCTGCTCGAGCTGTTGGCACGAAGGCGCGGTGGGGACCATCGACGCTGCGGGTTGCCAGCGCAAAATCGCGCAGACAATCCTCGACAAGAAGGCCGATTACATCCTCGCGTTGAAGGGCAACCAGGGCAAGCTGCGCGACGATGTCGAGTTGTTCGCAAAGGAGCAGAAAGCGGTCGGGTTCAGGAATACGTCCGTCAGCCAGGACACGACCGTCGACGGCGACCACGGCCGCATCGAGACCCGGACGGTCACCGTTTTCCACGACATCGGCTGGCTGCAGGACAGCCACCAATGGCCGGGCCTGAAGTCGGTCGTCATGGTCGAGAGCGAACGCGAAACCAATGGCAAGGCGGAGACCGAGACGCGCTTCTACATCACCTCGCTGACCTTGCTCGCCAACGCTGTGGGACCGATGATCCGCAGTCATTGGATGGTCGAAAACGGCCTCCACTGGGTGCTCGACATGATCTTCCGCGATGACGAATGCCGCGTGCGGAGCGACAAGGCGCCCTTCAACCTCGCCATCGTCAAGCACATCGCCCTCAACGTGCTCAGAACCGGCAAAGCCAAAGACTTCCTGCGCATGCGACGCAAAGTCGCCGCCTGGGACGAAAACGCCTTCGCCGCCTACATCGGAGCATGAAGGTTCAATCGATTCGGCTACGCCTTGCGGCCGCCGCCTGGTCCAGAATAGCCTCCAGCGCCGCCATCCCCTCCGCCGGCAGGGGCCACGTCCGCGCCGCGGCGACAATATCGGCGATGTAGTCGCCCCGGGGAATTCCCGGCCCTGAATTGGCCCCGACATAGACGAGCGCCCGCTTCGCCCCGCCCGAGGCGATGACCGGCTGTACGACTTTGGCGTAGAGTTTCTGCGCGAGCCCCTCGTAGCGGTCGAGCGAAGGGACATCGCTCAACGCGACGTCCCACAGTACGCCGTGCACTGCCAAACGCGGGTCGCGCAGCGCGGTCAGCCAGCCCTCGCGCATCACCGCGAGGCGATGGCGCTCGAGCCGGGCGACGCCGATCGGCTTCGACCGCGGGCAGCGGCGCGCCATCGCCTGAACGCTCATGTTGGAGCCATAGGCGAAATAGAGGGGCATGGTCTCAGGCGGGTTCGCCCTGAGGCGGTGGATCAGCTTCCTGCTCCGCCTCGAAGACGATCCCTTCATAGAGCTCGGCGAGCGGCAGTTCCACCTCGATCTCAGGCAGGGAGAGAACGGAGTTGGCGACCAGGATTTCATGCGTCCATGTTTCGCCCGAGCGGGCGTAGACGGTGGCGCCGACGCCCTCCTGTTCGAGCATGACATAGCGCTTTACGGACGGGGTGGCCTGGTATTCGCGAGCCTTGGCGATCCTGTCGTTGCGGGTCGTGCTCGGGCTGAGCACTTCGAAGACGACGACGGGATCATGAACGATGGTGGCGGTCCGGTCGACCGACGAGCATAGGACCATGCCGTCGGGATAGCGCACGTGGCCCTGCGCAACCTGAAATTTGAGATCGCTGCCATAGAAGCGGCATGGTTTGCCTCGGAGACGCGTCCGGAGAGCCGCGGCGAGATTGGCCTGAATGTCCGCATGCCCGGCCGTTCCGCCGGTCATCGCGACGGGGCCCATTCCGTCGAATTCGTAGCGCAGGGGCTGCCGTTCCTCCCATTCGAGAAACTCGGCAAGAGTCATGGGTTTGCGCACGGCAAGGCTCATCGGGACTTCCAATTATCACGAAAGGAGCATGGGCGCGACGAAAGGGTTTTACTAGGCGGCGGTCGGGTCGCCCCGAGGCGACATGCTTATCGCATCACGCTAGCCGCTGAGCCTTTCGACCTTGTTAACCACGCTTTTCCCGCGCAGCTCCGCGAGGATCGCGTTCAGATGCTGGATGTCGCGCACTTGCACGTCGAATTGCAGCTCGCGGAAATCGGCGCCGTTGGCCGAGGAGGAGACTGCGTCGATGTTGGCGCCGTACTCGCCGATCGTGGTCGCGATGACGCCGAGCGCGCCGGGCTCGTTGAGCACGGTGATGACGAACTGGGTCGAATAGAGCGCCTTGTCGACATTCTCGAGATCCCAGCGCACGTCGAGCCAGCGCTCGGGCTCATCGTTGAACTCGGCGAGCGCGGGCGAGTGGATCGGATAGATGGTGATGCCCTCGGGGCCGCGAATGCCGACGATGCGCTCGCCCGGCACCGCCCCGCCCTTCGGGGCGAAGCGGACGGCGGTCTCCATATCGATGCCGCGCACCGGCAGCACGGAGGCGAGATCGGACTTGCCCGGAACGCGGAAGACGAGGTCGGCGGCCTTCGGCAGGTTGAACCAGCCGGTCTCGTTGTGCGGCACGGCAGGGCCGGCCTTGCGCTCCTCCTTGAAGTCGGGATGGACCGCGCGCACGACGTCGGCCGAATAGATCTCGCCGCGGCCGACGCCGACGAAGACGTCGTCGACCGAGGTCCGCGCTAGGCGCGGCAGCGCCGCCTTCAGCTTGGACTCCGAGAATTTCTTGCCCGCCCGCTCGAAGGCGCGCTCGACGATCTGCCGGCCGAGGCCGCCGAACTGCGCCTTGGCGGCCTCGCGCGTAGCGCGGCGGATGGCGGCGCGCGCGCGTCCCGTCACGACGACGCTGTCCCAGGCGGCAGGCGGCGAGCTCCGCTCAGCGCGCATGATCAGCACTTCGTCGCCGTTGTGCAGCTCGGAGATCAGCGGCGCGATCCGCCCGTTGAGCTTGCAGCCGACCGCGGAATTGCCGATGTCGGTGTGGACCGCATAGGCGAAGTCGATGGCCGTCGCGCCGCGCGGCAGGGCGATCAGCCGGCCTTTCGGCGTGAAGCAGAACACCTGGTCGTGGAAGAGCTCGAGCTTGGTGTGCTCGAGGAATTTCTCCAAATCGTCGCTCGCCAGCGCCTCGATCGTCTGCCGCAGGCCGCGGTAGGCGCGGCTCTCGCTGACCGCCGGCGTCTCCGCCCGCCCGTCCTTGTAGATCGTGTGCGCAGCGATGCCGTATTCGGCGATCTGGTGCATCTCCAAGGTGCGGATCTGCAGTTCGACGCGCTGGCTGCCCGGCCCGATGACGGTGGTGTGGATCGAACGATAGTCGTTCTGCTTGGGCGTGGAGATGTAGTCCTTGAAGCGCCCCGGCACGGCGGGCCAAGTGGTGTGCGCGACGCCGACCGCCGCGTAGCAGTCGGCGACCGTGTCGACCAGGATGCGGAAGCCGTAGATGTCCGACAGCTGCTCGAAGGCGATCGAGCGACGCTCCATCTTCTTCCAGATCGAATAGGGCGCCTTCTGCCGGCCCTTGACCTCGACCTTGATCCCGCGGCGCACGAACTGGTCGGTCAGCTCAGCGGCGATGCGGGCGATGATTGCGCCGTTCCTGGCTTTCAGGGCTTCGAGACGCGACACGATCAGCGCATAGGCGTCGGGCATCAGGCAGCGGAACGACAGGTCCTCGAGCTCGCTGCGCATGCTCTGCATTCCCATGCGACCGGCGAGCGGGGCGTAGATGTCGAGCGTGTCCTGGGCGACGCGAGCCCGCTTCTCAGGCGGCACGTAATTCAGGGTGCGCATGTTGTGCAGCCGGTCGGCGAGCTTGACCAGGAGCACGCGCGCATCGTCGGCGATCGCCAGGAGGAGCTTGCGGAAGTTCTCGGCCTGCTGGGCGTGCTTGGTGACGAAGTCGAGCTTGCCGAGCTTGGTCAGACCGTCGACCAGGCCGCCGATCTCCTCGCCGAACGCCTTGTCGACGTCCTCGCGGGTGATGGCGGTGTCCTCGATCGTGTCGTGCAGCATGGCCGCGGCAATGGTGGCGTCGTCGACCTTGAACTCGGTCAAAATGGCGGCGACTTCGAGCGGATGGGAGAAATAGGGGTCGCCCGAGGCGCGCTTCTGCGTTCCGTGCGCCTTCATCGCGAAGACATAGGCGCGGTTCAGCAGATCCTCATTGGCGTTCGGATTGTACCGGCGGACCCGTTCCACCAGCTCGTATTGCCGCATCATCGCTGTGAGCGTCTCGACCGTTCTCCTGCGCCGGCGTCCTCATGGGGGGGCCCGCGCCGCGGTCCATGACGATCCGGCTGGATTTTTCAAATGGCGCGAGAAAGACGAGGAAGGAACTGCGTCTCGCCGCACGCTTCAGCGAGGGCCTTGATCGATCATCGGCTCCCGGCGGCATGTTCGCAAGCGCAAAATGGGCATTCTTCGTTCCGGCGGCGACGGCCGGAGCGCCGAGGCTCACGCCGCCCGAGCCGCCCGCTCCGGCGCGCCGCGATAGGAGAGCGCCTCGGCGAGATGGGCGCGCCTGACCGGGCCGCCGCCATCGAGGTCGGCCAGCGTGCGGGCCAGCTTGAGAACCCGGTGATAACCGCGGGCGGACAGGCGCAGGCGCTCGGCCGCGTCGCGCAGCAGCCGGAGGCCGGCGTCGTCGGCCTCCGCGATCGTCTCGACCGCGCTCGCCGGCGCGGCGGCGTTGCAGGTGACGCCGTCGAGGCCAAGGGTGGCGTACCGGGCGAGCTGGACCTCGCGCGCCGCTGCGACCCGGGCCGCGACCTCGGCCGAGCCTTCCCGCGGCGGCGGCGTCATGAGGTCGGCGGCGGTAACCGAGGGCACGTCGACGACGAGATCGAAGCGGTCGATCAGCGGCCCCGACAGACGGCCGAGATATTGGGCGACACAGCGTTCGTTCGGCATGCGCTTGCAGGCGTAGCCCGGCTCGTTGGCTTGCCCGCAGCGGCAGGGATTCATCGCCGCGATGAGCTGGAAACGGGCCGGATAGAGGACGCGGTGATTGGCCCGCGCGATCGCGACCTCGCCCGTCTCGATCGGTTGGCGCAAGGAGTCGAGGACCTGCGGCTGGAATTCCGGCAATTCGTCGAGAAACAGCACGCCGTTGTGGGCGAGCGAGATCTCGCCGGGCTTGGCGTGCGCTCCGCCGCCGACCAGCGCCGGCATCGAGGCCGAGTGATGCGGCGCGCGGAACGGGCGCCGGTCGGTCAGCGCGCCGCCGGCGAGCGCGCCGGCGACGGAGTGGATCACCGACACTTCGAGCAGCTCGCGCGGCGTGAGCGGCGGCAGGATCGAGGGCAGGCGCCGAGCGAGCATCGACTTGCCAGCGCCGGGCGCGCCGCTCATCAGGAGGTTGTGGCCGCCAGCGGCGGCGATCTCGAGCGCGCGCTTCGCGCTCTCCTGGCCCTTGATGTCGCGGAGATCCGGTTGCGGCCCGCCCGGCGGACGCAGGGCGGGCTCAGGCCGCGATAGCGTCTGGCTTCCCTTGAAATGGTTGGCGAGCTGGATCAGCGAGCGCGGCGCGAGAATGTCGAGGTCGGCCGAGGCCCAGGCCGCCTCCGGCCCGCACGGCGCCGGGCAGATGAGCCCCTTCCCCGCCGCGTTGGCGGCGATCGCGGCCGGCAGCACGCCCGCGACCGCGCTGACCGTCCCGTCGAGGGCGAGCTCGCCGATGACGGCGTAGCCTTCGAGCGCGTCGTGCGGAACGGCGCCGATCGCCGCCATCACCCCGAGCGCGATCGGCAGGTCGTAATGGCTGCCCTCCTTCGGCAGGTCGGCTGGGGCGAGATTGACGGTGATGCGTTTCGCCGGCAACGCGAGGCCTGAGGCGGTGAGGGCCGAGCGGACCCGCTCCTGCAACTCCCGCACCGCTTTGTCGCCCAAGCCCACGATGTTGAAGACGACATTGCCGGAGGCGACGTGCACCTGCACGTCGACCGGGCGAGCCTCCACTCCCTCGAACGCCACGGTCGAAACGCGCGCCACCATCCCCGTCCCCTCTCTCCAGGCCCGCCGCCAGCCGAACATTTGCAGAACGAGAGGCGAAGCGCAAGGGGAAAGTTAACAATGTGGCGGGGCCGGGGACCAGCCGCTTCTGCGGAAGGGTGCGGTCGGCGGCAAACGAAGCAACTCCATGTGTCCGATCGTGTCTGAGAACCGGGGTTGCGCGCGAAGCTGGCGCGCCTCTGGACGCGGCCGGCCGGAGACGATGGGTCCGGGCCGTCAAGACCCCATGCCGCGTCGCCCGCCTTGTCGTCCTCGACTGCCCGACACAGGGGTCGTTGTGCGCGCGGGCGCTGTTCAGCGTAACGGCCAGCCGCGCCGCCGAGGCCAGCGAAGTCGCCGCGTCAGCCACGATAGCTCTGGGGTTCGGACCGCCCACCACAATGCGACGCGTTCCTCCTCGGTCAATTGCGACCGCGGCCTCGGGGCGCGCCTCGTCCAATCGGCGGTCCCGGCATAACCGGCCCGCATGGCGTTCGACTGCGCCTGGAATTCTTCCCATTTGGACCAGTCGCCGTTGGCTTTCAGGCGCGCTTTCTCCATGGCGATGTCCGCGCGAACCAATTCCCATTCCACCGGGTCGAGAGCTTTGTCTGGCATCGGATCAATCCTTCCTCGGACACCCTATTTTCTCACGCGATTGTCTCGCGCGGTCCACGCGCCTCGGCGCCCGCAAGTAAAACGCACGACCGCGGAGGATGTCCCACGTTTTTCGGCTCGCCTTCAGTCGGCGCGTACGCGTGCAAGGCGAGAGCGAGACGCTCGGCCGTGAGCCTCGGAATTTATACCGAATGGAGATTGAGGCAATCGGCCTACGGCGGCTTCGGCAGGGTCGAGCGCATGAACTGTGGCGCGGGGATTCGACATGGGCGAGCCGGAACTCCTCGCGCGGGGAGAAAGTTGCAGCTCGGGGTCAGCCGTGAGAATTTCACCGTGTCTGCAATTCATGATGAGCGGGTTGACGTGCCCCAACGCGGCGAAGGCGCTGCAGGGCACGACGCAAAGCGCGAGCGCGACGACAACCTGTCGCATCGTAGCCATGGCTGCACGAGGTAACCGGCATGCAAGCCGCGGTTCCCCGCCGCAAGGCGAAAAAGCCTCGAGCCGCGCCTACGCTCCTTCGCCCAACTCGGCCAGTTCGAGTAGATTCGGCGCACCGTCACCGGAATCCTCCGCGAAAGCCCCGTCGGGTTCTGAAGGCGGCGCCAAGCAAGGAGGCGTTCATGATCGAAGGCTATTCCGATCACGCCGCGAACGAGCGGACGTTCCTCGCCTGGGTGCGCACCGGCGTGGCGGTCGTCGCCTTCGGCTTCGTCATCGAAAAGTTCGACCTCTTTCTCCTGACCCTGCTGGACGCCGCCTCGCTCGCTCCGAGCCGTCGCGCCCGGCTCGAGAAACTGTCGGGCCCGTCCACGCGTTATGAGGGTCTCGCTCTCATCGTCGTCGGCGTCGCGCTGCTCGTCGTCGCCGCCGTGCGGTTCGTCCGCACCGAGCGATTGCTTGCTGACCCGCGCGTCCACGCCCGTTCCGGCGCAAGCGTCGAAGTCATCCTGTCGGCCGTTCTGGCGCTGATTGTCGCAGGTCTGGGCGCGCTGCTCGCGCTCGCGGGTTAGAGAGACCGGACATCCCTTTCCGGCGCGGTTCGGCTCGTTGCGGTGGGCAAGTCACGTCTGACGTCGGGGCGGCGGCTTCGAACCCTCTTGCGGGCGCGGCCCGTCAAACGGGCATCCGTCGTCGATCGTCGGCTTTATATCCAACAAGCGCGGAACACGCGAAGCCATCTCGCCATTGTGCAACGGTTGCGGGGGCGTCTCCACAGGGAGGTGACCCATATGCAGTCGGACCCCGCCAATAGTAGCGGCGAAGCAGGCGAACAAGGCCGGAGAACCGGCGGCGGAGCCCGTGGAGCGAAGGGCGGGGGCCAATGGGAACGCGGGACAGGAACGCACGCTCCGAACGCAGGGTCGGGAAGGCGCGCCACAGGGCCTGGACCGCGTACGACAAGCCGCACCGCAGGCAGCGGATCCCCTTCAGTGTCATTTCAAGAAAAGCGACGTCCGCAACCCCATGAAGGTTATCACTTACCTATGGTTGTGATCAGTTGCACACTGAGTTATAATGTCGCACACCGAAATATTTCAATTGCATTTAATTATCCTACACGATTGTCTCGGATTGGTAATTCTAGTAGTCAATTATTCGGCGAACTTATGCACCGGCAATCCCACCTGAGCATGAGCCGCTTCATGTTCGATCAAAAGGGAGGGCGCGTTATGTCGGATCTTCGAGCCGACGAAACTCGGCAGGCACGGTGGGCGGGCTGAACTCTTAGGCTGAGCGGACAGCAATTTCATTCCTGACGCCGATCACGCCGGGTACCCGACGCACGACCGCCTCCGCGCAGGGCCTTTTGGTACGCCCGTTCAAATCGCGAGGTCGCAATAGAGTGCGTTCGCGACGAATGATGCCCAATATGCCAACACGGCCAGTCGCGACCGCGGCCTGCCTCGAATTTCGACAGGGAGTTTTGTAATATGAATATGCCTGACTGGAAAGTTCTCTACCGAGACCAACTCGATCAAGACAGGACCTCTCGGAGCGTTCCAAGCAAAGAAGCCGCGCTTGAGCAGGCGGGTGACTTGTATTATCAGCAACGTGCTGAATTATATAGAATTGAAGGGCCCAACGGCCGCGCCTTGCCCAAAGAAGAGATTATGCGTTGGATGGCCGCCAACATGAAAACGGGGCAGAGAATATCTCCAAACAGCGATTGACCGCCCTCGACCCTTTGCCGACCTTCAGGATCGCCTACGAACGCGGGGGAAACGCAAGAAACGGGTCTTCGGCGGAACTCATAGGAACGCACGGCTCACCTCAGCAGGGCGCGCACGCCGATCCGATGATCCATGCCGCGCGATGACTTCATCCCCAGCGGAGTGAGAATTGTATCGCGAGGCCTGTTTTCGAATCTCCCCATGAAGGTCAGAAGCAGATAGGGCTCGACGCCCCCGACCTCGGGCACGCCAGCGAGGAAATCCAGGTCTGTCGTACGGTACAACCGAGGCGCGCGGTTCCGTTTGCCGTGCACCTTCGCTATCCTGTCCGCGACTAAGGAGCGAAGTCGATGCAGCATCGCCGTTTGGGACGAACGGACCTCTCCATCGCGCCGATCGTTCTCGGCGGCAATGTTTTCGGCTGGACGGCGGACAAGGCTACGTCCTTTACGGTCCTAGCAGGCAGCGAATCGCTGTTTCTCGTGCTGTTTCTCGCGTGATCTACAGCCTCTCTTTCTTGAGGAGGCGGAGCGGACATATTACGCTGAAATGATGGAGGTATAATTGCGATGGTCCGCCGAGACATAAACAGAAACCGTGAGAGAGGCGATCATCTCGCTATATAGAGTGGTCGATGAAGCATCTCACGCATATCCTTCCCAGCTTCCCAGTGGGCGACGTGACCAACGAGGCCGCAATCGCGCGGCTTTCGGAAGCGGCCTTCGAAGCGGCACCAGCGCCCATCGCCATCAGGCCGGTTGTCGAGGGCGACGGATGAATTCGCCCCTCCCGCGCGAGATAGACCCCGCCGCTGCGTCTCTCCGTCGCGGCTGAGAACGCCTTTCCGATGCGCGGCATGTCAGCTGCCGGCCTGCGGAGAGAGGCTGCGCGTGGGAGGCTTGCGGTCGAGCGAATTGCGGGCAAGGATTACACAACGTTAGCCGCGATCGCCGCCATGAGGGAAAAATGCCAACTCCCGCCAAAGGACCACGGCTCTGGCTCCGACCGCCCGAAGGCAAAGCGAAAGCCGTCTGGATCGTCAAAGACGCAGGAAAGCGCGTCAGCACTGGATGCGGCGCTCATGAGCTTGCGGGAGCTGAAAGATTCCTCGCCGGCTATCTCGCCGAATAATACCGGCCCCGGGAACGCAAAGGTGATTCGGTGAAATCCCCGTCGCCGACGTCATAAACCTTTACGCGACCGACATAGGACCGACGGTTGGGCGCCTAAAGGAACTGTCGGCGCGCCTGACGACTGTCGCCTTGTTCTTCGCCGGGAAGACGCTGGCCGACGTCAATGGCGCATCCTGCCGCGCCTACACCGCGCAGCGGCCGTCCAAATCGGCGGCGCGCCGCGAGCTAGAGGACCTTCGAGCCGCGATCAACTATCGAAGGCCTCACGTCGGTTGTCGAGGTCACCTTGCCGCCGAAGCCGCAGGCGCGCGAGCGATGGCTTACGAGGTCTGAGGCCGCGCGGCTAATCTGGGCGGCTTGGCGCAATCGGGAGGTTCAAAGAGGCGTCGCGACGGACCGCCGGTCACGCCAGCACGTCGCCCGGTTCATCCTCGTTGGCCTCTACACAGGAACGCGGTTGGGCGCGGTCTGCAGCGCGTCGCTGACGCGCGCGATCGGGCGTGGCTATGTCGACCTGGACGCCGGGATTTTCTAACGAAAGCGCCTCGGCGCCAAGGAGACGAAGAAGCGCCAACCGTCGATCGGGATTCCCCGCGCGGCTGCTCGCCCATATGCGGCGATGGGCCGCCAAGGGAATTTCGAAGACCGCCGTAGTCGATTTCAACGGAAAGCCTGTCGAGAGCATCCGGAAGGCCTTCGCGCGGACGGCGGCCGACGCCGCGATGATCTCAGTTCCGGCAAAATTTCAGTCCAAGACGCCAATGGTAGTTCAACTTTGATGAAGTCACGCCCCAGACACACAGCGGCCTCTTGGGCGATGCAGAACGGCGCCGACATACACGAGGGCGGCCGACTTCCTCGGGATGACCGTCGAAATGCTGGAGCGTGTCTATGGCCACCTTCGCCTCGAACATCACAACGGCGTCGGCGTCGCGCTGACCGGCCCAACCATCCCCCCGGCGGGCGCCGACCGGCGCGGTCGCAAGACCTTGCTTCTGGACGAGCTCCGGATCGAGGCTTCAAACACGTCCGCTGCAATCATCGCCGCCGCCAGCGCCGCATGGGCCCAAAACCAGAAAACTGCGAATTCTGGACCTGAAAAATCGAAAACTTTGAGCGCATGCGCAAACTCAACCGTTCCGCATTCAGTTCATTGGCTTGACTCCGATCCAGCCACGTCGCGACACAGCTCGCCGGAAAATGAGGATATGCTGGTCTAATCGTATAAAAGGCTATCGCGAAAGGCTGGCGCGGCAGATTTACGTGAATGCAGCTTCGTCAGCGCGACTGTCGCGGCGGTCGGGTTTGTCGATCCGACCGGCCTCGGCTCGAAGCTTGGCCGGCCCGCAAGCCGGGTCCGGCCGCAGCTGACCCGCTCCCCGCTCGAGAACTCCCGGAGACTCGGTTTTAGGGGGACAATTTCGCGGCGGCGTGAGTGATGAACGGCGTTGACAAAAGTTAACGTCCGAACTATATTTAACTGTGTGTTAGGCTGGGGTTCATCTGAGATATGATCTAAGAGCCTATCGTCATATCCTGTCGGTGAACCCGATCGTCGTCGGCGTGGCGCAAGAACCTCGAAGTACAAACGATGTTGGACGAGTAGCGGCCATGAGATGGACGGAGATATTTTCGCTGGATGCCTCGAATCCCGTCTCCAACACCAATTTCGACCCGGCATATGATTCCTCAAGACCGGCGCCTGAAGATGGCGCTTGTCTGTTGCGCGCTTTCGTGACGATCGGACAGCCCGCACTGCGCGAAGCAATCATCGAGCTTGTCACGCGGATGTCCGAAGCCGACAAATCCTCAAGCAACGCTCAGCGGACCGTCTGAAAATCTTGCGACAGCTTCCGCTCGCGGGTTGTGTTGTCGCGCTCCAAGGCAAGTGGAACGATCGTTTCAATGCTGCTTTGCATTGAACGAGCTTTGGCGTTCGCTTCTATGATTGCAATGTCGATGAGATAGAGCAGAAATCCGTCATCGGCGAGCTCGGCCATTTTGCGGACTCTGGTCAGTTCTATTTCAATCAATTCAAACATGGCTTCCTCCCAATCGGCGCAGCGCACGCGACACAACTCCGAACAACGTAAACACCGTGTTACGCACTGCCAATCCCCAATTCCGTAGAGGTCATAAAGTGAACAAACAGCTTAGATCCTCCCAGATTTGACACTGCTAAAAACGACTCGCCAGCGACCGGAATGTTCCCCGACCATCGGGCTCCCCCGAACTCATGTGAGGTCGGCCGATCCGGCCAGGAGGACGAGGACGACGATCAAGGCCAGTGTTGAGCGGCAGGGACTCCAATCAATCCGGCGCGGGGCGGCGCAGGCCGCATCGGGCGCCGGGCCAACGAAGCTCGGCTCCAAGCCGGCGCCGCAGGCGCTTCATGCGGAAGGGAGGCCATGGAACAGCCTGACAGGAGCGCGGATTGAATAAGCTGCCTCAGAATTTTCAACCGAGGCGGCGAAGCCCTTGGGCTTTGCGGGGAGAATGAGACGAGGAGTTCCAATGCAACCGACCTGGGCGCCTCACGAGAAGCACGGGCAGCTTACCGCGCAAAGCGATCTGCCCGACAGCGTCTATGCCTTTCCGAAGCAGCGCAAAGAGCCGCTGACCGATGCACAACACGTTCGGAACGCGGTCGCGCGGTTCGATCAGGTCATCGGCGTTTCTGACGCCGAACGCGAACTGGCCTTCGCCAACATCGAGAAGGCTGCGAAATACTATGACGTCGACCTCTCCGAGACATCCTGGCTGGATCTCGGCGTTCATCCGCAACGCCGCCGGAAAGAAGCCGCCGCCAAAGGCGTCGCAACCAAGCGCAAGCGCGGAGTGCTGAAAGAGGGCGCCGGCAGAGCCGCTGCGACGCGCAAGCGCGAGCAGCGAGGCTAACAACCCGCGTCCCAGTCGAAGGGACGCCGCCGTCATCGTTGCGGCCGAGAGGGAGGCGGCCCAGCAGCCGCTGGGTGCGTCATTTTCTTTACGCTCAGGGCGCCACCGAGCACAAAATTCGACGGAACGCCAAAGCGGCGGATCGTCGCGCTACAGTCGCCGAGGTCCTCAGCCGGAGCAGTCCAAGCGCATCGCCACACTTGCCGCGTCGGCAAGAGCTTCTGCACCAAGGCGGGCGTAAATCACCTGGCGGGGGCTTCGTCTCCGGACGTGACGGAACCGTCACTCCGCTCCGCCCGCTCCACTCTCCGACGGGCCCGGCTTATCGACCGGGCCTCCAATATCGCCATGTCCAGCAGATAGGCGAGATACTCGTTTCCGAGAGCATCCGCCTTCTTTCGACACCGCGCCAGCGCTATCTCCAGCGACTCAATGCTTGCCAAATCGGACATCAATGCGCCTCATCGTGCTCACTCGTGCGCCGCGTTCTTGTCTTTACTATGGCGGAGTTCACAATTGAACGGATCCATGAAACAAACGTTCTTCCGCGCATCGCTCGCACCCGGCGCATCGTCCGCCACGCGCTTCATGGCGGCGCTGGACAGACGATGGACGGTCCCGTTCGGATGCGCGCGGCGCCGCCTTAGCGCTGCGGGTTCGCTATCCGGTCGATCTTGGCCGCCATGATGAAGTCGTTCTCATGCAGCCCTTTGATCTTCTTGGTTTGCAACGAGACCTTGGCGTAGCCCCAGCCGAAGGTGACGTCGGGATGATGGCCTTCGGCTTCGGCCAATTCGCCGACCTCGCTCACGAAGGTCAGGGCCTCGCGGAAGTTCGAGAACCGGAAGGCGCGCTCGATGCGATGGGCGTCGTCCTGAAGCGCCCAGTCCGGCGCCTGGCCGCGGAGGCTTTCGGCCTCCTCTCGGGCGAGCGGCGGCACGCCGCCGCGGCAGGGCGTGCAGGTCTTTTGAACGAGGGTTTCCATTCTGAAACCTCCACTGTCGGTTCAGCGCTGACCGCTTTCCGCGCGGCCGGCGACAAAGGAGCAATATGGGTCTCGATTCGCTTGCCCGAAACGGCTGGGTCGACGGCGGCGACGGAAAAACACGCCGGTTGCGCTTGACGCCGGCGGGACGATCCACAACGCTTTTTGGCAGGGCTTTCGGGAGCGCGTGCGATGAAGCCGCATGACCATTCGGAGACGGACAGCCTCGCGATCGAGCCCAAGGCTGGGCCGGGCGCTCAGGCCCGCGAAGCGGTTCGCAGACTTCACGCGGGTCTCGACGACCACGGCGGGGTCGTCGGTTTCGACATCGGCCGAGTCTTGCTCGGACCCGACAAGGGCCGCCTGATGATGCAAAGGACTCGTCGCCGCTCGTTGCGCTCGACGGGCCTTGTGGCCCTGGCGGCGCTTGCCGGCCTCTTCGGCCTCGCCTCGCCGGCCCTCGCCCTCGACAAGGTAAAGTTCGGCACCAACTGGCTTGCCGACCCGGAAGCCGGCGGCTTCTATCAGGCGGTCGCCGACGGCACTTACACGAAATACGGGCTCGACGTCACCATCATCCCCGGCGGCCCGCAGTCGAACGGCGCTCTCCTGCTCTTGTTCGGCAAGATCGAATTCTTCATGGGCGGCGACATGATCGGCAATTACCTCTCGGTCGAGGGCAAGCTGCCGCTGATCGCTGTCGCCGCGGACTTCCAGAAGAGCCCGCAGATCCTGATGTCGCATCCCGGCGTAGGGCTCGACAAATGGGAGGACCTGCCCAAGGCCAATCCCGTCTATGTCGGCGCCGGCGCGATCCAGACCTTTTACGCCTGGCTCAGGATCGCCTACGGCTTCAAGGACGAGAACATAAGGCCCTACAATTTCAATTCCGCCCCCTTCATCGCCAACAAGGGCTCCATCCAGCAGGGCTATATCACGGCCGAGCCCTACGCGATCGAGAAGCAGGGCCATTTCAAGCCCAACGTGTTCTTGCTTTCCGACCACGGCTACGACACCTATTCGACCCTGATCGTGACGCGCACCGAAATCGTCGAGAAGAACCCCGACCTCGTGCAGCGCTTCGTCGACGCCTCGGCGATCGGTTGGTATCACTATCTCTACGGCGATAGTTCCAAGGCCAACGCGCTGATCAAGCGGGACAACCCGGACATCAACGACGATGAGATCGCCTATTCGATCGAGGCGATGAAGCGATACGGCGTCGTCGATTCCGGCGACGCGCTGAGGCTCGGCATCGGCGCGATGACGGATCCGCGCTGGAAGGATTTTTTCGACAAGATGGTTGAGATCGGCATGGTCGACGCGCGCGACGACTACAAGAAGGCCTACACGTTGCGGTTCGTCGACAAGGGCGTTGGGGTCGGCTTGAGGCCGAAGTAACGAAGAGCAAACTCGGACCTACGCCAGACGCTCCATCAGCGCCTGCGCCTCGGCAATCTCCAGCATCTCGGCCGTCGGCGAAAAGCCTTCGAGCGCGGGCGCGAGGACCGCGTGCGCATCTGCAGGGCGGGCGGTCGATTGGTAGAGTCTCGCGAGGGAGAGCGCGGCGCGCAGGCCGAAGCTGCGCGAGCCTTGATGCTGCGCGATGGCGATGGCGGTTCGGAACGCATCCTCGGCGGGCGCGGGATTCGCACGGTCGCGCTGGAGCAGGATTTCGCCTTTGCGGCGATGGAGGAATGGGTCTGTCCAGTGCTCTCCCGTTTGCTCCGCGAGCGCCAGCCCAGCGTCCACAGAGGCAAGGGCGTCTTCGACGCGCCCGGCGATGGCTTCGAGCTCGGCCATGAGACCATAGGAAAACGGGCGGCGGCTCTATTCCCCGGTTCGAGATAGCCTGCCAGCGCCTGGCGAAGCTTCGTCGCGCCTGCCGCCGCATCGAGCAGGCGACCGCGCGCACAGCGCGAATTAATATCTGCGCAGGCGGCATAGAACGCCAAACTGTGCTGTCTTGCAATTTCGAGAACCGCATCGGCGGCGCGGATCGCCGCGGCCGGATCGTCTCGACAGACCTCGACCATGGCTCTGTATTGGTAAGTAAAGGCGGTCGTACCGACATGGCCCGACTGTTGTGCTTCCCGGACCGCCTGCGCGATCATACGTCGGGCGCATTCAACGTCGCCCAATAGCCACGTCGACGATGCAAGGTCCGGCGCCGCAATAATTCTAAAATCACTGCCGAACACGCGGCGCGCGTCCATGTCCCATTCGGTTAAATCGTCCGCGATCGCCTTTTTGGAGGCAGCTTCGAGCGAGTGCAAGCTCGCCCTGGAAAAGACAGATCACCCCAAGGTTTGCACGCGCGCGAACCGCTTCATCCCCGCCCTTCGGCGTCTGCCTTGCGCCTCCTCATCGCCCTCGGCCTCGGCTTCCCGCAGGCAGGCCTCGGCTGCTTCCTGCGCCCGAGCAAATTCGCCGCGCACGAAGCTGCTGCAGCCAACGCGCGTTATGGACGGCAAAGCGCGCGGCGGCGTCTTCGATTGGTCCCGCGGCATCCGTAGCGCGCGCGAACGCCGCCTTGGCGTCCTCGGCCACGAAGCCCTTCGACCACAGAAGCGCCTGGCCGTAGGCGGTTTGCAGCTTCACCCGCCGCTCGCGCTTGACTGCGTCGCTGTCGGCGAGCGCGGCGAGCAGCGTTTGCGCTCCCGCGAGTTCCGGAAAGGCGCCGGCGAGCGGCGCCTCCGCCCCCCTTGTGGGGGCGGGCCGGGGTGGGGGGTCGCGCTGCACTTTCCAATCTGGGCCTTCGAGGCGGCCAGCCGGAACGGTCTGGCCCGGCCCCCCTCCCTCGCCCTCCCCACAAGGGGGAGGGAACCGGGAACCTTTCAAGCGCGGGGGCGAGGACGGCGTGGGCATCGGCGGGGCGGGCGGTCGATTGGTAGAGTTTTGCGAGCGACAGTGCGGCCCGGAGTTGGAAGCTGCGCGCTCCCTGCTGTTTTGCGACCGCGATAGCGGTCAGAAGCGCTTGCTCGGCAGCCTCCGGGTTGGCTGGGTCACGCTCGCTCGGTGCAGCTCCGCTTCGAACGCGCGATGTCCGTTTCGGTCTCACGCCGCCAGCGCTTCGTCGAGGACGGCGACGGCGCGGTCGACGTCACCGGCGCGGGCTTCGGCTTCGGCCAGCGCAATTTTCAGCAGTCCATCGAAGGGTAGAACATTCTGTTCGCGTAAGAGTTCGACGCTCCGGCGCATGTCCTCTAGCGCGCCGCCTTCGGCCCTCACCCAGCCCTCGAGAAAGATCCCGAACGCCCGCCACAGCTGCCGATCGTGTTCACGCGCAAGTTCAGCAAGTCCAACGGCGAAAGGCGCGGAGCGTGAGCGGTAGCAACGCATCAGTTCGAACATAGCCGCGAAGAAATTCCCGTACGCGCGCGACTGGATATGCGCGAGGGCTGCAAGTCCGCGCCTCGGCGGCGCGAAAGAGGGAAACCGCGCGTTCGACTTCGCCCCAGCGCCCACAGTGCAATCGCCAAGTATGACATTGCCCCAAGGCCGACGTCGTGTCCGAAGCGAAGGGCGAGATCGTCGTCTCTCCCAGGCGTAAACAACGCGAGCGCACGTTCCAGATGGTCGCTCGCCTCGAGGTACTCACCGGCGTACCAATGGGTGCATCCGAGGATGCGATGCGCGATGCCAGCTTGCGGGAAATTTGGGCTCCCCCTCAACATCGCTAAGGAAGGCATCGGCGTGGGCCCGCATCGTAGGCAACTCGCCCCGCACATAGCTGCCGACCCACAGGCCGTAATCGACCGCTAGTCGTCCGGGCGCATCCTTGTCCCCGGCAGCCGACGCGCGCGCTCTTGCGAATGCTTCGGTCGTCTCGGCGCTCCGAAGCCCCGCGCAGCGATGAGCGCGTTGCCACGGGCGATGTGCAACTGCTGCCGCTGCCCCGA
This sequence comes from uncultured Alphaproteobacteria bacterium, assembly GCA_963819255.1. GTDB lineage: Bacteria > Pseudomonadota > Alphaproteobacteria > Rhizobiales > Beijerinckiaceae > Roseiarcus. Next base: position 28,346 of record CAWFVS010000047.1, read on the forward strand.
TTCGCTCCCACCCTTCCCGCCCGCCACCTTGTCCGCCATCTCGATCGCCTCGCCGAGATGGGCGATCGCCTCCTGGAACGCGGAGCGCCGCAGAGCCTGGTCGCCCGCCTTGCCCCACCATTCGATGGCGAGGTCGTCGAGGCCGGCCTGGGTGAAGTGATGGGCGATCACTTCGGGCTCGGCCGCCGCGCGCTCCGGCTGGCCGGAGAGGATTTCGGCGGCCCGCTGATGCAGCGCCCGCCTGCAGCTCGAGCAGGCTGTCGTAGGCCGCGTCCTGGATCAGCGCGTGCTTGAAGCGATAGGTTGAGTGAGGCGCAGCGCCTTCCACGAACAGGATGTCGGCGTCGGCGAAATGGTCGAGCGCGGATTGTAGGGCGGGTCGGCGACCCCGCCTAGCGGGCCGCGGTCATCGACCGCGGCTACAGCGCGCAAAAGCGCATAGGAAAATCGCGCCCGAGCACTGCGCGATCTGCGCAACCTCGCGCGCTTCCCCCAGCCGGTCTTGAGCAGGCGCTTGCGATGGCCGAGGGGCAGCCAGAGTCTTTTCGAGGTCGTGATCCGTGAGATCGGGCAGCAGGTCCGCGTCGACCGCATTGTCGCGGAAGGCCTCCTCGTATTGCCCAAAGCCTATGCTGCGCAGCCGCGCCGATTTCCATCGACCCGTCCCCGAGATGATTTCCATTATTGACCGGACGAATTGATCTGTCCAGCTTTAGCGACACAAGCCCGACGCGGGCGGGATCGCAGATAGGCGGTTTCGACACGCATGTTTCTTTCGACGGGCGATCGGGGCTCGGCTTCGGGTCGGAGTGAGCATTGCGTCCTGAAACCAGAGACAGCCTAACGCGGATAAATCACCGATACCGACAGAAGCAGCGCCGGCCTCCTCCTCGTGGGAGAGGGGACCGTGGCGCGCCAAGTCGGCGCTTGGGCTCAGGCCGGACTTCGAATGCCCGCGGACGTCGTTATGTTTTCGCCGATGTGACTGAGCTTGTCGCGGCAGGAGCCAGGAATCGGCGGCGCTTGCTTCGCCGCCGCCCGCGCCTATGTCTTTGGAAGCCCGCCTTGGCGAGCGCGGACGAGTAAGCCAGGTCCCGCGCTCTGATCCTCGTTGGCCTCGCCATCACGGGCGTCGGCCTCCTGTGGCCGTGGCTCGCAAGGCTCGGGCTCGGTCGGTTGCCCGGCGACGTCTATTTCCACCGCGACGGCTTTACCTTCTACGCGCCGATCGCGGCAAGCATCCTTATCAGCGTCGTGCTCTCGCTCATCCTGTGGCCGTTCGGTGATGATACTACATGTTATGTACTGTTCAATTACTTTTTGAAGATGCTCTGGCGCTCTTCTGTGTTTCCCACGTGCGCCGCCGACGCTCACGTTCGATCGTCGACGGCCGCGATGGACATGGCGCCGCAAAGCCTTGAAACGATTGATTCCGGCGATGGGAATGGCCGCAGGCGCGCCAAGTCCAGGAGAGGAGGTTCCAGCGGCCCGCGTCCGTCGACCTCCGCTGATCCCTACGCAGCCTTCGCCTTCCGCCTCGGCCGCAGGGCCGGCCGGACCGGCCTCGCCGGCCGCGGAGCGGCGTTCTCGTCGAACAGCTCCGCGAGCTTCTCGGTCATCGCCCCGCCGAGCTCCTCCGCGTCGACAATGGTCACCGCGCGCCGATAGTAGCGCGTCACGTCGTGGCCTATGCCGATGGCGATGAGCTCGACCGGCGAGCGGGTCTCGATCTCCTCGATGACGTAGCGCAGATGCCGCTCGAGGTAGTTGCCGGGGTTGACCGAGAGCGTCGAGTCGTCGACCGGGGCGCCGTCGGAGATCATCATCAGGATCTTGCGCTGCTCGGGCCTGCCGAGCAGGCGCTGGTGAGCCCAGTCGAGCGCCTCGCCGTCGATGTTCTCCTTGAGCAGCCCCTCGCGCATCATCAGGCCGAGGTTCTTGCGCGCCCGCCGCCATGGCGCGTCGGCCGGCTTGTAGATCACGTGCCGGATGTCGTTGAGCCGACCGGGATTGGGCGGCTTGCCCGCCTGCAGCCAGGCCTCGCGCGACTGTCCGCCCTTCCAGGCGCGGGTCGAGAAGCCGAGGATCTCGACCTTGACGCCGCAACGCTCGAGCGTGCGGGCGAGGATGTCGGCGCACATCGCCGCCACCGTGATCGGGCGGCCGCGCATGGAGCCCGAATTGTCGAGGAGCAGCGTCACCACCGTATCGCGGAACGCCATGTCCTTTTCCTGCTTAAACGACAACGGCTGCAGCGGGTCGATGACGACCCGCGGCAGCCGGGCGGAGTCGAGCATGCCCTCCTCGAGGTCGAACTCCCAGGCGCGGCTTTGCTTCGCCATCAGCCGCCGCTGCAGCCGGTTGGCGAGCCGGGCGACCACCGGCGCCATGTTCATGAGCTGCTTGTCGAGATATTCGCGCAGGCGCTGCAGCTCCGTGGGATCGCACAGCTCGTCGGCGTCGATGACCTCGTCGAACCGCGTCGTATAGGCCTTGTAGTCCGGGCCCCGCCGCTCCTGCGGCTGCGGCTGCGGCGGGCGGTTCTCCGCCGCCTCCTCGGCCTCGCCCGCCTCGCCCTCGTCCTCGAGCTCGGCCGACGGCGCCTCAACCGTGTCCATGGCGCCCTCGTCGGCGTCGTCGGACGTGTCGTCGGCCGCCTCCCGCTGCATCGAATCCTCGGACTTCTGCTCTTCACCCTCCCCTTGCGCTTCGTCCGGCTGCTCGGGCGGCTTGTTCTCCTCCTCGCTCTCGGATTCCTCCGCATCCGCGTCCGACTCGCTCGACAGGCCGAGCGAGGTCAGGAGCTTCTGCACGAGCCTGGCGTAGGCGCGCTGATCGAGGAGCGCGTCGTTCAGCCTGTCGAGCTCGCCGCCGGCCTTCTCCTCGATGTAGCCGCGCCAGAGCTCGGTCAGGCGCGCCGCGCCGGACGGCGGCTCGAGGCCGGTCAGGCGCTCGCGCGCCAGCATGGCGACGGCGTCCTCGAGCGGCGCCTCCTCGCGCGTGCGCGCCTCGGCGAAGGGACTGCGATGGTAGCGGTCGTCGAGCATCGCGGTCAGGTTCGAGGCCACGCCCTGCATCCGGCGGGCGCCGATCGCCTCGACCCGCGCCTGCTCGACCGCGTCGAACAGCGCCCGCGCGGCGGGGTTCTGCGGCGCGTGACGGCGGTGGATCGCGTCGTTGTGGCAGGCGAGCCTGAGCGCGAAGGAATCCGCGAGCCCGCGAAGAATGGCGGCCTCGCGCGGGTTGGCCTTGCGCGGCGGCTCGGGCAGCCGGGCCTTCGGCCCCTCCGGCGCGGCGATCAGCGCCGGCTTGTCGGACGAAAAGACGACCTCGAGCTCCGGATGGCGCGCCATCGCGCGGGCGCACGAGACGAGCGCCCGCTTGAACGGCTCGTTCGGCGCGTCCGGTTTTCCGCCGGGCTTGCGGTTGCTGGCCGGCTTGACGTCGACGCTCGACATGGAGGCCTTCGCTTCGGGAGCCCGCCTTCCGTGGCGGGGCGCTTGTACGGACAACATATAGGAAATATAGGAACAGGGTATAGGCCGCGCCCGCCGGGCGGGGCAAGGCGGACGGGACTCAGTTCGCCGACCCTTTCTGTTTGCCTCCGGGCGAATTAGGAGTAGCGGATGATGTGCAGCAGCGATAGCCGGGAGTCCCATTCGCCGCTCGCTTTTGGCTCCTTCCCGCTCGTGAAGCATCCAGAGGCGAGACCACGATGAACGCGCCGCCCTTCGTCTCGCCCGACATCGCCATGCCGGCCGAGTTCCAGGCCTGCCTCGCCGCCCAGCGCGCCGCCTATCTGAAGGCGCCCGAGCCGACCTATGACGAGCGGATCGCCGACCTCAAGGCGCTCGCGCGTCTCATCAAGGACAACCAGGCGGCGATCGTCGCAGCGATCAACGGAGACTACGGCAATCGCAGCGAGTTCGAGACGCTGTTCGGCGAGGTGCTCCTGGTTCTGGACGGAATCCACGACGCCGCGAAGCGCCTGAAAGGCTGGATGAAGCCGCGCCGGCGGAGCGTCGATCTGTTGATGTTCTTCGGCGCGCGCAATCGGCTCGTGCCCCAGCCGCTCGGCGTGGTCGGCGTCATCGTTCCCTGGAACTATCCGCTTCTGCTGAGCTTTTCGCCGCTCGTCAGCATTTTCGCCGCCGGCAACCGGGCGATGGTCAAGATGGCGGAGAATTCGCGCCGGCTGGCCGAGCTCCTGATCGAGCATCTCGCCGAAATATTTCCCGGAGGAGAAGCTCGCGTTCTTCGACGGCGGCGGCGGGCGCGGGTCCGCCTTCTCGTCGCTCCCCTTCGACCATCTCATCTTCACCGGCTCCGGCGCGACGGGCCGGGTGGTGATGGCGAACGCCGCGCGCAGACCTCACTCCCGTCACGCTCGAGCTCGGCGGCAAGTCGCCGGCCATTGTCGCGCCGGACTTCCCGATCAAGACCGCAGCCGGGCGAATCCTCTGGGCCAAGACCTTCAACGCTGGCCAGACGTGCCTCACGGTCGATCACGCCTACCTGCCGCGCGGTTCCGAGACCGAGTTCGTCGCCCACTGCCGGCGCCTGTTCGCCGAGCGCTACCCCGACATCAACGGTCCGGATTTCACCTCGATCGTCGATCAGCGATCCTACGATCGGCTGAAGGCCGCGCTCGCGGACGCCGAGGCCAAGGGCGCGACGCTCATCAACCTCGCCGAACGCCAGACTCCCGACGCGGCCAGGCGCAAATTCGCGCCGCATGTCGTTTTGAACGTAACGCCCGACATGGAAGTGATGCGTCGGGAGATTTTCGGGCCGATCCTGCCCGTCCGGCTTTATGACCAACGGGAGGAGGTGGCCGACGCGGTCAACGCGGGAGATCGGCCGCTCGCGATCTATCCCTTCACCAACGACGCTGAAACGCGCAAGTTCTACATCTCACGTGTGATGTCAGGAGGCGTCTCCGTCAACGATGCGATGCTGCATGTCGCCCAGCATGACCTGCCCTTCGGCGGCGTCGGGGCGAGCGGGATGGGCCACTATCACGGCCGCGAGGGCTTCGACACGTTCTCCAAACTGCGGCCCGTTTTCCACCAAGCGAGAATGTCGTCGGTCCAGATGCTGATGCAGCCGCCTTACGGACGTCTGGCGCGGCGCGCGCTCGATCTCCTGCTCAGACTGAAGAGCTGAGACGGCGCGGTGCGAATAATTCCGCCTGCTCGCGTGTTGAGACGCAGAACAACCTAATGGAGGCGGCGGTGTCGCGCGTCGGGCTCTCGAGATTTGCCAGGGCTGGCGCAGTTTTTGCGCTGGCCGTGCTGCGGGCGATGGCCTCCGCCTTCGCCGCAGACGACTGGCGCATCGACCCCGCGGGCACGACGATCGGATTCGCGATCGACGCGGTCGGCTTCCCGCGCACCGAAGGGCGTTTCCATCGCTTCGAGGGGCGCATTTCGGTCGACTTCGACCACCCCGGCCGAAGCAGCGTGGTCTTTCACGTCCAGTCGCAGTCTGTCGACGTCGGCTCGCCGTCGTTCAGCGACTACCTGCGCTCGTCTGCCTTCCTCGATTCGGCCAGGCGCCCCTCGATCGACTTCGTTTCGACGTCCGTCGAACGGCTCAACGATCACGCCGTCCGCGTCTCGGGCCAACTGACCCTGCTCGGAATGACGAAGCCGATCACGGTCGACGTCGCGGTTGAGCGCGGCAAGTCAGGCGGCAAGCGCCGCCTCGAGTTCCATGCCGAAACGCGAATCGACCGGCTCGCATTCGGCATGAATTCGGGCTATCCGCTGGTCTCGCGCGAGGTGGACCTCGAGATTACGAGCGCGGCGGAGGAGATTTGAGCAGCGGCGCCCGGCCCTCGCGCTGGAGCGCGTCCCTCATCGCGTTGCATTGGCTCGCCGGCGCGCTGATCCTCGAACTCCTCGCGCACGGTTGGATCATGGTCCGCCCGGGCTTGAGCGCCTCGACGGCGTTCGATCTCTATCAGTCGCACAAGTCGATCGGCTTTGTCGTCCTGGCTCTGATCGCTGCGCGCCTCGTCCTGCGCCTCGGCAAGGCGCGGCCGCAGCCGCTCGGTCCGCCATGGGAGCGGCTGCTCGCAAGAATTATTCAGACCGCGCTTTACGCGCTGACTCTCGGCGCGATCCTCGCCGGGTGGCTCCTCGTATCCGCTTCGCCCCTGCCGATCCCGACCCGCTTCTTCGGTCTCTTCGTCGTTCCCGACATCGCTCGGCCGGACCCTTTCGTGTTCGCCACCGCGGCTTTCGCGCATGAAGCCGCCGCGTTCTCAATCGCCGTTCTCGTCGCGCTGCATATTGCGGGCGCGCTCAAACATCATCTCGTCGACCGGGACGACGCGCTGACCCGCATGCTGCCGCGCCTGAGCCGGGCCGGCGCGCGGTGCTCCGGCACGGAGCGGGCGGTTCGTCGAACCGCCCGCTCTCGGCAAGCGCCTCACCTATGACAGACCCGCCGCCCGTCGGGAGCGCGAACGGCGCGATAACCCCTATGTCTCAGGCGTCGGTCCTTTTTGACCGCCGAAGACGCGTCGGTCGTACGCATTGCGATGGCCGTTGGCTCGCAGCTACCTAACGCCATGGCCGGCATCGCAATCTAATGCGGATGGATGGTTCGACCGGTCTCGTTCTGCTTCAGCCTCTTCCTCCAAACGCGAAATATGCGCTCGCAGCAGTTCAAATCCCTCTTCGGCGACATCGCTGAACACCGGATCCCGATGATCGGTCACGGTTGAGGCGATCTCCGTCCAGTCCTGAGGCTCCAAACCTTTGAGGGCGGCGGGAAGGAAATCGCGATCCTCCATCATGATGTGGCGCCGCTCATGCTCTATGAATTCGCGAACGACACCGCCCACATGTCGCCGATCGATTGCTCGATCCGCCTGCGCCCGGTCGATGGCCTGAACGAGGCGGCGCAAACATTCGTCTCCTTCCCGGTGCTCGCGAGCGAGGTCGCCAATCTTCGCGGCCGCAGCGGGATCGCGAATTCTCAGCTTGGCGAAGACCAAATCCTCCTGGGGATGGTGGTAGAACTTCGGGTAAACCTCGAAGTAACTGATAATCGCGCGAACAACCTGGCAGTCAGGGCGATCCCCGCAGTCGAAAATCTCCCGCTCGAGGATCGCGAGCAGCTTCTCCAGATTGCGATGTTCTCGGCTGAGGCGCTCGATGATCATGGTGGATATCCACGGAGTGAACGGCCTCAAAAATCTAGTCCATGACCGGAGCGCGGCGTTTGCGCGAGATCAAACCTGGGCCCGAATCAGGTATCAAACTTGTGGAGCACCCGTCGGATCTGTGCCACGCAACGCTCGGCTGCTGCGAACGGGCGTGGCGAGCCGAGGCCTGCGATAAGAAGTCCGGAGAATGTCCGCCCACCCGCGCGAGGGCGAGATGAGGCCGAGTTGTCCGGCGCAAGGATCAGATCGGCAAGGAACCGGGCGGCCGGGGCGGCTGATGCGCTTCACTGTCCGCGATGTGCTCGCCGTCACATCTGTCTGGCGAGAGTTCGTGTATTTGTGGAGCGCTAGAGGCGAGAGCCGCATGAAGTGCGGCGTCGAGGTCTAACCGATGGGCCGAAGCCAATGTTGACTTACTACTACGCTCTGATCAGCGACCCCTGCGAGCGCACCGTCAACGCATTCATGGAGTATGTGCGGGTTCATCCGGGCTGCTTGCTCACGCTCACGCCAACAGATTTGCGCGCCGTGCGCCGCGCCATCGCCACGGGGTGGAAGAGCCACCAACATGGAATTGTGGGCGAAGGCGAAGACGAAGACGAAGACTCTGTGTTTCCGCTCGATCGGCGTGTCCTCAACTAAGCACAGATTCTCGACGCGCCAAAGGATCAAGGACAGATCGATTTACCACAAAGACACGAAGGACACGCAGACACACAAAAGGCACTGCCGTTTTGTGTCGTGAATTTTGAATTGCCCCTTCATTGGACCATTCGTCGGGTTGGCCGAAAGAATTCTGCTTTGAGCCATGGACGGGCCAAAAAGCGCAATGGCGACCGCTTCGAACCGCCCGTGAAACAGGCGCCGTCTTGCGAGCCAGCGTCTTGGCGAAGCCCGCGTCGGGTAGGCGGGCATTGCGCTGATTCTCGCGATGCCTAGTTCAGAGCATTTCGCAGAAGGCTGAATGGATCGATACGTCTGCACAATTGGATTAGCGAACAGGCCGACTTATTTTACCTTCGCAGCAGTTGAATTCTCCATGGGAGCGCTGATCCATGATCAAAAGCCTTGTCGCCGCGGTCGCTCTGACGATCGGCCTTGCGGGCTACGCGGTCGCTCAGGAAGGCGCGGCTCGTCACCACCAGCATCATCGTCACCACATTCGGCCGGGGCTCTCTCGTTACCAGCAGGGGCAATCTCCCTATCTTCAGCCAAGGCCCTCTGCTTATGCTGCGCCGGGTGCGGCTCTTGAGGCGCCCGACATCTATTGGTCTCCCGCCGGCGGCAACCCCATCCATTACGCACAGACAACCGGCTTCTACGCCGGTCGTTAGACAAAAAAGGTCAGGTCAGGCTTGCCCGCCTCGTTCGACAACGCAGCGGGAGAAGGGGGTCGCGCTCGGCGCGCTGTCGTCGTGGGGGCCGGCAGCAAGGTCCGGCGTCCGGATGAGATGGACGCAGTTGGGGCGTCGGACAATTGCAGGTTGTTGGCTGCGCTCCCCTGAGAGGGCGCGCTATACCTTCCTCCGTTTGCTGGGGAGAGAGCCTGCCCCAGGCGAAGTTCCCTCGGTGGCCGGCGAAGCCCGCAGGGTGGGGTATGGCCAGCCGCCGCCGACGAAGGCGGATTGAAACCGACGCCGCAAACAAAACGACTTCGCAGTCCTGCTTGCCGCACCACATTCGGCCGTGTCGCCCTAATTTCGGCCGACGGCGCCCGCTATATCGTGGGCGCCATGACCGCGCCTTTGCAATATCAAGTCCGCTTCGATCTCGCCGACACGCAGCGGGCGGAGGCGCTGGCGCACGGGCAGGCCGAGCCGGCGCTGGCTCCGCTCGTCGCAGCGCTGGCGCGGCATCGCGCTGTGGCGAAGCGCCAATACGACGCCTTCGCGGAATATGTCGCCGCCGCCGAGGAGCACGGCGTCGAGAAGTTTCCGCTCTACGCCTGGACGAAGGCGACGATCGAGAACCCGGTGAAGAAGGAGAAGTATCTCAAGTCCTTCACCCTCCACGTCGACGATCGGGAGGTCTATGACAAGGCGGCGGCCGACGCGCTCGAGGCGGAGCTCGAGCCGCTCGCCGAAGCCGGGGTCATCGGCCGGCTCAAGAAATACGACACCGACCCTGCCCACAATCCACAGCCGCCACAGCCCGCGGGGTGAGCGGGGATAGTTTCCCCGATCCGCTCGCGCAAAATGGCAGGCGGCGATTTTCGTTGGTTCCTGACGGCGGCGAAAAAACGCTTTGTTTCAATCTCGCCGCCGCTTGAGAGGGCAGCGGCCCCGCTCAATGCTTTTTGTGAAGCTGACGGCGATCTTCTCGCCGGCCTTCAAATTGGCGAGATTGACGCTCTCGGCCACGTTGAACGTGTCGCCGTTCTTTCGCGCGACCGCGTGGTCGAGCCTGTCGATCAACTCGATTGTGCCGCTCGTTTTCTTGCCCGCGCTCGTCTCGGCCGCAAGCGCTGCGCTCGCGCCGAAAGCAGCGAGCGTCAACGCATTTTGGGCGATTGGCGCCGCCGCACCGAACAAAGGCGCGACCTGACGCGCGGCGGCGTTCACGACGCTCTACTCAGGGAAGCTTCTGTACGACTTGGGTGGCGTCCCGCGTGCCGTTCTTCTTCGTGTAGGTGATGGCGACCTTCTCTCCAGGCTCCAGACTGGCGAGATTCACGTGTTTGGCCACGCTGAATGTCTCGCCGTTCTTGAGCTTGAGCCGGTCCTTCGACTTGTTGATCGACTGGATCGTGACGGTCGTCTTATCGTTCATGCCTGCGCTCATCCCGGCTGCGAGCGCTTAGCTCGCGCCGAAAGCGGCGATTATCACGGCTATCCTGAGGGCTTTGCGCATCGTCTCACTCCGGATGCCGACTCCGCCCGCTCTTAACAATGAAGCATGGCGTGTTGGCGTTCCGAGGCCTCGCCGAATTCATTCATCGTCACCGCGCTCCACAATCTTGGAATCCTCAGGAACGCGACGTAGGCGTACTGATCGGCGCGACGGCGGACCGCCGCTCGTTTCGGGTCAGCGCCACGGCCGCGACCGCCGCCGCCGCCGAGGGCGCTGAGGCTGTCGTCATCGTCGGACGGGACGCTGACAAGGCCCCTGCGGCCGTCGAGGCCGTCGAAGGCGCCGGCGCGGCTTGCGCTTTCGTCCAGGCTGATCTCGAAAGCCCGGATGCGCCGGACATGATCTTCGATTTCGCAATTTCCCGCTTCGCGCGCGTCGATGCGCTCGTCAATTCGGCCACCGCCACCGATCGAGGCGCGCTGGTCGACGCCGATCGGCCGCTGTGGGAGCGGCTTTTTGCGGTCAACGTCCGCGCGCCGTTCTTTTTGATGCAGCGGTTGGTCAATCACCTGCGGCCGCGCGGCGCGCCCGGCTCGATCGTCAACATTCTCTCGATGCACGCGCACGGCGGCTCTCCCGAGCTGGCGGTCTACGCCTCGACCAAGGCCGCGCTTGCCGGACTGACCCGGAACACGGCGAATGCGCATCGCTTCGACCGCATCCGCGTCAACGGGATCGCCCTCGGCTGGGTCGACACGCCCGCCGAGCGCAAGATGCAGGCGATTCACGCTCGGCCGAGGAGAGAAGTGGCTGGAAGAAGCGTCGGCAACGCAGCCGTTCAGCCGGCTCTTTCAAACGGATGTTCCCCCTGTGTCGGCGAGGCGCGCTCCCGATAAGGGGCTGAGCTCATTTAACTTTTCTGCGTTGTGGGAGGTTTTGTTTGGTGGCTACGCGTGCCGGGGCTAGAGGCAGCGCGGCGGGGACGGCGACGTCGGCGGCTTCGAACAATCGGCGCACGTCGTCGCGCGGCGTCGGAACTCGATGGTAGGCGGCCCGGCCGCCGATGATCACCTCGATGAGGCAGAGGCTGGCCAGGCGGTCGAGACCCTCTTGCACGGTCAGGTCGATGTCGCGCCAGCGCTGGCGCAGCGCCTGCGTCATGAGATAGGCCAGCATGACGACGAGGGCGTGGCCGCGCGTGCGGTTCTCGTCGCGCAGATAGACCGGCGGCATCTCGAGCTGCACGGTTTTCGAGTTCGCGGAACGCCCATTCGACCTGGGCGAGGTCCTTGTAGCGGGCGTGCACGATCTCTTTGGCGACGACGGTCTTTGGCAGATCGGTCCTGAGCGCGTAGCAACCATCGAGGCGCGCCGCCTCGGTCAGCGCGGCCTGGTCCACCGCGACGAAGACGCGCCGCTCCTGTTCGGCGAGCTGAACGAACTTGTCGAGGCCGAGCGTGTGCGCCCGATCCTTCAGCCTGGCCAGTTGCGTCTTCGCCGCCGCCTTCGGATGCTCGTTCAAATAGGCGTCGGCCGCTTCGGCGGCGGCTCGCAGGGTCTTGAGCTTGTCGGCGCGCGAGGCCGCCAGTTCCGCGGCGCGGGCAGGATTGCGGCGCAACACATATCGCTCGCCATCCAGGCCTTCGACCTCGGCCAGCGTCTCCTCGAACAGGTCCATCTGCAACACGCCGGCCGCGATGAGAGCGTCGATCTGCGCTTTCGTGATGGCGGTGATGTAATGGAAGCCGGCGGCGCCGATTTCCGCGTGGCTCACGGGGCTTTGATCATGCCGCGGTCGCCGACGAAGGTCACCCGCTCGGCCCGAAACAGGCGGCCGCCTTGTTCAATTGCGAGGAGAACGTTTTGACGTCGGAGGTGTTGCCTGGGAAGACCTCGATCGACAGCGGGCGACCGTCGGCGTCGGCGAGCAGGCCGATCACGATCTGACGTTTGCCCGACTTGCGATCGCGGTTGTAGCCGAACGCGGCCAAGGCGTTGTGCTCGCCTTCGAGATACGTGCTGGTCACGTCGTAGAGAAACACGTCGGGCGCCGAGGCCGCCTCTCTCCGAGCAAGCAATCGGCGCTCGATGTCGGCTTGATGGTCCGCCAGCCAATCCAGATTGTCGTAGAGGTCGTCTTCGTCGAAGCCGACGATGCCGAGCGCCGCGCCGACGGCATGGCCGCCCGCCAGACGAACCGCCGACAGCCGCGAGCCCTGATCGAGCACGCGGGCGATGACCTGCCAAAGCGCCAGCTTGCCCTCTCGGTTCGAGCCCAGGGCGGCGACGAGGCCGAGCTCGCGCGCCAGTTGGGCAAGAACCCAAACCGCCCCCACGGACGGACCCTGTTTCAGCTCCGGCCCACCCTCGATGGCGGACGCCAGGATGCGGCCCGAGTCCCCCTTGTGTTTCAGCGCCAGCCGGATCGCCTCCACCTCCTCGGGCTTGCAGCGGCTGAGATTGGCCAGCGTTCGATGCTGGACCTTTCCGTCCTCGCGATAAGTCTCACGCAGAAGGTGGCGGGTGTAGGTTTTGCCGTTGAGGCGGGTGGTCGAGCTGTCGACGAACATTGTGGCCACTTATTTACGCCAAACAGCCAAACATTGCAAGAAAAACTCATCAATTTTAGTGGCTACGCCAGTACCGGTCAAATCGCCGGCAACCTTTGATTTACAGTATAAAATGAGGATAAGCGACCAACGAAGGGGGAACATCGTTCAAACCGGAAGATGTCGCGCGGCTTGCGCTCTTCCTGCTCGGAGACGCGTCAGAGCCGATGACCGGCGCCATTGTCGATCAGGCGCAGTCCGTGATCGGCACGTTCGGCTGAGAGCGAAGGTCTGAGGTCACCTTCAACCGGCGCTGCGCCTTATGAACCAGGCGCCGAGCGCAGGGCGCGGTCGCGCACGTGCACGACCGCGACTCCGTCCGCATAGAGGCGACGCCAGCCGGGCGCTCGGTCGAGGACCGCGACGATCGGATCGTCCGGGGCGAAGATCGTCCAGGCGATCCGATAGCGGCTCAGGCTTTCCTCGACGGTGGCTGGATCGCCGGCCACAAGCTTGCGATAGCGCCCGAGCATGGCGTCGCCGTACATGTCGGCTCGCCCGTCGATGAACGGCCGGACGCCCGACCAGATGAGACAGCCGCCGAAGCCGTAGCCGTTGAGCACCGGCTTCGCCCGCAGCTCGGCGGGAACGGCGGCGAGCGCCGAGATCGGCGCGGCAGGTCCATCGGTGCGGACTATCGGCTCGGCCATCCGCAGCGCGCCTAATCCCAGCGCCATCGCGAGGCTCGCGGTCAGCGCGACGCGCGCGACGTCCGGCCAAGCTTCTCGCGCCCGCGCGGCGCCGATCGCTTCTGCGATCGGCCGCGCCAGCAGCATCGGCGCGACGAGCCCGAGCAGCTGCGCGTGGCGCGCGTGCTGAAGCGCCATGGCGAGAAGCCCGGCGACGAGGGCGGCCCGCGCCGGCGGCGTCGCCATCGGCCTCGTCAGGGCGAAGCCGAGGACGAGGATGAGCGCGATCTCCATCGGCCCGACCTGGCTGAAGTCCTGAGGCCCCCATTCGCTGATCCGCGACAGGTTCGCGACGCCCATCAGCCGGAACGGGAACAGGAGCGCCTCGAACCCGTAGGGGTTGACCAGCGCCGCCGCGGTCGCGGCGAGGCCGAACAGCGCCCACCCGCGCAGGGCGGCGAGACGCTTCCCCGGCGGCGCGGCCGCGACCGCCTCGAGGGCGAACGGTCCGATCAGCGCGAGGCCGAAGACGAAGCCGCCGTGCATGTTCGACCACAGGATCATCAGCGGCGCGAGCCAGACGGGCGGGACTGCGTCCCGCTCGCGCGCGTCGATGAGCCCGACCGTCCAGGCCGCCGCGAGCGGCAGCGCCAGTACGTGCGGACGGGCGAGCAGGTTCGGCAGCCACAGCGCGACGCCGAGCGCGACCGTCACGCCGAGCGCCGCGCCCGAAAGATCGCGCGCGACCCTGAGGCCCATGATCAGCGCGGCGCCCGAGGCGGCTGCGGCGGTCAGAAGGACGACGCCGCTCCACCCGCCGCAGCGGAAGGCCAAGGTCATAAGGATTTCGGACAGCCATTCGTGCGCCGTCCACGGCGCGCCCGGCATCGAGAGGCTGAACGGATCGACGCGCGGGACGGCGCCGTGCGCCAGCATCCATTCGCCCGTGGCGAGATGCGACCATGTGTCCCCGTCGCGCAGCACCGCCGGCGAGAAGGCCGACACGGCGAACAGGAAGACGGCGACGAGCGCGAGGACGAGGCCCGACACACGCGTGTCCGACCTCTCCGAGCTTACGGAGCGGGCGGCGGAGGGCAGGGCGAGCGACATGGGCCGGAAGCGTGCCGGAGGCGCGATAAGGCGCGGTTAACGCCGCTCTCGTACCGAGCGGCCGCCCGGCGCCCGGTTATTCGGCTCAGAGCGGATACACGGCGGATGATCCGGAGCAGGGCAGCCGCGATGTGCGGCGCTTCCGCCCGACTTGAGCCGCGTCCGGCGCCTTTCCCAATTGGGATACGGTCCTTCCTGCGCGTTCTCCGCCTGTTGTGCCCTGCTAACAGAGAGAGCGGAAGGGCCGGGCGCTCTCGCCGCCGCCTTCAAGTGAAAAGTAAACCATTCGATCAGTCTGTTGCTTGGATATCCTCATATTGACAACCTAATCTCTCAGGAAAATCAAGGGGAGAAATCCCTCAACCTAAAAACGGCAGTTGAGGTCTTGCGCTGGGGGCGGAAGTCGCGCATTCTCAAGGGCATGAAGTGCGATTTGTCACGTTATGTTTGCCTCACCTGTCGGGTGGACAATCTCATGGTTGTCTCGAGAGGGAGCCTTTGGGAGGCGTCGATCTCGACAGTTTCTTCGGTCCGGTGCGTGTGGAGTGGGACCACAACGCGGCGTTGACGCCGCTTGGGCAGCTGCCGTTCTTCATTCATTTTCTCAAGGCGAGCGGGGTTGTTCGACGCCTTGGTCGCCGACTGTCCGCTGCGCTACCGTGAGTCCGAATGCGCCGCCGAAGCGCGACGTTCTGGGAACGGCGATGCTCTCGATGCTCGCCGGTCACAGGCGCTACGCGCATATCGCGGCGCTGCGCTGCGACGCCGTGCTGCCGGAGCTTCTGGGGATGAAGAGAACCGTCAGCGAGGACGCGATCAGGCGCGCCTTCAAGGCGATCGACGAGAGGGAAGGCGCCGTTTGGTTGCGCCGGCGCCTTCACGATTGCGTGGAGCCGCTTCTGGCCGAGCCCTGGACCTCGACGTCGATACGACGATCAAGCCGCTCTATGGCCATCAGGAAGGGGCGGCCCTGTGGGCTACAATCCCAAGAAGCCGGGGCGTCCGAGCCATTGTTACCACACCTATTCGATGGCCTCGACGCGTCTTGTTCTCGATGTCGACGTTTGTCCCGGGCGACGAACATGCGTCCAAGCCATGCCGCGCCAAGCCTCTGGGGGTGATCGAGGGTTTGCCGCGCGACCTGTGGCCGGCGCTGTTGCGCGGCGATTGCGGCTGCGGCAACGAGGGGATCATGCGCGAGGCGGAGGCGCGGGAGCTTCCGTTTCTCTTCAAGCTGCGGCTGACCGCCAACGTCAAACGCATGATCGAGAAGCTCGCTCCAGCCCCGCGAATGGGTCGACGCCGGGCAAGGCTTCGAGGCGAAGGAGAGCGCGGTTCGGCTTGTGGGTTGGAGCCGAACGCGGCGCGTGATCGTGCTGCTGGTAGGCGCCTCGGGGGACGCCGCGGGGCCTTCGGCTGAGCGACGATGACTGACGCGCCCCAGCTTTCGTTCGTCGAGATCGGCGAAGCGGGGGAAGTCTACGAACATTCGGTTCTGGTCACTTCGCTCAATGAAGACACGGAGTTGTTCGGTCAGCTCTACCGCGACCGGGGCGACGGAGAGAATATTTTCGACGAGATGAAGAACCAATGGGGCTGGGGCGGCTACACGACGCACGATCTCGGCCGTTGTCGGCTCGCGGCCCGGCTGCTTGCGCTGTTTTACAACTGGTGGAACATCTTCGTCCGTCTCGCCGATCCCAGTCTCCACCGCGAGGCGGTCACCAGCCGGCCGCTGTTCCTCTCAGCGATCGCCACGCGCACGCGGCATGCACGGCAAACGACGATCCGCGTGACCAGTTCTCACGCCAAGGCCAAGCCCGCCGCCAAGGCGCTTGCGGCCGTCGCCGCGTTCCTGAGAGGGCTAGCCAAAAATGCGGAGCAGTTGACCCGCCTGGAAATATGGCGTGCGATCCTCTCGCGCGCCTTCCAGGCGTTCCTCAATGGCCGCCTCCTGCGCGCCCCGCCCCGCCTCGCGCCAAGCTGATGCAACCCAAACGCGAAAAATCGAGGACCGCCAAAACCTCAGATCGGCCAACTGCCGTTTTTAGGCTCAGTGATCCGCGAAGCAAGGGATCGGGAGCGCCGGGTCGCCTAAGGATCGTTACGCGCGCTTCTTACAAAACCACCTTTGGCGAGAGGTTTCTTGAGTCGGAATCCACAGCGGTTTTCCCGAAAGAGATTTGGGCCGACGCCGTCGCGGAGGGTCTCGTCGGCAGGCCGTCCGCAAGGTTACGTGCTCGCCGGGCGCCCCGCTATGAGCCCACCACCACTCTATCGCAGCGAGAGCCGCCGCGAAGATGCCGAGGACGATAATGACGAAAATGACGAAATTACGAAATTGCTTTCGTCGTATGCGCCGCTCGACGGCCGCCAGTTCCTGAGGCGGATCAGGTGGACCAGTCACACGCAAATCGGCCTCCACGAATACGCGGCGAAAGAGGCGCGTGGCAGTCTGGATGGCGGCTTAGGGGCAGGCTTACCTCCGGCCGACCGCCGCCGACGAATTCGACACTATGCTCGGTCCACGAGCCAGACAACCGTCGGCCTCATGTGCGGATGGCGCAGTCGCGAGGTGCGCGCCTTGCCGAACCCGAGGCAAGGAAGTACGCTCTCTTCCTAAGCGATAGGGAGGACGTCCGATGTGGCAGGGGTCGGGTTCGGCTGACGTGACGGCTTCTCTCGGCGACGCGAGCGCGCCGGCCTTCACGGCGCTGTTCGCCTTCGTACGACCTGAACACCTATGGCTTGCT
The DNA here is from genome assembly GCA_963819255.1 of uncultured Alphaproteobacteria bacterium. Taxonomy (GTDB): domain Bacteria; phylum Pseudomonadota; class Alphaproteobacteria; order Rhizobiales; family Beijerinckiaceae; genus Roseiarcus. The sequence goes on from CAWFVS010000047.1 coordinate 45,414, forward strand.
CGATGACATCGTCGGCGATCCTTCCGCCTTCGGCTTCTCCAACGTCACCGACCCGGTGTGGAGCGGCAATTTCACCAGCTCCACCTCCGGCACGCTGGTCTCGAAGAATTGAGCGGTCCAGAACACCTATCTGTTCTGGGACGAGCTGCATCCGACTGAAGCGGGGCAGCGGCTCGCCGCCACTCTCGCCTACGACGAGTTGGCCGGGCGGACATCGAGCTGGACGACGACGGCCGGCGGATTCGCCGCCGCTCCCGGCCCGTATGCGGCGACGTCCGTCCGCTGACTCCTGCGCCTGTGACAACGGCGGCGCTCAAGGACGCCATCCTGCACGCGTGATAAGGCGGCGGCGTCTCCGACCTTGAGCGCATCGCGCGAGAAGACTCGCGGACGTTCTGCGCCCTGGCTCGGGCGCGTTCTGCCGCATAGGCTCGCGAGCGATCCGAACGCGCCTCTCATCGTCGAGCGGCCATTCGGACGAGCCGGATGACGGCGCGAGAGGCGCGCGCTGCTGCGAGGCGAGCGTAACGCCTTTACTGCGCGTATTTCTTGAGGACTTTTTCGGCATCGAACGCGCCCTTCGCCCCCGGGTCGTTGGCGTGGAACATCACGACCGTGACGCCGATATCGGCGGTTGGCCGATAGATCGGCGTCGAGAACCCGGAGTAGCTTCCGGCGCCGAATGCGCCGTACCCGTAGGCGAATGCCGAGCCTGTTCCTGACGAAACCTCGCCAGCAAATTGCGAACCGTTGGAAAGTTGAACGTCCTGAAGTCGGAAATGGCTGTAACCGTTCTGAAGCGTCACCTCAGCCGCGCGCCGCATGGTCTGCCCGGTCGCCTGGCCGACGAAGAGCCCACCCGATGCACGCGTATCGAGACGCACCTCGTTCGGCGCGAGCGGCGCTTCCTGAGTGGTGACGCATCCCGACACGCAAAAGGCGGCGGCGATGCCTGCCATGATGAATTTTCGCATTGCCGCCCCCGCCTTGGGTAGTCGAGGCGCATCGCGGGCGCCCTCGCGCCGCCCCTCGACGACCTGCAAATACGCGCGCCTGGTTGCGCCAGATCGCAAACAGCCGATCTGCGACGACTAACGGATCACCCGAGCGCCCTTGCCCTTCATGATCGCCTCCACTTCCTTGACGTTGACCATCGAGGTGTCGCCCGGCGTGGTCATCGCCAGCGCGCCATGGGCCGCGCCATAGTCTACGGCCGCCTGCGGACCCTTGCCTTCCAGGAAGCCATAGGCCAGGCCGGAGGCGAAACCGTCGCCGCCGCCGACGCGGTCGTAAATCTCGAGGTTCTCGCGCAACGGCGCTTCGTAGAATTCGCCGCCGGCATAGAGGACTGGCGCCCCAGTCGTTGAACGCTGGCCGTCTTGGCGTTGCGCAGCGTGGTGGCCGCGACCTTGAAGTTGGGGAACTGCCTTCACCGCTTGCGGCGATCATCTTCTTGAAGTTGGCCGGATCGATGGTGGAGATGTGCTCGTCCAGGCCCTCGACCTCGAAGCCCAGGCAGGCGGTGAAGTCCTCCTCGTTGCCGATCATCACGTCGACATAAGGCGCGATCGTGCGGTTGACCTTCTGCGCCGCTTCCTTGCCGCCCTGGCTCTTCCACAGGCATGGCGCGGTAGTTGAGGTCGTAGGAGACGACGGTGCCGTGCTTGCGCGCGGCCTCGACCGCCTCGATCACCGCTTCGGCGGTGTTGGACGCCAGCGCCGCGAAGATGCCGCCGGTGTGGAACCACCGCACGCCTTCCTCGCCGAACAGCTTTTCCCAGTTCGACTTCGCCGGGCCTGATCTGCGAGGCGCGCCGAATGGCCGCGGTCCGAGCAGCCCAGCGCGGCGCGCACGCCGAAGCCCTTCTCGGTGAAATTGAGGCCGACGCGCGTGTTGCGGCCGAGCCCGTCGAAATCGCGCCAGATGACGTGCGAGGTGTCGACGCCGCCTTGCCAGATGAAGTCCTCCACCAGCCAGCCCAGGTCGTTCTGCGGCAGGGCGGTGACGACGCTCGCGCGCTTGCCGCAGCATTTGCGCATGGCGCGCGCGACATTGTATTCGCCGCCGCCTTCCCACACCTGGAACTGGCGCGCGTTGCGCACGCGGCCGAAGCCGGGATCGAAGCGCAGCATCACCTCGCCGAAGGCAGACGCAGTCCCACTTCGCATCGGCGGCCGGGACGGATTTTCAGGACATCGTCAGCTCATGGCTTACTTTCCCCGGATGCTTGCTTGATCAGCGCGATGGTCTCGCGCACCTTCTTCTCGATGCCGGCGTAATCCTTGGCGCGTCGAGCAGCTCTTGGTGATCAGGTTGCAGCCGATGCCGCGCAGGCGACAATGCCGGCGCCGAACCACTTCTTCAGCGACTCTTCCGACAGTATCGACGCCGCCGGTGGGCATGATGCGCGTCCAGGGCATGGGCCCAGCATCGCCTTGACGAAATCGGGCCCGCCGACGCTGGAATCCCGGGGAACACCTTGACGATCTCGCAGCCGAGTTCCTCGGCGTAGCCGATCTCGCGTGGCCGAGCCGCAGCCGGGGCTGTAAGGAATCTTGCGGCGGTTGCAGAGCTTGGCCACGTCCGGCGTTGAGCAGCGGCCCGACCACGAACTTGGCGCCATTGGCGATGAAAGGCCGGCGGTCGGCGCATCGACGACCGAGCCCACGCCCATGATCACGCTCGGGTCGGCCTTGGCGAAGTGGCGCGCACTTCCAGAAAGACTGCGCCGCAAAGTCGCCGCGGTTGGTGAACTCGATGCATTTGGCGCCGCCGTTGGCGCAGGCCTGGATGACCTTTTTGCAGAGTTCGCGCTCAGGGTGGTAAAAAACCGGAATCACTCCCTGGTCATCATCGCTGACAGCACGGCCATGCGATCGACGGTCATTTTTGCTTCCTCCTCTTGATGAGTTTATGAGTCGTGACGGATCAAGCCGCCGCGGGATGCGCCCCGCCTTCCCGCCTGCGATCGCGCGCAGGTGCGCAACTCAGGGCCGACGCAGGAGCAGCAAAGATCTTCGCGCTGGGCCAACAGGCCCATTCTCAGGTTGGCGCCGAACGGCGACGGCGTAAAGCGGCGACTTCTGCGTCGCGAGGGGGCATGTTCCGCGCGGCCTTAACAGTGCCCAGCAGCGCCACGGGCTAGGCGTTTGGCATGGCGTTCCACCGGCTGCGGAGCATCCGGCCGTACGAGTATCGAGACGCGGCGACCCCTGCTTGCCGACTTCTGGGAGACCCTGGACGCGGTGTTGCGCGAGCGAAGAGTGATTCCATGACGACGCTGAAGGTGGGTGTCGCCAGCTATGAAGAAATGAAGGCGCGCACCATGGCGGTGGCGCGTGGCGAGCGTCGCGTCTCTCCGGACGAGCCCAAGGTCTGGTTCACCTCGACTGAGTCCTTCGCCAAGGTGCTCTCGGCCGGCAATCGCGAGCTGCTACGCGTCATCGCCGAAAGGCGCCGGGCTCGCTGGACGAGCTGGCGCAAATCACCGGCAAGGCCAAGTCCAACCTGTCGCGTACGCTGCGCACGATGGAAGCCTAAGGCCTGGTCCGCCTCGAACGCGGCGA
>CAWFVS010000048.1:0-45556 GCA_963819255.1 uncultured Alphaproteobacteria bacterium
AGCTCGAGGCCGCCGGCCACAAGACTAGTTCATCGATTTCGAAATTCGAATCATATCAGGCAGCCTGGTCGAGCTTATAGGACCAAGTGTGGACGACGGGGTCTCGATTGAAGTGGTCCATGGCGGCCATGATGCGGTCCTTGAGTTCCTGTTTGGATGCGACGCGGATGTGGCGCAGCACCGAACGGGCGAGCTTGGAGAAGAAGCCTTCGACGAGATTGAGCCAGGAACCGTGCTTGGGCGTGAAGATGAATTCGAAGCGACCGGCAGGCTGATCCGCGAGCCAAGCCTTGGTCTCCTTCGAGATCTGCGCGGAATGATTGTCGAGGATCAGCTTGATCGCCGTATGGGTCGGATAGGCGGCGTCGAGGAGCTTGAGGAATTCGATGAATTCGCGGCTGCGGTGGCGGTCCTTGACGAGGGCGTGGACCTGGCCGGTGAGCAGATCGATGCCCGCCAGCAAGCTGACCGTGCCGTGGCGCTTGTACTCGTGATCGCGCGCCAAGGTCGCATGTCTGCCGGGCGCGGGCGGCAGGTCCGGGGCCGTCGTGGCGATTGCCTGAATGCCAGGCTTCTCATCGTAGGAGACGATCGCCACCGCATCGCTCGGTTCTTGTTCTGCCGCCGCCGCCGTCTCCCTAATAAGCTTGACTTCGCGATAGACGCACAGAACCTCCGCCATCTTCTGCTTGAACTCCGGGTCGCGGCGTTCCAGGTAATAGCGGACCTTGTGCGGCTTGATCTCCTGCTCATTGAGGATGTTGCACAGCGTGCCCTGAGCCAGCTTGGCAAAGCAGGCGTGCCCTTCCGTAGGCCCATGCTCACGCGCATCGCGGGCGAGCAGTCGCGTCGTCCACAATTCATGGGGATAGCCGAGTTCCTTGGCCTTGCGGCAGGCGAAGTCCACAACCCATGCCTTGGCCTCCGCGGTGATCGTCGCTTCCCTGCCAGGCCGCGGTCGATCGTCGAGCGCCGCCATCGGACCATAGGCCAACGCCCGCTCGACACAGCGCCGAACGGTCTGATGGTGCGCGCCGACCACTCGTCCACCTGGAAAGACGAGGCTCCTCCCGGTAAGCCAGCAACATCCGCGCCCGCCCGACCCGGCTCGCCGGCTCCGTTCGCGAGCGGGCAATCGCTCGCAAAGCCGCCAAATTCTCCTCGCCAATTGCCAATTCGATCGCCCGCCGCAACCCCGCCATGACCTCAAACCTCGCTTCCGAATCAAAAGCAGCAAGGGTACAAGCCAGGTCAGGAAAAAATGAATCCCCTCGCATAGGATTGGTTTCACAGAATTGATGAACTAGGGTGGGGACGCGCTATGGCGCCGTGGTCATTGCCCGCATGATCGCCAAGGCGTAGCGCCGCGTTTTTACCAATTTTTCCTAGTAGTTAACCGCTCTGTCCGCTATTAAATCGTAGGCCACGACAAGAGGGACGGAATTGACCCTTTGCGGAGCTTGCCAGTGGCAAGTGCATGAGTATCACTGAATCGGGGCCCGTGGGAAAAGAGGCGAGTGAGGTATCTTGTGGCGTCTTCCCGGACTACGGGGTCGGCATCGGTTCGCTGCATTCTCAGAAAGGCCTCACGCAACCCCGCAGGGTCAGTATCAACTTCAAATTTGATTACAAGCTTCTTCGCACCAATTGTAGCTGCAATTGCATTGGCCATAACGTCAGCTGCCGTCACCTGCGAAACGGCTTCTTCCGAAAGAATATCGCTATCGTCAACAGGCACAAACGACGAGGATTTGCGTCGGCCAATTTTTTCGCTGGCCTCTCTCACGCGTAAGAGCCTTAAATAATGGGCGCACGGCTTCCGGAACAGGCCTTTCTAAACGGAGCTTCCTGCTTTCGCAAAGCGCGACCCATTGCTTTGCCGAGGCAAATTCTCATGGGCGGAAGCGTCTACTGGGTACGGGCGCTGTCGAGGAGGTCGAGGGCCTTTTTCTGGATGGGCGTCGGCCGCGCGGTGATGGCGAAGGGGAAGCCCGGCGCGGTGGCGATTTCGACGGTGTTTTTGGTGAGCGTGGCGAGGTCGGCGATCAGGGTCTGGAAGCTGTGGACGGGCAGGCCGTCCGGGGTGCGGCCGGTCGTCTGTTTGGGGACGGCGGCGGGCGAGCGTTGGGCCTTGGCGACGACGCTGGCGCGGAGCGCCTCGGCGGCTTCCTTGTCGTCATCGTCATAGAGCATGGGCGCCAGGCGCTGGCGCATCTGCCATTCGAGGTAGTAGCCGAGCATGCACAGGAAGACATGGGCGCGCACCCGCTCGGGCAGCCAGTGGTAGACCGGGCGGACGTGAAGGTCGACGGTCTTGATCGAGCGGATGGCCCGCTCGACCAGGCTGAGGGATTTGTAGCTCAGTGAGTTCAACGCGGTGGACGGTCGGCTCGATTTGTACGTGGATTTTCCGCGGGGGAGCCGGTTCGCCTGTGCGCAATGCGGGCGCGAGGGCTGCGCGGTTCATGACACGAAAGAGGAGACTTGGCGGCATCTGGATTTCTTCCAGCACCGCACGCTGTTGCACGCGCGTGTGCCGAGGGCGACGTGTCCGGAGTGCGGCGTGCGCAAGGTGGCGACGCCGTGGGCTCGCGCGGGATCGGGCTTCACCCTGTTGTTTGAGGCCTTCGTGCTGACTCTGGCCAAGGCGATGCCGATCGCCAATGCGGCGCGGTTGCTCGGCGAGCACGACACGCGCTTGTGGCGCATCGTCGAGCATTACGTCTGGCAGGCGGTGGAGAAGCTGGATCTGTCGGAGGTGCGTCGCATCGCCGCCGACGAGACCTCGGCGCGGCGCGGCCACGACTACATCAGCCTGTTCGTCGACATGGCGCGCCGCAAGGTCGTCTACGTCGCCGACGGCAAGGACGCGGCGACCGTGAAGGACTTCGCGGGTTTCCTCGAGGCGCATGGCGGTCGGCGCGAGGCGGTGACCGACGCCAGCATCGACATGGGGGCGGCCTTCGAGGCGGGGATCAAAGAGAACTTCCCGAACGCCGAGATCACCTTCGACAAATTCCACGTCGTCAAACTCGCCAACGAGGCGGTCGACCAGGTGCGACGCGAGGAGGCGAGGAACAACTTCCAGATCAAGGGCCGGCGCTACATCTTTCTCAAAAATGTCGATCGTCTGACGCAGGAGGAAAAGGAGGCGCTGTCCCAGCTGGAAGCGCAGAACCTGGACACGATCCAGGCGATGCAGATCCGCATGAACCTGCAGCAGCTGTTCACGATGAGCGCCAAATCGGCCCGGCGTTTCCTCGACCGCTGGAACGCCTGGGTTGAGGTCTGCGACCTCGCGCCGATGAAGAGGCTGGCCAAGACGATCATGGCCAAGTCGGACGGCATCCTCAGATCGATCGCCACCGGCCTGTCCAATGGCGTCCTCGAGGCGATCAACGGCAATGTCCAGGCCGCCAAGCGCAAGGCCAAGGGCTACCGAACCAAACGAAACCTCAAAGCCATCGTCTACCTCATCGCCGGCGACGTGCTCGCTAATTCACCCACTTAAAATAGCGACGAGCCGTTGCAGCGCTTTGTCTTACTAGCCAAGGGCTTTGCCCTTGATATCCCGCCGGCGCCCAGACGGGGGCAAGAGCGGAGCAGTCGGATACCCTGCCGATGTCACGTCGACAGGGGCCTCCCATGAACTCCTTCTATGAGCACCACAAGGACAGCATTCGCTTCCACTATCGCTGCTTCGATCGGATCCTGCTCAACGGGTTGATCCAGCCGTTTCAGCAGCCAGAGAGGGTGGTCGGGTTCTTCGACGCTTACCGGCGGCTATACCCGGTGAGCCGAGATACGCTGCGGGGCATCGCCGACCGCTTTCAGCAGTGGCTGGCGTCATGGGTGCAACGGCGTGACATTCCGGTTCTGGATGCGCCGAAAGGTCGCCGCGATGAGTTCGTCGAGCCCTATTTCAAAGACGCCAAGCCCGACGAAGTCGTCGCCGTGCTGAAGGCGCGCGAGCCGGCGCGCATCATGATCGCCATTGGCGACAGGGCCGCCAACCGCTGGCATCTGCAATTCGCCGAGCGCTGGGTCGTTCAATACAACTTCTATATCAATGATGCGCAATGGGGTCGCATGTTCGTGCGCATGTGTCCCTACCTGCCGTTCTCGGCGCGGGTCTACCTCAACCAGCATCATTGGCTCGCTAACCGGATGCGCGAGGAGGGCATCGGCTTCCGGCAATCTGCGAACGCTTTCATGGGTTGCGCCGACCCCGAACGCCTGCAGGAACTCGCCGATGAGCTGACCCCGCACGATCTCGCCAGTTGCGGCCAGAAGTGGCTTGCCTGCTTCACGCCGTTCTTCACCGCGGCGGAGCGGGAAGAAGCCGGCTGCCGGCATCGACTGTTCTTCGCGCAGACCGAGTTCTGCGACAATCTGATCTTCCATCGCCGCGCCGCCCTCGACAAGCTGGGCGAGCGGCTCCTCGACGCCAATCGCACCATCGGCCAGCCGAACAAGATCACCACCATCTTCGGCCGCAAGGTCGGCAAGCTCTATCGCGGCAAGCTGCAGACCGAAATCGAGAACCTGCATTTGCCCAATCCGGTCATCCGCAGCCACTACCGCAACGGCTTCATCAAACAATACGTGCGCGATCATCTCATCCTGCGCACCGAAGCAGCGACCAACAACGTCACCGACTACGGCGTCAGGAAAGCTGTCGATAACCTGCCGGCGCTGCGCGACACGCTGTCGGCCATCAACGACAATTACCTCAGCGTGCAGCAGGACATCATCGAAACCTTCATCGACCGCGGGCAGTTGGGAAAGCTGGCGCAGCCGACGATCACTGCAACCGGAAAGCGCATCCCCGGTCTCAAGCTCGACAACCCGCGGCAACTCGCGCTCATGCACGCGCTCGTGTGCTTCAGTCACATCGCCGCCGCCAATAGCTTTACCACGGCCGAACTCTATCCGCGGGTTCTCGCCGCCCTCGGCTCGGCGCCGATCGCTACAGCCTTGCTTCCCTGCGCTACGATCTCTCGAAATTGCGCGCCAAGGGTCTCGTCGAAAAGCTGCCGCACTCGCGCCGCTACCGGCTCCTCCCCAACGGCTATTCGATCTGCCTCGTCTTCCTCAAGCTTTTCGAGCGCGTCTACGCCCCGCTGACCGCCGGTCTTCTCTCGCCGGTTAGAGCCGATGCCAAGCTCCCCAACCAACGCCGATCGCAGCTCGACCGCCTCTATCAACGCATCGTCGATGACCTCGACGCGCTCATTCACGCCGTCGGTCTCAAAGCCGCCTGACATTTCTGAAACGCGAACGAAATCCCCGTTAGGGCCACGATAACGACGGTCTAAAGCACTCTCGTCCGACAAAGAATTGATTACGCGGGCGATCTCGTCACAACCAAGATCTGTATAAACTAGCCGTTCGATCTCTCGTGCTCTCTTTTGTGCGCGTTCAGATTTACGCAGCTTCCAAGCAGAGGCCGGCACGGTGGCAGCAGCAAGACCGCACGCGACCGGAGCGCCAAAAAGGAACACGTACCAATCCGAGTCTAACGAGAAATGTCCGTTGGCGCGATAGCCGGACACAATGGCGAACGCGAGTTCCGCAGCATGCCCCAAACCTCATGTATCCCCTCATTTTCAGGCGATGCCGAAGGTCTCGGAGAAGGTGCGATTTTGCCGTAGGAGTTCGTGATAGCGTTCGATGAGCGGTCGCAGGCGTTGGTCTGGCATGTTGGGGATGAGGTCGTAGAGCAGGCAGCCCTGCCGGAAGAGGGAATGGACGCGGCGTTTGGCGGTGCTGGTCCGCAGTTGCCGATCCATGCCGAGGCTCTCGCCGGCGGCTCCGAGGATGGTCAGCAGCAGGATGGCGAAGGCGTTCAGGAGCAGGAGGCGGTCGCGGCGTTGCGGATCGTCGATGCTCAGCGCGCTCATGCCCATTCCGAAACGCAGGTCCTTGCTGTCGCGGAAGCTGGGCTCGATGGTCCACCTTTTGGAGTAGAGCTTGATGATCTGGGGTGCGGAAAGCGAGCCGTCGCTGGCGGCCAGATGCCAAGCCTCCTTCATGCCCACAGCTTTCACGCAAACGACCGCGCCGACCTTCTGGCGGGCGGCGGTGACTTCGGCGTCGCGCAACATGCGCGCCCGCCCGCCTTTGCCGACCCAGTCGGCGGCCAACCGCGTTTCGCCGTCGGCGGCGCTGACATGGATGTCGCCGCGAAAGCGGATGACGTATCGGAATCCCAGGCTGTCCAGGAATTCGAACAGCTTGACGTCGCCGAAGCCGCGGTCGGCCAGGATCGTCACGGCGACGCCCTCGGGCAGGAGCGCCTTCAGCCGGGACAGGCACAGGTCCTCGAAATCGTTGCGCTGGTTCTTCAATTCGTCCTTGTCGACGGTCAGCCAGAGGAGCGGGGTGGCCCGTCCGTGGCGGGTGACGAGGTGCAGCGCGAGCGTGGACTGGTTGTCGGCGTCGAAGTCGGTCCAGTCCATCGCCACGACGATCTCGCGCCGCTCGCCCACCACCTCGCGAACCCACGAGGCGAACAAGTCCCAGGGGACCACGCCCGCGTTGCTCAGCAAGCGGTCGACCTGTTTGATCGCGGACTTGGCGAACAATCCGCGCGCCCGCGCGAGCGCCTGCCCGATCAAGGAAACCGCGAGCGCCGCCCCGGTCATCACCCCGAGCGTTGCATTGGCCAAAGACAGCACGCGCTTGGCGTGCAAGTCGTCGATGAACACGCGGTTCAGAAATTCATGAACAAATCCAAATCGCTCCCTCGGCGCCCGCATCGACCCCCCGTCGGCTGATTCTCCATCAGGCAACGCGGAGACTCCCAAATTCAGGCCTTTTCGAGTCCCGGTGAAAATGAGGGGATTCATGAGTGCCCTGACACCTGATCCTAGGCGGAAGGTGAATGAAGGCGATGTCTTCGTCTCCCTCGGGCCAGGGCTCTTCGCCAGCCGCATAGGTGTCAACTTCATCCATATTGAGCGTTCCGAACTGCTCTGTCAGTCTGCGATTGAGCCTGACGAGGCCGATCGGCTGCTTCGATTTGCGGAGAAGCTTATCGACGTGAGCGCAGGTCAAGATGCCGGTCAGTTGGCCGGACCTGATTAGAACGCCGCTTCCCTTAGCCGCCGGCTCTTCTCCCGCCCTGGCGAAGCCAATCGTATAATGCTTCACCTTATCGAGTGTGGCGTCGGCAACGGCATCAGCAATGTCTTCGATCATCACAAAAAGAATTCCTCTCCAGTTTCGACAAGCCGCAGGACGATATCAATAAAGCACTCGCCGGGACCGCGCATTGCCACAAGACGGTCGACAGTGGTCGACTCCAACCAAATCAGCCGTTCGCCCTTCGCATTTTAGCTGGGCTCGTATCCCACACTACCGAGCGGGAGCGTGGCGGCTATCGCCTCGAAGCCGGCGGGCGTGATTGCGATGCGGATCATTGGCGTGACGATTGGTCGCGGGGCCGGGTGGGGGGCTTGAGCCCCCCTGTTGAACTTGGTCTGTGGGGCTGAGCGTGGGGCTGACCAGCCATGGCAGTAATCGGGGCAAATTCCCGGGCCAAGCGTTTAGCTTGGTGCGGGGCTCGCTGAGGATCGCGAGGTCGGGGATTTCGGGGCCAGGGATAAAATGCGCCGAGATAGTTGAAGAAAGGGATTTTGAGTTTCATGCAGGTCTTGGCGAGGCCGAGCATGACGTCGCGGGCTTGGCGGCCCTTGTGTCGCTGACGGTTCCCCCGGAGATTTTGCGCTTGGTGACGAAGGCGCGGATGTCGTTTTCCGATGCGTTGGTGTTCAGCGGGATTTCCGGTCTTTCCAGCACGCGCAGAAGTTTGTCCTTGCGCCCGAGCAGGCGCTTCAACAGACGGTCGAGCGTCGCATAGCCGGTTCGACGCCTGAAGATGCGATCGAATTGCGCGCGCAGGAGGCTCGCCTGTTCCGCGCTGGGTGTGAGCTTGTACTCCTTCAACCGCCCATAGAACCACCAGATCATCCGTCTCGCGATCTCGACGGCGTTGCTTTGCTTGTCGTTGGCGGGGACGAGTTTATGGACGAGGCGGTCGGCATGAACCCAGCAGAGCGCGTGGACGCCGACGCGGAACTGGCCGGCGTCGTCGGAGACGATGGACGGCCTGGCCGAGCAGGCCTTCGGCCTCGATCGCTCCCCACAGCGCCGCTTCGCTGGCCGCCCGCACCGGATCGGGCGTGACCCGCAAGTCGGCGAGGCCGAGGGCGCGCAAGTGGTCCATCCAATCCTCGCGCGTGCGAAAGACCAGCGAGGCATGGCCGGCGAGCTTGTCGATGACGTCCTGGGGCAGATCGGCGCCGCGCATATAGGCGATCGCCGCCCCGTTGATCACATAGCGCGCCGCCCCGCCCAGCAGACGGCTGAGGAAAGCCAGGCGCGATTTGCCCGGCCCGGTGCGAAACGCGGTGAACCGGTCGGAGCCGATGTGCGTGGTGAAGCAGGACTTGCCGGCGTGGCGGGCGCCGGTGTCGTCGACGGTGACGAAGGGGGAGTCGGCGAGCCCCGTCCGCAGCATGGCCTCGTCCTCGGCGCGGAATGTCTCGAGCTTGGCGGTCACCAGCCGCACCACTTGGCGCTTCGAGATCATGAGGCCCAAGCCGGCGAGCAGCGCCGCGATCCTGTCGCAGGTCATCTGGCCCTGAAAATGCAGCGCCAGCACCAGACGAATAAGATGCGGGCCGCAACCGCCGACAATCCCCGCCGGGAGCGGCGCGATCAGGGTCTTGCCGTCCGGCGTCTGCCAGCGCTCGCGCCGATAGAGCGTCGCCTCGGCCTTGACCGCCAGGTCCTGAACGGTGATCTCCTCATAGCCCTTGAAGCGCGAGCCCGTCGGCGCCTCGACCGCCAGCGTCTCCGTCCGGGCGACTGAGAGCTTGGAGACGCCGGGCCGCGCCGCCGCTTCGTTGCCTCTTCCTCGTCGCCCTTCGCTCCGCGCTCCGGCCGATCCGTCGCCTTCTCCATCCCGGACGGTTTGTACGGCGGACGCGGCGGCAAACCCTTCAGCCGCGCGATCTCATCCTTCAGCGTCTGGATCTCGGCCCGCTGCCCCGCTTCGACCCCGTCGCGTCTCTCGAGCTCCGCCTGCAAACGCGCCGTCTCGCCAATCAATCGGCGAACCAGGTCGAACAACTCGGCCTGCGTCATGCGTTCAAGCAAATCAGTCGAGCCAGGCGACATGCCTAGCGTTATTCAAACCTTCCCTAACGTTTCCTTCTTCGTCACAAGCCTCGCCCGGAAATCTGCCCCGTTTACCCATGGCGCTTCTAAGTTATTGAAACTGCTTAATCCAGTGGTGCCCCTAGCCGGAGTCGAACCAGCACTCCTTGCGGAATCCGATTTTGAGTCGGACGCGTCTACCAATTCCGCCATAGGGGCCCGCGCCGAGGCGGCCGGCCGTCCTATAGACCGCCCCGCGGCGCAGGGTCAACGCTCGGCGCTCGGCGGTCGCCTCCATCGCCTCCATCGCCTCCAGCGTCGCCGCTCCGATCGTTGAGGCCGATGGACGAGGCGCGGGCGAACGCGTAAAAGTCGCCGCCGCCGAGGGATATCCCATGCTCAATTCGCTCTACGCTCGCGTCCAGGCGCTCGCTCGAAGCCGGCATGCGGAAGCGTCGCTGGCGGCGGTCGCCTTCGCCGAGAGCTCGTTCTTTCCGATCCCGCCCGACGTGCTGCTCGCGCCGATGGCGCTCGCCGAGCCTCGCCGCGCCTGGCGGTTCGCCTTGGTGGCGACCGCAGCCTCGGTCGTCGGAGGAATGTTCGGCTACGCGATCGGCGCGATGCTTTACGGCACGATCGGCCTTTGGCTCGTCAATCTCTACGGCTACGGCGCGAAGATGGAGGCGCTGAGACACACCTACGCGGAATGGGGCTGGCTCGTCATTCTCGTCAAGGGAGCAACCCCGATCCCCTACAAGCTCATCACCATCACGAGCGGCCTGCTCGGCTACAGTTTCCCGCTGTTCGTCGCCCTCTCGATCGTCACCCGCGGCGCGCGGTTCTTCCTGGTGGCGGGGGCGCTCAGATGGTGCGGAGAGCCGGTGCGCCGGGCGATGGAGCGGAATTTCGCCGCGGCGCTCGCCGGCTTCGTGGCTCTCGTCGTCGCCGGCCTCGTCATCGCGGTCAAGCTGTTCTGATGAGCCCGATCGATCTCGTCCTGCCGCCGTCGCAGATGAACCGCGCGCTCCTGATCCTGCTCGCGGCGGCGGCCATTCTCGCTGCGGCCTGGACCTTCGAGGAGCTTCGGATTCAAGCCGTGCGACCTCTGTTTCATGGAGCGCTACGCCTACTACGCCGGAGTGCCGATCGCCGCGCTGACCGCGTGGCTCGCGAGCCGCTCCGCGCACGGGCCCGCGCGGGCGTTGTTCGTCGTGCTTGCGCTCATCTTTCTCGCCAACGCCGGGTTCGCCTTCTACCATGTCGGCGTCGAGCAGCACTGGTGGGCCGGCCCGACCGCCTGCACGGGCGCGCTGACCGCTCCCCTCGACGTCAACGACTTGGCGAAGGCGATCAACGCGGAGCCTGTCGTTCGCTGCGACGAACCGGCGTTGCGCATCCTCGGCGTGTCGCTGGCCGGCTGGGACGTCGTCGCCAGCGCCGCGATCGCGCTTTATGCCGCGCTCGCGGCGCGGCTCGCCGGACGCTCGTCACTGCGAGCGTGAGCGAACCATCCAGCGCCGGCGCGCTTGCAGTCCACCGGGGCAGGCCCTACGGCCATCCGCAATGTTTCGTCCGCGCTGGCGGCGATGGCGAGGCTCGCAACAACTTTCCCGCTGTGCCGCAATGATTAACTTTGAAGGTCCGCGGAAGCCTGTCAACTTCCAGCGTCAATAGTGATCCAACTGAGGTCAGGCAATAGTTGTTAAGGTTCCGTTCACCTAGAGTTATTAGCCTTCCGATACGGGAGGTCAGCAGGCGCAAAGGACATGTCCGGCGGCAACCTGGAGTCTGCTGTCATCCCAAGTAAGATTGTTCAAGGAGCAAATCGTTGTGAGACAGAAGACCGGTCGATGTTTAGGCGCGCTTGCCGCCCTTTCCATGGTGGCGGCGCAAATCAGTCCTGCGGCAGCTTTCACTCTTTCCTCGCCAACCGGCGCGAAGGCGCCTTCTCCACAGGTCGAAAAAGTCTGGTGGTGTCGATGGGGGAGGTGCGGGCCCGGTTGGGGCTGGCGTCCCGGTTGGGGCTATTGGGGACCCGGCGCGGTCCTCGGCGGGCTAGCCGCCGGCGCGGTTGTCGGCGCCGCCGTCGCTTCCGCCCCAGGCCCGTGTTGGCGCAGCTGGGTCGGCCCCTACGGCGGGGTGCATTGGTATCGGGTGTGCTGAGCGCGGAGATCATCGGCGGCGGCCGGAACGGGCCGCCGCCGACACCCGACAAGCCAGGGAAACCCGCTAAGATTCGGCGCGGCGTCGGCATATCGACCTGATCGGCAGGCCAGCACAAAGCCGAAGCTGCGTTGAAGCCAAGAACTTCAGCGCATCGCCTCCGGGTGCGGATGCCGCCCGTCCCGAGCAAGAGTTCACGGCCCCGGCCGCCGTCGCCGAACGGGAACGCCCGCTTCGGGTCCGAACTCCTGCCCTTTGCCCGGGCGTCGAGCTTTGCGACCGCCAAGAGTTCGGAGCTTCGTGATTTGCTGCGGCCCGGCGTCTTCAATAAGCTCTCTGAATTCCAACGTCTGGAGGCAGCCCATGCCGCCGCTTCGCCTTGCGCTGATCGTGACGCTGGCCCTTTCCGCCGGCGCGGCCTTCGCCCAGAACGCGCCGCCGGCGGTCGCGCGGGCGACGATCGAAAGCGTCTCGGTTGACGGGGCGAATCTGACGGTGCGCACCCGCGCCGGCGAGGAGCGGACGGTGCGGCTCAGCCCCAAGACGCGCCTCGTCCTCGTGGTTCCCGCGACGCTCGCCGACGTGAGGCCCGGCGACTTCATCGGCGTCGCGGCGATGCCGGCGAAGAACGGCGAACAAAAGGCCATGGAAGTGCACATCTTCCCCAAATCGATGCGCGGAACGGGGGAGGGCTTCCGCCCCTACGATCTTAAGCCCGGCAGCACCATGACCAACGGCAATGTCAATGCGCGGGTCGACAGCGTCAGCGGACCCAAGCTCACCGTGACTTACAAGGGCGGCCAGCAGACGATCGTCGTCGACCCCAAAACGCCGATCGTCGCCTTCGAGCCGGGCTCGAGAGAGGCGCTCAAGCCGGGCGCTGCAATTCTTGCTCGAGGGCCGAAAGCGGACGACGGCTCGATCGACGCAGCATTTGTGCTGATCGGCAAGAACGGGCTCGTCCCGCCGTTATAATGGGACGCATCCCGCTCTCCCTTGCGAGAGAGGTGTCCGGCGCCGATTTGCGCCCGTCACCCCTCCGTGTTAGCAGCTGACACCCATTCCCCGGGGGCAGCGGCGCATGAGCATCAATTCGGCAACGACGCAAGAGTCGTCCGCCCAAGATTCAGTCTTTACCTTCGTTCTCGTCAAGCCCACCCATTACGACGATGACGGCTATCCAATTCAATGGTTCCGCTCGGCCCTGCCGTCCAACACGCTCGCCTGCATGAACAGCCTCGCCCAGGACGCGCGCCGCCGCGACGTTCTCGGCCCGGGCGTCGATGTCGCTCTCGAGACCTATGACGAGACCAACCGGCGCGTCGTTCCGAGCCGGATCATCCGCGACCTGAAGCGCCGGGGCGGGCGTTCGCTCGTCGCCATCGTCGGCGTGCAGTCGAATCAGTTCCCGCGCGCGATGGATATCGCCCGCGAATTCCGCGCCGCGGGCCTTCAGGTCTGCATCGGCGGATTCCATGTCTCGGGCTGCATCGCCATGCTGCCCGAAACGCCCGCCGAGATGCGGGAGGCGCAGGCGATGGGCGTCTCGTTGTTCGCGGGCGAGGCGGAGGAGCACCGGCTCGACGAAGTGCTGCGCGACGCCTGGCGCGGCGAAATGAAGCCTCTCTACAACCACATGGACCAGCTCCCGTCGCTCGAGGGCGCGCCCGCGCCGATCCTGCCGCGCAAACATCTCGCGCGCACGACGGGCCATTATTCCTCGATCGACCTCGGCCGCGGCTGTCCCTATCAGTGCTCGTTCTGCACCATCATCAACGTGCAGGGCCGCAAGAGCCGCTTCCGTACGCCCGACGACCTGGAACAGATCATTCGCGAGAACAGGGCGCAGGGCATCGATCGGTTCTTCATCACCGACGACAATTTCGCCCGCAACAGCGACTGGGAGATCCTGCTCGACCGGGTGATCAAGCTGCAGGACGAGGGCATCCGCTGCGGCTTCACCATTCAGGTCGACACGCTCTGCCACAAGATCCCGAACTTCATCGAGAAGGCGACCAAGGCCGGAGCGCGGCGCATTTTCATCGGGCTCGAGAACATCAATCCGGACAATTTGATCGCCGCCAAGAAGCGGCAGAACAAGATCACCGAATACCGCGCCATGCTGCAGAAGTGGCGCGCGCACGGCGCCCTCACCTTCGCCGGCTACATCCTCGGCTTCCCGGCCGACACGAAGGAATCAATCCTGCGCGACGTCGAGATCATCAAGCGGGAGCTGCCGCTCGACATTCTCGAATTCTTTTTCCTGACGCCGCTGCCGGGCTCGGAGGACCACAAGAACCTGCTCAAGAAAGGGGTCTGGATGGACCCCGACATCAACAAATACGACCTCGATCATCGCGTCTCGCATCACTCGAAAATGTCGGACGCCGAGTGGGAGGAGGCCTACCGCGCAGCCTGGAACGCTTATTACACGCCTGAGCACATCCGCACGATCCTGAAGCGCGCCGCCCAGATCCCGAACGGCCGGCCGAAGCCGATCGCGAGCACCATTATGTGGTTCAAGCTGATGATCGAGCAGGAAGGCGTGCATCCGCTCGAAGGCGGCGCGTTCCGGCTCAAATACCGCCGCGACCGGCGCCATGGCTTGCCCCTCGAATCGCCCTTCGTCTTCTATCCGCGCTATTGGGGTGGGATCGCGGTCAAGGCATGGAAATACTCGCGGTTCTTCTTGAACACGCGGCGCATCCTTAATGAAGCCCTGAACGCGCCCGACCGCTGGACCTACAGCGACGTCGCGATCGCCCCCCCGCGCGAGGATGAGTTCGAGGCGCTCGATCTCTATCACGCGACGACCGGCGGCGAGGCCGCCCTCGCCCGCAAGAAGCTCGGCGACAGCATTCGCGGGCCAATCCAGGCGCCGGCGGCCGCGGCGGAATAGCCGGGTCTTCGCAAGGAGCGGAAGACAGCGGGAGTTTTGCTTCATGCTGGTCGAGGGCAAGTGGACCGACGCCTGGCAGCCGGTGCAGGCGACCGACGCGAAGGGCGGCTTCGTCCGCCAGGCTTCGAGGTTCCGCAACTGGGTTACGCCCGACGGCGCCGCCGGTCCGACGGGGACGAGCGGCTTTCGCGCCGAGAGCGGGCGCTACCATCTTTACGTCGCGCTGACCTGCCCATGGGCGACCCGCGTGCTCATCGCCCGCAAGCTGAAGCGGCTCGAGGACGCCGTCGCGGTCTCGATCGTCGAGCCGGCGATGACCGACCAGGGCTGGCGGTTCGGCGACTATCCCGGATCCACCCGCGATGCCGTCAACGGCGCGACCTATCTGCACGAAATCTATACGCGGGCCGACCCGCGCTACACCGGCCGCGCGACGGTGCCCGCGCTGTGGGACAAGGAGCGCCGCACGATCGTCAACAACGAGTCGCCCGAGCTTCTGCGGATGTTCAACTCGGGCTTCGGCGCGCTCGCTGATTCTTCGCTCGACCTGTACCCTGCGGACTTGCGGGCCGAGATCGACGCGCTCAACGACGAGGTCTACTCTTCGCTCAACAACGGCGTCTATCGCGCGGGCTTCGCCGCCACCCAGGAAGCCTACGAAGAGGCCTTCACCGGTGTGTTCGCCATGCTGGACGCGCTCGAAAACCAGCTTGGCCGCGGCGCGCCCTATCTGTTCGGCGAGCGGCTGACCGAAGCCGACATCCGCGTCTTCGTCACCCTCGCCCGCTTCGACGCCGCCTATTTCGGCCAGTTCAAGTGCAACCTCCGGCGCATCGCCGACTATCCGAACCTTTCCGCCTATCTTGCGCGGCTCATCGCGCTGCCCGCCTTCCGCGACACCTTCAATCTCGACCACATCAAGCGCGGCTATTATTCGATCAAGAGCCTCAACCCGACCCGCATCGTGCCGCTCGGCCCTGAGCTTGCCTGGGCGCCGCGGCCCTCACCCCAGCCCTCTCCCGCAATCCCCGGGACAAGCCCGGGGAGGAGAGGGGGCTAGAGACGGACCTTGTGCGCGGCCCAGTACGCGAAGGCTTGCGAGAGCGCGGCTACGCGGCCTTGCAGAGCCTGCTCGGGCAACGCCTGATCGGTCGGGCTCGGAAAATATGTCGAGGTCGCCCGGACGTTCGTCCGGCGCCCGTTCAGCAGCACCACTCCTTTCATGATGTCGGGGTCGGCGGGCCCGCCGCCGCCAAGATAGAGCGAGTTGACGCGCACGTCGAGCGTCGCCGCGCCCGGGTCGCCGGGGGCCATATGGGCTGCGAAGGCCTGGGCGAACTGTCCGGGCAGCGCCTGCTGCGCCCAGGCCGCAGTCGGATTGCCGACCTCGGCGACGAGCGGCGCGGTGTCGACCTGAATGGTCCCGATGTGGATCCCCGGCGCCGCCGGCTGCGTCTGCACGGCGACGGTCTGCGGCGCGTTGCAGGCGCTCAAGCCCGCTGCGGCGCCGGTGGTCATGAGACCGAGCAAAGTCGCCCGGCGGGTTGCGACGATTTGTGACATCCTTGCCCCTCCAAAGTGAGCCCAGTTCGCGGGGCGCTCTCACGCCCGGAACGCCGTTCTGTTTCAAGACTGAACCCGCACCCCGGCAGTCAGCGCCAGATTGACCCGGAATCATGGCGGCCGCCGGCCGCCTCGCGGCCTACTTGTCCATGTTGGTGATCGCCTGCTCGAGCGCGGCCGGCGAGACCCGGAACAGGCCCGTGTAGGGCTGGCCGAGCTCGAGCATCAGGAAGATCGCGAAGGCGATGCAGAGCGCGCCGAATGTCAGGCCGGAAATGACCAGATGGTTCGAACTCGGCGAACAGGCCCATGCCGAAGAATAGAAGGACGGCCCAGATCACGAGGATGGTCACGAGGCCTGCGTTCACCGGCCGGCTTGCGACCTGCAGGCTCATCAGAATTCGCCCGTGCTCGATCTGGCCGGTGAGCGTGTTCGCCGAGGCGAGCGCCTGCTTCTGCGCCTCTGTGGTCGGGTTGAGGCCGGCCAGGAAGGCCCTTGTCGCCTGGTAGGAGGCCATCGGCTCCGCCACCGTCAGCAGGGCCGGATCTGGCTGGCCGCCTCCCCAGAAAGCTTGGTACGCCTGCTCTACGTTTTGCTTGAGCCGGTCCCGCGCCGGCTTCGTCTCCGGCCCGTACTGCGCCAGCGCCTGGTCGAGTTCGAGAATCTGCGCGGACAGCGCCTCAAGAGCTGTCTTCTGTCCCCCGAAGAACGCGAAGCTC
Organism: uncultured Alphaproteobacteria bacterium; assembly: GCA_963819255.1. Classification (GTDB taxonomy): domain Bacteria; phylum Pseudomonadota; class Alphaproteobacteria; order Rhizobiales; family Beijerinckiaceae; genus Roseiarcus. Next base: position 16,511 of record CAWFVS010000048.1, read on the forward strand.
GTGCCGATGAGCGTGCCAAGGACAATCGCCAGAAGGATGCTGACGAGCCCGGACACCTGACCCACAATGGCGCGGGCGCTCTCGCTCTTCTGCTCGGCAGGCAGGCGCTTATGAGCATAGAGGCCGAGAAGCGCCGCTCCGAGCGTCACCACGAAGACCAGGACCGAGACGAGAAAAACGCCCATCGAGATCGCCAACCTGGTGCGCCGTACGCGCCTGACTTCGCGCAACGCCGATACGCGCCAAGAAGTTCGCGCACAATCGGGCTGCTGTCCAGTTGGGGCGGAGCGCCTGACGATAACGAATGAGCTTCCTGAATCACTGCGGTCCGGCTCAATCGACCGCTCCTCGGACGCCGCAGTGGCTCGCGGGGTCGAACTGCAGGCTCACGAAGGGCCCTCATCGCGAGCGAGGTTTGCAATTGTTCCTGGGCGAGCGAACGCGCGAATGGCCTCAACACGCTGAAAGATCAGCCCGCGAAGCTCGCCGCCATCGAGGCCATCCCACTGACCAAGTCGGGGAGCGAACAATGAGAGCCCCGGCCTTAATTTCATTCTGATCTGGACGCTGGTGCTCGCTGTCGGGGTGTTCTTCTACGTGCTGCTCGAACGTCGGCATCCTCTACGGCTTCGCGCCAACCGCGGCGCGCGCAATCTGGTGATGACTTCGCGCCGGTCTGGGGCGGCATCGGGCGTGCGGTCCTCTCCGGCGCCGGTCAATTTGCCGAAGCCCCGCAGCGTTGCTGACCGCAGACGCCGCGGGGCTTCCCGAGGCCTCCGTTCTTTACGGCACGACCTCGACTACTCTGCGCGTCGACGGATCGACCAGCACTGGCTCGTTGTCGACGACCGTGTATTCATACCGGGTCACGCCGTATTCTCGCGGAACCGGATAGAGGGTCACGCCCTCGGCCGGGAGGACGTCGCCGACCACGACGCGGGGGTGGCCCTCCCAAGCGTAGGAGGGGACGCGCTCCTCGACGACATAGTGGTGGAAGCGCGGCGCCATGGCGCCGGTCAGGCCGCCGACGATCCCGGCGGCTACGCCTAACGGCGCCCCGACCACGGCGCCAACCGCGCCTCCGACCGCCCCGCCCGCAGCTGCGCCCGCATCGGCGCCCGCCCTGACCGGGTTATCCTGCGCGTAGGCCGCTATCGGCGCCCCCGCCAAAAGAAGGGTGAATAACAAGGCTTTGGACATCGAAGTCTCCCAACGTACTCATCCGGCCAATGAGCCGGGCAGTCCCGATAACCGCTGAAATCGGGTTGGGTTCCCTTCCTCCGCAGAGCCGACATCGCCGGCATCGCGTCGCCATGCGCTTTCGTCAGCAATTCTGGCGGTCGTAAGTCTAAAGGCGTGCGCTCCGGCCAGCCCGAGGACCCGCCGGGGCTTTGCCATTTCCCAATGTGGCTCGACGAGGCCTACTTCCGACAGATCACCGCCGAGAGGTTGGTGTCCGAAATTTACCGCGGCCGGCCGCGCCGATCGTGGAAATTATCAGGCACGCGGGAAGGGCACCTTTTGGACTGCCGGGTTTATGCCAAGTCGCTGGCCGAACATCTGGGCCTGTCGTCGCTGACCGACGACGAGTGGAAGGGCCTGATCCGGGAGCGCGGCGCCCCGCCTTCCGACGCCTTGCCCCTCTGGGCCGCCCGGGTGACGCCGCCGGAGATCACCGGCTGCGCCGGGCCCGGCCCCGTCAGCACCCTCGTCGCCGGCCAGCGCCGTCGCCAACTCTGTGGATGATGAAGCGGCCGAGTTCGAGCGCCGGCTCGACGCCCTGGGCCGCGCCAACGCTGGCATCTTCAATCATAACTTCCGTGGGAATTTCCCGTGAGAGGCGGCCGATGCTGGCGCACGAGATCGCGTTCAGACGATATGCGGACCGGGATCTTGATGCGGTCTTTCAGGTTCTCGATCAGCCGCGCTGCCGGCGTTTTTTAGGACGTGAGCCGTTCGCGAGCGCGGCCGGGTAGTGTCTCTCGTCGCACGCTGATAGGGTTGCGTAGGCCTGCCCAGGGACGCGCGGCGTCGGCTTATGTCAAATTCGTCCGAACATCACGGAACAAAAATACTCGATTATGTTGCCCTTGGGTTGCTCCTTGCGCCGCCCGCTGTCGTCTTTGAGCTATATGTTAAAGGCGACACGGTGAACTGGAGCCGAACGATTGGAGCGACCACGATATGCTGGATCGCAGGGGGGCTTATCGCGTGGGCTTCCCGCGCGTGGCAGAACTGGTATTCGTCTGGCCGAATGGGTGCCTGGATCATTAAGGCTGAGACAAAATTTTTGACGAAAGCTATTATCGTTGGATTATCCGTGGCTCTAGCCTTAGTTCTTTCTTCGCTTTTGCAAGGTGTTTCACCGCTCGAAGAACAGCTTGGTTCGAAAACGAGTGAAGCGGCATCATTGGCTAAACAGTTATCTGCGGCGCAGGACACCCAGGGAAGTCAGCGCGCCGGCAATCGCCGGCACGGCGTTCCTGAAAAAGGCGAAACTGCTCGGATGGTCGGTGGCCGACATGCGCACGATCGTCGTCACGCAGATGCCGCGCAACAATCCCGGGTCGCTGACCCCCGATCAATATTCGGAGGTGCTCGCCTATCTGCTCGACAAGGATTGCTATCCCGCCGGCCAGAGCAACTTTCCGACCCAGGCGACCGATGAGATCAAGGACGCGAAGCTTCATCCGGTGAAAGCCGCGGACAAGACCAAGGACACCGGAACCTGCCCCGTGCAGCAGGCCAGCAAATGAGGAGCCCGATATGCGCTTGGTCGCCCTGGTCGTCGCTTCCGCTGTTGCGCTCGCTGCACCCGCCGCGGTCGCGAGGCCCCTCCCCGCGACCATCGTCCTGCATGACGGAGGCTTCGCCTTCCGTGACATCGGTTTCCGGTCGAGGACGGTCGAGCTCACGGTGGTGAACCGAGAAGATCGACCGCATGCGCTGGCGATCGCCTCCGCCTCGTCGCCGGGCGGAACGCCGATCAAACAGACGCAAACGCTGGCGCCGGGACAATCGACCCGGCTCAGCCTTGCTCTGCCGCCCGGAAATTACCGGATCTACAGCCCGCTCGATCACGACCGCCAGCACGGAATGTCGGCGCCGATGACAATGATGTCGCCAGGCGTAAGGGGGGGCGGAGAGATGAACCGGGTCTTCTACAACTTCTGATCGTGGTGAATGAGCAGCTTGAAGCGGAGGCGTCTGTCCTCTTGACCTCGATCGAGTGGAGGAGGACCGACGAACATTAGGCGAGGACCTCTCCCCGGCGCACGGGACATTTCTGCAGATTTTGCTTGGCGACGTCGCCCTCGGCGCGTCGGCTTTAGCCGGAGGCGACCGGTTCGCGGCGATGATGAGCCAGAGGGCGGCCACCTATCATTCCGCGCTGCGAGACGCGGCTTATTACACTGTATAGATCGATCTGTTCATTATGCCAAGGCAAGGAGCGAAAATCGCGGCGACGCTAAACGGGGTCGCAAGGTCCTGAAAAGATTGGGGCCCGCCGCTAAACTGGCGCTAAAACAGGCCTGAGGGGTCTTAGCAGAGAACGCAGCGACCCGCGAAGTCCGCCCGTCCGCCATGCCCCAGCAATCGGCGAGCAATTGCGCTCCGCCGCCAAACATCCGACAATGCGTAGGATCTCCTTGGAGCGCGCATGATGACTGAATCCGCCTCCGTCTTCGACGTCGTCATCGCCGGCGGAGCGGCGTCCGGCCTTGCGCTGGCCGCCGCGGTCAAGCGCGCCCTCGGGACAGGCGCCGCCGTCGCGGTCGTCGATCCGGCGCCGCCTTCCGCCGAGGCCGGCCGCTCGCTCTTGCGCACGGTGGCGATCGCCGAGGGTCCGCGCCGGCTCCTCGAAAGCATCGGCGCCTGGGAGGCGATCGGCCCGAAGGCTCAGGCGATCATGTCGATGGAGATTATGGATGGGGAGGTGCGCGACGCCGTCAGGCTTCCGCACCTTCATTTCGACGCCAAGGGCGGCGGGCCGCTCGCTCACATGGCTTTTAACGACGACGTCGTCGCGGCGCTCTCGTCGCTTTGCGCCGGACTCGGCGTCGAGCGCGTGGCGGGCGCTGTCGCGCGCTTCAGTTCCGGCAAGCGCGTCGCCGAGCTTGCGCTCGCCGACGGCCGCAGCCTCCGCGCCCGCCTCGCCGTCGCGGCCGACGGCGCACGGTCGAAACTGCGCGGACTCGCCGCGATTCCGGTCTACGGCTGGGATTATGACCAGTCCGGCGTCGTCGCCACGATCGCGCATGAGCGCGACCACCAGGGCGTGGCGCAGCAGCATTTCCTGCCGGCCGGCCCTTTCGCCATCCTGCCCCTGCCCGGTCGCCAGTCGAGCATCGTCTGGAACGAGCGCCGCGCCGACGCCCGCACGCTCGTCGCGCTCCCGCCCGAAGATTTCCTGCGTCAGCTCGAGCTGCGCTTCACGCCGAAGCTCGGCGAGCTTCGCCTCGCCTCGCGGGTCGAGGCCTTTCCGTTCCGCTTCCAGATCGCGCGCCGTTTCGTTGGAGAGAGGCTCGCGCTCGTCGGCGACGCCGCGCATGTCGTCCATCCGATCGCAGGCCAGGGCCTCAACCTGGGCCTGCGCGACGTGGCGGCTCTGGCCGAGGCGATCATCGGGGAGATGCGGCTCGGCCTCGATCTCGGCGCGCAAGGGCCGCTCGCGGCTTACGAGCGCTCGCGACGCTTCGACGTCGCGGCGAGCGGCATGGGGATGGACGTGATGAACCGGCTGTTCTCCAACGCCTTCGGCCCGCTGCGCTTCGCGCGCGACCTCGGCCTCAGGGTCGTCGACCGCGCGCCGGTGTTGAAAGACCTGCTGATCGCGGAGGCCGGCGGCGCGGGACGGGGCGCGCCGAAACTCTTGCGCGGCCTTGCCTTGTGAGCGAGGGCTTGAAACCGCGCACGCTCGCGGCTCAGGCTTTGGGCCGGATCGACGAGGAGACGCGCGCGCTCGTTCCGCCGGTCCATCTCTCCTCCACCTTCATTCGCGACCCCGACAATCTCTATCGCAGCGGCAACAGCTATGGCCGCCCGGACAACGACACCGTGCGTGACGCCGAGGCGGTCATCGGAGCGCTCGAGGGCGCCGGCGAAACGCTCGCATTCGGCTCGGGCATGTCGGCGGCGATCGCGCTGTTCCTCAGCCTCGGCCCGGGGGCGCGCGTCGTCGCGCCGCGCGCGATGTACTACGGCTTGCGAGCCTGGCTGGCGAGCGAGGCGCCGGCGCACGGACTCCGCGTCGATTTCGCCGATGCCGAGGATTTGGAAGCGCTGGAGCGAGCGGCGACGCCGGGAAAAACAGGTCTGGTGTGGCTCGAGACGCCCTGCAATCCGCTATGGGGCGTCAGCGACATCGAAGGCGCGGCTCGCATCGCCCATGCCGCGGGTGCGCTGCTGGCGGTCGACTCGACATGCGCGACGCCGATCTTCACCCGTCCGCTCGCGCTCGGGGCCGACGTCGTCATGCATTCGGCGAGCAAGTATCTCAACGGCCATTCCGACGTGATCGCCGGCGCGCTCTGCTTCGCCCGCGGCGACGCCTTGTTCGAGCGGGCGCGCGCCATCCGCAAGACGCACGGGCTGATCCTCCATCCGTTCGGGGCCTTCCTCCTGATACGGGGCCTCAGGACGCTCGATCTGCGCGTGCGGGCGTGCGCATTGAATGCGATCAGGCTCGCCCACCGTCTCTCCAGTCACGCCGCCGTATCGTCCGTGCTCTATCCCGGTCTGCCGCATCATCCCGGCCACGCGTTGGCGCTGCGGCAGATGCAGGAGGGCTTCGGCGGCATGTTGTCGATCCGTGTCCGCGGCGGCGCCGAGGCCGCAATTGCGACGGCGGCGCGGGTCAAAGTGTGGAAGCGCGCCACCTCGCTCGGCGGCGTCGAATCGCTGATCGAGCACCGCGCCTCGATCGAGGGCCCCGACTCGCCCTGCCCGCCTGATCTCATGCGGCTCTCGGCGGGAATCGAGGACATTGAAGATCTGTGGCGTGACCTCGACCGGGCGCTCGGCGGCTAGCAGAAAGCTGCGGCGGGCCGGGTCACACTAAGGTCGCAAAGCGCGGCCACCTCACGCGTTCAAAAAGCGTTCAGCCGCGGGGTGATTCGCTCGCGGGATGGATCGCCACGGCGCGTTTGTCGAAGAACGGCAAGAGCGGGATGGCGGGCGTTTGGCGAAACCGGTTGGAAGGAACGGGGCCGCGCTTTGCGGCGGCTCCCGCCGTCTTCGTCTGGGATCGCCTCCAGCTGGAGAGGAGTTTTTCATGCGTTTCCTGTCGCGCGCCGCCGCCGCGCTCATCATCGGCGCCTCGAGCCCCGCCGCGTTCGTCGCGACGGCCGTCGCCCAGACCTGCGTCTGCCCGCCGGTCGAAGGCGCCGCCGCCATTTCGGAACCATTCATCCAGGCTGCCGAGCCGCCGCCGCCGCTGCCCGAATACGAGCAGCCGCCGATGCCGGCGCCGAGCTATGTCTGGACCCCGGGCTACTGGGCGTGGAACAACACCGACTACTATTGGGTGCCGGGAGTCTGGATCGAGCCGCCGCGCGTTGGAGTCCTGTGGACCCCGCCCTATTGGGGCTTCGTCGGCGGCGTCTACATGTTCCACCGCGGCTATTGGGGTGCTCAAGTCGGTTTCTACGGCGGGGTCAATTACGGCTTCGGCTACGCCGGCTTCGGCTACCAGGGCGGACGCTGGGAGAACGGCCGGTTCTTCTATAACACCGCGGCGAACAATCTCGGCAATGTCCGCGTCGCGAACACGTATAACGCGCCGGTCACCATCAATCGGACCGTCAACATCACCAACAACGTCAGCTACAACGGTGGGCCAGGCGGCCTGCAGGTCAGGCCCACGCCCGAACAGGAACAGGTCGCGGCGCAGCCGCACATCCCGCCGACACCGGCTCAGGTGAATCAGGTCCGCACCGCCAGCGTGAACGCCGAACAATTCCAGTCCGTCAACAAGGGCAAGCCGGCGGTGGCCGCAACGCCGCGTCCGGGCGAGCTCAAGGGCCCGGGCGTCGTCCCGGCCAAGGCTGTGGGAACCGCCCAGACGCCGGCCGTCCAACCGCCGCCGGCCGCCCAGCCCCCCGCGCCGGCGGGGGCGGAAAAGGAGGAACAGAAGCGTTCCACCGAGAAGCCCCTCGGCGGCCGGCAGGCGCTGCCGGAGGAGAAGCCGCTCGGCGCCGCTCCCGCGCCGGTGAAGCCGCAGGAGAAGCGGACCGAGCGGCCCCTCGGCGCCGCCGCCACGCCGGGGAAGCCGCAGGAGACGCTTCCGCAAGGCGCGGCGCCTGGCGCCATGAGGCCGACCGCGGCGGAAAAGCCGGCCCGGCAGGGGCTCGCGCCGAAGGGCGCGGAGAAGCCGCAAGGGCTCGAAACGCCGAAAGGGCTGCAGAAGCTGAACAGGCCGGAGACGCCGAAGACGCTTGAGAAGCCGCAAGGAGCTCTGACCCCGACGCGGCCGGAAGCGCCGAGGAACCCGGAGAAACCAAAGGGTCCGGAGAAGCCTAAGGCGCAGCCGCAGCCGCAAGGGATGCTTCAGCCCCCGGCCGAGCGGCCGATAGTGCGGGCGATGGACCGCGGTTCGCCGACGCGACCGGCGGCGGTCGACGTCGGCGTCGAGCCGAAGGCGCCGCGGCCCGCAACGGCTCAGAACGGCGCAATGCGAAGTCCGCCCGCCGCCGCGGAGCGGAGGCCGCCCCAGCCGGGAGGGGGCAAGGCCCCGGCATGCGGCAGGCCGGGTCTGCCACCCTGCCCACGTTGACGGCGTAGCCGGGCGGTTCGTGGTTCGCCCAGGACGGACGTTTTCGAGGACGCCCTGTGTCGCGCGGCGGCTGACGCGGCCAACTCCCGCGTCTGCCAAGCGCGCGCTCTTTTTGGCGCGGTCGACTGAAACCGGCTAGAGCAGGTCCCGATCAGTTGGAACCGCTTTTCAACGCATTGGGCGCCAAAACCTGTCCCTTCGTCGCTTCGATCGGGTAGCCCTTTTATTCGACGTCCGCCGACTACGATCGCGCCATTTCCATCGCCGAAATCTGTCTTTTCAAGAGCTTGCGGCGCCATTTCCATCGCGTCATCGCGTCCGCCTCCGCAGGACCAAACCTCCTGGATAGCGATTTTCCTTACCTTATCAAAGACTTGCAGCCGATCGAGCAGAAAAAAATCGCGCCCGCAAGCTTCCGGCCCGTTCGCAGGCCTTACCCGGACGCGACGCTCGGGCGAGCGGGATCCATCGCGCAACGATCAGCTTTCAAACAGCATGCTAGGGGTGTGTGACCCGCTTCTCGTAACATTCTATGTTCTATTTATGTTCTAGTCAAGCTTTCGTGCGACAGAAATAGGCGCGATACGGGACGCCAGCCCCGCAGGCGGAGAAGCCTGGAGTCGGACCCCGCGTTCGCATTGCGAGCGCCATAGCTCCCCGCGATGACGATTCCAACCAAACGAGATCTGCTCTAAAGCCGTGCGCATGTCGCGCATGGTCCGCAACATTTTCTCCGTCGGCGGCTGGACGATCGCCTCACGCCTGACGGGGTTCTTCCGCGACATGGCGCTGGCCGCGCTGCTCGGCGGAGGCGCGCTCAACGACGCCTATGTGGCCGCGATCAAGCTGCCAAACCAGTTCCGCCAGATTTTCGGCGAGGGCTCGTTCAACGCGGCGTACCTGCCGACCTACACCAGCGTGCTCGAGCGGAAGGGACGGGAAGAGGCCGGCCTTTTTGCGAGCCAGGTGTTCACCCTCCTCCTCCTGTCGCAGGCGGCGCTGCTCGGCCTCGTCTATCTCGACATGCCGCTGCTCGTCGAATTGACCTCGCCTGGCTTCGTCAGCCAGCCCGACAAGTTCGCCCACGCGGTCGCCATGTCGCGGATCATGTTCCCCTACATCGCCTTCATCGCGGTGTTCGCCCTGCATCAGGGCACGCTGAACGCCAACAATTCCTGGAGCGTTCCCGCTTCCGCGCCGGCCGCCGCCAATGTCTGCATGATCGCCTTTCTCGCCTTCGCCGCCTTCTTTCCGCGGCTGTCGCCGGGCGTCGCCGGCATGGCGAGCTGGGGCTTTCTCGCCTCGGGCGCGACCCAGCTCGCGATCGCTATGGCGGACGCGCGCCGGCGCGGTCTGCTCGAGCGGCTCACCTGGCCGCGCTGGACCCCGGAGGTCAGGCAGTTCTTCATCATGCTCGGGCCGGCGGTCGGCATCTCGGCGAGCTACCAGATCGGGGCGCTGGCCGACCAGATCGTCGGCTCCCTCCTGCCGACCGGCGGCCTCTCGGCCATCAGCTACGCCGACCGCCTCTATCAGCTGCCGGGCGGCGTGATCGTCATCGCCGTCGGCTCGGTGCTGTTGAAGGAAATGTCGATGCTGGTTGCGCGCGGCGACACAGAGGCTGCGCTCGATGCGCAGAACCGCGCCGCGTCGCTGACCATCGCGCTCGGCGCCCCCTTCATCGTCGTCTTTCTTCTCATCCCCGACCTCATCGTCGGCGCGGCCTTCGAGCACGGCGCCTTCAAGGCGAGCGCGACGCATCAGGCGGCCGCGGTGCTCGCCGCCTATTCGGTCGGCATGCCGGCCCTGTTCGTCGACCGGATCGTCTCGGCGAGCTTTTTGTCGCGCGGCGACACCGCGACGCCGATGAAGGTCACGCTCGTCGGCGTCGCGCTCAACGTCTTGCTCAAGGTCGCGCTCTACCGGCCGCTCGGCGCGCCGGGCCTCGCGCTCGGCACTGCCGCGGGCCTCTGGGTCAAGGTGGCCGGCACTTACGCGCTGGCGCATCGGCGCGGCTTTACCGCGCCGGACGCGCGTTTCCTCGCCACCGCCGCGGCGGCCCTGTTCGCCTGCGGCGCGCTGGCGCTGGCGCTGACCCTCGCCGACGACCCCCTCGTCTCGGCGCTCGCGCATCTGCCGCGCTTCGCGCGCGAAACGCGGCTCCTCGCGCTCGCCGTCGTCGGCGTCGCGGTCTATTTCCCGGCGCTGGCGGCGGGGCTGTGGCTGGCGGGCGCGGCGCCGACGGACCTCTTCGGGCGGGCGCGGCGGGCGGTGAAGCGCGCGCGATCGTGAGCCGATCCCCGCGGATCGAGGGAAGTCCTGGAGTTTGCATCCCGGGAGGAGGTCGGAACGTTGGCGGTGGAAGCGAGGCCGCCGACCCGAGGAAGCCGGACCGAGCGGCGGGACTTCCCTGCCGCAGGGAAAAAAGCAGCGAACTTTTTTATTTCGGCCGACTTCGGAAAGAACACCCCTCAAAAGCCTAATGATTCCAGGCATGTCGGGCGAAATTCCCTACGCGGGCGAACAGGGACATTATTCGGCCGTGCAGGCAATAAAAGTTCCCTGTTCGGCAGAATGCAAGGATATCTCGCGCCTGAAACCTCTTATTCACTTTGCCGCGCGGAAGCGCGGTGGCCAAAAAGTCGGGGTGTAACGACGCCCCTGACGAGATGCTTCGGGCCGACGCCGCCTCACCCGAACTTGATGGTCGTGGTCGCTCCCGGCGTGACGGTAAAATCGGTCTGCGCATAGTCGCCGACGAACTCGAAGGCGTGCGTGGTCTTCCCGCTGGTGAGCGTCAGCCTGCCCAGCGTACCGCCCGCGATCTCGGAGAAGGTGGGTAATGGGCCAGTTTGAACTTCAGGTTTGGGCGGATACCGCCCCTACGGTCGTCGCCAGTGGAACGCCCGCAATCGACGTATTGCGGACGTAGCAGACCGCGACTGCGAACGTCGCAGGAGCGAGGGTAAGCGGACGTAAACCTGCGCGACCGGGAGGACAGGAGGCCCGCCCAAATCGGGCGTTCACTGTCGACGTACAGCCGATCCTGTCTTCGCTCACCAAAATCGCCCTAGCCAACCACTGAGACGCCGGCGAACCAGCAGGCGGCGAATATTGCGACGAAGGGCAACCACGTCCCAATGAAACTTTGGAACATGGCGTAGCTGCGCTCAAAGAGCGGCGCGACCACCAGCGCGTCGAGGAGCACGACAATGATGGTGATCGCAGCGGCCCGCAGAAGAGGATCGAACTCCGGGGCTAGTTCCTTGTGGGCGGCTGCAACGAGGAACGCGATTATCGGCGCGGCGATCAGATGAACGCGCAGGGTCGTGTCGAGCGACCAGAGCCTGCGCCCAACTGCGATCACGCCGCCGCATGTTCCCCAAAGAACAAGCGCGAGCCCGACAAGATAGGCCCAAGCCATCTGGCTCCCCTCAGAACCGGAAGGCTAGCACATCACCGCAGCCGCCTTTCAGCTAAAGCCCCGCTAAAGCCCGTGGGCGACTTGACATTCGATGTTTCTATAATTATAGAATTACAGGAGGGGTTGTGATGCCTGTACACGCTGCCGACGAGATTGCGCGTTATGCCGACATGCTTTCGGCCCTGGGAGCCGAGCCGCGGCTAAGGATCGTCCGGCTCTTGCTCTCGGCGCATCCGGAAGGGCTCGTCGTCGGTGAGATCGGCGCGGAGCTTGGCATCCCCCCGTCAACACTCTCGCATCACCTCGACAAACTGAAGAACGAGGGCCTCGTCTCCGTACGACGCGAAAGCACGTTCCTTCGTTACACCGCCAACACCAAGGCCCTTCAAGAGATCGTCGGATTTTTGTTCGCGGAGTGCTGCACCCGCAACAAGGCGATCCGACCCGAAGCGATCACCTGCGCCTGTCCATAGGAGAGCGCTATGTCAGAAGTCGACATGAAGGAAGTCGTGCGCGACCGCTATGCCGAGATTGCGCGCAACGTTCGAACTTCGGGCTCGTCATGCTGCTACGACGGCGAATGCGGGTCGGAGGGGATCTCGGCCAACCTCTATGCCGACGACGAAACCAACGCCGTGCCCGAAAAGGCCGTGCTGGCCTCGCTCGGCTGCGGCAATCCGACCGCGCTCGCCGAACTGAGAGAGGGCGAAACGGTCCTCGACCTCGGCTCGGGCGGGGGCATCGACGTGCTCCTTTCCGCGCGCCGCGTCGGCCCCTCGGGCAAGGCCTACGGCCTCGACATGACCGACGAGATGTTGGCGCTCGCGCGCGAGAACCAAAGAAAGGCGGGCGCGAACAACGTCGAGTTCCTCAAAGGCGAAATCGAGCAGATCCCGCTGCCCGATAGTTCGGTCGACGTCGTCATTTCCAATTGCGTCATCAACCTGTCGGCCGACAAGGACCGCGTTCTGCGCGAGGCGTTCCGGGTGTTGAAGCCGGGCGGGCGCTTCGCCGTCTCCGACGTCGTCACCCGTGGGGCGATCCCCGAAGGACTTCGCCGCGACATGCTGCTTTGGGTCGGCTGCATCGCCGGCGCGCTCGACGAAAACGACTACCGCATGAGGCTCGCCGCCGCCGGGTTCGAGGCGATCGGGGTCGAACCGACCCGCATCTACAAGGTCGACGACGCGCGCGCGTTCCTGACCGGCAAGGGCGTCGACCTGGACGCGATCGCGCCTCTGGTCGACGGCAAGTTCATGAGCGCGTTCGTGCGCGCCAAAAAGCCCGGCCAAAGCCCGACGCAAAGGGCCGGGGCTTGCTGCGCGCCGGACTGCTGCGAAACCTGAGAAGGGAATCTCTTTTGCGTCTTGGTAGCGTCGGGCGGCGGGGCGTCCGTTAGCGTGAGGCAGGACGCCGGACCCCGCCACACTGATGTGAGAGCGAGCGCCAAAGCGCTCGCCTTCCTCAGACCTTGTACTCCCAAGACTTGAAGCTCGTCGCGCGCGCGGCGCCCGGCGCGGACGAAATCTTGCGGATGTCTCCCCAAGTCTGTTTATAGTTCGGTATGATGAGCTCGTTGACGCCGGGCGAAACGACGTTCCCCTGCACGCCCGTCGGGAAGGCGAACAGCATGAAGGTCTGCTTGCGCCTGGCGGTCGGGGTCGGATAGGCCATCGCCTGCGTCGCGCCATTCTCGTTGTAGACCTCCACCAGATCGCCCGCGGAAAGACCGAGGTCCTTCATGTCGTCCGGGTTCATCTGGATGTAGGGATAGGGCCAGCGATTCATGACAAGGTCTTCGCGCTGGTCGAGATAGGCGCTTTGCCAGACGTGGTTGGCGCGGCCGTTGTTGATGAGAAAGGCGAATTTCTTCGACTCCTCCTCCTTGCCCGGCGCCTCGAGGCCGCGCCACGGCGCATCCATGAACCGCGCCTTGCCGTCCTCCGTGGAGAACACGCCATTCGTGTAAAGACGCTGCGTTCCGACGAGCTTGCCGTTCTCGAAGGCGGTCGCGGGCTCCTGGACGCCGTTGGTTCCCATGGCGCGAAGCCGTTCGTAAGTGACGAATTCGCCGCCCTTGGCGTGGCCGTGATAACCGTCCATGAAGGCGTCTTCCTCGGTCTTCCAGTCGAAGCCCTTGAACTTGTCGGCGACGTCGGACTTGCCCATTTCGCGGAACACGCGCTCGAGGTTGTTGGCCAGACGCGCGGCGATGAGGCAGTCGGGCATGGATTGGCCCGGCGGGTCCATGTAGCGCTCCGTGAGCCGCAGCCGGCGCTCGCCGTTCATCGACGTAAGGTTCATCTCGCCCGCCGTCGCGGCCGGCAGCCAGACGTGACTGGCCTGGCCGATCTTGGTTGGCACGATATCGACATCGACCGAGAAGAGCCCGCCCTTGCCGATCGCGGCGAGGATGGCGTCGACCATGGCCCTTCGGTCGCCGTAGGGGACAGCGGACATGGCGTCCTTCACCAGGTCGGTCCGCTTCTTGTAGCTCTGCTTGAACTGGTCCGCGTTGAGCGTGGTCTTGTAGTGGTCGCAGTCCCAGATGTGATGAACGCCACCCTTTCCCTCAATGAGAAGCTTGTCGACGTAGGGGGCCGGCCGCGGACCTGGATAGTCGGGACGCACATAGCCTTCCTGGTGGCCGCCCAGACGGACGACGCCCCCGCCCAATTCTCCGACGTTCCCGGTCGCAAGCGCAATATTCACGAGAGCGCCGTTAGTCCGGTAGTTGTCGTTGCCCCAGATGAGGCCCTTCTCATATCCGAACATCACACGACGGCGCTTGCCGCCCTCTTTCGGCATGCCAATCCATTCGGCCGCCTTGACGATGTCGGCGGGATTCAGACCGGTGATCTTGGCCGCTTGGTCAACCGACATCCGGCAGCCTTCGAGCGCGGCTTCGAAGCTAGTCAGATGCCCCGGCATCGAAGGCGACTCGCCCCGAGCCGGATAAAGCGGCGGACGCGATGGAGCCGCGCGCAAGGTGCTCTTTTCGATGAAGCCCTTCTGCACCCAGCCCTTGTCGGCGATGTAGGTGAAAAGGGCGTTGAACAGGGCGAGGTCGGTGCCCGAATTGATCGCCAGATGAAGGACATTGTCCTTGCCCGCCTCGACTTCGCAGGCGTTGATCGTGACCGTTCGCCGAGGATCGACGAAGATGATGCGGGCGGCGGCATGCGGCTCGTCGGGCATGAGCTTCTTTTTCTTGTCCAGCGTCGCTCCCCGAAAGTTCGGAATCCAGTGGTTGAGAAAATAATTGGTCTGGGTTTCGAGCGAATTGGTGCCGACGGCGACGATCGTGTCGGCGAGTTCGGCGTCCTCGTAACAATTGTTGAGTTCGCCAACCCCCATGTCGCGGGTCCCGTGCACCTCGGAGTTGTAGGCCGGGCGATTGTGAATCCGGATATTCTTGATCTTCATCGCGCCGAAATAGAGCTTCCCGGTGCCCCAGGTGTTTTCATAGCCGCCGCCGGCCCCGCCGTGATCGAAAGCCGAGACGAACAGGCCGTCCTCGCCCTGCGCGTCGATCACCGCCGCCGTCACCCGCGCCACCAGATCAAGTGCGTCGTCCCAGCTGGTCGGCTGCATCTGGCCGTACCGCCACACCATTGGCTCGGTCAGGCGCTGCTGCTGGGTCGAGCGGGCCTCGGAATAGGATTCCTCGGCCATGCGCGCGCCGCGAATCGAGGCGAGCCCCGAGTTCACGGAGCAGCCGGGATCGGGCTTGATGACGAGGTGGACGTCCTTCCCGCCCTGCTTGACGATGTTGTACATCGACGGGGAGTACCAGTTCGGCGTCATAGCGTTTTGCTGCTTCGAAAGGTCGACGCCGAATTTGTTTGCGCTCGGGCTTGGGCCGCCCTGGTCATTGATGTTCCAGGTGTAGGCCTTGTAACCGCATCCGACGATGCAGAACTGGCAGACGACGTTGTGCTCCGTGGCGTCCGCCGGGATGATCGGGAGCCGGTCGATATTGCGCTTGAATGTCATGGCTCAACCCTCCAGCACGTTCGACAGGCGGCCATAAATGAGTTCGTCGACGCCTTCGGCGTAGATGTCGCCCTTGGCGTCGACCCGCAGCAGATATTGCGGAAGGTTTTGGGTCGCATGACCCCAGATTTCCTGACCGCCGTTCTCGCAGTCGAAGCGCGAATAATGGCCGGAGCAGTTCAGCGTCTTGTCCGCGGGGTTGTACGCGAGCGGAAAGCCCTTGTGCGGGCATATGGTGGTAAAGCCGACGATGTCGCCATCGGGTCCGACGCCGCCGGGGACTTTGGCGCCGAGCTTCAGGAGAACGCCGGGCGCCTGGGCGTCGGGATAAGAAACTTGCAGCGGCGTATCGGGCTTGAGCTCGCTGACGTTGGCAAGATGGTTCGAGGGATAAGTTAGCCGCGCGAGCTGGGGGCCTGCTGCCGCCTTATGTGGAACGACGGTCGCCCCCGCGGCGCCGACGGCGGCCACGCCGGCGCCGGTTAGGAATTTTCGGCGGCCAATGTCGACCATGCCATCGCATCGCTTCATGGGTTCTTCCTCCCTGTTCGGCCGCGTCGTTTCGACCCATTGTGGTCGCGATCACGGGACCGGGCGTTCATCGCCCGTCATCACTTTGTTACGTTAGTACGCTAGTTCTCGACCCGTTTAAGTCGAGATTTATCGACAGATAGAGTAATGGAACTTTTCGCAGCTGTCATCCAGAAAATGCCGTGCACAAGGAGTCACGCGAAAGGGGATCGGATGCCAAGAAATTCGTTGGCTGTCGTCGGCCACATTGGGCCGGTGTCATACGGGGACAGGATGTCCGCGCAGCATGCGCTGGCAGCGCTGGCGGCGCTAGGCCAGCCGACACGGCTGGAGATCTTTCGGCTTCTGATGGGACGCGAGCCCGCAGGTCTTGCCGCCGGAGCCATTGCGGACACCGTAGGCGCGCCGCACAACACGCTCTCGACACATCTCGCCATTCTGGCGCGCGCAGGCTTGGTGAGAGGCGCCAGGGAAGGACGTTCGATCGTCTATCGCGCTGATATCGGGGGTATGCGCGATCTTATCTCCTTCCTTGTTACCGACTGTTGCGACGGGCATCCCGAACTCTGCGATCTCAAGCGGACCTCGAGCGCGCCGACCTGCGATTGCAAGCCGGAATGTGACGGCGGGAATGCAGGAAGTGTTCGATGAACGGTTTCTATTGAAACACTGCTGTCGCGGGCGGGCCGACCAATTTGTTCCGGTCGTCGTCGATCCGATGCCTTGCTGCGAACCCAAGGAGGCTGCTCATGGCCGAACGTATCTTCAACGTCCTGTTTCTCTGCACCGGCAATTCTGCGCGGTCGATCATCGCCGAAAGCATTTTGCGGAAGGTGGGCGCAGGGCGCTTTCAGGCCTTCTCGGCCGGAAGCCACCCCAAGGGCGCGGTCAATCCCTTCGCCCTCAAAGTGCTTGAGGACGACAAATACCCGACCGAGGGGCTGAGGTCGAAGAGCTGGGACGAGTTCGCGAAACCCGGCGCTCCAGTCATGGATTTCGTCTTCACGGTCTGCGACACCGCGGCCGCCGAGACGTGCCCGGTCTGGCCTGGCCAGCCGATGACGGCCCATTGGGGCATCGAGGACCCCGCCGCAGTCGAGGGAACCAATATTCAGAAGGAAGCAGCGTTCGTTCTGGCGGCTCGCTATCTCAGGAACCGGGTCATGATCTTCATCAATCTGCCGATCCGGAGCCTCGACAGGATGGCGCTGAACGCGAAGCTGCGGGAGATTGGGCAACTCGAGGGCGCGACAAAGCCAAGGCCGGAGGTCGCCTGATGGACGTCATCATCTATCACAATCCGGCGTGCGGCACGTCGCGCAACGTGCTGGCGATGATCCGCAATTCCGGGGTCGAGCCGCACGTCATCGAATATCTGAAATGTCCGCCGACGCGGCTCTTGCTGACGCAATTGCTCGCGCGCGCCGGCCTGACCGTGCGCCAGATTTTGCGCGAGAAGGGGACGCCGTTTCACGAGCTCGGCCTCGGCGATCCGTCGCTCCCGGACGATAAACTTCTCGACGCGATCGAGGCGCATCCGATCCTCATGAACCGTCCGCTGGTCGTGACGCCCAAGGGCGTGCGCCTCTGCCGATGGCGACGCTCGAAAATAGAGCCGGACAATTTGTCGAGCCCAGCGAGGAGGCCGGAAAAGCGGCGTTGCTCGCGTCAGAAAACTTCTTTACGGCGGACCCGCCTGGAGATGGATCATATCCGATCGCTACTTTCAGCTGGCTGCTGCTTTACAAGAAATATACCGATCCGAAGAAATCGTCTGCGTTAAAGGATTGGGTCAAATGGGGTCTGACGACAGGCCAAGACATTTGCGTCGGGTCTTGGCTACATCCCCTTGCCTCCTGAAACCGCCACGTACGCGGAGCACTCCTTGGAGGCTGTCTCCTAGGCGGCGGCAAGAAGTCGCCGGAAGGTTTGGGATTTAAAGATGAAAGAGCGCCCAGTGCCGCCGACAAAAGGAGGACGATGTGACGCTTGAATGTCACGGTTCAGCCTTCCAGCGCGTGCGAAAGACGGCGGTAAAGCAGCTCGTCAATACGATCACGGACGGCGCGTTGCAACCGCATAGGAATCCATAATGTCCCTGTTCGAACGCTATCTCACCGTTTGGGTCGCGCTGTGCATCGTCGCCGGCGTCGTCCTCGGCCATCTGGCGCCAGGCGTATTTCATGCGATCGGCGCGATGGAAATCGCCGACGTCAATCTGCCGGTGGCGGCCTTGATCTGGCTCATGATCGTTCCCATGCTGATCAAGATCGACTTTGCCGCGCTCGGCGAGGTCCGCCAGCATTGGCGCGGCATCGGCGTGACGCTGTTCATCAATTGGGCGGTCAAGCCGTTCTCGATGGCGGTGCTGGGCGCGTTCTTCATCGGCCATCTGTTCCGGCCCTATCTGCCCGCCGATCAGATCGGCACCTATATCGCCGGCCTGATCATGCTCGCCGCCGCGCCGTGCACGGCGATGGTGTTCGTCTGGTGGAACCTGACGCGAGGCGAACCGTATTTCACGCTGACCCAGGTGGCGCTGAACGACACCATCATGGTGTTCGCTTTCGCGCCGATCGTCGGCCTGCTGCTTGGCCTGTCCGCGATCACCGTGCCGTGGGATACGCTGTTGCTTTCGGTGGTGCTCTACATCGTCATACCGGTGATCGTCGCGCAACTCTGCGGCGCCGCGTGCTGGCGAACGGCGGGCCGAGGCGCTCTCGCGCCTGCTCGCGACGCTGCAACCGGTATCGCTGGTCGCCCTGCTGGCGACGCTGGTGCTGCTGTTCGGCTTTCAGGGCGAGCAGATCATCGCGCAGCCGCTGGTCATCTTGATGCTGGCGGTGCCGATCCTGATCCAGGTCTATTTCAATGCTGGGCTCGCCTATCTGCTGAACCGCTTCATGGGCGAACAGCATTGCGTCGCCGGCCCGTCCGCGCTGATCGGCGCCAGCAATTTTTTCGAATTGGCGGTGGCGGCCGCGATCAGCCTGTTCGGCTTCAACTCGGGCGCGGCGCTCGCGACCGTCGTCGGCGTGCTGATCGAAGTGCCCGTCATGCTCACGGTCGTCTGGATCGTCAACCGGTCGAAGGGCTGGTACGAAAGCGGCGTGAATTTGGCCGCGCGCCCTGTGCCGTCGCCGGCACGAACGCCGCGCCCTTGATGTTCGCAGAGTTGCTGATCGCGACGTCTGCGTCGTGCTCGATCGCAGCTCGGCTCATCGGCTCGGTCCGCCAACCCGAATCCGACACTGTCGAGGCGTGCTCATGACGATTACGATCTACCACAACCCCGAATGCGGGACGTCCCGCAACGTCCTGGCGATGATCCGGGCGAGCGGCGAGGAGCCGGTCGTGATCTAGTGTCTGAAGATCCCGCTGACCCGTGAACGCAAGAAGGAGCTGATCGCCGCCATGGGGATTCCGGTGCGGGCGCTCCGGCGCGAGAAGGGCACGCCCTACGCCGAACTTGGCCTCGACGATCCGAAATGGACCGACGATCAACTTCTCGACTTCATGATGACGCATCCGATCCTCATCAACCGGCCGATCGTTGTCACGTCCAAAGGCGTCAAGCTCTGTCGTCCGTCAGAGACGGTGCTCGACATCCTGCCGGAACCCCGACATCGGCTGTTTTGTCAAAGAAGACGGCGAGGTCGTCTCACCGCGACAGGGCTATTAGTGGATTGCCCGGGATCGAAACGATAGACGAAGACTTCGCCACATCCGAAGCGATTGCGGTGCAATGACCGGGTCTTGCTCTCCGTCCGCACCGGGATCGAACGGGAACGCCCGCTTCGGGTCCGATTTCGCCCGTTCGCCAAACCGTTGGCGAATGGCCGCTTCTTGCGCATTCCCGCCTTTCACCGGTAGGAATTTGAACGGCAGCAAAGGGTCGAAACCCGAAATTCAAACAGACCCACTTCCAGAAACTGGACAACGCCAACTTGCCGGGGAGGTCGATCGTGTCGCCCGCCGCGAAGCCCGCGATCTCGCCCCAGAAGGTCTCGGCCAGGTGAGATCGAGCGTGCCGCAGATCGTCGGGTTTCCCTGCGCGTCGACGGGGATGCCCATAACTACGCTTGGAGCGACATAACCGAACTGTCAAGGCGGACTTGCCACCCAGTCCATCCCCACAGCTTCATGGGTGATGTCCGCCTCCCGGTGCTCACCCATCGAGCCTCAGAACGTGATCGTCATCCCGGCGTAGGCCGAGAACGGTCTTCCCGGTACGGCCGTGGCCGTATTGGTGACGCCGCCCGGCACGGCTGGCCACGGCACGGCGCCGGTCGGACCAAACGTGCCGTAAGTGTAATAGCGGGTATCGAACAGGTTATTGACCAGGGCGAAGATCTTGATCTGGTTGGTGACCTGGTAGGACGTATGCAGGTTCGCGAGAAAATATCCGCTGACCGGGGGGGTGAGATTGGCTTCGTCGCCATAGCGGTAAAAGCTGCTCTGGTAGCTCGCCGATGCGCCGACGATCCATTTGTCGGTGAGATTGTAGTCCACTTGCCCGGTTATGCGATTGAGCGGAATGCCGGGGATGCGGTCGCCGGGCTCGACCTGAATGTTGCCATTGGCGTCGGCCAGCGGATTCGAGTCGCTGCCGAGCAGGAGCGGCGACTGGAAAGTCGCGTCCGTGTACGCGTAACCGAGGATCGCGTGCAGGATCGGCGTATCGTAGTGGAGGGTGAGCTCGAGACCCTCTCTCAAGGACTTGCCTGCGTTGACGTAGTAGGCGAGGTTCGGATTATACGTCGTGGTTTCATAGACGAGATCGTTGTTGATGGCGGTGTGATAAACATCGGCGTTCCAGCTCCAGAGGCCGTCGCCGGTCTTGCCGAAAGTCCCGCGGGCCCCGAACTCGAACGTGTCGGCGACGACCTGTTGCAGCGGCGGGTCGCCGACGAAAAAGTTCAGGAGCGAGCAGGGGTTCGCGGCGCTCGAGCACGACAATTCTTGCGGCGTCGGCGCCCGATTGGTGACGGCGTAGCTGCCATAGAGTTGGAGCCATGGGGTTACTCGATAGGTCAACCCGACCATCGGATTGAAGTGAGCGAAGGCGTTATTCCCGTTGACCGGCCCTCCAAACTGATCGGATAGATTGATCTGCGCGTAGTTGTACCGGCCTGCGACGGTCAGATCGAGCTTCGGGAACAAGGTGAAAATGTCCTGACCGAATATACCATAGTATTGATTGATGTCCTGAACCTTGACCGGATTGACGCCTTCGTCAGGCTGGACCTGGACAAAACCCGGCCCGATAAAAAACCGAGAGATCGGATCGAAGCCACCGATCGTCGTCGTGCCGGAGAAAATGCTGTCCGACCCGTCAAAACTCGCTCCGACGACCAGATGATTTGGCCGCCCGGCGAGGTCGTTGGTGTTTGTCAGCTGCAAGGACGCGCCGTAGGCGCGGGCGTTCAGGGTCTGCGTGCTGAGCCCCGAGTAAGGGCCGCCGTTGGTGAAATCGGGAATCAGCGCCCCGCCGGCGCCCGTCACATAGGAGCCGTCGCCATTGCAGAGCAGTCCGGAGCCGTCGTTGCACGGCGATACATCGACCGTGGTTCCGTTCGGAATCCTCTGGTCCAAGTTCTGAAAGTACGCCACGCCCTGCACGCTCGTTTTCGGATCGATGGCGTAGGTTCCGTGCAGGTTGAGCCCGAAATATTGATTGTAAACGGTGTTGGGCGCGGTGAAGATGTTGCCGAGAATTTGCCTGCAGCGCCTGCACGGGCGATGCGCCGGGATTGCCCAGCCAGTTGTTGGCCCCGGTGACGTCCAGATGAACCTCGGACGCCGGCCCCCGCCAGCCCAAATCCAAGAAGCCGCGCTCGATTTGCGATTCGCCGGTCGGCTGAAATCCGCTGTCATGGATGTATTCGCCGGCCCCATAGACCGCGAAATCGCCGACCTGCTTGCCGTACTCCAGGTTCGACCCCAGGCGGCCGTAGGAGCCGGCATAGGTCGTGAAGTCGCCGCCGTGGAAATTGAAGCCGTCTTTCAGCTGGACGTTCACCGAGCCGCCGAGCGCGTTCAAGCCGAACAAGGGGTTCGAGGATTCGACCGTGACGCTCTGGATCGCGACCGCGGGAATGAGATCCCAGTTCACCGTGTCGCCAAAAGGATCATTGAACCGCGCCCCATTGACGTAGACCGCCAGTCCCTGAGGCGTGCCCGCGACCGGCGACGCAATGAAGCCGCGGTAGATGATGTCCGGCTGGAAAGGATTGCCTTCGACGTCCTGGACCCTTGCGCTCGGGATTTCACGGGTGATCGCCTCCGTGAGGGCCGGCACGCCGCTCCAGGAAATATCCTGCGGATCGAGGACATAGGTCGTGGCCGGGATCTTGTCGCGGTCCACGTCGGAGCCGGGCAGCGGGGTCGGAGCGACGACCGTGAATTCCGGAAGGACGATGGGCTCCGCGCCTGAGGACGATGTCATCGTCGTCTGCGCATCGGCGCCTCCGAGGCTGGCGACCAAGAGAAAGCCGGCCGCCGCGGCGCTCAGGATATATTCGCGCATAACGCTCGATGCTCCGACCTGACTGTAGAACTTCCCTTATTGCAGGATTGCGATATTCACCGCATCTCAAGAGGGCGCAAAGGGCCGCATGGCGTGTGGCTCGCTGCATGAACGCCAGTACGATTGCACGAACGTCGCCCCGAGCCCTTCATGGACCATCCCTGTTTTCCGGCGGCTTGCACGACCCTTGCCGGAAACTTTCATCCGCCGATTCCTGCTCCCCACACCCCATCCGGACATACACCCCTATCCGGCGCACCTGTGCAACCGGAATGATCGTTGACACCGCGCCTCCTTCCCGACTCGCGGGGAAGGGGGGGGTGGACCGCTCCTCCGTCAACGCTCGGAGCCGGCGAAGGCGCG
Source organism: uncultured Alphaproteobacteria bacterium (assembly GCA_963819255.1). Lineage (GTDB taxonomy): Bacteria > Pseudomonadota > Alphaproteobacteria > Rhizobiales > Beijerinckiaceae > Roseiarcus. Next base: position 39,128 of record CAWFVS010000048.1, read on the forward strand.
GGCAAAGCGGAGCCCTCTCCCGCTGCCGGGAGAGGGCTCTTTGCAGACCGGATGCGGAGCGCGCGCCGGCGTCAGTCGTCGTCAGCAGCCCGAGCGGCGTCGGGCGAGGGACCACCGGAGGGGCCTTGCTGCGACCGGGACAGGGCGTTCCTGAACTCCGTCGGCAAGCGGACCTTTGTCTCGCCGGGATAGGGCTTCGCGTAGTCGATCCCGGCGTACCAGTCGTAATGGTTGAGCACGTCCTCGTCGACGACGTCGGGCGTGTGCGACGCCATGCCGGCGAAGGTCGTCTCGCTTCCAGGCCGTCCAAGCCGCCTGCGCCCGGGCGGCATCGGTCGGGGCGGAGACCGTCGGCGCCGCGGACGGCGTCCGCAATTCGCGCCAGTGGTGAGGTCGATCGTGGGCGGCACGTGATTGAACGGCGCGGTGTTCGGCGTGTCGGTGAAGATGTCCCTCATCGGAGTGGCCACGAGGTCGAACTGGTTCATCGGCGTCAGGCCGAGGATCTGCTCGATCGCACGGGTCATGTTGAACTGCGTATAGTACGTGTGATTGGTCGGCCCGCTCTGCACGACGTAGGGGCTGACGACGTAGCCCGGGCTGCGGTGGCCGTCGATGTGGTCCACGCCGTTCTGCGAGTCGTCCTCCTCGATGAAGATCGCCGACTTATCCCACACCTTGCTGTGGCTGATGGTGTCGATGATGCGGCCGACCGCGAGGTCGTTGTCGGCCTGTTCGGCCTGCGGCTCCGGCGGGCCGCCGGTGTGGTCGTCCATGATCCACATAAGGGTCAGGGCGGGCACTGTGCCGTTCTTGACGTCGTTCTGGAAGTCCTGCCACCACAAGTCGACGCGCCACTGGTCGGGGATGTTCAGGTCGAACTGCGGGAAGTTCTTGACGAGGTGGTTTTCTACGACCGGGATCGACGACTCCGCTATGAGGGCGTTCTGGTACATGAGCGCCTTTTGCGTTGCCGGCCTCGAAACTCTGCGCGTCGGCGTAGAATTGGCACCAGCTCGGTTCCCCGGCGGGCCACCAATAGTCGTTCTCGACATATTCGCCGTAAATCTTCAAAGAAAGGCCGGCGTCCACCGCCTCCTGGAACAGGAAGCCCTTCTTCTGGTAGGCCAGCGAATCGCCGGCGTTGCCGCCGGGATAGCTGCGCACCCAGTCCGGCGACTGGATGTCGTCCGCGTAGGGCGCCATCGCCTCGACGATCCACTGGTGCCCGTCGGCCGACTGCCGGCTCGGGGTGTAGAAGTTGTCGAGGAGCGGGAAGCGAGTTATCCAGTTGTGCGCGTTCGGCGTGTAGGGACCGAACACCGCCAGCGAGGGGTCGCCGTCGCCCGCCTGCAACGTCGCCGAGGATCTGATCATAGGTGCGGTTTTCCCGGATGATCATGAACACGTGCTTGATCAGCGAAGGATCGCCGATCTTGGCCGGCATCGCGACCGGCGTGGCCTTCGGGTTGCCGCCGCCGGCAGAGTCGATGTTCGCCTTCAGATCCCAGTGGTTGTTCTGATAGACCTTCGTCGTATATGTCGCCAGCGTCGTCGGAGTGGGCACCGGAACGATGCTGACCGTCCCGCTGTCCTGGTGGCTGTTGTAGCCGCTGACGCCATAGTCGGTCTCGAACGAGAGCCGCGTGCCGATCCCCTTGTCGTTGGCGACGATCAGCTGATTGTTGGCCGCATCCAGCACCACCGAGGACGGAGCATAGGCCACCGGGATGAAGCCCATCACGGGGTTGAGCGGCCCGCCGCTGAGGTCGACGACCGCGATCGCGTTCGCGTTGTACAAAGCGACGTAGGCGACGGCATGGGCGGGGTCGACGGCGATTGCGTTCGGCCCGAGCATGAAATTGGGCTTAGGCTGCCCGGGCACCGTGATCGGCAGCGTCAGGTCGATCGTGCGCGAGACCATGTTGGTGGCTCGTGTCGATGAGCGAGAGGGTGTCGCTATAGGTGTTGGAAACCAGCAAGGTCGAGCCGAACGTCGCCATACCGGTCGGGTGCAAACCGACATCGACGTCGTTGACGACTTTCATGCTCGTCAGATCGACCCAGGAAACCGTGCCGGTGATCGCGGAGCCGTTCACGTCGTTGGCGACGATCGGCGTGCCGGCGGAGTAGATCTGGAAGTCGTTCTCCGTGGCCGCCCGGCCGCCTTCGTTGCTGACGTAGGCATGCTTGCCGTCGGCTGAGAGCAGGATGCTGTGCGGCGCGTTGCCGACGCGGACTTGCGCGCCCTGCGTCATCGAGCTCAGGTTGATCTGGGCCAGCGTATTGTTCTGGTTCAGAAGAGCGTATGCGCTCTTGCCGTCGCTGGAGAACGCGAGGTCGCCTGGATAAGAAGTGCTCGTCGAATAGAACGTGCCGCAGGATCGGCCGTAGTCGCCGATCGGGCTGTTCGGGAAACATGTGATGAAACTGTTGTTCGGCGGCACGCTGACGCTGCCGGCGTCGAACAGGCCGGTCGGCAACACCTTGGCGATGGCGACGTTGCTGCTGTCCTGGCTGAAAAGCAGGCTCTTGCCGTCCGCCGAATAGGCGATGCCGCTGTAGCTGCCGCTCGAGTCCCCGTTGGAGGGAAAATAGTTTTGCAGCACGACGCCGGTTTTGGTGTCGAACACCTCCACGGCCTGGGACGCGCCCATCGTGAGGACGGCGGCGGTGTGGCTCTTGGGATCGGATTCAAAGCGACAGCCTTTGCGCGGACGCGGGGGCCGAGGTAGACCTGCTTGCCGGCCGGGGTGATGATCTGACCGTTCCCCAATACCCAGTCGTGCGGCCCGAGGGGGCCGGCCCGATAGGTCGGAAACTCGGTCGATGGACCGGCGAACGCCGGAGCCGTAAGCCCCACCGCCAACAGGGCCGCCAGCGGGCGCAGGCGTTCGATTCGAGACCTGCGTTCGGTTTGAGATCGATGACGGTTCGTACGAGACATGGACTAGAACCCTCCGCCTTGAACTCGCCGACCACCAAGCCTGCGAATTGACTGCATGGTCGCGCAGTAGAACCACCGCGCCGCAAAAGGGCATGCACGCCCGCTCCGCCTGACGTAACAGGCGGTGGAGATAACGACGCAACAAGTGTCTGTAGATGACACCGCAACGAGTATCTGGGGCAAACATGCACTACGATTGATTCAGCTATGATGAAGGTTAGATGAAACCCGGACCCGTCGGATACGCTCATTCCGCAGGCAGAAGCCAGCCCGCTGACGCTGTTGAGGTTTCGCCCTGCACGGCGCAGGTCCAGGTGCGACGCCTCTCTCGCGCCGCGTCCTCGGGATGCGGAAATGCGAGGCAGTTTCGGGATTGCAGGCTGTTCAGCCGGAGGCGCGGCTGTCGGGAGCGAGTGCGGCGTGCTCGTCAAGGAGCGCGCGCAGCGGGCCAAGCCAGGGTTCATAGCGTCGCCAGCGCTCGACGGAGCCGCGATAAATCGGTTGACGGGTTTGCCACTTGCTCGGGGTCTTCACGGAGCGCGGATTGCTGTTCGGGGCGAAGGCAGGCGTCGTTCCACGCCAGGCCGCAGCACGCGATGATCCGCCGGATAGCCGGCTCCGGCGCGCGAGTCAGGTCCTCGTAATCGACCTCGATGAACCGATCCTTGGGCAGCACCCGGCGCCAATGATCGGTCAGCCGCTGGTAGCTCCGGAAATACGCGACAAGTTCGGCGCCGCCGGTTGGAAACGCCAAGCCTAGGTGGAATTGGGTCTGGTGGATCGACAGCGCCGTGTCGATGGCGGCGCGGCGGGAATGGATGATCGTCGCGCGCGGGAATGCGAGGTGAATGAGCCCGGCCCAGAGGAAGTTGAACGGCATCTTGTCGGTTACCCGCGCCGCCCTTGGCCCGATCGCCCGCAACACGCCAAGATACTCGGCGGCCGCGTGGCCGAGAAAAGGCGCCTCGCTCCCCGCCGGGCCGGCCCGGCGCCACGCGGCCCCGCGCTCGTTCCAGAAATTCAGCTCGCCACCGGCACTGACTTCGGGATGGCTGGAGATGATCTGCTCGAGGAGGGTGGTGCCGGACCGCGGCATGCCGACGATCAGCACCGGCGTGGCGTCGCCGCTGCCGAGTTCCGGCGCCCGGGCGATCAGGTCGGGGGTGCAGCGGGCGATCATGCGATCAATCTCGAGCGTCGAACGCAGCCGAGTCGAAGGAGGCCGAGCCCCGGCGCACAGCGTCGGACGCGTCGAAGTGCTGCATCGCCATGCGATAGTCGGCAAGGTCGTCGGCCGCCTTGCCGAGCGCGAGGTGAACCCTCAGGCGTTGCGCTGCCGCCAACCCCGGCGTTGCGAGGGCGGCTTCCATCCGGGCGATGAGACCCTCGTCGGCGATCGTGACCGGGCGGCACCGGACCAGATCGTAGTAAGCTCCCCGCCATCAGCGGCGCGAGCGCGATCGCCTGCGCAAAGCAATCGTAGGCCTCGTCGAAGCGGCCGGATTCGGCGAGCAGGTTGCCGAGCAGGTCATGGGCCATGGCGTTTTTCGGGTCGAGCGCCAGGGTCTGCCGGAGGATTCGCTCGGCTTCCTCGTCGCGATCCTCGGTCAGAAACGCCCGCGCGGCGCCGAGGCGTCCCCACCGGCTCTTCCGGCCGGTCGTCGCGGCGCGCCGGAAACAGCCGATCGCCACTTTGCGATGGCCAAGCGTATAGACCGGGCGCCGGCGCGGAACCACGCCTCGGCCAGCGATGGCAGAGCTCGGTGGCGCGGTCGTAGGCCAGCACCGCCGCGCGGAGATCGCCAAGCGTTTCCAAGGCAATTCCCATGCGGAAATAAGCGTCGGCGTAGCGCGGGTTGCTGGCGATGGCGCGCTGAAATGCGCCTATCGCGTCTGCAACGCGACCGATCTCGAGCAAAGCGAGGCCGAGGTCGTGTTGGATGAGGGGGTTGGACGGCTCGAGGAGCGCCGCTTCCCGCAATGGACCGACGGCGTCGGCCGGTCGCTTGTCCTTCAGAAACCGGGTCGCCAGGGCAAGCAACTGCCCGACCTGCCGAGGGCGGGCTGGGTTGGCGGACAAACTCATGACGCGAACCTGCCGTGGGACAAGGTTGTGATCGGAAGCGCCGGCGCCTCTTTCCCGCGACCATGTCCTTGCGCTCATGACAGTTTCGTGTCCGGCGGCTCGTCTCGGCCCTGTCGCCCGCCTCTCTTTGTGCCCGAGACGCGGCTCCGGATCCTCGCCGCAACCGGAGAAGCGGCCCACTTTTTAGCGCTGGCGGCAAGGATGTGGCTCGGAAAAGCCGCGCCGAGCGACTTCCTCGCCCAGACGCGCGGCGCGCTGGGGCGCGCGCAAGAACGGCAGGACGGACGCGTGCCCGTTCCGTCAATTGGCCGCGGAGCGGAAGTCGCTCTCGACGCGCCGCGACGAGCTGAAACCCTTTCTTGAAGGCTTCAGCGTTAGTCTCGCCCACGACCTCGAACCCATTCAGGAGCGGCGTCATGGGCGCCTTCGCCGCGATCCGGACCTCCCTCGAAAGCGCCGTCGCCGGAACCTTCGGCCTGTCGTCGGCCTATGGCGCTCCCGCGCTTTTCGGGGCGCTGGCCTTCGCCGCGCTCTACTATGTCGGGGAGAGGCGCGCGCGCGCCCGGTCCGCGAGCGTGCGCGGCTTCGTCCGTTCGATCTTCCCGCGGCGCATCGTTCTGCATCCGTCGAGCCAGGTCGACATCCGCTTGTGGCTGATCAACGGGGTTGCGCTCGCCTCCGCCTACGGCATGCTGAGCGGAGGCCTGTTCTTCTGGCGCGATGCGGTCGACGCGGGACTCGCGCATGCGTTCGGACCGCGTCCGCCGGCGGCTTGGCCGATCGCCGCGCTGCTCGCGCTGGCGACGGTTCTGCAGGTGCTGGCTTACGATCTCGCCTACTGGCTGTCCCACTACGCGCTGCACAAGATCCCGGCTCTGTGGGAGTTCCATAAGGTTCACCATTCCGCCAAGGCGATGACCATCTTCACCGAGCTTCGCCAGCACCCGGTCGAGATCCTCCTCGTCGTCAATCTGGTCGGCCTTTCGACCGGCCTCGTCTTCGGCGCGATGGCCTATGCCTTCGGGCCACGCGTGCGTCCCTTCACGCTGCTCAGCGGCAATGTCCTCATGATGACGTTCCTGCTCACCTATGGGCACCTCCGCCACAGCCGGATGTGGATGGCCTTCACCGGGCCCGCCGGCCGGATCCTGCACAGCCCTGCGCACCATCAGCTCCACCATTCGGTCGACCCGGCTCACCACGACAAGAACTTCGGCTTCGCGCTGTCCCTCTTCGACTGGGCGTTCGGCACGCTGGTCGTCCCTTCGAACACGCGCGCGCCGATCGCGATCGGTGTCCGCGCCGATTCCCCTCTCTACAGCACGGTCGCGTGGAATTCTTTCACGCCCTTTGCGGTTCTCGTCAGGCGCGAATTGGGACTTTTCAAAGGGTTGCG
>CAWFVS010000049.1:0-132494 GCA_963819255.1 uncultured Alphaproteobacteria bacterium
GAGCGTGTCGGCGAAGCTCATGATCGCCCCGCCATGCGCGAAGCCGCCGAGGGTGCAGAGGTCCGGCCGCACGACCATGCGCGCGGCGACAGCGTCCGGCTTCGCGCTGGTGAATTCGACGCCGAGCAATTGTGCGAAGGGCAACGGGTGGACGTTGATGCGGTCGAGCAGAGTCACTGGCGCCCTCACTTCCATTCCTATTCGCGCCCGGGCGAGTTGACCGGGCCTGAAAGTCGCTCGCGGCCGGCTTGCTCAAAATACCGCTTTGTCTGGCGGACGTGAAACGAGGAATTTGAGGTCGCCCGAGCGCTCGCCATCGCCGCCGCCAGGCGCTCGTAGCCCGAGCGGGTGTAGGTGCATGGCGTCCAGCTGGTAGCAACGGACCTCGGGACCTTGCGGCGCCGACCCCTCGATAGCTCGCCGCCCGTTCCCTTCGTCTCCGCAGGATGAAGCGTTTCCCGGGCGCGCCGCCGAGGGTGTCGATGAAGTGACACTCCGACACTGCCATCCGCAGACCGTGATAAAAAGCTTTCGATGCGCCCCTCCCTCCTCGATCCGCTGTTCGCCCCGGCCGGGACGCTGCCGGGGATCGGACCGAAGAACGCAAGACTGTTCGACCGCCTGCTCGACAAGCCGCAGGGCGCGCGGGTGGTCGACGTGCTGTTCCATCTGCCCTATTCGACCCTCGACCGGCGTTCGCGCCCAAAAATCCGCGACGCGGTTCCCGGAACGATCGTGACCATCGAGGCCAGGGTCGACGGAGCATCGCGAGCCGCCGAGCCCGCGCTCGCGCGCGCCGTTCAAGGTGCTGGTCGAGGACGACACCGGCGACGTCGAGCTCGTGTTCTTTCTCGCCAATCCTCAATGGGTGCGCTCGCGCCTGCCGATCGGCGCGACCCGCTGGATCTCCGGCAAGCTCGAAATCTATGGGACGGCTACCGCCAGATCGTTCATCCCGACCGGGTGCATGAACGCGGAGGAGTTCGCCCGGCTTCCCGCGGTCGAGCCGGTCTACGGCCTGACCGAAGGCCTCTTTCAGCGCACCGTCGCCCGCGCCGCCGAGGGCGCGCTGAAGCGCCTGCCCCGCCTGCCCGAATGGATCGGCGCCGAGACGCTCGATCGGCTGAATCTGCCGGGCTTCGCCGAGGCGCTCGAAGCCATGCACGCGGCCGCAGGCGCCGGAAGACGTCGATCCGGCCGGCCGCGGCGCGACGCGGCTCGCCTACGACGAGCTGCTCGCCAACCAGCTCGCGCTGCTGCTCGTACGCGCCCGGATGCGGACGATCGCCGGGCGGGCTCATGTCGCCGAAGGCGCGCTCGGGCGCCGCCTCGAGGCCGCGCTGCCGTTTTCCCTGACCGGCGCTCAAGCCCGGGCGATCGAGGAAATTCGCGCGGATCTCAGGGCCGAAAAGCGGATGATCCGGCTCCTGCAAGGCGACGTCGGCTCGGGCAAGACCGTGGTCGCGCTGCTCGCCATGGCCGATGTGATCGAGGCGGGACGGCAGGCGGCGATGATGGCGCCGACGGAAGTGCTCGCCCGCCAGCACTTCGAGCGGATCGCGCCGCTCGCCGAACAAGCGGGCCTGCGGGTGGCGCTGATGACCGGCCGCGACAGGGCCTCCGAGCGCCGCGACACGCTGGCGGCGCTGGCGCAGCCGCGAGATCGACATCGCGGTCGGCACGCACGCCCTCTTCCAGGAAAGCGTCGTCTTCGCCGATCTCGGGCTCGCGGTCGTCGACGAGCAGCACCGCTTCGGCGTGCGGCAGCGCCTGGCTCTGGCGTCGAAAGGGGAAGCGGCCGATCTTCTGGTGATGACCGCGACGCCGATTCCGCGCTCGCTGGTGCTCGCCTATTTCGGCGACATGGACGTTTCCGCCCTGCGCGAGAAGCCGCCGGGGCGACAGCCGATCGACACCCGCGCCATGCCGATCGAGCGGCTGGACGAGGTCGTGGCGGGCCTGTCGCGGGCGCTCGCCTCGGGGGCGCGCGCCTACTGGATCTGCCCGCTGGTGGAAGAGAGCGAAACGCTCGACGCCGCCGCGGCGGAGGAACGCGCCGAAGCTCTGCGCGCCATCTTCGGCGGCGCGGTCGGGCCTCGTCCACGGCCGGATGGCGGGACCCGAGAAGGATGCCGCGATGGAGCGCTTCCAGCGCGGCGAAACAAAGATCCTGGTCGCGACCACGGTCATCGAGGTCGGCGTCGACGTGCCGGAGGCGACCATCATGATCGTCGAGCACGCCGAGCGGTTCGGCCTCGCCCAGCTGCACCAGCTGCGCGGCCGGGTCGGACGCGGCGCCGGGCCGCTCGAGCTGCCTCCTGCTCTACAAGGGCCCGCTCGGCGAGACGGCGCGCACGCGGCTCGAGACGCTGCGGGCGACCGAGGACGGCTTCCGCATCGCCGAGGAGGATCTGAGGCTCCGCGGCGAAGGCGACGTGCTCGGCGCCCGTCAGGCCGGCGCGCCCGGCTTCCGCTTCGCCAGGCTCGAAGTCCACGGCGGCCTGCTGGCGCGGGCGCGCGAAGAGGCGCGGGCGGCGCTCGAGCGCAGCGAAAGGCTCACGGGCGACGAAAACCGCGGCCTCAGGCTGTTGCTCTATCTCTTCGAGCGCGACGAAGCGGCGAGGCTGATCGAGGCGGGCTAGCGATAAGCTGGCCGGGCGGCGCGGATTCCTGGCTGGCGGGGAACCGATCGCTGCCTGCTTCTCCCTGGCAACAAGAGAAACGCCGCGTTTTCATCGTGGCTTCGCCCGACAACGCTTTTGATTCAACCGCTTCCGCACAAGCGTTGACTCGTGGCGTGAGCCAAAAAACAGGGGGATGATCGCGCGTATCAGTAGAGGACAGGTCGCGCCGGGGAACCAAAAGGCCGCGATCCCCATGCTTTCGCCCGTGCGGCGGCGGCTCTACCGGATGGCGTCATGCGCTCAGCCGAACGCCGAAGGCTGCTCCGGAAATGTGACTTGCGCGAAGGCCCGAGTTACTCCATCTACCCGCCTCGGTGGGAACCTGATCGCGTAAAATTTGTATTAACCGCCGGCGCATAGCGATCCTGGGTGGCGCGGTTCTTGAGTTGGGTGTGGAATGGCGAATGCAAAGCGTGTCGGCAGCATCGATTTCTGGCGCGGGTCTGTGCTGATCGCGATCCTGGTCGATCACATTCCGGGCAACGTGCTTGAATTTTTCACCCCGAGGAACTTCGGGCTTTCGGATAGCGCAGAGGCGTTCGTCTTTCTCTCCGGGCTCTCCGTAGGGCTGATCTATCTGCCGCGGGCCCGCAAACACGGCCTTGTGGCCGTCGCGCGCGGATGCTTTCAGCGCGCGCTCAAGCTTTACGGGGTTCACATCGCCCTGACCGCCGCCGCGCTCGCCATTTTCGCTCTCGCTTTCTGGCTGAGCGGCGTCGACGAGCTGATCGAAGCGCACGGCCGGTCGTTCGTGTTCGGCTCGCCGATGGTCGGGCTGACGGGGCTCGCGGTGCTCAGCCACCAGCTCGGCTACTTCAACATCCTGCCGCTCTATATCGCGTTGATGCTGTGGGCGCCGCTGGCGCTGGCCTTGGCGATGCGCAACGCCGCCCTCGCGCTCATTTCGTCGGTCGCGACCTACGCCGCCTCGCGCGCCTTCGGCCTTCATCTGCCGAACTGGCCCCAGCCGGGCGGCTGGTTTTTCAATCCCTTCGCCTGGCAGCTTGCGTTCACGATCGGTCTCGTCTGCGCCGTCGTCTGGCGCAACGGGCCGCCGCGCGCGACGCCCGTCCTGGTCGCGGCCAGCATCGCCACTCTCGCGCTGGGCGCATTCGCCACGACGAGCGGAGCGGGTCTCGCGCCGGGACTTCACGAGGCGGCCTCGGCCCATCTCGACCTGGCCAAGCAGGACCTCGGACTGGCGCGGCTCGCCCATTTTGTGGCGCTCGCGTACCTCATCGCCATTGCGCCGGGGCTCACGCGCATGATCGACGGCCGCGTCGGGCGCGCCGTGCAGAGCCTCGGCCGCAACAGTCTTACGATCTTCGCCGCGGGCTCGCTGGTCGCCGCCGCGGGGCAGGCGACGATGGGCGCGGTCGCGCCTTATACCTCCGAAGGGATTGTGCATCTGGCGGGGCTGGCGTACACGTTGGCGGGTATCGCCGCCCTGTTTGTTATCGCCCGTTGGATCGAGCACAGAAAGACGTTTGCGCCGCCCGGCGCCGATTTTCGTTCCGCCGCGCCGCAGCCGGTGTAGCGCGCTTCGCGGCGGCAGGCGCGTTCGTTTTCATCGCCTCGCCTGCCCTTGCGGAAGGGGTCGGATGCCCCGGCGCCGCATCGGTCTACGACGCCAACGGGGCGACGCTCACGGTTGTCGATCCTGACCACAAGCTCGAAATCCTGGCGATCGGCTCATCCTCGACCGAGGGAGTTGGAGCGAGTTCTCCCGCAAACGCCTATCCGGCGCGCCTCGCGGCGGAGCTCTCCGGCAGTGACGGAATCGCGGCCGACGTCAAGAACGCCGGGGTCGGCGGCGAATTGGCCGCCAAGACGCTGCAGCGGCTCAAGAACGCGCTGAAGACCCGCTGGGCCGAGCTGGTGATCTGGCAGGTCGGCACCAACGATGCGATTTCCGGCGTGGACGAGGCGCTGTTTCGCGCGACGCTGGAGAACGGCGTCGCGGCGGCCCGCGCCGCCGGCGTGCCGCTTCTACTGATCGACCCTCAGTTCATGCCGAAGGTTTCCAACGAGGCGCGGTATGAGCGGTTCGTCAAGATCGTCGACGAGGTCGGCGCGCGCGACCACGTCCCCGTCCTGTCGCGCTTCGCCATGATGAAGGAGCGCGGCGTCAAGGACGCGCTCGCGCTGCTCTCGCGCGACGGCCTGCACATGAACGACCTCGGCTACAGATGCGTCGCCCACGCAATCGCCGAGGCGATCGAGGCGATCGAGCGGACGAAAGGGGCGAAGCTTTAGGACGTGACCCCTCGGGAGCCGAAGCGTCCCGGCCGATCGCCTGTCCGGGCGCGGATTTTCGTCTTTTCAAGCGCTTGCGGCGCCATTTCGGGGCGCGGCGCCCTGCCTAGCGGCCGACCGACGCGCTCGCGGCGACCGACAGATCGCCCTTCAAGACAGCGACGCGGCAGACGAGGCGACCGAGGCTGCCGCGGCGGAATCTTGGAGATCGAAGCTTCGCGGCATCGCATTGCCCTGCGCTGATTCAGTCTTTTCAATAGCTTGCGGCGCCATTCGCGGGCGAAGCGCCCTTGCCGTCGGAGCGAGCCGCTCCAGGCGAACCGACCCGCGCGTCCTCGTGCCGAGATCGATTGGTTGCGAACGGCGGGTTCACGCGCAAAGGCTTCGACTGAACCGGACAACCGGGCAATTTTCCTGCGGGACCTGACCGACAAATATGGAACATAAGCCATAACTGTCAATAAATTAGGTGAAGCGCATCTGCGGGTTTCATCGGCGTTAACGTGGATTCCAGCGGCGAGGCGAGGGGCAGCGCCGTCACCTTCGGCGGGACTTTCAGGCCGCCGGGCGAAGCGCCCTTTCGAGGGCGACTGCTGACGCGTGAAAATGCGGCCGTCGAGGAGCCGTGCAGCGTGTTTCTTTCACCACCAAGGACACCAAGAAAGGCAAGAAGGGCACGGGTTGCCGCGAGTCCGCCCTGTGGCCTTGGTGGGTCCTTAACGGCCTTCGTTGGTCAGCGCGCCGGTGGTCGTCACCGTCGCGCCGTTGTAGAGATAGAGGCCGCCGTCAATGGTCTTGAGGCCCGTGAGCGCGCTGTTCGAGCCCGTCGGCGCCGACGCCGGTTTGCTCGGATCAGGCGGGACAGCGAGACTTCCCCGCCTTTTGTCGCCGCGCCGCTTGTGCGATACACAGCAGCGATGTCCAGCGCCGACTGACCCTTTATTCTTCCCCAATGAACGGCTAGAGTTGTGGATTTTTTCGCTGAAATTTCGAGAAAGCGAAATGCCGAGAAAGCCGCGCGGGAGCAGGCCGAAATGGAGCGCCTCGCCGCGGAATTGGCGCGGCCCATCAACGCAAGCGCCCAACCCAGCAGCCTCGCCACCGCGATCGGCTTGCGTGACGTCGCCAATCTGCGCGCCAACTCGAAACTGTTTGCCGCCTATATCGCGGAATTGACCTACAATTCCCAGATTTCGGCGGGAGCCGTCCGGCGGCCCGTCAAGGTCGGAACCAAGGGGCGAGTTTGCAAGCAGCGCGATTTCTCCTCTCCGTGGTTCTTGTATTGGGCGGAGCGCCTGAAGTTCGCGCCGCAGCTGCATCGCAAGCTGTGGGAAGACGCCTACGTCGTCCAGTGCCTGTGGGAGCGAGGCTGCCTCGAAGCCGGAAAGAGGGGGCTCGGCTTCGCCGTCGGAGCGGAGCCCCTGCCTTCGCTGTTCGCCAGTTGCGGCGCATCGATCACCGCCACCGATCTGTCCGCGGACGACGAGCGGAGCCGCGGCTGGAGCCTGACGCACCAGCATGCGTCGAACATCGAGGTCCTGTGGAAGCCGCCGTTGGTCGACCGGGAGGAGTTTCTCGAGAAATGCTCGTTTGAATTCGTCGACATGACCGACATCCCGTCCAAGTTCGACGGACAGTTCGATTTTTGCTGGTCGGTCTGCGCGTTCGAGCATCTGGGCACCTTGCAGAATGGACTGGAATTCGTCCGGCAGGCCACACGTTCGCTGAAGCCGGGCGGGGTGGCGGTGCACACGACCGAATACAACGTCGACAACGGCGACACGATCGACAACTGGGCGACGGTGCTCTACCAGAAGAGGCATTTTGCCGCGCTCGAGGCGATGATCGAAGAGGCCGGCTGCAGACTGGTCGACATCGACTTCGACGCCGGCCGCGAGTTCTTCGATTGCTACGTCGATCTTCCCCCCTTCCCGCACGACGCCTCGGGCTTGTTGAGCCCGCCGCCGCCGCACATCAAGCTCAGCGTCGATGGGTTCCGGGCGACCTCGATCGCCATCATCGTGGAGAAGCCCCCGTCCTGACCGGGCTCGGCGACTGGCGCATTGCTCGGTCGATCTGAAGTCGTCAAGATCGGCGAATGATCAAAAGGTCGCGGCGACCGCTCCGCGACCTGCGTGATCGGGCAGCCGGTCGAAACAAGAGGTCCAATTCTCATGACGAAAGCGGATTGATGGCCCTCAACATCGACCTCACGGACGTTGCGCTCCATGCCGTCCACCACGACGAATTCAACGGCGTTCAACGCGTCCAGATCGAACTGGCCGGCGCATTGAAGCGCCTGCATGGAGGGGGCGCCAACGCATATTCCAGCCTCCTTGGCATGTACCACGACCTCGACTTCCTGTTTGGCGAAGAACCGCCGAAGACCACCGCCGACGTCTACGCCGACATCCATCGGTTCTATTCTCAGCCGCACGACCTGCCGTTTCGGGCGCTGCTGAGACTGAAGCTCGCGCGTCGCGGCCTTCCGACGTCGCGGCGGGCGTCGAAACCGCGCCTCGGGGTCGAGGACGTTCTCTTCGTCGGCGGCGCTTTCTGGGCGCATCCACACTTTCGGACATACGAGCGCGCGGCCCGAACCGGCTGCGACATGGTGGTCCTGTACCACGACCTGATTCCGATCACCTCGCCCGAGCTGACCCGCGGGAGGTCGCGTCCCTTCTTCGAGCGCATGCTTCGTCTGCCCGCGCGGGCGATCGCGATCTCCCAGCACACGAGAGCGCAGCTCGAGGAAGCGCGGCGCGCGGTCGGAGCGTCGGCGAGCCTCGATCCGGCGACGGTTGTTCCGCTGGCGCACGAGTTCTCCGCCGCGCCGCGCAACCACGCGGCGCCCGAACCGCCGAGCCCGCGCACGGCGATGCTCGACCGCATGGGCGCCTTCGCGCTCTGCGTCGGCACCGTCGAAATCCGCAAGAATCACGCGCGCCTCCTGAAACTGTGGGAGTTGCTCGCGCGCGAAGCCGGCGCGGGCTGGCCGAAGCTGGTCGTCGCCGGAAAGGGGGGATGGAACGCCCGGGAGGCGGTGCGCGCGCTGAGACGCGCCGGCCGCGAAGCTCCCTATCTGTGGATCGAGGCGCCCACGGACAAAGAGCTCGCCTGGCTGTACGGCCGAGCGGACTTCACCGTCTTTCCAAGCCTCGTCGAAGGCTGGGGGCTGCCGATCGGCGAGAGCCTGTGGTTCGGAAAGCCCTGCGTCGCATCGAACGCCGCGTCGATGCCGGAGGTCGGCGGCGCTCTCTGCCTTTACGGCGATCCGCACGACATCGGCACTTTCGCCGAGCCGATCCTGAGGCTCGCGCGCGACGCCGAGTTCCGTGCGCGTGCGGTCGCGGCGATCAAGGCGAGCCCCTTGCGCACCTGGGCCGAAGCGGCGAGCGAGATCGCCGCGGCCGTCTCCCCTTCGCCGCGTGGCGCGCCTGGAAGGCCCCCGCATGGGCGGGACGCGGCGCCCGAAAACCCGCCCGTTCCTACGCCGGCGTAGAAGGCGCGCCCTCAAGGCGGTCCGGTCGAGCAAACGACGAGACAGCCGGTCCATTCCCCTTTCCCGAGATCAGAGATCGAGTTCCGGTCCGAGCGGCACGATTCCGGTCGGATTGATCCGGCGATGGCTCGCGTAATAGTGACGCTTGATGTGGTCGAAATCGACCGTCTCGGCCACTCCCGGCCAATGATAGAGCTCGCGCAGATATCGGCTCAGCGCCCGGTAGTCCCGGATCTCCCGGAGGTTGCACTTGAAGTGGCCGAAATAGACCGGATCGAAGCGGATGAGGGTGGTGAAGAGCCGCCAGTCGGCCTCGGTCAGCCGATCGCCGCACAGGAACCGCTGGCGGGCGAGCCGCGCCTCGAGCCAGTCGAGCGTCTCGAACAGGGCGCGAAACGCCTCCTCGTAGGCCTCCTGCGTGGTGGCGAAGCCCGCGCGATAGACGCCGTTGTTGACGGTCGCGTAGATGCGGGCGTTTAGCGCGTCGATCTCGATTCTGAGCTCCGGGGGATAATAGTCGCCCTCAGCCGCGCCGGCGCGGTCGAAGGCGCTGTTGAACATGCGGATGATCTCCGACGACTCGTTGTTGACGATCGTGCTCGTCTCTTTGTCCCAGAGGACCGGCACGGTGACGCGGCCGCTGAAGTCGGGCCGCGCCTCGAGGTAGAACGCGCTGAGAAGCTTCGCGCCGATGAGCGGGTCGGGGATGACGCCGGGCCCTTCGTCGAAGGTCCAGCCGCGGTCGCCGAGCAGCCAGTGGACGACGGAGAGCAAGATCATGCCCTCGAGCCCTTTGAGCTTGCGGAAGATGAGGGTCCGGTGCGCCCAGGGGCAGGCGAGCGAAACGATGAGATGATAGCGGCCGGCCTCGGCCTTGAAGCCGCCGGCCCCGCTCGGACCGGAGCGCGCCGTCCGCGGTCACCCAGTTGCGGAACGGCGCGTCCGGCCGAATGAAGCGGCCCGTCCGGTCGTGCGGGAAGTCGCCCTCCGTGCGCCATGCCCCGTGCAAAAGATCGCCCATGCGCCTGCCTCGTCGGTTGCCCCGCGCGCTATAGCATGGCCGGACTTTCCAGCGCGCCTCGAGCGCTGTGCCGTCGCCCAGCCGAGGCGCGGGCTTCGGCATGGAATTAAACCCGCCCGGTGACCGGGATCAGCGCCCCGGTGACGGCCCTGGCCTCGTCGGAGGCAAGGAACAGAATGACGGCGGCGAGGTCGGCCGGCGAAACCCAGCGGCTGAAGTCGGCGCCCGGCATGTCGGCGCGGTTGGCCGGCGTGTCGATGATCGAAGGCAGCACCGCGTTCACGGTCACGCCCTTGAGCTTCAGTTCGTCGGCGAGGCTTTCGGTCAGGCGGTGGACGGCGGCCTTGCTCGCGGCGTAGGGGCCCATGCCTTCGGACGCGCGAATGGCCGCCTGGGCGCCGACGTTGACGATGCGGCCTTCCCGGCTCTCGAGAAGATAGGGCAGAGCCGCGCGCGACGCGTTCAGCGCCGACTTCAGATTGATGGCGAACATCCGGTCCCAGGCCTCGGCATGGGCCGCGTCGGCGATCTTCTCCCAGCGGAAGCCGCCGGCGATGTTGAGGAGAGCGTCGATGCGCCCGAACCTCGCCGCCGCCAGTCGGCCATCGCCCGCTCGGCCGCCTGCGGCAGGGAGAGGTCGACGCCTCCGAGGATGAGCCCGTTCGGTCCGAGCCGCTCGGCGAAGCCGGCGGGCGCGGCCGCCGCGTGGTCGAGCGCGGCGACGGACGCGCCGCGCGCGGCGGCCTCCTCCGCCACGGCGGCCCCGAGCGCGCCGAAGGCGCCGGTCACGACGATCGTCTTGCCCTCGAAGGTCATGCGGCGAGCCCCATCGGCGCCTTCACGGCGCGCAACTGCTTGAGCGCGCTCGCCCGCGTCTTCGCGGCTTCCGCGGCGCTCGCCTCCTTCACCCGCCCGTAGCCCTTGATCGCCTCGGGCAGGCTCGCGATGCGAACGGCGAGCGCATGGTTGCCCGGCGCGAGCCGCGCGATGAGCTCGTCGATGTCCGCCTCGAACTCGCCGATCAGCCTGCGTTCGAGCTTGCGCTCGTCGCTGTTGCGGAACGGATCGAGCAGCGTGCCGCGCAAAAACCTGAGCCGCGCCATCAGGCGGAAGGCGGTCATCGCCCAAGGCCCCGCTTCGCCCTTGCCCATGACGCCGGTGCGCGGGTCGGGGCGGGCGAACGGCCAGGCGCCGATGTGGAAATGGAGCTTGAAAGGCCCGTCGAACTCCTCGGCGAGCGCCCGCGCGAACTCGGGCGCGGCGAACAGACGCGCCACCTCCCATTCGTCCTTGACCGCGAGGAGCCGGTGGTAGGAGCGGGCCGCAGCCGCCGTCAGCGCCTCGCCGAGATTAGCCTTCGTTTCGGCGGAGCGCACCTTGTCCACCAGCGCGCGATAGCGCTTCGCCGCCGCCTCGCCGTGAGAGATCATGAGATGGCCGGCGCGCTTCTCGATCAGCGCGTCGAGCGGCGGCGCGGCCTTGAGCGCGGGCTCCTGCTTGCCGGCGAGCTTCTCGACCAGCGGCCAAGTCGTGCGCCGCGCGCCGGCCCCATTCGAACGCCCGTTTGTTGGCCTCGATCGCGACGCCGTT
This sequence comes from uncultured Alphaproteobacteria bacterium, assembly GCA_963819255.1. Lineage (GTDB taxonomy): Bacteria > Pseudomonadota > Alphaproteobacteria > Rhizobiales > Beijerinckiaceae > Roseiarcus. The sequence continues at coordinate 11,054 of CAWFVS010000049.1, forward strand.
GAGCTCGATCGCCCGCTCGATCGCTTCCCGACTGACCGGCACGAGTCCCCTTTGCCACGCGCTACCCAGCATGAACGTGTTCGAGACGATCGCGTCGCCGAGCAGCGCTTTGGCGAGACGCTGGCCGTCGACGACGAAGGCGCCGTCGCCGAGCGCGGCCTCGAGCCGCTCGATCAGCCCCTCCTTGTCGACGCTCCAGTTCGGATTGCGCGCGAACTCGGACGTCGGGATGAGATCCGCATCGATAACGGCCCGCGTTTCCGGCCGGAGCTTCGACAGACATTCGTCGCCCGCGGCGACGATGAGGTCGCAGCCGATCAGCGCGTCCGCCTCTCCCGAGGCGATGCGCGTCGCGTGCAGCGACTCGGGCTGGCGCGCCAGACGCACATGCGAGGTGACCGCGCCGTATTTCTGGCTGAGGCCGGTGAGGTCGAGATTGCTGCTGTAGAGCCCGTCGAGATAGGCGGCGACGGCCAGCGTCTGGCTGACGGTGACGACTCCCGAGCCGCCGATGCCCGCAACGAGCACGCTCCATCGCTCGCCCATCTCGGGCAGGACCGGCTCGGGAACCGGCGGCAGATCGCGCGGCGCGACCGCGTCGGGCCTTTTCGGCCGCCCGCCGTGGACCGTGACGAAGCTCGGGCAGAAGCCTTCGACGCAGGTGAAATCCTTGTTGCAGCTCGACTGGTTGATGCGCCGCTTGCGGCCCCATTCCGTCTCGAGCGGCTCGATCGCCATGCAATTGGAGACGCGGCCGCAATCGCCGCAGCCTTCGCAGACTTCGGGGTGAATGAAGGTGCGGATCGCCGGATCGCTCCACTTGCCGCGCTTGCGCAGGCGGCGGCGCTCGGTCGCGCAAGGCTGGTCGTAGACAATGACCGAGACGCCCTTGAACTCGCGGAACTCGCGCTGAACCTCGTCCATCGCGTCGCGATGGCGGAGAGCGACGCCGGGCGGCAGCGAAACGCCGAGATAGCGGTCGGGCTCGTCGACCACGAGAGCCATCTTCTTGACGCCCTCGGCGGCGAGCTCGGCCAGGATCTGGGTCGGCGTCATGCCGCCCTCGATCGGCTGGCCTCCCGTCATCGAGACGAAGCCGTTGTAGAGGATCTTGTAGGTGATCGGCACGCCCGCGGCGACCGCCTGCCGCAGCGCGAGCATGCCGGAATGGGCGTAGGTGCCGTCGCCGATATTGGCGAAGACGTGTTGCTGGCGGGTGAAGGGCTGCTGGCCGAGCCACATCGCGCCCTCGCCGCCCATGTGCGAGACGGTGGTCGTCTGCATCGGGTTCACGTACATCGCCATGGTGTGGCAGCCGATGCCGGCGAGCGCGCGGCTCCCCTCGGGGACGCGGGTCGATCGGTTGTGCGGACAGCCGGCGCAGAAGCCGGGGCTTCGCACCGGCGCGGGACGGTTGGCGAGCGTTTTCGCCGGCGCCTCGGGCGGCGCGCTGAGGCAGCAATCGGGGTCGCGCCGGCTCAGCGCCTTCGCGAGCACCTGGGCGATCAGCTCCGGCGTCGTCTCGCCGAAGTTTGGAATGGCGGGCGCGCCGTGGGTCGGATCGAAGGTCGGCCCGTCGAAATATTTGCCGACGATGCGCGGCGCGTTCGTCGTGCCATAGAGGATCGAGCGGATCTGATCCTCGAGCAGCGGGCGCTTCTCCTCGATCACGACCACGAGATCGAGTTCCGCGGGCGAAATCGCGCACGGCGACCGGGTCGAGCGGCCAGACCATGCCGACCTTGAAGAGGCGCAGGCCGAGCGTCGAGCCCTTGTCGGTGAGCCCGAGGTTGCCGAGAGCCTGAAGAAGATCCTGCCACGCCTTTCCGGCTGCGACAAGTTCGATGCGGGCGTTCGGGCTGTCGCCGACCACGCGGTTCAGCCCGTTGACGCGGGCGTAGGCGAGCGCGGCGGGAAGCTTGTGATCGTAAAGCCGCTCCTCCTGCATGAGCGGCATGTCGATCGCGCGGGCGCCGACGCCGCCGGGCGGTTTGCTCGGCCGTTCGGGAACGACGATCGAGGGCGAGTCCGGGCCGACATAGACGGTGCCGCCGCCCTCGGCCACGTCAGTGACGACTTTCATCCCGACCCAGCAGCCGGAGAAGCGCGACATCGCGATGCCGTGCAGGCCGAAGTCGATCAGCTCCTGGGTGTTCGACGGATAAAGGACGGGCATGCCGACCGCGATGAACGACGTGTCGGAGAAATTCACCGCGGTCGACGATTTCGCGCCGTGGTCGTCGCCTGCGAGCGCGATCGCTCCGCCCTTGGGCGCCGTCCCGGTGAAGTTGGCGTGGCGCAGCGCGTCGCCCGAGCGGTCGACGCCGGGCCCCTTGCCGTACCAGACGCCGAACACGCCGTCGACCGTCGCGCCGGGAAAGTTCGCCACATGCTGCGCTCCCCAGATGGCGGTTGCGGCGAGATCCTCGTTGAGGCCCGGACGGAAGACGATGTTGTGCCGCGCGAGGATTGGGCCCGCGCGCCACAATTCGATGTCGTATCGGCCCATCGGCGAGCCGCGGTAACCGGAAATATAGCCGCCGGTGTTGAGGCCGGCGGCCGCGTCGCGAAGGCGCTGCTGGATCGGCAGGCGCACGAGCGCCTGCATTCCCGTCATATAGAACCAGCCCTCGGGGACGGACCAGCGGTCCTCGAGGGCGGTCTCCGACCGGGCGAGCGCAATGTTCATGCAAGCATCCTCTCGCGGCCTCGCGGCGCCGCTCTCAAGCGCGGTTTCCCGCCTCGCCGCCGGAGCGCGCCAGATAGGCGGGAAATGCCTTGTCGAATTCAGGAAAGTAGCCCCGAATGACGGTGATGTCGAACGCGCCGAGGATCGACTTCTTCGACTCGCGGTCGAGCAGGAACGCCATCGCCGCCTCGACGGCGCGGGCCGGATCGGCCCCGAGTTTCGCGAACCGCGCCGCGTCGCCGGGAGACACCGTTACCCGATGGCGGCTTTCGCCGCGCGAGTCCCGGACGACGACATCAAAGGTCAATTCGCCGGGGGAGCTTGCGGAGACGACGATCTTTCGGCTCATGGCGGAGCGGACTGTCGGAAGGGGACTTGAGCGCGGTCTTTTCTCTTAGGGAAGCCATGGGGCGCAAGAGCCCGGACGGCGTCAGCGGGCAAGTTGCCTGGCGAGGGCGAACCATTCCCGCTCGTTCGCCTGCACATGGCGTGGGGCGCGCGCAAGCGAGCGCACGACCTCTTCGGCGATCGAGCGGGCCTGCTCGCGGCGCCCGAGCCGCTCCAGAAGCCGCGCTTCGCGCACCCGCGGCTCGGGGCCGGGAAACCGAGGTGACGCACGGGCATAGGCGTCCAGCGCCTCGTCGGGGCGCCCGGCCGCCTCGAGCGCCCGCGCGAACAGGAGAAGCCCGTCGGGCGAATGAAAGTCCGGCTCGCGGCGCCTGAGCTCCTCGAGCGTCGCGACCGCCTCGCCGGCGCGGCCGAGCTCGACGAGCGCGCGCGCCTTGCCGATCAAAAAGGCTGGCTCGTCGCCGAGCGGGCGTGCGAGGATCGCATCATAGTGCTCAAGCGCCTCCTCCGGTCGGCCGAGCTTCAGGCATTCCTCGGCGAGAGCCCTCCGGTTGGCCACAGTGTCGACGAGGTCGAGTTCGTCTCTCAGCGCGCGATATCGGCCGGCCGGGTCGAGCGCGGCGACGACTGACCGGCGCGCTCGCTGCGCCCCGTAGGAGCCGAACCACGCCGGCGCGAGCTCGAACGCGACATAGACGAACGCGCCGAGTCCGGGCAGAAAGAGGATGACGAAGCCCCAGGGCATGAAGCGTCCGGTCCTGGCGGCATGGACGATAAGGAGAACGTCGAGAACGGTTATCAGTACGCCGGTGTACAAAGGCGCCCTCCTGCGGCGCGGGCGAAGGCCTGCAGAGACCCGAAAACAATAGGAGCATATAAGAATGGCGCCGGCTCTCGTCCAGATTGCTGAAATTCAGGGAACAAATCGGAGTTCAAGTCCATTTCTTCGCCTGCGTCGGAAGCCGCGTTCCTTGGGGATAACGAGAAGGCTGGGGATGGTCGATGAGAACGGGATCACGCAATCGCCTCAAAGCTCCACTAGGCCGCACTCGGGGGGCGCACGGAGTTGCGCGGTGATCCACTCGAGCCTCGCGGCTCCCGTGGCGGCCGATGAAATTTTGACTGCGTCCGGTCGTCCGGTCGCGCTGTTTCTCGACGTCGACGGCACACTCTTGGATATCGCGGACCGGCCGGATCGGGTCGCCGTTCCCGCGGGGCTGGTGGACGCGCTGGCCGGGGCGGAGCGCAAACTCGATGGCGCGCTTGCCTTGATCAGCGGGCGCGAACTCGATGAACTCGACCGACTGTTCCGGCCCTTGCGGCTTCGCGCCGCCGCGGTCCACGGCGCCGAGTTGCGTCTTGATCCGAACGCCGCGCCGATCCCATCGCCCGGGACGAGGGAGCTGCCGGTCTCGCTGTGGATGAAGCTCACAGACGCACTCAGCGGATTTCCCGGAACGTTCGCCGAGAACAAGCGTTACAGCTTCACGGTTCATTACCGCCAAGCGCCCGGAGGGGAAGCCTCGGTGCGCGAGGCGGTGAGACGGCTCGTCAAGGACGAGCCGGAGGTGGCCGTTGAGGTGATGAATGCGCGTCGGGCCATCGAATTGAAGGCGCCCGGCTACGACAAGGGCCGGGCGATCGAAGCGTTCCTCTCCGTCCCTCCCTTCCCCGGCCGCACGCCGATCTACATCGGCGACGACAAGACCGACGAAGCGGGCTTCGCCGCCGTCTCGGCGCACGGAGGCTTGGCCTATTCGGTCGGCCGCCTTCGCCCGGGCGCGCGCGGCGTGTTTGCGCGCCCTAGCGACGTGCGCGCTTTGCTCGCGGGATTTGCAGAGCGGAGAATTCCGTGACGACGGCGGAGCGGCAGACGCGCAGGCAGAACCTCGATCTTGCGTTGATCGGCAACAGCTGCGCCGCGGCTCTGATCGACTGCAACGCCCGGATCGTCTGGTGGTGCTTTCCTCACTTCGATTCCGATCCCGTCTTTTCGCGTCTTTTGGCCGGCGACGAGGAAAAGGGGTTCTGCGACGTCGCGCTCGCCGGGCTCGTCGAGACCCAGTCGAGCTATGTGCGCAATACGGCGATCGTCGAGACCATCCTCGCCGACCAGAAGGGGGCGAAACTGCGCGTGACCGATTTCGCGCCGCGCTTCGACATGTTCGAGCGCGCATATCGGCCGCCACAAGTCATCCGGCGCATCGAGCCGATCGCCGGCCTGCCGCGCGTCGCCATTCGGGTTCGCCCGACGCATTCTTACGGCCGTCCCACGACCAACGTGGTCGTCGGCTCCAATCATATCCGCTACGTCGGCGGCGACGAGGTGATGCGGCTGACGACCAATGCGCCGCTCTCCTACATCGTCAACGAGATCACTTTTCCGTTGACGCGCCCGCTGACGCTGATCTTCGGCCAGGACGAGCCGTTTCTGACCGCCATCGACGCCACCAGCAGGGATTTCCTCGAACGGACGAGGCAGCACTGGCTCGACTGGGCGCGCAATCTTGCGGCCCCGTTCGAATGGCAGTCGGCGGTGATTCGCGCCGCGATCACCCTCAAGATGACCAGCTTCATGGAGACCGGCGCGATCGTCGCCGCCCACACGACCTCGATACCCGAAGCGCCGATGTCGACGCGCAACTGGGATTACCGGTTCTGCTGGCTGAGGGACGCCTATTTCGTGGTCGACGCGCTGAACCGTCTCGGCGCCACCAAGGCCATGGAAGCCTACATCAACTACATCATGACGGTCGCCACCGATCCGAGCAAGATTCAGCCGGTGCACGGCATCGTGCCGTTCTCGTCGCTCGAGGAGAGCGTCGCTCCGAACCTCAAGGGATTCCTCGGCCATGGCCCTGTCCGTGTGGGCAACCAGGCCGCGCTGCAGACCCAGAACGACGTCTACGGCAGCGTCGTGCTCGCGGCCACCCAGATGTTCGTCGACGAGCGCCTGCCGATCATGGGCGACGAATCGCTCTTCCGCCTGCTGGAACGATTGGGCGAGCGGGCGCTGTCGCTGGCCTTCGAGCCCGACGCCGGGCTTTGGGAATATCGCGGGCGGGCGCGCGCCCACACCTATTCGGCGACCCTGTGCTGGGCGGCCTGCGACCGGCTAGGCCGGATCGCGCGCCGCCTCGGCGTCGCCGACCGCGCCAAGTATTGGCAGGCTCATGCGACCGGCCTGCGCGAACGCATTCTCAGCGAAGCCTGGGACGAGAAGCAGGGCGCGCTGACCGGCGCGTTCGGCGCGCCGGAACTCGACGCGAGCGTCCTCCTCGTTTCGGAGCTCGGCCTCCTCCCATCCAACGACATGCGTTTCGTCAAGACCTGCGAGGCGATCGGCCGCGACCTCATGCGCAAGGGCCGGATCATGCGCTACATCGCGCCCGATGATTTCGGCGCCCCGGAGACCGCCTTTCTGGCGTGCAACTTCTGGTACATCGACGCGCTCCACCGGATCGGGCGGACGGAGGAGGCGCGCAGTCTGTTCGAATCGGTTCTCGCGAGCCGCAACGCTTACGGGATCCTGTCGGAGGACATTCATCCCGAGACAGGCGAGCTCTGGGGCAACCTGCCGCAGACCTATTCCATGGCGGGCATCATCAACACCGCGACGCGGTTGTCGTCGAGTTGGGAGGACGCATGGGCCCTCGGCTCATCATAGTTTCGAACCGGGTGGCGGTCCCCGACCCGCCTGGCGCCCCGCTCGCCGGCGGCATGGCGGTGGCCGTGAAGGCCGCCCTCAAGAATCGCGCCGGCATGTGGTTCGGGTGGAGCGGCGCCGTGACAGACGAGCCGACTGGCGAGCCGCGCATCGTCGAAGTCAACCAGGTCACCTACGTCCTCATCGACCTCTCGAAGACCGACGTCCAGGAATATTACAACGGACTCGCCAACAGCGTGCTCTGGCCGATCCTCCACTATCGGGTCGACCTGCAGGAATATTCCCGCGCCGACGCGAGCGGCTATATGCGGGTCAACCGGATGTTCGCCGACCGCCTCAGCGCCCTGGTGGGCGAGAGCGACGTCGTCTGGATCCACGACTACCATCTGATGATGCTCGCCCGGGAATTGCGTTCGCGCGGCCACCGCAACAGGATCGGCTTCTTCTTGCATACGCCTTGCACGCCGCCGGACATCCTACAGACCCTGCCGCACCACCGGGAGATCCTCGGCGGCCTGACCTATTGCGACCTCGTCGGCTTCCAGACCGAGAACGATCGCGACAATTTCGCCCATTACCTGTCGACCCAGGGCGGAACGCAGACGCGCGGAGGCTATGAGTTCGAGGGCCGGCTCGTTCGGCTCGGCGCCTTCCCGGTCAGCATCGAAACCAAAGCCTACATGCGACTGGCCCGCAACGCCGGACGATCGGCCATGATTCAGCTGGTGCGCGAGAGCCTCGGCGGCAACAAGCTCGTGCTCGGCGTCGACCGGCTCGACTATTCGAAGGGCATTCCAGACCGCATCAAGGGGTTTGAGCGCTTCCTGGAGCTCAATCCCGAGTGGCACGGCAAGGTGACGCTGTTGCAGCTGACGCCGAAGAGCCGTTCCGACATCAAGCAGTACGGCGACATCGAAACCGAGGTGACGGGCCTCATCGGCAAGGTCAACGGACGCTTCGGCGACGCGGCCTGGACGCCGATCCGCTACGTCAATCGCTCCTATTCGCGCACGGTGCTCGCCGGCATGTACCGCGCAGCGGACGTCGCCATGGTGACGCCGTTGCGCGACGGCATGAATCTCGTCGCCAAAGAGTACGTCGCCGCGCAGGATCCCGACGACCCGGGCGTGCTGATGCTGTCGCAATTCGCCGGCGCGGCGAAGGAGCTCGACCGCGCCTTGGTCGTCAATCCTCACGAGACGGACGCCGTCGCGGCCGCGCTGAAACGAGCCTTGACGATGCCGCTCGAAGAGCGCCGCGAGCGCCACGCGCCGATGCTCGCCCATCTCCTCAAGAACGACATCCAGAAATGGGCGAAAACCTATCTGTCCATGCTGGTCGAAGGGCCGCCCGGGCGCGGCCTCCTGGACGGCCTTCGCTCGCTGTTCAAGCCGCAGCCCGAACACGAGCCGTTCCACTGATCTCAGTACTTCTGGATTCCGACCCATTGCTGGTCGGAGTACCGCTCGCCGGCCGCGAAGCCGACCGGCAGGAGGCGTTCGAGCTCGGCCAGTCGGCTCGCGTCGAGCGAAAAATCGGCTGCGGCGGCGCATTCTTCGAGGTGGTCCCCGCTTCGCGTGCCGGGAATCGGCACGACGTGGGGCGCCTTCGCCAGCGTCCAGGCGACGGCGAGCGTCGCAGGCTTGACGCCCCATGACCGGGCCAGGGCCAGATAGGGCGGTAGGCGATCGCGGTTCCGGCGCCAGTTCAGCCCCTGAAAGCGCGGGTTGGCGTGCCGGAAATCTCTCTCGTCGAACGTCTCAACCTCCTGCAGGAGGCCGCTGAAGGCGCCGCGGCCGATCGGCGAGAAGGCGACCATGATCGCCCCGGCCTCGGCGCAGGCCTGAATGAGCCCGAGCTCCGGATTGCGCGTCCACAGCGAATATTCCGACTGCACCGCCGCGATCGGGTGCACAGCGCTTGCGCGACGGAGGGTGTCGGGCGCGACCTCGCTCAAGCCAATCGCGCGGATGGTCCCGGCCCCGACGTGACGGGCGAGCTCGCCGACCGTGTCCTCGATAGGGATCCGCCGGTCGACCCGGTGGATGTAATAGAGGTCGATGCAGTCGACGCCCAATCGCTTCAGCGATCCTTCGAGGCTCTCACGCAGGTGAGCCGCGCTGTTGTCGAACGTGCGCGCGCCCTCGGGCGTCCGGCTTATGCCGAACTTGGTCGCAAGGGTGAGCTTCGACCGCCGGCTCCGGTCCTCGGCGAGGAAGGCGCCGATCAGCGTCTCGCTGAGGCCCTGGCCATAGACGTTGGCGGTGTCCCAGAAGTCGACGCCGAGCTCGAGAGCGCGCGCGAGCGCCCGCATCGTCTCGCTTTCGTTGTCGGCCCGTAGAAGCCGCCGAAACTCATGCAGCCGAAGCCGACCGCCGAAACCGTCCCGTCCCGCCCGAACCGTCGTCGCTGCATGACCCGCCCCCTTGGTATTCGTCCAACCGCGCGGCGCCGGTTTGGAGTCGCGCCTCCTCAAGGTCAATCCCCGTCCAGCCGATCCTTCGCGCGCCGCGCGCGCAATCGCGCGTCCGCTAGATCCCAGGCGGTCGCCGCAGATCGAGGGTCAGCGGAAACTCCGGGTGGGGCGCCTCGGGCGGCGGCTGGTAGCGGCCGGGCGTATGGCCACGCGGCTCGAAGCGGGCCAGCCGACGCGCCTCGGCCTCGTTCGAGTTGACGGGAAACGTGTCGTAGTTGCGCCCGCCCGGATGCGCGACATGGTAGACGCAGCCGCCGAGCGCCCGGCCAGACCACGTGTCGAAGATGTCGAGCGCCAGCGGCGCATGCACCGGGACCGTCGGATGCAACGCCATCGCCGGCTTCCAGGCCTTGTAGCGGACGGCGCCGACCGCGACGCCTTCGGTCCCCGTCTGCCGCAATGGCACGCGACGTCTGTTGCAGGCCACGACGTAGCGGTCCGGATCGGCCGTCGTCAGCTTGACCTGGATACGCTCGGTCGAGGAGTCGGTATGGCGCGCAGTTCCGCCGATCGCCCCGATCTCGCCCAGCACGTGCCATGGCTCCAGCGCCTGACGGACCTCGAGCTGAACGCCTTCGTATTCGACCTCGCCGCAGAAGGGAAAGCGGAACTCGGCCTGGGCCTCGTACCAGTCGGAGCGGAAAGCGAAGCCGTGCGCCCTGAGATCAGCGAGCACGTCGAGGAAATCCTCCCACACGTAGGCAGGCAGCATGAAGCGGTCGTGCAGCGAGGAGCCCCAGCGCGGCAGCGGCCCGTCGAGCGGGTCGCGCCACAGGCGGGCGATCAGCGCCCGAAGGAGCAGCTGCTGGGCGAGACTCATGCGCGCGTCCGGCGGCATCTCGAAGCCGCGGAACTCGATCAGCCCGAGCCGCCCGCTCGATCCGTCGGGCGAGTAGAGCTTGTCGATGCAGATTTCCGCCCGATGGGTGTTGCCGGTCACGTCGGTGAGGATATTGCGCATCAGCCGGTCGAGCAGCCAAGGAGGCGGCGCCTCACCCTCGCCCGGCTTCGGAATCTGCGCGAGCGCGATCTCGAGCTCGTAGAGGCTGTCGTGGCGCGCCTCGTCGATTCGCGGCGCCTGGCTGGTCGGCCCGATGAACAGGCCGGAGAAGAAATAGCTCAGGCTCGGATGTCTCAGCCAGTGGATGACGAGGCTCTTCAACAGGTCGGGGCGCCTGAGGAACGGGCTGTCGAGCGGCGCCGCCCCGCCGACCACGACATGATTGCCGCCGCCTGTTCCCGAATGCTTGCCGTCAATCATGAACTTGTCGGCCCCGAGCCGGGCCTGCCGCGCCTCCTCGTAGAGCGCCGTGGTGGTCGCGACACAGTCGCGCCAGCTTGCGGCCGGATGGATATTGACCTCGATCACGCCAGGGTCGGGCGCGACGCGGATCATGTTCAGGCGCGGATCGACCGGCGGCGGATAGCCCTCGATCTGGACCGGAAGCTTGAGCTTCTCCGCCGCCGTTTCCGCGGCGGCGACAAGCTCGAGATAGTCCTCGAGCCGCTGCACCGGCGGCATGAACACGCAAAGCCGCCCGTCGCGCGCTTCCACGGCCAGCGCGGTGCGGACCGCCCCGTCGATGTCCGGCTGCTGCTCGACCCGCTCCTGCCCCGGACGGGTGGGCTCCGCCGCGGCGAAGCTCGCCATCTGCTGCGTGCGGCCCCGAAGCGCCTCCGGCTCTGGCAGCGGTTCGCGCGGCGCGGTCGGATCGGCGCCGATCACATAGGGAAACGCCGCCGGCGGAACATAAGGCAGCGCGCCGAGCGGTAGGCGGTAGCCGACCGGACTGTCCCCGGGCGCGAGATAGAGCGCACCCCGCCGGGTCGTCCACCTTTCGCTGCGCCAGCGCATCCCCGTCGCTTTCGCCTGCCAGCGCTGGATCGGCAACACATAGCCGGATGGCTCGTTGAGCCCGCGCGAGAACACCCGGGCGAGCCGCAGCCGCTCCTCCGGGTCCTTCAGCTTGGAGTCCTCGGGCGTCACGTTCTCGGGCAGGTTGCCTTCCTTGACGATCCATTCGGCCGGGTCCTCGTAAGCCGGCGCCACATAATCCGGGTCGAGGCCGAGCTCGACCGCCATTGCGCCGAGCAGCGCCTGCGCCTTGTCCCCATGCGGGCTGGGCTGGGGTTCCCCGCGTTCGAGCGCGATCAGGCGGGCGTCAGACCAGATCGGCTTGCCGTCGCGGCGCCAGTAGAGCGAAAACGTCCAGCGCGGAAGGGACTCGCCCGGATACCATTTTCCCTGCCCGTGGTGCAGGAAGCCGCCCGGCGCGAAGCGGTCGCGCAGGCGGCGGATGAGCTGGTCGGCAAGCGCGCGCTTGGTCGGACCGACGGCTTCGGTGTCCCATTCGCCCGATTCGAAATCGTCGATCGAGACGAAGGTCGGTTCGCCGCCCAAGGTGAGGCGCACGTCCTCGGCGACGAGCGCTCGGTCGACCTCCTCGCCCAGCGCATCGAGCGCCTTCCACGCCTCCTCGGAGAAGGGCTTGGTGATTCGGGGATGCTCTGACACCCGTTCGACCCGCATGTCGAAGGAGAAGTCGACGTTGGCGAAGCTCGCGAGCCCGGTGATCGGCGCGGCGTTCCGGTAATGGGGGGTCGCCGCCAGCGGGATGTGGCTTTCGCCGGCGAGCAGGCCCGAGGTCGGGTCGAGGCCGATCCAGCCCGCTCCGGGGAGGTAAACCTCCGCCCAAGCGTGCAGGTCGGTGAAGTCGTGATCCGTGCCGGGCGGGCCGTCGAGGGCGACGAGATCGGGCTTGAGCTGGATAAGATAGCCGGAAACGAAACGCGCGGCGAGGCCGAGCTGACGCAGGATCTGCACCAAGAGCCAGCTTGAATCGCGGCATGAGCCCGATCGCCGACCGAACGTCTCCTCCGGAGTCTGCACCCCCGACTCCATCCGGATGAGGTATTTGATCTCCTTCGACAGCCGGCGGTTGAGGTCGACCACGAAGTCGACCGTGCGCTTCGGCGAACGGTCGATCCCGTCGAGGAAAGCCTGAAGGCGGGGACCCGCCGGCTCTGGCGTGCGGTAGATGACGAGATCGGGTCTGAGCTCCTCGCCGTATTCGAACGGCCAGATCTCCGCGCTTTCCTCGATGAAGAAATCGAACGGATTGTAGACCGTCATGTCGGCGACGACGTCGACCTCGATCCTGAGCTCGTTGACCAGCTCCGGGAAAACGTAGCGGGCGAGCCAGTTGCCGTACGGGTCCTGCTGAAAGTTCACGAAATGCTCGCCGGGCGTCACTTTCAAGGAATGCGAGATCACCCGGGTGCGGCTGTGCGGGGCGGGCCGCAGGCGAATGATGTGCGGCGAAAGCGACACCGGTCGGTCGTATTTGTAATGGGTCAAATGATGGATGGCGGCACGTATCGACACGGGGCGGATGCACTCAATGTGACGGGGATGGGGAGCCTGTCATAATTTGTTGCGCCGCACAATCGGCTGCGTCGGCTCGCCGCGGCAATCGTGCGCGACAGCGGGGTCGGTCGCGGCATGAGCCTGAAGCAGGATGCCGTGGCCCGACCTCAGGTCGCCGCCGGCTTCGCCGACTGCGGCTTCGGGTTTCCCGTCCCAACTCGGCAATGACTGTTCGTCAGAACAAAAAAGCCGGAGCCAATGGCCCCGGCTGCTTTTCAGACTCTACACCAGTCCGTCTTGACCATGAGCTCTTCTTGTTCACGTCCTCTCGCGGCCGCCACGTCTAATGAAAACCTCTCTCGACGTGACAGGACCATCTAAGCCCAGCGAGCCCACTGGGTCAACGCGACCGGTTGACGCAGGGTCGTGCTCAGATCGAGCCGCGCCCGGTTTGACAGAGCCGCGGAATGCTCGAATAGAGGCGCGATGCCGCAACGCCCGCCAAACTCCTCGTTTCCGCCATTCGTGCTCGGCACGCGAGGCTCGCCGCTCGCGCTGGCGCAGGCGAACGAGACGCGCCGGCGCCTCGCGGAGGCGCATGGGTGGGCGGCCGAGGGGATCGAGTTCAAAATCATCCGCACGAGCGGCGATACGATCCAGGACCGGCCGCTCGCCGAAGCCGGCGGCAAGGGATTGTTCACCAAGGAGATCGACGCCGCTCTGCTCGAGGGCGAGATCGACGGCGCCGTGCACTCGGCCAAGGACCTGCCGACCATGCTGCCCAAGGGGATCGTTATCGCCGGCTTCCTGCCGCGCGAGGACGTGCGCGATGCGCTGGTCTCGTCATTCGCCGCCACGATCGAGGGGCTGCCGCGGGGCGCGAGCCTGGGAGCGGCCTCGCTCAGGCGGCAGGCGCAGGCGTTGCGGCTCAGGCCCGATCTTCGGCCTGAGCTCCTGCGCGGCAACGTCGAGACGCGGCTCAGCAAGGCCGAGTCAGGGGCGATCGGCGCGACCCTTCTCGCGATGGCCGGGCTCAAACGGCTCGGCCTCGCCCATCGCGCCCGCGCGCCTCTCGACGTCGACCGCTTCCTGCCGGCCGTCGGCCAGGGGGCGATCGCGTTGACGGCGCGAAGCGGCGACGCGCGGGCCATCGCCGCGCTGGCCGCGATCGCGGACGCCGAGACGTTGGCCGCGCTCGAGGCCGAGCGCGCCTTTCTCGCGGAGCTCGAAGGCTCCTGCCGAACGCCGATCGCGGGCCTCGCCCGCCTCGAGGGCGGCCGGCTCCGGTTCAGGGGCCAGGTGCTGCGGACCGACGGCTCGGAGAGTTTCGAGATCGAAGGGGAAGGCGCGCCCGCGGAGGCGGCGCGGATCGGCGCCGAGGCCGGACGCGCGCTCGCGGCCCGGCTGCCGCCTGGGATTCTCCCGAGAGGGGGATGAACGCCCGCACGCGTCCTGAAGGGTGAACCAAGCGCTTCGCCTCATCTCTCGCGCGTCTACCCGATCCGGATCTGATCTGATCACCCGGGTTCAAGAGCCACATGGAGGTACCTTTGCCGCGGGCGAGAACCTCGAATAGGTTAGCGGTCTTTTCGCGATCAGGTTCTGGGTCTCCACCATTTAGGGCAGACCGCACGGGCATCGGATGGAATCTCAGTTGGAGGTTCTTACCCCGCTTCCTTGTTGGAAGTGCTGAACGTCGGCGCCTTCAATTTGAACCCAGTTATGTTTCGATTGCTCAAAAATTGATCTGATGGGGGCCGCATATTTTGGGTCGGCGAACGCGCCAAGTGCAACGCCGACCAGGTTCGGTAACCTGTCGGCCTTCCAGTAGACCGTGGACCCGCAGTTTGTACAAAAATACGAATGGACCTTTCCGCCGCTCGCAGCGATGCGGCTAAACTCTTTTGGCGCTCCCGAGACGGTCACGACTTCAGCGGGAAAAAAGGCCCCCACACCGAATGGAGCGCCAGTCCTCCGCTGGCAATCGAGACAATGGCAGGCAATTATGAGCCGGGATGGCTCTGGAAGCATGAGCGTAATCGATCCACAACTACATTGCGCGTCAGCCATTTGGAAGCCTCCTGCTGTTTCCGAGCGAAAGCGAGAGAAGCCGGTCTGCGAGGTTCGGCGAGAAACGGCGACGAGACCGTAAAGCCGTTTTCCTTCTCGCCTGTCCGTGGGGAGGAAATTCTCCTCAAAGTGCGCTCAATTTCGGACCTGTAGGCCGAAAAACGGCGACTTTTGAGAGGTGATCAGAGGCGGGACGGCATTCAGCGCCAGTCTCGGTCGGGCTGCAAGACGAGGGGATGACACTTGGAGGAACTCTCGTCTGCCGAGGCGCGACGCATCGCTCTCGCGGCCCAGGGCTTCGGCGTTCGGCGCGCGGACAAGGTCACCGCCGCGCAATGGCGCAAGACGATCGACAGGCTCTCCCTCCACCAGATCGATAGCGTCAATATCCTGGTCCGCGCTCACTATATGCCCACCTTCTCGCGTCTCGGGCCGTATGACCGTTCCCTGATCGACACGGCGGCTTGGGGAGGCAGGCGGCAGCGGCGGCTGTTCGAATATTGGGCTCATGAAGCGTCGCTCCTGCCGTTCGAAATGCATCCCCTACTGCGCTGGCGGATGGCCAGGGCCGACCGCGGCGAGGCCGGCTGGAAGGGCCTCCGCGTCTTCGCGACCGAGCGCAGGGCCGACGCCGAGGCGGTGCTGGAGCGCATTCGCAATGAGGGTCCCCGCGCCGCCTCGGACTTCGAAGAAAAGCGCAGCCGGCAGGGCTGGTGGCAATGGACCGACACCAAGCGCGCGCTCGAATGGCTCTTCTGGGCCGGCCACATCACCACGGCGACGCGACGTGGCAGTTTCGAGCGCGTCTACGACCTGACCGAACGGGTCATTCCGTCCAAAATCCTGGCCCTGCCGACGCCCGACGAAGGTGAGGCGCACCGCGCTCTGGTCGAGCGCGCGGCTCTGGCGCTTGGCGTCGCCACTGCTCTGGAGCTGCGCGACTATTTCCGTCTGGGCCCGGAAGAGGCCAAGTCCGCCATTGAGATCCTCGTCGAAGCGGGCATCCTGCGGCCGGTCGAGGTCCCTGGCTGGGCTCATCTCGCGTATCTGCACCGCGACGCCCATCTGCCGCGACGCCTCACAGCCCGAGCGCTTCTCGCCCCTTTCGACCCGCTCGTGTGGGAGCGATCCCGCACCTTCCGGCTCTTCGGCTTCCACTACCGGATCGAGATCTATACTCCATCGGACAAGCGGCGCCACGGCTACTACGTCCTGCCCTTCTTGCTCGGCGATCGGCTTGTGGCGCGGCTCGACCTCAAGGCCGACCGTCAGGCCGGCCGGCTCCTGGTCCATGCCGTGCACTTCGAGCTGCATGCCCCCTCCGACGCGATGGACGCGATCGTCGAGGAACTCGCCGCTATGGCGGACTGGCTCGGGCTCAACCGCGTCGTCCTGCCATCACAGATCGCCTGACCAGCGCAGAAGCGTTACCGGCCGGTCAGACGAGGCTGCCGAGTAGGTGGCCAAAGATTGAGCGCGGCGAGGCGAGCGTCAAGCTGACGCGCGACGGCCCTCGACTGCCGATCGGAGCGAGGCGGCCAGCACGTCGCGACGATAGGGTTTCTCGATCAGTTCGAAGCCCTCGGCCGCCACCTCGGACGCGGTGCGGCTATAGCCGGTCGCGAGGATGACCGGCAGCTCGGGGCGGCGATCGCGCAGCGTGCGGGCCAGGTCGAGGCCGCTCACGCCGCCGGGCATGACGACGTCCGACAGGACGAGCGCCAGCTTCGGATCGCTCTCGACGAGGGCCAGCGCCGCCGCGCCGTCGCCGGCCCAGCGCGTGTCGAAGCCCATGTCGTGCAGCAGGTCTTGCGTCGCCTCGGCGACCGTTGGGTCATCCTCGACCAGCAGGATGCGGGCCGAGCCGGGGGCGGACGCCGGTTGCGCTGCAACCTCGCCGGCCATCGCCGGGAGGGCGTCAGCGCGCGGGAGAAACAGCGTGACCGCGGTCCCCTCGCCCGGGGCAGCGGCAAGCACCGCGCTGCCCCCGCTCTGGCTGGCAAAGCCATAGACCTGGGAAAGGCCGAGCCCAGATCCGAGACCCGCAGCCTTGGTCGTGAAATAGGGCTCGAAGGCCCGCGCCATCACCTCCGCCGGCATGCCCGTCCCGCTGTCCGCCAGAGTGATCGCGACAAACTCGCCGACGAGGCCGCCGCTGGCCGTCTCGCCGCGGCAGCGCGCATTGCGCGCCAGGAGTCGGAGTGTGCCGCCGTTCGGCATGGCGTCGCGGGCGTTGACCGCGATATTGAGCAAGGCCAGTTCGAATTCCCCGGGATCGACCGTCACCGGCCACAGATCTTCGGGCAGAACGATCGTCACCGCGATGTCCTCGCGCAGCGATCGGGCGAGCAGTTCGGCGATCTCTGAGGTCCGTGCTTGCAGTGCGACGGCTTCCGGCCGCAGCATCCGGCGTCGCGAAAAGGCGAGCAGCTGCCGGATCAGACGCTCTCCGCGGTCGGCGATGCTCAGAATGGCCGCCGCTCGCCTGCGCGTCGGCTCGTCCGCCGCACGGTCGCGCAGCAGCGCCGCGTTGCTTACGACCACGGTCAGCAGGTTGTTGAAATCGTGGGCGACGCCACCCGTCAGGTGGCCCATCGCTTCGAGCTTTTGCGCCTGGTGCAAAGCCGCCTCGGTCGCCCGATGTTCGGCCATTTCGGCTTGCAAACGGAGATTGGCCTCGGCCAAGCGAAGATTGGCCTCTTTCAGTTCGAAGCGCAGCCGCAGCGCCTCTACGAAGGTTTTGCTGAAGTGCCTTCCCGCCAGCGACAGCGCCGCCACGAACACAACGATCATCGCCGCGAGCAGGCTGTCTCTGGTCGAGCCTTGCGCGAAAAAGCGCAAAGCCATTGGCAGGCCTGTCGGCACGAGGAAGGCGAGGAGTGACGGCAGATGCGAGGCGCTGATCGCCATGGCGCCGGCGCACATGCCGCCCATCACGAAGATGAGAAAGAGCTGACCGGGCGCCGGGAGAACCGGATACAGGATGAACCCGCCGATCCCCCAGCACAGGCCGCCGAGCAGCGAACCGCAAGTCGCCAGCTGTAACCAACGGCGAGTGTTTTCGGGCTGAACGGGGGCGCGGCGATAGCGCAGCCATAGAATCCCGCGGCCTATCGTCACCAGCATCACCGATACGAACCAGGGCAGCGGAAACGGTCGGGTCGCGAGTGGCGTGAGCACGATCGCAACCAAAGCTGCATTGATGAAGTTGACGGAGAGTGCGACCGGAATTTGCCTGAACAGGCTGCGGACTTGCTCGGCGGAGACCGCGCTCGTCACGTCGTCTTCCGCCTCCATTGGCGCCATCCGCCTGCTATGGGTGTCGCGTCGACGGCGTTCGCGAATTCGGCGAGCACGCCATTCAAAGGCCGAGGCGAACATCGGCTTGCCACATTTCTTTAATTTGTGGAGTGGTTTTGGTGAACCCCGTCCGCGGCACGCGATAACAGAGGATTGCCGCAAATCAACAACGATTCCTCGTTGCTTTGCAGAATGCGCATCGGAGGGCCCCACAGTAGCCATCGCTATTAAAACGGACAGGTTAGCGGTGGCAAACAAATTTTTGCAGCTCCGCGCTCGCGCCCGGACGTGGTCCGCCCTTCACGCCCGCCCATGCGAGGATGCCGCGCTGCAAATGGCGGCAAAAGTCGACGCGGTAGGCCGCGAACTCTATGGCGGTCTAAACCGCTTCGGCAAGCCGGAGCCGCGGCGTCCCGCTGCGCCGCCGCCAGAACAGCCAAGCGACGATCGCGAAGTTGAAGGCGTTCCACAGCGCGCCGTTCAGGAACGCCATGCGATAGGAGCTGGTGAGATCGAAGATGAGGCCGGAAGCATAGCCGCCGAAGGCCATGCCGAAGATGGTCGCCGACACGACGAGCCCGATCTTGGCCCCGGCTTCGCGAGGAGGCAACAGCTCGCGGCAGATCACCGCGTACATCGGGACAATTCCGCCCTGAAACAGGCCGAAGATTCCGGAGACGACGAAGAGCGACGTCAGCCCGTCGAAGTAGAGGTAAAGCATGAGCGCGACCCCTTGCATGAACGAGCCGATCAGCAAGGTCGCCGAGCCTCCGATCGCGTCGGAAACAATGCCGGAGCCGATCCGCGAGATGATCCCGAGAAACAGCATGAGCGACAGCATTTCGGCGCCGCGCGCGACGCCGTAGCCGAGATCGCCGCAATAGGCGACGATATGGACCTGCGGCATCGACATCGCGACGCAGCAGGAGAAGCCTGCGAGGACCAGCAGGAAAACCAGCAGTCGCGGCGAAATGCCGACTTCGGCGCGCGCCGCGCGTGTCGCCCGCTCGGCTTCGGCGATCACCGCGGCGGACGGACGGCGACGCATCAGAAACGCGAGCGGCAACACTGTCGCTACGATGATCACACCGATGCCAATGTAGGTCGCGCGCCAGCCGATTTGCGGAATCGCCGCGCTCATCAGCAACGGCCAGATCACGCCCGCAACGTAATTGCCGGACGCCACGACGACCACCGCAAGCCCGCGCCGCTTGACGAACCAGTGGGAGATGTCCGCCATCAACGGGCCGAAACCCGTCCCCGTGCCGACGCCGATCAGCACATGGCCGAGTGAAAAGACGGCGAGGCTCGGCGCATAGCCGGCGACAACAAAACCGAGCGCCTGGATCAAGCCGGCGATGGCCAGCGGAAGGGCGAAGCCCTGGCGGTCCGCCATCCGCCCCAAGACGATCGTCCCGAAGGCGAGGCCGCCCATCATCAGCGTGTAGGGCAACGAGGCGGCCGAGCGGTCGACGCCGAACTCGATCTGCGCCTGCGGAAGGACGACGATGACCGTCCACATGCCCGCCCCGACCAGCGTCCCGATCAGCAGCGACAATCCAAGACGGCCGACAGCGTAGGGGCCGTCGGGCGCATATCGGCTCGCGGTCGTCTCGCCAGGCCGTCGCATTCGTCCAGTTTTCGCCGTTATCATTCTCGAAAACTTCAGCAGGCTATCATTCCCAAAAGTTCGCCAGGAAGCCGGTCATGTCTCGCGCGCGCACGCTCCTCCTCGCGTCCCTCGCCGTCGGCGCGCTCGTGCAGGAGCATCGAGCGGCGGTCGCCCAGAATTTCTGGCCCTTCCCGGGCGCTCCTCCGTGGGCGCGCCAGCCTCAATACGGCGCTCCTGCGCCATTGGCCCCGCCGCCCGGCGCGCAGACGGCGGCTCTGCCGCCGGGGGCACGGCCAGCGGTTCTCCCGCCCGACGCCGATCCCGCCTATTCGACCCCCATCGACCTCGACGGCGAGGTCGACATGGAGCAAACGACGCGGCGCTTGGTCGAGGATCCGACCGCAGAACCGCCAGGCACCATCACCATCAATACCAAGCTGCGCAAGCTCTATCTTTCGTTGGACGACGGACAGGCGCTCGAATACAGCATTGGCGTCGGCCGGCAGGGGTTCGCATGGAAGGGCGTCGCCGAGGTCGGCCGCAAGGCCTTTTGGCCCGGATGGACACCTCCGCCGGAGATGCTGCAGCGTCAGCCCGGCTTGCCGCGCCACATGGACGGGAGCGTCGAGAACCCGCTCGGCGCGCGCGCCCTCTATCTGTTCCAGGGAACCAAGGACACGCTGTTCCGCATCCATGGCACTAGCGAGCCGGAGACGATCGGGCATGCCGTGTCTTCGGGATGCATCCGCATGCTCAACGCCGACGTGATCGACCTATACCGGCGCGTTGCGAAGGGGACGCGCGTGGTGGTGCTGTAAGCGCCGGAAGCGGCCTGCGCGAGCGAGTTCGACGGCCCGGGCGGGTGATCGGAGGCTTGGCCGGCGCCGCTGCCGAGGCTGCGGGCCCGCGCTCGACGCCCCGGCTAATGCGCGATGCCGGAGCCCGCCGCCTCGTCGATGAGGCGGCCCGAGGCGAAGCGGGCGAGGTCGAAGGGCCGGCTGACCGGATGGTGCGAGCCGGTCGCCATCAGATGCGCGAGCAGCGTGCCCCCCGCGGGGATCGCCTTGAACCCGCCAGTGCCCCAGCCGCAGTTGAGAAAGATCCCCGGCGTCGGCGACGGGCCGATGATCGGCGAGGAATCCGGGACGACGTCGACGATGCCGGCCCATTGCCGCATGAGCTTGAGCTGGCCGAAGGCGGGGAACATTTCCGTCAGGCCGGAGACGACATTCTCCTGCATCGGCGGGCTGCCGCGCTGGCCGTAGGAGGGGATGCGGTCGAGCCCGCCGCCGAACACGATCTCGCCCTTGTCCGACTGGCTCGCATAGACGCCCGTGCCGAGATGGAGAACGACGATGTCGAGGCAGGGCTTCACCGGCTCGCTGACGAAAGCCTGCAAGGCGTAGGAATGGATCGGCAATTTTACGCCCGCCCTGGCCATCAGTTGCGACGAATGGCCGGCGACGGCGACCCCGACCGCCTCGGCGCGGATCTCGCCCTCACTCGTCTCGACGCCGGCGCAGGCGCCGTTCTGCATGACGAAGCCGGTGACCTCGCAGTTTTCGACGATGTCCACGCCGAGCCCGTCCGCGGCGCGCGCAAAACCCCAGGCGACGGCGTCGTGGCGCGCCGTGCCGCCTCTTCGCTGCCAGACGCCGCCGTTCGGCAGATAGCGCGAGTTGAGCGACTGCGTCATCAGCGGCAGGCGCTTGCGGATCTCGTCCGGCCCCCAGAGCTCGGCGTCGACCCCGTTGAGCTGCATCGCGTTGGCGAGCCGCGCGGCGATCTCGAGCTGGGCGGGCGTGTGCGAGACATTGAGAATGCCGCGCTGGCTCAGCATCACGTTGAAGTTGAGCTCGCGCGACAGGCCCTCGTAGAGTCTGAGCGCGAGATCGTAGAGCGCGACCGACTCGGGGTAGAAATAATTCGAGCGCACGACCGTCGTGTTGCGCCCGGTGTTGCCGCCGCCGAGCCAGCCTTTCTCGATGACGGCGACGCGCCTGCGGCCATGGTTCTTCGCCAGATAATAGGCGGTCGCGAGGCCGTGCCCGCCGCCGCCGACCACGACGAAATCGTAGGCCGGCTTCGGCCTCGCCTTGCGCCAGGCCTGCGTCCAGCCCTTGTGGCCGCTAAGGCCCTCGCGCAGAAGGGTCAAGGCGGAATAGCGCGGGTTCGATCGCCCGCCTCGATCGTCGCGAGTTTCTGCGCTCGTCATGCGCGCATCGCCTTGCCGGCCAGATCGTAGGGCGACGAGGGAATGACGCGCGCCTTGCGCTCGACCCCGACGATGTGAGCCGTCAGCTCGTTCCCGACGCCCGCCGCCTCCGGCGCGATCAGCGCCATCGCCAGGCTCTTGCCGACCGTGTGCCCGTAGCCGCCCGAGGTGACGAAGCCCACCCTGGTCCCGTTGCTCCACACGGGCTCGTAGCCGGAGGCGTCGGCGTCGAGGGCGTCGATTTCGAGGGTGACGAGTCGATGCGAGGGCGCCGGTCCGTCGCGCTCGGCGAGCGCTCTCTTGCGGCCGACGAAATCGCCCTTGTCCCAGGCGATCCATCGATCCATGCCGGTCATCCGAGGCGTATAGGCCTGGGTGAATTCGGCGGACCAGATGCCGAAGCTCTTTTCGAGCCTGAGCGAAAGGAGCGCGTCATAGCCGTATTCCCTGACGCCGAGGTCCGCGCCGGCCGCAAGCAGGGTCCGGCGCAGCACGCCATGCTCGAGCGCCCGGCAGTTGATCTCGTATCCGAGCTCCCCGGTAACCGACAGACGCGCGACCTTCGCCCGAATGAGGCCGACGTCGAGGACGGTCGCCCCCATGAACGGCAGCGCGGCATTGGAGACGTCCTCATGGGTCACGCGCTCCAGCAGCGCGCGCGACTTCGGCCCGGACAGCGAGAAGCCGATCACGTCGTCGGAAATGTCGCGCACATGCGCGCCCTCGCGCGCGTGGTCGGCGAACCAGCGCATGTGCCATTGGCGGAGATAGTAGGAGCCCTCGATCCAGAAGGTCCCGTCGCCCCAGTTGATGACGGTGAGGTCGCCCTTGAGCCTGCCGGTCTCGGACAGCATCGGGGCGAGCTTCGCGCGTCCGGCTTTGGGCAGGCGCGCCGCGACCAGCCAGTCGAGCCAGCGCTCGGCCTCCGGCCCGGTCACCTCGTAGCGCGAGAAGGGCGCGATATCGAGGAGTCCCACGCCCTCGCGCACGGCGCGGCACTCGGCCCCGACGATGTCGAAGGCGTTCGAGCGCTTCAGCGTCGGCTTTTCCTCGAACCCGGGCGGCGCGAAGTAGCGCGGGATCTCCAGGCCCCACGAGTTCCCCCACCGGCAGCCGGCCTCCGACATGGCGTCGTAGGCGGGCGTCGTCTTGAGCGGCCGGCCGGCGGGCAGCTCTTCGTTGGGGTAGGTCATGACGAACCTGCGCGCGTAAAACTGGCCTGTCGTCTGCCTGATGTATTCCCGATTGGACGCGTAGGGGCCGTAGCGGGCGATGTCGAGCCCGTAGACGTCCTCGGTCGTTTCCCCGCGGATCATCCATTCGGCGAGCGCCTTGCCGACGCCGCCCCCTTGCAGGAATCCGGCCATCACGCCGCAGGCGAGCCAGTAGCCCGGCTTTCCCGCGATGGGGCCGACGAGGGGGTTGCCGTCGGGCGAGAAAGTGAAGGCGCCGTTGACCCATTTGCGGACGCCCGCCGTCTCCAGCACCGGATAGCGGCGGTGAACGAGCTCGAGCTCGTCGGCGATACGGTCGGTGTTCTCCTGGAGCAGCTCGATCCCGTAATCCCACGGCGCGCCCTCCATCGACCAATGCTGCGGCCGCGTTTCGTAGATCCCGATCAGCATCCCCTTCTGGTCCTGGCGCATGTAGGTGTAGCCCTCGAGGTCGACGACCATCGGCATTTCAGTCTTGAGCGCCGCGATTTCGGGGATCGTTTCGGTGATGAGGTAATGGTGCTCGAGCGGGGACAAAGGCAGATCGAGCCCGACCATCCGGCCGACCTGTTTGGCCCAGAGGCCCGCCGCGTTGACCACGTGCTCGGCGTTGATCGTTCCGTTCTCGGTGACGACGTCCCAGGATCGGTCGGGCCGTTGGTTGAGCTCGACAACCCTGTTGCGCTCGATCACCGTCGCGCCGCGCTTTTTCGCCGCGCCGGCATAGGCCCAGACCGTCCCGGTCGTGTCGACGTAGCCTTCGCGGTCCGCCCACATGCCCCCGAGCACGCCATCGATGTCGATCACCGGGCAACGAGCCCGAATCTCCTCGGGCGCCATGAGGCGCACGTCCTCGATGCCGATCGCCTGGAAGCGGCGGTAGGACGACTGCAGCCACTCCCAGCGCGCCGGAGCGGATGCGACATGAACGCCTCCCGTCATGTGCATGCCGATCGCCTGGCCGGACTCCGCTTCGACCTCCCTCAGAAGGTCGATCGTGTAGGCCTGCAGGATCGCCATGTTGGGATTGGCGTTGAGCGCATGGAAGCCGCCGGCGGCATGCCACGACGAGCCCGCGGCGAGGACGGAGCGCTCGATGAGCGCGACGTCGGTCCAGCCGAATTTCGCAAGATGGTAGAGAACCGAGGCTCCCACCACGCCGCCGCCGACCACCACGACCCGATAGTGCGACTTCATGCGCGCGCCCCAATCCATGTCGGACTCGGCCCTAACGGTAGCGAAGGCGGCCGAAAAGTATAGACACCGCCGTCGAGGGCTGGGTCCGTGCGCTCCGACAATCCTGCCGCCCTACTTCGACGGATCGAGCGGAAAGAGCGCGCGCCCATCACCTCGAGAATGGTGCGTGTGTTGGGCGCGGCCTGGTTGTTGTTGAAACCGCTAGCCCGCGAGCTTGCGCAAATAGTCCCAGCTGTAGAGGCCGGTATCGTGGCCGTCGTCGAACACGAGCCTGATCGCGTAGTTGCCGATCGGCTCGACGTCGACGATCGCGACGTTCTCCTTTCCGGTGACGATCCGCTTCTCGCTTCGCGAATGCCCCTGGACCTCGGCGCTCGGGCTTTCGACGCGCAGGCGCTCGGCCGTCAGGCGGACGGTTTCGCCGTCGTCGAACACGACTTCCAGAATTCGTCCCTTCTCCGTCACGGTGATGTCGGTCGGCCAGGCCATGCGCGCGCCCCGGTCAGACGATGCGGATGCGCGGCGCGGGTTTCGCGCCGGGAGCGCCAACCTCGAGGGTCTGCGCGACCCGCCGCGCGATCTCGAGGAAGGCGCCGGCGTGGCCGCTGTCGGGCAGGCTCGCGACGACCGGACGGCCGTCGTCGGAATTGGCGCGGATGGCGATGTCGAGCGGGCACTTCGCCGAGGAACGGAACGCCGAGCTTCTCGGCCTCCCTCTGCGCGCCGGCGTGGGAGAAGACGTCGGTCCGTCCGCCGCAATGCGGGCAGAGGAAATAGCTCATGTTCTCGACCACGCCGATCAGCGGCACCTGCACCTGCTTGAACATCGCGATGCCGCGCCGCGCGTCGATCAGCGCCAGATCCTGCGGCGTCGAGACGATCACCGCCCCCGACAGCGGCACGTTCTGCGCCATGGTGAGCTGGGTGTCGCCGGTGCCCGGCGGCATGTCGACGACGAGCACGTCGAGCTCGCCCCAGTCGACCTCGCGCAGGAGCTGGGTCAAGGCCGACATCACCATCGGCCCGCGCCAGATCACCGGCGCGCCCTCCTCGATGAGGAAGCCGATCGACATGACCCTGACGCCGTAGGCCTCGAGCGGGATGAGCTTCTTTCCGTCGGGGGCGAGGTCGGGCTTCGCGGTGATGCCGAACAGCCTCGGCATCGAGGGGCCGAACAGGTCCGCGTCGAGCACGCCGACCTTGAGGCCGAGCTTGGCGAGGCCGACGGCGAGATTGCAGGCGACCGTCGACTTGCCGACGCCGCCCTTGCCGGACGCCACCGCGATGATGTGCCTGACGCCGGGGATGGGCGCGGTCGAACGGCCGCCATGGCCCGGCTGGCGCTGCGGGCCTTGCCCAGGCGTGCGTCCGTGGCCGGCCGCGGCGCCGCCGATCTCGCGGGCGGCCTCGGCGGTCAGGGTGACGACCGCGCTCGTCACCCCGGGCGCCGCCTTGATCGCCGCCTCGGCGCGGGCGCGCATCGGCTCCATCGCCCTCGCCTTGTCGGGATCGACGACGATGGCGAGAAAAACCTTGCCGTCCCTGATGGTGAGGCCGGAAATGGCGCCGGATTCCGGCAGCGGCGTCCTTCCGTCCGGGCCCGGAACCCCGGCCAGCGCGGCCATCACCTCGTCGCGTGACGCCATTGTTGTCGCTTTCTGATGCCTGCCGCCTGACGCCTTCGCGGCCGGCGGGTATTCTTAGATAGGCAATTCGCCGGGAGACGGGAAGGGCGCGGCTAGCGCGGGACTGATTCCCGCTATCGCGCTTCTCGGTCAGCGGGTTCGCCTGTCGCGACGGCCGATTTCCCTCCTGGCGCCGAAAGTTCATGGGCTGCCGCTGGCGGTCGGAACGCTCTTGTTTCTTCTGTCAGCGTCAAACGGGAACTGCGGTCGAGCGACGGCGAAGTGATCGATCACGGCGTCACGGCGCCGGACCACCGTGCGGCTTTTCGACCACGCGCTATATAGGACGGATCGCGCGCTGGCGCACGCGATCTTACCGGTCCTGCACTTCGCCGGCCGGGAGAATGTCGTATCCGTGAGCGATTTCAGACCAGTGAGCGACGTTGCGCTCTTTTTGGAACTCTTCAATGGCCGCTTGTACGGCGTCCGATCTTGAGTGTCCGCCTGCAACTGCAACCCGAGTTAGCTGAACGTTGTGAACGTGCCCGGTACTGTCGGGCAACTGCCTATAGAACACGACCTCCAGCGCCGCCGGTTTGGGCGACGACTCCGTCAAATTGTTGACAGAGAGGATGCCGACAAGGTTTTCATTGTGGTCCAAAACCGGTAGCCGCCGCACGTGGTTGTGGCTCATTAACTCCAGGGCGCGCTCGAGTGTGTCGTCTTCATGGCATAGGATTGGCTTAACCGACATTGATTCCCGAGTCTTGGTGTGAATATCCCGTCCCTCAGGGAATCCCCTCAGCAAAACGTCGCGGTCGGTGATCATGCCGACCACCTGATCGTCTTCGACAACCGGCAAGGCGCCAACATTCTCCTCTTTCATCCGCAAAGTTGCGACTTCCAGAGTTTCTTCCGCATGCACGGAAATTGGTTTTCTCATCACGTCGCGGACCAACATCGCCTCAATCTCCCAAGCGTGGGGGAAAACGGTCTCCAAGGTCAGGTGGAACGGTCCCCCGGCGCTCAACCGACGGTGAGTCAGAGTTGTTCCAAACTTTTGATCGGCATACGCAACTCGTTGGGCGAACTTGAAGCAACGCTATCCGCGTCCGCAACCGTCCCGCCTGCTCCATCCTGCTCCATCCGCCCCCGGCCGCGCCCGAGAATGACGCGGCCCGAGTTCCTCGGCGACGTCTTCGTCCGCCTCACCCGCTGTTCCGCAAGCCCGCCGACACGCCGTTGATCGTCAGCTGGATCCCCGTCAGGATCTTCTCGCTCGTCGAATGCCCGCGGTGGAGTTTCAGGAGTTCGACCTGCACGTGGTTCAAGGGGTCGAGATAGGGGAAGCGGTTGCGGATCGAGCGGTCGAGCAGCGGGTTGCTCTGGAGGAGGCGCGACTGCTCCATGATCGCGTTCAAGCGCCTCGACCGAATCGCGCCATTCGAGCGAGATGCGGGCGAAGATCTTTTCCCGCAGGCTCACGTCCTCGCAAAGCCGCGCGTAGCGCGAGGCAATGGCGAGGCTCGACTTCGACATGACCATGTCCATGTTGGAGAGAAGCGTGCGGAAGAACGGCCAGCGCTTATGCATTTCCCTCAGCGAATCGAGGCCGTCCTGCGGATGCGCCGCCAGATAGGTCTTGACCGCCGAGCCGAAGCCGTACCAGCCCGGCAGCATCAGCCGGCACTGCGCCCAGGAGAACACCCAGGGGATGGCGCGAAGGTCGGAGATCGCCGTCGTCTTCTTGCGCGAGGCGGGACGCGAGCCGATGTTGAGGGTGGCGATCTCGGTGATGACGGTCGAATTCCAGAAATAGCGCTCGAACCCCGGCGTGTCGTAGACGAGCCCCCGATAGGCGGCGTAGGCGCTCTTCGACAGTTCCTCCATCGTCTCGAGGAAAGCGGGGTCGGGGGCGGGGCTCTCGTCCATCAGCAGCGTCGCTTCGAGCGTGGCCGAGACCAGCGTCTCGAGATTGCGCCGGCCGACGTCGGG
Source organism: uncultured Alphaproteobacteria bacterium (assembly GCA_963819255.1). GTDB lineage: Bacteria > Pseudomonadota > Alphaproteobacteria > Rhizobiales > Beijerinckiaceae > Roseiarcus. Next base: position 38,829 of record CAWFVS010000049.1, read on the forward strand.
GTTGGAATATTTGCTCGAGATGATTTCGCCCTGCTCGGTGATGCGGATCTGCCCTTGCACGGCGCCGCCCGGCTGGGCGAGGATCGCGTCGTAGCTCGGGCCGCCGCCGCGCCCGACCGAGCCGCCGCGGCCGTGGAAGATTTTGATCCGCACGCCGTGGCGGCGGAAGACTTTTACGAGGCCGATCTCCGCCTTGTAGAGCTCCCAGCCCGAAGTGATGAAGCCGCCGTCCTTGTTCGAGTCGGAATAGCCGAGCATCACTTCCTGCTCGCCGCCGAGCGAATTGACGAGTTTTCGGTATTCGGGGATGGCGAGCAGAGCGTCCATCACCCCGACGCAGGCGCGCAGGGAGGCGACCATCTCGAAAAGGGGCACGATGTGGAGCGAGGCTTTCCCGTCGGCGGTGACGAGGCCGACCTCCTTGAGGAGGAGCGCCAGCTCCAGCATGTCCGAGACGCCTTCGGTCTGAGAGATGATCGAGGTGCGGATCGCGCCGGGACCGTAGGTCTTGAGGATGGCCGCGGCCGCGCGGAACACGCCGAGCTCGCCGGCCGTCTCCTCGCTGTAGGCGATGAAGGGCGATACGATCGGGCGCGGGGAGCGAAGCTCGCGCCGCAAGAGCTCGACCCGTTCGGCCTCGCTCATCGCCCGATAGTCGAGGCCGGGCGAGGCGGCGGCCAGAATTTCCGCCACGGTGCGCTCATGGACGTCGGAATTCTGCCTGAGATCGATCGGGGCGAGATGGAAGCCGAACACGTCGACGGCGCGCATCAGCGCGCGCAGACGGCCGCGGGCGATGATCGTACCGCCGTTCGCCTTCAGCGAGGCGGCGATCACGTCGAGATCGGCCGCGAGCTCCTCGGCGCTCTTATAGGCGAGCGCGTCGGCGATCGGCTGGCGCAGCGCCACCACGTGGTCGAGGTCGCGGGCGGTTTTCGCGAGGCGGGAATACATGCCGGCGATCGCGCGCCGGTATGGCTCGTTGCGGCGCACGGGAGAGTCGTCGCCGGCGCGGTCGGCGAGGGCGTTCAGCTCGGGAGAGACCCGGACGAGACTCGAGTCGAGCGAGAGAATTCCGCCGAGCTCGTGGAGCTGGTCGAGATAATAGGCGAGCGCGCGGGCGCTCTGCTGCCGCACCGCCTCGTTCAGGACGCCGGCTGTGACGTAGGGGTTGCCGTCGCGGTCCCCGCCGATCCATGAGCCGATCCTGAGGAAGGAGGGGATCGGCTTCAAGCGGCGCCTTCCCGCGAGCGCGTCGAGCTCGTCCTCGATCGCGCCGTAGAGGCGGGGCAGCTCGCGGAAGAAGGTGTAGTCGTAATAGGAGAGGCCATTGGCGACCTCGTCGATCACCTTGAGGCGCGTCTGGCGCAGCATGTTGGTGCGCCAGAGGATGAGGACGGCCCGCCTCAGCCGCTCTTCGTTGAGCTTGAGCTCCGCCGCGTCGCCGTGGACGCGGTCGCGCTCGTCCAGAAGCTCGGCGATTTCGAGCTCGCGGGTGAGCGTGCTTTTGCGCCGCACTTCGGTCGGATGGGCGGTGAGCACCGGACTCACCAGCGCGTGATCGAAGAAGGCCTCGAGCCGCTCGGGCTCGACGCCCGTCTCGCGCGTGCGGTGGAAGGCGAAGGCGAGCGAGCCGGGCCGTGGGGCGGAGCCGGCGACGGCATGCGCGCGGTTGCGACGGATGTGATGCTGATCCTCGGCGATGTTGGCGAGATGGGAGAAATAACTGAAGGCCCGCACGATCGCGAGGGTCTGGTCGGCGCTGAGGCTGTCGAGAATCGCCTCGAGCTCGCGCCGCGCTCCCGGCTCGTTGTGGCGATGGAAGCGGACCGAGGCCTGCCGGATCTGTTCGACGAGGGCGAAAGTCTCTTCGCCCTCCTGCTCGCGCACCGTGTCGCCGAGAATACGGCCGAGCAGCCGAATGTCTTCGCGCAGCGGCCGGTCCTTATGCGCGTCGTCAGCGTCCGCGGTTGTGGGGTCCATGGGAAAATCCGCTCGCGAAGTCGCCCCCGCGCGACGTTGCACCGCGGCAGGAGTCGGCCCAATCAATGCAAGGACGGCGCCATAGCCCGTGGTTCTCACGAACTCCTATGGCGCAACCTTCTCCCGCAGGTCTCCCGCGGGGTTGCCCATTTCGAAATATCGACGTTTCCTGCAGACTATTGATTCGCGTCCCTCGGCTCGAAAGCGGCCTCGATCGACTTCGACGACGGGAGGCCCACGAAGGCGTCGAAGCGGCCGTTCTCCGCGATATCGCGCGCGGCGCGCATCAGCGCGCCCCAGGCTGCGCGAGCAAGGGCGCCGCCGGTGGAGATGCGCTTGACGCCGAGGTCCTCGAGTTGGCTGCGCGTAAAACCCGGCGCGCCGACCAGCACGTTGACCGGCAACTTGCCGGCGACCCGCACGACCTCGGCGACCTCCTCCGCCGTCTTCACTCCGGGAGCGTACAAAACGTCGGCGCCGGCCTCGGCGTAGGCCGCAAGACGCCTGAGCGCCTCGGGAAGGCCGCCGGCGTTTTCGCGCCAGACCGCCTCGCTGCGGGCGGTGAGCAGCACCGTCTCCCCACTGGCGTCGATCGCCGCCCGTGCGGCCCTCAGCCGCTCGACCGCTTCGGTCAACGCATAAAGCGGCGCGCCGCCTTGGCCGACGTAATCCTCGATCGAGAAACCGGCGACGCCCACGCCGATCACCAGCCGGGCGCTCTCGTAGACGCCTTCGGCGTCGCCGGCGAAGCCGGACTCGAAGTCGGCGTTGAGCGGGCAGTCGACGGCGGCGGCGAGCTCGCCGATGTGTTTCAGCGCCTCGGCGCGATCGACCCGGCCGTCCGGCCGTCCCGCTGCGAACGCCATGCCCGCGCTCGAGGTCGCAATCGCTGGGAAGCCGAGCGAGGCGAGAAATTTTGCCGAGCCGGCGTCGTACGGGTTCGGCATCACGAAGCATCCCGCGGCTTGATGCAGCTCTGCGAAGCGGCGGCGCTTCTCAGCGATGGTGGGAATCATGACCGAGTCCTCGGCATCAGGTCGGAAAGGCGCGTTTTTTGGCGCCCGCCGGCGTCGAAATTGTCTGGCGCGAGCCAGCGCTCGAAGGCGACTTTCCGCGCCGGCCACTCGCTGTCCAGCATGGAGAACCACGCGGTGTCGCGGTTGCGGCCCTTGACGATCATGTGCTGGCGGAACACCCCCTCGAAGGTGAAGCCGAAGCGCTCGGCGGCGCGCTTCGAGGGCGCGTTGAAGTCGTTGCACTTCCATTCGTAGCGCCGGTTGCCGAGGACGTCGAAGACGTACTGCGCCGAAAGATACTGCGCCTCGGTCGCCTCCGCCGTGCGCTGCATCGCCGGCGTGTACATGATGTTGCCGACCTCGATCACGCGGTTTGCGGGATCGATGCGCATCAACGCTTGGAAGCCCAAGGCGCGCCCCGAGAAATTGTCGACGACGGCGAAGAAATGCGGATCGACCGAGCGCGCCTTGAGCTCGATGTCGGCGGCGAAGTCAGCGAGCTTCGTGAAGGGCCCGTTGAACAGATAGGACCAGACGCTGTCGCGGACCTCGTCGCCGTTCGAGCCTTCGAAGAGCGCCTCGGCGTGTTTCTCGGCGTCGAGCGGCGCGAGGGTGATCCAGCGGCCTTTCAGCGTCACCCGCTCGGGCCGCCGGGCGGGATGCGTGTCGACGAGGGGGCCGATGGGTTGAGCGACGTCGGAGGTCGTCATCCTGCCTTTACCTTGAAGTGGAGCGGGGCGCGTCCCTCAGTCGGCGTTGGCGTCGGTCTGGGCAAAGTCGTCGCCCTTGTACACAAGCTTCGCGCCATGGGCTTTGGCGCAGGCGTAAGAGAGGCAGTCGCCAAAGTTGAGCTTCGCGGGATGTCGCCCTTTTCCGTATCGCTGGAAGCAATCGACGGCCAAACGACCAATTCGTTCATCGATTGGGATTTCAGTCAAACTCATTTGAGACGCCAAGCCGTCGAAATAGTGTTGCGCGCGGAGAGGCGACATGTCGCGGCGGCTGGCAAGCACTATACAAGCTTCAAGCCGGACCGCGGATGACGTCAAACGGCCCGTACAAGCCTCGATCCGCGCCGACAACGCGCGGGCGTCGCTTTCGCCCATGAGGATAGCTACGATCGCCGAAGTGTCGACGAACATCACTGTCCCCACATGGCGTCTATATCTTCCTTGGTGACCTCTCGAGGATTTGGACCGGCCTCCGCCTTCAGTTTTTGGGCGAGATCCGCCAGCCGATCGGCCAACGGCCGTTTGTCGCGTTCGCGCTTCAGTTCGCTGCGCAGAGCGTGCACGATCGCCTCGGTCATGTTGCTATTCCGCAAGGCGGCGAGCTCGCGAGCGAGCCTGCCCGCCTCAGGATCACGGATGCTCAGGGCCATCGAAAGCTCCGTCTTTATGAGGCGACGCAATCGTTTCGCTGAACGTCACTGCCTCCATCAAGCGTCGATCTCTTCCTTCGTCATCACACGCAGCCCGAGCCATCGCGATCGTTTCGTCGGCGGCTTTTCGCCACTTCCTTGGCGAGTTTCCCCGTGGGTCTGGGATGCTGATGGCCATCGCGTCGTCTATACGATCTACGAAATTCGTATATACGGACCTCGTCCTCCCGTCAATGATTATCCCGCGGCACGCCCATCGTCTGCGCCAGGCGCTGGTACTTGATCGCCGGCTTCAGCACCATGCCCTCGTCGAACTGCGCCACCATCTCGCGCTGGATCTGCTGCCAGGGCGTCTGGCTCTTCGGGTAGTCGTAGCCGCCGTGCTGGGCGAGGGCGGCGCGGCGCTCATTGAGCTCGGCGTCGGAGATGAGGATGTTGGCGGCGCGCTTCTTCAGGTCGATGCGCACCCGGTCGCCGGTCTTGAGCAGCGCAAGCCCGCCGCCCGCCGCCGCCTCGGGCGAGGCGTTGAGGATCGAGGGCGACCCCGAGGTGCCGGATTGCCGCCCGTCGCCGATGCAGGGCAGCGCGTGGACGCCCTTCTTGATGAGCGCCGCCGGCGGCTGCATGTTGACCACTTCCGCCCCGCCCGGATAGCCGATCGGCCCCGTTCCGCGCATGAAGAGGATGGAATGCTCGTCGATCGCGAGCTCGGGATCGTCGATGCGGCGGTGATAATCCTCCGGCCCGTCGAACACGATCGCCCGCCCCTCGAACGCGTCCGGATCGGCCGGATTGGAGAGGAAGCGGGCGCGGAACTCGTCGTCGATGACGCTCGTCTTCATGACCGCGTCGTCGAACAGATTGCCGGAGAGAACGACGTAGCCCGCGTTCTCTTTCATCGGCTTCTCGATCGGGAAGATGACGTCCGGATCGTCCGATTTCGTCCTGGCGCAATTCTCGCCGATGGTCTTGCCGTTGACGGTCAAGGCGCTCTCGTGGATGAGCTGGCGCTTCATCAGTTCGTGCACGACCGCCGGCACCCCGCCGGCGCGGTGGAACTCCTCGCCGAGATACTTGCCAGCCGGCTGCATGTTGACGAGCAGCGGCACCTGGTGCCCGACCCGCTCCCAGTCGGCGATGTCGAGCTTGACGCCGATATGGCGGGCGATGGCGTTGATGTGAATTGGGGCGTTGGTCGAGCCGCCGATGGCGCTGTTGACCACGATCGTGTTCTCGAACGCCTCGCGGGTCAGGATATCGGAGGGCTTGAGGTCCTCCCACACCATGTCGACGATGCGCCGCCCCGTCTCGTAGGCGATCTGGCCGCGCTCGCGGTGAGGCGCCGGAATCGCCGCGCATCCGGGCAGGCTCATGCCGAGCGCTTCGGCGAGCGCGTTCATCGTCGAGGCCGTGCCCATGGTGTTGCAATGGCCGATCGAAGGCGCCGACGACGTGACGATCTCCATGAACTGCTCGTAATCGATCTTGCCCTCGGCGAGATCTTGGCGCGCCTGCCAGACGATCGTCCCCGACCCTGTGCGCTGGCCGTGATGCCAGCCGTTGTTCATCGGGCCCCCCGACAGCACGATCGCCGGGATGTTGACCGTCGCGGCGGCCATGATGCAGGCGGGCGTCGTCTTGTCGCAGCCGGTCGTCAGCACCACGCCGTCGATGAAATAGCCCATCAGGATTTCGACGAGGCCGAGATAGGCGAGGTTGCGGTCAAGCGCCGCAGTCGGCCGTTTGCCGGTCTCCTGAATCGGATGGACCGGGAACTCGAACGGAACGCCGCCCGCCGCGAGGATCCCGTCGCGCACCCGCTTCGCCAGGTCGAGATGATGACGGTTGCAGGGCGAGAGATCGGAGCCGGTCTGCGCGATGCCGATGATCGGCTTGCCGGACCTGAGCTCGGCCGGAGTCAGGCCGAAATTGAGGTAGCGCTCGATATAGAGCGCCGTCATGCCGGGGTTGTCGGGATTGTCGAACCACAGGCGCGATCGCAAGGGCCGCTTGGGCGCGCTTCTCGAGCCGCCGCTTGAATGGGCGCTGGACTTCTCGGCCATTGTTTCCTCCGTCACGCCGAACGCCGCCGACCGGGGCGGAATTGTCTGACATGCCAGTATGCGGCTGTCCCGATGACGATTCAACGCTTTCCGCGAGTTTCGGCGCCTAGCCGCGCATGCCGGCCATCGGCGAGACGCCGAACAGCCAGAGATGCAGGCCGCCGAGCAGCGCGATCCACAGGACGACGCCGAGCGCAATCGCGCCGAGCGTCGCTCCCCAGTTCGGCGACGGATAGACGGCCGCCTTGCGGGCGTCGCGGCCATAGGAGCTGACGAGATCGGCGATCGCCCAGAGAAGGAACGCGCCGAACAGCAGGAGGTCGGCCGCCGAGCCGTTGGCGATCAGGTGCCCGACGGCCCAGATCGCAACGCCCCAGACCATCGGGTGATGCACCATAACGGCGATGTGGCTCCTCTTGAAGATGTAGGCCCCGATCAGGATCAGGCTGAGGAGCATGAGCAGGATGGTCGTGTGTCGAGTTCCAGATCGGGGGCGTCCAAATAACGGGCGCGCTCCAACGCGCCTGAGCGAAGCCCCAGACGATGAGCGCGAAGCCGATCAGCGACAGGAGCGAATAGAGGCCCTTCCACGGGCCTTCGCCGAGCCAGGCGATCACCTTCGCGCGGCCGCCTTCGGCGACAATGCGCGTCGAGTGAACCCCCAGAAAAACGACGAGGCCGAGCACCAGCATCGCCATCGACATCCGCCTCTTGCTGAACGGCCCCGGTGGCGAAACTAGCCGGCGCGGCCGGCCGATGACAAGAGGCGTTGCGGGCGCGCCTCCATTCAGGCTCAATAGAATGAGCTTCATCGTCTAATGGAAAATCCCGTGATCTTCGCACAGTCCCCCGCCGCCCCGCGGACGCCGCCGCCGATCGTCACCGACGGGGAGGCGCCGGCGGACGATCGTCTCTATCCCGCCCGGCCGATCCTCGCGGTCTCCGTCGCGGTGTTCCGACAAGGCCGGGTGCTCGTCGGGCGGCGCGCGCGGCCGCCGATGGCGGGACGCTTTTCGCTGCCCGGCGGGGTTGTCGAACTCGGCGAGACCCTGATCGAGGCGGCCAAGCGCGAGCTTTTCGAGGAAGTCGGCGTCGAGGCCGAGATCGTCGGCTTCAATCGGCACGTCGAGCCCATCCTGCGGGAAGGCGGCCGGGTTCGCGCCCATTTCGTCATCGCCTCGTTCGTCGGCCGCTGGAGGAGAGGCGAGGCGCGGGTCAGCAAGGAGACGGACGCCGTCGCCTGGATCGAGCCGGAAGCCTGCGCGAGCCTCCTGACGACGCCGGAGCTCGGCGAGATTCTCGAGAGCGCCCGCCGCATCGAAAGGGAGCAGCGATGAGACGGGCGGTCGTCGCGGCGACTCTCGCAGCCGTCTCGGTTTGTGGCGCTCGGGCGGCCGAGGCCCCGCGCAAGCCGCAGCCCCAGTCCGCGCCCCACGCCGCCCCCAACGCCGCGCCGCCCGCGGGCGCGCCGACGGCGCCCGCGCCGCCGCCGCCATACGAGCAGCAACTCCTGCGACTGTCGGAGATGATGGGCGCGCTCGCCTACCTCCGCGACCTGTGCGGCGCGGCCGATGGAGCCGAGTTCCGCTCGAAAATGAAGTCGCTTCTGGACGCGGACGGGATCGGCCAGTCGCAGCGCGATCTCATCGCCGGCGCGTACAACGAGGGATTTGAAGGCTATCGCCTGAGCTATCGCACCTGCACCCCCGCTGCGGGAGAGGTCATCGCCCGCTATCTGGCGGAAACGGCGCGGCTCTCAGCGGAGCTGGTGAGCCGGTATGGCGGCTGAACGGCGGAGCCGCCACGAGCGCGGCCGAATTCCCTGCCAACTGGGAAAAACAGGCAACGTCTCGCGGCTCGGCCGATTTTCTAAAAAACCATACCAAAAAGCCCAAGATGATTCGAAGAGGTTCCAAGAAAATTCCCTACGCGGCCGAACCGGGAAAAATTTGGCCCATCAGGGAATCAAAGTTCCCTATTCGGCCGATAACAGGGATGTGTAGCGTCCGATGCGCCGCCTGCTCGACGCGTTTCGCAGGCCGCGCCTGGACGAGGAGTTGATCCTCGCAAACCATGTGCGAGAGCAGATCTCGTTTGGTTGGAATCGTCATCGCGAGGAGCTATGGCGCTCGCAATGCGAACGCGGGGGTCTGACTCCAAGCTTCTGCGCCTGCGGGGCTGGCGTCCCATATTGCGACAATTTCTGTCGCAGAAGACTTGACTTGACTTGACTTGAACATAAGCAGAACATACAATGTTCGGAGAACACACACCCCTAGCATGCTGTTTGAAAGCAAATCGTTGCGTGGCCTTGGATCCCGGGCGTCGCGTCCAGGCAAGGCCTGCGAGCGGGCTGGAAATGCCGTGGCAAAGGCTGAGCAGATCGAATGGGCGGACTCTGCAGGGGGATCGGGCCGCGAGCGGGAGCTTGCGGGCGCGAATTTTTTCTGCTCGATCCGCTGCAAGCCCCTGATTGGCAACGCCTACGCGAGGCAAAGGGAAGGAAGTGCCATCAAGGAGGTTTTTGGTCCTGCGGAGGCAGACGCGATGACGCGATGACGCGATGGAAATGGCGCCGCAAGCTCTTGGAAAGATTGATTTCGGCGATGGCGGCGGACGTCGAATAAAAGGACTACCGGATCGAAGCGACGAAGGGACAGGTCTTGGCCCCCCAATGCATTGAAAAGTCGAGATCGCGGACGGGACTGCACGGCGCCCGGGCCCCGAATTTTGATTCGGGAGTGTTTCAGCTCGCTCGCACTGGTTGTGCGGTTCCAACTGATCGGGACCTGCTCTAGAATATCGCGGCGGCGGCCTCCGATTGCATTCCACGCTGACCGATCCGGCGTCTCCGGCCTTCGGCGGTCGGTCGAATACGCCTACGCCGACAGCGCCGCCGTCTCCTCCGTGGTCGGCCTCTTGAACGTCTATGCGGATCTCGGGACCTATTGGGGTTTCACCCCTTTCGCCGGAGCCGGCGCAGGCTTCGCCGACAACCGGACGTCCGGTTTCGCCGACCACGCCCTCGCCTCGTCCCTGAACGGTCCGCTTGGCGAGTCCGCCGCCGCTTTCTCAGGCGGCTCGACAACCGGCTTCGCCTGGGCGCTGATGGCGGGCGTCGATTTCGACGCCTCGCCCAATCTCAAGCTCGAGCTCGGGTATCGCTATCTGAACTACGGATCGCTTGCGGTCTCCGGCTGGCGCTGTGTGGCAGGCGGGTTCGCTGCCGGCTGCGTTCCGCTCGCCGTCTCGTCGCGCGGCCGTCTCGCCTCGAACGGGAGAGCTGATCCCGGCGCCGGGCGCCCTCGCCGCGCAAGATTAGCGAGCGCTTCCGAGGCTTCATACCTTTGTGATCCGCCCGGCCGTGCGCGCGTCTCGCGGCGACCATTGCCTTCGCCGCCGGGCGGGGCTACCCATTGGCGCTTCTTGAGGACCCGCCGCTCGCCCCCGCTCGCGGGCACGGCGTATCCGGCGCTTCGAAGGCCTTCATGACGGACGCGACTATCCCCCGGGCGGGGCTCCTCCGCTCCGCCTGGGCCAACTCGATCCTGCTGCTCGTGCTGACGACGCTGATCTGGGCCGGCCATTCGATCGTCGGGCGTCTGGCGGTCGGCGAGGTCGGCCCGATGACGCTGACCTGCATGCGTTGGGCGGTCGCCCTTGTGCCCATTCTCATCGTCGCGCGGCCCTCTCTGCGGCGCGACTGGACGGCCTTGCGCGCGCGCTGGCTCTATCTCGCGGCGATGGGCACCGCCGGCTACACCGTCTTCGTCGCGCTCTTCTACGTCGCCGCGCATCGCACCAGCGCGCTCAACCTTTCGATCATCCAGGGCGCGATTCCCGCGCTCGTCCTTCTCGGCGCGCGCCTCTTCCTCGGCCTTAAGTTCACCGCGCTTCAGGCGCTCGGCGCCTTTGTCACCATGCTGGGGGTCGTAGTGATCGCCGCTCAGGGCGATCCGGCCCGGCTGATGGCGCTCGCCTTCAACAGCGGCGATGTGATGATGGTGATCGCGGCGGTGCTCTACGCTGGCTACACCATTGGCCTTCGCAAGCGGCCGCACGTCTCGGGCCTGAGCATGCTGGCCGCCATGGCGCTCGCCGCCTTCGTCACCTCGGTTCCGCTGATGATCTGGGAGGTTGCCTCGGGCGGCTTCGTCTGGCCGACAGCGGGTGGACTCCTGGCGCTCGCCTATGTGGCGCTCGGCCCCGCCTTCGCGGCGCAAATCTTCTTCATGCGCGGGGTCGAGCTGATCGGGCCGGGCCGCGCCGGGGCGTTCGTCAATCTCGTGCCGGTATTCGGCGCGATCATGGCGGTGGCGTTGCTCGGCGAACCCTTCGCCGCCTATCATGTGATCGCGCTGGCGCTCGTCATCGGCGGCATCGCCATCGCGCAGAGAGGCGCAGGCCGCCTGGGTTAAGACCTTGAAACCAAGGAGACGACCATGGGCCATTGGATTGAACTGAAGCCGGAGGGCGCGGATCCGATTCGCGCCTGGCGCGCCGACCCGGAGGGCCGCCCGCGGGGCGGGATCGTCGTGATCCAGGAGATTTTTGGCGTCAATTCCCATATCCGCGCGGTGACCGACCGCTTCGCCGTCGACGGCTATCTCGCGGTCGCCCCCGCGGTGTTCGAGCATGTCGAGCCCGGCTTCGACGTCGGCTACGACGCCGAATCGAGGACGCGCGGCATGGCGATCGCCGGACAAATGGATCGCGAGCAGACGCAGCGCGACGTCGCTGCGGCGATCGAAATCGCGAAGCAGGGCGGCAAGGTCGGCATCGTCGGCTATTGCATGGGAGGCACGGTCGCCTGGACCGCCGCGAGCCGGCTGCCCGGCTTGAGCGCCGCGGTCGGCTACTACGGCGGCGGGATCCTCGCCCTCAAGGACGCGAAGCCTTCGATTCCGGTCATGCTCCACTTCGGCGAGAAGGACGACCACATTCCGGTGGCGGGCGTCCGCGAGCTCGCGGCGCTCTATCGGGACGTCCCGGTCCACATCTATCCCGCCGGCCACGGCTTCAACTGCGACCATCGCGAAAGCTACGACGCTCCAAGCGCCGCCCTCGCCTGGACCCGCACGCTGGAGTTCTTCGGCAAGCATCTGGGGTGAGGACGCAAGCGGGCGCCCTTGCGAACCCGAGCCTGGCGGAGAGGGCGTCAAGGGTCGGCGCGCCGCCCCGCGATCCGCTTATCGCCCCGTTCTCTCTACCGCGTTCGAACAAGCGGAGGCCGACCCGGGTCGAGCCCAAATCGGGTCGGTCGCCCTCGCCGCGGTGAGATGGCCTTTCGAGGCGGATTCCTGAGTGACGCCGCCCCTGTAACGAGATCGCGCCACCGGGGCGCGGCGGCTTGCATCGAACAAAAAAAGAACTTGCGCGTGTGAACAAATGGTGTACTAAATGCGAGAAGGCTGGGCGGAGAACGCGCAGTTGCAGAGCGAACCCCGGCCGTGAGAGAAGGACGCGAATCAATGAGCCAGCCGATTCTTCGCGTGGTGGAAGGTGTAAGCGTGGACAAGAGCAAAGCCCTCGACGCGGCCCTGTCGCAGATCGAACGCGCCTTCGGCAAAGGCTCGATCATGCGGCTCGGCAAGAACCAGCCCGCGGCGGAAATCGAGACTGTGTCGAGCGGATCGCTCGGGCTCGACATCGCGCTTGGCGTCGGCGGCCTGCCGCGCGGGCGGGTGATCGAGATCTACGGACCCGAATCGTCGGGCAAGACCACGCTGACGCTGCACGTGATCGCGGAAGCGCAGAAGCGGGGCGGCGTCTGCGCTTTCGTCGACGCCGAGCATGCGCTAGACCCCATCTATGCGAGGAAGCTCGGCGTCAATCTTAACGATCTCCTGATTTCCCAGCCCGACACCGGCGAGCAGGCGCTCGAGATCACAGATACCCTGGTGCGCTCGGGCGCGGTCGACGTCCTCGTCATCGATTCGGTCGCGGCGCTGACCCCGAAGGCCGAGATCGAGGGCGAGATGGGCGAGTCGCAGCCCGGCCTGCAGGCGCGGTTGATGAGCCAAGCCCTGCGCAAGCTCACCTCCTCCATTTCGCGCTCGAACACCATGGTGATCTTTATCAACCAGATCCGCATGAAGATCGGCGTCATGTATGGCTCGCCCGAAACGACCTCGGGCGGCAACGCGCTCAAATTCTACGCTTCCGTCCGCCTCGACATCCGTCGCGTAGGCTCCATCAAGGATCGCGAGCAGATCGTCGGCAACCAGACGCGCGTCAAGGTTGTCAAGAACAAGGTCGCCCCGCCGTTCAAGCAGGTCGAATTCGACATCATGTACGGCGAAGGCGTCTCGAAGACGGGCGAATTGATCGATCTCGGGGTCAGGGCCGGCATCGTGGAGAAGTCGGGCTCCTGGTTCTCCTTCGACAGCGTCCGTCTCGGCCAGGGCCGGGAGAACGCCAAGGCCTACCTCAAGGCCAATCCGGAAGCCGCCGACAGGATCGAGCGCGCCATCCGCGAGAACGCCGGCCTCATCGCCGACCGCATTCTCGAAAACGCCGGCCCGTCGGACGAGGACGTCGAAGGTTAATGAGATCGGCCCATTCTCAAATCGCCGCGAGGAGTCCTTCCCCAGCTTTGCTGGGGAAGGTGGCGCGAAGCGCCGGATGGGGTGTGGGCCGCCACTTCGACCTCAGTCGGATTGCACGAACCTCGCCACAATCCTTTTATCGACGCCTCCTGTATACGCGCCCCAGTTCGCGGTGCCTCTCGTGCGTCCAGCCGTCCCCGGATAGCAGTCGGGGGTCGACGACGATCATTCTTTGAAGACAACGAAACCCGCGAAATAGGGTCCGATGCGAATTCCGAGGCAATCCGGCCGGGGATTCCGATTTGATGTCGGCCACCGTTCCGATTTGATTCCGGCCACCATTCCGAAATGAAGCCGGCCACCTGAGCCGGTCACGGCTCTCAACGTTTGCTCCCCGCGGTTCGGCAACTGCGGCACTCCTGGCCCGTCGATGGTCGACGAGGAGATCGGGATGCCGGCGAAGCGGGAACTGAGCATGCGACAATTGCGACACTTATTGCGGCTTCACCACGATGGGGTGAGCACGCGCGAGATCGGGCGACGTCTTGGCGCGGCGCGCTCGACGATCCAGGACAATCTGAAACGGGCGGCGGCGGCCGGGTTGGCATGGCCGCTGGTGGAGGGCGTCACCGACGACGCTCTGGAGCGCGAGCTCTTTGGTCGCGCCGGGGTCGCGCAAGGCCAGCGGCGGCGGGTCGAGCCGGACTGGGCGGCCTTGGCGCGCGAGCTGAAGCGTCCTGGCGTCACGATGACGATCCTCTGGGAGGAATACCGAGAGGCCTGTCCTCAAGGTTACGGCTACAGCCGCTTCTGCGATCTGCTGCGTGGATTCGAACGGCGGCTGACTCCGGTGATGCGCCAGCACCATGTCGCCGGGGAAAAGGCGTTCGTGGACTATTCGGGCAAGCGGATCGGCATCGTCGATCCGTCGACCGGCGAAATCCGCGAGGCGGAGATTTTCGTCGGCGTGCTCGGGGCCTCGAACCTCACCTATGCCGAGGCGACCTGGACGCAGACGCTGCCGGACTGGACCGGCGCCCACGTGCGCATGTTCCGTTTTTTCGGCGGCGCGCCGAAGCTGCTGGTTCCCGACAATCTCAAGAGCGGGGTCAACAAGGCCTCCTTCTACGATCCCGAGATCAACCGGACCTACGGGGCGATGGCGGCGCATTACTCGGTCGGCATCCTGCCGGCGCGGCCGGGAAAGCCGCGGGACAAGGCGAAGGTCGAGGCCGGGGTCAGATTCGCCCAGACCTACATTCTGGGGCGGCTGCGCGGGCTGACCTTCTTCTCGCTCGGCGAATGCAACGAGGCGATCGCGCTCGTCATGCAACGCATGAACGATCGTCCGATGCGCAACTCGGCCTGAGCCGACGGGAGCTGTTCGAGAAGATCGAGCGCGCCGCCCTCATCGCCTTGCCCGCCGACGATTGGGAGTTCGCGGAATGGCGGCGCGCGCGGGTCAATCTCGACTATCACATCGAGGTCCATGACTTCCTCTATTCGGTCCCGCACCCGCTCATCCGCGCCGAGGTCGACGTGCGGATCACCGCGCGAACAGTCGAGATCTTCCATCGGGGCCCGCGCGTCGGCGTCCATCAGCGCCGCTACATGGGCCGCAAGCACGGCACGGACCCCGACCATATGCCCAGCTCCCACCGGCGCTACGCGGAGTGGACGCCGGATCGGTTCCGCCGCTGGGCCGGCAAGATCGGGCCGAACACCGAAGGCTTGATCAGCGCCGTGCTCGCCAGCCGGCCGCATCCCGAACAGGGGTTCCGCACCTGCCTTGGCATTCTGCGCTCTTACCGCGGCCTCGAACCGGCCCGCGTCGAAGCGGTGTCGGCCCGCGCCGTCGAACTGGGCGTCCTCAATTGCAAGGGCGTCGCCTCCCTCCTCGCCCGCAAAGGCGACCCCGCTGCCGCCAAGGACAGCCCCGCCACGCTCTTCGACCACGCCAATCTGCGCGGTCCCGGCTACTACCATTGAGAGGAAATCCCATGCTCGCTCACCCCACGCTCGACCAGCTGAACGCCCTCGGCCTTTACGGCTTGGCCAAAGGGTTCAAGGAACTCGAACACAAAGCCGAAGCGCGCGGCCTCGATCATGCCGAATGGCTCGGTCTGCTGCTCGAATACGAGCTGACGTTGCGCCGACAAAAGCAGTTCGAAACCCGCGCCAGGGTCGCTAAACTGCGTCATCCGGCCAGCGTCGAGGACGTCAACTATCAGATCCCTCGCGGGCTCGACCGCGCGCTCTTCCTCAAGCTCGCCGCTTGCGACTGGATCGCCGAGCGCCGCAATTTGCTCCTGACCGGGGCGAGCGGCCTGGGCAAGAGCTGGCTCGCCTGCGCCCTCGGCCACAAGGCGTGCCGAGAAAACCTCTCCGTTCTCTACACCCGCGCCCCCAGGCTCTTCGCCGATCTGGCCATCGCCCATGGCGATGCGCGCTACGCCAGGCTCCTGCGCTCCCTCGCGCGCGTCAAACTGCTCATCCTGGACGACTGGGGACCCGAAGCGCTCACCCCCGATCAAGCGCGCGATCTGCTCGAAATCGTCGAGGATCGCTACGACAAAGGCTCGCTCATCATCACCAGCCAGGTTCCCGTGGACCGCTGGCATGACTTGATCGGCGTTCCCACGCTCGCCGACGCCATCCTCGACCGCGTCATTCACAACGCCTATCGCATCGATCTGGCCGGCGAGAGCTTGCGCAAGCGGCGGTCCTCGCCATGAAATCGACGCGCGCGAAGGCCGGCTCGCCCGACTTTCGGCGCGGCAAGGCCGTGGATAACGGCGGGCTACGCTACGGCGCAATGGAAAGCGCGCTTCGCCCGCCGTTACCCACCGCCACTCGAGCTTTTGCGGAGATCCAAATCCAAGCCCGCTTGACCAACTGCTCCGGGCAAAACATCATCACTTCGATCCGCGGAAGCAGACGCCAGGTGGCCGACATCAAATCGGAACCCCGGCCGGCTTCAAATCGGAATCGGTGGCCGGCTTCGTATCGGAATGCATGGCCGGCTTCGTCGGAATCCGCAGTCCGATCGGCGTTTGCCTCCGAGCCTCTTGCAGAAAGGCTGACCGAAGCGATTTTTTCGTGCCGCGCCGGGTAGGCGCGGCTTGGTCAGGCAGGGGCGGTCCTGACAGTCGACGACGCGGATGATCTGATCGACGGCGAGCGCGACGATGCCGAACATGAGATGGCATTTGACCTTGAGCGCGCCGCGGACGCGGAGAAATCTGGCGCCGAACTCGTCTTTCAACCGTGCGTTGACGCGTTCGGCCATGGTGCGGAAATCGTAGATCCGGTCGTCGAAGTCGGGCATGTGGATGAGCTTGAGGCGCTCGACCTCGCGGCCCCATTCGGCCTTGCCTTCGTGGTCGGCGCGAAAGTTGCGGTCGACGATGGGGGCGTGGCCGAGCGCCCGGCTCTGGTCGTGGATCGCGGCGGCGTCGATGGGCCAGTCAGGCGCGGACCGCCCCATAGTAGTGATGAAGCGGGGTAATGCCCGTGGAGCGAAGGGGGTGGGTCACTCACGGCGTTGTTGGGTCAACGGGAGACCGGAGGAACCCAGCTTTTTCGCCGGAAGGCGCCAGCCTTCGTTGAGTGGCACGAGCCGGATGAGGCGAGAGTCTCATGTCCGGATCTGTAGGCTGAAGTCCATGAGATCGTAGAGATAGGAGACGCGGGCGCTCGTCATGGTCATCAAGGGAATGGCGACCTGGCTGTCGTGGACGGAGGCCGAGGTCAGCACGCAGGAGACCGGGATTTGGCCGCAGGCCACGTCGATGTGGAGTTTGTATCCGGTCCAGGTCTCTTTGTAGCCCTTGCTGTTTTTCTTGCAGCCGACGTCGCAGGCGGTGGGCAGGTCGGCGAGCATCTGGCCGAGGTTCTGCGTGACCTGCCGCTCGAGACGCGTCGGCTCCGGCTTCGGCCGCGGTTCGTCCTTGCGCGGACGTCCGCGCTTGCGCGGCGGCGGGAGATGATCGGGCGCCGGGGGATTGTCTTGGCCGTCGTTGGCCTTCATCTCAACCGGCTTCTCGCGCGCTTCGATCTCGGTGGCGTCACGCGCGATCGCCCCGATGATGCGTCCCCCGAGCGCACGCTCGATCAGCGCGGCGTGGATCCTGTCTGGCAGCGCGCCGCGCGCGAATTCGGCGAACGCCCGGGAAAACGTGGCTTCGGAAGGGACTTGCGCAGCGTCGCTCCCAGCCGAGGATGCGCCGCAGGGACTTGTCGACGTCGAGGCGCTCGATCAAGGCGCTGGTGGTGGGAATGCCCAGGACCGCCTTGGCCACGAAAGCTCGGGCGAGGGCGCGACGGTCTTCGGGCGGCCGGCCCGGACCCCTGGGCGGCTCGGGAACGAAGGCTTCGAGGCCGATCACGTCGAGCGTGGTGACGAGACGACCCAGCGCTTCGGTGACCGGATCGTTGTCCTCACGCATCCAAGGGAACAAATGGCCCTGCAAATAGCCCTGGATGTGGCTCCAGCGCGCCTTTATCGCGTCGAGAGGGTCGTCAGTCATGTCTACAGCCAAGGCTGAAGCAAATCGTTTTCTATGATAACGGCGCGGTACCTGATTCGCAATCTGAATATATTTCTATGCAGCACTTGCAACCGATCCCAATATCTATAAATATTAGCGCTTTACTAGACTGGCTTCATCACTCTTTTTGCAAGAGGCTCCTCCGAAAGCCGTGTCCGTCGATCTGATCGTTCCGCAGGCGCGGCAAAGCTTTGTCTGCGCCTTCGTCATATTCTGACGCCACGCACGGGCGAACTTGCTTTCTGAACCAGGAGTCGCTCGCGCGACCGTTCGCAGCGAACCTTTCATCGACGGATTCCTGCTCTCCACACCCCATCCGGCGCTCGCGCCACCTTCCCCAGCAGAGCTGGGGAAGAATAGCCCCGACCGCAGCAATCAGCGGCGCAACGAATCCGCGACAATCGGGTTGAGCTCGTCAGGTTGAGCCTGTCAGGCGCGTCGCGCGCGTGAATACCGTTGGCGCTCGGCGTGGCCGTGCTCTAGAAAGCGGTCTAGGAAAACCCTCAAGGGCAGCGTGTTCATGAGCGGCGTCAACGAGATCCGATCGAACTTCCTCCACTTCTTCGCCGGGCGCGGGCACGAGGTCGTGCCGTCGAGCTCGCTCGTCCCGCGCAACGACCCGACCCTTCTGTTCACCAACGCCGGCATGGTGCAGTTCAAGAACATCTTCACCGGCGTCGAGAAACGGCCCTATGCGCGCGCCGCGACGGCGCAGAAATGCGTGCGCGCCGGCGGAAAGCACAACGACCTGGACAACGTCGGCTACACTGCGCGCCATCATACGTTCTTCGAAATGTTGGGCAACTTCTCGTTCGGCGACTATTTCAAGGATTTTGCGATCGAATACGCCTGGACGCTGCTCACACGCGACTTCGACCTGTCGAAGAAGCGCCTGATCGTCACCGTCTATTACGACGACGACGAAGCCTTCGATCTGTGGAAGAAGATATCCGGCCTGCCCGACGAGCGGGTCCTCCGCATCGCCACCAGCGATAATTTCTGGGCGATGGGCGACACCGGGCCCTGCGGCCCGTGCTCCGAGATCTTCTACGATCATGGCGAGCACATTCCCGGCGGCCCGCCCGGCTCGCCCGACGCCGACGGCGACCGCTTCGTCGAGATCTGGAACCTCGTGTTCATGCAGTTCGAAACCCTGCCGGGGGGCGAGCGGATCAAGCTGCCGCGTCCCTCGATCGACACCGGCATGGGCCTCGAGCGCATCGCCGCCGTTCTTCAGGGCGTGCACGACAACTACGACATCGACCTCTTCCGCGCCCTCATCCGCGCCAGCGCCGACCTGACCGGCGTCGACCCGGACGGGCCGCAACGCGCCTCCCACCGGGTAATCGCCGATCATCTGCGCGCATCGGCCTTCCTTGTCGCCGACGGCGTCCTGCCGTCCAACGAAGGCCGCGGCTACGTGCTCAGACGCATCATGCGCCGGGCGATGCGGCATGCCCAGCTCCTCGGCGCGCGCGACCCTTTGATGTGGCGGCTCGTGCCGGCGCTCAGCCGCGAAATGGGCCAGGCCTATCCCGAACTGCTGCGCGCCGAGGCGCTGATCACCGAGACCCTGAAGCTCGAGGAGACCCGCTTCCGCACTACGCTCGCGCGCGGCCTCGCCATTCTGGAGGACGAAACCCGGCCGCTGGGCGCGGGCGGCGTGCTGTCGGGCGAGACCGCCTTCAAGCTTTACGACACCTACGGCTTTCCGCTCGACCTGACCCAGGACGCCCTGCGCGCACGAGGGCTGTCGGTGGACGTCGAGGGCTTCAATGCGGCGATGGAGCGTCAGCGCGCCGAGGCGCGCCGCGCCTGGGCCGGATCGGGGGAAGCGGCGACCGAGACCGTCTGGTACGCCTTGCGCGAGCGGATCGGCGCGACCGATTTCCTCGGATACGAGACCGAGACCGCCGAGGGGGTGATCCGCGCGATCGTCAAGGACGAAGTCGAGGTCGAGCGCCTGGAGACCGGAGAAAACGGCTCGCTCGTCCTCAATCAGACGCCGTTCTACGGCGAAGCGGGCGGCCAGGTGGGGGACGTCGGCGAGATCAGCGGAGCCGGCTTTCGCGCCGCGGCGACCGACACGCGCAAGAAGCTCGGCGACCTCATCGTCCACGACGTCTCGATCGTCGAGGGGACGGCGCGGCCCGGCTTGGAGGTCGAGCTCGTCGTCGACCACCTTGCCCGGTCGGCCACCCGGGCCAACCACTCGGCGACCCACATTCTGCACGAGGCGCTGCGGCTCGTCCTCGGCGACCACGTGGCGCAGAAGGGCTCGCTCGTCTCGCCGGACCGGCTTCGCTTCGATTTCGCCCATCCGAAGCCGGTCACCCCCGAGGAGGTGGCCGCGGTGGAGGACATCGCCAATCGCGTGGTGCTCGAGAACGCCGAGGTGACGACCCGCCTGATGAGCCTCGACGATGCGCGCGCTTCGGGAGCCCGCGCCCTGTTCGGCGAGAAATACGGCGACGAGGTGCGCGTCGTCGGCATGGGCGTCATCGAGGACGATGCCACGCACGAGCGGCCCTATTCGATCGAACTCTGCGGGGGCACCCATGTCAACCGCACCGGCGACATCGGCCTCATTTCGATCGTCGGCGAAAGCGCGGTGGCGGCCGGGGTCAGGCGCATCGAGGCCAAGACCCGCGACGAGGCGCGCAAGCGGCTCAACGCCGAATTCGCGGGCTTTCGAGCAGCTCGCCGCCCTTCTGCGCGGCCCGCCGGAGGAGGCCGAGCAGCGCCTCGAGGCGCTCATCGACGACAAGCGGAAGCTCGAGCGCGAGCTCGCCGAGGCCAGGCGCCGGCTGGCGATGGGAGCCGGCTCGGCCGCAGGCGAGCCGGTGCGCGAGGTCGCGGGGGTGAAATTCTATTCCCGCGCGGTGACCGGCGTCGACATGAAGGATCTGAAGTCGCTCGCCGACGAGGCCAAGCAGAGCGTGGGCTCGGGCGTCGTGGCGATCGCAGCGACCGGCGATGACGGCAAGGCGAGCATCGTCGTCGCCGTCACGTCGGACCAGATCAGCCGTTTCAACGCCATCGATCTGGTGCGACTCGGCTCGACGGTGCTCGGCGGCAAGGGCGGCGGCGGCCGCCCCGACATGGCTCAGGCCGGCGGCCCGGACGGCGCCAAGGCGAAGGAAGCGCTGACCGCGGTCGAGGAGGCGATCCGGGCGCGGGCGTGAGACCGCCTGCGCCAAGTCGATCAGGCTACAAGGCCGCGCGGGCGCCTGCTTCAGCTCTCCGACGTCGTCAGCGCGAGCGCGTGCAAATCGCCGCCCATCTTGCCCTTGAGCGCGGCGTAGACCATCTGGTGCTGCTGCACCTTGCTCTTGCCCTTGAAGGCGGAGGTCACGACGTTCGCGGCATAGTGGTTGCCGTCGCCCGCGAGGTCCTTCACGTCGACGCGCGCGTCGGGGAAGGCCTCGCGGATCATCGTTTCGATCTCGGTTCGGGACATGGCCATGCGTTGCTCCTTAAGGCTTTGCCGTTTCGTCCGCCGATCGCGCGGCGCTTTCGAGCCTTGCGACGACGTCCGCGGCAGGCTCCCTGGCGGCGATCGTCACGCCGTCGGTCATGAGAATCATGCATTCCTCAGCGTCCGACGCGTTGACCGCGACGACCCGGTCCGGCCGGATGTAGGCGGATCCGGTCTTGGTCTTCACGACGACGAAGGAGGTCATGCCGGAGTGCGCTCCATGTATTCGGGCAGCCAGGATTCGTGCGCCCGGCGCAGCTCGGCGAGCGGGACCGGATCAGAGGCGCCGAGCTTCAGCGCCTCGCCGCCGGTGACGCCGATCCGCGCGACCACGACCCCGGCCCGGCGTCCCGCTTCGACGACGCGCGCGGTTTCCGCAGGCGCGGTTGCGACGACATAGCGGCCCTGGTCCTCGCCGAAGAAGAAGGCGTGCTCCGGCCCGGCCGCCTCGGCCGAAGCGCCGATGCCGCCGGCGAGCGCCATCTCAGCCAGCGCGACCGCGAGCCCACCGTCGGACAGGTCCTGGGCGGCGGCGATCCGCCCCTCGGCGACGAGGGACAGGAGGAGTTCGCCGTTGCGCCGCTCGGCGGCAAGGTCGACCGGAGGCGGGGCGCCCTCCTCGCGCCCCGCGATCGTCGCGAGCCACGCCGAGCGGCCAAGCCAGCCGGGCGCGCCGCCGATCAGCAGGAGGTCGTGGCCCGCCGCCTTGAAGGCGAGGGTTACCGTCCTCGTCACGTCCGCCACCAGGCCGACGCCGCCGATCGCCGGGGTCGGCGGAATCCCCGAGCCCATCGTCTCGTTGTAGAGCGACACGTTGCCCGAGACGATCGGGAAATCGAGGGCGCGGGCCGCCTCGCCGATCCCCTGGATCGCGCAGACCAGCTGGCCCATGGCGTGCGGCTTCTCCGGGTTGCCGAAATTGAGGTTGTCGGTCAGCGCCAGCGGCCGCGCGCCGACCGCGACGAGATTGCGCCAGGCTTCCGCGACAGCCTGCCTTCCCCCCTCGCGCGGATCCGCCTCGCAATAGCGCTCGGTGCAGTCGGTCGTGAGCGCCAGGCCCTTCGGCCCGTCGCCGAGCCGGATCACCGCGGCGCCGCCGCCGGGGCCCTGAAGCGTGTTGCCGAGGATGAGCGAGTCGTATTGCTCGTAGACCCAGCGCTTCGAGCAAAGATCCGGCGAGCCCAAGAGTTTGACCAGCGCCGCGCCGGTCGAGAGCGGCGGGGCGATCGCCGCGCCGTCGAGAACGGGGGAGGCGGCGGTCGGCGTCCAGCGGCGGTCGTAGAGGGGCGCCTCGTCGCCGAGCTCCTTGATCGGCAGGTCGGCCTTGACCTCGCCCCGATGCCTCACGACGAAGCGCTTGGCGCCAGTCGTTCTGCCGATGATCGCGAAGTCGAGCCCCCATTTGCGAAAAATGTCCTCGGCCTTGGCCTCGAGCTCGGGCTTCAAGACCATCAGCATGCGCTCCTGGCTTTCGGAGAGCATCATTTCGTAGGCGGTCATTTCCGCCTCGCGGCAGGGCACGGCGTCGAGGTCGAGCTCGACTCCGAGATCGCCCTTCGCCCCCATTTCGACCGCCGAGGAGGTGAGGCCGGCCGCGCCCATGTCCTGGATGGCGACGACCGCCCCCGAAGCCATGAGCTCGAGACACGCCTCGAGCAGGAGCTTCTCGGCGAAGGGGTCGCCGACCTGCACGGTCGGGCGCTTCTCCTCGGCGTCCGCCTCGAAAGCGGCCGAAGCCATGGTCGCGCCGTGAATGCCGTCGCGGCCGGTCTTCGAGCCGAGATAGACGATCGGGTTCCCGACGCCGGTCGCCTTCGCATAGAAGATCGCGTCGGCTCGCGCGACGCCGACGGCGAAAGCGTTGACCAGGATGTTGCCGTCGTAGCGCTTGTGAAAGCCGACCGAGCCGCCGACGGTCGGCACGCCGAAGGAGTTGCCGTAGCCGCCGATCCCCGCCACCACGCCCGCGACGAGATGGCGGGTCTTGGGATGGTCGGGCGAGCCGAAGCGCAAGAAGTCGAGGCAGGCCACGGGGCGCGCGCCCATGGTGAAGACGTCGCGCAGAATGCCGCCGACTTCGGTCGCCGCGCCCTGGTAGGGCTCGATGTAGGAAGGGTGGTTGTGGCTCTCCATCTTGAACACGCAGGCTTCCCCGTCGCCGATGTCGATGACGCCGGCGTTCTCGCCTGGACCCTGGATAACCCAGGGCGCCTTGGTCGGAAGCCCTCGCAGGTGCAGGCGCGACGACTTGTAGGAGCAGTGCTCGTTCCACATCGCCGAGACGACGCCGAGCTCGGTGAAAGTCGGCGTGCGGCCGATGAGGGCGACGAAGCGGGCGTATTCTTCCGGTTTCAGCCCATGCGCGATCGCGAGCGCCTCGTCGACCTTCGGTTCGTGTGCGCCCAACGTCCGTTCTCTCGAGAAGCTGAATAGCCGCCTAGCCCATAGCCGTGGGCGGCGGCGATCTCAAGGGCGACGCCTCGCCCGTTTGCGGACCGCTTGCCGGAGACGGCGGAGTGGGAGCGATTGGCCTGCCCCCTATCTTGCCGCGGCGCGCTCCGTCGCGCCCTTCTTCTCGACTTTCCAGCCCCCGACCCAGAATTCGAAATCCTCGCCTTCGTCCGTCTTCGCGCCGAAGCGATAGACACTCGCTCTCGGCTCGACGCCGGTCAGACCATCGATCAGACTGAGCTTGCTCTCGGTTTCTCCGTACGGATTGGCCGAAAGGACGATCAGGTAAGTCTCGGCCTTTTCCCTCGAAAGCCTGTCGACCTCCTCTTGCAGTGGCGCGAGCGGCTCGTCCTTCCAGAAGTCCAGGATGAAGAAATAGCTCTTTTTTTGGAATTTGACCGTGAGCTCCCCGACCCGCCGTCCCTCCAGCGTGAATGCATGCTTCGCGCGATATTTCTCCAGAATCCCTCGGATGAACACGTACGGGTGGAAGCAGATCTGATTCACTCCGAGGATGCCGCCGGCTTCCCCTTTGCTTTCCTGGACGGACCGCTGCCATTGCTCCTCCTCTTCGAGCGAGCGTCCGCCGGTCGCGATGAATTCGGAAATGAGTTCGGACATGCGTGACAGTCACCAGCGCTTCGAGGTGAATTTCGGCTGGAGCAGGTCCCGATCAGTTGGAACCGCACAAGCCAGTGCGAGCGATCTGAAACACTCCCGAATCAAATTCGGGGCCGGGCGCCGTGCGGTCCCGTCCGCGATCTCGGCTTTTCAACGCATTGGGGGGCCAAAACCTGTCCCTTCGTCGCTTCGATCCGGTCGTCCTTTTATTCGACGTCCGCCAACTCCGATCGCGCCATTTCCATCGCCGAAAACAATCTTTTCAAGAGCTTGCGGCGCCATTTCCATCGCGTCATCGCGTCTGCCTCCGCAGAACCAAACCTCCTTGATGCCAGTTTTCACTTACCTTATCAATGGCTTGCAGCCGATCGAGCAGATAAAAATTCGCGCCCCAGCTCCCGCTCGCGGCCCGATCCTCCGCTGCAGAGTCCGCCCATTCGATCTGCTCAGCCTTTGCCACGGTATTTCCAGCCCGCTCGCAGGCCTTGCCCTGGACGCTACGCTGGGCGAGCGGGGATCCAAGGCCGCGCAACGATTAGCTTTCAAACAGCATGCTAGGGGTGTGTACCCGCTTCTCCGAACATTGTATGTTCTGCTTATGTTCGAGTCAAGCTTTCGTGCGACAGAAATTGGCGCAATGCGGGACGCGAGCCCCGCAGGCGCAGTCAGCTTGATTCGGACCCCCGCGTTCGCATCGCGATCGCCCTAGCTCCTCGCGATGACGATTCCAACCAAACGGGATGTGCTCTAACCGGCGCTGTCTCGACAGAGCCCGCGAGCGCAATAGAAATGACCTTATTAAGGACCGGTCTAGTCACGTTCGTCGGCCCGGAGGAGAGCCGGTCTCAGGGCGGTTGGGGCGAGCGCAAACAACGCGAGAAGCCGGCATTGCGCATCGGGCCGCGACCGTCTATACCGCCGCGCGTTTCCCGGACGGCCTGCCGCTCCGGGGCCGGGAGATGGGCGCTTAGCTCAGCGGTAGAGCACTACCTTGACATGGTAGGGGTCAGAGGTTCAATCCCTCTAGCGCCCACCATCTCCGAAGGCCCCTTAAAGCCTTAGAAAGGCTCGCATATTTCCCCCGCATTCTTTCGTGCCTAGGCGTTGCCTATTCGGCATGGAAAAGCAGCACGGGACGGCGACGATCACGCGCACCCCTCGCCGTCAAGGGGGGGATAGCGGGGTGTGTGTGTGCGGCTACTTCTTTCCGGCATCTTTAGAAATGGTCTTCCACCCCATAAGTGTCCCAACCCCCAAGAACGCTTTCGTTGGGTCAACGCCGACATGTTGCAGTGCCAAAACACTGAGGAACATTGTCGGAACCTGCACCACACATGCCTGAATTGCTGAGCGATGTCTCTCTAATCCCTCAAGGATGAAGTCTCCAATAGAGCGCGTAATGCTGGCGGCGCTCCCCAACAGGACCGGCTCTCTCTCCGAGGATGCATCGACGGCCGCATTCAATGCGTCCGCGAGGCCACCTAGCCTTTCCGCGATCTGCCGCAGGAAGGCAATGAAGTCTTCGTGGCGGGCGAGAGCATCACCTTCGTTAGGTTTCGACGCGTTCAGTAGGTCGATCTGATCCGCGATTGCCTTGGATATAGTTCGCGCCGCGTCCCGGATGTCCTCAGGGCGCTCGGATAGCCTCTGTTCGAAAATGACTGTTTCGTTCGATAAGCTAAGTTCTGCATTCGCGGGAGCGACAGTCATTGTCGGCGACAACCGACCGCTCGACGCTGACATGCTGCGGCCCGATATCTCAACCGTTGACGGCGATGTCGAGGAGGACTCCGGCACCGGGTTAAGCCCGCTCAGTGAGCGGAGTACGAGTGGCGTCTCGTGGCTCAACGGAAACTTCGACCCAACGCCTTGCAATGTGGAAGACGGCGGAGACGGCGAGTTGAAGCTTCCCGCCCTGCCTTGCAATGTGGAAGACGGCGATGGGAAAGCTCCCGCTTGCCCCTTAGCCGCATCCTCGTCTCTTGTCTGATCACGAGTTTCAGCCATCGCAGTCCTTAAACAAATCGCTCAATCAGTCGGAGCCATAGGCGTCCGCTTCGCCAAGCGCAAGAACGTCCGGACGCCCACCCCGACATCGAGCCCATCCGGAAGGAGGAAGCTGCGCCGCGACGCCGAGCATGGCCTTGGCGAGCCGCGTTTCGCGCCTTTAGGGGTGACAAGGGATTCGATCGAGGCCGGAACACCCCGGCCGTTAACCGGTTCATAACCTTTATTCGCTACTAACGGTTCATAACCTTAAACTCGGTCAAGTGCGAGTGGACACAAGCGCAGGGTTGCGCTTAAGAAGAAACGGCCGCCCTCTCTGGGGCGGCCGAAGTGAGATGGCGGAGGCGACGAGATTCGAACTCGCGGGTAGGACCAACTTTCTAGGGGGGTCTTCCCAACAGATTAACAGTCTGTCGCAATAAACCACTCTGCCACGCCTCCATAGAGATCGCCCCGCCCCTCCGAAAGGCGGGGCGATTTTCATTCTGACACGTCGTCGGCCGAAGTTTCTTCTTCCGGTCGAATCAACTGTGCAGACCAATGTTTAACAAAAACTCTAGAATGTTCCAGATTGAGACGAGAAAATTGTCGATCGCGATTGCCCGGATTCTGCTGACAGCGGTTGAAATCAAGGCTTTATGCAAGGCCAAAAAACATGTGCACAGCATCAACTGAACTGGTCGCCAAATGGTTGTTAACACTGCGTCAACCATCCCCTCCGACCGCTCTATCTCCATTGACCAAGGGAATGTTTGCTGGATTTGAGCACTGGCGCTCTCGATGAACCAGCCGGTCGGGTATTCGTCGGCCGGTGTGGCGTGATAGCGCAGCAAATATCTCAAAATCGAGGAACTTTTCGCCCCTCTTGGGGAATGATCGAGCGCAGCCACGCCAGCATGTTTCGAAAAGCTGTGAAAGTTCGGCTTATGCCAGTTGGCACGGGAGAAAATATCCATTAGTGGCATAAATGCGTCGCCCCACACCTGCGCCTAACAGACGTGGGGCGACCCTTTAGATAGTCAGAGAGACTTTAGTAACTCGACGATCGCAAGGCAGAGGTACAAAAATGCTCTGGCTAAGTTCGGCCACTGCACAACAAAACCTCCTTTCTGGTCCGCTTTGGATTTTTCCGAGCGGGCCAGAAAAAGCCATGGCAAGGCGTTGGAGGGAGTACAAGGCCGGGCGGCTGAATCGGCGCCAGATATCGGCACTTTTCCACCGCCTGTCGCAGATTATTGCACAAATATTTCACATCGCGGTGATTTAGCCTTCCGGCGTCTCGACTTTGCCGTCCGGTTATCGCTCGACGGCGTCATGACCTTCCGCCTATAGCGCCGCATCCGCATCCTTCATGCGGCATACTCAGATAATCGCCATCCTGTGCCTTGCTGGCGCCCATATGATGATGAAAACCGCCGTCGAGGGAGGATCACCAATGGCTAACCTGAAATGCCTCGCGCTCGCCGCCGGGCCGATCATGTTCGCGCTCGCCGGAAGTGCGATGGCTCGCGACGTTAGCAGCGGGGCTGAGGTCTATTCTCCGCGCGGTCTGCTCGCCGAGATGATGGCATTCAATCGGGAATCGGCTGATATCTGTCGAGAGAGTTTGGCCGATGACATTGGCGGGACGTCCGTCAGGGCTCTCTACATGGCGGCCGCCAAGGACAATCCGACCGAAGACGAGGTCGAGGCGAAGCAGACCTACTTGAAGGACCTTCTCGCCAAGAACGGAAAGAGGGAATGGTGCGCCCTCTACCACGAAGACATGGGCGTGGCCAAACCCATGTTGGATGTTGCGAAACAAATCTCGATGAGGCGTGATCCGGATCGCCATCAGTCCTGAGGTCTTCGAAGCCATCGGCGCCACGTTGCCGTTCTGTACGGGATGCGAGCCCCAGTTAAATGGCGAACGGTCGATTGAGCGGGGAGGTCATGCGTAGCGGCTGGCGAGTGCTGGCGGCAATGGCGGCGCTGAACGCCAGCGCACAAGCCGCGACAATCACAGCGTTTCCGCCAAACTCGTCTGGCATCGCGTTCATCGAAGTAGTCGGCGATTTCGAGAACGGTGACGAGGAAGCGTTCTGAATTAAGTCGTCGGGGCTCACCAAGGCAGTTGTGCTTTTTGCCAGCGATGGCGGAAGCCTGGCCGCAGGCATACAAATAGGACAAGACATCAGGTTGAAGGGATTCGTTACTGCAGTTCCTGAAGGATCAAGGTGCGCATCAGCGTGTGCGATCGCATGGCTTGGTGGCTCACGTCGATTGATGGGCAAGGGAGCGTCTATCGGCTTCCACTCAGCTTATAATCGCAAAACGCTAGAAGTTAGTGGTGCCGCAAATGCAATATTGGGCGCTTACTTGGACAAACTTGGGCTACCAGAAAAAGCGATCTATTACATAACAGAAGCTCGCCCGGAAGGAATGACATGGCTTACTCTTTCGGATGCAGAGTCGGTTGGTATCGACGTTGAGTTGTTTGAAACCGAAAAAGAGTCATCTGGCTTCAATAGGCCAGCAGGTCCCTTAGGGCCACCTGGACCCCCGGGCCCCCAGGGCCCCCAGGGCCACCCGGACCGCCCGGACCGCAAATTGATATACGAATGCTTGTCGGTCAACATAAGGCGATGTGCGACGCGTCCGAGATCATGCTCGGCGCCTATTGCCAGGACGGGATCGGCAGCTTGCGCATCATCGGCGTGGCCGGAGCCGATTGCGAAGGTGACCCCGACGCGAGGGTGGTGCTTACCTGCTTAAAAAGGTGAAGCCTGGTTCTATCTGCCGGGAGTGGTCGTTATGCCATCCGAGGCCATTGGCTCCGGCTCGCCTCAGTCGTCCATGCGCGGGCGAGAGCTCAGTGACGTTATCTTGAGGCTGGTCTTGGAGCGGTAGTGACGGACGCGGAGCTTAGAGGCAAGCTGCTCAAGCACTTCTCGGATGCTTCGGCGCTCGTCGCGTGCGGCTTGTGGAAGTCGCGCAACGCCGCGAGCGTCTACGAACATCTGGACCTGAGCGGCAGAATCGCGGAAGTCAGACTTTTTCCTGCGCCAACTCGTGCGAAAAGCGGGCGGTAGGAGCGCCGCGTTTGACGATTTCCGTTGAGGATTTCAAGCGCTTATCGTAAGTCTGGAAACGCCTTGACATGGTAGGGGTCAGAGGTTCAATCCCTCTAGCGCCCACCATCTCCGACGAGAATTCGGCTTCGTCCAGCGCGGGTTCACCCCCGCGCTGCGGACGGCCGCGACGACGAGGAAACGACGGCGTTCATGAAGGCAGCACAGTTGAAGAGCGGAGAGGCGCTTCGGCGCTTCCTCTCGGGTCTTGCCTTCCTCGCGGCCTCGCTCGCTGCGGCGGGCGCGCAGGCCCAGGGCGCGATCAAGGACAAGCACGGCGACTGGGAGACGCGCTGCGAGACGCCGCCGGGCGCTCGTGACCAGCAATGCGCGGTCGTGCTGAGCGTCGTCGACCAGGATCGGCCCAACCTGACGCTGGTCGTCATCGTGCTCAACACCGCCGACCGCAAGGCGCGCCTCATGCGCATCATCGCGCCGCTCGGCGTGCTGCTGCCTCCGGGGATCGGCCTGAAGATCGACGACCAGGACATGGGGCGTCTCAACTTCCTCCAGTGCCTCGCCAACGGCTGCATCGCCCAGGTCGCCATGGACGACAAGCTCCTCGACAAGCTGAAGACCGGCAAGACCGCGACGCTGGCCGTCTTCCAGACGCCCGAGCAGGGGATCGGCGTGCTCGCGCCGCTTGCGGGTTTCAAGGAAGCCTACGAGCAATTGCCATGACGGCGCGCGCGTCGTAAGCACCCGTCCGAATCGTCGTGGACCTCTGAGTGCCTTCCTGATGCCGAAGTCGTTGGTAACGAATGGACGCCCGTCGTTCGTTCGCGTTCTTCTGCCCGTCGCCGCGTTCGGTCTGCTCGGCGGATGCAGCACGGTCGAGGGTTTTCTTCCCCACGGCGATCCGAACGCGACCACCCTCGCACTCGGCGCGAACCCGCCGAAGACCGCCCATCCCGGAGCCAATGCGAGCGAGAAGCCGATCATGCGTCCGGTCGCTTCGATCGACATCAATTGTCCGCCGGTGGACGTCGCCGAAGACGGCGCGGCCTACCGCGTGGGCGGGGCCGATAACGGATCGGTGCGCTATCAGTTCAACATCGGCGACACCGCGCGGCAGTGCGATCCCGCCGGGCCGGGGCAGGCTTCGATCAAGATCGGAGTCAAGGGCGAGGTGGTGATGGGACCGGCCGGCTCGCCCGGGACCTACAGCGTGCCGCTCAGGATCGTCATCATGAGCGAGACCGACAAGAAGCCGGTCTTCTCCAAGACCTACAAGGTCGAGGCGACGACCGACGGCGTCTCCGACGGACCCTTCGAGATCGTCACCGAGCCCATCGTGGTGCCGATGCCGACGCTCCAACTCGCAGACCTTTACTCGATCAGCGTCGGGTTTCAGGCGCTCGCCCCTGTCGCCGCGCCGCATCGCCACAGGCGCCGTCCGGCCGGGTAGCGGGGCTCGTGGGGCTCGTCTCCTCCGTTGACAAAGCCGCGCGGCCGGGCTAGCTCGCCTGCGTCAGCCGAAGACACTTCGCGGAAGAGTCCGGCGGCCTCGCCGCCGGCGCCGAAGGCGCAACCGCCCCGGAAACGCTCAGGCCTCAGGACCGCGCGAGTGATGACGCTCTGGAAAGCGGCGCTTGCTTGATCGAGCCTGCGCCCACCGACGGGGGTAACCGCCGCAAGGGCGGGAAATCTCTCAGGTCTTGGGACAGAGGGGGCCTGTGCGGATCGTCCGCCGCAATGCGCGGCGTGTTGGTCCGTGCGGCGCCTGTTCAGGAGACCCGCGGGGCCCGATGAGCGACGACGCGATTCAGAAGACGCCCCTTCACGCTCTGCATGTCGAGCTCGGCGCGCGCATGGGGCCGTTCGCCGGCTACGACATGCCGATCCAGTACCCCTCCGGCGTGCTCGCCGAACATCTGCATACCCGCAAGGCGGCCGGCCTGTTCGACGTCTCGCACATGGGCCAGGCCTTGCTCGAGGGCGCAAATCACGCGAGCGTCGCCGCCTTCCTCGAGACGCTGGCTCCCGCGGACGTCCTCAACCTCGCGCCGGGCCGTCAGCGTTACACCCAACTTTTGAACGAGAGCGGCGGCATCGTCGACGACCTGATGGTGACGCGGCCTCCCGGCGCAGAAGGCGTCTTGCGGCTTGTCGTCAACGCGGCGCGCAAAGCCGTCGACTTCGCCCTCGTCCGCGAGCGCCTGCCCGCGGGGCTGCGGCTCAGGCCCCTCGAAGACGCAGCGCTGATTGCGCTCCAGGGACCCCTCGCCGCGCCGACTCTGGCGCGTCTCGCGCCGGGCGAAGGACTGGAAGGCATGCCGTTCATGGGCGCGCGGCCGGCGCGGCTCGCCGAAGCCGAGACCTTCGTCTCCCGTTCGGGCTACACGGGCGAGGACGGCTACGAGATTTCGCTTCCCGCCGACGTTGCCGAGATGTTCGCCCGCCTCCTGCTGGCCCAGTCCGGCGTCGCGCCGATTGGGCTCGGGGCGCGGGACTCCCTCAGGCTCGAGGCGGGGCTCTGTCTCTACGGCCACGAGCTTGACGAAAGCGTGGATCCCGTCGAGGCGGCGCTCGCCTGGTCGATCCAGAAACGCCGCCGCGTCGAGGGCGGATTCCCCGGCGCCGAGCGCATCTTGAAAGCGCTGGCGAACGGACCGGGCCGGCTGCGCGTCGGATTGCGGCCGGACGGGCGCGCGCCCGCGCGCGAGGGCACGGAGATCGTCTCCGATGAGGGGGCGCCAATCGGCGTCGTCACCTCGGGCGGCTTCGGGCCGAGCGTCGGCGCGCCGATAGCCATGGGGTTCGTCGACCGGGGTCACGCGGCGCTCGGCACGGCGGTGGGGCTGGTGGTGCGGGGCAAGACGCTGAGCGCGCGCGTCACGGCGCTGCCGTTTCATCCTCATGCCTACCATCGCGGCTAGCAAAAGGAATCGTCAATGGCGCAGATCCGCTACACCAAGGATCACGAATACATTCGCATCGAAGGCGCCGAAGGCGTCGTCGGCATCAGCGAGCATGCGCAGGGCCAATTGGGCGACGTCGTCTTCGCCGAGCCGCCGCCGGTCGGTAAGATGGTGAAGGCGGGCGATCCGGCCGCCGTCGTCGAAAGCGTCAAGGCGGCGAGCGACGTTTTCGCCCCCGCTTCCGGCGAAGTGATCGCGGTCAATTCCGAGGTCGAAGGCACGCCCGGCCTCATCAACGAGGACGCCCTCGGCCGCGGGTGGCTGTTCCGCATCAGGCTTGCCGATCCAGGCGAGCTTGACGCCCTCATGGACGAGGCCGCCTACTCCGAATACCTCAAGAGCCTCGGTTGAGCGATGCGCTACCTGCCGCTCGACGCAAGCGAACGCGAGGTGATGCTGTCGCGGATCGGCGTTTCCGACGTCGACGCGCTTTTCGCCGACATTCCCGCCGACAAGCGGGTCGAGGGGCTGCTCGACATGCCGCCCGCCATGAGCGAAATGGCGGTCGAGCGGAAGTTGAGCGCAATGGCCGGCCGCAGCGTCGCGGCCGGCTCGGTCCCATTCTTCCTCGGCGCGGGCGCCTACAAGCGGCACATACCGGCGACCGTCGATCATTTGATCCAGCGCTCGGAATTCCTGACCAGCTACACGCCCTACCAGCCGGAAATCGCGCAGGGCACCCTTCAGGTGTTGTTCGAATTCCAGACGCAAGTGGCGGCGCTGACCGGCATGGAGGTCGCCAACGCCTCGATGTACGACGGCTCGACCGCTTGCGGCGAGGCGATGCTGATGGGCCATCGACTGACCAAACGGCGGAAGGCGATTCTCTCGGGCGGACTGCACCCGCAATATGCCGATGTCGCGACGACGCTGGCGCGCATGGCCGGCGATTCGGTCGTGCGGCTTGCGCCGGATCCGAAGGCGAGCGAAGCCATCGCCGCCGCGATCGACGACGACACGAGCTGCGTCATCGTCCAGAGCCCCGATTTCTTCGGCAGTCCCCGCGATCTTGCCCCAATCGCCGCCGCCGCGCATGCGCGCGGGGCGCTTCTGATCGCAGTCTTTACCGATCCTGTCGCGCTCGGAGCGCTGCGCTCGCCAGGCGAGATGGGCGCAGATATCGCGGTCGGCGAAGGCCAGGGGCTCGGCAACGCTCTCAGTTTCGGCGGCCCCTATCTCGGCCTCTTTGCGACGCGAATGAAGAACGTGCGCCAGATGCCCGGGCGCCTGGCCGGCGAGACCGTGGACGCCGATGGCCGACGAAGCTTCGTCCTGACGCTTTCCACGCGCGAGCAGCACATTCGACGCGAGAAAGCCACCAGCAACATCTGCACCAATTCGGGCCTCTGCGCGCTCGCGTTCTCGATCCATCTGACGTTGCTCGGCGACCTTGGGCTGAGACGCCTTGCGAGGGTCAACCACAGCAACGCCGTCCGGCTCGCCGAGAGGCTGGCCGCCATTCCCGGGGTCGAAATCTTGAACGAGCATTTCTTCAACGAATTCACGATGCGTACGCGGCGCGCCGCCGCCGATCTGATCGAGGCGCTGGCGCGTCGGGGCGTGGTCGGAGGGTTGCCGGTTTCGCGGCTTCTGCCCGGAGCGGGGCTGGACGACTTGACGGTCGTCGCCAGTACGGAAGTGAACACGGACGAAGATCGCGCCGCTTACGCCGAGGCGCTCCTGGAATGCCTGCGATAGCCCACGGGAACGCTAGACGATGAATGCGCAAGGTCGACCGACCCGTCCGGAAAGCGTCTCTGACGTTGCGTTCGAGACCTTCACCGGGAATCGCGCGCTCGACATCAACGAGGCGCTCATCTTTGAAGCGGGCCGGTTCGACGCCTCCGGCGTCGACATCGAGGAGCCGGCGCCCTTTCCCTCGAGACTGGGATCCTGCGAGCGCCAAGGCGCTCTCGATCTGCCGGGACTTGCCGAGCCCGAGGCGGTGCGTCACTACGTCCGCCTGTCGCGCAATAATTATTCGATCGACGCCGGCATCTATCCGCTCGGATCGTGCACGATGAAGCACAACCCGCGCCTCAACGAGAAGATGGCGCGATTGCCGGGCTTTGCCGACGTGCATCCTCTCCAACCCATTTCGACCGTGCAAGGCGCCCTGGAGGTGATCGAGGCGCTCGCCGAGGCCTTGCTCACGATGACCGGCATGAGCGCGGTCGCGATGTCGCCCAAGGCCGGGGCGCATGGCGAGCTTTGCGGCATGATGACGATCAAGGCGGCGATCGAGGCGCGTGGGGAAAGCGAAGTCCGCCGCGTGGTGCTCGTCCCGGATTCCGCGCATGGCACCAATCCCGCCACCGCCGCGCTCATCGGCTTTTCAGTGCGCGCGGTTCCGGCGGGCGAGGACGGAAATGTGAGCCTGCAAGCGGTTGAAGCGGCTCTCGGGCCCGACGTCGCGGCGATCATGCTGACGAACCCCAACACTTGCGGGCTCTTCGAACGCCAGATCGTCGACATCGCCGACGCCGTGCATGGTGCGGGAGGCTATTTCTACTGCGACGGCGCGAACTTCAACGCGATTGTCGGCAAGACCCGGCCTGGCGAGCTCGGCATCGACGCGATGCACATCAACCTGCACAAGACGTTTTCGACTCCGCACGGCGGGGGCGGCCCAGGCGCGGGACCGGTGACGCTGTCCTCTCGGCTTGCGCCCTACGCCCCAATCCCCTTCGTCGTTCGGGACAGCGACGGACTCCGCCTGGTCGAACACGCGCCGGATGCGAAGACGTTCGGACGAATGAGCGCATTTCACGGCCAAATGGGAATGTTTGTGCGTGCGTTGAGCTTCATTTTATCGCATGGGTGCGATGGATTACGGCAGGCGGCTGAAGACGCTGTCCTCTCGGCGAACTATGTGCGCGCTTCGCTCAACGACGTCATGAGCGCCCCGTTCGGCGACCGCGTCTGCATGCACGAGGCTTTGTTCGATGACCGCTGGCTGAAGGACACGGGACTGACGACTCTCGATTTCGCCAAGGCGATGATCGACGAGGGGTGCCATCCGATGACGGTCTATTTTCCGCTCGTTGTTCACGGCGCCATGTTGATCGAGCCGACAGAGTCCGAATCGAAAGCGAGCCTCGATCTCTTCATCATGACCCTGCGGGATCTGGTCTTCGCGGCCAAGGCAGGCGATCGCGAACGTTTCTCCCGGGCCCCGGTCTTCGCTCCTCGAAGGCGCCTCGACGAGACTCGCGCGGCGCGGCATCCGGTGCTGCGCTGGACGAAACCGACGCCGTTCGAAGGCTGATCCAAACGCCGGTCTTTGTTCTGCAGACGAAATGATCCTAGAGTAGGGGCCGAGCCGAAATCGCGTCCGTTCGCCGGGAGATCCACGAGAGAATGTCGAGCAGTCCATTCAGTCTCGCAGTCGGGGGCACTCCTGTCCTTGCTCGCTGCTTTCTCGCTTTCAACCGGCTGCCGAGCCGAGACGGCTGCTCCGGCGACGCCGCCTGCAACTCAGTCGGCGCCCATCCCACCATCGCCCTCCGGCGCGCCCGCCGAGCGCACGCCAGGGGAGGCGGCGCCGTCTCAGACCCCGCCTCCTGCGTCATCCGGGACGATCGACAGCGGCGCCAGAGACAAAACAAGGCGACGCCTCGACCGGAGAGACAGTCGAACTCGCTGCGCGTCCATTCGCGTATATCGAAGGCAAGGCCGACCGCGACGGAATCTATGCCGCGATTCTCGGGTCGCTCGGGCTCGTCAAACGGGACATGGACAAGGCCGGGATCAAGCCGGCGGGTCGTCCGCTCGCGGTGTTCGTCGAGTTCTGACGATTCCGGATTTCGCTATCACGCCGGATATCCGCTCGAGACGCCTCCCCGAGGGCAATCTTTCCGACGCAGTAAAAGTCGGGCAGACCCCAAGCGGCAAGGCGATGCGCTTCGAGCACCTCGGTTCTTACGCCGACATTGACGCCACCTACGACGCGATCACGGCTTACCTGGACGAAAAAGGCGTCGACGCCCAGGATTTGTTCGTCGAGGAATATGCAAACGACGTGAAGGACCCGGACAATCCGACGCTTCAGGTGAACATCTACGTCCTGCTAAAATGACGCACACCGGCTTTTTGGGCTTGCGTCTTCGACTTGATAGACGTCAAACCATTGTCGCCGTGACTCCTTTAAGGCGGTCTCTATGGAGGACGGAGCACACATGTCGGCAGCTGGCGACTCTGTCGCGCGCGCCGTCGCGCGGCACGAATCGAATCCAACTCATTTACTGCAGATTTTGCGCGAAATACAGGAAGAAAGCGATTGGATTTCTCCCGAAATCGAGCGCGAAGTGGCGGAAGGTCTCGGCATTCCGGTCACCAGGGTTCAGAGCGTCGTGCAGTTCTACTCGTTCCTGTACGACCGGCCGCGCGGGCGCTATCGGGTCCTGTTCTCGGATAACATCACCGACCGGATGCTGGGCAACTCGGCGCTGATCGAGCACATGCTGAAGCGCCTGAAACTGCGCCGCGGGCAAACATCGGCGGACGGCTCGGTAAGCGTCGACACGACATCCTGCACGGGGATGTGCGACCAGGGCCCGGCCATGCTGGTCAACAACCGCGCTGTTACGCGGCTCACCGCCCGGCGGATCGACGAGATCTGCGAACTCATCCAGAGCGGGACGCCTGTCGCCGAATGGCCGGCGGATTTCTTTCGGGTGGACGACAACATCCGCCGAAGAGATACCCTGCTGACGGCGGTCGAGCCGGGCGCCGCGCTCGACGCCGCGATCGCCCGCGGGCGGCAGGGCATGATGGACGAGATGAAGCGGTCGAAGCTCCGGGGCCGCGGCGGCGCCGGCTTTCCGACCGGGACGAAACTGGAAGGCGCCCGCAACGCTCCCGGCGCGGAAAAGTACATCGTCTGCAACGCGGACGAGGGGGAGCCGGGGACTTTCAAGGATCGCGTGCTCCTGAACTCTTACGCGGTGCGCGTCCTCGAGGGCATGGCCATTGCCGGGTTCGCGGTCGGATCGACCAAAGGTTTCATCTACCTTCGGGGGGAATACCGGCATCTCCTGGACAAGCTGCAGGCCGAGATCGACCTGATGCGCAAAGAGCGCAGGCTGGGAACCGCGATCCGCGGCTGTTCCGGTTTCGATTTCGACATCGAGATCCACATGGGCGCCGGAGGCTACGTTTGTGGCGAAGGCACCGCCCTGGTCGAATCGCTCGAAGGGAAGCCCGGTCGCCCGCGCGTGCGCCCGCCCTCCATGGTGCAGGTCGGTTATCTTGGGAGGCCGACTGTCGTCGACAACGTCGAAACCCTTGCCCACATAACGGAGATCGCCATCGAAGGCGGCGCGAGTTTCGCCAAGCAAGGCACGAAAACTTCGACCGGCACGAAGCTGATATCGATCTCCGGCGACTGCGACCGACCCGGGGTCTACGAATATCGGTTCGGCGTGACTGTCGGGCGGGTGCTCGAGGATTGCGGCGCGCGCGAGGTGACGGCGGTTCAGGTCGGCGGCGCTTCAGGCGTCTGTCTGACGCCCGATGAATTCGGCCGACGAATCGCATTCGAGGACGTCTCCACGAATGGCTCATTCATGATTTTCGGTCCCGACCGGGATCTCTTCGACGTGGCGCGCAACTTCGCGCATTTCTTCGCCCATGAGAGCTGCGGCTTCTGCACCCCCTGCCGGGTGGGAACCGCGATCCAGCGCGCCATCATGGACAAGATCGCCGAGGGCCGCGGGTCGCGCTACGAGGTCAACGACCTCATGCGGCTGGCCGACTTCATGAAGACAAAACAGCCATTGCGGGCTTGGAGAGACCGCCGGCAACGCCGTTCGCGACACGCTCAACAAGTTCCGGCCGACGTTCGAACGGCGGTTGAACGCGCGCGACTTTATTCCGGCGATCGATCTCGAAGCCGCGCTCGAGCCGGCGAGACGCATCACCGGGCGCGACGACGCCGACGCGCATCTTGTCACGGAGGCGTGAGCGCCATGGCGGACAACGAAATCACCATCGACGACCAACCGGTGCCCTTCAAGCCGGGCCAGACGATCCTCGAGGCGGCGAAGGCGGCCGGCATCTACATCCCCCATCTCTGCTACAACTCGGAATTCAAGGCCCATGGCGGCTGCAAGATGTGCACCGTTCTCATCAACGGGCGGACACAGACGGCGTGCACGTACAAGGCGGCCGCCGGGCTTGAGATCGACGTCAACACCCCCGATCTGGACGCCACGCGGCGGTCGCTCGTCCAGATGCTCTTCATCGAAGGCAATCACTTTTGCCCGGGCTGCGAGAAGAGCGGCGGCTGCCAGCTCCAGGCGCTCGGGTACGAATACGAGATGATGTCGCCGCATTTTGTCGAGCTTTATCCGCATCGGGAAGTCGACGCGTCGCATCCGGACGTGCTGGTCGACTTCAACCGCTGCATCCTCTGCGAGCTTTGCGTGCGGGCGAGCCGCGACGTCGATCGCAAGGAGATCTTCGCCATCGCCGGGCGCGGCCTCGACGCAAGGCTGATCGTCAATTCGCCCACCGGCAAGCTCGGCGACAGCGCCTTCGCGGTCACCGATCGAGCGGCGAGCGTGTGTCCGGTCGGCGCGATTCTCGTCAAGGACAGGGGGTTCGAGACGCCGATCGGCGACAGGACCTACGACCGCGAATCGATCAGCGCGGAAGCCGATTCCTGCGAGGTTCCGGAAACGACATGAGCATCAACGGTTCCCAGAAGGTGAAAGTGCGGCTGGCGACGACGTCGCTCGCCGGGTGCTTCGGTTGCCATATGTCGTTCCTCGACATCGACGAGCGCCTGTTCGAGCTTGCCGAACTGGCCGAGTTCGATCGGTCGCCGCTCACCGACATCAAGCACTGCGGCCCGTGCGATATTGCGTTGATCGAGGGCGGCGTCTGCAACACCGACAACGTTCATGTCGTGCGCGAACTGCGCGCCAACGCCAAAATCCTGGTCGGCGTCGGCGCCTGCGCGATCAACGGCGGTTTGCCGGCGCTCAGAAACCGGCTCAAGATCGACGACATCCTCGATCGGGTCTATCGCGATCCGGTGAGCGGAGAGGCTTGCGTTCCGAACTCGCCCGAACTCCCTTTGCCGCTGGACAAGGTTTATCCGCTCAACGAGATCGTGCGCGTCGATTATTCTCTGCCGGGCTGCCCCCCTCGGGGGACGCCATATGGAAGTTCCTCAAGGACCTGATTCTCGGGCGCATGCCGCGTCTCGATTATGAGCTCCTGCACTACGACTGAGGAAGACATGCTCAACCTCGAAACCGCCGAATCCCCGCACAAACTGCGCAGAGTGGCCATCGAGCCGGTTTCGCGCGTCGAAGGCCACGGGAAGGTGACGATCCTGCTCGACGACGAGAATCGGGTCCACCAGGTCCGTCTCCACATCGTCGAGTTTCGCGGCTTCGAAATCTTCATCGAGGGCCGGCCGTACTGGGAGGTGCCGATCCTGGTTCAGCGGCTGTGCGGCATCTGTCCGGTCAGCCACCTGCTCGCGGGAACGAAGGCGATGGACATCATCGCCGGCTTCGGGCCGTTGCCCCCCACGGCCGAGAAGCTCCGCCGCCTGCTCCATTACGGGCAGGTCATGCAGTCGCATGCGCTGCACTTCTTTCATCTATCCTCCCCCGACCTGCTGCTCGGCTTCGAGAGCGAGGTCGCCAAGCGCAACATCGTCGGTGTCGCGGCCGCGTTCCCGGACCTCGCCAGACAAGGCGTGCTCACCCGCAAGTTCGGGCAGGAGGTCATCCGTCACATCGCGGGCAAGCGCATTCACGGAACCGGGATCATTCCCGGCGGCGTCAACAAGGCGCTGAGCGTCGCCGACCGCGATTCGATGCGATCCGGGATCGACCAGATCGTCAAATGGTCCAGATCCGCCGTCGAGCTCGTGATCAAGCTGCACGAGACGAACCCTGAATTCTACAAGGTCTTCGGCGAAGCGCCGGCCAACATGATGAGCCTGGTCGACGAGTACGGAGCGCTCGACTTCTATCATGGCGGCCTTCGGGCGCGGACCCCCGATGGCGGCGCGATCTTCGACCGGGTCGACTACAGGACCTACAAGACCCTGCTCCAGGAGGACGTGAAGGACTGGAGCTACATGAAGTTCCCGCACATCAAGTCTCTCGGGGCCGAGAAGGGTTGGTACCGCGTCGGACCGCTCGCGCGCGTGCAGGTCTGCGACATGTTGAGGACGCCTCTCGCCGAGGCGGAGCGTCAGAGGTTCCTTGCCGCGAACGGGGGCAAGCCGCTGCATGGCGCGCTGATGTATCATTGGGCGCGGATGATCGAGATGCTGCACGCAGCCGAGCTGGCGCGCGATCTGCTCGACGATCCCGACATCGTCGGAACGGACCTGATGGCCGACAAGGGAGCCCGGCGCGACGAAGGAATCGGCGTCATCGAGGCGCCGCGCGGCACGCTGTTCCACCATTATCGCGTCGACGAGAACGGCCTCGTCACTTATTGCAACCTGATCGTCTCCACGACCAACAACAATCAGGCGATAAACGAGGCGATCCGCGCCGTCGCCTCGCGCTACCTGTCCGGGCGCGAAGTGACGGAAGGCCTGTTGAACCACGTCGAGATCGCCATCCGCGCCTACGACCCGTGCCTGTCGTGCGCGACGCACGCGCTCGGGCAGATGCCGCTCGAGGTCGAACTCGTCGGCGCCGATGGCGCGATCGTCTCGCGACTGCGCAAGGGCTGAGCCAGGTCCCGCGACGCGCACTGTCGTCTAGACTGGGGATCCGTCGCGCGCGACGGTGATGAGGAATACGCAAACAACGCGAAGGATCCGGACGATCGGACGCTCCAGGTCGACATTTTGTGGTCTGCTGGAGTGAGCGCCGGTCAATTCTTTGGACTTGAGGGCCCCGAATTTGATCGACGTCAAATCCGGGAGATCGTCCCGATGGGAAGAAGGGTTAGAAAGAATACCGGAGGGACGGAGTCATCATGACCGGCAAGGACGATGTCGTTGCGCGGGCGATCGAGCGGCGCCAGGGTGACCCCACGCAACTCCTGCAGATCCTGCTCGAAATTCAGCAGGAGCTCGAGTGGATTTCACCCGATACCGCCCGGTCCGTCACCGCAGCCCTCGGCATCCCGCTGAGGAGCGTCGACAGCGTGGTTCAGTTCTATTCGTTCTTGTACGACAATCCGCCAGGTCACTACCGGATCCTGTTCTCCGACAACATCACCGACCGGATGCTCGGGAACAGGGGCCTCTTCGAGCACATGCTGAATCGCCTCAAGCTCAAGCGCGGCGAAGTCTCCGCAGACGGCGCAGTCAGCGTGGACCTCACCTCCTGCACGGGCATGTGCGACCAGGGGCCGGCGGTCCTCGTCAACGACCGCCCGGTCACGCGTCTGACCGCGCGTCGAGTCGACGAGATCTGCGACCTCGTGCGGAACGGCGATCCGCTTGCCGAATGGCCTGCCGATCTCTTCCGTGTCGAGGACAATATCCGCCGCGCCGGCGCCTTGCTTGGGTCTCGCTACGAGACCGGATTGGCGACGCGAGCCGCGATCGCGTTCGGTCGCCAGGGCATGCTCGACGAAATGAAACGCTCCAACCTGCGCGGCCGAGGGGGCGCCGGGTTCTTCACATCGGTGAAGTGGGAGAGCTGCCGAAACGCTCCGGGAGCCGAACGCTACGTCGTCTGCAACGCCGACGAGGGCGAGCCCGGCACCTTCAAGGACCGCGTCTTACTGACGTCTTTCGCCGAGCGCGTGTTCGAGGGAATGGCGATCGCCGGTTTCGTCGTCGGCGCCGCGCGGGGTCTTCTGTATATGCGGGGCGAATACGCGTATCTGCTCAACTCGCTCGAGGCCAAGCTCCATGCAATGCGCAGGGAGCGGCTGCTGGGGGCCTCCATCTGCGGCGCGCAGGGCTTCGACTTCGACATTGAAATCCATCTCGGTGCGGGCGCCTACATCTGCGGCGAGGAATCCGCTCTCATCGAATTGCTCGAGGGCAAGCCGGGCAAGCCGCGCATCCGCCCGCCGTTCCCGGTCGCGGTCGGCTATCTCGGCAAGCCGACCGTCGTCGACAATGTCGAGACGCTGGCGAACGCCACCGAAATCGCGTTTCATGGCGGGCGGGATTTCGCGGGGCGCGGAACGAGGCATTCTTCGGGAAGCAAAGTCCTTTCGGTCTCCGGCGACTGCGCGCGGCCGGGAATCTACGAATATGCCTTCGGCGTGCGCATTCAGCAGGTGCTGGAGGACTGCGGGGCCGGCGACGTCGCCGCCGTCCAGATCAGCGGCCCAAGCGGCGTCTGCCTGACGCCCGACGAATTCCGCCGCCAGATCGCGTTCGAGGACGTTCCGACCTCCGGGGCCTTCATGGTTTTCGGCAAGGACCGCGACGTCTTCAACGTCGCGCGCAATTTCGCGCACTTTTTCGCCCATGAGAGTTGCGGCTTCTGCACGCCCTGCCGAGTCGGAACGGCGCTCATTCGCGACGCGCTCGACAAGATCGCCGACGGCCGCGGCTCGCGCTACGAGATCAACGAGCTCATGCGGCTTGCCGAACTCCTGAAGCGGACGAGCCACTGCGGCCTCGGCCAGACGGCCGGCAACCCGATCCGCGACACGTGGCTCAAGTTCCGCCCCGCCTATGAGCGGCGTCTCATCCGCGGGGACTTCGACCCGGCGGTCGATCTCGACGCGGCGCTTGCCCGCGCGCGCGAAATCTCCGGCCGCGACGACGCCGACGCACACGTCAACACGCACGTCAATACGCACTTGGGAGCCGAGGTATGACTGGGGCCGAATCCACCATCCTGATTGACGATGTGCCTATTCCCTTCAAACCGGGCCAGACCATCCTTGAGGCGGCGTTGGAGGCGGGAATCTTCATCCCGCATCTTTGCTTTCACCCCGAGCTGGGCGCCCACGGCAGTTGCAGATTGTGCAACGTCGTCGTCAACGGGCGCCACATCTCCGCCTGCACGATGAAAGCTGCGTCAGGCCAGGAGATCGAGGTCGACACGTGGCTCGGCGAATCTGCGCAGGCCTTTCGCCGGACGCTGATTCAGATGCTGTTCGTCGAGGGCAACCATTTCTGCCCGGCTTGCGAGAAAAGTGGAAACTGCCAGCTGCAGGCGCTCGGCTACGACAGCGAAATGATGACTCCGCATTTCGTGGAGTTCTTTCCGCGCCGTCCGGTTGACGCTTCGCACCCTGACATTCTGATCGACTTCAATCGCTGCATCGAGTGCGAACTGTGCGTGCGGGCGAGCCGCGACGTCGACGGCAAGTCCATCTTCGCCCTTGCCGGGCGCGGCATGGCCTCGCACATCGTCATCAACTCGCCGACCGGCAAGCTCGGCGACACGAACATCTCAGTCACGGACATGGCGGCCCATGTGTGTCCGGTCGGCGCTATCCTCATCAAGCGCGTGGGCTACGCTGTGCCGATCGGCGAGCGTCGCTATGACCGCGAGCCGATCAGCGAAGAAGCGACGCGCGGTGCTCTGGAGGAGGCCAGATGAGCGCGCCCTCGGATACGGCCGCCCCGCCCAAGGTGCGGGCCGCGACGGCTTCGCTCGCCGGCTGCTTCGGCTGCCACATGTCGTTCCTCGACATCGACGAGCGCATCCTCGAGCTGGCGAAAATCGTCGAGTTTGACCGCTCGCCGCTCACCGACATCAAGCACTGTGGCCCATGCGACATCGCGCTCATTGAAGGGGGCTGCTGCAACGCCGAGAACGTGCGTGTCTTGCGCGAATTGCGCGCCAACGCCAAAATCCTGGTCGCGGTCGGCGCCTGCGCGATCAATGGCGGCCTGCCGGCGCTGCGCAACCAGCTCGACGTCGGCGATATCCTCAACGAGGTCTACCGCACGCCCGACGGGGCGGGCGCGAACGTGCCGAAGGACCCCGAGCTGCCGCTCCTGTTCAACAAGGTCTATCCGGTCAACGAAGTGGTGCGCGTCGACTATTTCATCCCCGGCTGCCCGCCGTCGGGCGACACGATCTGGAAATTTCTCAATGACCTGATCCTGGGGCGCATGCCACGCCTCGATCATGAGCTCATGCATTACGATTGAGGGCCCGCTATGCTGAACCTCGAAACCGCCCAGGCGCCGCACAAGCTTCGGCGCGTCGCCATCGAACCGGTCACCCGCGTCGAAGGCCACGGAAAGGTGACGATTCTTCTCGACGAGGAGAACCGCATCCACCAGGTCCGCCTGCACATCGTCGAGTTCCGCGGCTTCGAGGTCTTCATCCGAGGCCGGCCCTACTGGGAGGTGCCCGTCGCCGTGCAGCGCCTGTGCGGCATCTGCCCGGTCAGCCATATCCTCGCGGCCACCAAGGCGATGGACTTGATCGCCGGCTATGGCGCGTTGACGCCCACGGCCGAGAAGCTGCGCCGCCTCC
This sequence comes from uncultured Alphaproteobacteria bacterium, assembly GCA_963819255.1. Classification (GTDB taxonomy): domain Bacteria; phylum Pseudomonadota; class Alphaproteobacteria; order Rhizobiales; family Beijerinckiaceae; genus Roseiarcus. Next base: position 83,347 of record CAWFVS010000049.1, read on the forward strand.
TGCACTACGGCCAGATCGTCCAGTCGCACGCGCTACATTTCTTCCATCTCTCCTCGCCCGATCTCCTGTTCGGCTTCGAGAGCGAGGTCGCCAAGCGGAACATCATCGGCGTGGCCGCGGCCTTTCCGGATCTCGCGGTCCAGGGAATCATGACACGCAAGTTCGGGCAGCAAGTCATCGCTCATATCGCCGGCAAGCGCATTCACGGCACCGGCATCATTCCCGGCGGGGTCAACAAGCCTCTCGGCGCCGCCAACCGCGATTCCATGCGCGCCGGCATTGACCAAATCGTCGACTGGTCGAAGGCCGCCGTCGGGCTCGTTGTGAAGCTGCACGAGACGAGCCCCGACTTCTACAAGGACTTCGGCGAGTCGCGCGCCAACATGATGGGCCTCGTCGATCCGCGCGGCGCGGTCGACTTCTATCACGGCGCGCTTCGCGCCCGCGACGCCGACGGCAACCCGATCTTCGATCAGGTCGATTACGCCACCTACAAGACGGTGCTCCAGGAGGACGTGAAGAACTGGAGCTACATGAAGTTCCCGCACATCAAGACGCTCGGGCCCGACAAGGGCTGGTACCGCGTCGGGTCGCTCGCGCGGGTGCAAATCACCGATTTCCTGCCGACGCCGCTCGCCGAGGCGGAGCGTCAGAAATTCCTCGCCGTCGGCGGCGGCAAGCCGCTGCACGGCGCGCTCATGTACCACTGGGCGCGCATGATCGAGATGCTGCACGCGGCCGAGAGGGCGCGCGAGCTTCTCGACGATCCCGATATCGTCGGCGCGGATCTGATGGCCGACAAGGGGCCGAGGCGCGGCGAGGCGGTCGGCGTCATCGAGGCGCCGCGCGGAACGCTCTTCCACCACTACCGGGTCGACGAGAACGATCTGACGACCCACTGCAACCTGATCGTCTCGACGACCAATAACAACCAGGCGATGAACGAGGCGATCCGCGCGGTCGCGTCGCGCTATCTCTCGGGCCATGAGCTGACGGAAGGGCTCCTCAACAACATCGAGGTCGCCATCCGCGCCTACGACCCGTGCCTCTCCTGCGCCACCCACGCGCTCGGGCAAATGCCGCTCGAGGTCGAACTCGTCGACGCCGAGGGCGCGCTCGTTTCGCGCGTCCGCAAGGGGTAGGCGTTGCGCCTCGTCGTTTTCGGATGGGGGAACGACGCGCGCGGCGACGACGGGCTGGGTCCGCTCCTGCTCTTGCGGGTGGCGGGGGCCGGCTTTCCCGAGGTAACCGCGATCGAGGACTTCCAGCTGCAGATCGAGCATGCGCTCGATCTCGACGGCGCGGAGGTGGCGCTGTTCATCGACGCGGGCAAGGGAACCCCCGCGCCGTTCGCCTTCGCCGAGATCGGGCCGAAGCGGATCGCCACGCATACGACCCACGCCATTCCGCCCGAGGCGGTGCTCGACGTTTTCGCGCGCACGCTCGGCAAGACGCCGCCTCCGTCGTTCACCCTCTGCGTGCGGGGCGAGCGGTTCGAGCTCGGCGAGGGCCTATCGGCCGAAGCGGCCGAGCGCTTGGAGGCGGCCTGGGCCTTCCTCAAGGGCCTGATGGAGGAGCGGTCGGTCGAAGCCTGGCGGCGCGCCGCCCGCGCCGAGGCCCGAGGAGAAGCCCGAGCGGGAATAAGCCCGGCAGCTGCCCCGCGCAACACTGGGGGCGCGCGGGCGATTTCGAAGGCTTAGCGCCGATTTAGCGCCAGTTTAGCGGCCGCCTCCAGTCTTTTCAGGGGCTTACGACCCCGTTTAGCGTCGATGCGATTCCCGCGCTCCCGCGCCGCACTTTTGCAACTCCGCGCCTGGCCCCTCGCGCCCTCATACTGAGGAGCCAGGCGTCGGGGCGAGGCTCTTCGGCTGCCATGCCCTCTACATCTTGGGGGCGCCAAGCTTCCGAGGCCCATACCATTTCCGGGCGCACAATCAATCTTTTCAAGCCTTTGCGGCGCCATTTCCAGGCGACTGGAAGTCGCTACCTCTCCCGCGTCATTGCGAACCGGAGGCGAAGCAATCCATGTTGCGCGTCCAGCCAGGCGCCATTCCGGCGGCATGGATTGCTTCGCTTAGCTCGCAATGACGAAGGCGACTGCCTTTGCAAGGAATGCCGCCCGCTCGCAGAGGAATGCCACGGCGCGCCGCACCCCTCGACCATCGGCTGCGAGGGGCGGTTGGCAGAAATGGCTTCGACGGAACCGGACAACGCGGGGCTCTCCTTCAGGGCCTGCCGCGTGAGAACAAACATAGAACAATTTTGCCGTCCCGGCAAGAGGTTTGTCGGTCAGGAATTGCGGCCGAATCCCTCGGCGGACGATATCGAGCACCCGAACCGGGAGAAATATCCCGGCCAGCGCGTGCTGGTGGTCCTTCCCAACGGCTAGGTCTATGCCGTCCCCTACGTTGCGACGCCGGACCGGATATTCCTGAGACCGCCGTCCCAAGCCGGCGTCTGAAGGCCTACTGCCTGTCGGATGAATCCACTGAAAAAGACGCCTGAAATCGGTCGGTATCTCGCCGCGGAGGAGAAGGCGCTTATTGAAGCGGATGTTCCCCCTGTGTCGGCGAGGCGCGCTCCCGATAACGGGCTGAGCTCATTTAACTTTTCTGCGTTGTGGGAGGTTTTGTTTGGTGGCTACGCGTGCCGGGGCTAGAGGCAGCGCGGCGGGGACGGCGACGTCGGCGGCTTCGAACAATCGGCGCACGTCGTCGCGCGGCGTCGGAACTCGATGGTAGGCGGCCCGGCCGCCGATGATCACCTCGATGAGGCAGAGGCTGGCCAGGCGGTCGAGACCCTCTTGCACGGTCAGGTCGATGTCGCGCCAGCGCTGGCGCAGCGCCTGCGTCATGAGATAGGCCAGCATGACGACGAGGGCGTGGCCGCGCGTGCGGTTCTCGTCACGCAGATAGACCGGCCGCATCTCGAGCTGCACGGTTTTCGAGTTCGCGGAACGCCCATTCGACCTGGGCGAGGTCCTTGTAGCGGGCGTGCACGATCTCTTTGGCGACGACGGTCTTTGGCAGATCGGTCCTGAGCGCGTAGCAACCATCGAGGCGCGCCGCCTCGGTCAGCGCGGCCTCGTCCACCGCGACGAAGACGCGCCGCTCCTGTTCGGCGAGCTGAACGAACTTGTCGAGGCCGAGCGTGTGCGCCCGATCCTTCAGCCTGGCCAGTTGCGTCTTCGCCGCCGCCTTCGGATGCTCGTTCAAATAGGCGTCGGCCGCTTCGGCGGCGGCTCGCAGGGTCTTGAGCTTGTCCGCCCGCGAGGCCGCCAGTTCCTCGGCGCGGGCAGGATTGCGGCGCAACACATATCGCTCGCCATCCAGGCCTTCGACCTCGGCCAGCGTCTCCTCGAACAGGTCCATCTGCAACACGCCGGCCGCGATGAGAGCGTCGATCTGCGCTTTCGTGATGGCGGTGATGTAATGGAAGCCGGCGGCGCCGATTTCGGCGTGGCTCACGGGGCTTTGATCATGCCGCGGTCGCCGACGAAGGTCACCCGCTCGGCCCCGAACCGGGCGGCCGCCTTGTTCAATTGCGAGGAGAACGTTTTGACGTCGGAGGTGTTGCCTGGGAAGACCTCGATCGACAGCGGACGTCCGTCGGCGTCGGCGAGCAGGCCGATCACGATCTGACGCTTGCCCGACTTGCGATCGCGGTTGTAGCCGAACGCGGCCAAGGCGTTGTGCTCGCCTTCCAGATACGTGCTGGTCACGTCGTAGAGAAACACGTCGGGGGCCGAGGCCGCCTCTCTCCGAGCAAACAATCGGCGCTCGATGTCGGCTTGATGGTCCGCCAGCCAATCCAGATTGTCGTAGAGGTCGTCTTCGTCGAAGCCGACCATGCCGAGCGCCGCGCCGACGGCATGGCCGCCCGCCAGACGAACCGCCGACAGCCGCGAGCCCTGATCGAGCACGCGGGCGATGACCTGCCAAAGCGCCAGCTTGCCCTCTCGGTTCGAGCCCAGGGCGGCGACGAGGCCGAGCTCGCGCGCCAGTTGGGCAAGAACCCAAACCGCCCCCACGGACGGACCCTGTTTCAGCTCCGGCCCACCCTCGATGGCGGACGCCAGGATGCGGCCCAAGTCCCCCTTGTGTTTCAGCGCCAGCCGGATCGCCTCCACCTCCTCGGGCTTGCAGCGGCTGAGATTGGCCAGCGTTCGATGCTGGACCTTTCCGTCCTCGCGATAAGTCTCACGCAGAAGGTGGCGGGTGTAGGTTTTGCCGTTGAGGCGGGTGGTCGAGCTGTCGACGAACATTGTGGCCACTTATTTACGCTAAACAGCCAAATATTGCAAGAAAAACTCATCAATATTAGTGGCTACGCAAGAATCAGTCAAATCGCCGGCAACCTATTGATTCACAGATATAAAATCAGGATAAGCGACCAACGAATGGGGGAACATCCGTTGAAGCTTTCGAGACCGGCGGCCGACCGCGCAAAAGCAGACTGACGCCCGAGCGCAACGCGAGATCGAGGCGATGGGCGCGCGACGATGACCGACGAGCGCGCCAAAATCTCTTTGCGCATTCCCAAACGAGACCTTGCGCGAAGTCCCGCGCGCTCCAGGAAGGGATCCCCTATCAGACGCTGATCAATGCGCTGATCCATCGGTACGTCTCGGATTGAGGAGGAGCGATCGTCCTCCAAGACCGGCGCGCCGTGGCACGAACCATCCGGATGGCGCCGACGCGGTTCCGCGCCTCGTCACCTGCCGGGTCTCTGAATGCCGGCTCAACCGATCGCTCGACAATATAACCTCGCTCGTCGAATTCGGCGACGATCGGGGACAGGCCTACGCCATCGTTCCCTGCACGCGAGACGCGCTGCTCGTCCTGCGCACGATACCGCATGCGGCGTGATGGGACGCCGGACGCGCTTGTCGGGAGCCTCGGGGCTTTGAGTGGATCTCAGGGACAGTTTATTCAACCCCCAAGGCAGCCCTATCCTCTTCGCCGTCCCCGACGCGACCCCAGCCCCAAGCGCCTCCGACCAGAATCGAAAGCATTAGGGGATTGCGTGAAGTGTCACCGTAATGAGCCGATCATGCTCATGCCATCGTCTGCGCCAACCCCGCCTCCAGCGCCTGCGCCTCGGCGATCTCCGGCATTTCCGGCGTCGGCGCAAAACCTTCGAGCGCGGGGGCGAGGACTGCGTGGGCGTCGGCGGGGCGGCCGGTCGATTGGTAGAGCTTGGCCAGCGCCAGCGCCGCGCGCAGTTCGAAACTGCGAGTGCCTTGCTGCTTCGCGACGGCGATGGCAGTCAGGAAGGCGTCTTCCGCAGGCGCGGGGTTGGCGGGGTCGCGCTTCAGCAGGATTTCGCCCCGCGCGCGATGCAGTTCGGCCTCAAATGCGCGATAGCCGGTGCGATCGCACGTCGCCAGCGCTTCGTCGAGGATGGCGACGGCGCGGTCGGGATCGCCCGCCCGGGCTTCAGCTTCAGCCAGCGCGATCTTCAACAGCCCGTCGAAGAACAGAACGTTCTGTTCGCGCAGCAGCTCGACGCCGCGGCGCATGTCCTCGAGTCCGCCGCCAATCGCGCCGCTCTCAGCGGTCGCCCAACCCTCGAGAAACACCCCGAATGCGCGCCACATGGGCAGCTCATGCTCACGCGCGAGGCGGGCAAGCTCGAGTGCGTTCTGCACGGCGCGCGGGTGGTCGCCACGCATCAATTCGAACAGAGCGGCCGCCATTGTTCCCCAGCTACGCGATCCAATATGTGATACGCATGCCATCCGCGCATGCATGCGCTCGATAAGCGAAACCGAGCGATCGACCTCGCCGAGCGGCCATGACGCAATCGCCAGATAGGCCATCGAGGAGACGCCGGAGTCAGTCGCGAAGCGAAAGGCCAGATCGTCGTCGCGGCCGGGTTGGAACAAGGCGAGCGCGCGTTCCAAATGATCCCGCGCGTCGCGATACTCGCCGGCGAACCAGCAGGTGGTCGCCGGCGGCGCGATGGGCGACGCCGGCCTCCGGCGAATCGGGCCCCGCCTCGACGTCGCTGAGGAAGGCCGCTGCGTGCGCCCGCATCGATGGCAACTCTCCACGCACGCAGCTGCTGGCCCACAGACCGTAGTCGGCCGCCAATCGTTCGGGCGCATCCTTGTCGCCAGAGGCGGACTCGCGGGCTCTGGCGAAAGCTTCCGTCGTTTCCCGCGCGCCGTAACCGCGCGCCGCGATAAGCGCGTTGCCGTAGGCCACCTGCAACTGCGTCAGTCGCTGCCGCTGCGCGGCTTGCGCCTTGACCTCGTCCGTTTGCGACAGCGCCGCGAGCAGCGCCTGCGCCTCGGACTCCGGCATCTCCGAATGGGCGCATCTCCCTCTCCCGTTCGGGAGAGGGGTCGGGGGAGGGCGTCGGCGGCTTCGTCGGATGGGGAAAAACCCTCATCCCCAGCCCTTCTCCCGGACGGGAGAGGGGGAAGCCTTCGAGCGCGGGCGCGAGAACGGCGCAGGCCTCGGCGGGGCGGCCGGTCGATTGGTAGAGTTTGGCAAGCGACAGCGCCGCGCGCAGTTCGAAACTGCGCGTGCCTTGCTGCTTCGCGACGGCGATGGCGGTCAGGAACGCCTCTTCGCGCAGGCGCAGGGTTGGCGGGGTCGCGCTCAAGCAGGACTTCGCCGCGCGCCCGATGCAGGTCCGCTTCGAACGCGCGGTAGCCGAGGCGATCGGCCGTCGCCAGCGCTTCGTCGAGGATCGCAATGGCGCGATCGCGATCGCCCGCCCGGGCTTCGGCCTCGGCCAGAGCGATCTTGAAGAGCCCGTCGAAATTCAGGAGGCCTTGCTGGCGCAGGCTCTCGGCGCAGCGGCGCATGTCGCTGAGCCCCTCGCCAAGCGCGCCACGTTCAGCCGTCGCCAAGCCTTCGAAAAACGCCCCGTACGCTCTCCACAACGGCAGATCATGCTCACGCGCGAGACGGGCGGTCTCGGAACCGTTCTCAGCGGCGCGCGCCCTGTCGCCTCGCATCAATTCGAACATCGCCGCGTGTAATTTCGCATAAGGGCGCGTGCCGATATGCGCCACGCTCGCGAGCCGCTCGTTCGCGCCGTCAACGAGGGAAATCGCGCGCCCGACGTTTCCCAGCGGCCATGTCGCGATCGCCAGGTAGCACATTGCCGCGACGCCGGCGTCTTGCCCGAAGCGAAAGGCCAGATCATCGTCCCGGCCGGGTTGGAACAGAGCGAGCGCGCGCTCCAGATGCTCGCGCGCTTCGGCGTATTCTCCGGCGAACCAGTGAGTGGTCCCGAGGACCCGATGCGCGACGCCGGCCTCGGGCGAATCGGGTCTCGCCGCAACGTCGGCGAGGAAGGCCGCCGCGAGCGTTCGCATCGAGGCAAATCGCCCCGCACGAAACTGCCGACCCATAGACCGTAAGTCGGCCGCCAACCGTTCCGGCGCATCCTCGTCGCCGGAAGCCGATTTGCGGGCTCTGGCGAAGGCCTCCATCGTTTCCGGCGCCCCAAAGCCTCGCGCGGCTATGAGCGCGTTGCCATAGGCGGCGTGCAATTGCGTCAGCCTGCTCGCGCCCGAGTCGCCCGGGGCCTGCCCGCCGCGCGCACCTTGTCCGCCATCGCGATCGCCTTGCCGAGATGGGCGATCGCCTCCTGGAAGGCCGAGCGGCGCAAGGCCTGGTCGCCGGCCTTGCCCCACCATTCGATGGCGAGATCATCGAGCCCGGCTTGCGTGAAGTGATGCGCGATCGCTTCTGGTTCGGCGTCCGAGTCGCGCAGCGCCTCGGCCGCGCGGCGGTGGAGCGCCTGGCGGCGGCTCTTGAGCAGGCTGTCGTAGGCGGCGTCCTGGATCAGCGCGTGCTTGAAGCGGTAGTTCGCCTGACGGCCGGCGCCCTCGGCGAACAGAAGGTCGGCCTCGGTGAGCCGATCGAGCGCTGCTTGCAGGCGTCGGCGTCGCCGCCTCCGGCCGCGGTCATCGACCGCGGCTACGCGGCGAGCAGCGCGTAGGAAAAATCGCGCCCCAGCACCGCGCCGATCTGCGCGATCTCGCGCGCTTCGCCGAGCCGGTCGAGGCGCGCGGCGAGCGACTGCTGCAAGGTCGGCGGGATCGCCTGTGCGCCGCCCTGCGCGTCGCGCTCGAGCAGGAGCCGCGTCACCTCCTCGACGAACAGCGGCACGCCGCCGGTGCGCTCGCCCACTCCATCGATCATCTCGTCGGATAGCGCATGCCGGCTTGCGATCTCGCCGACCATGCGGCGCACCTGCGCGCGGTCGAGCGGCGCGAGCGAAACGACGCCGTGGTGCGAGCGCATGGCCCAGGGCGCCCGGAATTCGGGCCGCGTGGTGGCGACGACCAGCAAAGGGGACTGCGCGCCGCGCTCGGCGAGCCGGGCCATGAGATCGAGCGAGGTCGGATCGGCCCAGTGCAGATCCTCGAAGGCGAGCACCACCGGCTGCGACCGCGCGCCGGCCAGAACCCAGGCGGTCATCGCCGCCAGTTGCCGGCGCCGCAATTCCTCGGGCGGGAACTTCGCCGCGCGGTCCTCGAGGCAGCGGAACGTCGACCAGCGGCGCGAGCAGGGGCGCGTATTCGGCCGCGTCGAGGCCGATCAGCCTCAAAGTGTTCTCGAGGTCGGCGAGACGCCCCTCGTCGGTCGCGTCGGCGCCGCCAAAGCGCAGTCTGCCCCATTCGGCGAGCGGGTGCAGGGGCGTGTTCTGCAGGAGCTGCGAGGCGGCCCATTCGACCCAGGTGTGCGGCGTCTCGGCGAGTTTTGCGCGGAATTCCTCGACAAGGCGCGACTTGCCGATGCCGGGCTCGCCGACGATCTGGACGAACTGACCCTCGCCTTCGAGCGCGCGCGACCAGCGGCGCTGAAGCTGGGCAAGTTCGTCCTCCCGGCCGACCAGCGGCGTCAGAATCCGTGCGCCGCCGCGCCGGCCGCCGCTCGCCCGCACGATGCGATAGAGCGTCATGGGGGCTCGGCACGCCCTTGAGCTCATGCGCGCCTCTGTCCTCGGCGACGAAGAGCCCGGCCGTCTGCCGCTGCACGCTCGCGGTGACGAGCACCGTCCCCGGTTCGGCCGCTGCCTGCACCCGCGCCGCGACATTCGGCGCCTCGCCGAACACTTCGCCGGCTGCGTCGACCACGACCGGTCCGGTCTCCGACCCGATGCGGGCGGAAAGCTCGGGCGCGCCGGATCGGGCGTTCCTGGCGTTGAGGTCGGCAAGCGCGCGCTGGATGGCGAGCGCGGCGCGCACCGCACGCTCGGCGTCGTTCTCCTGCGCCCGCGGATAGCCGAACAGCGCCATCAGCCCATCGCCGAGCTTCTTCAACACATGGCCGCCAAGCCCCGTCACCGCCGCCGAGGCTGCGTCGAGATAGGCGCCGACCAGATTGCGCCAGTCTTCCGCGTCCATCCGTGCGGCAAGGCTTGTCGAGCCGACGAGATCGCAGAACATCACCGTGATCGGACGGCGCTCCGCCGAAATCTCAAGACGCTTGGCCGGCGCGGGCGCGTTCGCAGAAGGCGTTGGGCCCGACAGGGCGGCGATTGCGGCCAGCAGCCTGCGCCGATCCCCGACCGCTGAGACGCCGATGTCCTTGAGATCGTCCGCCGTCAGCTGCGGCAGCACGTCTGCGTCGATCTTGTTGTCCCGGAAATTCGCCTCGTATTGGCCGAGGCCGAGACTGCGAAGCCACCCGCCGACGTCCATGGCCGCGCTCCACATGGATACTCAGCGTAATCGCCTAGCGGAGACGTGTCCAGCGGCGTTGGCGAAGGTTGTCTTGGCTCGAATCGAAATCGCGAAAAACTCGCCCGCGAACGCCCCCGCCTCGCCCTATCGCCCCATGCAGGCGTCGGCCATGCGCTGGAGGTCGGCCTTGCGCTCCGCGTCGAGCTCGGCCAGCCGGTCGGCGTCGCCGGAGCGCTCGACGGCGTCGGCGACGCATCGGCAGCTTCCCGCGCAGCTCTCGGCCGACCATCCGCGGGTGACGCAGGCGCGCTGGCAGGCGGCGAGAAAGGCGCTCATGTCTGGCTTCGGCGGTGGGACGGTCGCGACGAGGCCGGTGGCGGCTGTGGCCCAAACGAGAGGGAACAGGATGAACTGGTGGAGGAGATAGATTGCAAGGCTGTGCTTCCCGGCAAAACAAACGCCTCGCGCCGGGACCGACGTGGCCCGCCATCGCCATGGCGAGGTCAGCCGCTCGAGGACGCCGGGCAGACGCGCAAGCCCGAGGCCGATCAGGACAACGCCTCCCCATGGCAGCAGCGGGCGCCAGTCGACGGTGTTCGGCAGAGCCTCGCCGAGCCCGAGCCACAGCAGCGCCGGCGGGTCGAACAGCGGCGAATGGACGAAGAAGGGGAGCATGACCGCCGCCGCCCCGGCAAGAAGGCCTACCCACGCGAGCGGCGCGACAAAGGGCAGAGCGACGAGGCTCGCAACGGCGATGCAGTGGAGAATGCCGAACCAGACCCCTTGGCCCGGAAACAAAACCAGCGTCACGCCGGTGACCAGAGCCGCCGCGCCGCCGACGATCAAGAGCCGCCGCCAGAAGGCCGGCAGGTTCACTCGCTCGCGATGGGCGAGCGCCAGCGAGACTCCGACCAGCGCGAGAAACGCGCTCGCCACGCCATGCGAGAGAAGCCGCATCGGCGGCGAGAAGGGGCGCCATCGGCGAGACGAGCCGGAAGTCGGCCAGGTCCCAGGTGAGATGATAGGCCGCCATCCCCACCAGGGCGAGGCCGCGCGCGCAGTCGACCGCGTCGACGCGGCCCTTTTTCAGCAGCCCATCGGCCGGCGCCTTCGGCTCGCTCACAACACGGCTTCGAACAAGGCGCCGTCGAGAACGAATTCGCCCTCGAGCTCGACCGGCCCGGTCATCAGCACGTGGCCGTCGGCCGCGCGCTGCTCGATGACGAGGTCGCCGCCCGGCAGCCGCACGGTCGCCTCACGATCCATCAACCCGAGACGCGATGCGGCGACCAGGGTCGCGCAGGCGGCCGAGCCGCAGGCGAGGGTCAGCCCCACGCCGCGCTCCCACACGCGAACCGTCACGTCGTCGCGGGCGCCGACCTGAGCGAAGGTGACGTTGGCCTTCTCCGGAAACATCGGGTGGACTTCGATCCGCGCGCCCCATCCGGCGGCGTCGACCTCACCGAGGTCGGGGACGAAAAAGACCGCATGCGGGTTGCCCATGTCGACCGCCGCGGCGGGGCCGAGGGCGGCGATCGGATCGCCCACCGGCCAGTCGAGGCTCACGCGATTCGTGTCTTCGACGGCGCGCGCGAGCGGGATGTCGCGCCAGCCGAGCCGCGGCGCGCCCATGTCGACCCTGTAGGACCGGGGCCCCAGGCGCTCGCAGGCGATCAGGCCCGCCTTCGTCTCCACCTCGATCCGCTCGACTCCGAGCTGACTGCAGAGCCGATCGGCGACGCAGCGGGTCCCGTTGCCGCAGGCGCCGGCCAGCGTGCCGTCGTTGTTGAAGATGCGGACATAGGCGACGGTTCCCGGAGTTCGGGAGTCGCTCATAACCATCATCTGGTCGTAATTGAGACCGGGGGCGCGACGAATTGCGCGGGCCTCCGCCGGGCTCGGCAGGACGGACGAGCCGCGCAGGTCAAGCACCAGAATCCTGTTGCCCGCGCCGTTCATGCGCGTGATCGCGCGCCCCGCCAGCGGATGGCTCAAGTCGTCACTCTCCCCTGCGCGGCCATGCGGCGAACCGGCGCGCCGAGCGGTCGATCGCGCGCGCGCCGAGGCGGGTCAAAGCCTCGCGCAGGCCGTCTTCGCCGATCGCGGCCGCGGCGGTTCTCGCTTCCGCCTCGGCTTCGACGCTGGGCGGGGGCGGCAAGCGACGCTTCTCCTTCGGCGGCGGCAGCGGCCCTTGCCGGAAGGCGATCTTCTCGACGCAGCGCCATCCGAGATGCGCGTTCACCCTCGCCGCGATGATCGCGGCATTGTGCTGCGCCTCCAGCGCAAAGGCGCCTTCCACTCTCAGCACCAGCGTCGCGGGTGCGATCGCCGTCTCCGGGTCGCGCCTCGCCGGGCGCGGCCGCCATTGGAGCTCGATCGGCCTCGCGTAGCGCGCGATGCTCTCGCCGACGATCACCGGCCAGTCGGCGATCAGGCTTGCCTTGCTGACGCCCCGGGCTGCGAGCGCCTCCTTGATGATCTCGGGCACGAATTCCGCCAGCGCCTTGGCGCCGCGGCGGGGAAGCGGCATGGTCGCTCCGTCGAGGGGTTGGTCGAATGAACGCCAATGTAAGCCCGGCGGGGCTCGAGGCAAAGCAAAACGCGATTATCGAGCGGACGCTTCGATGGTGGGATCGCGCCCGCCGCGAACTTCCGTGGCGGGCCCGGCCCGGGGAGACGCCCGATCCCTACCGCGTTTGGCTCTCCGAAGTGATGCTGCAGCAAACCACGGTCCAGGCCGCGGCGCCCTATTTTCGGACTTTCATCGAGAAGTGGCCGACGGTCGAGGATCTGGCGGCCGCCTCGACGGAGGAGGTGATAAGCGCCTTCGCCGGCCTCGGCTATTATTCCCGCGCGCGCAACCTGCACGCCTGCGCGAGGGAGATCGCGGGGCGCGGCGGACGCTTTCCGGACCGGGAGGCCCAGCTGCGCGCCTTGCCGGGCGTCGGCGAATACACCGCCGCGGCGGTCGCCGCGATCGCCTTCGGCCGGCCGACGATGCCGGTCGACGGCAACATCGCGCGCGTCCTGGCGCGCCTTGTGGCTCTCGACCGGCCGATCGCGGAGGCGAAAGCGGAAATTCGCGCCGCCGCCCTCGACCTGGCGCCGGGCGCACGCGCCGGCGACTTCGCCCAGGCGCTGATGGATGTGGGCGCCACGATCTGCCGGCCGCGCAGTCCCCTCTGCGAAGTTTGTCCGCTGAGCGAGGACTGCGCCGCCCGCCGCTCAGGCGCTCCTGAGGCTTTCCCGCGCCGATCGCCGGGCAAGGTGAAGCCCGATCGCGCCGGGGCTGCCTTTTTCGCTCACCGGATCGACGGAGCGTTCCTCGCCCGCCGCCGTCCGCCGCGCGGACTGCTCGCCTTGACCGTCGAATTGCCGGGCACCGCCTGGACGAGCGCGGGACCAGGCGGAAGCTGGCGGACGGACGTTCCGGTCGCCGCGCGCTGGCGCCGGCTGCCCGGCGCGGTCGAGCAGACTTTTACGCATTTCACCCTGAGGCTGACCTTGTTCGCCGCTCACTTCGACGGCTTGGCCCCGCCCGGGCATTTCTGGGTTGGGCCTGACGCGGTCGCAGAAGCCGGATTCTCCAACCTCATGCGCAAGGCGGTCGCGCATGCGACGAAAGACCGCGCCACGCGCGCGGCGTCATAGATCGGAAGGCATTGTAGCTGTCATAAATTCGAAGGCATTCTGTCTGAAGCTGTTCGTTCGGCTCGCGCGCCAGCGTGTGGGCTGGCGGCCGAAAATCCTTTCCGCCAGGCTCGATGCCCCGCACAATCGAACGGAGGACTGTTGGGTAACTTCGACGCGTTTCCCGCCGCTGACGTCAGCGGGATCTCGGCCTCGGGCTTGGCCGGGGACGATCGCGTGCGCGCGAGTTTCGGGCACGTCACGACCTGGATCTTCGATCTCGACAACACCCTCTATCCGGCCGACAGCGGGATCTGGCCCAAGATCAACGAGCGGATCACCTTGTACCTGATCGACCTTTTCGGCCTCGACGGCCTGTCCGCGCACGCCTTGCACCGGCATTACTACATCCGGCACGGGACGACGCTCCGCGGCTTGATCGAGGAAAACATCGACGGCGTCGAACGCTACCTCGATTTCGTCCATGACATAGACCGGTCGGCGCTGAGGCCCGATCCGGCGCTCGTCCGGGAAGTCGGCCGGTTGCCCGGCCGGAAGCTCATCTTCACCAACGGTTCGCGCAATCACGCCCTCCTGACCGCGCGCCAGCTCGGTCTGGACGGCCTTTTCGAGGACGCGTTCGACATCGTCGCAGCCAGGCTGACGCCGAAACCGGCGGAAGAGGCCTACCTCGCCTTCTTCGACCGATATGGCGTCGACCCGAGCCGCGCGGCGATGTTCGAGGACGTCGCCAGGAATTTGGCGGTGCCGAAGGCCAAAGGGATGAGGACGGTTCTGGTGGCGGCCAAACCGGGGACGGTCGATCATCGCGAACACCACGACCGTGCCGGCGAAAGCGCCTTCGTCGACTACGTCACTGACGATCTGGGTCAATTCCTGGCCCGATTGAATGCGGGAAGGGCTTAGCGCTCCCTCGCGGCGCGTCAGGCGTGAGATATCCCTGTTTTTGGCCGAACAGGGAGCCTTAGCTCCGTGATACGCCGAATTCACACCCTGTTCGGCTGCGCAGGGAGTTTTGTCGGGAATTGCTTCGAATTATTGGGCTTTCGAGGGCCAGGGCTCCCCCGGCTAAGAGGTTGTGCACAGGCGTTCTGGCACCGAGCGATTTGTCCGCTTCTCAATCCGAAAGCGACAAACTATAAGCCCGCCACGCCCGATCGCGCTGAAGCGAGCCGATCTCCCAACGCCCAGTCGCAGCTCAAGCGAGTTATGAAGCCAGATCTCACTCGCCTCGCCGAGAAGCCAAATTTCACTCGCGTCGCCGATCTCAGCGAACTCAAGACTGGTGGGCCCTTCGCCATCTCGGCGAACCAGATCGACATCGTCCTATTGCGAGCCGGCGCCGAATGGCGCGCCTTCGAGGGCCGCTGCCCCCATCAGGGGGCTCTGCTCGGTGAGGGAGAGCGCGACGGCGGGGTGCTCGTCTGTCGGAACCATCGCTGGCGCTTCTCGATCGACTCCGGCCAGCGGGAAGGCGGCCCGGAGCGCCTGGCGTCCTGTCCTGTCGCCGAGCGCGACGGCGGCTTGTTCGTCGACGTCACGGGTCTCAAGCCGTCGGCTCCGACCGCCGCGACACGGACGCTGGATGACCTGCCTGGGCCGAAGCCGCTGCCATTGATTGGCAATCTGCACCAGCTCAATGCGGCGACAGGGCATCTCACGCTGGAGGAATGGTCGAGGCGCTACGGCCCGACCTATCAGCTCCGAATGGGCTTGAGACGCACCGTCGTGACTGCCGACCCAGCGTTGATCGAACATGTCCTTCGCGCACGGCCGGAAACATTTCGCCGCAGCGCCACGATCGACAGCATTATGGCGGAAGCCGGGGTCAGGGGCGTGTTCAACGCCGAAGGCGACGCCTGGCGGCGGCAGCGCAAGCTCGCCACCGCGGCGCTTGCCCAGCGCCATTTGCGACAGCTTTATCCGAGCATCAGGACCGTCGCCGAACGGTTGAAGAAACGTTGGGAAGGGGAGGCGAGCGGCGGGGAGGCGATCGACATCGTCGACGACATCAAGCGCTTCACGATGGACGTCACCATGCTGATTGTCTTCGGGCATGACGCCAACGTGGTCAGTCGCGCGGACGACGCCATCCAGCGCGAGATCGAGGTGCTCCTCCCGGTGCTCAATCGCCGAACGTTCGCGCTGTTTCCGACCTGGCGTTACGTTCGGACGCTGTCCGATCGCCGTTTCACTCGCGCCCTGGTCAGGCTCCGCGCTTGGATCGACGCGTTGCTGGCGGAAACGCGCGCCCGTTTGAAGGCGGAGCCCGAACGCGCGCAAAAGCCTTCCAACTTCATCGAGGCCATGCTCACTGCAGTCGACGAGAACGGCAAGCCGTTCTCCGACGATCTCATCTGGTCCAACCTCGTGACCATGTTGGTTGCCGGCGAAGAAACAACCGGGTTCACCATCGCATGGGCGGTCCATCAGCTTTGCGACAGCCCGGCGTGGGTCGCGAAGTTGCGCAACGAGGCCGACGAAGTGATCGGCGCGATGGACGTTGCAGCGGATCTCGCCGCCGTCAACCGACTGGCGTGCGCCGAGGCTGTCGCCAACGAGACGATGCGCCTGCGCCCCGTCCTGCCGTCCATCGCCCTGGAGCCCAACGCCGACGTGGCGCTGGGCGACATCCTTGTCCCGAAGGGAACGCTGGTCTTCGTCCTTGCGCGGCCCGCGGCCGTGAACGTGGACAATTTCGCCGATCCGCTGGCGTTCCGGCCGGAGCGGTGGCTTGGCCAGGCGGTCGGTCCGCACAACGTGTCGGCATGGATTCCCTTCGGATCTGGCCCGCGGATGTGCCCCGGCCGGTCCTTGGCGTTCCTCGAGATCAAGACCCTCCTGTCGATGCTCTACAAGAACTTCGACGTCGAGCGCATCGGGACCTCATCGGAGGTCGTTGAACGCTTCGGCTTCAGCATGTCGCCTATTGGACTCAGAGTGCACCTCAAGCCGCGACGGCGGTCGGACGCGTGAAGCGAGCGGCGCAATCATTGAGGCAGGTCGCCCTCTCCCACCAGCTCGGCGGGAATGATGCCGGCAGCCACCGCGACGCCGACAGCATGAGTTAGGTTCGTGCACTGCAACTTGCGGCGCGCAGAGTCGAGATGCGTCTTCACGCTGCCCGGGGTCAAGTCCAGGATTTTCGCGATCTCCTGATGCGTCCTTCCTCGCGCCGCCCAGACAAGACACTGCTCCTCCCGCTGGGAGAGCTGGACAGGGCCCTTCGACAGTCTTCTTTCGGTGTGGACGCTATCGGCGGATTCAATGAGAACGGCCAACTGTTGGAGGTTTCCCATGTTCGATGCTTTGAACGCTTCCCATTCCTCCCCGGCAAGGTCGCTGCTGAAGGAAACCAAAGAGAGAGAATTCTTCCGGCTGCGCACCGGGATCGACAATCCGTTCAGTCCTACGCCGTGGCGGACGGCGTCCGCGAAGAAATTCTCGACCGCCGGATCGTCTTGATTCAGGGTGGCCCAATCGAATGGCGCCGTCGCTTGCTGGCCGAATCTGACGACAGGGTCGATTTTGGAATATTGTTTGAGAAAATACCGGGTCCGCCATTCCTTAGAGAAGGTATTGACTGAACCAAAGATCGCCACCTCCTCGCTTCTCTTGCTTGCAATGCGCAAATGAACTATGTGCGACAGACCCGTCTCCGAAGCGATCGACTTCAGGATCTCTTCCAAAGGGTCGGAGTTGTAGCCGAGAATTTTGTCCGTTAATTTGGTGAACGCAGAACCAATGCTTTCCATGTCAGCAGCGTGGGTGGTTGCCGAGTTGGCGCAACACTAAATCATTGTTGCCCACTTGGTAAGCATGGAAAGCGTGGAAGAATTGCGCGAACCGCGCGCCCGACCTGCAGCCTGAGCATTAAGTCCTCCTGACGGCGCGGCGCGCGGAATTTCGCGCTCAGGGCTTTCCCGCCGGCAGATGATCTCTCATGGCGGATCTTTCAGAGAGTCGTCGGACGCCGGTAGGCAGCTTTCACCGAACAACTTTGAGGGCCGCCGCCAAGTCGCGCCCCAACTCGCCTTCGCTTTCCAAGACTTGGGCGTTCGCGGCGCGCTGACCTTCAGCGATCGAGCGCGCTCTGCGGTTGGCCTCCAGTATAGCCATGTCGAGCAGATAGAGGAGAAAGCGGTCATTCGTCTGTTCCGCCATCCTGCGAATCCTCGTCAATTCAATTTCTATCAAATCAAGCATCGCAACCCTTAACGCCCGATCCCGCGTCTTGTGCAACCGGGCTCGTTGCCTCTCTTACGATGGGGTAAATAAAGGCGGCGTGCCTGCCAATAGCCAGATATGGCGAGATCATTAGAGGAACATAACGCGCTCATCCGCCGATCCGAACCATACCCCAGCCACCCGCAATAGCTTTGCGACAGGCGCGAAAGAGCCGCCTGGAAGGCTTCGGCGGGGCGGCGCCGAGTTGCATCGGCTTCGCTCGTGGCCTATGTTGCCGTTAATGGAGAACATCAGCATCGGCTCTGCAGCCATCAAGCTGACAGACAAAATACTTGGCGACAACTCCGATGATTTGGCCTGCATCCTGAAGGCAATCGCGTCGGAAATTGGTCTATTGAATATCGCATACATGCGCTTTGCAGCCGAAAATAATTGCGGCGCTAGCTTGCTTACCGCGGTAGTTACATATCCGAGAGAGTGGCAGGCTCGATATTTCTTGAAGCAGTATCTCGCAATCGATCCGGTTATCAAGCATGGACGTACGGCATTGTTGCCCTTCGACTGGGACTTCTCTGCCGGTGACGATCAGGCAAGTCTGGATTTCTTTGCGGACGCTGAACGTCACAACGTCGGACGCCACGGGCTGTCAATCCCCGTCCGAAATCGAAAGAACGCGTACTCGCTGGTTTCGTTCACCAGCGATGCGCCCAGGCTGAATGGGATCCTTTAAACGAAACAACATGACGGTTCTCCAGCACTTGTCTGCGCTTATTGATTCTGCCGCGAGCACGAACTCAAAGCAGCCGCCGGCCGCCGTCCACCTGTCCCGGCGAGAGGAGCAATGTCTGATCTGGTGGCGCGGGGAAAAACACATCAAGAAGTCGCTGAAATCTTAGGCTTGAGCCCAGGTAGCGTAAAGACACATCTGGATACGGCGCGTCACAAAGCTCCACTGCATAAACCTTACGCATGCCGTTGGCGTCGCGGTCGCGACTGGCGTGATTCCGGTGACGGCCCTGAGGGAGAAAGATAGTTTTTGAATTCGATCTTATTTCCATTCGCCACGCGGAGCGGCCGCGCGCAGGTTCATATGGGGCCGCGAGGGCGTCTCGCGCACCGGACTCTCAGGCCGTCTTTCCTATTTTCCGGCTCCGCGTTACGGGCGATGCCGCCTCGCACCGCGCCGAGGAGACCGCAGGCGAACAATAGATCTCGTAAAGCGTCTCGAGCATCCGGGTCGCGCCGGCGTCGGCGAGGGAATAGAAAATCGTTTGGGATTCTCGGCGCGTCGAGACGAGCTCGTCCGCTCTCAGTCGGGCGAGGTGCTGCGACATCGCTGACATGCTGAGGCCGACGGCTTCGTGCAGCGCAGTGACCGTCCGCTCCCCTTTCAGGAGCTCGCAGAGGATCATCAGACGAGGCCGGCTGGCCATCGCCTTCAGGAGGCTTTCCGCCTCTCCCGCCTTTAGTTGCAAGTTCTCTAAATCCATGCTCGCTTATTTAGTATCCGCTCATATATTGGTCAAGCCTGAATTTTGAATTGAAATATGCGCCGTTTCTTATCCGTCATTGTATCGATGTTCCGTGCTTCACGCCGCCTACGCCGAAGGCGGCTATGTCGTCCACTCGACCGATGTCGTCGACCGCAAGGCGGTCATCGCGACGGTCGAGCCCGTCCTCCAGCTCGTGGGTCGCGCCCACATCGGCGGCACGATCGCGTCGCTGACCGTCAAGGAGGGCGACACGGTCGCCGCGGGCCAACAGATCGCCGTAGTGACCGACGAAAAGCTCGCAGTGGTCGTACTCGGTCTTGGCCGGATCGCGCTGCGACTGCGGCGAGGCGATGCGCGCGTCGAGCGCCTGCATTTGCAGAGCTGGCGAGACGCGGCATGAGCGCCCAGACTCAGCTCGATCAGGCAAAGACCAATCTCCGAACGGGATCTGGCGCCGGGGATCGCTCCATGGCAGCGGGAGCCGCACAGGCAGACGGTCGCGGAGCGGTTGACAGGGTCCGCGCTTGGGCCTCTGCAAAGATGCAAAGGTGAAGGCTAAGCAAACAACGACAGCCGACGCCATGTGTCGCCAGCGAGATGACAATCGATCTCGTCTGCGCCCGGCCAGAGTTGGATCAGCCGTGGGCTGGGCTCGAGGAGCTCGATGGCCCAATGACGGCAGTCGTAAGAGTCCGGGAGGCAGCGGGGGATCGATGCGGTGGGTCTACCTCGTCATTGTCGTCCTGTTCGTCGCTACGGTCCTGATCTTCGTCGCCGAGAACACAGATATTGTCAGTATCTCGTTCCTCGGCTCGGCGCTCAGCGCGCCGCTCGCGCTGATCGTCCTCGTTGTTTATGTTCTTGGAGCGGTGACAGGCAGCAGCCTCTACGCGCTGCTCCGTCGCTCGATCCAAGGCTCGCGCCGCGGGTTGCGGTAACGCGGCTCCGCGCCATTCGACCGCCTTTAGAGTCCTCGAAGGGCAGCATCTCTGGGCGATGATCGGCCGACGACGACCCCGGGCCGTTCCGGCGAGCGCGCCGGAACAGCCGGCGCCCAGCCAAGTCGCCAGCGTTCCGTTGGCTGTCGTGAAGCTGGTCGTATGCGAGCTGTCGGCCGCCCCGTCGAACTCGAGCGCGCTTGGCGCGCCGATGTCGAGCGCGCCCAGCCCCTGCCCGCACAGCGGCAGCGAAACCGTGGTCAGGGGCTTTGTAGCGCGGCCTTGGATGCAGGTTGTCCTTTAAGAAATCCGGATTAGTTTCTTCGTTCTTCACAACGGGCCCGTCAGGAGCCGCCCCTCAGCAATGATGATGATCTATGCGCTTGTCTGGTGTCACGCTCTCGGCTCACCCAGCCATCCATCTCAAGCATGCTTGAGCTACGGGGGGCAGCCGACTTTCCCTTCACTCGAAGAGTGCCAAGCCTACGCGGCGCCGCTCGAGCAGCGCATCGCTCCCCGGACACCGAAGCAAGCGACGCTTACGGTCGAATGCATTGCGAGGGGCGTCTCGGGACCAAGGGAGAAAGGCGAGACGGTCGGGGCCAAACAGCCCTCGAAAGTCGATCCGCTGATGGCCCACCCAGGCGGATTGTCCGGCGGCGGCGCAATTGCCAAGATCGAATCGACCAGTTCCTCTGCGTCTGCGCCGAACTCGCCGCTTCCGGCTCAGGCGCGCCCCAAGCACGAGAAATCGACCAAGGCTCGCGACGCGACGCAAGCTGCGGCCGAGCCTCCCTCGCCGCCGGCCGAGTCTCCTCCCCCGCCGCCTGCCGAGCCTGCCCCCCACCCAGGTAATCCCCTCCTCCGCGCCCTCGGGGACGCCCTCAAAAGCGGTGGATTATAGGGGGATGCAGAAGCCCCGGCCACGCAGGTCCGTGAGGCGAACGACGACCGCCTTGAGCCAGATCAGGCGCTCGGCCGTGCCCCTTAGGCTCATAGTCGACACGGCCAAGCGGGAGCGTGAAAGGCGGGTGCGTCGCCCAACGCCCCGAAAGCGCGCCGGGTCAACGACGCCTGCCGCGCGCTCGGCATTGGCAGGACGACGATCTACAAACTGGCCGGTGAAGGCAAGATCAAGCTCGTCCACGTTCTCGGCCGCACGCTGGTTCCGGAAAGCGAGATCGAGCGGCTCGCATCCGAGGGGGTGGAGTGATCCATGTCCCCCTCAACGAGAAACCCGGCCGCGTGGGTCGCGGGCCGGGCTTCCGACCGGTTCTACTTGGCGGCTGAAACCAATTCGGAAGATACCAAGCCGCCCCTTTCACATTCAAGTCAAAACCTTGCGCGCCGTTTCGGGGGCGGCCTATGACTCTTGCATCATTCGAGGCGCGGCACTTCCAGGCGAAGACAGCCGCGATGATCGATCACGCCAACTCAATCATCGCCGAATATCAAGCGCGCGGGTTCATCCTGACGCTGCGCCAACTCTACTATCAATTCGTCGCCCGTTCGCTGATCGACAACAAGCAGTCTGAATACAAGCGACTCGGCGACGTCATCAAAAACGGGCGGCGGTGCGGACTGATCGATTGGGATGCGATTGAGGACCGCACCCGAAACATGCGGCGGCGCCCTTCATGGGACAGCCCGGCCGAAATCGTGGCGGCGGCCGCGGAACAATACCGCGGAAGACTTGTGGCGAGGCCAGGATTTCAGCTTCGAAGTCTGGATCGAAAAAGACGCGCTGCTCGGCGTGATCGAGGGCGTCTGCGACGAATATCGCGTGCCCTATTTCGCCTGTCGGGGCAACAATTCGGAAAGCGAACAATACAAGGCCGGGAAGCAATTCGAGGCGCAACTGGAGAGCAGCTTGACGCCCATCGTCTTGCACCTCGGCGATCATGATCCGAACGGCCTCGACATGACCCGCGACAATCGCGATCGACTTGCCATGTTCGCCCGCCGAGGTGTCGAAGTTCGCGGCTCGCGTTGAACATGGATCAAATCGACCGATTCCGGCCGCCGCCCAATTTCGCGAAGGAGACCGACTCTCGATATGCGGCCTACGCCGAAAAATTTGGAGCGGAATGCTGGGAACTCGACGCTCTTGATCCGGCCGTCATCGCCGAACTGATCCGCGGTGAGGTTGAGGGAATGATCGACGCCGAGGTCTGGAACGCGGCCAAGGCGGAAGAGGCGGCCAATAGAGCCTTGTTTGAGGCGACGTCGGGAAATTGGGCCTCGGTCGAGAATTTCCTTGGAAGCGGCAAATGAGCGACCCGTCGTTCGACTGCCCGCCCATCTCGCCTATCGCCCTCGCCGCCGGCCGCGAAATCATGTTCGGCGTGGTCATGGACCCATGCGATCTGGCCGCGTCCTATGGCCGCTCCGCCGCCGAGGCCGCCTGGCGCGGGGATGAGGCGACGCTCGGCGAGCGCCTGCGCGAAATGCGAAAGGCCGTGATCGCGGCGCTCATGGCGTTTAATGAACTCGTCGCCGAAGGCGAGCAAGCGAGGGCGGCATGAACGAGCACAAGCCGCTGCCCCCGGCTCGGGCAAAATCCGCCGTCGAGACTAGCGCCGAGGCAGAGCGCAACCGGCGCGCGCAAGCCGCGGTCAAACGCAACGTCGCGCCTCAGCCCGCGCTTGAACCCATGGACGAAGCCCGACCGCCGGCATTCTCGGACGAGGAGCTGGCGCTGCAGTTTGCCGAGCGCCACGGGAATGATCTTCGCTTCGTCGCTGCTTGGAACAAGTGGTTGATCTGGACGGGAACGCATTGGCGATTCGACGACACGCTCCATGCGTTCGACCTGGCGCGCGCCATCTGCCGCAAGGCCGCAGCGACATGCGATCAGCCCAATATCGCCGCCGCGATCGCCTCCAAGAAGACCGTCGCTGCCGTCGAGGTGCTGGCGAAGGCCGATCGTCGCCTCGCCGCCACGATCGATCAATGGGACGCGGACCCGTGGCTTCTCAATACGCTCGACGAAGTGATTGACCTGCGCACGAGCAAATCAAGACCCCACAGTCACAACGACTACATGACCAAGATCACGGCGGTCGGGCCTGACGGGGAGTGTCCGTGCTTCCTCGCCTTCCTCAACAAGATCACCGGTGGCGACGCCGAGCTCGTATCCTATCTTCAGCGCGTATTCAGCTACGCCCTCACCGGCCACACGCGCGAGCACGCGCTGTTCTTCGCCTACGGAACGGGAGCCAACGGCAAGAGCGTGCTGCTATCGACCGTCGCAGGAATCATGGGCGATTATCATCGCACCGCGCCGTTCGAGACTTTCGTCGCCAGCAACGGCGATCGTCACCCCACCGATCTTGCCGGCCTTCGCGGCGCGCGCCTCGTCACCGCGACGGAAACCTAGGAAGGACGGCGCTGGGCCGAAGCGCGCATCAAGCAACTCACCGGCGGCGACACCATCTCGGCGCGCTTCATGCGCCAGGACTTTTTCGAGTTTCGCCCGGCCTTCAAGCTGGTCGGTGCCGGCAACCACAAGCCGAGCCTGCGCAGCGTCGACGAAGCGATCCGCCGCCGGTTCCACCTCATCCCGTTCGCCGTGACGATCCCCGCCGAGGAGCGCGACGTCGAACTCGTC
Source organism: uncultured Alphaproteobacteria bacterium (assembly GCA_963819255.1). Classification (GTDB taxonomy): domain Bacteria; phylum Pseudomonadota; class Alphaproteobacteria; order Rhizobiales; family Beijerinckiaceae; genus Roseiarcus. The sequence goes on from CAWFVS010000049.1 coordinate 106,879, forward strand.
GAAAAGCTGAAGGCCGAATAGCAGGGCATCCTGGCGTGGATGATCGAGGGGCGCCTGGAATGGCAGAAGAACGGCCTCCGGCCGCCCAAGGCTGTCCGCGAGGCGACCGAAGCCTAAGCCCGAAGTGCCCGTAGAGGTGCGAGAGTGGACAGCTCCCGCCCCTGCGTCGTCTGACCTTGTGCTTGGCGCGCAACCACCGGCGCAACCGCACCGCCGTGTAGGCGTCGAGCGCCCGATACGCCTTGCTGACAGCGCCTACCGAGAAGTAGTTCGCCCATCCACGCAGCGTCCGGTTCACTTCGCCCACCAGCGTCGTGGTCTCCTGCCATGTTCCCGATCGGTCGGTCAGCGCGTGGATCTTCTCGACCGCGCGCTGGACGCTCTTCTTTGAGGGCTGGTAGCCGATACGGGCCTTTCCGGTCCTCGCCGAATACATCCGCCCGAACGTGTAGCCCAGGAAGTCGAACTCGCCCTCCGGCACTTTGCAGATTCGCGTCTTCTCCTCGTTCACCGTCAGCTTCAGCTTGCCCATGATCTCCCGCAGTCGCTGCAAGGCCGCTTCGGCGTTGCCCCGTCTGCACAGGATCACGAGGTCGTCGGCGTAGGTCACGAGCCGCGTGCCGAGGGTTCGCTCGAGCCCGAGCATCTTCCATCCCAGCACGAACCGGCGCATGTAGATATTCGCCAGCAAGGGTGAGATCGGAGAACCCTGCGGAATGCCGCGCCGCTTGTCCCGCGCCTCGGTCGTGCGCGTCTTCCGGCCCCGATCGTCGGTCTCTTCCACGGGGCAGTCCAGCCACATCCTGATCAGATGAAGCACGCGCCGATCGACGATGCGACGCGCAACCGACTTGAGCAGGTCGGCATGGGGAATGCTCCCGAAGTAGTCCGCGAGGTCGGCGTCCACCACGTCCCGATGGCCGCGAAACACCAGCTCCTCCACCTCGACCACCGCCTGTTGGGCGTTGCGCCCGGGGCGATAGGCATAGAGTTCCGAGGGAAGGTCGGCTTCGAAGATCGGCTCCAGCACCAGCATCGCTGCCGTCATGCAGACCCGATCCCGCAAGGTTGAGATGCCCAGCGGTCTGAGTTTGCCGTTGGACTTCGGTATATAAACGCGTCTGATGGGTTCCGGTCGGTAAGTCTCCTGCCTGAGCGCAAGCGCCAGTTCCCCAAGCCATCGCTCGATCCCATACGCCTCGACCGCCTCGAAGTCCTGACGATCCACGCCCGGCGCGCCCTTGTTGGAGCGGCACTGGGCGTAGGCGTGCGCCAGGATGTCCTCGCGGCTGATTTTGTCGTAGAGGGCGCAGAAGCGATAGCCGGGTTCAGCCTTCGCTTTCGCGTGCAACGCCGTCTGCAGTTTCTGAACACTGTCCGGAGTTGTTAGGTTGCCCAATCTCCAGGTCCCTCGCTACTTGTTGCGTCTGTCTTGAACTGAGGTCCCTTCCCTCCCCCGGCGTTACCCGGCTTCATCGGTACTGCGAACCTCTCCGCCACCCCGCGGCGCCCGGCCTGTCCCTCGCGGGCGTCCGGTTGGTCATCCCTGACCACGCCGTGGGGCTTCCCGTGTTGCGTACGCTTTCCTTGTGTACGTGCTGCCGCCACTACCCCGGTGCAGCGGTTGGGCGTCGTCTTCGCTCATCTCACCCAGCCGTATCAGCCTTCCCCGAAAGGGTCGTCGGGTCGGCCCGCACATCGGCATTTTCGAGGCTTGCTCGGCGTTCACTCGCGTTGCGGCCCGCACACTCGCACCGTCACCTGCGTGACGGCTATCCGAGGGCTTCAGACATTTCGTCGCCTCCATGCCTGCCCCGGTTGCTTCCGGCTGGAGCGTTTGGCCGGGTGGGACTCGCACCCACTGGAAAGCGCCGCCTTTTCACGGCGCACACGGATAGCGACCTTTGGCCGAACGGCGGGAAACTGGCAGAGAGGAGGCTTTCCGCGCGACGCGGGAAGCCCGGACTCCGCCCTTAGGGCGAGCTGTCGATCGCAACGGGCGAGGCGCACCGGTGTCTCCATGAGAAAAAGAAGCATGTCTCGCAAAGAGCTTTTGCTGGAGGGGCGAGGACAGCTTTCAATCGCTGCGGGAAGCGCCGAGGCCCTCCGGTCCCCGGACATGAGCGGCGACGTGGCGGGGAAAGTCCGGCGCAAACGCCGTGGACCGTCAAGACAATAAAGCGTAATTTAGTTCCGTTGGACAGCGGAGGAATCGATGGCCATGAACGCGAATCAGTTGCTCGGCATGTCGCAGGCGGAGCTCGACGCGCTCTTCAGCGCTCACGAGGCCGGCCCTATCCCCGACGGCGAGGCGGCGGGCGCCGCGATCATCGCGCCCGGAACTGTCTTCAGAGCCTCTTGCAGAAAGGCTGACCGAAGCGATTTTTTCGTGCCGCGCCGGGTAGGCGCGGCTTGGTCAGGCAGGGGCGGGCCTCAAGTCGACGACGCGGATGATCTGATCGACGGCGAGCGCGACGATGCCGAACATGAGATGGCATTTGACCTTGAGCGCGCCGCGGACGCGGAGAAATCTGGCGCCGAACTCGTCTTTCAACCGGGCGTTGACGCGTTCGGCCATGGTGCGGAAATCGTAGATCCGGTCGGCGAAGTCGGGCATGTGGATGAGCTTGAGGCGCCCGACCTCGCGGCCCATTCGGCCTTGCCTTGGTGGTCGGCGCGAAAGTTGCGGTCGACGATGGGGGCGTGGCCGAGCGCCCGGCTCTGGTCGTGGATCGCGGCGGCGTCGTAGGCCGAGTCCATGAGATCGTAGAGATAGGAGACGCGGGCGCTCGTCATGGTCATCAAGGGAATGGCGACCTGGCTGTCGTGGACGGAGGCCGAGGTCAGCACGCAGGAGACCGGGATTTGGCCGCAGGCCACGTCGATGTGGAGTTTGTATCCGGTCCAGGTCTCTTTGTAGCCCTTGCTGTTTTTCTTGCAGCCGACGTCGCAGGCGGTGGGCAGGTCGGCGAGCATCTGGCCGAGGTTCTGCGTGACCTGCCGCTCGAGACGCGTCGGCTCCGGCTTCGGCCGCGGTTCGTCCTTGCGCGGACGTCCGCGCTTGCGCGGCGGCGGGGGATGATCGGGCGCCGGGGGATCGTCTTTGCCGTCGTTGGCCTTCATCTCAACCGGCTTCTCGCGCGCTTCGATCTCGGTGGCGTCGCGCGCGATCGCCCCGATGATGCGTCCCCCGAGCGCCCGCTCGATCAGCGCCGCGTGGATCTTGTCCGGCAGCTCGCCCTGCGCGAATTCGGCGAACGCCCGGGAAAAGGTGGCCTCGGACGGAACTTGCGCGCGTCGCTCCCAGCCGAGGATGCGACGCAGCGACCTGTCGACGGCGAGGCGTTCGATCAGGGCGCTGGTGGTGGGAACGCCCAGGACCGCCTTGGCCACGAAAGCTCGGGCGAGGGCGCGACGGTCCTCGGGCGGCCGACCCGGTCCCCTGGGCGGTTCGGGAACGAAGGCTTCGAGGCCGATCACGTCGAGCGTGGTGACGAGACGACCCAGCGCTTCGGTGACCGGATCGTTGTCCTCACGCATCCAAGGGAACAAATGGCCCTGCAAATAGCCCTGGATGTGGCTCCAGCGCACCTTTATCGCGTCGAGAGGGTCGTCAGTCATGTCTACAGCCAAGGCTGAAGCGAATCGTTTTCTATGATAACGGCGCGGTACCTAAATCGCAATCTGAATATATTTCTATGCAGCACTTGCAACTGATCCCAATATCTATAAATATTAGCGCCTTACTAGACTGGCTTCATCACTCTTTTTGCAAGAGGCTCTATCAAGTAGCGCTTTTTCGCTTTGGCCGCAATATGCAGAGGCTCATTATAACTACGCGATCTTGTTGGAGAGTATGAACGATTCGGTTGGTGCGATAGCTCATTCCCGAGAGGCAATACGCTGGCGGGCGGATTACACCGACGCTCGCCTGCGCTACGCTAATCTGCTCGCCTCGCAGGGCGAGGCGGGCGAGGCGGAGCAACAATATCGGGAAGCAATTCGATTGCGCCCCGGCTATGCTGAGGCCCACAACAACTACGCCGTATTACTGGATAGACGCGGCGCAACATCGGATGCAGAGCGGGAGTATCACGAGGCTATGCGCCTGCAGTCAGATTACCCCGGAGCCCATTACAACTATGCGATGCTGCTTGAAGCCAGCGACCGAATAGATGAGGCCGAGCAGCACTACCGCGAAGCACCGGGCATTTCCCCAAGTTACGCGGAGGCGCATACCCAACCTTGCCGTGCTGCTGCATGGGAAAGCCGATCTGGACGGTGCCGCGGCGCACTATGAGGCGGCGTTAAAGTTGCGCCCGCATGATCCTGAGACGAATTACAATTTTGCATTGCTTGCACAGGAGCGGGGCGACGCGGACATGGCCGATCGTCATTTCCAGTTAGCGCGCAAGCTCACCGTCAAGATTATCAAAGACATAAGGTGAAAAAGCGAGGCGAGCCGCTTTTAGCCTGTGATTGTCCAGGGCAATGCATCTCGCATTTGCAAGATGCTCCCAGCCCTTTGTGAGGGGCTGCTGGCGCTTCAATGAATGCGTGCTCTGTGCAGTAAAGCCCAAATCGTGCTCGCAAGTGAATAGCGGCTTCGGCGCGCACTCCGGTGCTTCCAGAGGCGACCCCTGTAGGCTCGCTCTCCGCCCTTCAAGTGAATGGCGGCTTCGGCGCGCACTCCGGTGCTTCCAGAGGCGACCCCTGTAGGCTCGCTCTCCGCCCTTGGACTTGTATGGGGCGATTGCTGTCAAGGGTGTTTTGAGCTGCATCTCCTTGTTCGATCGGGCCTGCGACATCTCCTCGTCCCGACCTGATTTTACTGGGGCGCTGCGCGGAGCGGCTGTCAAGGGTGGCCGAAGGCCATCGCGCAGCGACTTGCCCTTGACGGCTGCGAGCACAGCGCCAGACTCGCTCATTCGGGACGACACGGGCGCCGTGTCCCCGCTCGTTCAGATCGATAACGGCGACGATACCGAGGGGAGCTCGCCATCGGGCGCGCGTCGCGCGCCACGAACTTGTATTCGGCCGACCCAAGGGTCGATACCACGATGCAGTCATGCGCATCGGCGGCGAAGCTCCGAGGCGGCGGGCCCATTCTAAACCGCGGCGCAAAGGCCACAGTCCAATATCGGGTTGCCGCTGCCTCGGTCCGTCATCTGCAGCCGAGCGTCAATGCGACGCCAGGCTGCAGCAAACTCAATGGCGCCTACGCCGCCGGGCGAAGCTGCAGACCCGCCGGCGTCTCGCCCGTGGTCGCGAGCCGCCACAACACGATGAGCAGTTTGCGAGCGAGCGCAACGATCATCGTCTTGCGTGTGCCGCCGCGGGCATCTGACGCTCGCTTCCAAAACCACTCAGTCAGGGGACTGCCCTTTTGATGCAGCAGGTGACCCCAGGCGAGTTCGATCATCCCGCGGCGCACGCGGCTGTTGCCCGCCTTGGCGAGTCCTCGCTCGCGTCGTCTTTGCCCACTCTCGTCTGGAGCTCCGGTCAGACCGGCATAGCGCGCGAGGGCCCTCCGGTCCCGGATTTCGCGCGAGAAGACCTCCTGCACGAGCATGTCCGCCGTCTCGATCCCGACGCCGACCACTCTTGCCAGCTGCTGGACCATGGCGTCGCGTTGCTCGCTTGGCTCTTTCGAAAGCCGCTTGGCGCGGGTTTTCTCGATCTCCTTGATCTGGCGCTTGACGACCTGCAGGCGGTCCATGTCGCGTCGCATCTCGGCCAGCGTGTTCTTTGGTATGGCGGCGCCCTCCGGCGTGCGTAAAGTCTCCAACTGACCTTCCGCTCGAGCCAGATTGGGCCGGAAGCCGCGAATGCCCAGACGGGCGAGATTGGCCTTCAGGCGGTTGAGAATGCGCGTGCGCTCCCCGACCAGAGTTTGCCGCTCGCGGCTTGGCCGCCTCGCATCCTCGTCCTCGAGCGTGGGGATTGCCGCCATGCTGCAATGTTTCGGTTCGCCGCGCAGCCAGCCGACAAAGGCGCGCTTGAGGAGCTCGGTGTCGAGCCGATCTGTCTTCGCACGCCGGTGCTCGCGCGGCACCGGGACGCTCGATGGATGGATCACATACGCTTCGACAGCCTGAGCGCGCAGCCAGCGCGCCAACCAAAATCCGTCGCGGCCGGCCTCGTAGGCGACGGCGATCCTGTTGATCGCATGGCCGGCTTTCGCGGCTTCTGCGCGCCAGCGGTGCAGAAGCTGCAGGAGGGCGTCGCGGTCCGGGCCGATCTTCTTCAAGGGATAACGATCCAGTCCTGGCACGATGCCCGCGACCAGCCAACTCGCCTGGCCCATCTCGACGACGGCGATCAATGTCGCGTCTTGATCGAGCGCGACGAGGGATTTGCTCAAGTCGTTCTGCTTTGACATAGGGGCGCTCCATCGTTTGGTTGCCGCGACGAAGGCTCCAGTGCCCGCCGCGCGCCCCATAGAATTTAAACCGCGCCTTCGACGCCGCACTCGCCCCGTTGCGGCGCTCCAAATGGGTCGTCTACGCCAAGAGACCCTTCGCCGGACCGCAAGCCGTCCTCGCCTATCTTGCCCGCTACAGCCACCGCGTCGCGATCTCGAACTCCCGGCTGGTCGCGCTCGACGAGGCCGGCGTCACCTTCAAGTGGAAGGACTACCGCATCAAAGGCCGCGACCGGCTCAAGACCATGACGCTCGACCCCGCCGAGTTCATCCGCCGCTTTCTCCTGCACGTGCTGCCCAGCGGCTTCCATCGCATCCGGCACTACGGCCTGTTCGCCGGGACAGGGCGGGCCCACAACATCGAGCGAGCCCGCCAATTGCTCGCCGCGCCCAAGCTCTCGCCCCGGGGCGCGCAGGCCGAGGCCGACAGCGAGACCGAAACACCCTCGCCTGCGCGCCGATGTCCGTGTTGCGGCGGCCGGATGGTCATCATCGAGACGTTCGAGGGCGCCCGCGCCGCGCGGTCTTCATCGCCGAGCCGGATCAGGATCGACACCTCATGATCGACGTCGCCCTGCCTTCCGCCGCGCAACGCCGTTTCTTCCCGCCTCCAGCCGCGCGCCGGAGCACGAAGCCGACGTCCTCACACGCTCGCCAGTCCCTCTCCAACCACCGCGCCTGCGTCCGCCGCGCGCAAAATCCTCCGCAAAAAACCTCGTCGTCTCCACTCCCGCCGCGAACTCTCCCCGCCGCCAGCGCCCGAAGTCCCGCGAGCGCTTCGTCCGCCAGCCCAAAATCTCCATAGGTCGGGCCCGCCGAACCAGCCCCCAACCTCCCCGCGGTTTCCTCCTTGGGAGGCTTTCGAACGCCGGCCCCAGAAGCCGCACGACCGTCTCGTAACGGGCCGGCGTCCGAAACCCTAAGCCACTGAACGCCGGCCCCAGAAGCCGCACGACCGTCTCGTAACGGGCCGGCGTCCGAAACCCTAAGCCACTGTCCGAAACCCTAAGCCACTCCTCAAAAATACGGTCATTCTTGGTAAATCGGCGGGTGATTCCGCCTCAAGACCACGAAGATAGCCTCCGCCAAAACTCATTCTAAGAATTCTACCCTCTCAAATGCCAAGTATGCGCCTAATTTCAAGTATGCGCCTAATTTAGGCTAACCCAACGAACTCAACGCCGAGTCGCACGCATCAAGCGACCATGGGGAAGACTTTCTTTAATATCGGGAACGCCCGAGATGAACACGGCGTCGCTTCGATGGTTATGATAGGCACAGAAAATATACTCGTTCCAGTGGTTCGGCGACGGCCCGTGCTTCAGGATGAAGTCGCGCGCGTCCATCTTCCGGGGCAGTCCTCTGTCGCCTAGGCGCTCGATTTCCCGCTTCAAATAGGCGGCGATCATGCTTTCTGTCGTTTTGATCATGACGTAGGGGGTGGTGAAGGAAACGTGATACTGCACCAAGCCGTTCATCGGCGGCACGAGCCGTCCGAACCAGATTTGACCTTCCGAACCCTTGAAGCCCGACGTCGTATGACAGAGCTTCACGCCTTCGCGGTCGATTTCGCGCAAGCGGACGAAGCGGTCCTCAAAACCTTCATGGACGTAGAAGCCCATGCGGGACTTCTGCATCGCGTCGATCGCGTCAACGAGCCAGCCGGGAAAGGCCATGTCCCGCGCAAGGCGCAGAAGGCAGGTTCCGATGGTTTCGTGGCTCTGTCCGAACAGCACGTCGAAAAGCGCCCACGTGATGAAATAGCTTTTCGTGACCGGGCTCAGAGGCGGAAAGGTCGGATGATAGTCATCTTCCGCCTCGCCTACGATGTCAGCGTATCGTCGAAGCTCCTTTCTGGCGCTCAACTGTTCGGACAGGAACGACGCGAAGTTCTGCGCATACACGAAGGCCGCGTGCGCGGGATCGTAGCCTTTCGCCAACAGTTCCCGAAGTCTATCGTCGCCGAGCCGCGCGTCCGCTACCGCCGCCTTCGCGGCGCGATAGCACGACAGGTCGATGACGCCCGAGCGCTCGTGTGCGAGGATGGCTTTGGCGATTTTGTCGGCGGTCGTGCCCATCGAATTTACCCGGCGGCCTTCAAGGACTGAGGGTAGCGCCTCCTATCGTGATTCGTCGTCGGCGCGCGAGCCAGTGCGGGCGGCGTGGAAAATGTCTCCGCGTTTCGCGCAGTCCACGACTTTTTGCCGATCACACAACACCATCGCGCAGAGGCCGGTCAACGGCGCCTTCGTCGGCACTCCCCTGAGCGCCGCGGCGCGCCAACGCAAGTCGAGCGTACCAACAGGGCAATCGACTGAAAGTTTTTGTGACAAGGAGCCGAAAGTCTGAATTTGTCGCAGTCCTCTGATTCGCTTGGAGGATTAGTCGATGACGGAAGGGGACGCGACGGCCGGGGCTTTGCAGGAGACGACGGTTTTCCTGTCGCATTTTAAGGACTTGCCGGACTATCGACAGAAAGGGAAGGTCGCCTATCCGCTCGAGGAGGTGCTGCTTTTGCTGTTGGCTGCGGCGCTGGCGGGAGCGGAGACGGTGGCCGACATTGCGCGCTTCGGCCAAGCCAAGCTGGCGTTCCTTCAACGTTTTCGACGCTTCGACAACGGCACGCCTTCGCACGACCAGTTGGGCATCATCCTGGCCAAGCTCGACCCGGTGGCGTTCCAGCGCTGTTTTGTGGCGTGGGCGGCGGCGCTCACCAAGACGTCGGCCGAAGTGATCGCCATCGACGGCAAGACGGTGCGGCGCTCCTACCAGAAGAAGGGGGCCGAAGAGCCGATCCATGTCGTCTCGGCCTTCGCCGCGCGCCAGCGCATGGTGCTCGGACAGATGAGGGTCGGCGACAAGTCGAACGAGATCGTCGCCATTCCGGCGCTGCTCGAGCTGTTGGCCATCGAAGGCGCGGTGGTGACCATCGACGCTGCGGGTTGCCAGCGCAAAATCGCGCAGACAATCATCGACAAGAAGGCCGATTACATCCTCGCGTTGAAGGGCAACCAGGGCACGCTGCGCGACGATGTCGAGTTGTTCGCAAAGGAGCAGAAGGCGGTCGGGTTCAGGAATACGTCCGTCAGCCAGGACACGACCGTCGACGGCGACCACGGCCGCATCGAGACCCGGACGGTCACCGTTCTCCACGACATCGGCTGGCTGCAGGACAGCCACCAATGGCCGGGCCTGAAGTCGGTCGTCATGGTCGAGAGCGAACGCGAAACCAATGGCAAGGCGGAGACCGAGACGCGCTTCTACATCACCTCGCTGACCTTGCTCGCCAACGCTGTGGGACCGATGATCCGCAGTCATTGGATGGTCGAAAACGGCCTCCACTGGGTGCTCGACATGATCTTCCGCGATGACGAATGCCGCGTGCGGACCGACAACGCGCCCTTCAACCTCGCCATCGTCAAGCACATCGCCCTCAACGTGCTCAGAACCGGCAAAGCCAAAGACTCCCTGCGCATGCGACGCAAAGTCGCCGCCTGGGACGAAAACGCCCTCGCCGCCTACATCGCCGCATGACACCTTCAGTCGATTCCCCTGCCGGTCACCCGCCGCAGCGGCAAAGCGCGTCAGGTGGTGCGCCGTTCGGCCTGCAACGAGCGTCTGCGCGAGGCGGTCTATCACTGGGCCCGCGTGGCTATGCAGACCGATCCGCAATGCCGCGAACGCTACGCCGCGCTGCGCCGGCGCGGCAAGAGCCATGGACGCGCGCTGCGAACCCTCGGCGATCGATTGTTGGCCATGGCCTGCGCCATGCTGAGAAACCAGACCATCTACGACCCCAACTATAAGCGCGCATCGCCCCCCGCCTGAACATCCCTGGGTTCGACCGCGACGGACATCCCTTCGTCCCGACCTGCCGCCCGGCAGAGCGCCGCGCGCAGCGGAAGTCACCCCGAAGGGGGCGTAGCGAAGCGAAGCACCGCGCTCTTGCGCGGTTGACGGAGCGAGCACGGCGCTATCCTGATGCAAAGGAGACCAAGCCATGAATCACACCTGAGCGGGCTTAAAGACCCGCTCATTCGCCTTGACAACCGCTAGGAGGTCCTTCTCCCAGGCGAGCGAGGACTTCTTCCACGACATGGACAACGGCGTCCAGCTCACGCCGGACGAGGTCAAGGGCCGCAACATGTGGCTCGTCTGGACCGGGGGCGACGACCGCTTCTGGGATAAGGTGACGAAGGACAGCCTCGCGACCTTCGATCTCCTAGATCGTGACCTCCCACCCGAGCCAGACCTATTGCGATGGTCCGTGCAACCGTGATTCGCGCTGGCGTTGGCTCGGCGCGATCAACGAGCCCTGCTTCGACAAGCCGACCGGCCCCGATCCCAAGCGGTTCGGCCTCTGGCTCGACGTGCGGGGGCCGAATTGTCCGCCCGATCCGTTCGAGAGCGAGACGAACTACCCGGGCGTCAAGATCGGCGCGCGCGGAACGACCTTCAGGGACGGGTCGACCCTGCCGGTCGGCTCCTATTTCGGCTGCGCCACCGGCATCGTGGGGCTGCGTCTCTTCCCCAACCCGGACTTCGACCAGGCCGCCAAGGACAAGTGGGACCCGGAGCGCTACTACACCGATCCAAACTACTACAACGATCCCAATCTCGTCAGGCCCTATCGGGTCGGCATGGCCTGCGGCTTCTGCCACGTGGGGCCGAGCCCGATCCATCCACCCGCCGATCCAATCCATCCGCAATGGGCCAACCTCAACTCGACGGTCGGGGCGCAATATCTCTGGATGGACCGCGTGTTCGTCTACAAGGCGGACCCGAAGGACTTTGTCTACCAGCTCGTGCATTCTTATGCGCCGGGCACGATGGACACCTCTCTCGTCTCGACCGACTACATCGACAATCCGCGCACCATGAACGCGGTCTATCTTCTGGGACCGCGCCTCGCCGAGGCCAAGCTCTGGGGCAAGGAGACGCTGAAAGGGGGCGAGCTCCTCAATAAGCAGCTCTCCGGCTTCTTCGATCCACCCGATACGTCGTGGTCCCCGCGCGTGCTCAAGGACGGCGCAGACTCGGTCGGCGTCATGGGCGCGCTCAACCGCGTCTACATCAACATCGGCCTCTACAGCGAAGAATGGATGCGCCACTTCAATCCGTTCTTCGGCGGCAAGCCGATCGACGCAATCCCGATTGCGACCGCGGAGAAGAAGTCCGCCTACTGGCGGGCCACCGAGCTCGGCACGCCCTTCATGGCGCAATTTCTGGTCAAGGCCGGCCAGCCGGATCGGTTGGCCGATGCGCCCGGCGGAAAGAAATATCTGACCGCCGACACCGAGACGCTCGATCGCGGCAAGAAGGTGTTCGCCGAGACCTGCGCGCGCTGCCATTCAAGCAAGCTGCCGGACGAGGCGCGGGCGCAGCTCGCCCCGGGCGGCTGTTCCGGCCCCGACTATCTCACGTGCTTCAAGCGCTACTGGGCCTACACCAAGACCGAGGACTTCAAGGCGAACATGCGCGCCATCGTCGCGGCGCCGGATTTCCTCAAGGACAATTACCTTTCGACCGACGCCCGCATCCCTGTGACGCTCCTGCGCACGAACGCCTGCAGTCCGCTTGGCACCAACGCGATCCGGGGCAACATCTGGGACAATTTCTCCTCCTAGACATACAAGAACCTGCCGTCGGTCGGCAAAGTGACGCTGCAGGACCCCTTCACCGCCGAGCGCTGGCAATACCAGATGCCAGGCGGCGGGCTCGGCTTCACCCGCGTGCCCTCGCTCGTCAGCATCTGGTCGACGGCGCCCTTCCTGGTCAACAACCGGCTCGGGCCGTTCTCGGAGGATCCGTCAGTCGACGCCAGGATGAAGGTGTTCGAGTCCTCGATCGAGCAGCTCCTGTGGCCCGAGAGGCGCGACCGCGATCCTGGCTTCGACGGCACGATCGTGCGCACCACCGAACGCAGCGATGTCTTCATCCCGAAGCGCAGCATTCCGGTCGAGCTTCGAAGAATCTCGTCGGCAAGCTGCCGGCCTATCCGTTCCGCAAGGTCTTCGACAAGAACGGCGACTTCAGGCTGGGGCCGATCCCGAAAGGCTTTCCGATCAACCTCGCGGCGAACTACCAGCCGAGCGCCGATATCCCCTTCGGCAAGCGGCTGCCGCACGATTTCGCCTTCGCCCAGCTCGTGTTCGACGCGACCCGCAACTGGCCGAGCCTCGACCTCGACGACGACGCGGCAATGCTCGCCTGGGGCTCGAAGCTCCGCATGCCCATCCGCAAGCTCCTGAAGTGTCCGGACTTCGTCGTTAACCGGGGGCATTATTTCGGCACGGACGAGTTCAACAACACCGACAATCTTACTGACGACGAGAAAGCCTTCGGCAAGGAAACGCCGCTCAGCGACGACGACAAGCGTGCGCTCATCGAATACCTCAAGACCTTCTGACAATGGCCGATCCCGCGGGCGAGACGTTCGACTATGTCGTCGTCGGCTCCGGAGCCGGCGGCGGCACGGTGGCGGCGCGGCTCGCGGAAGCGGGCATGAAGCGTGCTCATGCTCGAGGCAGGCGCCAATCCAGCGACCCTTCGGCCGCGGGTCTGCCGGCAGGACTACGACGTCCCCGCATTCCATCCCTTCGCCTCGGAAAACAAGGCGATGGCGTGGAACTACCGCGTCCATGACTTCGGCGACGACGCCAAGCGGCGGATCGGCGTCGATGCTTGCGGTCGGCCCGGCGTTCTCTACCCGCGCGCCTCCACCCTCGGCGGCTGCACCGCCCACAACGCCATGATCCTGATGGCCCCGCATCAGTCCGACTGGAACGCCATCGCCGACCTGACAGGCGATCCTTCGTGGCGCGCCGAGGAAATGCTGGGCTATTTCCAACGGCTCGAAAATTGCCGCCATCGGCCGCTCTGGCGCTTGATCGCCCGCCTCACCGGTGGACGTGTCAACCCGACGGGACACGGCTGGAGCGGATGGCTCGACGTCGAAGTGCCGACGCCGGTGGAGGCGTTCGGAGATCGCTCGCTCGATCAAGACGATGCTCGGCGCCATAGCCGCCGACCTCCTCGACGAAGCGAAGGCCGCCTCGGCGCGAGCGCAAAGTCGAGCGCCTGATTGAGCGAAAGCCGCGCTTCCTGATCGGCGAGGACGATCCGAACGACCGGCGCCTGCAAGGGCGGCTGGCCGAGGGCCTGACGCTCGCGCCAATGTCGACATCCCGCGGTCGTCGCCGCGGCGCGCGCGAACGAGTGCAGAGGCGATGAATGCGCATGGCCTGCGCGTCGAGTTCGACGCCCTCGCAACTCGCGTCCTGTTCGACGAGCGGCTCCGCGCGGTCGGCGTCGAATACCGCAGGGGACGCGACCTCTATCGGGCATGCCCTGAGCCCGCCCGCGATCTCGGCACGTTGAGTCGCGCATTTGCGCGGCGCGAGGTCATTCTGGCCGCTGGCGCCTTCAACACGCCGCAGCTTCTCATGCTGTCGGGCGTGGGCTCGCCGGACGAACTCGCGAGACACGGCATCGACGTGCGCGTCGCGCTCGACGGCGTTGGGCGCAATCTTCAAGACCGCTACGAGATCGGAGTGGTCCACGAACGCACCGGCCATGGGAGTGCCTCGACGGCGATTCATTCGAGGTCGGGGATCCAGCTACCGGGAATGGCGGAGGGCGCGGCATGTATGCTTCGAACGGAGCGGCAGTCGCGTTCTCGCTACGATCGAAAGCCGCCCGCGACCGGGTATCGCGCGGACCTCTTCGTGATGGCGCTCGTCACCCGGTTTTTGGCTATTTCACCGGCTACTCGGACATCATCCGCAGAAGCCGCGGCGACCTGACCTTCGCCGTGCTCAAGGCGCACACCAACAACCGCGGCGGCCGGGTGCACTTTCCTCGGCGGATCCGCGCGATCCGCCACAAATCGACTTCCGCGGTTTCGAGGAGGGGACGGACTTGAGTGGCGAAGATTGGACGCCGTGGTCGAGGGAATGGAGCGCGTGCGGAGAATGACCCGCAAAATCTCGGGAATTCTCGCGCCGGAGGATACGCCGGGAGCGGACTTTTCCGCTCCGGATCGATTGAAGGACTTCGTGCGCCGCCACGCCTGGGGTCACCACGCCTCCTGCACCTGCCCGATCGGACCGAGAAAAGACGGCGGGGTTCTTTCGAGCGATTTTCGCGTGCATGGAACCGAGGGCCTGAGGGTGGTCGACGCCAGCGTCTTCCCGCGGATTCCCGGCTTCTTCATCGTCTGTGCGATCTACATGATTGCGGAGAAAGCCGCCGACGTCATTCTCGAGGCCGCGGCCGCATCGGCAAGAGCTTGAAGCTGCCTGCAACAGCAGGTCGGGCAATTTGTCGCCAAACGAAAGACGCGTCGTATGACCAAACCAGGGAACGCCCGCATTTGGCGCCTTCCGTAGCGCCTTCGGCCGCTTTCTGTCGCATTCCTTCCGTTGCCGGAGAAACGGGAATGCGCGCTCAGGGTCGATGCACGAAGTCGCTGCGCTCCAGCCGCTGCGCGGGGGGCGGGAGCCGAGACGCCGGTAGCCGATGGAGAGGACAGCGATAGCGGGGTTGCCACGATCAACTCGCGTATTGTCGGAGTGCAACGCATGATCAAGAACAGCAGGATCATCCGCGGCCAGCACCCTCTCAAATGGCGAACCACATCGAGTGGGCCTACAACGCAATGACAAAAATTGGCTTGACGAATAGCGCAAATCCAATTTGCTTGAACGTGCCGTAGGTATTTCTGCTCGCAAGAAATTGATTCACACGATGCCACTGAAAGCGGATCGACCGATTAATCGCGCAACACTTGTCGGATGCGCTATTTCTGCCACGCCCAACTATTTGATATTACGCGGGCCTACAAAATCAAATCCCCTATTTAGCAACAATCGTGCCAAAACGCTTGAGTTGCGCACGCGTTTCGAGGCCGCCACTCTTCGAATTTCCTAAGGCGAGCACCTCATAGCGCTCGCCGCCCCGCCAGCTCCCCAGCTTCCCGCGACTTCGTGCCTCGACGCTTTTTGGACGCCGGCTCGCCGACCATGCGGAGTGTCTCGGTGTTGCCGGCGTCCAAAAACCTGCACAATAACCTGCACAATTCCGGCCGTCGAAGTGCGGCTTGAGCCGTAGACGTGGTCTGGGCATTTTAGCTCACCGCCACCACTTGTTCGGCGGCGGCAGCGCCAGGTCGGTTCCCCCCAGCTTTGCGCGGCCGTGGGTGCCTCTGCCGGCCGCCGACGAGGCCTCCCTGGCCCGCGACTTCCGTAGCGTCACCGACATGGGGCGGTTCTATTTCGAGCTGTGCTGTCCGGCGATTTCGAGAGCGTCGTCATCGCTTATGAGGAAGGAGGCCGCCGGTGGTTTCGCCGCCGGCAGCCTGGACGGGTTTTAGGAACCAGAAGCATCGGTCATTCATCGCGCCTGCGGCGAGCTCGGCCTTGACGTGGCGGGCGCCGGCGGCCGCCCCAAGCGCGGCGACCCGTCGCGGTTGAAGCGCCAGCGGGCGTCGAAGCCCTTGGCCATCAGAACCTCAGCGACCGCGCACGCGTTGGGCGACATGAACTGCCCGAGCCCGCGGTCCGCGGCGGGCCTGGGGTCGGCGCTCATTGGAGCGCTGCCCGGACTTTGGCGAGGCGAGCGTCGGCCTCGGCCTGCGACAGATGGACCTCGATGAGGCGCGCCTCGTCGGAGAGCGCGACATGGTCGCCGAACCCGGCCCGCCCGGGTTTCGACCCGGAGGGTGTTGGAGCGGATTGCAATCGCGATCGCGACGTCGGGTGCGGGAAAGGAAACGGCCATTTGGGGCCTACTGGCCCTGACCAATTTTTTTTCGGGCAGATTGCTCTTTTTAGGCCGAAAAAAATTCTGCGCGTGGGGGGCGGTTGCCAGCGAGGGCGCCGGCGCAAAACGCAAACCCCCTACCCCCCGCGCGTTCAGGCCCGCCTTCCGGTCGGGCCTTCTCGGAAGCGGTTGTCGTGCAACCGGCAGAGCGACCGCGTGTTGTGCAGCGCGTCCGCGCCGCCCGCCTTGCGGGAGACGATGTGGTCGGTCTCTGCCCGGCCAGCCTTACGACCTGGGTGAAGGGCAAGGCGGCGGCGTTTGCGGGGGTGGCGGCGCACATCGGCGTCCTTGCCGCGCAAGCGCCGGTGCGCCATCTCGACGAAACTGGCTTTCGCGTCGCCGGCAAGGGGCAATGGCTGCACACCGTCTCGACCGAGACCCTGACCTTCTATCGGGTGTCGGAGAAGCGCGGCGCCATCGCGCAAGGCCTCGAGGGCGGCGTCGTCGTGCACGATCATTTCAAGCCCTATTACGGACTGACCGGCGTCGCCCACGCCTTCTGCAACGCCCATCATCTGCGCGAGCTCAAGGCGCTGATTGAGCTCGACGAAGAGCCCTGGGCGAAGGACATGAGCGATCTGCTGGTCGAGGCCAATGAGGCGGTGCGAACAGCGCGGGAAGAGGGCGTGACCGCCCTGCCCCCCGCCGTGATCGAGGGCTTCGTGGCCCGCTACTGGAAGGCCATCCGGGCCGGCCTCGCTTACCATCGCTCCCTGCCGCCGCTCGAGCGCCGCGCAAGAGGACGGACCAAGCGCCGGCCCGGGCACAACCTCCTCGAGCGGCTGAAGACCTATAAGGATGACGTCCTGCGCTTCCTTTACGACTTCACCGTCCCCTTCACCAACAATCTGGCCGAACAGGCCCTGCGGATGATGAAGGTCAAGATGAAGATCTCCGGCGCCTTCCGCACCTTCAAAGGCGCGGCGGACTTCGCCGCCTTGCGCTCGGTCGTCGCAACCGCCCGCAAGCAGGGCTGGAACATCCTCCACACCTTGACCGCGCAACCTCACGCCCTCATCCAAGCCCTGTCCGCGTAAACAGGGCTTGGCGGAGCCGCCGCAGTCCGCCAAGGCTTATCGCCCGGCTCATGCAGGCGTCCCTCAAGATGCCCCACCGCGACCGGCATGGGTGCTTGGGAGTTACAAAGATTGGTCATTAGAGGCTGGGGTGGTTAAATTTCCAGAGCAGTTCAGTCCGCGCACGCTTGCATATGCTCGCGCTCGGCTAGAGGGAACATTTGATGCCTCGCGGCCCTAATCAAACTGAGGCACTATCGAACCATCGCGTCGGGGCTCAGGTCATCGTGTCAGTTCGGGCGCCGTCCGGCTTCGACGCTGGCGTCTTCGTCCTTGGCGGTGAGGAAGGCATAGATCGCTTCGGCCGCGTCGAGCACCTCGTTGGTCACCGCCTTGGGCCCTTCGCTTGAGCGAAGCGCAGCGCCAGGATCGGAGCTCGGTGTCGCTCCAGGAACTTTTCTCGCGATGGCGTGTCACGTCATCCCTTGAAGAGATCGGCGCCTTCGCTGTGACGAGCGAATGTCCGGAAACAGAGTCGGGTCAACTCTGGCCGCGCGGCACCAGCGCTTGACGATCAGCGCGACCGACTGCGGGTCGAGCGCTTCGCTTGAGACGAGGCCGCCCTTAATGACGCGACGGAAGATCGGCCCTTGCGTGATCGGCGCGGCGTTGAGCCAGGCGTCGAGCGCTTCGACGGGCTTGAGCTTGCGGCCGGTCGGCACGGCGATCTGAGCGCCCTGCCCTTCCTGATCCGTCTTCGACCGGGAAATATGCAGCACGATTCCGTCTGGCGCGCGCTCGACGTCGGCGAGCGTGAGCGCGACGAGCTCGCTGCGGCGCAACGCCGCGGCGAATCCGATCAGGATCAGCGCCTTGTCGCGCTTGCCCACGAGCGTGTCGGGAATGCGCTTGACGAGCTTCGCCACGATTTCAGCGGTCGCCGGCGCCTTGCCCTTCTGCGCGGTCCCCAGCTTGCGCCGGACTCCGCGCATGACTGCTCTGACGCTCTCGTTAATCGGCGGCTCGAAGCCAGCGGGCTTGTGCGCGTAGGCGATCGCCGCCGCGCGGCGCGAAATGGTCGAGACCTTGAGGCCGGAATCGGCGAGGGCCGCCAGATAGGCTGCAACGGTCGCCGGCGTCGCCGGCAGCGCGATCGCGCCCAAGGCCTCGCACCAGGTCGTGAAATGCCGGATGTCGGCGCGGTAAGGCGCGGCGTGTTGCGTCGGCCTTTTCGCTGAGCGCGTATCGATCTGAACGTGATGCGCGAGCCTGGAGCCGCTCCGCCTCGAACCCGCGCCCCAGCGTTGCGGCGCCGATCTCCGCTGGCCGTTTCATGACGACAAAGCCCGCCCGCTCCAAATGCTCGACCATGCGCTTCGACACGATCTCGGCCATGATCTCGTCAGCGTTCTGGACCCGCTTGCGGCCCTGGTATTGGAGCGCATAGGCGAGCGCCGCGGCAAGTCGGCTGGCCTCAGCTTGTTGGCCTGTTCTGGCACTGGACCAGGATCGGCGAGGCGGGCCGCAATTTTCCTTGTGGCGATGTTGTTAACAACGCGGCCACAGCGCGAATAAGGGCCTCTCTTGAGTTCGGCAGCAATCTTGTTGGCGTTCCTCTCTGCCGCCCAGGCGTTACGGAGCGACATAATACCCGTAGGCAGGCGCATAATAATAGGCGTAGCCCGGCACGACCGGCACGGTCTCGCCATAGCCAAACTGATAACCGTTCGGCCCGATAAAGCCTCCTGGCGCAGCCGGATAGACCTCGCCTACGGGCGCACCGTATGCGGCCGAGCCGGACCGGTTCGCTTCCCATGGTGGAGTTGCGCCTGGTTGGCCTTGGCGTTTGGATCATTGCCATTAGCGGCCGCCACGCCCGGAACAAGGCAGGCAAGAGCGCAAATCGACGCGGCGGAAAGGAAGGCCGTCAAAGCGTGTTTCATGTCATGATCTCCGATCACTTCGACCACGTGCCCCGATCGGAATCCTCCACAAAGGACCTTGGGGCATCCGCACCGGAGTCCAAGGACCGGACCGTGCGCGCTAAAGGGCCCAACGCGACGGGCTGATACTCTCTTCCAGCCGCCGACGAGGGCCATCAGGATGTGCGTTGCTGCCCCGCCGAGTTGCTTTCAAGGCGACCTTTGCAATCTTGCCCGTGGAACGGTCCGCACATCAACGCGTTTAACAACGAATGGCGGCTGTCGGCGCACGAGTTCGCCTGTTGGTCGCGGGCGTCGCGCTCGTGGCAGGCTCGGCGTTGGCCCAGGCGCCCACCCCGGCGCCAGCTCCAAGGGCGGCCGCCCGACTCGGTTCCAGGCATCATCCATCCGAAAGAGGTGGCCCCGGCCATCGAGAAGCCGGCGCCCAAGGCGCGAGATCCGAACGTGGTGCCGCCGCCAGGGACTTCAGGCGGCGCTCCCGCGCCGCAGCCATAAGCGCTGCTTCTTGCGATTTGGTCCGGGGTCCGGTCGGCCCTTGAACCGACCATGACAGGACCTCGGTATGGTAGCCATTGAGACTATTGCTTGAGGTGGCATGCGCACCGTCGGGAAGGGACCTCAGGTGAAGGGTTTCGGACGCCGGCCCGTTACGAGACGGTCGTGGGGCTTCTGGGGCCGGCGTTCGAAAGTTTCCCAAGGAGGAAACCGCGGGGAGTTGGGGCTGGTTCGGCGGGCTCGACCTATGGAGATTTTGGGCTGGCGGACGAAGCGCTCGTGGGAGTTCGGGCGCTGACGGCGGGGAGGGTCAGGGTGAAAAAGAAGCGCAGCGCGGCGATGGCGGAGTTGATGGTCGGCGCGCCGATCTGTTGCTTCGCCATATGGAGTTGATATCGGCGAAGATCCTCGCTCGTCGCCGTATCCGGCGACCGGCCGAGGAACGCTGCGAAGCTCCTCACGTGCCGAACGTAGTCCTTCTGAACCTTCTCCTTGAACCGGCGCGCCGTCATGTCGTCAATCATCCGCTGTCGTAGCGGGCTGATAGGCTTCTTGGACATTGAAAGCTCCTGTCTCGCATGGGGTTGAACCCCACGATCTCGAGACAGGGGGGTTGTCCTTACTCGCGCACCCTCTCCGCCCGCTGGCCGCCCCTACCGCGCGAGCGGTTTAGATTTTATGGGGCGCGCGGCGGGCACTGGCGCCTTCGTCGCGGCAACCAAACGATGGAGCGTCCCCAATGTCAAAGCAGAACGACTTGAGCAAATCCCTCGTCGCGCTTGAGCAAGACGCGACATTGATCGCGGTCGTCGAGATGGGCCAGGCGAGTTGGCTGGTCGCGGGCATCGTGCCAGGGTTGGATCGTTATCCCTTGAAGAAGCTCGACCCGGATCGCAACACCCTCCTGCAGCTCTGCACCGTTGGCGCGAAGAAGCTGCGAAAGCCGGCCATGCGATCAACAGGATCGCCGTCGCCTACGAGGCCGGCCGCGACGAATTCTGGTTGGCGCGCTGGCTGCGCGCTCAAGCTGTCGAAGCGTATGTGATCCATCCATTGAGCGTCCCGGTGCCGCGCGAGCACCCGCGTGCGAAGACAGATCGGCTCGACACCGAGCTCCTCAAGCGCGCCTTTGTCGGCTGGCTGCGCAGCGAACCGAAACATTGCAGCATGGCGGCGATCCCTACGCTCGAGGACGAGGATGCGAGACGGCCAAGCCGCGAGCGGCAGACCCTGGTCGGGGAGCGCACGCGCATTCTCAACCGCCTGAAGGCCAATCTCGCCCGTCTGGGCATTCTCGGCTTCCGGCCCAATCTGGCTCGAGCGGAAGGTCAGTTGGAGGCTTTACGCACGCCGGAAGGCGCCGCCATACCAAAGAACACGCTGGCCGAGATGCGACGCGACATGGACCGTCTGCAGGTCGTCAAGCGCCAGATCAAGGAGATCGAGAAAACCCGCGCCAAGCGGCTTTCGAAAGAGCCAAGCGAGCAACGCGACGCCATGGTCCAGCAGCTGGCAAGAGCGGTCGGCGTCGGGATCGAGACGGCGGACATGCTCGTGCAGGAGGTCCTCTCACGCGAAATCCGGGAGGGCCCTCGCGCGCTATGCCGGTCTGACTGGAGCTCCAGACGAGAGCGGGCAAAGACGCCGCGAGCGAGGACTCGCCAGGCGGGCAACAGCCGCGTGCGCCGCGGGATGGTCGAACTCGCCTGGGGTACTGCTGCATCAAAAGGGCAGCCCCTGACTGAGTGGTTTTGGAAGCGAGCGTCAGATGGCCGCGGCGGCACACGCAAGACGATGATCGTTGCGCTCGCTCGCAAGCTGCTCATCGTGTTGTGGCGGCTCGCGACCCAGGGCGAGACGCCGGCGGGTCTGCAGCTTCGCCCAGCGGCGTAGGCGCCATTGAGTTGCTGCGGCCTGGCGTCGCATTGACGCTCGGCTGCAGATGACGGACCGAGGCAGCGGCAACCCGATGTTGGACTATGGCCTTTGCGCCGCGGTTTAGAATGGGCCCGCCGCCTCGGAGCTTCGCCGCCGATGCGCATGACTGCATCGTGGTATCGAGCCTTGGGTCGGCCGAATACAAGTTCGTGGCGCGCACGCGCGCCCGATGGCGAGCTCCCCTCGGTATCGTCGCCGTTGTCGATCTGAACGAGCGGGGACACGGCGCCCGTGTCGTCCCGAGTGAGCGAGCCTGGCGCTGTGCTCGCAGCCGTCAAGGGCAAGTCGCTGCGCGATGGCCTCCGGCCACCCTTGACAGAAATCGCCCCATACAAGTCCAAGGACGGAGAGCGCGCCTACAGGGGTCGCATCGGGAAGGACCGAGGTCCGGGCGAAGGCCGCCATTCCATTGCGAGCCCGAACTCGGCTTTTCCGCCCGAAGCACGTATTCATCGGAGTCCCAGCAGGCTTTCGAGGCCGCTCCCGCGGCGGCCTCACGACGATTGCGCGGAATGGGAACACGGTCCATCGATAGCGGGGACGCCAGCCGCCCATTTGCCGGCCTTTTTCCGCGAGATCGGTATGCTATTGTCGGGCGCTGTGACCGGAGCGTTCGATGGCCTCGCTGGCGCAACTTCCCGAGCTCGTCGGCTTCTTCAGCTACTCCCGCGAGGACGACAAAGCGTTCCGAGGCTCGCTCTGGGCGCTGAGGGACGCGATCCAGCGCGAACTCAGCGCGCTGCTGGGGCGCGACGACAAGAATTTTCGCTTGTGGCAAGACCAGGACGCGATCGATCCCGGCGATATGTGGGAAGCGGCGATCGCGGGCGCGATCGAACAGTCGGTGTTCTTCATCCCGATCATCACGCCGCGCGCCAGCAGGCACTGCAAGTTCGAGTTCAATTCGTTCCTCGCGGTGGCAAGGGCCCGCCTCCTTTGCTGCGCTTGCGGCGCGACGACGAGCGCAAACCCGTGTCAGTCAAAGGGCTGGCGCTCGACCTGCCCGAGCAGGCCTGGCAGGTCATCGAATGGTGCGAAGGTTCGAACGACGTCCTCAAGGGGCGTTTCGCGCGCGTGCGCGTCCATGCGGCTCATCGCGACAATCTGCGCTCCGAGCTCCGCCCCGAGGAATGGCTCATCATCGAATGGCCCGAGAGCGAAAAGGACGTGTCAATGTGATTTGAAGCGCTTTCACAGAGGCCCCTCCCCATTTCAGAGTCTCGCGACGCGGAGTCGGAAGCTTCGAAGCCGAAGCGCTCGCCGAAGCGGAGTTCGGGAGGAAGCGCGCCTTGCTATCCCCTTTTCGACCGTGCAACCGATCGGCCGCCAGGCGCTCCGCAGACGGGAGCACTTCGAGATATCCGGGCAACGGATCGCCAAGCACGAGCCTTGCCGGTCGACCCTGGCGATCCTTGAGGTTCTAGTTCAGCGATTTTGAGGTTCGAATTATATCAGGCGGCTTGATCGAGCTTGTAGGACCAAGTGTGGACGACAGGATGGCGATTGAATTCGTCCATGGCCGCCATGATCCGGTCCTTGAGTTCCTGTTTGGATGCGACGCGGATGTGGCGCAGCACGGATCGCGCCAGCTTGGAGAAGAAGCCCTCGACGAGATTGAGCCAGGAGCCGTGCTTGGGGGTGAAGGTGAATTGGAAGCGACCCGCGGGCTGCTCGGCGAGCCAAGCCTTGGTCTCCTTGGAGATGTGCGCGGAATGATTGTCGAGGATCAGCTTGATTGCTGTGTGCGACGGATAGGCGGCGTCGATCAGCTTGAGGAATTCGATGAACTCGCGGCTGCGGTGGCGGTCCTTGACCAGGGCGTGAACTTGTCCGGTCAGCAGATCAATGCCGGCCAGCAAACTGACGGTGCCGAGACGCTTGTATTCGTGGTCGCGCGCAAAGGTCGGATGTGCGCCGGGCTCGGGCGGCAGGTCCGGAGCCGTGGTCGCGATCGCCTGAATGCCGGGCTTCTCGTCATAGGAAATGATCGCCACCGCGTCGCTTGGCTCTCCTTTCGCCGCGGCCGCGTTCTCCTTAAGCAGCTTCACCTCGCGATAGACGCACAGAACTTCCGCCATCTTGGTCTTAAACTCGGGGTCGCGGCGCTCCAGGTAATAACGAACCTTGTGCGGCTTGATCTCCTGCTCGTTGAGGATGTTGCACAGCGTGCCCTGAGCAAGCTTGCTCAGGCAGGAATGCCCTTCCTCCGGTCCGTGTTCGCGAGCATGCCGGGCGAGGAGCCGCGTCGTCCACAACTCGTGCGGATAGCCAAGCTCCTTGGCCTTGCGGCAGGCCAGGTTCATCAGCCAGGTCTTGGCCTCGGCCGTGATCGTCGGCTCTCTGCCGGGGCGTGGCAGATCATCGAGCGCCGCAATGGCGCCGTAGGCCGTTGCACGTTCAACGCAGCGCTGCACAGTCTGATGATGCACTCCTACGGCCCGTCCCACGGCGTAAAAGGACGGGATTTCTCGGTAGGCGAGCAGCATTCGCGCCCGTTCGACCCAACTCGCCGACCCCGTCCGCGAACGCGCCAGCGCATTCAATTTCCTCACATCCTCTTCGCTAAGCGCCAATTCAAACGCTTGCCGCCATCCCGCCATGACCTTGCTCCTGGCAACCCAAATCAGGCAGCGACGCTACAAGCCATGTCCGCAAAAATAAATCCTGCCCACCCGCCCACATGATCGCTTTCACCAAATCGATGAACTAGTTCATCGATTTGAAACCGACCTATGCGAGGATTTATTTTTCCTGACCTGGCTTGTACCCTTGCTGCTTTGATTCGGAAGCGAGGTTTGAGGTCATGGCGGGGTTGCGGCGGGCGATCGAATTGGCAATTGGCGAGGAGAATTTGGCGGCTTTGCGAGCGATTGCCCGCTCGCGAAGCGAACCGGCGAGCCGGGTCGGGCGGGCGCGGATGCTGCTGGCTTACCGGGAGGACCCGTCGTTTTTTGCGGTGGGGCGGGTCGTGGGCGCGCACCATCAGACCGTCCAGCGCTGTGTCGAGCGGGCGTTGGCCTATGGTCCGATGACGGCGCTCGACGATCGACCGCGGCCCGGCCGGGAGGCGACGATCACCGCGGAGGCCAAGGCATGGGTTGTGGACCTCGCCTGCCGCAAGGCCAAGGAACTCGGCTATCCCCACGAATTGTGGACGACGCGACTGCTCGCCCGCCATGCGCGTGAGCATGGGCGTGCAGAGGGGCACGCCTGCCTTGCCAAGCTGGCTCAGGGCACGCTGTGCAACATCCTCAATGAGCAGGAGATAAAGCCGCACAAGGTCCGCTATTACCTGGAACGCCGCGACCCGGAGTTCAAGCAGAAGATGGCGGAGGTTCTGTGCGTCTATCGCGAGGTGAAGCTTATTCGGGAGAGCGCGGCCGCCGCCAAACAAAAGCCGAGCGATGCGGTGGCGATCGTCTCCTACAATGAGAAGCCTGGCATTCAGGCAATCGCCACGACGGCCCCGGACCTGCCGCCCGCGCCCGGCAGACATGCGACCTTGGCGCGCGATCACGAGTACAAGCGCCACGGCACGGTCAGCTTGCTGGCGGGCATCGATCTGCTCACCGGCCAGGTCCACGCCCTCGTCAAGGACCGCCACCGCAGCCGCGAATTCATCGAATTCCTCAAGCTCCTCGACGCCGCCTATCCGACCCATACGGCGATCAAGCTGATCCTCGACAATCATTCCGCGCACATCTCGAAGGAGACCAAGGCTTGGCTCGCGGATCAGCCTGCCGGTCGCTTCGAATTCATCTTCACGCCCAAGCACGGTTCCTGGCTCAATCTCGTCGAAGGCTTCTTCTCCAAGCTCGCCCGTTCGGTGCTGCGCCACATCCGCGTCGCATCCAAACAGGAACTCAAGGACCGCATCATGGCCGCCATGGACCACTTCAATCGAGACCCCGTCGTCCACACTTGGTCCTATAAGCTCGACCAGGCTGCCGATATGATTCGAATTTCGAAATCGATGAA
>CAWFVS010000050.1:0-248811 GCA_963819255.1 uncultured Alphaproteobacteria bacterium
AAAAGTTTGGTTTGAGAAATGCGGGCTAGCAATCCGCGTGTCATACGGATGCGCTTTGCACGGTCCATCGCGTTCTCCGTAGCAGATTAGATATTGGTCGGCCAAAGCAAACTCCATCGTACAGGGCGCGCAAATTCCAGCCCGTAAACACGGTTGCCAGTAGTAGTTCTTTCATTGGGCTACCTCCGTTTCCCTCTGTGATAGAAGGGCCAGCGTATCCCGCCCCGCGAGGGCTCACTGTAGGGTAGCGGTTCAACAAGGACTCGCCAACCCAAGCCGCTTTGTGCCGCCCCTTGGCGGCGCGGGGCGTTGCGCGCCTCAAGCCTGACCCTGAAGAGGCACGCCGACATTTCCGCCTATCTCTCGAAACCCCTCGATTTTCGGCATAAAAATCGCTGTTTCAAAAATCTTGATTTTTGCACCGGTCAAAACCCACAGGTCTGCGGCCTTTTGAGACGCAGGAATCAGAAATGAGTTTTGAGAGGCGATTTTATGAGGCAGACGGCGATCCCCCGCCGCGCCGCTGCGATTGAACGCGGGCAACTCGGATGAAAGAGCATGCGGTTGCGTGAGGAAATTGCCATAAAAAAACTTGATGGGAGCGTTTTTCGCGGGCATTCTCAGGTTTAACCGCTAGTGCTCTCTACGGAGGACTTCAATGGGCAAGCTGGCGTTGGTTATCGGTCTCGCCGCGATCCTTCCTTTCCCTGCATTTGCCCAGAACCAGATGCTGGATGGAACTTACAAACTGCTCAGCGCCACGCGGAAGATCGTTGAGACCGGTGAGGTGGTGAACAGTTATGGCAAGCATCCGACAGGTTATATCAACTACGGCAAAGATGGTCGCTTTCTCTTTTTGGTCGTTTACGATAAGGCTATCCGGCCGGCCCCCGACAGCGTTGCGAATATGAC
Source organism: uncultured Alphaproteobacteria bacterium (assembly GCA_963819255.1). Taxonomy (GTDB): domain Bacteria; phylum Pseudomonadota; class Alphaproteobacteria; order Rhizobiales; family Beijerinckiaceae; genus Roseiarcus. The sequence continues at coordinate 913 of CAWFVS010000050.1, forward strand.
GGACGCGCAGCGCGCCGACCTACATCGCACGATGGTTTCTTATGGCGGCACGTACACGTTCGACGGGCATACTATACGACAACATATCGATATTTCATGGAATCAGGTATGGACCGGCACAACTGTTGTTAGGGATGTCGAAAAGGAAAGCGATAAACTTATTTACACAACTCGCCCTGCGCCATTTTCAGGCGATGGCAAGATAAGCGTTGTTACGCTTGTTGCAGAAAGCTGACTGAAGCAGCTCGACCGTTTTAACCGACGCAGGATTGGAAGGGCGCTCCTGCTCTCGGCACCCTCGGCAGAATGTGCGCTAAAACGGCTGTCGTATAGCCCGTTCTGGCAAATTGTACCGCGACAACGCGCCACGCAAGACGCGGTTGCCCCCTCAACCCTTCCCTTTTCGCAAGACGCAGCCTTTTTGGCGCTTCTCTCAAAACCTCCCGCTTTCGAGCCGTTTTCGCGTGGTGCTCGCAGGCACTATCAGGCTTATGCCCTTGCCCGCCCTGCTGGCGCAATTCGAGATGGTCCAGCCGGAAGAATTTGAGTTGATGGGCGTCAAGACACACCCCGGAATACAAGGAATTGAGGCTCTGAATTATGCACCAAAAAAACAGCATTGATCTTAAACGGCTTTCTTGGTGCATAAATCAGGTGCATAATTGCACCCATGATTTACGGCTATGCGCGGGTATCGACGGACGGGCAGAGCGTGAACGCGCAGGCGGAGGCGCTTCACGCGGCAGGGGCTGAAAAGGTCATCCGCGAGACGGCATCCGGCGCGAAATCCGACCGGGCAGGCCTGCGCCGCGTTCTGGACGAGCTCGACGCGGGCGACGTGCTGATGGTGACGAGGCTTGACCGGCTGGCGCGATCAACCCGCGATCTTCTCAATACCCTTGCCTTCATTGCCGACCGGGGAGCCGGATTTCGGTCCCTTGGCGACGCATGGGCCGACACGACGACCGCGCACGGGCGATTGATGTTGACCGTGCTGGCAGGCCTTGCCGAGTTCGAGCGCGAATTGATCCGCGCCCGCACCGGCGAGGGCAGGGACCGCGCCAAGGCGCAGGGCGTGAAGATGGGACGGAAGCCGAAACTGACCCTCCACCAGATACGCGAGGCGATCAAACGCCGCGACAGGGGCGAGGAGCCGTTGCGCGACATCGCCAGCAGCTACAACGTCAGCCACAGCACGATTTCGAGGCTCAAGGCGTTAGTTAGCTGGAAGATTGTAAATATCCTTGTTGCAATCGAATTTTGTTGCTACAATATTCTATGAAGCTTGAATTTGATCCTGGGCCAAGAGCGCGAAAAACGCCAGAGAACGAGGATTGCCCTTCAAGCTGGCCGCCGAACTGGAATGGCGCGAGGCGATCATCTCCATAGACGACCGGTTCATGTACGGGCGAGGAGCGCCTGATTGCCTTCGATGCAGCGAGGCGGCTTTACGCGGTCTGCTACGTGCAGCGCGGGCAGGTCCGCCGGATCATCAGCTTCAGAAAGGCCAACAAACGAGAGGAGCGCTCTGATGCCCAAAGCGGACCGCTGACGAATAAGGATGGCGAGGTAAGGCCGCTCACCGCCGAGGATTTCAAGCATTTCAGGCCGATCCAGGAGGCGGACCCCGGCATGATCGAGGCCGTCGAGCAGTACAGGGGGCGGGGCCGTCCTGCCATCAGGTGAAACCCCGAAACTGCATATCGGTTTCCGGCTTGCCGCCGACGTTGTCGATGCGATCGCGCCACAGGCAAGGGCTACAACGCCCGCGTCGAGAAGGTACTGCGCGAGGCGCTGGCTAAAGGGAAATTGTGATCCGCTTTACCCCGTGAACGCCAAGCGACCGGTCGATAGCGCGACACACGCTGCAAACTGATCGTAGGAGACCGACGCAGCCCGACAGCTTTAAGAACGATAATTCGCATCATTTCTTGCTGCTTGCGAAGCTCTTCATCCTTCGCGGCTTGTACCTTGGTACAGATTTTCTTCTGGCGAATACCCCAAGTCGCGCTCTTCGGGTGTGTGTAGTGTTCCATGCACTCCCGAGTAAGAATTCCAGTTGCCCCACCACCAAGTGGTCCAAGACGATGCCTCGGCGCTCGAAGGAAGCGCGACAAACGTTGCTATCAAAAAAAACGGCAAGCCCTTAGCGGCAGCCGAAATTGATGATGATCGGCGCACAGACTTATTGCGGTATTGGGAGACACGCCTCATTGCAAGGGGATCTTATTGGGTCAGGAGGTACCTTCCTAGAGTGTCCTCTACCTCGTGATACTGAAAGGTTTCATTCATAACTTCGGCCTCTCGCCTAGCTGTATCCTTGTCAGCCGCACTGACGATTTTAAGTTCTACCTTGATCCCTTTCTTCAGGTAGAATTCGATTGATTCCATGCGTATTTTTCCGTCTTCAAACTCTGGGTACACCGAGTATTCACGCTCGGAGCGGTTGAATACAATCCCAAATTTTTTCATTGGATACGCCCTCGATCCTCGCTTATTGCGCCGCCCTCTGCTCAATCAAAAAAGCAATAAGCCAACGGCCTTTCTTTATGCTTACCTAAACACAGGCGATTTTAAATTACCCTTTTGCGCTATTCCGACCCCTGCCGGTCAATGGGTTACGAGGCCGCGCCAGACCGCGCGAAAGGGTTCCCTTTGTCGGGTGCGATAATCAGCATGGAATGTCAGGCAAAAGCAAAGGCCGGGACGATGCCCGGCCAGTTCTCAAAAGGGAAGTATTTCCACAAAACCCTTTAGAGCACTTGCGTATTACGGATTCCACTTGGGCGCGTCCCATACTTCCGCTGATGGCAGCGCATTGGTTTGGGCCGTTTTTGCATTTGTTGGTTTGGACTTGTTCCAAGCGTCCCGGACGACGGCAATCAGCTCAGAAAATTGTCACCACATCCATCGATCTAGTAGAAGGATGTTGAAATCCACGGCGACGGCTGATTTCTGCACCACATTGAACGTCCGCAAAGGGTCGAGACCGGCCAGTCGACGATCTCTCGAAACTCCCCGATTTTCGGCCGAAGTCGCACGTGTCAGAATATCTTGATTTCTGCACAACTCAGGTCGCGGCGGCCTTCGATGCGGCGCCTTGATCCTATGACCTCAAAATCCGAGGCGGTCAGCGGATTGCCTTGAGAAGGCGTCGTCCATCAGCGGGCTTTTGCTTCACGCACCCGAGCCTGTCGGACACGGCCTCGGCGCGCGCCATGACGGCGGCGGCGAGGCGCCGCTGGAAGAGCCGGGGATGGGCGGGATTGCGCAGGACCGGATTCGGCAGCGCGGTCGCGAGCAGCGCGCCTTCGTACGGCGTCGAGCCGGCTTGCCGGTTTGTGGAAATAGCGCCGCGCGGCGGCCTCGATTCCATAGAGCCCGTCGCCCCACTCGGCGACATTGAGATAGATTTCCATGACCCGCCGCTTCGGCCAGGCCTTGCCGAGGACGAGCGCCATGCCGATCTCGACGCCCTTGCGCAGAACCGAGCGGCCCGGCCAGAGAAACAGGTTCTTCGCCGTCTGCATGGTGATCGTGGAAGCGCCGCGCTTCGGTTCGCCGTGGCGGGCGCCGCGCATGACCTCATGCAGGGCGCCCCAATCGACGCCGTCGTTCTGGCAGAAGGTCGCGTCCTCGGAGGCGATCACCGCGGCCACGGCCGCCGGCGCGACGGCGTCGAGGCGAACCGGAATTCGCTCGTATCGCTTGCCCTCGATCGTGCGGGCGAGCATGAGCGTCGAAACCGGGTCGACGAAGGCGTACAGCGCGACGAGCGCCAGAAACAGGCCGGCGAGCGCGAGCCCGGCCCAGAGGACGAAGCGCGCCACGGCGCCGAGAAGGGGGCGCCGTCGTGGTGCCATGAGGGGGAGCTTGGCCCAAGGGGCCGCGAGCGGCAAGCCGGCCGCGGCGGACATAGCAATAACTACGTATATTTTACGTATATATGGGCGTTAACGCCCCTTTTGCAGGACGACGCTAAACCGGGTCGCAACCCTTTGATCGAAAAGGGGCGCGACGCTAAATTGGCGCTAAAAGCGGCTAAAGGCCCTGATGGCGGCGAATCCCCCGACGCTGCCGAAAGACGCGATGTCCCCTTCGCGCCGCCCGGATTGAGGCTTAAAGTCCCGGGCGGGAGGTCCGCCATGTCCGAGTCCAATTCCCCGCGTCCCGTCGCCATCCTCGCCGCCGAAGCTCCCGCCCGGGCGAAACCGTCGAACTACCCCGAGCCGTTCTATTCGCGGATGAGGATGCGGCAGAAGCGGCCGCTCGGCGACCTGTTCGGCCTCGCCAACTTCGGCGTCAACCTGACGCGCATCGCGCCCGGCGGAGCTTCGGCGCTGCGGCACGCCCATACGAGGCAGGACGAGTTCGTCTACATCCTCGAAGGCGAGCCGACCCTCGTCACCGACGCGGGCCGCACGCAGCTGAAGCCGGGCATGTGCGCCGGCTTCAAGGCCGGGACGGGAGACGCCCATCATCTCCGCAACGAAACGGGAGAGGACGTCGTCTATCTCGAGATCGGCGACCGGACGCCGGGCGACCGCGCGACCTACCCGGACGACGACATCGCGGCCGCCGTCGTCGACGGCAAATGGCGTTTCACCCACAAGGACGGGACGCCTTATGGGTGAGGTTGCATGCTATTGCGCCTGGCTCGCGATATAGGCGGCGAGGTCTTTGGCTTCGCCGCTCCCGAGCTGCATGTCCGGCATCTTGGGGTGGGGGTCCATCAGAAACAGCGCGAGCTTGTCCTCGCTGAAGCCGGGGATTTTGGCGATCGCGGCGAAGGCGGGCGCGTTGTCGGCGCCGAGGGACTGGTCGGGCGCGACGATGTGACACGAGGCGCACCATCGCTTCGCCAGCAGCTCGCCGTTCGCCGCGTCTGCGGCCTTGGCCGTCCCGCCCGGGAGCGCCGTCCACAGCATGAGAGCGACGGCCGCAAGTCCGGCGCCCGCCAAGGCGCGGTTCGAAAAGAGGCTGGTCATGGGGTGTGGCTCCTGTTGCGGCGCTCGGCACGCCGGCGCCAGAATTGGGGAAGCCCAAGGATAAGGCGCTCGTCAGCTCGCGACCCAGCGACGAAGCGTCGCGCCCCCAATGCAAAAGGGCGGCCCGAGGCCGCCCTTCCATCCGTCTGAGGCTAGGCTCTCAAGAGGAATAGTACATGTCGAACTCGACCGGGTGCGGCGTCATTTCGAAGCGATAGACCTCGGCCATCTTGAGCTCGATATAGCTGTCGATGAAGTCGTCATCGAACACGTCGCCGGCCTTGAGGAAGGCGCGGTCCTTGTCGAGGGTGGACAGGGCTTCGCGCAAGCTGCCGCAGACGGTCGGGATCTTCTTGAGCTCCTTCGGCGGCAGATCGTAGAGGTCCTTGTCCATCGCCGAGCCCGGATCGACCTTGTTCTTGATGCCGTCGAGGCCGGCCATCAGCATCGCCGCGAAGGCGAGGTAGGGATTCGCGGCTGGGTCGGGGAAACGAACCTCGACGCGCTTGGCCTTCGGATTGGCGGTCCACGGAATGCGGCAGGCGGCGGAGCGGTTGCGCACGGAATAGGCGAGCAGCACCGGCGCTTCGAAGCCCGGGACGAGGCGCTTGTAGCTGTTGGTCGTCGGGTTGGTGAAGCCGTTGAGCGCCTTGGCGTGCTTGATGACGCCGCCGATGTACCACAGGCATTCCTGGCTGAGGTCGGCGTAGAGGTTGCCCGCCATCATCGGCTTGCCGCCCTTCCAGATCGACTGGTGGACGTGCATGCCCGAGCCGTTGTCGCCGTAGACCGGCTTCGGCATGAAGGTCGCGGTCTTGCCGTAGCTCTGGGCGACCATGTGGATGCAGTACTTATAGATCTGGAGGTTGTCGGCCATCGTCGTCAGCGGGCCGAACTTGAGCCCGAGCTCATGCTGGGCGGAGGCGACCTCATGGTGGTGCTTTTCGACCACCGCGCCCATTTGCGCCATCGCCGCGAGCATTTCGCCGCGCATGTCCTGGGCCAAATCCTGCGGCGGGACCGGGAAGTAGCCGCCTTTGGTGCGCATGCGGTGGCCGAGGTTGCCGCCTTCATAAGCCGTGTCCGAGTTGGTCGGGAATTCGGTCGAGTCGAGCTGGAAACCGGTGTTGTACGGATCCGAGGCGAAGCGCACGTCGTCGAACACGAAGAACTCGGCCTCCGGACCGAAGAAGGCCGTGTCGCCGACCCCGGTCGAATTCAGATAGGCCTCCGCCTTTTTGGCGATGCCGCGCGGGTCGCGATTGTAGGGCTGGCCGTTCGACGGATCGAGAATGTCACAGGCCATCACCATGGTCGAGGCGGCGAAGAACGGGTCCATGCAGGCCGTGGCCGGGTCGGGCATCAGCGTCATGTCGGATTCGTGGATCGCCCTCCAGCCGGCGATCGAGGAGCCGTCGAACATCAGGCCATCGGCGAATGCTTCTTCATCGAAAAGCGTCTGGTCGAACGTCACGTGCTGCCATTTGCCGCGCGGGTCGGTGAATCGGAGATCGACATATTTGACGTCGTTGTCCTTGATCGCCTTCAGGACATCCTTGGCGGTCTTCATGGTCTGCCTTTCCTCAAGATTAAACGGTTATCTCCCGCCCGCCGCTGGAGCGGCCGGTAGCCCTTTGGATTGTTCGCAATGGCCATCAGATCGCGTCCGCGCCGGTCTCGCCGGTGCGGATCCGGATGGCTTCCTCGATTTGCGATACAAATATCTTGCCATCGCCGATGCGCCCGGTCTGGGCGGCGTTGCGGATCGCCTCGATCACAGCCGGCAGGTTTTCGTCGACGACCACGACCTCGATCTTCACCTTGGGCAGGAAGTCGACCACGTATTCGGCGCCGCGATAAAGCTCGGTGTGTCCCTTTTGACGGCCGAAGCCCTTGGCCTCGATGACGGTGATGCCTTGTATCCCGGCTTCTTGCAGCGCCTCCTTCACTTCATCCAGCTTGAACGGCTTGATGATCGCCTCGACCTTCTTCATTGCGGCGAAACTCCGGTCCCCGCACCCCCGTCGACCGTTTGAGGCCGCCGAAGAGCGAAAGCCGGCTCTTAGCATCCGCTTGCGGATCGCGCCATGGGCGCCTCCATGTGTCGCAACGGGGAACTCTGCACTGTTTTTGAGCAAAATGATGCAAAATCCGCCTGAATTAAACCGTCGGACCCCATTCGCCAGACGCGAAAATCCGCCACGACATGAGGCCGGCCTTCGCCACCACCACGCGGCCGGATTTGGCCGTCGCCACGAGATGGGCGAAAACCAGCGGCCGGCGCCAAGCCATTGGTTTATCGGGCGGGCAAACAGCGCGGTATTCGTCGCTGTCCGCATCCTCCATCAGGATCACGCCGGCCAGATCCGGTCGGAACAGGCGGGAAAGATCGCGCCGGCTCAGCCATTCGCACTCGAAGTCGCGGCAAACCTGCGGGCGGTCGGGATATATGGCGCAGCCGCCCGTCCGACTGCAATTGACGCACAAGGGACCGGCCGGCTTCTTCAGCTCTGCAATCTCCAATGCCGAGCAGCACATCGTGCATGATCCGCAGGCTTTGCCTGGAGCCACAGCCATCAATCACCCTCGGTCTTCAACTTGCAAAAAAAACCAAATCGACCCCGACGGCGCTGCCCTATCATCCTTTTGCCCGCAAGCGAGAGGAATCGCAGTGGACGGGGCGGAGCGAACGACCGCCTTCTGCTCCTTTGCGAACAACTCGACATCGTCGCGCAGCGTGCCCTGGTTGCCCTTCAACGCGAGGATGTAATCGGCCTTCTTGTCGATGATTGTCTGCGCGATTTTGCGTTGGCAACCCGCAGCGTCGATGGTCACCACCGCGCCTTCGATGGCCAACAGCTCGAGCAGCGCCGGAATGGCGACGACTTGTTCGACTTGTCGCCGACCCTCATCTGTCCGAGCACCATGCGCTGGCGCGCGGCGAAGGCCGAGACGACATGGATCGGCTCTTCGGCCCCTTCTTCTGGTAGGAGCGCCGCACCGTCTTGCCGTCGATGGCGATCACTTCGGCCGCCGTCTTCGTGAGCGCCGCCGCCCACGCCACAAAACAGCGCTGGAACGCTGCCGGGTCGAGCTTGGCCAGGATGATGCCAACTGGTGGTGCGAGGCGTGCGTTGTCGAAGCGTCGAAAACGTTGAAGGAACGCAGTGGGCGCGGTGAACGGCGGCTTCCCTTGACAGCGCGAGCCAAGCTGTGTCTTTCCGCGCGCGGCAAAGGGGGTCTTTATGAAGACGGCCTTGGTGTTTCCAGGTCAGGGGTCGCAAACGGTCGGGATGGGCAAGTTGCTCGCCGACGCGTTTCCGATCGCACGTGAGATCTTCGACCGCGTTGACGCTGCGCTTTCGCAACATCTCTCCAAGATTATGTTCGAGGGTCCCGACTCTGAGCTGACGCTGACGGCGAACGCCCAGCCCGCTCTGATGGCGTCAAGCATCGCGTCGCTGAAGGTGCTGGAAACCGAAGCCGGCCTTAATGTTCGCGAAGACGTGGATTTTGTAGCCGGCCATTCGCTGGGGGAATATTCCGCTTTGTGCGCGGCGGGCTCGCTGACGCTCGAGGACGCCGCCCGCCTGTTGCGTCTGCGCGGCGAAGCGATGCAGTCGGCAGTTCCCGTCGGTGAGGGCGCGATGTCGGCGATCCTCGGTCTCGATTTCGGCGTGGTCACAAAAATTGCGACGCAGGCCGCCAGCGATCTTTATTTGACCGGCGCAGTCTGCCAAGCCGCAAACGACAACGGCGGCGGACAGGTGGTCATCTCGGGGACAAGAGACGCGGTCGAACGGGCAATGGAGCTCGCCCAACTGGCCGGCGCCAAGCGCGCTCTCCCTCTGCCCGTGTCCGCGCCCTTCCACTGTGCACTCATGCGCCCCGCGGCGCTCGCGATGGAGGCGGCGTTGCAGCATGTCACGATCCGCCCGCCGAAGCCTCCTCTCGTCGCCAATGTCGAGGCTTCCGCACTCGATGATCCCGAGGCCATTCGATCAGGGCTGGCGGCGCAAGTTACCGGGACGGTGCGTTGGCGCGAGAGCGTCGCCTACATGAGGGCGCAGGGCGTCACGCGCTTCGTCGAGGTGGGAACCGGCAAGGTGCTGGCCGGCCTGATCAAGCGAATTGCGGAGGGGGCGGCCGTCCTCAGCGTCGGCACCCCTGCCGATGTGGCGGCGTTCCGCCTTGCAGCAAATCATCAATAAGGGCGAGGGCCGGACCGTGTTTGATCTAACAGGCAAGACCGCCCTGATCACGGGAGCCTCAGGAGGCTTGGGAGGCGCGATAGCTCGCGCGCTTCACGCCGCGGGCGCAACGCTTGCCCTCTCCGGCACCCGGCGTGATGCGCTTGAGGCTCTCGCCTCCGACTTGAAAAGCCGAGCGCACGTGGCGCCCTGCGACCTTTTGCACACGGAATCGATCGAAGCGCTCGTTCCAGCCGCCGAAGCCGCACTCGGATCCGTGGACATCCTCGTGAACAATGCGGGGGTGACGCGCGACAACCTCCTCATGCGGATGAAAGACGCGGAATGGGACTCCGTCCTGGCGATTGATCTGACTGCGGCATTCCGCCTGTCGCGTGCGGCGCTGAAGGGCATGTTGAAGCGTCGCTACGGCAGGATCATCAATGTCAGTTCGATCGTGGGGGTCAAGGGCAACCCCGGTCAATGCAATTATGCGGCCGCCAAGGCCGGACTGATTGGACTGTCGAAGGCGCTCGCAGCGGAGGTCGCCTCCCGCGGAATTACCGTCAATTGCATAGCGCCTGGCTTTATCGCCAGCCCGATGACTGACGCGCTGAACGACAAGCAGCGCGAATTGATCCTCGCCTCCGTGCCTATGGGACGGCTCGGCGTAGCGTCCGACATCGGCTTCGCCGCTGTCTATTTGGCGAGTTCCGAGGCGTCGTACATCACCGGTCAGACGTTGCACATCAATGGTGGAATGACAATGATTTGAGAGGCTTACCGATAGGCGGCAAGCGGCGGGAAAGCAGTGCTCGGCCCTCTCGCATTGGGCAAGAAGATATGCTATCGACCGCGTTCGTTGCTGGGGTGAGGCAGGGCTCGGCAGGAACAGCGAGCGTCGGCGTTATCGAAATCCGGACGAGATTCGAGCCGCGTTGCGTGGGAGCGGACCGCTGAAAGGTTTGAATCCCGAACGGGGTTACATGGGGGATACGGGGAATTTACAATGCGGGCCAGGGCCCGACGCATAAAGGAAATAGAGATGAGCGATGTTGCAGAGCGGGTCAAAAAGATCGTCGTGGAGCATCTGGGGGTGGAGGCGGATAAAGTCGTCGACAGCGCCAATTTCATAGATGATCTCGGCGCAAACTCGCTCGACACGGTTGAACTTGTCATGGCCTTCGAGGAGGAATTCGGCGTCGAGATCCCTGATGATCAGGCAGAAACGATCGTTACCGTGGGCGACGCGATCAAATTCCTGGAGAAGGCGTCCGCGAACAAGTGACCAGGCGTCCCTGCCGAGGAACTTGTCGCCGCACCCCGCTAAGCCGCATCGCCTTCGAGCACGCAAGGGCCGGCGTTTCGTCCGGCCTTTGTCGCGTTAGAGCGGTTGCGAGATAGGAACGGAGCGCAGTGTTAAAATCCAGGCGCGATTGCAACCCGGGACGGATCGAATGAGACGGGTCGTCATCACCGGCCTTGGGATGGTGACTCGCTCGCCTGCGAAGTTGAGGCGAGCTGGCGTCGCCTGGTCGCGGGCGACTCCGCCGCCGCTCGCGTCGAGAACTTCGACGTTTCAGATCTCCCTTGCCAGATCGCGGCGCAAGTCCCCCGCGGCGACGGGCCCGACCCCTTCGATCCCGACGACTGGATGGACCCCAAGGAACAGCGCCGCGTCGACGACTTTATCGCTTATGGCATGAGCGCGGCGACCCAGGCGCTACGAGACGCCAACTGGGCACCGAAATCCTATGAGGAGCAGAACGAGACGGGCGTCTTGATCGGATCGGGGATCGGGGGCCTGGGGGGAATTTATGACGCCTCGATCACCTTGCATGAGAAGGGCCCGCGGCGCATTTCTCCCTTCTTCATTCCGGGAAGACTGATCAATCTGGTGAGCGGTCAGGTCTCCATCGCGCACGGTCTGAAAGGTCCAAATCACTCGGTGGTCACTGCGTGTTCGACCGGCGCGCATGCGATCGGGGACGCCGGGAGGCTCATTGCGCTTGGCGACGCCAATGTGATGGTGGCGGGCGGCGCCGAGTCCGCCGTGAACCGGCTTTCGCTTGCCGGCTTTGCAGCGTGTCGCGCGCTGTCGACCGGCTTCAACGACAGACCGAAGAAGGCCTCGCGCCCCTATGACCGCGATCGCGACGGCTTTGTCATGGGCGAAGGCGCGGGCTGCGTCGTGCTGGAGGAACTCGAGCACGCAAGAGCTCGGGGCGCTCACATCTACGCCGAGCTCGTCGGCTACGGCTTGTCGGGCGACGCCTACCATATAACTTCGCCTGCACCGGACGGCGACGGCGCCTTCCGCTCAATGAGCGCCGCCGTCAAACGAGCCGGCATGTCGGTGGACGAAATCGACTACGTCAACGCTCATGGCACCTCCACGCCGGTCGGAGACGAAATCGAACTGCGGGCGGTCGAGCGGCTGCTCGGCAACTCTGCCGAAAAGACGACGATGTCCTCGACTAAGTCGTCGATCGGCCATCTGCTCGGAGCGGCGGGAGCGGTTGAGGCGATATTTTCAATTCTCGCAATTCGTGATCAGATCGCCCCCCCGACCCTCAATCTCGACAATCCTTCCGTCGAAACGCCGATCGACCTCGCGCCCCATGTCTCGCGCGCGCGGCCGATCCGCGCGACGCTCTCCAACTCGTTTGGATTTGGCGGAACGAATGCGTCGCTCATCTTCCGCGCCATGACATGAGGAATGCCCGGCAAATCGTCGTTTTGTCAGATTGCAAGGTCATGTAGAGTTCGTTCCCGCGCCCGGGAGCAAATCGCATCGAGCGCGGGCCTGAAGCGGGCGACGTGACGGCATCAGTCGGGAGGCCGGCGACAATATGAGCGGACAATCGAGCGGAAAGGACCCTCGACCGCGCGCGAGCCTTTTCGGCCGCGCCCGCAAGCCGTCTTCCGAACCGAGCGCCCCGTCGCCGCTCGGAAAGGAGCCAAAGCCCCCGCGTCGCTCGACCCTTTCGACCGTGAGCGGGTTTCTGACTTTCGTCCTCGTCGGCGCCTTCCTGGCGATCGGAGCCGTCGCCTGGCTGATGATGGAGGCGAGAAAGCCCGGCCCGCTGACCGCAGACAAGATCGTCAATATCGTGCGGGAAGACGACGGCGGCAGCATCGCCGAACAGCTCGAACGCGCCGGGGTGATCGACAGCGCGACCCGGTTCAGCCTGCTGACTTTGCTCGACGGCAATCGAAGCGTGCTAAAGCGCGGCGAATACGAGTTCAAGGCCGGCGTCAGCATGAACGACATCGAGAGCCTGCTGGCCGGCCATCGCGTGGTGCTGCACAAGCTCACCCTCCCCGAGGGTCTGACCAGCGAGCAGGTCGTTCAGCGGCTTCGCGACGACGACGTTCTCACCGGCGACATCAAGGAGAATTCCGCGCGAGGGCTCGCTAATGCCGGACACCTACAAGTTCGAACGGGGCGTCACCCGGCAGTTCCTCCTGACCCAGATGGCGAAGGAGCAAACCAAGACTGTCGATCAAATCTGGAAGAGTCGCGCGCCGGATCTTCCCATCAGGTCGCCGTTCGAAATGGTCACCCTCGCCTCGATCGTCGAAAAGGAAACCGGCAAGGCCGACGAACGGCCGCGCGTGGCCGGCGTCTTCCTCAACCGATTGCAGAGGCATATGCGGCTCGAGTCCGATCCGACGATCGTTTACGGGCTCGTCTTCGGCAAGGGCACCCTCGGGCACTCTATCACGAAGGCGGAAGTCAATCAGCCCACCGCTTACAACACGTATCTCATCGACGGCCTTCCGCCGGGGCCCATCTCCAATCCCGGCAAGGCTGCGCTCGAGGCGGTCGCCAACCCCGTCCGCGGCAAGGACCTCTATTTCGTGGCTGACGGAACCGGAGGCCACGTCTTCGCCGAGTCGTTCGAGCAGCACCTGAAGAATGTCGCGCGTTGGCGGCAGATCGAGAAGGACGCCAAGGACCGCCTCGCCCCGGACGTGGCCCCGCCCGCCGGCGCCATCCATGGAGCCCTCGAACCCGCCGACCCCGCCTCGTACGGCCTCCTTACCGCCCCGACGGCCTCGCGCGCGGCTTCCGCCGTTGTTCTCCTCCGCCTCGCCAAGATCGGCGCAAGCCGGAACGCTGTCGATTCGGCCCTGGCGTCGCTCTCATCCTCGGCCGAGGGCGGCAAGTCGATCGAGGATCTCGGCGCCGTCGTGGAAGGAGTGAACGACGCTCCGGCCGAGGGCGACGCGTTCGCTGACACAGGGCCGAGCGACGCCGGTCCCGTCGCTTCCGTTCCGCTGCCGCCAGCCATGCTGGCCGACCAGCAAGCGCGCGAGGCGAAATACGGAACGCCAGCGCCGCCGGCCGGCCAAAATGCGGAAGTCGCTGCAGCAAGTCCGGCGCAGCCGCCGACCGCGTCTGCTCAGCGGCGGATTTATGACGCATCCGAAGGGACCAAGCTCGATCCGCTGCTCAACAAGACCTACGATCTCAGCTACCCCAAGGTCGTCCCGGTGTTGAACCACTGAGGGAGGCGGCGGCCGCTTAACGCGAAAGTTCTCCCGCGAGATTGTCGAGGAACGCCAGGCACGCCGCAAGCTGGGCCTCCTCCACGAATTCGTCGGGTTTGTGCGCCTGTTCGATCGAGCCGGGCCCGCAGACGATCGTCGGCAGGCCGACCGCCTGGAAATGCCCGGATTCGGTGGCGAAGGAGACCGCGACGGTCCGGTTTGACCGCGTGAGCTTGAGTGCCAGCGTCTCCGCCGCCGATCCGGGCTCGGCGGCGAGCGGCGGCGCGTCGACCTCGACTTCGGTCGCGATGGTCGGACCGCTGACGAACCGGGTCAGCCGAGGCAGCGCTACGGCGTCGACGAAGGCCTGGACCTTCGCCAGCGCAGACGCGGTGGGCGTCCCCGGCAGGCCGCGGAACTCCCAGTGGAAGGCGCATTCGCGGGCGAGGATGTTGCGCGCCGTTCCGCCATGGATTTCTCCGACGTGGAGGGTCGAATAGGGCGGGGTGAAGCGCGGATCGAGCGGACCGCTCTCGTATTCCCGCGCAAGGCGGCCGATTTCGCTGACGATGTCCGCCGCGGCGGCGATGGCGTTGGCGCCGAGCATCGGCAGAGCGGAGTGGGCCTCATGTCCGGTCACCCGCGTGCGCAGCGTCGCCACGCTCTTGTGCGCGTCGGCGACCGCCATCATCGTCGGCTCTCCCACGACGACTGCGCCCGGTCGCGGCTCATCCCGCCCGAACCAGCCGATCAGGTCCCTCGAGCCCAGGCAGGTGGTTTCCTCGTCGTAGCTCAGCGCGATGTGGATCGGGCGCTTGAGACCCGCCGCCTGGAACGCCGGGACCGTCGCCAGGACGCAGGCGTCGAAGCCCTTCATGTCGCATGCGCCGCGGCCGTAAAGCCGCCCCGCCGCCTCGCGCATTGCGAAGGGCCGGCCCGACCAGACCTGGCCGTCGACCGGCACGACGTCGGTATGGCCCGACAGGACGACGCCGCCGTCGACCCGCGGTCCGATCGTGGCGAGGAGCGCCGCCTTGTCGCCTGCCGCGCTCGGCGCCAGGCGGGCCGCGACGCCGTACGCCGCGAGGTGGTCCTCGACGAAGTCGACGAGCGGAAGGTTCGATCGGTCGCTGACGCTGTCGAAGGCGATGAGCCGCGCCAGAAGCGTCTTGGCCATCGCGAGACGGTCTGCGCTCATCGCCAAGGGCCTCCTCATCCCGGTTCCGGCGGACATGGGCGAGAAAGACGGTGCGCGCGCCGCCGCTCCGCGCTAAAATGCCCAGCCCATGTACAGGGCCGTCACGCACCAGGTCAAAGTCACCGTCGAGCCGACCTTCGAGCCGGACCGCTCCAACCCCGACGCCGGCCGCTACTTCTGGAGATACGACGTCGAGATCGCCAATCTCGGCGACAAGCCAGTGACGCTGCTCGAGCGCCACTGGCGCATCACCGACGCGGACGGCCGCCAGCAGGAGGTGCGCGGCCCCGGGGTGGTCGGGGAACAGCCGACCATCCTGCCGGGCGAAGCCTTTCGCTACGCGTCCGGCTGCCCGCTCGGCACGCCGAGCGGCGTCATGGTCGGGGAGTACCGGATGGTCGGCGAGGACGGGGAAAGTTTCGACGTCGCCATTCCGGCCTTCTCGCTCAACTCGCCCCACGGCGCCCGCGTGCTGAACTAGGGCCGGGTGGTGGTTTATCGCCGTTTAGCGCCGCTTTAGCGTCGCGCCCCTTGTTTTTCAAAGGCTTGCGACCCGGTTTAGCGTCGCCTCGCATTTTGCGTCCCCAGAGCCCCCGAGGAGGCGTGAGAATAATAACATATGAATGTTGTTTAAATAAGTCGGCTCAAGTGCAAGCTCTGTGCGCTCTTCTGGACGGCGACGAGGGAGAGGCGGCGGTCCAGGGTCGTCAGCTTGCCGCCTCTGGAAGCCGCAAGCGCCAGGAGATAGCTGTCGGCGACCTTACCAAAGCGTCAGTTCGACCCCAAAATCGAAATCCCCGACCCAAAATTCCGATGAATTTTGACGTCCGAACACCCTTTGCGGGAAGGGCTGCATTTTGCGGACAGTCGCGGTCGGTGCGCAAATCAAGGCTCAGACGAGCCTTCGAGTTCGCTGTAGGTTTTTCGCCTGGCGCGCGTATGGCCCTCAGGCCCATTACGTATTTTTACGTAGTGAAATATTGTCGCTCTTATGGCGTTAGCCGTTGGTAAGGCCCCAAGCCAGCGGCGCCGAGGATCCAGTCCTCCGGTTTGACCTGCGGCCCGAGCGCTTCGAGCGCTCTGCGCCAGCCGAGATAGTTCGGCAAATTCTTGGTCGCGACGCCATGGAAGCGGCGCATCCATTCTTTGAGCCGGCCATGGTAGGCATTGACATTATTGATGTGGAGGTCGGGGGCGTCCGGGCTCGGCTTTCCTGGAGCGGGCAAGACGTGATGCGGAATGCCCGCTTTCTTGGCGAAGGCGACGATGGCCCTGCCGCCGTCGCAGCAGAACTGGTTGGCGGGAGTGACAACGCCGCCCAATGCTCCTGTGATGGACGCCCGGTCGAGCTTGGGCAGGACGGCGTCAATGGTGGCGCCAGCGCGGTCTCGCGCAACGATCACCGGGATCTGTTCGGCGGACAAGCCGCGCTTTGCCGCCTTGCCGCCCCTCTTGCGTGCCTTGCGAGGAAGATCAGATCGTTTCCCCTTGAATAACTCCAGAATAAACGTCTCATCCCCTTCCACAATTCCAGACAGGGTCTTGGGTTTGTCGGACGATAGAGACTCAAGAAATCGATGCCTCCATCGAAATGCTGTTTTATAGTCGACTTCGCAGCGTTCCGCAGCTTTCGAGGTGGTTACTCCATCGATCATGGATTGGGCCTGCTCCCGCCACTTTTCTCTCTTGCGCAATCTCGCCAACGGCGTCTTGGTCAAGCCATTGAATGTGCGGCCGCAGCCGCGGCAGCGATACCGGGGCAATCCATTCGCCTTGCCCCACAAAATCACGTCCCGATTTGCGCAGTGTGGACACCCCATGCCGACGACCCGACGGTGGCCGACTTCAGCCACGGAACCCAACCGGGAACGGCTTGGGTTTGGCGGTGCAGGGGGCTCCACTGAGCCCTCCAACTCCGGCATGATCGTGGAGTTCCGATCCGTGACCGCCGCCTCAATGGCGCAGCCCCAATATTCGAACGCCTCGTCATCAAGGCTGGCCATCGCCTCGGCCAAGGCCAGCGACCGGAACGCCTCCCGCCGCTGCGATGACGTCAGCCTCGCTGTTCCAGCCACCCATTCCGCGAAATCCGCGACGTCCATGCATGCCTCCTCGGAACCTGCGAGGAAGCCTACCATATACCAATAGCTAACGCCATAAGAGCTAATATTGTTGACGCCGCGAAGCACCAGCCACTACAATCGGTTTCACGAGCTGCCGGTGATGATTCTGGGTCTGAGGTCTCGACATGGCGGGCTCCCTGAGCTGTTACGACCAATAGGAATTGAGGTGAATAATGCTGCTGCATGGGTGGAGCTACTGGTTCTTTCCGATAGTCTCTGCGCTGCTGAGCGCGTGGGTGCGGACCGTGTTCCCCGAATCAATTGGGGACGATTTCGCCTAGATGAAGCTCAGGGCTGCTGAGGAGAAGCGTGGGCAGAGAGCGCCCGTTGGAAGAAGCAGAAATAGGGGGCGCCGCCGCCGCCTTGGGCTACACGGGAAACAAGGGTGAAGCATTGCTGACGCGGCGGTCGACTGCTTTTTGAGACCAATCAATCGAATGCTTTGGGCCTCCAAAAAGCGAGCGTCCGTTCATATGATGGCGAAGTGCGGTTGCGACGCCGAGTTAAGGGCGTAAAACCCCGGCCCTCCCGCCGAGCGTTTTCCGGGGACACCGGCGTCGGCGTAGCACCGGCCCTATGCCCCCCGTTCTGGCATTCAGGCTGGAATTATGTAGCTGAGGCAACCAGTGCGTTCGCGATCATTTCCCAACAGATTTGCAGGTTGACGCTTCGTCAATTGTAGGCACTGTACACAGTCGGCGCGCCTGACGCTGGGGTGACTCGCCGTTTTTGGTGGCTGGTATTCTCGGCACAACTCCTCTTTCTGGGATTGACAGATGGCGCGCAGGCGAGAAGTCGCATTGACAATACTCGATGTGTTCAAGCAGCAACGATCCCAACCAGGCTATGGACTCCCATCTGACGTAATCGCAGCGCTGTCGGAGCGAGAGGGATGGACGACACGTCAACTACTCACGGGCATTCAGTATGGATCTGTAGCGGGGTGGTTTGAGGTCGGTCCCAAGCTGTCCATAAGGCTAACGGAAACAGGTTTTTCCGAAATCTTATGCGAAGTTGACGATGCCGCCGGGGCCCAACGCGAAAGCCTCACGATCCGACCAGCCCGCCCACTTGGCCTCCCCCGCTTTTGCGCCGCCGATGAACACATTTTATCACTCCGACTTGTTGAACGGGGGTCTAACCAGCTCAAAAAAGTTCACACAGCGAACATAAGTTAAGAAGCCCAAAAAGAGGTTGACTGTTTGTTATTTAGGGTGAAAATATGTTCACTTCAGGATGATCTTTGGACGCTCCCTGATTGCGTGGGGCGGGGAAATATTTACAAGCAACGCGATCACTCGGTAGCAAGTTAAGGAGGTGAGTACAAATATCCACCGCGAAATATTGCGCTGCCTTGAGCTTTCGTCGCGCTTTCCCACGCGGACTAAAGTTTGGAGGAGAAAATGACGCCTACTCCGGCAGTAGAAGAGTGTCTCGCGCAAGACTGCGTCCGCGGGGATCATTAAATACTTCGCGTTTGCCGCAAAAGGGCGTCACGAGGGACTTCGCGTTAACGTTTGCACTGTCGTGACTATCCATTTTGTACTGAACTAGCAACATATCCGCCTCGAACGGAAGTATCTCTGCGAAGGTCTTCCCTTTCGATGCGCTAAAGTCCTGAACCCTGCGAAGGCCATCGTGATGCGAAGCCTGGACGGCGGGGCTGAAGACGAGCGTCTGCGACCCATTCATGCCGTTCAAGTTCGGTTCTACGACGGGCCAGAAGCGCCAAAACGCGGACGGACGCCTGGAGTCGTAAGCATGTGCTCCGCCCTGGCCCTGTCAAAAATTGTTAGACCGAACCCGACGGCGTGCCTTGATCTTAAATGTCGATCGACATTCCAGAACGAGCCGATGGAGCAATTTTTTGGCTCCGCCTTTGCGCAAGAACCATTGTGTCTGCGCAATAGACGTAGCCGCGGGTTTGGCGTCCGAGCCATAACTCGGGCAGGGTGAGAAAGTTTTGGAGGGTTCGAGGCCTACCGCTTCACTGAGCGATGAAAGTCGCAAAAACTCTCGAAGCTATGTGAGATCTTTTGCTGAGTTTGTTACGGCGCGGTGGAAGACCTCTCCGAATGAACTCCTGTCCCCCTCTCGATCTGAAGGAAGACGAGTTCGTGTTTCTGATTGGGCTGAAGATGGAAGCGGTGATCAATGAGCACTTTTCGGTCACGTTCTTACAGGCATGGCGATTTGCCAAACGCGTTGCGCGCTACGGCTCGAGCAATTCTCGATGAACCTGGTTTGGAGGCGGTCGGGTTACGCGAAGCTGCGCGCCGCGTTGGCGTGTCTGCGACAGCGGCCTACCGGCACTTCTCGAGTAAGGAGGACCTTCTTGCCTCGGTCGCAGCGGAAGGATTCCAGGAACTTTCGGCTCATATGGAGGCTGCCGCCAATGGGCCTGACCCGTTTATCGGATTAGGTCTCGCCTACATCAATTTCGCGATGCACGAGCGAGGCCTCTTTCGTTTGATGTTTGGCCCGATACTTAAAGAGCGGGCCAGACATCCGGCGCTCAATGAGGCGGCGGCTGCTGCATTCGAGGTTGTCGAGCGCGTTGCCGTCAGTTCTGCGGAGCGGCCTGACCAGGCGAAAGTAGCGACCATCGCCGCTTGGGGTCTGGTCCACGGACTATCGTCTCTATTTGTCAACAACCTCTTTCCGGAATCGCTCGCCAAAGAGTCGGCGAAACGGATTCTGCTTTCGGCCGGGCCCCTGAAGCCGGAGCATCTGTCAGTGGCGTAATGGAAGAACTCGGAACGACGCGTCTCAGTCCCTCGCGACTACGGGCCATCGTTCCACCGCCCATTCCGGGATCCAGTTTTACTCCATGTTCCTTCTGCGCGCGGAAAGCCGACTCGCGCGCCAATGGGCGCGCGGCGTCCCGCCAAAGAATTGAATTCATCGAGGCGTATTTCGGTGTCGCGTGGTCGCGCCGGCATACCCGCCAGAGCGCGCTTTTCGCCGACCTCGCACCGACAAGCAAATCCACCGAGGAGAACGCAGACTGCCGATTTCGAGTGCGTTTGATGGGAGTTGCTTTCGCTGGCTATTTCGGACCTAAAAGCTCAGCGTCGCAATTTTTAGCTTGGACGGAATAATTGATTATCGTAGGTTAACAGAGCCGCTCGCAAGACGCCGAAGCGGCGATTCAGTCTGCGTCAATCAGCGCGGAGCGATCAGTGGATCCGAATATGTGTCGGAACCGACAGAGTGGGTCTGGCGCCGTCACCACGTTCGTGTCACGGGACATCGAGGTCGTTTCAGAGCGCCTCACGTCGATAACTGGCGCAACGACAAGGATCGACTGCTTCGGCAAACCCGACGCGTTTTCGATGTCCCTAACTGCGGCCAAACTAGGCTGCTTGGTCCTCAGCACGGTTCGGGTCAGGGGCTGGAGCTTGACCCGACCCATGGAGAACCTGGCCAATATTTCGATCCCGATTGCGGGAATGATGAAGCATCGAAGCGGAAATCGCTCGTATGAGGTCAGCGCACGCGATCCGGCGGCAGTAGGGCGTCCGTTCGAAATGCTGCAGGCGAAATTCCAGGAGGGCGCCGCCATAGTGCTTCATGCGCCGATCGAGGCGCTGATCGAGCGCGCAGAGCAACTCACAGATGGATCCCTGTCCGGCTCGCCGGTTTCGCAAATGGCCGATCGGGTCGACCTGTGCGCGCCGGTTGGAGAATCCCTTGCCAGAACGCTGAAAACAGCCATCTCGGAGGTGACCGCTCTCAATTCGGCGGGATTGGGGTCGCTTGTGGCCAAGGGCTACGAAGACTCGCTGACCAACCTCGCGGCCGCGGCGCTGTTTCCGTGTATTTTTGAAGCCTCCGGTCGACCAATCTCTGCATGCGGCTCTGCGGCGATTCGGTTCGCCCGGGATTTCATCAAGGAACACGCGGCGGAGCCGATAAGACTGTCCAAGCTGGCCAGTGACATGGGTCTTCCCATGCGAACGTTGCAAGAGAACTTTCGTCGGGTTTTCGGCAGTTCTCCTCGAGAGTGGCTCCTCGAATGCCGACTTGAGAGCGCGCGTCAGCGCCTGATTTGCCTGATCGCCCGACGTCGGTGTCAGCGGTCGCGTATGATTGCGGCTTCGGGGATCTGGGCGATTTTTCAGGCAAGTACCGCAAGAAGTACGGGGAGTCTCCGTCCGAAACCCTACGCAACGCGCGGCGGCATTTCTCTTGAGGGCGAAGTAGCCCGCGCTCGCCTGGCCAATGGCGAACCAGCCGAAAAAAATTCTTGGTCAGTCTCTGCGCAAGAACCTAGTCGCCCGCGCAACAGCGGTGGCCTCGCGTCGCGCCCGACGCATTGTCTTGCAGCGGCCATGGAGGCAAGGCACGGCGCACGATGATGGAGTCGATTGGACAGCAGCTTGGCCGGAGTCGCGCGGTGTGCGATCGGGGGTGCAGGCCGCGCGCAGGGGAGCGTGGAGGGCTGGCGAGGGGTCGGTTGTCCCCGAAACGACTGATTCCTCGCCTGTCCGCCATGAGGTTTTTGAACGATCCCCGCCCGACGTGCGAAGGTTGGGGAAGCGCTGGTTCCGGCGTAGATGCAGGTTTCGGCAGCCGGGGGCGTTGTCGCCTCAGCGCGACGTCCCGTTAAGGGGCGCTGTGGCGCTCTCGCGGCATAGCGCGGTCGCGGCTTCTTGATCGACACCGTAGACCCGATTTGGTCCCGCGAGCGAGCTGTTGGCGAGGACGGATCGCAGGGTTGGCCGAACGGCAGGAAGGTTGCGGAGAGCGCCCCTGCTGGGGTCGCCTCGGGAACGAGCGGAATCCGGACCTGACCGCGTGGCCGACAATGCGGAGAGTGGCCGCGACTATATCACAACTATATCACGGCGGGCTGTTGACCAACCATTTTCATGACTTAGCCTAGGATGGCCGAAACCTTGTCGCGCAGCCAGCGAATTGCCAACCGCTCTCGCAACGCCCTCCCGTCTCCATTGACTACGGAGTCCGTTGCTCTAACCTTCCGTGGTTGCACTCCCTTTCGGCAAGAGG
This sequence comes from uncultured Alphaproteobacteria bacterium, assembly GCA_963819255.1. GTDB lineage: Bacteria > Pseudomonadota > Alphaproteobacteria > Rhizobiales > Beijerinckiaceae > Roseiarcus. Next base: position 22,922 of record CAWFVS010000050.1, read on the forward strand.
GCGGCGCCTCGGAATCGAAGGAAGGCGAAGTGGTTTCCATTCTCGATATCGAAGGCGCGGAACGCGTCATGGGCGTCGCCTACACCGCTGCCGAGCGCGAGCAGATGGTGGGGAATCTCCAAGGGCAGATCAGCTCCGCGATCGCGCGGCGCAAGTTCCGCTCTCGACAATTCGATGCCGATGGCGAGCCGCTTCGATCCCCGGCTGCCGAACTTCCGGATGCCGGCGCCGGAGGGGCCGCCGCGGCTTTTGCGTCCCGCGCCCCGACCCCTGCCGCAAGACGAGGCGGACATCGCGTTCGCCTCGCTCGGAGAGCTTGCGGGTTGGATCGGCTCCGGCGCTCTGACCAGCCGCCGGCTGACGGAGATTTATCTTTCCCGCATCGACGCATTGGGACCCAAGCTCGAGTGTTTCGCAACAGTAACGGCCAAGCGCGCGGCTGGCCGAGGCGGACGCGGCGGACGCTTTGCTGCGCGGAGGCGTCAATCTGGGCCCGCTGCACGGCATTCCTTATGGACTGAAGGACCTGTTCGACAGCAAGGGGATCACGACCGCCTGGGGCGCCGAACCGTACCGGGACCGCGTCCCCGACGCCGATGCGACCATCGTGCGCAAGCTGCGCGCGGCGGGCGCCGTGCTTCTCGGCAAGACGACGGTCGGCGCGCTCGCCTATAACGACATCTGGTACGGCGGCCGGACGCGCAATCCCTGGAACCTCAATGAAGGCTCGAGCGGCTCGAGCGCCGGATCCGCCTCGGCCACCGCCGCCGGGCTCTGCGCCTTTTCGATCGGCACCGAGACGCTCGGGTCGATCACGTCGCCATGCCAGCGCTGCGGCGCAACCGGGCTTCGGCCCACCTTCGGGCGGGGTGTCGCGGGCCGGCGGAATGGCGCTCTGCTGGTCGCTCGACAAAGTGGGGGCAATTTGCCGTTTCGTCGAAGATACAGCAATCGTGCTGGCGGCGATCAACGGCGCGGACGCCGCTGACCGCTTCTCCATCGAGGCCCCGTTCTCGTTCGACGCCGAGGCCGATATTTCAGGTGTCAAGCTTGGCTACCTGCCCGAAGCCTTCGGCGAAGGCGCCAACGACATCGACCATGCCGCGTTGGCGGCGGCGCGGCGTCTCGGCGTCGACGTCGTCGAGGTTTCGCTTCCGCCGCTTCCCTACGAGGCGCTCATGAACGTCGTCTACGCCGAGGCGGCGGCGGCGTTCGAAGAGTTGACGCTGTCCAATCTCGACGACACGCTCAAGTGGCAGGACGACGGCGCCTGGCCCAACACTTTTCGCAAGGCGCGCTTCCTGTCCGCCGTCGATCATGTCCAGCTCGACCGGCTGCGCTACCAGGTCATGCTCGCCCTGGATGAGCTGTTCGCCAAGGTCGACGCCGTGATCGGTCCCTTCATGACCGGGCCGATGCTGATCGCGAGCAATTTCACCGGCCATCCTTGCCTCCATCTGCGCGCGGGCTTTCTCGACCTCGCGACGCGTGGCGCAGCCTCCCTGGGTTCCGGCAAGCTGACGATTGGCGAGCCGGACGCGGCGGGCCGAACCTTCAGAGTTCCCCAAGGCGTCTCTCTTTGGGGGCGGCTGTTCGAAGAGGGAGCGATCCTCAATCTCGGCATGGCGCTCGAGCGTGAGCTCGGCGTCGCGGCCGTCCGACCGAGTCTTCCATCATAGAGTTCCGCGCAAACACCGACGGCGCTCAATGACAACCGAAAAGTGAAGCTGAACGTTATTTTCGCGAGGAGGAGACGCGCTATGAAACGTAGGGAATTCCTGACATCGAGCGCCACGCTGATCGGCGCCGCCACGTTCGGCGGCTTCCGCTCCCGCCCGGCGTCCGCGGCCGACGCGCCGACCAAAGGAGGCACGCTGATCTGGGGCCATTCCGAAACCACCCAGAACCTCGACATTCATCAGACGGGCACCGCCTCGACGCTGCGCGTTTTGCAGAACGTCCATAACTCCATCGTCACCGTGGACAAGAATTTCACGGTCATCCCAAGCCTCGCCAAGAGCTTCGAGCAGAGCCCCGACCTGCTCACATACACCTTCCACCTTCGCCCGGACGTCAAGTTTCACAACGGCAAGACGATGACCTCGGCTGACGTCAAATATTCCTTCGACCGTTGCCACGACAAAAAGACGGGCGCGGTCAATTTCGAGGTGTTCAACGACGTCGCCGCCATCGAGACGCCTGACGACCTCACCATGGTCGTCAAGATGAACCGCGTCAACGCGCCGTTCCTGAGCCGCCTCGCTGAGAACGGCGCCGGGGCGATCATGCCGCAAGGCTCGGGAGACGTGCAGGGGAAGACGCCAATCGGCGCGGGCCCGTTCAAGTTTGTCCGCCGCGAGTTCGGGCACGAAGTCGAGCTCGTTCGCTTCGACGACTACTGGGACGGTCCCGCCTATCTCGACAAGGTCATCGCGCGGGAAGTGACCGAGCCGACGGTGCGCTTGACCGGCCTTCAGACCGGCGAGATGCACATGATCAACGACATTCCCGCTGACCGCATAAAGGAGGTCAAGGCCGATCCGAAACTTCAGGTCATAACCTGGTTCCCGCTCAACTGGGACTTCGTCAACCTCAACCACGACTTCGAACCGTTCAAGGACCAGCGCGTGCGGCTGGCGATCGACCTCCTCATCGACAAGGAGGGCCTTCTGCAGGGGGCGCTGTGGGGCGAGGGGCAAATCACCGCCTCGCCGAGCTACCCGACCTCGTCGTCCTACAACGCGGCGCTCAAGAACCGTCCGCAGGACATCGAGAAGGCGAAGCAGCTCCTTGCGGAGGCGGGCTATGGCCCCGGCAAGCTCGACCTCGTCTTCAAGGCGACGACCAACTATCCCTACCACGTCGAGTCGGCCCAGATCATGCTCGAATGGTTCAAGCAGGCCGGCATCAACATGAGGATCGAGCAGCTGACCTGGGCCGACTGGCTGAGCCAGGTCTGGGTCAACAAGGACTTCCAGATCTCCATGATGAACTTCTTCACCCTATGGGAGCCGGATTTCCTCTACTACAGCCTTTGGCATTCGACCGGCGCGTTCAACTACCGCCACATCAAGGATCCGGAGCTCGACGATCTCCTGCAGAAGGCGCGCGTGACCATCGACCCGACAGCGCGAGCCGACATCTACAAGCAAGTCCAGCAGCGGATCTACGACCAGGATCATGACGTGATCCTTTGGTTCCGCAATGGGTCGATTGGCGCGCAGCCGTCGGTCCGCGGCCTGGACGCCATCGTCCATCCGAACGGCAGCAACCTCGAATTCCACAAGGTTTGGCTGCAAGCCTGAGGGCGCAACGGCCGGCGCGCCCAGAGCGCCGGCCGTTTTCCTTTGAGGTCAGGCTCCGAAATAAACGCATGACCTACATCCTCAACCGCCTGCTCTCGATCCTTCTCACGCTGTTCCTCATTTCGATCATCACCTTCGCGGTCACGAGCATTCTCCCGGGCGACGTCGCGACCATGATCATGGGGACGCAGAGCAACCCTGAGGCTCTTGCGGGCCTGAGGAAGACGCTGGGCCTCAACGATCCCCTCGTCGTTCAATACGGCCGCTGGATCGGGGGCATGCTGACCGGCGATTGGGGGAGGTCGCTCGTCTTCAAGGTTCCGATCGCCGATCTCCTCATCCAGAAAATCAAGGCGAGCTCGCTCATCGTCGTCATGTCGATGGCGATCGCGCTCAGTTGTGCTGTCCCGCTCGGCGTCTGGGCCGCCACTCACCGCAATCGCTGGCAGGACGCGACAAGCAGCAGCGCGGCGCTGGTCGGCGTCAGCCTGCCCGACTTTTTCTGGGGGATCATGTTGATCCTCCTTTTCGCGCGGACGCTCGGCTGGTTCCCCTCGAGCGGCTTCGCCGACCCTTCAGTCAATTTCGCCCAGGCGCTGACCCACGCCTTTCTCCCCTCGCTCGCGCTCGGCCTCGGGCTCATGGCGCATCTTACGCGCATGACGCGCTCCACCATGACCAATATTTTGGGACAGGAGTACATTCGCGTCGGACGCGCCAAGGGTCTTGCCGAACGCACCATCGTCTGGCGATACGCGCTGGCGAATGCGGTTGGCCCGGTCATCACCGTGGCCGGCCTTCAGGTTGGCTACCTGTTCGGCTCGATCATCGTCGTCGAGACGCTGTTCAACTACACCGGCATGGGCTGGCTCACGTACCAGGCGCTGCTGAACCGCGACATTCCCCTCATTCAGGCTGCGGTCTTCGTGATCGCCGCCGTGGTCATGCTCGCCAACCTCGCCGTCGATCTGCTCTATCTCTATTTCGATCCGCGCATCAGGTTCGAATAGACGTAAGATGAAGCGCTTCCTCACCGCCAAGGGCGTCATCGGAGCAGCGCTGGTGATCGTGATGTTTCTCATTGCGATTGTCGCGCCGCTCGTCATTCCGGCCGACTACGGCACTCGGATGACGATGACTGCGCGGCTCCGACCGCCGTCCGCGCTCCACTGGCTGGGCACAGACCAGCTTGGGCGCGATCTTTTCTATCGAGTGATGCTCGGCGCGCGCAACTCGCTCGGAATCGCGGCTGCGGCGGTCTTGATGAGCCTCGTGCTGGGCCTGCCGCTCGGCATGATTTCCGGCTTCTACCGCGGCCGCATCGACAACGTGCTGATGCGCCTCGTCGACACGCTGCTCAGCTTCCCGGTGTTGCTTCTGGCGCTCACCATCAGCGCCATGCTCGGCCCCAGCATCCCCAACGCCATTATCGCCATAGGCGTCGCCTTTACCCCCTTTCTCGCGCGCATCGTTCGCGGCGAAGCGCTCCGCGTCGTGCAGATGCCCTATGTCGAGGCGGCGCGCGCGGCGGGCGCCACCGACCTCAGCCTTGTCCTGCGACATGTCTTCCCGAACGTCATGCCGCCCATCATCGTCCAGGCGACGATCAGTCTCGCCTTCGCCGTGCTCGCGGAGGCCGGCCTCTCCTTTCTGGGCCTCGGAACTCAGCCGCCGCAATCCTCGTGGGGGCTTATGATCCAGGCCTCGCGCGATTATCTCGACATCGCGCCCTGGACGGGCCTCGTGCCCGGCGCGGCAGTCGCCCTGACGGTCCTCGGCCTCAACATCTCGGGCGACATTCTCCGCGACATTCTCGACCCGCGGACGAGGTAAAAGATGTCCTCGACAGTGCATCGGGCCCGCTTGAGCCCGGAACAGACTCAGCGGCCTCTGGTCGCCATCGAAGGCTTGCGGGTCGAATTCAGGTCGGATGGGGCCGCGGTGGTCGCGGTCGATGGGGTCTCGTTTTCGATCGATTCGGGCGAGACAGTCTGCCTTGTCGGCGAGTCCGGCTCGGGCAAGTCGGTGACGTCCCTTTCCATCATGCGACTTGTCGAGTTCGGTGGCGGGCAAATCGCGTCGGGCAAGCTCACGTTTGCGGCTCGCAAGGGCGACTCGATCGACCTCGCCAAGGTCAAGCCGGAATTCATGCGCCAGCTCCGCGGCAATGAGATCGGCATGATCTTTCAAGAGCCGATGACCTCGCTCAATCCGGTCTTCACCATTGAGCGGCAACTCATCGACGGCCTTCAGGCGCATCGCGGCCTGAAGCGGGGTGAAGCGCGGGCGCGGGCGCGAGCGCTCGAGCTCCTGCGAAGCGTTCGCGTGCCCGAGCCGGAGCGGCGCCTCCAGCAATACCCCCACGAATTATCGGGAGGCATGCGTCAACGCGTCGTCATCGCGATGGCCATGGCCTGCGAGCCGCGGCTTCTCATCGCCGACGAACCGACGACAGCGCTGGACGTGACGATCCAGGCGGAGATCCTCGCCCTGATCGACCGGCTGAAGCGCGAGAACCGGATGGCCGTCCTGTTCGTCACCCATGACATGGCGGTCGTGGCGCAAATGGCCGACCGCGTCGTCGTCATGCACGACGGAAAGATCGTCGAGGAGGGCGAGGTCGAGACGGTCTTCGAGCATCCCCGGGCCGACTACACCCGCATGCTGCTCGCGGCGGTCCCGAGGCTCGGCGAAATGCGCGGCACGTCCGCTCCCGCGCGCATGCGCAAACTGCGAAGATTCGGTTCCTGCGAAGTCCCGCCGGATTGTCGTCGCCCCGGAAATCGCGGCCTCTGTTGGAAGTCAAGAACCTGACGACGCGCTATCCCGTCAGAGGCGGTGTCTTGCGGCGGGCGATCGCCAACGTCCATGCGGTCGAGGACGTGAGCTTCTCCATCAACGTCGGCGAGACTTTTTCGCTCGTCGGCGAATCGGGCTGCGGCAAGTCGTCCTGCGGCCGCTCGATCCTGCGCCTCGTCGAACCCGAGTCAGGCGAGGTATGGCTCAACGGCCGCGAGATACGGAGCCTTGGACCGGTCGAATTGCGCAAATCGCGCCGCGATATGCAGATGGTGTTCCAGGATCCGTTCGCGTCGCTCAATCCGCACCGGCGGCTTCGCGACCAGGTCGCCGAGCCGCTCGTCAACTTCGGTCTCGCCTCGCAATCGGAGATTGGGGACCGGGTGGCGACGTTGTTCGACCGCGTCGAGCTCCCCCGGAGCTTCCTCAACCGCTATCCCCACGAGCTGTCCGGCGGCCAGCGGCAGCGCGTCGCGATTGCGCGCGCGATCGCTTCGCATCCGAGCCTCGTCATCGCCGACGAGGCGGTCTCCGCGCTCGATGTGTCAGTCCAGGCGCAAGTGTTGAACCTGCTGGCGGAACTCCAGGCCGACCTCGGCCTCTCTTTCCTCTTCATCAGCCACGACATCGCCGTCGTCGAGCGCATTTCGCATTACGTCGGCGTCATGTATCTGGGACGCCTCGTCGAATTTGGTCCGCGGCCTGCGGTGTTCGAGGACGCGCGGCACCCCTACACCAAGGCGCTGATGGCCGCGGTTCCGATCGCCGATCCGAGACGCCGGCGCGTCCACGAGGCTCCGAGCGCCAAGCCCCTGGCCTCGCCCATCTTCCCGCTCGGGCACCAAGCCGAGCCTTCCATTTACGACGAGGTGACGCACGGTCATTTCGTTCTTCGCCATGGTTGAGCAGCACTCGAAAAGGAAAGCGACATGCCCATCAAGAACCGGATCGCCGAGATGCACGACGAGATCGCCGCATGGCGGCGCGATATCCACGAGCATCCCGAACTTTTGTACGAGACCCACCGAACGGCGCGCCTGGTCGCCTCAAGACTGCGCGAGTTCGGCTGCGACGAGGTCGCGGAGGGTCTCGGCGGCCCGGGGGTCGTCGGCTTCATCAAGGGGCGGCGCGACACGAGCGGTCGGGTCGTCGGCCTGCGAGCCGACATGGACGCGCTGCCGATCCTCGAGGAAACCGGGCTCCCCTACGCCTCGAAGACGCCGGGACTCATGCACGCCTGTGGGCATGACGGACATACGGCGATGCTTCTCGGGGCGGCGAAATATCTGGCCGAGACCCGCAATTTCGACGGCTCGGTCGCCGTGATCTTCCAGCCGGCCGAGGAAGGCGGCGCCGGGGCCAAGGCGATGGTCGACGACGGTCTCATCGACCGCTTCCGCATCCGCGAGGTCTACGGGATGCACAACTCGCCGGGCCTGCCGGTGGGAGCTTTCGCGATCAAGCCAGGACCCTTCTATGCGGCGACCGATACGTTCACGATCACGGTCGTCGGCCGCGGCGGCCATGCGGCGCGACCTCACAGGACGATCGATCCGACCCTGATCGCGAGCCATCTCACGCTCGCCTTGCAGTCGATTGTTTCGCGCAACGCCGACCCGCTGCACGCGATCGTCGTTTCCGTGACGAGCTTCCGCACGGCGACCGACGCCTACAACGTCATTCCGCAAACCGTCGAATTGCGCGGAACGGTGCGGACGTTCGACGCGGAGCTTCGCGAGCAGGCCGAGTCGCGGCTGAAAGCGATTGCGACGCACACCGCTGCAACTTTCGGCGGCGCAGCCGAGGTCAAATGGGAGAGCGGCTATCCCGCGATGGTCAACCACGAGACCGAGACCCAGTTCGCAATCGAGGCCGCGCGCCGGGTGTCGGCGACGGTCGAACCGCAAGCGCCCGCCATCATGGGGGGAGAGGACTTCGCCTACATGCTCGAGGTCTGTCCGGGCGCTTATATCCAGATCGGCAATGGCGATGGCGACGAGGTGCATCACCCCAAATACAACTTCAACGACGAGATCATTCCATCCGGCGCATCGTACTGGGCCGAGTTGGTCGAGACGCGCCTGCCCGTCTGATAGAACCTTGGCTTGAAGGTTTCGGAGCCGCGGTCCGGACGGTGAGAGAACGTCATCTTCGCCGCCGTCGCGGCTTCCTGATCGACACCATAGACCCGATTGTTCTCGCGAGGGCGCTGTTGGCGGAGGACCGGTCGCAGGCGTTGGCCGAACGGCAGGAAGGGTGCGGAGAGCGCGCCTGCTGGGTGGCCTCGAGAACGCAGGGAGTCTTGGGCGAAGGCCGGGATTCCATTGCGAGCGCGAAATAAGGTTTACCGCCCACAGCGGAAATTCCCCTTCGCCCGAGTCTGGCCGCTGCATTTAAGTCGAAGCCCCGATCGACTTTTGCCGAAGTTACCGTCTCCGGGAAACGAAGCCGGCACGCAAACGCTATCGAACCCGCGCCGCCCCTGATAAGCCTCTCCGCAGACAGAAAGCGCGAGCCCATGAGCGACTCTGCCGCCGAGAAAGATCGACCGGGCTTCAGGCGCCAAGGCCGAACGCCGATCCTCGATCCCCGCCGCGGCGACCTGGAGGACGACCGCTCCGCCACGAAGCAGCGCTCGCTTTTGTCGATCTTCGGCAGCCTTCTCGCCGAAGTCAGCCTGCCGAAGCTTGTCATCGCCTGGGCGTTCTCGATCCTCTTGCCTGCGGTGCTGCTCGGCTTTGCCCCGCTCGTGCTGACGGGCTGGATCGCAAAATCCTGGACCCGCCTTGCGGAGGCGACGGGAACGGGAATTGTCCTCGTCGCGCTCGTGTCCCTGTCGATCGCCTGGATCGGCTGGCGCCCGTTGTTTCGCGTCGCGGAGAGAAACTTCTGGTCCTTGAACGCGCTCGCGGTCCAGCCCGGCTATGCGTTTTGGCGCGAGGCCTTGCGGCATCTCATCGAACGTTCGCTCAAGGGCCGGACCGGCGCCGAGCTCGCGCGCCTGCGCGCCGGAAGCTGCGCCGCGGCAGGGCTGCTCCTGTTCGCGATGGCAACCGCCGTCGCTCTCGCCGCATGGCCCTTCACCCGTTGGGTCGGCTCGGTTGGCGACCTCATCGCGCCGCATCAACTGCTCGTCTGGACGATCGCCAACACAATCCTCGTCATGTCCACCTATCTGGCCGTCGCCGCGCTCGTTTGGGGTTTCGCCGAGGCGGCCGGCGACCAGCCGCTCGATCTCGAGGCTTTCGACGCGCCGACGGAGGACGCCCGCATCTGGCGGATCGCGCATCTCTCCGACGTCCATCTCGTCGGCGAGCGCTACGGCTTCCGCATCGAAAGCGGCCGCGCCGGGCCGCGCGGGAACGACCGCTTTGTCCGCGCCATGGACCGGCTGGCGGCCCTGCACGCGGCGGACCCGCTCGACCTCGTTCTCGTCAGCGGCGACATGACCGACGCGGGGCTCTCCGCCGAATGGGCCGCATTTCTCGACATTGTCGCCGCCTATCCCGCGCTTGCGGAACGCATGCTGATCCTGCCTGGGAACCACGACCTCAACATCGTCGACCGCGCCAATCCCGCTCGCCTCGATCTGCCGATGAGCCCGGTCAAGACTTTGCGCAAGATGCGCGCGCTCTCGGCGATCGCGGAGGTCTGCGGTGATCGGGTCCATACGGCGGGGGTCGAGGGCAAGATGCGTGGGCCCGCGCTTGCCGACGCGCTCGAACCGAGCCGGCAGGAGATGGCCGACTTTGCGGACTCCGGCGGAATGCGCCGTTCCCGCAGGCTTGCAAAGCTCTGGAACGACTCCTTTCCCCTGATCCTGCCTCCGGTCGGGGAGGACGGCCTCGGGGTCGCGCTGCTCAATTCCAACGCGGACGCGAACTTCTCGTTCACCAATGCGCTCGGCATGATCTCGGCCGAGCAGGCGGAGCGGCTTACCGCGAGCCTCGACGCCTCTCCGAGAGCGCGCTGGATCGTCGCGCTCCACCACCACCTCGCCGAGTATCCGGCGCCCGTGGCGGCGTTCTCCGAGCGGATCGGAACCGCGCTCATCAACGGCGCCTGGTTCCTGCGCGTCCTGAAGCCCTACGCATCGCGCGTCGTGGTCATGCACGGCCACCGCCATATCGACTGGATCGGAAGGTGCGGCAAGCTCAGGCTGATCTCGGCGCCCTCGCCGGTGATGGCCCGCCCGGACAAGGCGACCCACTTCCATATCCACTCGCTGGCCGCGGCGCCGGACGGATCGGTTCGCCTGTTCGCGCCGCAGCGAGTTGATCTCGAGCTCGTCACCAGCTAGCCGGCTTCGCCGTTTCCGGCAGACGCCCGCCGAAAAGTTTTGCGATCCACAGCGTTCGAGGATAATGGCCGCAGAACGTCAGCGCGGCGATCGCGATCGGCACGCCGATAAAGGCCCCGTAGAGGCCCCAGAGGAAGGTCCAGAAGAAGACGGCGAACAGCACGACCAGGGGAGAGATGGCGAGCATGGCGCCCGAGACGCGCGGCTCGACATAGCTGCCGATGACGAACTGGATGATGTTGAGACAGACGAAGATTCCCAAAACCGTCTCCCACGTGTTGGCCTGAGCCATCTCCAGCAGAGTTGGAAAAAGCGTCGCGACGAACGGTCCGATGAACGGGATGTAGTTCAACGTGAATGCGATAACGCCCCATTCGATCGGGAACTGAAGGCCGACACCCCATGCGAAGGCGCCGACCAGAAGGCCGGTGATCAGGCTCATTTCCGTTCTGACCCGCATGTATTTGCGGAACTTGCGAGCGGTGTTGGAAGTCGCCGACAGAAGGGCCTCCGCAGCGCCGGGCTCGACGATCGCCTCCACTTTTCGGCGCAAGTCGTCGACCTCCATCAGTCCAAGGACCACGTAGAGAAGCGCGATCAGCCAGAAACTCAGCGTGGTGTTGACGCGGGCCGTGATCTGGTGCGCCCAGCCCAGCATCCGGCTTACGCTGACGTTTTCCGCCCACACCCCGGCAATCGAGACGCCGTGGCTGTCGAGCCAAGCGACCGCCGCGTCGTAGATCGCCTGGTAGCGCGCCGAAGTCGGCGACGAGCGAATGTCCAACTCGCGTGAAGGCCCAGACGGCGAGCGAGGCGAACGCAAGGATGACCACGATCGTCACTATGAGCGTGATCGCGAGCGCGACGAGAGCGGGGGCGCGTCGTTTCAGCAGGTCCTGCAGCGGCCAGACGAGCGCAATGATGAATAGCCCTAAAGTCAATGGAGCGAGAACGGCGTCGGCCTGATAGGCGGCCACCGATACGGCTACCGCTGCGATCAGCGAGACCGCAATGTTCACGGTCGAGTTGCGAGCCATTGAAGCCCTCCCCGCAAAGGCCCAAGCGCCGAATGACGCGGTTCCCGCCATGTGCCTGAAGCCGATTGCGACGTACAGCCGCTCAAGCGTCCTCCGCTTTGCTGGCCAGGAAGTCGATCGCCGGAAAATAGCGCGCCAATGGTCAATGCAAGAGTCGAGTCGATGAGAGCGCGTCGATGAAGCAAGAAAGGGGATGGAGGCTCTCAAGCCTGCGGTCGGCTCAACTGGACGAGGTGCTCCTCTGGTTTCACATTTCGCTGTCGATGTTGTTCATCGCTGCCTGCAGCGCGGCGCCTGAGACGCGGAACATGCCGGTGTAAGGCAGCCCGAGTTCGAGGATGAGAAATATCGCAAAGGCTATGCACACCGCGCCGAAGGTCAGGGTGGAAAGCACCAGTCCGTTGGACTCGACGAACACGCCCATGCAGAAGAACAGGAAGACCGCCCAGATCGTCAGCACTGTCAGGAGGCCCGGGCTGGCAGGGTGGCTGGCGACCTGAAGGTCCATGAGGATGCGCGACTGCTCGATCTGACCGGTGAGAGTGTTCGCTGCGGCGACTGCCTGTTTCTGCGCCTCAGTCGTCGGATTGAGTGAGGCGAGATAGGCCTTGGTCGCCTTGGCCGAGGCGATTGGGATTGAGACCGACAGCAGTTTAGGATCGGCCTCGCCGCCGTCCCAGAAGGTGTTGTAGGCGACTTCGACTGATTGCTTGAGCTTGTCGCGCGCCGGCTTTGTCTCCGGACCGTACTGGGCGAACGCCTGGTCGAGCTGCAGGATTTGCGCGGAGAGGGTCTCGAGCTCCGCCTTCTGCGCCGAGAAGAACGCGTAGCTCGTGCCGACGAGCGTGCCAAGCACGAGAGCGAGGAGAAGACTGACCAGCCCGGAAACCTGCCCGAGGATGTTGCGGGCGCTGTCGGTCTTCTGCTCGGGCGGAAGCTTCCTGTGCGTATGAAGACCAAGGAGCGCCGCGCCCAACGTAAGAACGAATATTGCGATGCATGTGAGCACGATCTACACGGGGACTCCTCCGGCCGTTCTTTCGTCCTGTTCCAACTTGGGCATCGTGCCTGAAGCCGATGGGCATGTACAGCGGAGTTCATCTCGGGATGCTTCTGCGCTCTTCGCCACAGACGCTTGATAGCTCGAACGTTTTATTTTCCTGTCCCATTTCGTCGACCTCGCTAAGGCCGAGGAAGACGCCTCATGCACGAAGGATGAGACGACGACGTTTTGAGTTGAGAGAGCGTTAGCTCGTGGGACGACGATGCGCAGCCGAATGGAGCTGCGGCGGACGCTGGAAGCCCGCATCGGCTGACAGCCGATCTCGTCAGTTGACCGCAATCGCCTAGGCGCGTATGGGTAATATTAAGATGGAGAGAAGAACCATACAAAACGGGGGCCTGCTGTAGAAGATTACGCTGTTCACAACAGATCAGCGTCCCTGAATTCTTGTTGGGAGTCGACGCGATGTCTGAACAACGGCAACTCTACGATGATAAATCCGACGGTTCGAGCGCCCGCAATGGACCTTTCGAACAAATTGCGCAGCTCCCCCTTGAACGGCGCGCGCTTCTCCTCGGGACAGCCGCTCTGGCCGCGGGAGCTATGTCGAGCTCGGCGTCGGCAGCGCCTGGGCGTCCCGACCTTTCTTCGGCTTTGGCCAAATTCCGGGCCTCGATCCCGAGCAATTTCGACCGCGAGTATGTCGAGAACGCGGTCGTGCCGTTCTATCTCGACAGCGTCTTTGGCGGCGAGCGGCCGATCCTGCCCATGATCGATTTGCCCCTCTCAAAGCAGAACGCGATCCCTTATGACTTTTGGGGGATGCTCTACGAGGATTGGAAGCCGGACCCCGAGGGAGGCGTCACGGTCTTTCTCGAGGGGTTGGAGAATCGTGGACCCGACAACCTTCGCAAGCGGATCTACTTCAGCGGCGTCACGCCGGACCTCTACGGTCCAAAGTACCAGGGCAAGGTCGTCGCGTTCTTCGACGAGCTCCTGGACCCGAAGCACGCCAACAAGCCGTTCATGCGGCACTATCTCGACTATTATTGGGACATCTATTGGGACTTGCACCTCGGGGTGAAGGGCGAGGGGGCGCCGCCTCAAATCCGCACCATCGGGGAGAGCTTCAACACGGTGCTCGCCTACCGCGATCCGATGCAACAGATCGTCTACGAGAACTACATGACGGTCAGGGCGCTCTTGCCTTTCCTGAAGAAATGGATCGACGCGCGGCTCGAGGACATCGAGAAGGGCCGGATCGCGGATCCCGACAAGACCATCGCTTACTATTGGCTCAAGAACGCAGGCGACGGGAAATATTTCGCCAAGAAGGACGTCGTCTTCGAATGTTTCCACAACTTCGTGGCGTTCAGCCAATGGGGCAATTCGATCTTCGGCATCATGACGCGCCTCAACGAGAACGGCGGCGATCCGGACGTGCGGGCGGCCTTCGACAAGACCATGAGCGGGGACTTCGACAACGCGAACGGAGAGCCCTACACGCCTCTCGAGCTGCTGGTGATGGAGCTCTTCCGCACCATCTCTCCTAACGGCGGCAGCTTTTCAACGATCACGGACACCAGGGCGTCGTCCTTCTACGGGGGCTCCCCCTTCGCCCAGTTCGGCGTGCCCTACGATCGGCACCCCTATATGATCACGCCGCACACCGCGACGAGCTTCGATACGCGACAGTGGAAGGATCCCGAGCGTTTCGATCCGGAGCGCTACAAGAGCGTGCCGACCAGCGCGGAAATCGATGAAGCGAAATGCAAACAGATCGGGCTGCCACGGTGCCCGTTCGACATGACCACGCTTCCGGTCAGCGACGGACGCAAGACCGACATAACCAACAGCGGCTTCGGCACCGTGTTCGCGGTCGCCGACGGCAAGCCGCTGCCGGTATGCGATTACGCCGGCTTCGCGCCCTTCGGCTTCGGCTATCGACGCTGCCCGGGCGAGCAACTGACGATCGACGTGTTTTGCGATTTTCTGCGCAAGGTAAGGCGCGACAAGATCGTCTTCCGAAATCTCAACCTGCCTAACCCCGCAAAGGTGCCGGTCGGGCCGACCGCGGTCGTCGACGACGACATCGGATTTTTCAGGTCGGCCTAAGGTCGAGGGCGCATTTGCAACGGAGCGGCGGGCTTGGTCGAGGAGCTATACCTGCCGCGAAGCAAATTGAGACTCGCTTCAGCTCTGCTGGTCTTTCTCGGGGGTGCGCTGCTCTCGAGCGACGCAGCCGCAGCCGGCTCGGCGCGTCAGTATCTCAACGCGCCAGTGGACACTTGGCTTGTCCAGTACGGCGCCGGGTACTCATCGTCGGTCACCCCCGAGGACGGGACCGACACTATACCCGGCGTTCGCGCGAACGTTGCCGTGCAGTCCCTCGTCGTCACGCGGGTCATGGATTTTTGGGGCCGTACAGGCGGCCTTTCGGTCGTCCTGCCCTACGCTTTCATCGACACGAGCGCCGGGCCTTTCCGCGCCAGCACGAACGGCGTGTCGGACCTGGGCTTCCTCTTCCAGACCAACATTTTCGGAGGGCCGGCGCTGACGCGCGAGGAGTTTCAGTCTTTCGTCGCCCAGACATTCTCGAGCTTCCATCTTCTGGTGACGACGCCGATCGGCACGTACGACGCCAGCTCTCCGATCAACCCGAGCGCCAATCGCTGGATGGTCTCTCCGACCGTGAATTTCAGCTACACCTCGGACCAGGGATGGACGTGGATCGAGACCTATGTCACGGGCCAATTCTTTTCCGACAACAACAATTATCTCGTGGGCGGCGCCCAGGCGCTTTCGCAGAAGCCGATCTTGCGCCTGGAGGAGCATGTCAGCCGCAATCGTCACTGACAGTCTGTGGGTCTCCGCCGACGCCTACTACAACGTCGGAGGCGAGACGAGCGTGGATGGGCTGGAGCAAGACAATATGGCCAATACGCTGCGCCTCGGCGTGGGCCTGGGCCTGACGCTTTGGCGCGGCGCCGATCTCGGTCTGAACTATGAGCGGGTGGTGGCCAAACCCGCGGGGGAACCGGAGTCGCAAACGGTGCGCTTCACCTTGAGGCAACTCTGGTGAGCGAACCGCCTGCTTGGGTCAATGCAGACTCGCCGGACGCTCGGCCGGGGGCCCGCTGCAGAAAGCGTGCCGTCCGCCTTGCGCTCTCGGATCGTCAATCTCGGGCGTCAAACCCTCTCCGGTGGGCCAATATCGCCCTCCGACGGCCGTCGATGGGGCGGTCTTCCATAAGGAACGAAATAAATGATCGAGGCGCTCCAACGTCGTGTTCGCGGTCATCTTCCCCATCCCCGACGCGCCCCGACTCGGAAAAGGCGCGCCCAACGAAATTCTTGGCCTGTTTCTCGTTCAGCTTCAGTTCATATGGTAACGCGCATCGTGGGAACGTGGATTTCCCCGCCGGGCGGCAATGTTACCTTGGCGCCGGCGGACTTCCTGCAGCCGGCGCCTTTTTCTTGGCGATCCAGAGGACGTCGTTTCACCGCGATGCAGCGGAGGGCGGCCGCATTTACAAGAACTCCATCGATGGATAGGAGCCGCCCCGGAGCGGAGGGCTGAAGATCATGGCAACAGACGCTGTCGACGCGCGAAAAGCATCGCGTGAGTCGGTTCTTGTGGACCTCGCCCTCCAGGGCGGCGGGTCGCACGGCGCCTTCACCTGGGGCGTGCTCGATCGGCTGCTCGAGGAGGAATGGCTCAAGGTCGAGGCGATTTCCGGCACGTCCGCGGGCGCGATGAACGCGGCGGTTCTGGTCAGCGGCTTCATGCAAGGCGGCGCGGAAGGCGCTCGTTCCGCGCTCGACGTCTACTGGAGGCGTGTCGCGGAAGCGGCGAAATTCAGTCCGCTCCAGCGCTCGCCCCTCGACCGGATGATGAACCGGTGGACGCTCGATACGTCTCCAGCGTACCTCGTGATGGACCTGATGTCCCGCGTCTTTTCGCCCTATGATCTGAATCCGTTGGGCCATAATCCGATCAGCGCGATTCTGGCCGAGAGCATCGATTTCGCCCATCTCGCCGAAGCGCCGATCAAGCTCTTCATTACCGCCACCAATGTGCATAGCGGCCGAGGGCGCGTTTTCCGCAACAGGGAAGTCACGCCCGACGTTCTCCTCGCCTCGGCCTGCCTGCCGACCATGTTCCAGGCGATCGAGATCGACGGCGAGCCCTATTGGGATGGCGGTTACGCCGGCAACCCGACCATCACGCCGCTGGTGCGCGAGAGCGACGCTCACGATACGATTCTGGTGCAGATCAATCCGCGCGAACGGCGCGACACGCCGCGCACGGCCAGCGAGATCCTGAACCGCCTCAACGAGATCTCGTTCAACTCACCGCTGATGAAGGAATTGCGCATGATCGCGCTCCTGCGCCAGGTGGCCGACCCGGGTTCGGGCGAAGGGGCGCGGTGGGCCGGCATGCGCACGCACAGGATCATGACCGACAGGCTTGCCGAGCTCGGGGCGTCGTCGAAGCTCAACGCGGAACGGGAGTTCCTGACGCTGCTGAAGGAAGAGGGGCGGCGCAGCGCCGACGCGTTCCTGGCGGCGCACGGCGAGGATATCGGCAAGCGCTCGACGACGGATCTCGACGCGCTCATCGCGGAGTGCTGAGCCATGGACGTTTCCGAGCTCGTCGGCCTCCTTGGCATCCTGATCGGGCTCGGGCTCCTGATCTGGCTCGCCTTCAAAGGGTGGAGCGTGCTCATGCTCGCGCCGCTCGCGGCGATGGCGGCGGCGTTCTTCGCGCGGGAGCCGCTGCTCGCGCATTGGACCCAGACTTTTATGCGCGCCGCGGCGGGGTTTCTCGCCCAGTTTTTCCCGCTCTTCCTGCTCGGCGCGCTGTTCGGCAAGCTCATGGAGGATTCCGGGTCGGTGACGGCGATTGCCGATTTCATGACCCGGAAGCTCGGCGCGAAGCGCGCCATCCTCGCGGTCGTTCTCGGCGGCGCGGTCGTCACCTACGGCGGGGTCAGCCTGTTCGTCGCCTTCTTCGTGATCGCGCCGATGGCGCAAAACCTGTTCCATTCGGCCGGCGTCCCCCGGCGGTTGATGCCGGCGGCGATCATGCTCGGCACGTCGACCTTCACCATGTCCGCGATGCCTGGCACCCCCTCGATCCAGAACACCATCCCGATGCCTTTTTTCGGCACGACGCCGTTCGCCGCGCCCGGACTCGGCCTCATCGCCACCGCCATCATGCTCGCTTTCGGCCTCTGGTGGCTTCAGCGCGAGGAGGCGTCGGCGAAAAGGAACGGCGAAGGCTTTGGCGACGGCGCGCCGCCCTCGGCGGGCGCCGTGGCCGAAGACGAGAAGCTGCGGGAGCGGGCGACGCTCGCGCGTGAGTTCGATCCCGCGGAAATCGGGCATGGGAAGGAAGCGGCGGCCGAGCCGCCGATCGCCGCGGCCGCCGCGCCGATCGTGGTCGTCGTCCTGGTCAACCTCGTCCTGTCGCTCGTCGTTCTGCCGCGGCTCGATCTCGCCTTTCTGGCGAAACCCGAATGGGGCGGGACGTCCGCCGCCGCGGTCACGGGCGTGTGGTCGGTCATGACCGCGCTGACCTGCGCAATCCTGACGGTCCTCGCATTAAATGCTCGACGCCTTCCCGACCTGCGGGCGACCATGGACGCGGGCGTCAACGCCTCGGCGCTGCCGGCGATCAGCGTGGCGTCCCTCGTCGGGTTTGGCGCCGTCGTGGCGGCGATGCCGGCCTTTGCGGTCGTGCGCGACGCCGTGCTCGGGATCGGCGGCGGCCCGCTCGTGTCGCTCGCTGTCGCGACCAACACGCTCGCCGCGCTGACCGGCTCGGCGTCGGGCGGACTCACGATCGCCCTGGACACGCTCGGCGGAACCTATCTTCAGCGGGCGGCCGAGGTCGGCATGGACCCCGCGCTCCTCCACCGCGTGGCGGTGATCGGCTCTGGGACGCTCGACAGCCTGCCGCATAACGGGGCCGTGGTCACGCTGCTCGCCGTCTGTGGCTCGACCCATAAGGAGAGCTACAAGGACATCTTCATGGCCGGCATCCTCGGCCCGATCCTCGCGCTCGCCGCGGTGATCGGCCTCGGGTCTCTGGTCGGTTCGTTTTAAAATCAACCCGGACGTGAACGCGTCAAACGCCCAATAACAAAGGTCCGGACCTCCGAATAGCTGCGGCTGACGAGAGGAAGCTCGCCTTGGATCCGCTGTCCGCCGGCGCGCCGCGCGATTGCGGCGAAGCTCGCAATCTCGCCGGTTTCTTATCCAAATTCCGGCTGGTTTTCGATGCTACGGATGATCGATAAGGCGGATCGACGAGGCTCGGCGAGCCGCGCGAGGCCGCGGATGACGACACCGATTTGGGTCGCTTAAGCGGCCGCTTCCCCGGCCGAGCGAACAACCTCCAGGCCAAGGCGCGCGTGACACGCGCTGCGGCGTGGTCTTGACATCGTCGCGCGCGGCCGGCGCCATATGCGAGCCGCAAGCGCACATCGCCGAACGGTCCGCCAATTTGGAATGGAAGCAGGAGGAGAACGCAAGATGGCATACCGCGATCGTCTGATCCTTTCGACTTGCACGGCTCTGGCTTTGGCGGCGCTCGCCGCGACGCCGGGGGCAAGAGCCGCGGAGACCAAGGGCCCCGTCACCGACCCCATCGGGGTCGTCGCCATCCCGAAAGGCGCGCCGATCGAATTCGGCGGCTATTGGGTGATGTCGGGGCCCGATTCCGCCCTCGGCATCGACGAGAAGCGCGGCGTCGAGCTCGCCATCAAGGACGAGGGCGGGACGCTGTCGGCCATCCGATCGAGCTCAGCGTCGAGGACACGCAGTGCAACGCGGAGGGCGGTCAGACCGCCGCCACCAAGCTCGCCGCCGACCCGAACACCGTCATCGTGCTCGGGCCCGCCTGCTCGAGCGCGGCGACGCCCGGCGCCCCGATCCTGTGGAAGGCGGGCATCACCGACATCGCGACCGCCACCACGGCGCCGGCCCTGACCGCGCCCGACCGCAAGCCGGAATACGACGGCTTCTTCCGCACCGTTTACAGCGACACCGACCAGGGCGCCGCGGACGCAAAATATGTCTACGACGTCATGAAGGCGCGCAAAATCGTCGCCGTTCACGACGGCAGCCCCTACGCCCAGCAGCTGGCGACCGTGATGGCCGACAATTTCAAGAAGCTCGGCGGCCAGGTGCTGTCGATCGAGGCGGTGTCGCCGACGGAAGTCGACATGCACCCGGTGCTGACGCGCATCTCGACGGAGAAGCCCGACATGATCTACGCGCCGATCTTCGTCGCAGCCGGAGCGCAGCTCCTGCGCCAGGAAAAGGACACCCCCGGCCTCGAGAAGGTCCCGCTGATCGGAAGCTCCGGCCAGATGGCCCCGGACATGATCTCCGCCGCGGGCCAGGCGGTCGTCGGCTATAAGATCACCTACCCCGACGTGTCGCCCGAGGCCATGGGAGCGGGCTATCCGAAGCTGGTCAAGGAATATACCGAGGCCTACGGCGAGGCGCCGATCTCGGGCTTTCACGCCAACGCCTATGACGCCGCCGTGCTCGCGATGAAGGCGATCGAGAAAGCGGCGAAGACCGATAAGAGCGGCACGACCTATATCGGCCGAAAGGCGCTGCGCGACGCCGTCCAGACGATCACGTTCGAGGGCGTCAGCGGTCCGATCGCCTGCAATCAATATGGCGAGTGCGCCAAGTTCAAGCCGGCGGTCTACGAGTTCACCAGCGCCGATCCGTCGACCTTCAAGATCGGCGTGAATCCAAAGAAGATCTGGCCGCCAGCAAAGTCGGCCAGCAGCAAGTAAAGAGGACGAAGCCCCGCTCTGACAGGCGCGGGGCCTCGCGCGCCGAAAGGCGAGGTAAGCCCGATGAGCGAAACGTCGGCGGCGCGAAGTCTGATCGCGAGCCTGCACAGGCGCCCGCGGTTCGGCTTCGTCAACGTCGCGCTGTGGGGTTTGCGGGCCGCCGTCGTCGCGGTGGTGGCCGCCGGCACGGCGGGCACCTTGATCAAAGGCCGCTACGGGATCGCCGACTGGCTCGAATTCCTCGCCTACGGCGTCACCATGGGCAGCGTCTACGCGCTGATCGCGCTCGGCTACACCATGGTCTACGGCGTCCTCAGGCTCATCAATTTCGCCCACGGCGACATCATGATGACGGGCGCGTTCTCCGGATATTTCCTGGCCGCCTATTTCGACCTGACCGGCTTCCTGCGCCATGACCCGGCGCTCGCCATGCTCGCCGTTCTCGCGCTCGGCGTCGCGACCTCCACGATCATCGCCCTGCTCACCGAGAGGTTTGCCTATCGTCCGTTCCGCGGCGTTCGCGGACTTGCGCCGCTGATCTGCGCCATCGGCGTCTCGTTCTTCCTCGAGCAATCGTTTCGCGGCGCCTTCGGCTCGGGCGTCCACGCCTATCCGGACACGATATGGCAGAACGAGACGGTCTCCCTGCTCGGCTTCGGCATCCCCGTCGTCCAGATCATCGTGGTCGCGATCGCGCTCGCCTCAATGACGGTTCTCTACCTGGTCGTTCAGCGCACGCGCATGGGCATGGCGATGCGGGCGGTGTCGGAGGACGCCGACGCCGCCGCGATGATGGGGATCGACGTCGACAAGGTCATCGTCTTCACCTTCGCCCTCGGCGGCGCGATGGCCGGGGTCGCCGGCGTCTCCTACGCCTTCGTGTTCAAGCAGGTCTATTTCTTCATGGGCTTCACGCCGGGCGTCAAAGCCTTCGGCGCGGCGGTGCTCGGCGGCATCGGCAGCGTGCCCGGCGCGATGCTGGCCGGACTGTTCCTCGGCATCGTCGAATCCGTGGGCCCCGCTCTCTTCCTCGATGGAATCGGCATTCCCGCGCCCTACCAGCTGCGCGACCTCATCGCTTTCACGCTTCTCATCATGGTGCTGATCTTCCGCCCCTATGGAATTATGGGCGAGCGGATGGCGAAGAAGCGCGCATGAGCAGCGCCGTAGCGACGAGCCCGGCCGCCGGGGCGCGCGCCCCCCCGAGCCGGCTTCCGCTGAAGGCCGCCGTCAAGCTCGGGCTCGTGTTCGGCGCGGTCGCGGTCTATATCGCCGTCGTCGGCATCCTGCCGATGTTCGACCGGCGCTGGATCGTCGTCGGCGTGGTCTCGCTCGGGCACGCCGCCCTGGTCGCTATCGCGCTCGGCGCGGGAGCGGCTACGGTCTTGCGCTCGCGGCCCCTGAAGCCGATGCCCGCCGCCGCGGCCGGCCTCGTCGCGGGAGGCGTCGCCGGATTGCTGCTCGCCCTCTTGGGCCTGGCGATGCAGACTCTTCCGCTCCGCCGGATCTTCATCGCGCTGTCGCCGATTCTGTTGCGAACGCTCACCTTCGGGCTCGGCGCGCCGCGCGGCGGGGCGATCCTGGTCGGCGCAGCGGCGGTTCTTGGCGCGATCGGCGCGGCGATGGCGCTCTCTTCCCGGCGAGTCCGCGATCCTCTGCTGATCGGCCTCGGCTTCGTCGTCGTCTTCGGCGTCTTTCAGCAGCTCATCCAAATCATTCTTCAAACGAACGGCGTCGCCGATGCGGTGCGCGAGGCGTTCTATTCCTGGAGGGGTCTCGAGCCGCGCGGCGCCGTCGCGATCTTCGTCCTCGCCAGCGCGGGCGCGGCGCTCTTGATGGCCGCTCCGCGCGCGAGGCTCGCCGAGGCGTTCGCCGGCCTGTCGCCGCGGCGGCGACGTCAGACGAGGGCGTTGCGCGCCTTGGGCCTTGTCGCGCTGCTCATCCTGATGCCGGTCCTCGCGGGCTCCTACATCGGCCAGGTCCTCATGCTGGTCGGGCTCTACATTCTGATGGGGATGGGGCTCAACCTCGAGGTCGGCCTGGCGGGGCTTCTCGACCTCGGCTTCGTCGCCTTCTTCGCGGTCGGCGCCTATACGACGGCGATTCTGACCGCCGACAGCCCGCACGCCCTCGCGTCCTATACAGCTGTCCCGAGCCTTTACTTCTGGCAGGCGATGCCGATCGCCGTATTCGCGTCCGTGGTGGTGGGCGTCATGTTCGGCATTCCGGTGCTCGGCGTGCGCGGCGACTACCTGGCGGTCGCGACCATGGGGCTCGGCGAGATCGTGCGCGTCATCGTGCAGTCGGACATGGCCGCGCCGCTGCTCGGGGGCGCCCAGGGCATCCTGCAGATCCCGAAGCCGAGGATCGGCAGCTTCGATCTCGCCGATCCCGTCGAGCTGTTCTACCTGACGCTGGTCGCCGCGGGCTTCGCCGCCTATTGCGCCTGGCGGCTGGAAAATTCGCGCCTCGGGCGTGCCTGGATGGCGGTGCGCGACGACGAGGACGTGGCGCAGGCGCTCGGCATCAACCTGGTCAAGGTCAAGCTTCTCGCCTACGGCCTCGGCGCCGCTTTCGCCGGGCTCGCCGGCTCGATCTTCGCGGTGATGCTGACCTCGGTCTATCCGAGCAGCTTCCAGCTCCTGGTCTCGATCAATGTGCTGGCGCTGATCATCGTCGGCGGCATCGGCAGTCTGCCCGGCGTCATCGTGGGCGCGCTCGCGCTCGTTGGACTGCCTGAGCTTTTGCGCGAGTTCGGCGAGTACCGCTATCTTTTCTACGGCGTCGCGCTCATCGTGATGATGCGCTTCCGGCCGGAGGGCCTGTGGCCGTCGCCGGTGCGCCGCCGCGAGTTGCGCGACGCCGCGGCCGAGTCGCTCGACGGACGGGGCGGCGCGGAGCGCTGAAATGAACGGCGCGGCCTCGAGAGCCGATCCTGAGCACGGAACAGCCTCACCATGCGCTTCGGCGGTCTCGCCGCGCTCAGCGACCTCGACCTCGAGGTCCGCGAAGGCGACATCCACGCCATCATCGGTCCGAACGGCGCCGGCAAGACGACGGTCTTCAATTGCGTCATGCAGAACATGCGCGTGACCGCGGGCAGGATCTGGTTTCGCGGCGAGCGGCTGGACGGGCTCACGCCCAACCGCGTCGCCGCGGCCGGCATCAGCCGCACCTATCAGAACATCCGGCTCTTCCGGAACATCACCGCCATCGAGAACCTGCTGGTCGGCATGCATCTCCATCTGCGTTCGCACTGGTGGGGCGCGCTCTTCGATTCGCCCTCACGCGGCTCGACGAGCCGCGCGCGCACGAGGAGGCGCTCAAGCTCTTGTCGTTCGTCGGGCTGCGCAGGCCGCGGCGACGTCCTCGCGCGCAATCTCGCCTACGGCGAGCAGCGGCGGCTCGAAATCGGCCGCGCGCTGGCGACCCAGCCGAAGCTTTTGCTGCTCGACGAGCCGACGGCGGGGATGAACCCGAGCGAGACCTCGGAGATGATCGAGTTCATCCGCCGCACGCGCGAGCTCTTCGGCGTCACGATCCTCCTCATCGAGCATCAGATGCGCGTGGTCATGACGATATCGGACGCCGTCACCGTGCTGGACTACGGCGTGAAGATCGCCGAAGGCCCGCCCGCTGAGATGCAGCAGGATCCCAAGGTGATCGAGGCCTATCTCGGCCGGCCGAAAGCGTCGCTGACGCCGGTCTGGCGGCGCGCGGCCGAACGAGATGCGCGAAGGCCCAAGCGAACCCGACGGCGACGCCGTAGCGAGGCCTCGATGGCGCTTCTCGAGATCGACGACCTCCACGTCTCCTACGACAACATCGAGGCGCTGAAGGGCGTCTCGTTCAAGGTCGAGGCGAAGCAGATCGTCACGCTGATCGGCGCCAACGGCGCCGGCAAGACGACGACCCTGCGGGCGATCAGCGGACTCGTCCATCCGCGCGCCGGCGATATCCGCTTCGACGGCGAAAACCTCGGCGGCGTCGCCCCGCATGTGATCGCCGCGCGCGGCGTCTTGCAGGTGCCCGAGGGACGGCGCATCTTCGCGCGCCTGACCGTCGCCGAGAATCTGGCGATGGGCGCGTTCCCGCGGCGGGACACGCGCGCGCGATCGCCGCAGACCGGGAGCGCATGCTCGAGCTGTTCCCGCGGCTCAGAGAGCGCCTGCGGCAGGTCGCCGGGACGCTGTCGGGCGGCGAGCAGCAGATGCTCGCGACCGCCCGCGCCCTGATGGGGCGGCCGCGCGCTGCTGATGATGGACGAGCCCAGCATGGGCCTCTCGCCGATCATGGTCGAGCAGCGTGTTCGACACGATCCGGACGATCAACCAGCAGGGCGTGGCGATCCTCTTGATCGAGCAGAACGCCCTCATGGCCCTCGGACGCCGCCGACTACGCCTACGTGATGGAGAGCGGCCGCATCGTCTTGTCGGGCCCCGGCAAGGCGCTCATCGGCGACGAGAAGGTGCAGCATGCCTACCTGGGCTGAACGAGCGGAGGCGTCATGCGGATCGTAGTGCTCGGCGGCGGCGTGGTCGGCGTCACGACCGCCTACCAGTTGCAGCGCGACGGCCACGAGGTCGTGATTCTCGAGCGCAGGGATAAGGTCGCGGCGGGAGCGAGTTTCGGCAACGCCGGCATGATCGCGCCGGGCCACTCCTTCGTGTGGTCCTCGCCGCGCGCCCCGATGATCCTGGCGAAATCCCTTCTGTCCCGGAACCAGGCCCTGCGTTTCAAATTCTCGGCCGATCCGCGTCTCTATGCGTGGACTTGGGGATTTCTGAAGGAATGCACGGTCGCCAAGGCGCGGCGCAACACGTTGCTCAAGCACCGGCTCGCCGCCTACTCGCAGACGGTGCTGCAAGGCGTCGTCGCCGAGGAGGCGATCGGCTACGACAGCAACAGGCGCGGCATCCTCTATCTGCACCGCAGCGGGCGCGCGCTCGAAGACGGCGTCGAGCACATGAAGCTGCTCGAATCGGACGGGCAAGCGATCAAGGTCCTGGACCGGAACCAGGTCGTCGCCCTCGATCCTGCGCTCGCTCACGCCGCCGACCGGATCGCCGGCGCGATCCTCTGCCCGACCGACGAGACGGGCGACTGCGCGAAGTTCACCCGTGTGCTCGCCGCCAAAATCGCCGAACGCGGCGGGCAGATCGTGACTGGCGCGACGGTCGCCGGATTTGCGACCGAGGGCGGCCGGGTCGCACGAGCGCTCACCGACCGCGGGCCCTTCGCCGGCGACGCCTATGTCCTGGCGCTCGGCGCCGACAGCCCGCAGTTGGCGCGGACGCTCGGCGTCCGGCTGCCGATCTATCCGATCAAAGGCTACTCGCTGACGATTCCCGTCGGCGCATCGCGCTCGCCGCCGACGGTCGCCTGCGTCGACGAGCACAATCTCGTCGCCATATCGCGGTTCGGCGACCGCCTGCGGGTCACCGCCACCGCCGAATTCGCTGGCTATGACGAGAGCCACAAGCCGTCCGATTTCGTCTTCATGAAAAGCGTCGTTCAGGACCTCTATCCGGACGGCGCCGAGTACGACCGCGCCGAGATGTGGGCCGGCCTCAGGCCGATGACGCCGACCAACCTGCCGTTTCTCGGCCCGACGCGGCTCGGCAATCTGTTCCTCAATTGCGGTCACGGCCACATTGGTTGGACCATGTCGCACGGCTCGGCGCAAATCGTGGCCGACCTCGTCGCCGGCCGTGCGCCGGCCATTCCCATGGACGGCCTCAAGGCCGCATGACGTGAGGAAGCGCTCCGTGACTCTCGACCTCGACGCCTCGCTCTCGACGCCACTCGATCTCGGCGTCTTGCCGTCGGAACTCGATGAGGGCGTCGCCTGGCGCGCCGCGATCGGGCTCGTGGTGCTCGCCACCGACCAGACGATGGAGCACGAGTTCCGGGCGCTCTTGCGCCTGCCCGGCGTCGCCGTTTTCGAGTCGCGGCTCTACAACGACAGTGACATCCGGCCCGAAACCCTGCGCGCCATCGGCCCGAGGATCGCGCCGAGCGTCGCCCTCATCCTGCCGGGCGTCGGCCTCGACGTCGTCGCCTTCGGCTGCACGTCGGCGACGATGACCCTCGGCGAGGACGCGGTGTTCGCCGAAATTCGCAAGGCGCGGCCGGATGTGGCGTGCACGACGCCGGTCACCGCCGCGCTCGCAGCGTTCCGCGCATTTCGCGCGAGGTCGATCGGCCTTTTGACGCCCTACGCTCCCGAGATCAACGCCTCGCTCGTCGCCTATTTCCGCGGGCGGGGCGTCGGCGTGGCCGCCGTCGCCACCTTCGACCGCCGGGACGACCGCGATGCGGCGCGCATCTCCGTGGACTCGATTGAAGAGGCGGTTCGACGCGTCGGCTCCGCGCCCGGAGTCGAGGCGGTCTTCGTCTCCTGCACCAGTCTGCGCGTCGCCGAAGCGGCGGCGAAGCTCGAGCGCCTCGCCCGCGTCCCGGTCACCTCCAGCAACCACGCGATGGCATGGCACTGCCTGCGCCTTTCCGGCGTCGGCGACGCGCTGCCGGAGGCGGGAAGGCTGTTCGAACTGCCGGAGCCCTGACGGCGATCCGGGAGAAGCAGCTCAAGGGTCTTGCCGGCGCGCACCTCTTTTACGAGGTCGTGTGGCGATGAGGCGGCTCTTGCTTTCGCATGAGGGGCTCATCGGCGTCGTTTGAGGCAAAGCCTTCCTACGAGTTGCGCTAGATTTTGTCGCTGTCGCCAGCCTCGAGTTCTTCGAGCAGCGCTACGGCCGCTTTGTCGAGATCGCTGACTGGACCGGTCACGATCGACCATAAGACTTCGGGATCAATGTGACGATACCCGTGGCGCAGCAGGTTGCCGAGTCCATGGATTTTTCGCCATGGAACCTCTGGCCGCGCGTCCATATTGTGGCAAGTTCTTTGCGGCCTCGGCAATGATAAGCAGCGCGTGTTCGACTGCCCGTTTCATTCCCCAACTCGCGGAAAACGCGTCAAGGTCGGCATCTTTCGTGACATCCCGAATACCGGCGATCTCTTCGCGAATGTCGATCAGCCACACGCGCGAGCGAACGACCATCAAAAGACCCGAATGGCTTCCCGCTCGATCTCCGCCCGCAAGGCCGGGCTCAAGCCCTCGCGCGTGCCGTAGTCGACCTTGCCGCCAAGGCGCTCCTGCAACAGAAAGTAGATATCCATGAACTCGTCAAAGCCGAATGGTTGCGACTTATCCTTGACTATGAATACGTCGATATCGGAATCAGGGCGGGCGTCATCCCGCGCATGCGAGCCGAACAAATAGAGCGCCTGCGCTCCGCGCGCGCGGATTGCCGGCTCCGCCTCCTTCAATCGTGTTATGACTTCGCTGCGGCGCATGCTTTCTGTTAGCCCGACTTCGGTTATGGCGCTAGAGCGTTTAGCAGCTACCGCCCCGGGTACCAGTAGGCGGCCTGCGGCTTCGTGCGATCGACCACGACGAACTGGTTGGCGAACACGCGATAGGTGGGACTCCAGTCGCCGTCCGGCCACTGCACCCGGATCTCCGCGCGCTCGGCTGTGCCGAGGCCGACATGGATCCAGCCGGCGTGGCCAGAGGCGTCGCCGCCGCCGACCTCGACGGTGCGGGTCTGGACGCGCACGCCCGTCTTGACCGAGATCCGCGCCCCGACCGCGTTGCGGTTCGGATTGGGTTCGACGAGCCTGATCTCCGTCCAGTTGCCCATCGGCATGGTCGCACCGTCGTCGCATTTGGCGCCGAGGTTGCGGAAGAGCGCGACGTTCGAGCCGCGATCGACCTGCAGAATGTCGAGCATGCCGTCGAGATTGAAGTCGGCGATGAGAGCGCCGCGCCCGGTGCGCTTGCCGGAAACGCCCGAAAGATCGCCGGATTCTGCGAATATGCCGCTCCACTGGCCGAGCAACAGGTTGCTCGGATCGTAGGCGGCGAAATCGGGCATCTGTGAGAGATTGCCCTTGGAGACGAAGAGGTCGAGCAGGCCGTCGTTGTTGAAGTCGGCGAATTCGGCGTGCCAGGCCGTCGACGGCCGCTTGTCGCCGCCGGTGTAAGGAATATGCGCCGTCGCGTGGACCTCGCCGGCGATGTCGCGATAGACGGGCAGTTCGCCGCGCTCGCCTGCGTCCGGATCGAGCTTCTCGAGCTTCTCGTCGCCCATCGAGGTCAGGAAATATTCCGGGTAGCCCGAGCCGTCGATGTCGCCCTCGGCGATGCCCATGCCGAAGATCGAAACATGCCGCCAGCCGTCAGCGCGGCCATAGGGGCGCGGCGTCTTGCCCGGCTCGACGCGCCACAGCTGCTCCTCGCCGCCGCGGTAATACTGGCGGTCGTTCGAGATCCTGAGCGACGGCGTCCCCGACTTGTTCCAGTCGGTGAACAGCATCGAAAGTGCGCAGAAGCCGGGGACGAGCGGAGTGCGTACGGAATAGTCGGGCTTGTCGCCCGACTGCGGGCGATAGAGGGAATTCTCCTCGCAAGTGCCCCATGGCGAGCCCGGCGCGTCGCGGTCGACGTAATGGCCGATCGCCAGCGTCGGAAATTTCTGGCCCGGCTCCCACTCGGCGGAGAAGGCGGTCGTCCAGCCGGAATCGCCCTCGAAATTCCATTCCTTGTTGGCGAGGGTGAAAGTGCAGTCCGGTCCGCCCTTCAAGAGCAGGTTGGTCCCCACGCGCAGCACGAAAAGATCCATGTGGCCGTCGCCGTCGATGTCGAGCGGATAGGCGCCGATGACGTTGACGAGCAGCTTGGGGTCGATGTCGATCGGCTTCTCCTTGAATTCGAGCGGCCCGCCCACCTTCGAGACGTTGACATAGAGCTTCGCCGGATTCTTGCCGCCGGCGAGAAACACCGAGGGGAAGCCCGAGCCGTCGCAGTCGAACGCCGCGCCGCCGCCGCCGACGAAGAACTCCCACGGGCCATCATAGACGCTGTGAATTCCCGCCGCCTCCGCCTCTTCATGCATGACCGGCACATCGCCGGCCGGTCGCGGCGGACCGTCGGCGGCGCGGGCCGCGCCCCAGGCGAAAATCGCGGCAAGAAGGCCGAGAACGGTGCGCATCAGGGCGCCTCGATGACCTGCGAGCGGAGGAAGGCGACGATGCTGTCGCGCTCGTTGGGCTCGAGCGCGAGATAGGCGTCGCGGGCGAAGCGCGCGTCGCCGCCATGCGCCGCGATGACCTCGTCGAGCATCCGGAACTGCCCGTTGTGTCCATAGGGCGCAGTCGAGCCCACCCCCCACAGCCGCGGCGTCAGAAACACGTCGCGCTCGACGAAGCGCTGCGCCTGCAATTCATTGCCGAGCGCGTTGACCTGCTCGTCGACGACGAGATGGCGCTTGAGGTCGCTGAAGAGCGGGATCAGCCATTCGCCCTTGTCGTTCCGTTGCAGAGTTTTGGCAAAAGGAAAGGTCGAAAGGTCGATGCGGATCGGCGCCTTGACCTCCGACGTGCGCAGGGTTCCCGCGATGTCGTAGGACGCGGGATCGGTGAAGACGAGCGACTTCAGCGGTAAAGTCTTCACGTGGCAAGACGGGCAGCCGACCGCGTCGAACTGCTTTGCGCCTTCGGCCGCCGCCGCCCGCCAGTCGCCGGGCAGATCGGTCTTGACCGTCGGCGGCGGCAGCGTCGCCTGGAAGGCGACGAGGGCGGAGACGTCGCCGGCCGTCACCGCGTCGGGCACGCCGCTCTCGGCAAAGTCGTGGCTTCCCGTCCAGCGCGCGCCGAAGCGCTCGACCGCCTCCATGCCGTGATGGGCGTTGAGCGCGTTGATGGTGAATTGCCTGAGCGAAGCAAACACGCCCTTGCGGCTGAACGGGCGCACGATGAGGTCGGCGTCGACTTCGTCGACCGAGTCGAGGTCGACGATGCCGTCGGGATGGGCGACGATCCAGCCGAAGCGCACTCCCTTGCTGACGAGATCCGCCCGGACGTCGGCGCCGGAAGCCCAGGCGCGTTTGACCGCGTCGGCCCGGATCGCCCGCAGGTCCGCCGTCATCTCCCGCGCCAAAAGCTCCACGAGGCCCGCGCCCATGATCGCGATGGTGTGGCGCTCGCTCGAGAACGAGGGATCGATGTTGTCGAACTGGGCGCTCTCGAACCCTTCCGACACGAAGGCGTTGGAGACGTCGTCGCCGGAGCCGCCCTCGACCGGGTCGTTGTGACAGCCGAAGCAGGAGTTCGAGTCGGGGCCGCTGGTGCGGCTGAACGGCGGATTGACGCCGGTCTTGAGCTTGGTCGGGACGATGGCCTGGGTCGCCTTCGGACGACCCGCGCCGTCCACGGTGGTGAATTTCGCCTTGAAGAGCTCGCGCCCGCGCTCGATGAGGGCGGGGAGCGCCGAAGCGCCGGCGGCGGCGACCGTGTCGAAATCGACGTGCGATCCCGGAGGGAAGACGCGCTCGTCCCAGCTGCCGCCCGACGCGGCGCCGGCCGCCGCGACAAGGGCGAACGCGGCGAGCGCGGCGGATGCTCCCAGGCCTCGTTTCATCTCCCTCGCCTTTCTCCGCCCCCGGACTCGCGGGAGGTCCATTGTCACGGTCCGGGCGACCGCCGCAAGCGCCTTTTCAAAATCTGAGTTGCGCGCCTCAGCGAAGATTGCTATCACTGTCTACAAATGAACATAGACAGGGCGGGAACCCATCTCACGTTGAGGGACATTGCTCGGGAGGCAGGCGTCAGCGTGGCGACGCTCGACCGCGTCCTGCACGGGCGGGCCGGCGTGCGCGAGGACACCGCGCGGCGGGTCAAGGCGACGATCGACCGCTATGGATTTCGTCCGTCCCCCGCGGCGGCGCAGCTCGCGCGCCGCCGCCCTGACAGGTTCGCCTTCGTCATGCCGGAGGGCTCGAATGTTTTCATGCAGACGATTCTCGAAAACATTACGGAAATGTCCGCCTGGCTGACCGCGCGCCGGGCCGCCGTCGAGACGATTCTGACCGACGTCTTCAACCCTGCGGAGCTGACCAGCACCTTGGAATCCGTGGCCGAACGCTATGACGGGATCGCCGTCGTCGCGCTCGACCACCAGAGCGTGCGCGCCGCCATCGACGATCTGGTCGCTTCGGGAACTTTCGTCGTGACGCTCGTCTCCGACGTGCCCGGCTCCCGCCGCCATCACTATGTCGGGATCGACAACGTCGCCGCCGGCCGGACGGCCGGCTCGCTGGTCGGACGCTTCGTCGGCGCGCGGTCGGGAAAAGTCGGAGTTGTCGCCGGGTCGCAGTCGCTGCGGGACCACGCGGAGCGCGTCTTCGGCTTCAACCAGGTGATCACCCTGGAATATCCGCGCCTTGCCGTGCTTCCGACTGTTGAGGGACGTGACCAGGACGATGTCTGCGAGAGCCTCATGGCGAGGCTGCTCATCGATCACCCTGACTTGATCGCGGTGTATAACGTGGGGGTCGGGACGCCAGGGGTCGCCAAGGCGATCAGCGAGTCGGACCGGGAATCGAGCATCGTCTTCGTCGGTCACGATCTCACGTCCTTCACCCGCCGCTGCCTCCTGCGCGGCTCGATGGACGCGGTGATCGCCCAGCATCCCGGGCACGAAGCGCGCTCGGCCATCCGGGTGCTCATGTCCTTGGCCCGCAACGAGCCGATAATCGCCGAGCAGGAGAAGATTCGCATCGATATCGTCATGAGAGACAACCTGCCGTGAGCGATGCGGCGCGGGAACCCCGGTCGTTCGAGTGCCAGCTGGTTGCGCCGACGCAGTGGCCGGGATTAGGGTGCGTCCGGCCGCACGAGCTGTCCGGCCGGGACGGCGATAAAGACTTTTGGCCGGTCCTCGAGGGACCTTTAGTGGAGGAAATGGGATGAAACTCACAAAAGCATTGGTGCTGGGGGCGGCGCTTCTCGCCGCCGCGAGCGTGACGACGATCGCGGCGATGGCGAAGGACATCACCGTCGGCGTCTCCTGGTCGAACTTCCAGGAGGAGCGCTGGAAGACCGACGAGGCGGCGATCAAGCAGATTCTCGACAAGGCGGGGGCGAAGTACATTTCTGCCGACGCCCAGGCCAACCCGACCAAGCAGCTCGCCGACGTCGAGGACCTGATCTCGAAGGGAGCGGACGTGCTCCTCGTCCTGGCGATGGACAACGAGGCGATCTTGCCGGCCGTCAAGAAGGCGACCGACGAGGGCATTCCGGTTATCGCCTATGACCGCCTGATCGAGAGCCCGAACGTGCTCTACATCACCTTCGACAACGTCGGCGTCGGCCGCACGATGGCGAAGGTCATCGAAAAGGCGAAGCCCGCGGGCAACTACGCCTTCATCAAGGGCGACAAGGGCGACGCCAACGCGAACTTCCTGTTCTCGGGCATCATGGAAGTGCTGAAGCCGGCGATCGACTCGGGTAAGATCAAGAACGTCGGCGAGACCTACACCGACGGGTGGAAGCCAGACAATGCGCAAAAGGAAATGGAGCAGATCCTCACCAAGAACAACAACAGGGTCGACGCGGTCGTGGCCGAGAACGACGGCATGGCGGGCGGCGTCGTCGCGGCGCTGCGCGCGCAGGGTCTGGCCGGCGTCGTGCCGGTCTCCGGCCAGGACGGCGACCACGCGGCGATCAACCGGATCGCGCTTGGAACCCAGACCGTCTCGATCTGGAAGGACTCGCGCGACCTCGGCCACACCGCCGCCGCGGCGGCGGTCGAGCTGGCCCAGGGCAAGAAGCGCACCCAGATCCCCGACGTGAAGCCCTTCTCCGGAGGTCCGAAGCACATGACGATCGACGGCATCCTGCTGACGCCGCTCGCCGTCACCAAGGCCAATCTCAATGTCATCGTCGACAAGGGATGGATCACGAAGGCGGAGGTGTGCGCCGGCGTGGATCCGGCAAAGACGCCCTACTGCAAGTGAGCTGACCGAATCTTGATCGAGTAAGACAAATGGGCGCCGCGCCGTTACGGCGGCGGCGCGGCGTTCTCTTCACAAAACGCGCCCCAGCGCCAGCACGGCGGCGTCGAACGAAAACGAAGCGAGGGAGAGACCATGTCAACTGCAGCGCCGAGCGCGCTCGGCGGATCGCCGGAAGAGCCGCTCATTCGCAGGCTCCTTCGCGCCACCGAGATCGACACCCGCATGATCGGCATGATCGCCGCGCTGGCGCTGATCTGGATCAGCTTCAACGTTTATACCTGGGTTCAGTCGGGCGAGGGCGTGTTCCTGACGCCGCGGAACTTGTGGAACTTGACGGTGCAGACCTCGTCGATCGCCGTTATGGCGACCGGCATGGTTCTTGTGATCGTGATGCGCCACATCGACCTGTCGGTCGGCTCGATCATCGCCTTTGTCGGCAACGTCGTCGGCGTGGCGCAAGTCTATTTCCTGCCCCACTACCTCGGGCTCGACAGTCCGCTGATCTGGATTATCGCCGTTATTCTCGCCGTCGTCCTCGGCGCGGCGGTCGGCGCGTTTCAGGGCTCACTCATCGCCTATTTCGGCATTCCCGCCTTCATCGTCACGCTCGGCGGGCAATTGTTCTGGCGCGGCGCGGCCTGGTGGGTCACGACGGGCCAAACCATAGCCCCGCTCGACGACCGCTTCTCGCTGATCGGCGGGGGCTCGCACGGCTCGATCGGCGCCTTTTGGAGCTGGACGCTTGCCGTAATCGCCTGCGTCGGCATCCTCTTTGGCCTCTATTCCCGCCGCCAGCGGCGCGCGCGCTACAACTTCCCCCAGCGGCCAATATGGGCGGAAGTCTTGATCGCGGTCGTCGGCTGCTTCGTCGCGCTCGGCGCGACGGCCGTCGTCAACGCCTATCCCTGGCCCGAGCGGGTGGCTGCGGCTTACGCGAAGGCCCACGACATTCCGATCCCCGTAGGCGGCTACATCATCGCGACCGGCTACGCCATTCCGGTCCTGATCGCGATCGCCGCCGGCGTCGTGATGACCTTCGTCGCCAAGCGCACCCGCTTCGGCCGCTATGTCTACGCGGCCGGCGGCAATCCCGAGGCGGCCGAACTCGCCGGCGTCAACACCAAGATGATCACCGTGGCCGTGTTCGCGGTGATGGGGCTGCTCGCGGGCGTCGCCGCCTGCATCGAACTCGGCGCGGCTCAATTCGGCGACCAACGCGCTCGGCACGCTGGACGAGCTTTACGTGATCGCAGCCGCGGTCATCGGCGGCACGTCGCTCGCCGGCGGCGTCGGCACCATCTACGGCGCGCTGATCGGCGCCTTCGTCATCCAGTCCTTGCAGTCGGGCATGGTGCTGCTCGGCTTTGACTCGGCCGCCCAGCAGATGGTCGTCGGCGCGGTGCTCGTCGCGGCCGTCGGCATCGACACCTTCTATCGCCGCAGAACCGCCAAAGGTTGAGCCATGGACGCTGCCGTTCAAACACCGCTCGTCGAAATGAAGGACATCTCGCTCGCCTTCGGCGGCGTGAAGGCCGTCGATCACGCCTATCTCGACGTCTATCCGGGCGAGGTCATGGGGCTGCTCGGCCACAACGGCGCCGGCAAGTCCTGCCTGATCAAGATCCTGTCCGGCGCCTACAAGCGCGACGCCGGGCAAATCTTCATCAACGGGCAGGAAGCGCACATCAGCAATCCACGCGACGCCAAGAATTACGGCATCGAGACGGTCTATCAGGCGCTGGCGCTCGCCGACAACGTCGACGCGGCGTCGAACCTCTATCTCGGCCGCGAGCTGCTGACCGCATGGGGCACGCTGGACGACGGCGCCATGGAGTCGGAGGCGCGCAAGGTGATGGGACGGCTGAACCCCAATTTCCGCCGCTTCAAGGAGCCGGTCATCGCGCTCTCCGGCGGCCAGCGCCAGTCGGTCGCCATCGCCCGCGCGATCCATTTCAACGCCAAGATCCTCATCATGGACGAGCCCACAGCGGCGCTGGGACCGGCCGAGACGGCGCAGGTGGGGGAGCTGGTCAAGCAGCTCAAGGCCGAGGGACTCGGCATCTTTCTCATCAGCCACGACATCCACGACGTGTTCGACCTCGCCGACCGCGTGACGGTGATGAAGAACGGCCAGATCGTCGGCTCCGGGCGGGTCCAGGACATGACCAAGGACGAAGTGCTTGGGATGATCATCCTCGGGAAGTGCCCGTCCGGCGCGATCCCGGGGCCGGGCGCGATGAAGAGCTGATCACAGCATCAGCCTGAAGCCCGATATCTTGAGGCGCCCTTGCAGGATATCGAGCTCGGGCGCGCGCCTGAATCCGCGCTTCTCATAGAGCGCCTGCGCGATCCGCATCGCGGCGGTCGAATGAATCACGACGCAACGATGTCCGTTGGCGGCGGCGATCTCCACGCATCGTTCGACCAGCGCCTTGGCGACGCCGCGTCCCTGCGCCTTCGGCGTCACGGCGAGGTAGCGGAAGCCGGACGCCTTCCGCTCCAGGGGCGCCGCACCGCCGGATCCATAGTGAGCCATGTCGGAGAAATAGACGACTGCGCCGGCCAGGGCGCCGCCCTCGCACGCCACGAGCACTCGGACGCCGGGCTTCGTCGCCAGCTCGCCGATCCTCTTGAGCGTGTCGTAATACGCGGGCTGCGCATCCTGCTTGGGGAATCCATCGAGGCTGGAATAGGCCTCGACCATGAGCCTTCCGACCGCCTCGAACTCCTCCGGACGCGCGTCACGAATTTCGAGGCCGTCTCCGCCTTCGCTTGTTGCGGATGCGACGGCGGCGTCCGCCGCCTGATCCCGGTTCGGCGAGGACGGGGGCGATTGCTTGGCCTCTCGGGCGGACGGCAGCGCCATCGCGCGCGCATCGAGAACGGCGCGCGCGAATTCCCCGGGCCGCTCCTGCGGGAGATTGTGGCCGGCGCCCTTGAACACGCGATGTTCGCGCCGCCCGGCGAATTTGTCCCCATGATGCGCGGTCCCGCGATTCACGCCGTCGGCGTCGCCGTCGATGGTGATCGCAGGAACCGCGATCGCAGGCCGGGTCGCGAGCGCTGCTTCGATCTTGGCGTAAGCAGGGTCTCCGGGGACGAGTCCGTAGCGATGGCGGTACGAATGAACGACGACCTCGACGAAGTCGGGGTTGTCGAAGGCGGCGGCGGTCCGCTCGAACGTCGCTTCGTCGAAGCGCCATCTCGGCGACCACATGCGCCACAGGAGGCGGGCGATCCCGCGCCGATCCTTCATCAGGCCTCGTCGACCGCGCTCGCTGTGGAAATAATACTGGTACCAGAAGGCTGCCTCTTCGGACGGCGCCGCAGGCTCCATCGCACGGGCGATGTCCTGGATGTTGTAGGAATTGCCGGAGACGAGCGCGACGACGCGCCCGGGCCACAGCGCCGAGACGACGCAGGCCGCCCGCCCGCCCCAGTCGTAGCCGGCGAGCGCCGCCCGCTCGATGTGGAGCGCGTCCATCAGCGCCAAGAGGTCGGCGCCGAGCGCCGCCTGCTCACCCGAACGGGGCGCCTCGGCGCGCAGGAACCGGGTCGCCCCGAAGCCGCGCAGGTAGGGGACGATCACGCGCGCCCCGGCCTCGGCCAAGGCAGGCGCGACCTCGGCATAGGCGTGAACGTCGTAGGGAAAGCCGTGACCGAGAATGCACGCCCAGCCGTCGGCGGGGCCATACTCTCTGTAAGCGATGTCGAGAACGCCGGCCTCGACCCTATTGACCACCATCGACATGACAGACTTCCTTCCTGTCGCCTGCAACGGCCCGGGGCCGCATCTGCAGCGCCGCGGCCCATTGCCTAGAGCCGCGCCCGCCCGATCGCCAGCGAGATAATGCAGCCGCGAAATGTCATGAACCCTGCTCTTGACGCGGGCGCCCCTCTTCACTACCGTGCAACAGTTTACCGGAATTAAGGCTTAGGATCTGTGGCGATCCTTATCGTACCTTTGGCGCTGGAGAGCGGGCAGGCGTAGCCCTGCAGGCCGTTCGACAGCGCGCGCCCAGGCCCCTCGAGGGCCTTTTTTGTTGCCTTCATTCCATGAGCAAAAACGACAGCGGAGAGCAGCGATTATGGCCAAGCACATGACCGGCGCCGAAATGGTGCTCGAGGCGCTCAAGGACCAGGGCGTCGAGTGCGTCTTCGGCTATCCCGGCGGCGCGGTGCTGCCGATCTATGACGTGATTTTCAGCCAGGACAAGGTGCGGCACATTCTGGTGCGCCACGAGCAGGGCGCGGCCCACGCCGCCGAGGGCTATGCGCGTTCGTCGGGCAAGGTCGGCGTGCTTCTCGTCACCTCCGGCCCCGGCGCCACCAACGCCATCACCGGCCTCACCGACGCGCTGATGGATTCGATCCCGCTCGTCTGCATCACCGGCCAGGTGCCGACCCATCTCATCGGCTCGGATGCGTTCCAGGAATGCGACACGACCGGCATCACCCGCAGTTGCACGAAGCACAATTATCTGGTGCGCCGCGTCGAGGACCTGCCGCGCATCCTGCACGAGGCCTTCTACATCGCCTCGCACGGCCGCCCGGGTCCGGTCGTCATCGACATCCCGAAAGACGTGCAGTTCGCGAGCGGCCCCTATGTCTTCCTGAGGAACATCGAGCACAAGACCTACCATCCCCAGGTCAAGGGCGACCTCGAGCAGGTGCGCCACGCGGTCGCAATGATGGCTCAGGCGAAGAAGCCGATCTTCTACACCGGCGGCGGCGTCATCAACTCCGGCCCGCACGCCGCGACCCTGCTTCGCGAGCTCGTGCGCGTGACCGGCTTCCCGGTCACCTCGACGCTCATGGGCCTCGGCGCCTATCCGGCGACCGACAAGCAATGGCTCGGCATGCTCGGCATGCATGGCTCGTTCGAAGCGAACAACGCCATGCACGACTGCGACCTGCTGATCTGCGTCGGGGCGCGCTTCGACGACCGCATCACCGGCCGCATCGACGCCTTTTCCCCGAAATCGAAGAAGATCCACATCGACATCGACCCGTCGTCGATCAACAAGAACGTGAAAGTCGATCTCGCCATCGTCGGCGACTGCGCCCATGTGCTCGAGGACATGGTGCGGCTGTGGCGGGCGGGCGCGCACAGGCGGACTCCGCCGCGCTCGCCAAATGGTGGAGCGCGATCGATGTCTGGCGGACGCGCAAGTCCTTCGCCTTCCGCAACTCCGACAAGATCATCAAGCCGCAGCACGCGATCAAGCGGCTCTACGATTTGACCAGGGGCCGCGATGTCTACCTGACGACCGAAGTCGGCCAGCATCAGATGTGGGTCGCCCAGCATTTCGGCTTCGAGGAGCCGAACCGGCTTATGACCTCGGGCGGCCTCGGCACGATGGGCTACGGCCTGCCGGCGGCGATCGGCGCGCAGCTCGCGCATCCGAAGTCGCTGGTGATCGATGTCGCGGGCGAAGCGTCGATCCTCATGAACATGCAGGAGATGTCGACCGCAATTCAGTACCGCCTGCCGGTCAAGATCATGATTCTCAACAATCAGTACATGGGCATGGTGCGCCAATGGCAGGAGCTCCTGCATGGCGGTCGCTACTCGGAAAGCTACACCGATTCGCTGCCCGACTTCGTCAAGCTCGCCGAGGCCTACGGGGCGCATGGCGTCCGCTGCGCTGATCCGGCCTATCTCGACGCGGCGATCAAGGAGATGATCGACACGCCGAGGGCCGTGATCTTCGATTGCCTGGTCGACCAGAAGGAGAACTGCTTCCCGATGATTCCCTCCGGCAAGGCGCACAACGAGATGCTCATGGCCGACCTCGAGGACGACGCCGGGATCGAGCTCGACAATGTCGTCGACGAGAAAGGCAAGATGCTGGTGTGACCGGCAGAGCGAAACTCGACCGCATTGACGCCGTCATTGCGAGGAGCGCAGCGACGAAGCAATCTGGTAGATCGGAGAGCGGACGCTTTTGGTTGCGGATTGCTTCGCTGCGTTCGCAATGACGGGCCAGGGAGGAGCGATGTTCAGTCTCGGAGAGACGCTGAAGGCCCATGAGGTCGTGCTGGCGGCCCTGCGCCCGACTCCGGCCCTTTCCTGGCCGCTGCTTGCGGCGCGCCTCGGCGCCGAGGTCGTCGTCAAGCACGAGAACCATCAGCCGACCGGCGCGTTCAAGGTGCGCGGCGGCCTGACCTACGTCGACGCGCTCGTGCGCTGCGAGCCGCAGGCGAAGGGCCTCATTTCGGCGACGCGCGGCAACCATGGAGCGAGCCTCGCCTTCGCCGGCCGCCGTTTTGGCCTCACCGTCACGATCGTCGTACCGCACGGCAATTCCCGGGAGAAGAACGCCGCCATGCGGGCGCTCGGCGCGGAGCTGATCGAGCACGGTCAGGACTTCCAGGCGGCGCGGGAGGAGGCGATGCGGCTCGCGGACGCGCGGAAGCTGCATATGGTTCCCTCCTTCCACCGCGACCTTGCGCTCGGCGTGTCCACTTACGCCCTCGAGCTCATGCGCGAGCATGCCGACCTCGATCTGCTCTATGTTCCCATCGGCCAGGGCTCGGGGATCTGCGGCTGTATCTCGGCGCGCGACGCGCTCGGCCGCAAGACCGAGATCGTCGGCGTCCAGGCCGCGGGAGCGCCGGCTTATGCGCTCTCGTTCGCCGCGGGCCATGTCGTGACGACCAGGAGCGCCGACACTTTCGCCGACGGCATGGCGACGCGTGTCCCGGACGAAGAAGCGCTTGCCGTGATCTTCAAAGGCGCGGCGCGCGTCGTGCTCGTGAACGATGAGGAAATCGCAGCCGCTATCCGCGCCTATTGGACCGACACGCACAATCTCGCCGAGGGCGCGGGCGCAGCGGCGCTCGCCGCCGCGATGAAGGAGAGCGCGCGCCTTCCGGGGCGGAAGGTGGGGCTCGTGCTGTCCGGCGGCAACATCGACTTCGATCTCTTCCAACGCTGGGTCGCGACGGCGCCGAACGCCGAGGCGGCGTGAAATTCCCTTCGAACACGCCGCGCCGCGGCCGTTCCACCGACGAGGACGTTTATGAACATGATCAAGACTCCGGCGGCGCCGCTCTCGCCCTATTCCTCGGCGGCGGTCAAATCCAATATCGAGCGGCACACGCTGTCGGTGCTGGTCGACAACGAGCCCGGCGTCCTCGCCCGCGTGGTGGGTCTGTTTTCCGGGCGCGGCTACAACATCGAAAGCCTTACCGTGGCCGAGGTCGCGCACGAGACGCATCTGTCGCGCATCACCATCGTCACCTCCGGAACGCCGGAGGTCATCGAGCAGATCCGCCATCAGCTCGAGCGTCTGGTGCCGGTCCATTCGGTGAAGGACCTGACGCTCACCGTGCGCGCGATCGAGCGCGAGCTCGCGATGATCAAGGTGCGCGGCAAGGGCGAGAACCGGGTCGAGGCGATGAATTTGGCGGAGGCATTTCGCGCCAAGGTGATCGACGCCACCGTCGGCAGTTTCGTTTTCGAATTGACCGGCGCGCCGAGCAAGATCGACGATTTCGTCGACCTGATGCGCCCGCTCGGCCTGGTCGAGGTTTCGCGCACCGGCGTCGCGGCGATTTCGCGCGGACCGGATCCGATTTAGAGCGCGCCTACCCGCCGCCGAGCACGCCCCGCATCGCTCCGTTGGTCTCTTGCGCGTAGCGGCGCGCGGCGAACGCCTCGCCCAGGATCCCGAGCACGTGGCCGGTCTCCCGCGACGTCACGGCGAGCGTATCGGCGTGTGCGGCGCCGAAGAGATCGAGCGCCGAGCGCACGTTGTCATCGGGATGCAGGGTGGTCGCGGGCAGGCGCGCGATGAGGCCGACCGGTCCGCCGTCATCGCCATTTTCCAGCGTCTGGGCGTGCGCCTCGGGGACGAAGATGAGCCCGTGGTAGCGGCCGTCCTCGCCGACCGAGACCACGACGTTGGCGCTGCCGAGCGGATGGGCCTCGCGGAAGGCGCGGACGCTCTCCTCGGCGGGAAAGACCGGCGGCGCCGGGATCATCATCTTCGCCACCGTCAGATCGCGCAGCCAGCCGATGTCCTGCCCGCCGCGGATCGTTTCGCCCCGCAGGTGCAGGCGCCAAGTGGTGAAAGAGTAGCCGAAGGTCGCCCGCACTGCGAGGGTGGTATTGATCGAGGCGGCGAGCACTCCGCCGGCGACGCCCAGATTGCCCGTGCTCTCGAGGACGAGGAAGGTCATGGTCAGCGGTCCGCCGACGATCGCCGTGCTCAGCGCCCCCATGCCGACAAGCACGCAGGCGATCGTGTCGAGCCCGAGCGTTGGGAAAAAGTAGGCCGACGACGAGCGCGTAAAGCTTGCCGAGGAGAGAGCCGACGAACAGCGAAGCGAAGAACAATCCGCCGCGAAAGCCAGAGGCCAGAGACGCCATGCTGGCGGTGAGCTTCAGCAAGATGAGGACGGCGAGCTGCGTCGCCGTCAACGGCCAATAGAAGTCGAGGCCGAGCGCGCCGTGCCCCGCGCCCAGAATCTGCGGGGTGTAGAGGGCCATGGCTCCGAGCAGCGCGCCGCCCGCGACCGGCCGCAGGACGCGTGAGGGGACGACGGCTCGAAAGGCGCGCTCGATCAGCGCCGCCGCCCGCATCGCCCCGACGCCGACCCCCGCCGCGACGAGTCCGAGCCCGATCAGGGCCCCGTAGTGGAGAAAGTTGAGGACCGGCGCCTCGGGCGCTTCGATGACGTAAGGCGCGCCGATGATCGCCTTGGTGACCAGCACCGCCGTGAGCGTGGCCGCGAAGACCGGCACGACGTTGGCCAGCGTATAGGCCCCGATAATCAGCTCGAACGCGTAGAAG
Organism: uncultured Alphaproteobacteria bacterium; assembly: GCA_963819255.1. Taxonomy (GTDB): domain Bacteria; phylum Pseudomonadota; class Alphaproteobacteria; order Rhizobiales; family Beijerinckiaceae; genus Roseiarcus. The sequence continues at coordinate 64,847 of CAWFVS010000050.1, forward strand.
GCCCCGGTCAGCGGGGCGCCGAAGGCCGCGGCGATCGCGCCGCCCGCCCCGCACCCGACCAGCATGCGCAAATCCTGCCGGCGCAGGTGCAGGTCGAGCCCTAACCACGAGGCGACGCCTGCGCCGATCTGTGCATAGCCGGCCTCCAATCCAACCGAGGCGCCGCAGCCGTTCGACATAACCGTCTGGACGGCGACCAGGACGCTGTCGGCGAGCGACATGCGGCCGCCGCGCAAAGCGTTGGCCTCGACCGGGTCGACCGCGGGCGGCAGCTTCTTCCCCGCCCGCCAGGCGTCAATCGAGCCCAGCGCAAGTCCCGAGAGCATCGGCGCGGCGAAGGCGGCGATCGGGCTCACGCGCGCGGCGGCGCTGAGACGCACGTCGAGAGGGATGCCGTAAATGACCACGTGGGCGAGATTGGCGATCGATGTCATCGCGCTCACGCTTAGGCCGGCCAGCATGCCGACGCCGATGGCGATCGCCACCAACCCCGGTTCGGTGGCGCGCAGGCGGACGCGAAGCCTGGCGAGCGCGCCGAGCGCCTTGCGCGGCAGAAAACTCATTGCCGCCGCCGAACGGTTTCAAAAGCTCCTGGAAGCATTGGCCTGCTTTATGCGCGGCCGAAGGCCCGAAGCCAAGCGCGGGGGTCAGCGGTCCGCCAGCGCCATGTCGTCGCGGTGAATTATTTCGGCTCGCCCGGGGGTTCCGAGGATATGGGCGATGTCGCGCGAGTTGCGGCCGCGAATGCGCTCGGCGTGCAGCGCGTCATAGGCGATCAGCCCGCGGCCGATCTCCGCCCCGCGCTCGTCTCGGATGGCGACGCAGTCGCCGCGCGAGAAGACGCCCTCGATCCGGGTGACGCCTGCCGGCAGGAGGCTCTTGCCGCCGGCGAGCGCCGCGGCCGCGCCGGCGTCGACGAACACCGCCCCCTTCAACTCGAGCGACCCGCCGATCCAGATTTTGCGCGCCGCGATCGGGTTCGACGGCGTGAGGAACCAGGTGCAGCGTGCGCCCTCGGCGACCCGCGCGATCGGGTGGGCGACGCGCCCGTCGGCGATGACCATGTGCGTACCCGCGCCTGTCGCGATGCGGGCGGCCTCGATCTTGGTGCGCATGCCGCCCCGCGACAGCTCGGAGGCCGCTCCGCCCGCCATCGCCTCGATCTCCGGCGTCACCTTCTCGACAATCGGCAGGAATTTCGCATGGCGTGTCGCGCGACGGCGGGGCGTCGTAGAGGCCGGCGACGTCGGAGAGCAGGATGAGCAGGTCGGCGCTCGCCATAGTGGCGACCCGCGCGGCGAGCCGGTCGTTGTCGCCATAACGGATCTCGCTCGTCGCGACCGTGTCGTTCTCGTTGATGACGGGAATGGCTCGCATGGCGATGAGGCGGCCGAGCGTCGCGCGCGCATTGAGGTAGCGACGCCGCTCCTCGGTGTCCTGAAGGGTCACCAGCACCTGGCCGGCGACGATCCCATGGCCGTGCAGCGCTCGTGCCCAGGCGCTCGCCAGCGCGATCTGCCCGATCGCGGCGGAGGCCTGGCTGTCCTCGAGCTTGAGCGCGCCCTTGGGCAGACCCGCCACCGTCCGCCCGAGCGCGATCGCCCCCGACGACACCACGAGCACGTTCGCGCCCCGCCGGTGCAGCGCCGCAACGTCTTCGACCAGCGCCTCGAGCCAGGCCTGCTTGACCGCGCCGCGCGCCGAGTCGACCAGCAAGGACGAGCCAACCTTGACGACGATGCGATTGAACCGATCGAGTGAGGGAACCTGGGCCACGACCGCCGACTTGCGGGCAAAAAGGGCTGACGACGCGAAAGTGCGGAATCGCAAAGCGTTTTCCGTCTAAAACAGGCAAATGGGGATGGCAAGGCGCGCGGCGTGTCGCGGTCCGCCACGCGTCCGCAGGCCAGTCCTTCGAGCGGGAATCATCGAGCTCAAATCGGCGAGCGCCTCAATCGACGAACGATTGGAACGCCTTGACCCTCGCGAGGCGCGCCCTCTACAAACACCGCTTCCGGCGCTTCCGGCAGTCAAACGGCGCGAAGCTGGGCGCGTCCGCTCGGGACTCGGCGTCCAGACCCTCAAAGGACGGACCCATGCGCAACTTCGACGATCTGTCCGAGCGCGAGGTGCTGGCCCTCGCCATCAGCAACGAGGAGGAGGACAGCCGCATCTACGCCGACTTCGCCGACGGTCTCATCGGGGACTATCCGGCGAGCGCGAAAGTGTTCACGGAAATGGCGGCCGAGGAGAACGAGCACCGCCGCCGTCTGATCGACCTTTTCGTGTCGAAGTTTGGCGAGCACATCCCGCTCATTCGCCGCCAGGACATCCGCGGCTACATCCCGCAGAAGGCGATCTGGCAGGTCCGCCCGCTCAACCTCGAGGCCGTTCGCGCGCGCGCGCACGACATGGAGCGCGCGGCGGGGCGATTCTACCGCCAGGCGATCGCGCGGGCGTCCGACGCCTCTATCCGCAAGCTGCTCGGCGACCTCGCCGAGGTCGAGGATAGGCATGACCATAAGGTGGCCGTGCTGGAAAAGGAGGTGCTGACGCCGAGCGCCCGCCACTCCGAAGAGGAGCTCGAGCGCCGGCGCTTCATCCTTCAGATCATCCAGCCCGGCCTCGTCGGCCTGATGGACGGCTCGGTGTCGACGCTCGCGCCGGTGTTCGCGGCGGCTTTCGCGACCCACAATTCCTGGAACGCCTTCGTGGTCGGGCTCGCCGCGGCGATCGGCGCCGGCATCTCTATGGGCTTTGCAGAGGCGCTGGCGGACGACGGCAAGCTCTCGGGCCGAGGCGCGCCGCTGCTGCGCGGTTTCGTCTGCGGCCTGATGACGGTGGCGGGAGGGATCGGGCACACCTTGCCTTACCTTATCCCGTATTTCTATACGGCGACCGTCGTCGCCGTCTGCGTGGTCGTGGTCGAACTCATGACGATCTCCTGGGTGCAGTGGCGTTACATGGACGTGCCGCCCCTGACGGCCGCGGCCAAGGTGATGATCGGGGGCGCGCTGGTGCTGGCGGCGGGCATTCTGATCGGGGTCAGCTGAAAACGCCGCATTTGCGCCTTGACGCGAGACTAGCCATCCCTCAGCGCGGCGACGCAAGCGGAAAAACAGCAAAGGGGGTGGATCTGGCCAAGGCGAAGCGCGCCGTGCTGTTCGGCGCCCTGATTTTGCTGGCCGCGGGAGCCAGCGCGGCCGGACAATACGAACGGGCTTCCCTCGTACGACCCAGCGGCAGTCCTCAGCGGGGCGGCGGTCGGATCGAACTATGTCGTCATGAGTCCGGTCTCCACGGACGGAATGCTGCGTCATTACAGGCTGCGCACGCGTTGGGGCGAATTCGAGACGATCGGCGACCAACTGATGGCGGCCCGCGTCAAGAAGCTCAACGCCCTCCATGCGCTCGATGGGACCGACACGGAAAAGTCATTCGGGCAGGGCGTCTTGAAGGCAGGCATGGCTCCCGTTGTCTTCGCGGGCCATATGATCGTCCATCCAGTTGATACGACAGAGAACACGGCTGCCGGCGTCGGCCAGTTCGTCGGCGACATCCACTCCCGCTTCAACAACATGGGAAAGTCTCGCGATGACACGGTCGCGAGCCTCACCGGCGAAGCCAGGGAGAAACGGCTGATCGCGACCGGGCTCGGCGTCGACGCCTATACCGATTTCCAGCCGCTTGCCTACCGGCTGAACGAACTGGCCGGCGCGGCCGCCGCCGGCCATCTCGCGGTCTCGGTCGGGATGATGGCGGCGCCGGGCGCGGCCGGCCTCGCCGTGTCGAATGCCTCGACCGCCGGCAGCCTCAGCGATACGACCAGGGATTTCTCGGACGCCCAGCTCATGGACATGAACCGCGACAAGCTGGCGCGGCTCGGGGTCAGCGGAGCAACCGCGGACAGCCTGTTCGCCAACCGCAACTATACCCCGGGCGACGTGACGGCGATGGTCGAGGCGCTGACGTCGCTGAACGGGGTCAGTAATCTCGGGCCGACGGTCGCAGGCGCCGCCGGCGCGGCAGCCGCGCGGCTGCCTGTTTCATCCGCCGCCGAATGGAGCTCACCGCCTCTTGGCAGCGCCGCAACAACACGATCGTCTCGTTCGTCGGCGACGAGCGTCATGTTCCCCTTGGCCCAGACCACGAGCGGCGGGATCGTCGGCGTCTATCCGATCGACGTCCTGTCATGGACGCCGGGAACCGCCCAGACGATCGATGCGATGACGGCGGCGGCCCAGAAGGACGGCGCGACAAGCAAGACGCTCATCATTACCGGAGCGGCGACGCCGCTGGCGAAGGCGCGGATTTCGGCGCGCGGCTGGACGCTCGAGGAGCGGGCGAAGCTGTGAGTTTCCAGCGCCGCGGAGCTCTCACATGGAATGCGAGCCGGTGAACGGCACGAAGGGAATAATCGCGCCGCCGTAGATGTCGGAGCGCGCGACCGAGATTCGGCCGTCCGGGGACTGGGTCTTTGTCGCCTTGATGACGTGCTGAGCGCCAGGCGGTCCGACCGGGATGACCATGATCCCATCAGGGGTTAGCTGCTGCAGGAGCGGCGGCGGGATATGGTCGATGCCGCAGGTGACGATGATCTTGTCGAAGGGGGCGAACTCCTCCCAGCCGTAGTAGCCGTCGGCGTTGCGCGTGCGTATCGCGCGGTACTCGTCGTAGCCGCGCGCGATCAGCCGATCGTAGAGCTCACGGGTGCGCCTCGCCAGCGGCGGGATGATTTCGATCGACCAGACATGCGGGGCGAGGTTGGCGAGATAGGCCGACTGGTAGCCTGAGCCAGTGCCGATTTCGAGCGCCTTGTCGCTGCGCTTGACCCGGAGCGTATTCGTCATTCGCGCCACTGTGTGCGGACCGGTGATGGTGACGCCGAAGCCGATGTTGAGGTGATGCCATTCGTAGGCGCGGTCGCGGTCTTCAGGTGTGACGAATTCTTCGCGCGGGGTCATGAGATAGGCGCGGATGTCGGCTTCGTCCCAGATGTCGTGATGAGCGATTATCTGCTGGAGACGGTCCCAGCGCTGACCAAGGAAGCGCGGATCCTCGCCCCGATTGCGAACCATCCATTCGACGAACGCGTCGCGGCTCTGGCGGGGCGGCGACACGTCCCAGTCATAGGGCGTCGGAACATTGGCGAGGGCAGGCGTCGCGACGGCGGCGGCGGCCGCGCCGACCAGGAACCGACGCCGATCAATTCTGAGGCTCATCGGCGGCAAGGGGAGCCGAAACGGCGTCGGCGGTCAAGCGCCAAGGCCAGGAGAAAAGCGAGCCGCGGCGCTCGGCGGGCCGCGCAATCATGCGAGGTGTTAATGTCTGACGCCGGCGCGGCTGGGAATCCGGAGGCCGGTAACGATCCATCAGGATGCTTCTGTCATCTGTCGAAGAGTTGTTCGGAGCGCTCGCGATGAAAGCGTTCAAAGACTTGTTTCGCGACATGTCGGGCGCGGAATATGCGATCGCTGCGGCCGCCGTCATTGCAATCGTCATGATCGTAGCCGGGGCGGATCGGCGCTCGACCTCCAATGGCCCGGGAGCGCAATGTTGCGGCCTCGACCGCTTCGAAGCGTATCGCGGACCTCGCGCATGAGGGAAGCCTTCGGGCCCTGGCGAGGAACTTTAGACGTTCGAGGCAGCCGCGAGGGCTTTTCCTATGGAGACCTTGCGACGGCGGGTTGGACGGGATAATAACACTTGTAAACAATGATTGCTGCAAGCTGCCTGAAGCTTGCAGGGGGTGGGGCAATGGGAAACGCATTTTCGACCGAGCGACGGGGCGGGACAGGCGCGCTCTGCAATACAGCAAAAACAGCGCCCCCTGTCGGCCGCTTGGGCCGGTCAGAATTCCTGACCTTCATCAAGAGAGGCAGACCCGCTCGAAACCACAGCCGAGCGGCCGTTCGACGCGGCGGCGCTGTGGGCAAATAGCCGAGCGCCGCCGGCAAAGGAGCAAGCGACGCGGTAATGACTTTTTTCGAGAAGAATGAGGTTCTGGAGGCAATCGACACGTTCGAGCGCGTGAGCGCTCCGGACAGCGAAGGCGGGCGCTGCGATCCCAAGCCTCTTGAAGCGTTGAGACGCGCGGTTCGGGACCTCTTCGAACTCGCGTGTCGCTCGCCCGGCGGCGGGGCCTATTTGTTCGCTGAAGCCGGCCGGATGGAGAACGAGTCGGAAAGTCCGAGCGCGTTCGAAACGCTTTTAGGCCATGTGCGGGCCGCACAGCGCGTGGGAGAGGTCAAGGCGGGCGACGTTTCGCTGATGACGACCCTGATTGCCTGCACGGTCGTCGGGATGGCCGATCTTGCGCAATATCCTCGAGCGAGGCCCGGAACGGGCCCGAGCGGTGCGAGAGATTCCGCCGCTGTTCCTGCTCGATCTGCTCGCCACGAAGGGGGGCGCCTGAGCAGCGCGCTTCCTGCGCCGTCCGCTTGAAACGCGTCGTTAGCGAAGGCGAGGACGCGCCGCAACGGTCAGCCCGCAAAGCGTTGCCGCCAGCTCGGAAGCGCGCCGGCGAAGGGAAGTGGCGTCGCCGCGTAGACCGCGCGCGCTATGGACCGGGCGACGCATTCGGCGGCCAACATGCCGATTTCAGCAAGGTCCCGAACTTCGGGCGCTTGCGCGGACCGGCCGGTCGCCGCCCCGAAAACGATGTCGCCGTCGACGGGAGACAAGGCCGGTCGGATGGCGAGCGCGAAGCCGGCCTGGGCCATGACCGCAAGCCGTTTGACCTGGGCCTTCGCCAGCTTCGCGTCGGTCGCGACCACGGCGAGCGTGGTGTTGGCCGGGTGATCGCTCCTCAGGCGCAGATTCAGGGCGTCCTCGGGGTTTTCCTCGCCGAAACCGTGACCGCCGAATTCGCCGTCGCGCTCAAGTGGCGCGGCCAGGAAATGCCGGCTGTTACCGCGCGTGACCCGGCCGCTCGGATTGACGGCGACGAGCGCGCCGACGCAAAATCCCCGCGCCGTCAAAGCGCTCGCCGATCCGAGACCGCCCTTCAGCCCAAAGGAGTTCGCCCCGTAGCCGGCGCCGGCGGTTCCGAGGGCGAAACGGGGGCCGGCCGCCTCGGCGGCGTGAAAACCCATGTCCCAATAGGGCGGCTTCCGGCCCCAAGCCTTGTCGCCTCCGTTGACGAGATCGAACAGGCTCGCGCCTGGAACGATCGGCACGCGCACGCCGCGGGAGAGGAAGCCGCGTCCGATGCCCGCAAGGTAGGCCATGACGCCGCCGGCCGCGTCGAGGCCAAAGGCCGAGCCGCCCGACAGAACGAAGGCGTCCACGTGCTCGACCGTCATCTCCGACTCGAGCAACGCGGTGTCGCGCACCGCCGGGGCGCCGCCGTGGATCGCGATCGAGGCGACGGCCGGCTCGTCGAAAATGACGGCGGTGACCCCGGAGGCGATCCGCTCATCCTGCGCCGATCCGACGCGCACGCCGGCGACATCGGTGATCACATTGGACGTCATGGGAAATCCTCGGTCGGTCGCGCTTGGCGCCGGGTTCCAGGGAGCGGTCCGCGCGGCAGCGCCGACTATCGGAATCGGTCAGGCTCCGTCAAATCGTTTGGGGAGGTCTGCGTCGCGCAAGCTCGGGCGCGCATTGAGGCGGAGGCCAAGCGCCGAAGACAGGGTTTCGACCATGGAAGATCTGGCGTGGTTGCGCGACGAGGTGAACGAGCCGCTCGGGTTCCTGCCGGGCCCGGAACAACGCCCCGTCGCGGGGACGGGGTGGAAGATGCTGGCTCTCGTCGCGCCGGCGCTGGTGGCTGTCGCGATGGCCGCCTTTACCTTCGGCCGCTATGACGCGCGGCCGCCCGCCGAATGGCTTTCGGCGCGGACCGAGGCGCCGCCCACCGTTGCGCGCACGCAACCCGCTTGGTCGCAAGAGCTCATCGCGGCCGACAAGCCGACCCAGCCGCCGATCGCCCCGGCCGATCAGCTCCAGGCTGCGAGCGGCGTGAAAGTCACGCAGCAGGGCGGCGGAGCCGCGCCCGTCCCGCTCATCATCGACGTTCAGCAGGCGCTCGCCGCAGCCAGGGCGAGGGCGAGGGCGAGGGCTGCGTCAGATCCTCAGCGGTAGTGCCAATGTGGGACCCGCGGAAGCCGGGCGGCGGGCGCGGCCGACTTCGCAGGTTAAAAAACAGGGAACCTTCCGCATTTCGAGACGCCCCCCAGGGAGCCCGGCGGTCCTGATCCAAGCCCCAAGGGCGGCGCCGTTCCCTACAGGTCCGTCCAGTCGAGCACGATCTTGCCGCAGTCGCCGCGGCGCATGATCTCGAAGCCCTCGAGGAACTTCGACGCCGGCAGGCGGTGGGTGATGACTTTGCGAACGGAAAGCCCGCTTTCCAACATGGCGATCATCTTGTGCCAGGTCTCGAACATCTCGCGCCCGTAGACGCCTTTCAGCGTCAGCTGCTTGAAGATGACCTTGTTCCAGTCGACCGGCGCGGGCTTGGCCGGCAGGCCGAGGAGGGCGACCCGGCCGCCGGTGACGACCGAGTCGATGAGCTGATCGAAGGCCGCCGGGGCGCCGCTCATTTCGAGCGCGACGTCGAAGCCCTCCGTCATCTTGAGCCGGCGCATCGTGTCCTTGAGGTCCTCCTTCGACACGTCGACCGCGACCACGTCGGCGACTTCCGCCGCGAGCTCGAGCCGCTTCGGATTGACGTCGGTGATCACCACGTGCCGCGCCCCGACGTGGCGCGCGACGGCGCCCGCCATGATGCCGATCGGCCCCGCGCCGGTGATGAGCACGTCCTCGCCGACGAGGTCGAAGGAGAGGGCGGTGTGGACCGCGTTGCCGAGCGGGTCGAGGATCGCGCCGAGTTCGTCGTCGACGTCGTCGGGCAGGGGCACGATGTTGAAGGCCGGCACCCGCACGTATTCGGCGAAGGCGCCCGGGATGTTGACCCCGATGCCGCGCGTCTCCGGGTCGAGGTGATAGCGCCCGCCGCGCGCGGCGCGGCTCTTCATCCCGATCACGTGCCCCTCGCCCGAGACGCGCTGGCCGACGGCGAGCCGGCGCACGTTCGCCCCGACCGCGGCGATCTCGCCCGCATATTCGTGGCCGATCGTCATCGGTGTCGGGATCGTCTCCTGCGCCCACTCGTCCCAGTTGAAGATGTGGACGTCGGTTCCGCAGATGCCGGTCTTGTGCACCTTGACTAGCACGTCGTCCGGGCCAATCGACGGGACCGGTTCGTCGCTGAGCCACAGGCCCGGCTCCGGCTTTTCCTTGACCAAGGCTCTCATGGGGGACTCCCGGGCAGGGCGGCAGACGCTAGTCTAGCCCAACTTCCATATTTCCGGGGCGATTTTTGGAGGCAACGCCTGTGCACGTTGCTGCAAGCCTTTGAAATTGCTTGGGTAGGCTGGCGGCGGCCGCGGGATTTCGCAAAATAGTGACTAAATGCATGCAATATTGTCGCTTGAAATTCGAGTGATTTGCGATGGTAGTGGCGCATCGGATCCACTCAGGTAATCAAGCCCCAACAGTCCGGCACCCACCGCCATAGTGACTACAAAAAGTAAACGGGGCAAATTTCCGGGCGAGGCTTGTGACGAAGAAGGAAACGTTAGGGAAGGTTTGAATAACGCTAGGCATGTCGCCTGGCTCGACTGATTCGCTTGAACGCATGACGCAGGCCGAGTTGATCGACCTGGTTCGCCGATTGATTGGCGAGACGGCGCGTTTGCAGGCGGAGCTCGAGAGACGCGACGGGGTCGAAGCGGGGCAGCGGGCCGAGATCCAGACGCTGAAGGATGAGATCGCGCGGCTGAAGGGTTTGCCGCCGCGTCCGCCGTACAAACCGTCCGGGATGGAGAAGGCGACGGATCGGCCGGAGCGCGGAGCGAAGGGCGACGAGGAAGAGGCAACGAAGCGGCGGCGCGGCCCTGGCGTCTCCAAGCTCTCAGTCGCCCGGACGGAGACGCTGGCGGTCGAGGCGCCGACGGGCTCGCGCTTCAAGGGCTATGAGGAGATCACCGTTCAGGACCTGGCGGTCAAGGCCGAGGCGACGCTCTATCGGCGCGAGCGCTGGCAGACGCCGGACGGCAAGACCCTGATCGCGCCGCTCCCGGCGGGGATTGTCGGCGGTTGCGGCCCGCATCTTATTCGTCTGGTGCTGGCGCTGCATTTTCAGGGCCAGATGACCTGCGACAGGATCGCGGCGCTGCTCGCCGGCTTGGGCCTCATGATCTCGAAGCGCCAAGTGGTGCGGCTGGTGACCGCCAAGCTCGAGACATTCCGCGCCGAGGACGAGGCCGTGCTGCGGACGGGGCTCGCCGACTCCCCCTTCGTCACCGTCGACGACACCGGTGCCCGCCACGCCGGCAAGTCCTGCTTCACCACGCACATCGGCTCCGACCGGTTCACCGCGTTTCGCACCGGGCCGGGCAAATCGCGCCTGGCTTTCCTCAGCCGTCTGCTGGGCGGGGCGGCGCTATGTGATCAACGGGGCGGCGATCGCCTATATGCGCGGCGCCGATCTGCCCCAGGACGTCATCGACAGGCTCGCCGGCCATGCCTCGCTGGTCTTTCGCACGCGCGAGGATTGGATGGACCACTTGCGCGCCCTCGGCCTCGCCGACTTGCGGGTCACGCCCGATCCGGTGCGGGCGGCCAGCGAAGCGGCGCTGTGGGGAGCGATCGAGGCCGAAGGCCTGCTCGGCCAGGCCGTCATCGTCTCCGACGACGCCGGCCAGTTCCGCGTCGGCGTCCACGCGCTCTGCTGGGTTCATGCCGACCGCCTCGTCCATAAACTCGTCCCCGCCAACGACAAGCAAAGCAACGCCGTCGAGATCGCGAGACGGATGATCTGGTGGTTCTATGGGCGGTTGAAGGAGTACAAGCTCACACCCAGCGCGGAACAGGCGAGCCTCCTGCGCGCGCAATTCGATCGCATCTTCAGGCGTCGAACCGGCTATGCGACGCTCGACCGTCTGTTGAAGCGCCTGCTCGGGCGCAAGGACGAACTTCTGCGCGTGCTGGAAAGACCGGAAATCCCGCTCAACACCAACGCATCGGAAAACGACATCCGCGCCTTCGTCACCAAGCGCAAAATCTCCGGGGGAACCGTCAGCGACAAGGGCCGCCAAGCCCGCGACGTCATGCTCGGCCTCGCCAAGACCTGCATGAAACTCAAAATCCCTTTCTTCAACTATCTCGGCGCCCGTCTCGGCATCCCTGGCCCCGAAATCCCCGACCTCGCGACCCTCGTCAGGCCCGCACCAAGCTAAACGCTTGGCCCGGGAATCTGCCCCGATTACTACAAAAATGCCTATCTTTTTGATATAAAATAACTTTGTCTGCCGCAATCCGGAAGTTGGGCTAGGGCGTGAACTCACTAGCACGGAGCCAAATTCGGATTGAAGGCTTGATGAAGGCCAGTTAGTTGGCCGCGAGTTTGTCGTATCGGGTCGCGATACGCCGACATTGCTGCTGGCTCGACCAGGCTCGACCCGGTCGCGAAAGACCCAAACGGACAAGCTTAAGTCAACGATGCTCGCCTCACCCTGACGTTGCCGAGTGCTGAAAGGACCGTCAACCCCGCGATTAGAATTGCCAACGGGATATACACACCCAGTAACCATGGTTGCGTACTGAATCGAGAGACCACAAGCGGAATAGACAACCACGCAATCACCGTGAGCGAGTAGATCCATTTCTCGGCCTCCGTCTTGCCAATTCCCAGTGGCGGCAGCGGCTGCTTGGGGGGCCCCGATTTCGGTGACGACAATCCTTTCAAGGTGCTCGGCCCGACGCCGAAGCCAGCTGCAGGTCTGAATATTTCGCAGTTCCCACCTGAAGAGTCCAAGAGTAATCAATGCAGCGAACAGCGATAAAGTAAACAACACGGGTTCTGATTCCGCGGAAATTCCCTCCTTCAGGAATAAAATCAAAAACGTCGCTCCGGAGAGGAGAGGAACGATACCCATCAGCTTGAAACTTATGTCGTCAGTAGCGCGAATGCTAGAGCAAGTCTCTGCATACACGTGCTGTGCTAATAGAGCCCCATCGGACATTTTTCCCTCCTTCAGAAGATCCGCCCCGGGTTTTGTGGGCGCCATCAAGTGCCGCCCCACCCGAGAGAGGTGATCACGTTGGAGCTCGATATATGAGTGCGCGCCCCAGCAAAAAAACGCTCCTATGGCCTGTCGCCTTCAAACAATTCCCAATTCCCTCCCCGCCTTCGCGAATGCCGCGACCGCGAAATCGACGTCCTGCGTGTTCAGCGCGGCCGACATTTGCGTCCGGATGCGCGCGCCGCCCTTCGGCACCACGGGATAGAAGAAGCCGGCGACATAGACGCCGCGCTCGTCGAGCGCTCTTGCGAGATCCTGGGCGAGCCGCGCTTCGCCGAGCATCACCGGAACGATCGGCGTCACGCCGGGCAGAACGCTCGAAGCCCGCCTCTTCGATCCCGGCGCGGAAGCGACGCGCATGCGCCTCCAAGAGCGCGCGCCGGTCGTCTGCTTCAACCGCGATCTCGAGCGCCTTCAGCGCGCCCGCGGCGACCGGCGGGGCGAGTGAGTTCGAAAAGAGATAGGGCCGCGCCCGCTGGCGCAGGAGGTCGATGATGGCTTGAGCCGCGGCGACGAAACCGCCCATGCCGCCGCCGAGTGTCTTGCCGAAAGTGCCGGTGACGATGTCGATGCGGTCGCCGGCGCCGGTCAGGGCCGGCGTGCCGCGGCCCTTCTCCCCCAGATGCCCGGTCGCGTGGCAATCGTCGACCAGCACCAGCGCCCCGTAACGGTCGGCGAGCGCGCAAATCTCCTGAAGCTTCGCGACATAGCCGTCCATCGAGAACACTCCGTCGGTCGCGATCAGCTTGAACCGCGCGCCGTCCCCGGCGGCCTCCTTCAGCCGGTCCTCGAGCTCGTTCATGTCGGAATTGGCGAAGCGGTAGCGCCTGGCCTTGGAGAGCCGCACGCCGTCGATGATCGAGGCGTGGTTGAGGCTGTCCGAAATGATCGCGTCCGCTTCTCCCAGGAGCGGCTCGAAGACGCCGCCGTTGGCGTCGAAGCAGGCGGCGAAGACGATCGCGTCGTCCTTGCCGAGGTGTTTTGCGATCGCCTGCTCGAGTTCGCGGTGCAGAATCTGCGCGCCGCAAATGAACCGCACCGAGGCCATGCCGAAGCCGAAGGCGTCCATCGCCTGCCTCGCCGCGGCGACAACGCCGGGATGATCGGCGAGGCCGAGGTAATTGTTGGCGCAGAGGTTCAGCATCTCGCGCTCGCCGTGCTCCGAGGCCACGTGGATCCGCCCGCGCTGGGGCCCCGTCAGCAGTCGCTCGCGCTTGAAAAGGCCGGCTGCGTCGATCTCGTCGAGCGTCGCCCGGATGTGCCTCAGGAACGCGTCGGACATGAAGCCTCGCGGGGTTTGCCGGAAAAGCCAGCATAGCATCGGAAGGCGGCCGCTCAAGCCGCGCTCGCCGAGCGCGGCCTCGCCGCTCTCAGCGTCCCCAATCGATCAGCGCCTCGCCGCGGTGGATCGCGTCCGCTCGCGCCGTCAGCCGGCCGTCCGCCTCGTGCAGGACGAGGCCCGGCGCGATCCGGAGCGGCGCCTTCGAGCCTTTGATTCCCGAGACGAGCAGCCGATGGGCGGATGCGCCGGCGCGCGGATGAACCGGCATCAGCGCCAGCGCGCCGAGCCGGTTCTCCGCTGCGGCCAGGATCGCCGCCAGTGCGTCCGGACGATGGATCATGACGAAGCGACCGTCGGGCTTCAGGATTGCAAGGCAGGCGCGCATCCAGGCGACGAGCGGGCCGCCGCCTGCTTCGCCCGCAAAGACATGCGCGCGCGCCCGAGCTCGCGTCGGGCGAGACGCGAACCGTCCCGGGATCGAAGAAGGGCGGGTTGGTGACGACAGCTTCGGCTTGCCCGTCGCTCAGCCCCGCCTCTCGCCGCGCGCGAGCGTCGCAGACGTCGAGGCGGAGGATCCGCGCGCGTCCGGCGAATCCGTTCCGTTCGGCGTTGCCCGCGGCGAGGTCTGCGAGATCGGGGTCGATTTCGACCAGGTCCGCGCTGAGGCGCGGGCCGCGGCTGAGGATGGCGAGGGCGACCGCGCCGACGCCGGAGCCGACGTCGGCGAACCGGCCGTCGGGAAAATCCGCCGCCGCGGCGAGCAGGGCGGCGTCGGTGCCAGCCCGGTGGCCCCGCTTCGGCTGGACAAGGGTCAGACGTCCGCCGAGCCAGGCGTCGCAGGACAACCCGTCTTTTGGTGAGCCGACGCCGCAGCCGTCGGCCGATTCAGCCATGGCGCAGTTCGGCGGCGAGGCCGGCCTCGGTCAGGAGCCGGCGCGCCCGCGCTTCGTCACGCGCCTCGACCAGAATCCGCCTCGGCAGGAATCCGAGCGAGCCTTCGACCGCGGCCATGTGCTGGTCGGCGATAAAGAAGCCGATTCCCGCCGCCCTCAGAAGCAATTCGATCGCGCTGATGAGGACGAGGTCGTTGGTGCGCAGTATTTCAACCAATGGTGAACCCTCGGGAGGCGCACTTGCCCCGTCGTTTCGGCGTCTTTATGGTCGAACGACGGGATCTGGCAAGGGAAAGCATCGCGTGGGCGTTGTCATTCCGCTGGAAGAAACGCCGGCCGATCGCCTGATCGAGCCGCTGACGACGCTCGTGGCGGATGACATGGAGAGGGTGAACCAGACAATTCTTTCGCGGACCGGATCGGAGGTCGCGATGATCCCGGAAGTCGCCAACCATCTCATCTCCTCCGGCGGCAAGAGGCTGCGCCCCATTCTCACCCTCGCGGCCGCGGGGTTATGCGACTACGCCGGATCGGGCCACGTCAAGCTCGCCGCCGCGGTCGAATTCATGCACACCGCGACGCTCCTGCACGACGACGTGGTCGACGAAAGCGACATGCGGCGCGGCAAGGCGGCGGCGCGGGTGCTGTGGGGCAACGAGGCGAGTGTGCTCGTCGGCGACTTTCTCCTCGGCCAGGCATTCAAGATGATGGTCGAGGTCGGCTCGCTCCCTTGTCTCGAAGTGCTGTCGAACGCAGCGGTGGTGATTGCCGAGGGCGAGGTGATGCAGCTGTCGGCGGCCAAGGACACCGAGACGACCGAGGACGCCTATCTCGCCGTCATCCGCGCCAAGACCGCCGCCCTGTTCGCCGCTGCCTGCGAGGTCGGCCCGATTCTGGCGAACCGCCCCAGGGCGGAGGTCGCCGCCTGCCGCGGTTACGGCGCCAATTTCGGCGTCGCGTTCCAGCTGATCGACGATGCGCTCGACTACGGCGGTTCGTCGGCCAAGCTCGGCAAGAACGTCGGCGACGATTTCCGCGAAGGCAAGATCACGCTTCCGGTGGTGCTTTCTTTCCGCCGCGGCGCGCCAGCGGAGCGCGAATTCTGGCGCCGCACGCTGGAAAGGGGAGAGGTCGTCGAGGGCGATCTCGAGATCGCGCTGGCGACGATGAAGAAGCACCGCGCCCTCGACGATACGATCGAGCGCGCCCGCCACTATGGCGCCATGGCGGTCGACGCGCTGGAGCTGTTCCCGCCTTCGCCCTGGAAGCATGCGTTGCGCGACGCGGTCGAATTCGCCGTTAGCAGGGCGCACTGAGGCCGATTTCGGACTTCCGCGTTCTTTCCCGGCTTCAGAAGCTTATCCGCTTGGCTGATCTCGATAGACGCGCCGGTAGCGCGGCCCGAGGCCGGTCAGCACCTGATAGCCGATCGTGCCGCTCCGCGTCGCAAAATCGTCGAGCTCCGTAGCGGCGCCGAAGAACTCCACCTGGTCGCCGGGCCTCGCGGCCTCCTCCGGCAGCTCGGTCACGTCGGCGACGCAGAGGTCCATGGAGATTCGCCCGACTAGGCGACACCGGCGGCCGGCGATCATGACCTCGGCCCCGGGCCGCTCATCGGTCCCACCCGCCCCGCGGGGAAGCCCGTCGGCGTAGCCGGCGAGCAGGGTGGCGAGCCGCGAGCGCCGCCGCGCGGTCCATTGGGCGTTGTAGCCGCAGGTCGCGCCGGCCTCGATCCAGCGCGTCTGCTGAATGGCGACGGAAAGCGTGACGGCCGGGCGCATCGGATTCGGCTCGCTCGGCGTCGGATTGCCGCCATAGAGCGCGTAGCCCGGCCGAGCGAGATCGTAGAACGGGCGCGCGGAAAGAAACATGCCGGACGAATTGGCGAGCGAAGCCGGAAGCCGCGGAAACGCCTTCCGCGCGGCATCGAACGCAGACATCTGCGCCGCGTTGATCGGATCGCCCGACAGCTCGGAGGAGACGAAATGGCTCATCAAGAGGTCGGCGCTGCTCGCCGCGCCGTAACGCTCCATCGCTCGTTGCAGGACGGAGAGCGAATCGAAGCCGAGCCGGCTCATACCGGTGTCGAGATGCAGGGCGCAGGGGCTCGGTGGTCTACGCGTTTTCGCCAGTGTCGACCAGCGCTCGAGCTCGCCCTCGCCTCCGATGACCGGCTTCAGGCGATGGTCGGCGTAATCGGCAGGATCGGCGCCGGCTTCCAGGCCGTTCAGCACGTAGACCTCCGCCTCTTCCGGCAGCAGCCGCCGCGCGGCAAAACCCTCGCCGAGATGAGCGACGAAGAAGACGCGAGCGCCCGCCGCCCACAGCGCCGGCGCCGCCTGGTCGAGTCCGATTCCGTAAGCGTTCGCCTTCACCACCGCCGCGCATCGCCCGGGCGCGGCACGGATGGCGAGCTTGCGCCAATTGTCCGCGAGCGCCGCGAGATCGATCGTGAGGAGTCCCGGCGCGCTGCCCGGGAGACGGAAGTCGGTCACGAAAGCCGCTTCTCCATCACCGACGTCGTCGGCCGGTCGAAGCCCTCGTGCGCCTCGACGCGAACACGCCGGAAACCGAACCGCTCGAACAAACGCTCGTTCTCCGGCAACTCGAGCCGGACTCGGAGCGTCATGCGCGACAGACCGCGCGCCCTCGCCGCGTCCTCACACATCCCGAGCAGCCGGCGGCTCAGCCCCTCGCTGCGCCGTTCCGGCAGGATCGAAACACGCGCGATATGAAGCGAGTCGCCCGCGACTTGCCACAAGGCCAAACCAACAAGCCGCGCCTCGGCCCAGGCGCCGACCCCCCCACCCGCTTCGATCTTCCCCGCGATCGAGGCGGCGGTCTCCCGGAGAGCCGAGGAGGGCGGGCGGGTCGGCCGGAGCTGATCGGCGAAAGCGGAGCGAATGACTTGGGATGCGGCTTCGGCGTCGGAGACAACGAGCGAGCGCAAGAGGGTGGCGTCGACAACTCGCTCGGCGGAAAGGGAAGAAAACTTCATACCGATTGAGCCTTACACTTCGCGGGGCTGTCGTCGCAAGCGGGCGGCGTCAAGTCAGCGCGTCAGCGCCTTCGCCATCGGATAGCCGGACTCCATGCCGAATTTTTGGGTTGGCGCGCCTGTCTCCTGATATCCTCGCGCACGGTAGAAGCGGCGGGCGGTTTCGGTGCTGATCAGCGTGCATTGCGTTGCGCCGCGCTCGGCCGCGCGTCTTTCGAGGGCGGCGAGCAGGGCCCGGCTTGCGCCGAGGAATCTTGTGTCGGGCGAGACGTAGTTGAGCAGGATTTCGCCACCGTCGGTCACTGCGCCGACAGCCGCGATCGCGCCGCAGTCCATCGCGAGCAGGTAGGAAGCGTCGGCGCGCTGCATCCACGCGGCGAAATTTCAGGCGTCTTGTTGGCGAGCCAGGCTGCGAGGAGCTTCGGGTCGTGGCCGTGGTCCGCCCAGCAAAGCTCGATGATCGAGCGTCTGAGGACGGCGCAAGCCTCCTGCGCGTCTTCCGGTCTGGCGTCACGGACCTCCATGCCGGCCAGTTAAGGCCGGCAGTGACCCTAGGACAAGCCACGGAAAGCAGAAAACGAGTAGGCTTCCGCTTCAGCTGCAGCTTATGAACGAACTTTAACCTCTCTTGTCATCCATGCTCCGCTTCGCCGCCTCGCTTTCGCCGCGGTCGCTGGTAATGAGCCTCCGCCGCAGTGGATGGCGGCAATTGGAGGCGGTTGGATGGTCAGAATCCTGACGCGCAGGACGGCAATGAAGGTGGGCGCCGGCGGCGCGCTCGCTGCGCTTCTCGCCCGCCCGCTCGCCGCCTTCGCCGACGATTCGGTGGAGACCCACGGCCTCTCGTCCTTCGGCGACCTCGCGCTCGCGCCCGACTTCCCGCATTTTTCCTACGTGAACCCGAAAGCGCCGACCGGCGGGCTCCTGTCGCTGCAGATCACCACCACCAGCGGCAACCAGACGTTCGACACCTTCGACACGCTCAACGTCTACAGCTGGAAGGGCAATGGCGCGGCCGGGATGGGCGCGACATTCGACACGCTGATGGCGCCCAACGGCGACGAGCCCGATGCGGTTTATGGATTGCTCGCGCAATCGGTGCGCGTCTCGAGCGACAAGCTCGACTATCGCTTCCGGCTTCGCCCGGAGGCGCGATTCTTCGACGGATCGCGGGTGACCGCTGCCGACGTCGCCTTCTCGCTCAACGTGCTGAAGGAGAAGGGCCACCCGATCTACGCCCAGCTCCTCAGGGAGGTGGACTCCGCCGCCCCCGAGGGCGACGACGTCGCGCATGTGCGCTTCGTCAAGGGACGGAGCCGGGACGCCCATCTCATCGTCGTCGGCATGCCCGTGTTCTCAGCGGCTTGGTGGAAGGGGCGGGACTTCACGGCCGCCACGCTCGACCCGCCGCTGGGCTCCGGCGCCTACAAGGTCAAGGCGTTCGAGCAGGGGCGCTTCATCGAGTTCGAGCGCGATCCCGGCTACTGGGGCGCCAAGCTGCCGGTCAATCTCGGGCAGAACAATTTCGACCGGCTGCGCTTCGAATATTACCGCGAACGGCAGGTTGCGTTCGAGGCGTTCAAGGCCGGGGCGATCAATTATCACGAGGAATACACCTCGCGCTTCTGGGCGACCGCCTACGACTTCCCCGCCGCCAAGGACGGCCGGGTGAAGAAAGAGACGCTGCATGACGGCGCGCCCTCGCGCACGCAGGGCTGGTATCTCAATACCCGCCGCGAGCAGTTCAAGGATCCGCGCGTTCGCGAGGCGATCGGCCTCGCCTTTGATTTCGAATGGACCAACAAGAACGTCATGTATTCCGCCTACAAGCGGATCGTCTCCTTCTTCCCCAACAGCGACATGGAGGCCAAGGGCAAGCCCGGTCCGGACGAGCTCAAGCTGCTCGAGCCGTTCCGCGACAAGCTGCCGGCTTCGGTGTTCGGCGAGCCCTACACGCCGCCCGAGAGCGACGGCTCGGGCTTCGACCGCAAGCTGCTCAAGCAGGCCTACGATCTGTTGTTGTCCGCCGGCTGCAAGCGCGGCGGCGAAACGATGACCCTGCCGGACGGCAAGCCGCTGACGATCGAGTTTCTCGACTCCTCGAGCGCCCTTCAGCCCCACACCCTGCCGTTCATTCAGAACCTCGGCAAGCTCGGCATCCGCGCCACCATGCGAATCGTCGACGCGGCGCAGTACAAGAGCCGCACCGACGCCTTTGACTTCGACGTCGTCACCACGGCGATGGGTGGCTCGACGACGCCGGGCGTCGATCTCAGGGTCGTATACACTTCTCAGGCCGCCACCCAGAACGGTTCGCGCAACCTGGCGGGAATTTCCGATCCCGCGGTCGACGCGCTGGTCGAGACGATCGCCGACGCAAAATCGCGGGAGGCGCTCAACGCGGCCTGCCGCGCGCTCGATCGCGTCCTGCGGGCGGGGCACTATTGGGTGCCGATGTGGTATCGCGACACCTCCTGGATCGCCTATTGGGACGCTTTCTCGCGGCCCGAGCGGCAGCCGAAGCTCGGCGTCGGCGCGCCCGGCACCTGGTGGTGGGACGAAGGAAAGGCGAAGGCAATTGGTCTCTGAGCGGCACTCGGCCGGCGCTCTGTCCCTTCTCCCCGCTTGCGGGGAGAAGGGGGCCGCGCTGAAAGCGCGGCCGGATGAGGGGCGGCGCCGAACGGCGGTCGTCTGGTCCTGCCCCCATCCCTCTCCCCGCAAGCGGGGAGAGGGGGTCCCGGTTGTCCCCTGATGTTCGCCTATCTCGTCCGCCGCCTCCTGCTGATGATCCCGACGATCCTCGGCATCATGGCCGTCTCCTTCGCCATCGTTCAGTTCGTGCCGGGCGGACCGGTCGAACGCGCGATCGCGCAGCTGCAGGGCGCCGACCAAGGCTCGATGGCGGGATTCGGCGGCGGGGGCGGCCAGATCGGCGTGGGCGCGCCCCAGGCGGGCGGCGACATCGCCTCGCGCTATCGCGGCGCGCAGGGGCTCGACCCGAAATTCATCAAGGAGCTCGAGAAGCAATATGGCTTCGACAAGCCGGCGTGGGAGCGGTTCTGGATCCTGGTGCGCGACTACGCGACTTTCCATTTCGGCAAAAGCTACTACCGCGACACGCCGGTGTTGACGCTGATCGAGGAGAAGCTGCCGGTTTCGATCTCGCTCGGCCTGTGGATGACGTTCATCTCCTATGCGATCTCGATTCCGCTCGGCATTCGCAAGGCGGTCAAGGACGGCACGCGCTTCGACACCGCAACCTCGGCCGTCGTCATCTTCGGCTACGCGATCCCGAATTTCCTGTTCGCCGTTCTCTTGATCGTGCTCTTCTGCGGCGGCTCGTTCTGGCAGATCTTTCCCCTGCGCGGGCTCACCTCCGACAATTTCGCCGATCTCGACTGGCCCCACAAAATTCTCGACTACCTCTGGCACATCACGCTGCCGGTGACGGCGCTGGTTCTCGGCTCCTTCGCCACCACGACGCTGCTCACCAAGAACTCCTTCCTCGACGAGATCAAGAAGTCCTATGTGCAGACCGCGCGGATGAAGGGCCTCTCCGAGCGGCGCGTGCTCTACGGCCACGTGTTCCGCAACGCGATGCTGATCGTCATCGCTGGCTTCCCGGGCGCCTTCATCGCCGCCTTCTTCACCGGCTCGCTGCTTATCGAGCAGGTGTTCTCGCTCGACGGCCTCGGCTATCTCTCCTATGATTCGCTCATTCAGCGCGATTATCCGGTGGTGCTGGCCAACCTCTACATTTACGCGCTGATCGGGCTCGTCGTGAACCTCATCTCCGACCTCACCTACACCGTGATCGATCCGCGCATCGATTTCGAGACGCGCGAGGTCTAGAAAATGAGGACGCTACCCTTCCAATGTTCCGTCAACGCGGCCCCGCCTGACCTCGAGGCTGCTGAAGAAGCGCTGTTGCGGCGGCTCGCTCGACCAAATTCGGCAGTGGATTCATGACGGACCTCGAAGCTCGCGACCGCGTTGATGGCCGGGGCAGGCCCGCCCATGACGGCGTAGAATCCCCAGCTCAGACGAAGCCGGCCATTCGCCGGCCCTGGCTCAAGCTGTCGCCGATGAACCGCCGGCGGCTCGACAATTTTCGCCGCAACCGCCGCGGGGCGTGGTCGCTGCGCATCTTCCTCGTCCTGTTCGCCTGCTCGCTTTGCGCGGAGTTCATCGCCAACGACCGGCCGCTGATCGCCTCCTACAAGGGCGAGCTCCTGTTTCCGGTGTTCGTCGACTATCCGGAGAGCAAGTTCGGCGGCTTCGAGGCGAGGGCCGACTATCGCGATCCGTTCGTCGCCAGCGAGATCAAGGCGCACGGCTGGATGATCTGGCCGCCGATCCGCTTCGCCAACACCACCACCATTCTCAACCCGGCAACGCCGCTGCCGACCCCGCCGACCTGGATGCTGACCGACGCCCAGTGCCGCGCGGCGCTCACCAAGCAGGGCGCGAAGGACGCGGCGACCGTAGCCTCGCCCTGCCGGCAGCTCGAACCGCTGTGGCTCGGCTCCGACCAGGACGGGCACGACATCGTCGCGCGCCTCATCTACGGCTTCCGCATTTCCGTGCTGTTCGGCCTCATTCTGGCGGGCGTTTCGTCGGTCATCGGCGTGTTCGCCGGGGCGGTGCAGGGCTATTTCGGCGGCTGGCTCGACCTCATGATGCAGCGGGTGATCGAGATCTGGTCATCGCTGCCCCATCTCTACATCCTGATCATCCTCTCCGCGATCCTGGCGCCGAGCTTCTTCGTGCTGTTGACGATCCTCCTGCTCTTCTCCTGGGTGAGCCTCGTCCATGTCGTGCGGGCGGAATTTTTGCGCGCGCGCAATTTCGAATACGTCAACGCGGCGCGCGCGCTCGGGCTTTCCAACGCCAAGATCATCGTCAAGCACGTCCTGCCGAACGCGATGGTGGCGACGCTGACCTTCCTGCCGTTCATCGTCAATTCGTCGATCAGCACGCTGACCTCGCTCGACTTTCTCGGGCTCGGCATGCCGCCCGGGTCGCCCTCGCTCGGCGAGCTCCTGCTCGAGGGCAAGTCCAATCTGTCGGCGCCGTGGATCGGCATGTCGGCCTTCGCCGTCATCGCGCTCCTGCTGTCGCTGCTCATCTTCATCGGCGAGGCGGTGCGCGACGCCTTCGATCCCAGAAAGACCTTCTCATGAAGGCGAACACTCCCCTCATCGACGTGCGCGAGCTCTCGATCGCCTTCGCGCACGGGAGCGAGCGCAATATCGTGGTCGACCGCGTGTCGTTCCGGCTGGAGAAGGGCAAGGCGCTGGCGCTGGTCGGCAAGTCCGGCTCCGGCAAGACGGTGACGGCGCAGGCGCTCGTCCGACTCCTGCCGCAGCCCGCGGCGAGCTACCCGACCGGCGAGATCCTTTTTCGCGGCCGTGACGTCTTGAAGATGTCGGAGGGCGAGCTGCGCGAGATGCGGGGCGCCGCGGTCACGATGGTGTTCCAGGAGCCGATGACCTCGCTCAATCCCTTGCACACCATTGCGCAGCAGATCGGCGAGATCATCGCGCTGCACCACGGGCGCGCCGCGGCGACCAAGGCGCGCGTCGTCGAGCTTTTGACTGACGTCGGCATCGTCGATCCGGCCCATCGGCTCGGCGCCTATCCGCATCAGCTTTCCGGCGGCCAGCGGCAGCGCGTGATGATCGCCATGGCCCTCGCCAACCGCCCCGACCTGCTCATCGCCGACGAGCCGACCACCGCGCTCGACGTCACCGTGCAGGCGCAGATCCTGAAGCTGCTCAAGGATCTGCAGGCCAAGTTCGGCATGGCGCTGCTGTTCATCACCCACGATCTCAACGTCGTGCGGCGCATCGCCGACGACGTGATCGTCATGCAGAAGGGCGTGATCGTCGAGGCCGGTCCGACGGCCCAGGTGTTCGCCGACCCGCGCCATCCCTATACGCAGGCGCTGCTCGCCGCGGAGCCGAAGGGCGAGGCGCCGCCGGCAGACGCGGGCGCGCCGACGGTCGCCAGCGCCGACAACCTCAAGGTCTGGTTCCCGATCCGGCGCGGGCTCTTCCGCCGCACCGTCGGCCATGTCAAGGCGGTCGACGGCGTGTCGCTCGCCGTGCGCGAGGGAGAGACCGTCGGCGTCGTCGGCAAATCGGGGTCGGGCAAGACGACCCTCGGCCATGCGATGCTGAGGCTCATCCGCTCGGAGGGCGAAGTCGCCTATTGCGGCCGTTCGATCGATGGCTTGAACGCCAAGGCCATGCGCCCCTTGCGGCGCGAGATGCAGATCGTGTTCCAGGATCCGTTCGGCTCGCTGAGCCCGCGCATGTCGATCGCCGAGATCGTCGAGGAGGGCCTCATCGCGCAGGGGACGAAGCTCAACGCCGCCGAGCGGCGGCGCGTCGTCGAGCGGGCGCTCGCCGACACTGGGCTCGATCCCTCCACGCTCGACCGCTACCCGCACGAGTTCTCCGGCGGGCAGCGCCAGCGCATCGCCATCGCCCGTGCGATGGCGCTCGACCCGAAATTCGTCGTGCTTGACGAGCCGACCTCGGCGCTCGACATGTCGATCCAGGCGCAGATCGTCGATCTCTTGCGCGAATTGCAGAAGCGCCGCAGACTGGCCTATCTGTTCATCTCGCACGATTTGAGAGTCGTGCGGGCGCTTGCGAGCGAGATCATCGTCATGCGGCATGGCAAGGTGGTCGAGAGCGGCGAGGCGAAGGCTTTGTTCTCTGCGCCTCAGAGCGAATACACGCGGGCCCTGTTCGCCGCGGCCTTCTCCAACGAAGCGACGCTTTCGGGCGTCGTGAGCCAGTGAGCAGTCGGCGCGTCTTCCCCTTCCCCAGCACTGCTGGGGAAGGTGGCCCGAAGGGCCGGATGGGGTGTGGCGAGCAGGAATCCGTCGATGAAAGCTTCGCGGTGATGGTCGTGCAATGCGCTCCTGGTTCAGAAAGCGGACGACACAACGTCCTGCACTTGAAAAGATTTGCGGCGGCCGTTCAAGCAATCCAACTCGCGCACGAAGCAGCGGGCCATACCCCATCCGGCGCTGCGCGCGTCCTTCCCCAGCAGAGCTGGGGAAGGACAAGCTAGACCAGGTGAGGAATGCCGCGCGCCGTCCTCATCGTGCTCGATTCGGTCGGCTGCGGCGGCGCAGAAGACGCGAGCGCCTACGGCGACGAGGGCGCCGACACGCTCGGCCACATCGCGGAGGCCTGCGCGCTCGGCCGCGGCAACCGCGACGGCCTGCGGCGCGGGCCGCTAAGCCTTCCGGGTCTCGACGCGCTCGGCCTCGGCCACGCGATCAGGGCCTCGACCGGGAAAACGCCGCCGGGGTTCGCCATGGCGCCGCCCCGCGGACAGTGGGGTTACGGGATCGAGACCTCGCGCGGCAAGGACACCCCCTCGGGCCACTGGGAGATCGCCGGGACGCCGGTCGATTTCGACTGGGGCTATTTCCCGGACACGATTCCCGCCTTCCCGGAATCGCTGACCAGCGCGCTGATCGCCGAAGGCCGCCTGCCCGGCATTCTCGGCGACCGTCGCGCCTCCGGCACTGTCGTCATCGAGGACTTCGGCGAAGAGCATTTAAGGACGGGAAAGCCGATCTGTTACACTTCGGCCGATTCGGTCTTCCAGATCGCGGCGCATGAGGAGGCTTTCGGGCTTGAGCGGCTCTACGCCCTCTGCCGCCTCGCGCGAAAACTCTGCGATCCGCTCAACATCGGCCGGGTCATCGCGCGCCCCTTCGCCGGAGAAGCGGCCAAGGATTTCGTGCGCACGCCCCGCCGCAAGGATTTCGCCGTCCCGCCGCCCGACAACAACCTCTTGCAGCGCGCCGCGAAGGCCGGCCGCGCGATCGTCTCGATCGGCAAGATCGGCGACATTTTCGCCCATCGCGACACGGGCGACGAACGCAAGGGCAAAAATAACGACGGCAACCTCGATCTCCTCGTCGAAGCGCTGGCGACGACCGCGGACGGTGGGCTCATTTTCGTCAATCTGGTCGATTTCGACACCGAATGGGGCCATCGCCGCGACGTCCCCGGCTTCGCCGCGTGCCTCGAGGCGTTCGACCGGCGCCTGGGCGAAATCGAGGCGGCGATGCGGGGAGACGACTATTGCCTGATCACCGCCGACCACGGCAACGATCCGACCTTCAAGGGCTTCGATCACACCCGCGAGCACGTGCCGATCCTCGCCTTCGGCGCCGGCGCGGCCCCCGGGCCGATCGGGGCGCGCAAAACGCTCGCCGACATCGCCGAGACCATCGCGGCGAAGCTCGGCCTGCCGAAGGGGCCGCACGGGACGGCTTGGCCGGCGTGAGGTTCGCGCTCAAACGCTCGCGGTAGAGCGCCGCCTTTCGGCTGCCATCGCTCGACCGTCGAGGACCAGACTGGCCGAGAACGCTGCCAAGGGGATGCGCAGCCCGCGTCAGCTCGGTCTGCTTTATCTGTGGAGGCGCGGCTCAGTCATCAAGGCGCGACGGAAGACGGCGAGTGGGCGCTTGCCGCAAGCAGCCAACCTTGACCGAACTTACGATCGCCGTCGACGCGCCAGGACCCATGTGGCGAGCAGCACGCCGCCAATCGCAAGCGCGGCCGGAACGCCGGATCCGATGGCAGGCGCCGGAGCGGCATCAATACCGCATTTCCAGCTGTGTGAATGAGCGCAGTTCTGTGCCTGTACTGCCGGAGCCGTGATGCACAGACACACGGCAACCGCTAATGTCCTATCATAGCCCTCCTCGGAATGGGGAAAACTTACAGACGTTAACAACAACCATGCCGATTGCACTGTGTCAAGCTCGGAGTTTCAAAGTATCAGTTCGACATGGCGGCGGGTTTTCCTCAAAGCCCACGCCAAGGCCGACAAGATCAACGTCGGCGCGCTCGGCAAAGTCGTACGGCAGCTCCATCTGCATGTCCTGGCCGGACGACCGGCGACCCCGCCTGGCCCGGCCCGGTCTGGGGCTTTGGCGCGGCCGCGGCGTGCGGGGAGAATGAGGCGCGGGCGCTGATCGAGGCTGCGGAAGGGGTTCGGGCTTTAGGGCGAAGACGGCGGGCTGACCGGACGGCGAAGGTGTTGGTTGCGCCAATGCTCATGGATGTTGAAGTTTCCGGCTCGACCAGCGGCCTCAGCGGTTCAGCTTTTTCGGACCGCTTACGAAGGGATTGCCTCGGACGTAGAAGCGCAGGAGCTGGTCGGTCTCGCGCGAAAGGCCGATGCGTGGGCTGACGCCGATTTTCGGGGCGACATGGTCGTCACGCGCGAGCCGCAAGGGACCGATCCCGCAGAGGTCGGCGCCGTCCAGACGACGATCGACATCGAGTGCAAGAGTGAGACGTCCGGCCCTCGCGCCAGGTCGCGCAGGTTTTGAAGGCGGCGATTGCGCTGCATCAAGGGAATGCCGTCCAGCGGTTCAAGCGCCCTGATCAGGACGCCAGCTCCGACGCCGACAGTCTCGCTCGAAACATTGAGCAGGAATGACACGCCGTAGGCAAGATAGACATAGGCGTGCCCACGGCAGAGGAAGAGCGCGCGATTCCGCGATGTCATGCCGATATAGGCGTGACCTGCCGCATCACCGATCGGATAGGCTTCGGTTTCGACGATACGCCCGCTCAGCGCGCCTTCAGGCGTCTCCCGTACCAAAAGCTTGCCGATCAGGCAGCGAGCGAGCAGGACCGTGTCGAGCGGCAGCTCCGACCGCGCGAGCGTCAGGTAGCGATCTGTCGCCGCCGACATCTCTCAACCCATTCAAACCATCGTCTCGACAACATCATCGTCTACTGGTCGCCCAGAAGCTTGTGCAATAGTAGGGGCGTTGCGTACGAATCGGCCAGAAGGCTTTGGTGGACGCGACGGCGCACGCGGTGGGGTTGACAAATGGGAGTGTCATACTGTCGGCGTCCAGCTTGGCTTCGATCAGGCCTGGGCAATTTCGGTCGGGGCCCGGCTCTCGGCATCGAAGGCGCTCGTCCTGCGGCGCGCGATCTAGGCTGACAAACATGGCGCGACTGTTGTCGGTCAATGTCGGTCTGCCACGCGACATCGTGTGGAGAGGATGACGGTGCACACCGGAATCTGGAAGGATCCGGTGCCAGGACGCTGTCGCGTCGGTCGGTTGAACCTCGACGGAGACGGTCAGGGCGATCTCGCCGGGCACGGAGGGGAGCACCGTGCGGTCTTCGTCTATCAGATCGAGTCTTACCGCTACTGGCAGGAACAGCTCGGAAGGACCGACTTCGTCTACGGACAATTCGGCGAGAACTTCACAGTCGACGACTTGCCCGACGACGGCGTCTACATCGGTGATCGCTATCGGATCGGCAGCGCGCTGTTCGAGGTCACGGCGCCCAGGGTCACCTGCTATCGCGTCGGCATTCGCATGAATGAGCCGCGCATGGCGGCGCTGCTCACGTCCAGCGGGCGACCCGGATTCTACTTCCGCGTCCTGAAGGAGGGCGAGGTCGGCGCCGGCGATGAGATCGCGAAGGTCGAGGAGGGCAATGCGCGGATGTCGGTCGCCGAGGTCAACGCGCTGCTCTATTCACCTCAGCATCCGCGCGATCGGCTGGAGCGCGCGTCGCAGATCGCGGCGCTCTCGCCTGGCTGGCGGTCGTCGTTCATCAAGTTGCTGCATAGCCGGTCGGACGGCAACGCCGGACTCGCGCCCGCATCGGCTGGGCACCCCGCCGCGCCCGGATTCCAGCCGCTGAAGGTGACGGCGATCGACCGGGAATCGGTTGATGTCGTGTCGCTGACAATGCAGCGCCCCGACGCCGAGCCGTTGCCGGAAGCTTTGCCAGGCCAGTACATCGTGCTGCGCCTTCGACCAAGCGTGGATGGCGCGCCGCTCTTTCGCAGCTACTCGCTTTCGGGCCACGCCTCGACGGATTGCTATCGGATCAGCATGAAGATCGAACCGAACGGCGTGGGCGGCGCCTATGTGAGGGATCACGTGCGGGTCGGCGATGTTCTCGAGGTCAGCTCGCCGCGCGGGACATTCATCCTGCAGTCCGGCGAGGGGCCCGTAACGCTCCTCAGCGCGGGAATCGGGGCGACGCCCGTTCTTGCGATGCTCTACGCCATGTCGTCGGCGCATTCGGCACGTCCGGTGCTGTGGCTGCACGCCGCACGCGACGGAAAGCATTTTCCGTTCGCCGCCGAGGTTCGGCGCCTCCTCTCGGGCCTGGCGCTTGGCCGCAGCTATGTCTGTTTCAGCCGGCCGGAGAACGCCGACCGGCTTGGGACGGACTATGACGCCGCTGGGCGTCTCTCGCGGGCGGTGTTCGACAAAGTCGGCCTGACGCCGGACGCCGACGTCTACCTCTGTGGGCCGAGCCGCTTCATGGCGGACATGAGGGCGGCCCTGGCGGAGCACGGCGTCAGGCCGGATCGTGTGCACATCGAGATCTTCAACGGGGGCGAGTCGTCGACGCCGGGCGTCGTCGGCGCCGTCACGAAGACTCCGCATCGGCCGGCGGTCGACCGCGAAACCGGGCCTCTCGTCTCGTTCGCGCGCAGCGGCATAGCCGCCCACTGGAATCCGTCGGTCCATCAGAGCGTCCTGGAACTGGCCGAGGCGTGCGACGTTCCGGTGCGCTGGGCATGCCGGACCGGCGTCTGCCACAATTGTGAGAGCGGCCTCGTCTCGGGAATGGTCGCCTATCACCCTCAGCCGCTCGATATGCCGGCGACAGGCAATCTGCTGATCTGCTGTTCGCGTCCGGTCGGCGACCTCGTTGTCGATCTGTGACAGCTCTCTCTCGCAGTCCAGCTCCGCGGGCGCGAATGTCAGAGCGGGTTCCCGATCGACTGGAACCGTCATTGCGAGGAGCGCAGCGACGAAGCAATCCACGCGGGCCGCCCTTTGGCGTTATGGATTGCTTCGCTTCGCTCGCAATGACGGGGCCTGGTTCGTCTCCTCGGGACACGCTCTAGTAGTCGACGGCGGCTGCGGCGCCCGCGGCGGCAGCGAAACCCGCTGCGCCCGGATTTCGGCCGCTCGGCGTCCGACTCGAATCGGACCGCGCCCGCTCAGCTTCGCCACTCGAGCGCGTCGAACAGCCGATCAGACAGAGGGTGCGTTGGCGTCCCCCACGAGCTCGACAAGATGTGCGCGCGACGGCCCGGGCTCAAACGGATCGGAGAAATATTGCGTTTCTTTCGCCACGAGTCCCGCGCGAAATTCCATGATGCTGACGGCGTATGTTGGTCTGCCGTCGTAGGCAAGTACGAACTCAGTGACCCAGAGATCGCCCTCGCCGATCATTCGCCGGACCGTGAAGCGCTTTTTGTTGGGCTGCACCAACCGGCTCTCTTGAATATTGCGGCGTCCGCGGATCCGCTCGCCCGACTGCGGATAATCGAGGACGGCGTCCTCGCGGTAGATTTCATGTTCAACGTTTATATCGCCGGCGTCCGAAGCGTCCCAATGCCGTTTGAGCGCCGCAGGAATTGTTTGATCATCCATCTTGGTTTCTCGCTTACGCGGAACTCGCCTCAAAAGCGGCGAGCCCTTTGCTGCCAACAAAGCACGGTCGATAAGACCGCCTATCGACTGCCTTCAGCTCGCTTGACCCGTGGAATAAACCCAGGCACGCCAGTCTCCACCACCGGGTTGAACCGAACCCTCTTCGTGACGCCTTCCCCAATCTCCCGCATGGCGTCTTCAGGCAAGGCGGAAATCTCAAAGTTCTCCTGGATGCGGCGAGGTTTGGTCGACGTGGTCAGGAAGGCGGTTCCGCGCTGGACGGCCCAGGCCAGCGCCACTTGAGCAGGCGTCTTGTTCACGCGCCGCGCGATACCCGTAATAACCGGGTCATCCAAAAGCCTTGGCTCCAAGGCATGCCCCAACGCTGCAAACGCCTGAAGGACAATTCCCTGCTCCTTGCAGAAGTCGAGCAACTCCCATTCGGGGAGATACGGATGCGATTCGACTTGCACCAAGGCAGGCTTGATCCGCGCAGCGGCAACGACCTCGCGCAGTTTTTCTAAACCAATGTCCGATAAGCCGATCGATTTGCATTGGCCGCCGTCCACGAGGGACTCCAGCGCTCGCCAGGTCTCCACTAAGGTAACGCCGGAGTCATAAATCACCCGACCCTGCTCGTCCCTCGGGTCCTGCTCGTCGCCGGGTTGAAAGGCAAAGGGCGTGTGGATGAGGTAACAGTCGACAGTGTCGAGCTGCAATCGCTGGCGACTCGCATCGAACGCAGGCTTGACCCGCTCCGGACGATGATTGCTGTTCCATAGCTTCGTGCTGACGAACACGTCCTCCCGTCGGACGGTCCCCGCCTTGAAGACCTCCTGCATCGCGTCGCCGACCGCTTGTTCATTGCGATAGCGTTCAGCGCAATCGAACTGTCGAAATCCGACTTCCAATGCAGTCTTGGTCGCTTGTTTGGTCGCGAGAGGATCGGAAATCAACGTTCCAAATCCCACCGCGGGGATCGCGCCGGATCCGTGCGCAAGAGGAATCCGCGTATAGCGAAGCGCATCGGATGGCGTCATGGAGTCCCCACGGTGTTCAAGCCGCCCGCCCCGACATCGGAAGCGTTTAAACCATCAATGCGGCGACTTTGGGCGGAATCTTAAGCTTCCCGAGCGTCGTCGAACAGCCGCCCGACGGCAATCTGTCGCAGCGCGCCGCGAAGGCAGTCCGCGCGGCATAACCGTCATTGCGAGGAGCGACGAAACAATCCATGGTCGAAGGTCCAGGCCGAGGGCGCGCTTGTCTAGGGCGCGTCGACGGCCACAGTGTCGCGTGCGGAGCGCTCGGATGAAAACATCAACGCCTGGCGTTCAAAACCGCATTCATTACCATCGGCGCTAGCCAAGGACCAGACGATGACCAGCCCCGCCGACACCGTCGTCATTTTGTCGCGTCTGCAGTTCGCGATCACGACGCTCTTTCATATCCTCTGGCCGGTGCTGACAATCGGGCTCTCGCTGTTCCTGCTCGTCACGGAATCGCTGTGGCTGCGCACAGGGGATATCGACTGGTATCACCATTCGCGCTTTTGGGGACGGCTGTTCCTGCTGAACTTCAGCGTCGGCGTCGTCACCGGCGTGCCGCTCGAATTCCAATTTGGAACCAACTGGGCGAACTTTTCGACGATCACCGGCGGTTTCTTCGGCAACATTCTGGGCTTCGAAGGCGCAATGGCTTTCATGTTAGAGGCCGGCTTTCTCGGCATCATGGTGTTCGGCTGGAGCCGCGTGCCGCGGGCGATGCATCTGATCGCGACGGCGATGGTCGCTTTCGCCGCGTCGATGTCGGCCTTCTGGATTCTGGTCGCCAATTCTTGGATGCAGACGCCTTCAGGCGGCCACATGGTGAACGGCCGCTTCGTGGTCGACAGCTATCTCGACGCGATCCTCAACCCCGACATGCCGTGGGGGGTCTCGCACATGTGGGTCGCTTGTCTCGAAACCAGCTTGTTCGTAATCGGCGGCGCGAGCGCCTGGCATCTTTTGCGCGGCGGCAATCTCCCGTTCTTTCGCAAATCCTTTCTGCTCGCGGCCGGCCTTGCCGTCATCGTCACGCCGCTGCAGATCTGGCTCGGCGACGGCAGCGGCAAGGCGGTCTTCAGGGACCAGCCGGCCAAGGGCGCGGCGATCGAGGGAAATTGGGACACCAACCCGCCCGGCCAGCCCGCCGCCTGGGCGCTCGTCGCCTGGCCCGACAAAGCTCAGCAGCGCAACGATTGGCAAGTCACGATACCGGGCGTGCTCTCCTTTCTTGCGACGGGTACGCCCGACGGGCGGGTGATCGGCTTGCACGCTTTTCCGGCGAGCGATCAGCCGCCCTTGCTGCCGCTGATCTTCTATGCGTTCCGCATCATGGCCGGCATCGGCTTTGCGCTGTTCCTTCTGATGCTGTGGACCGGTTGGGCCGCTCTCACGGGCCGCCTGGGAACCTGGAGAATTGGCGGCCAAAGGCTTTTGCTGTGGGCCTGGGTGGCGGCGATCCCGCTCGGCTACATCGCCGTCGATATGGGCTGGATCGTACGGGAAGTCGGACGCCAGCCCTGGATCATTTATGGGCTCCTGCGCACCAGCGACGGGGTGTCGTATTTGCCGGTTGCGAGCGTCGGCTTCACCGCCGCCGGCTTTTTCCTCCTCGATTCCATGCTGCTCGCGATCTTTGTGCTCTTCGCCTGTCGGATCGTCCGCAGCGGACCCGATCTCACCCTGCCGGCTCCGGCGCCAGGTCCGCGCCGACTGTCTCCGGAAGGTCGTCGGACGGTCGCGGGCGAAGCGTGAGCGGCGGAGCGCGCCATGGACAATGTGCACCTTTTCCTCATCGACATTTGGCTCGCTTTCCTCGGCCTGTTCCTCACCTTGTATGTCGTGCTCGATGGTTTCGACCTCGGTATAGGCGTGTTGTCTCTGTTCGTGCGCGAGGACGAGCGGCGCGGCATCATGATGGCGAGCCTCAGCAGCGTGTGGGACGCAAACGAAACCTGGCTCATCGTTCTCGGCGGCGCGCTGTTCGGCGCCTTTCCGGTCGCCTACGGCATCATCCTGAACGCGCTCTACCTCCCGGTCATCGTTATGATCTTCGCTTTCGCCTTCCGTGGCGTCGCTTTCGAGTTCCGTGAGCACGCGCGGCGGCGGCGGCTGTGGGAATTCGCGTTCGGGCTCGGCAGCCTGGTCGCGGCCCTGTGCCAGGGCTTCGTGCTCGGCGGGCTGATCGCCGGGCCGACCGTCCACGACGGCCGCTATGCCGGCGGGCCGTTCGATTGGTTCTCGCCCTTTTCCGTGCTGGTCGCCTTCGGCGTGGTGTTCGGTTACGTCTTGCTCGGCGCCGCCTATCTCGTCATCAAGACCGAAGGACTTTCGCAGAAGCGTGGCGTCAATACAGCTTGGATCGCGGGCGCGTTGATGCTGGCCGCCGCCGCGGGCGTTTCGGTCTGGACGCCGATCCTCAATCCCCAGGTTGCCGAGAAGTGGTTCGGCCACGGCGTGGCTAGCGCCTTTGTCATCCCGCCGATCTTCGCCTTGTTCTGCTCGGGGATGCTGGCCCGCGCGCTATGGCGGCGCCAGGAGCACGCGCCTTTCGTTTGGAGCGTAGGAATTTTTCTGGCCTCGTTGATCGGACTGGCGGCAAGCCTTTATCCTTATCTGGTGC
The DNA here is from genome assembly GCA_963819255.1 of uncultured Alphaproteobacteria bacterium. Taxonomy (GTDB): domain Bacteria; phylum Pseudomonadota; class Alphaproteobacteria; order Rhizobiales; family Beijerinckiaceae; genus Roseiarcus. The sequence goes on from CAWFVS010000050.1 coordinate 98,247, forward strand.
CCCGCGCCGTCACGGCGAGTGAAGCCGCTTCGGACAGCCTCACCCTGGTCTTCATGATGCTCGGGATCGGCATGCTGATACCGGTGATGATCGCATACAATGTATATCAGTATTTTGTCTTTCGTGGGAAGGTGACCGGTTCGCAGTACGGAGGCTGACGCCAAAAGCAGGGTATCCCAGATCTGGTGGAATCGCGGGCCGAACAGACCCGACTCCGCGGGCGCGACCGCGGCAATCGGCGCGTTGCGCGGCGGCGGAATCGGTCATAAGACTTCGACACGAGCGGGCCGGCGCGGCCCGAAAGCGGCGCGATTGGCCGGCCGGGATAAGGCGGAGCGGGCAAGGGAGAGGAAAATGTCCGACGCATTCCACGAGCGTGAGGATACGTTCGAAAAGCGGTTTGCCAACGACGAGGCGCTGCGCTTTCGCGCGATCGCGCGGCGCAACAAGTCGGTCGCGCTCTGGGTCGCGGAACTGAAAGGGCTTCCGGCGGAGGCGACCAAGACATACGTCGAGGACTTCGTCGGCGCCCAGGTCGGCGCCGGCGACGACGCCGTGGCCGCCGCGCTGAAGCAGGATCTCGCGCGCGCCAACGTCGACGTTTCCGAGCACCGCCTGCGCAGGAAGATGGCCGAGGCGATGGCGGACGCGATCGCTTCGGTCAAGGCGGGAAAATAGTAGCAGCGGTCACTGCGCAGCGGATCGAGCCAGCGGTGCGAAGGCCGCCGCGACGGTCCCGTAGACCTTCCGCTTGAAGGGCACCACCAGGTCGGGCAGGCGTTCGAAGCGCTCCCAGCGCCAAGCGTCAAATTCCGTCCCGTGCTTGCCGCCGGCGGGAAACTGCACATCGATTTCCGTGTCCTGGCCGAGGAACCGGAACAGGAACCATTTCTGCGACTGGCCGCGATATCGCCCGGCCCAGCGGGCGCGCGCGCCCTCGGGCAGGTCGTAATTCAGCCACTCGGGAAGCTCGGCAATCCGCTCGACCGAGCGCACGTTGGTCTCCTCCCACAGTTCGCGCCGGGCCGCATCGAGCGGCTCTTCGCCCTTGTCGACGCCGCCCTGCGGCATCTGCCAGGACTGCTCGTCCAACGCTTCGCCGGCTCGCTTGCGCTTGCGATGGCCGATGAACACCTCGCCCTGACGGTTGACCAGCGCAACGCCGACGCAGGGCCGATAGGGCAGATCGCTGTTCATGAGTTCGCTTCGGGGTTTCGCCGAGCAGGGCCGCCCGGCGACGCGGACCTTAGCGGGAAAGGCCGACCCGCGCGAGTTCTTGCCTCCCTGGCGGTTCTGTCAGAGGACGCGCCCGCTTGGGATCCGGGTCCCGCATTGACTTCGCCGTTCCGGATTGCCATGAACGGGGCGGGCTCGGCTCCGTGGGCGATGGCGGCCCGGCGCGGGTGTAGCTCAATGGCAGAGCAGCAGCCTTCCAAGCTGAATACGAGGGTTCGATTCCCTTCACCCGCTCCAATCCTTTCGATGGATTAGAGCACGTCCCGTTGAGTTGGAATTGTCGTCGCGAAGCGATGGCCGCGCCGCGCGCGCGCCCATATCGACGTCTCGCTGCGCCCCGCATTGCGCGCCGGCGACAAGTTCTGTCGCGCCAAAACCGATAAGAACATAAATGATATGTAGAAGCTGGCTTGAGAAACGGGTGGATGGGCCTCGCCTCGCCGCGGCGTCAAGCGCGATGGAAAAGGCGCCGCAAGCCCCCGAAAAAATTGATTCCTGCGATGGAAATGGCGCAATCCGAGGTCGTCGACGAAGGGACCACGGGGATCGAAGCGGCGAAGGGACAGTCGCCCGCAAAGACGGCTCGGTTCCGCCCAAGCGAGACATGCTCTAGCCGAGCAACCGGTCGCCGCTGGGCGTCGCTCAGCCGGCCTTCCTCGCCGGTTCAATCCACGCTCGATTTGGGCGTCGCCGACCCGGCGGCCGGCGAGGCGGCGCGCTCCTCCACCGGGCTTGCCCGATGGCTCAGATTGAGCGCGCAATTGATCACGCCGACATGGCTGTAGGCCTGAGGGAAATTGCCCAGCATGCGTCCGCTCGCGGGATCAAACTCTTCCGCGAGCAACCCCACATCATTGCAGCGGCTGAGCAAGCGTTCGAACAGCTTTTGAGCGTCCTGGTAGCGGCCCTGCAGAATGTAATTGTCCACCAGCCAAAAGCTGCAGGCCAGGAAAGCCCCCTCGCCCGCCGGTAGGCCGTCGCTTGCATTGTCGGGTTCGTAGCGCAGTACGAATTCATCATCGAACACCAACTTGTTCTCGATCGCTCGAAGCGTTCCTTGGATCCTGGGATCGCCAGCGGGGAGGAAGCCGACGAGCGGGATCAGCAGCAGACTCGCGTCGAGCCGCTTAACGCCGTAGGCCTGCACAAAGCTGTTGAGATCGCGGTCGAAGCCACGCTCGCAGACTTCGGCGTGAATTTCATCGGCGATCGCGCGCCAGCGCTGCCCGGGCTCCCGGAAGGCTTTTACCCCGACATCATGCGCGGCGCGATCGAACGCCACCCAGGCCATCACCTTGGAGTGAACGAAGTGCTGCGGGCCGCCGCGCACTTCCCAAATCCCTTCATCGGGCTGCCGCCAGACTTCCGCGAGATACTCCAGGATCAGCGGGCGCAGGGCCCGGCCGCGCTCTTGCGGCTCCATGCCGGCCTTGTACGCCTGGAACATCGCGTCCGCGATCTCGCCGAAGACGTCGATCTGCGTCTGGTCGGAGGCCGCGTTGCCGATCCGCACCGGCGAAGAGCCCGCGTAGCCCTTGAGCCAGGGCAGGGTCAATTCCGGCAGCCACCGCTCGCCGCCCACGCCGTACATGATCTGCACCTGGTGCGGGCTTCCGGCGATCGCCCGGATGAACCAGTCCTGCCACGCGCGCGCTTCGTCGTGATATCCGAGCTTCAACAAGGCCAGGATCGTGAACGTGGCGTCCCGCAACCAACAGTAGCGGTAATCCCAGTTCCTGACGCCGCCGAGCTGCTCGGGGAGCGAAGTGGTCGCCGCGGCGACGATCCCGCCGGTCGGGGCGTAAGTCAAAGCCTTCAGCGTGATCAGCGAGCGTTTGACGGCCTCGGTCCAGGGGCCGACATCGGGACACCGATCGCTCCATTCGCGCCAGAACGTCTCCGTGCGGTCCAGCGATTCGAAGGGGTCGATCCCGTTCGCCGGACCCTGAAACGAGGCGCCGTAGGAAAGGACGAAGGCGACGGATTGGCCTTCCTCGACGGTGAACTCTCCGACCGTCTTGAGATCTTCGCCGTTGAGCGGGACCTGACTGCGCAAAACCAGACGCTCCGGGCCGGCGACCGCGCTGATCGCCCCGTCATAGAGGCGCCTGACCCAGGGGACCGTCGCTCCATAGTTGAACCGGGCGACGAATTCGGTGCGAAAGTCCACGCGCCCAGACCGACCGATGACGATTTGCACGAGGTCGGCGCCGTCCGCGGGAGGCATGAAATCGAGAATTGCGGCCGAGCCCGCGTCGGTCTGAAATTCGGTCTCGAGGATGAGCGTGCCGGCGCGGTACCGCCGTTTCGCGGCGAGCGGAGCCTGCGTCGGAGCGATGAGCCATCGCCCGTTCTCGGGCGTCCCCAGCAGAGCGGCGAAGCACGCCGCCGAGTTCGAAACGGGGCCAGCACAACCAGTCGATCGAACCGTCCAAGCCGACCAAAGCCGCCGATTTGCAGTCGCCGATGATGGCGTAATCCTCAATTCTGCAGCGCCATGGATCCTCTCGCAAAGCCCAAGCCCGACGGACGCTAGGCCGACTCCTTGCGGTTGCGCAACTGCGCGAGAATATTGGAGAGGAGCAGACTGGCGCCGGAATTCGGAGTTCAAGCGACGGCCGGCGACGCGGCGGCAAGGAGGGAGGCGTCATGCAGCATCTGTTTGTGGTCATGCGCCGCTATGGCCCGCCCTATGCGCCGGGCCGAGCGCTCGAGGAGCAGCTGGATTGGGAGGCCATGTCAGGATCGTGTTCCCATCAGTGGGGGCCCAGTTGTCATGGCGAGCGATGACTATCCAGCCGATCGATACCGGCTCCAGTCAATCGGGACCTGCTTTAGCTGTCGTCTCGATCTCTTCGACGCGGGCGCGGTCAGAACCGGCTCGCGCTCGTCGAGCAGGCTAGGCCAGCTGCACGAGAAACAACCAGAGAGGACACCCCATGATCGTCAGTCCCTATGGCTCCTGGGCCTCGCCGATCGTCTCGGACCTCATCGCCTCGGAGGCGATCAGGCTCGACCAGATCGCGCTCGACGGCGACGCCGTCTACTGGACGGAGTCGCAGCCGCAGAGGCAGGGACGCACCTTCCTCTACCGAAGCGTCGGAGGCGGCGAGCCCGAGCTCGTCACGCCGGACGACGACAATCGCTTCAACGTCCGCACGCGCGTCCACGAATACGGCGGCGGCGCCTTCGCGGTCGATGAGGGCGCCGTGATCTTCTCGAATTTCGCCGATCAGCGCCTCTACCGTCAGGACGCCGCAGGGCGGGCTCGCCCGATCACGCCGCTTCCGGCGTCGGGGCCGGCGGATGCGCTGCGCTACGCCGACGGCGTGTTCGATCGGCGCCGCGGCCGGATGGTCTGCGTCCGGGAGGATCACACCGGGGAAGGCGAGGCGATCAACGCTCTGGTCGCCGTCGATCTCTCCGGCGCGTCCGCGCCGAGAATCCTCGTCTCGGGCAACGACTTTTATTCGACGCCGCGCCTGAGCCCGGACGGCGGACGCCTCGCGTGGCTCACCTGGAATCACCCCGACATGCCCTGGGTCTCGACGGAGCTCTGGGTGGCCGACATCCTCGCCGACGGCGCGATCGGCGCCGCGCGTCCTGTCGCGGGCGGACCGGACGAATCCGTCGTCCAGCCCGAATGGTCGCGCGAGGGCGATCTCACCTTCGTGTCCGACCGAAGCGGCTGGTGGAACCTCTTTCGCGCAAGGGACGGCGCAATCGAGCCGTTGGCGCCGATGGAGGCCGAATTCGCGCGGCCGCAATGGCGGTTCGGCATGTCGTCCTACGCCTTCGAGTTGGCGGACCGCATCGTTTGCTGCTTCGTCAGGGACGGCGTCTGGTCGCTCGCCCGGCTGGACCTGCCGAGCAGGCGCCTCGATCCGGTCCCGACCGAATTCACCGACATCTCGCAGCTTCGCGCAAGCAAGGGACGGGCGGTCTTCGTCGGCGGAACGCCGTCCGACGGGCTCGCGCTCGTCGAGATGAACATGAGCGACGGAAGCAGCCGGGTCGTCCGCCGGTCGTCCGCATTGGAGGACACGGTCCGGCCCTATGTGTCGCGGCCGGAGCCGATCGCCTTCCCCACCAGCGAAGGCGAGACGGCGCACGCGATCTACTACCCGCCGTTCTCCCCCGCATTCGCCGCGCCGGCCGGCGAAAAGGCGCCGGTTCTTGTGCTCAGCCACGGTGGGCCGACGTCGTCCGCCTCGAGCACGCTTTCGCTCGAAGTGCAATTTTGGACCAGCCGCGGGGTCGGCGTCCTCGACGTGAACTACCGCGGCAGCACCGGCTATGGCCGCGCCTACCGGCTGAAACTCGAGCGGCGGTGGGGAGTCGTGGACGTCGCGGATTGCATCGCGGCGGCCCGATTCCTCATCGAAACCCGCAACGCCGACCCGGAACGCCTGATGATCGCGGGCGGCAGCGCCGGGGGCTATACGACGCTCTGCGCCCTCACTGCGGAGGGCGAAAAGACTTTTTGCGCCGGGGCGAGCCACTACGGCGTGAGCGATCTTGCGGCGCTTGCGCGCGACACGCACAAATTCGAGTCGAGATACCTCGATTGGCTCGTCGGACCCTATCCGCAGGAGGAGCGCCTCTACGCCGATCGGTCGCCGATCAACCACGCCGACCGCCTCTCCGCGCCGGTCATCTTCTTCCAGGGCGCCGACGACAGGGTCGTTCCGCCGAGTCAGACGGAGCTCATGGTCGCTGCCCTGAAGGAGCGGGGAGTTCCGGTCGGATATTTCCTGTTCGACGGCGAACAGCACGGGTTTCGCAAGGCGGAGACGATCAGGCGGTCCCTCGACGCGGAGCTCACTTTCTTCGCGACGCTCGTCCTGCGCTCCGACCTGCGCTTCTGATCCTTATCGGGCTATCGAATGATGAGCTGACCATCTCGCCGATTCCGCGTCTTTCATCACAATGAAGGCGGCGCGCCCCTCTGTTTGACCACACTTTTCGCCACGTTCTGCGACATGATGGCGCCGAACAGAATATTGTCGCGCCCAAAAGGGCTAGGCGTATGGGGCTGCTCATGCGCGTCGAAGCTCTTGTTGTCATGCTCGCGGCGAGCTTCCTTTGGAGCCCGATCGCCGCTGCCCGAGGGCCGAGCTTTGACTGTCGGAGAGCCACCTTCGCCGACGAATTCGTGATTTGCCGGACGCCCGGACTCGCCGAGTTGGATAATCAGATTGCGGCAGCTTACGCCCATCTCAGGAACGCGCGCGGCAGGTCGTTCGCCGACGAGGTCAAATTTCCGACGCTGCGACGGAGGCAGGCTTGCCGATCCGACGCCCTGTGCATCAAGGAAAGACAGATCGAAGCTCTCGACGCCTATCGAGCCGCAGGAGCCCCGGTCCCTTATAAAGCGACCAACGGGCCGTCGAAAGAGTCGGTTGCTCAGGCGCAATCAGGACCCGCAACCAGTCCGAATTCCCCTGGAGCGCCGAACCACGAGCCGCAAGAGGCGCAACCTCATCAGGTCACGTCAGGCGCGGGAATCTTCATTGATTCCGAAGGGGACGTGCTCACGACTGCTCACGTCGTCAATGACTGCTCGGAAATTCGCGTGGCGGGGGCGGGCCAAGAAAACTACGAGGTCGGCCGGCTCATCGCCAGGGACGCGGCGAACGACCTGGCGCTTGTGAAAGCACTCACCAAGCCATCGCGGGTGGGGACGCTCCGCTTCGGCGTCCGGTTGGGAGAGAATGTCGAAGAATTCGGGCAGCCTGCGAACCAGAGCCCGTCCGAAGGCGGCAATCTCACGGCCGGGACCGTCACTGATCTCGCCGGGATTGCGGGAGACAACCGATACCTTCAGGTTTCCGGCGCGACTCAACCTGGCGGCTCAGGAGAGCCTTTGCTGGACGAGAACGGCTACATCGTAGGCATTGTCTCTTCCGAACCGGATTTCTCGCCGCGCTCAGGGCCGCCGGCGACGTTCCGCAGAACGTGAATTTCGGAATCAAGGCCACGGTCGCAGCGAAATTTCTTCAAGACAACAAGGTCAAGTTTCAGGACGGCGCTGCTTTACAACCCATGGATTCTTCAGCCATTGCTGACGAAGCAAAGGCGCTCAGCGTTTCCATCGAATGTCGTTAGCCTCTACTCCGCCGCCTCGCGCAGGGCGCTGTAGCGGGTGAGCTGCGCCCGCAAGGGGGCGGGCTTCAACGGCTTGTTGAGGATGACGACGTCGTCGCCCGCCGCGCGGTCGCGCACTTCGAGGCTCCTGTCGGCGGTCGCCAGGATCGCCGGAACGAAGCGGCCGAGGTCGTCGCGCAGGGTTCGGATCGTCTCGATCCCGTCGCCTTCGTCGAGATGGAAGTCGGCGATGACGACGTCGGGCGCGCCGAAGCCGACGAGCGCCTCGCGCGCCTCTGCGAGGCCGCGGGCGGTCGCGACCGAGCAGCCCCAGCGGCCGAGCAGCGCGCGCATGCCCTCCAGCGCGCGCTGCTCGTTGTCGATCGCCAGCACCTTCAGGCCGCTCAGCGGCTCGCCGCCCGGAACCGCCGCGGGCGCTCCGTCGTCGGACGCCGCTGTCGGCACCCCGTCTCCTCGCGGCGCCGCGACGAAGAAAACGGACCCTTCGCCGGGCCTCGATTTGAGGCCGACCGGATGGCTGAGGACCCGTCCGAGGCGCTCGACGATCGAGAGGCCGAGACCCAGGCCCTTCGCGAGCCGCGCCCCCTGATCGAGACGCCGGAACTCCTCGAACACCGCCCGCTGTCGATCGGCCGGAATGCCGAGCCCGGTGTCCCAGACCTCGATCCGCGCTTCCTTGCCGGCGCGCCGGCAGCCGACCAGCACTCGGCCCTTCTGCGTGTATTTCAGCGCATTGGAGACGAGGTTCTGCAACAGGCGGCGCATGAGGAGGCGGTCGGTTCGGATCGCGAGCGTCGTCGGCGCGAAGCGCAGCTCGAGCCCCTTGGACCGGGCGATCGGAGCGAACTCGATCTCGAGCATGCGGAAGAGATCGGCGACCGGCACGTCGGCGACTTCCGGCCGGGTCGCGCCAGCGTCGAGCCGCGAGATGTCGAGCAGGGCGCCGAGAATCTCCTCGACCGCCTCGAGCGAGAGATCGACGTTACGGGCGAGATCGGCGCGTTCGAGGTTTCCGGCTTTCGACGCGGCGTCGTTGAGCGAGCTGGCGTAAAGCCGCGCGGCGTTGAGGGGCTGAAGGATGTCGTGGCTCGCCGCGGCGAGAAACCGCGTCTTGGAGAGATTGGCCTCTTCCGCCACGGTCTTGGCGCGGGCGAGCTCGGCGTTGAGACGCTGCAGCTCGCCGGTGCGCTCGTCGACCCGCCGCTCCAGGAGCTCGTTGGCCGCCTCCAGCGCCTCCTCGGTCTGCACGGTCTGCGTCACGTCGGTGTAAGTCGTGACGATGCCTCCGTCCGGCAGCCGCGCCGATCGGATTTCGATCACACGGTGGGTGGAGAAGAGACGCAGGCGCGTCGGCTGGTCGTCATAGAGCAGCGCGGCGACGCGTTCGGCGACGAAGTCCTCGGAGTCGCCTGGACCGTAGGCGCCGCGCGCGGCGTTGAAGCGCACGAGCTCGTCGAGCCCGACGCCGAGGCGCAGCATAGCGGGCGGCAGGTCGAACAGCTCGACGAATTCGCGGTTCCAGGCAGTGAGCGCCAGGTTGGAGTCGAAAACGGTGATCCCCTGGCGCGCGTGATCGAGCGCGTGCTGCAGCTGGTCGCGGCTCGACTGGATGGCCGCGGACGCCTCGTCGATCAGCTTGAGCGCCGACTGGCCGGACACCGCCCGCGGCCGAAGCAGGAGGGACAGGACCTGGCGTGAGGTGGAGGCGCCGATGGCCGGCGACAGCAGGAATTCCGCATGGCGGATGAGTTGGGCGCTCGCCTCCTGCGCGGGATCGTACTCGAGCCCCCGCTCGCGCATGAAGACCGAGAAGGCGCGGCGCGCCCGCGCCGCCCCGAGATAGCGCGCGACCGCCGCTTCGAGCTCGCTCGCCGTGGTCGACGAGCGCCACAGGCGGAAGGCCTGCGGCTTTCCGCCGACGCCGGCGAAGGCGCTCGCCTGCGTGCGCTCGAGCGCGCTCGGCTGCCGGGTCAGCGAGAACGCGACGAAGGCGGCGACGTTGACCGCGAGCGACAGGACGACTCCGCCGACGAGCGCATTGGGCGCGAACGCGACCAGGGCGGCGGGGCTCAGCCAGGCGACCGCCAGCGGTCCATGCAGGAAATAGGCCGAGAGCGGATGCTGCGGCTCGATCGACGGCAGGAGCAGCAGGTAGATCCAGCCGAGCGAGCCGGCCGTCATGCCCGCCACCGCGCCGCGGGCGGTGCCGCGTCGCCAGAACAGGCCGCCGAGAAAGGCCGGTGCGATCTGCGCGAGGGCGGCGAATGACAGGAGCCCGATCGAAACGAGGGCGGCTTCGCCCGCCAGCCGCTCATAGACGAAGCCGAGCGCCAGCACGCCGAGGATCGCCAGCCGGCGAACCCACAGGACGAGCGCGCCGATGTCGCCTTCGGCGCCGGGCTCCTGCGGGACCGGCCGCCGCAGCAGGAGGGGCATCGCCAGGTCGTTCGAGATGGTGATCGCCAGCGCAAGGCTGTCCATCACCACCATGCCGGTGGCGGCGGACACCCCGCCGATCATGGTGAGGAGCGCGATCCCGCGCGCGCCGGCGGCGAGCGGCAGCGCCAGAACCGTCAGATCGCGGTTGATCGCCCCGTCCGGAAACAGCTTCAGCCCGGCGACGGCGAGCGGCGCGACGAACAGGTTGATCAGCACGAGATAGACCGGAAACAGCCAGGACGCGGTGCGCAGGTCGCGCCGGTCCTGGTTCTCGACCACCGTCACGTGGAACTGGCGCGGCAGGAGAATGATCGCGAACGCCGAAAGCAGCGTGGTGACGCCCCAGACCGCCGGGTCCGGCGCCGTTTGGATGACCGCGGCGATCCTCGGAACCGACTGGGCCGCCTCGGTCAGACTGGCGATGCCGCCGTCGAGCCCCCAGACGACGAACGCGCCGACCGCCAGAAACGCCGCGAGCTTGACGAGCGCCTCGACCGCGATGGCGAGGATGAGGCCGTCCTGATGCTCTTTCGGATTGACCCGCCGGGTGCCGAAGGCGATGGCGAACGCGGCCAACAACAAAGCGATTGCCAGGGAGAACGCGGCCGAGGGCTTGTCGGGGGTCAATCTGGAGCTGTCGAAAGAATTGACGACCATCAGCAGGGTGGTGGAAACCGCCCTGAGCTGCAGCGCGACATAGGGGGCCGAGCCGACGAGGGCGACCAGCGCCGCGACCGCGGCGACCGCCTGCGACTTTCCGTACCGCGCCGACACGAAGTCCGCGACCGTGGTCAGGTTCTGCGTTCGCGCCAGATTGGCGATGCGGCCGACGAACGATGTGCCGAGGCCGATGACGAGGATCGGACCAATGTAGATGGGCAGAAACTCAAGTCCATGCCGGGAAGCGAGCCCGACCGAACCGTAATAGGTCCAGGACGTGCAGTAGACGGCAAGGCTCAGCGCATAGACGACCGGCCGCGCCTTGCCGGAGGCGAAGCGCCGTCCCCCGCGATCGCCCCACCACGCGATGAGGAACAGCAGCAGGACGTAGCCGATCGCGATGAGAAAGACCGTCGCGCCGTTCATCGGGCCGAGCGTTTCCCTCCTCCCCGGCTATTACGAGAATGCGGCGGGGTTGACAATCCTCACCGCGACACCGCGACAAAGGAAAGCCGCGCTTGACGCTTGCGCCTGTTTTCCCCTGTTTTCCTCGGAAAGCAGGGGGAGTCGCGCTTAGCTCGGCTCGCTTTGACCCAAAAAAAAGACAATCGTTTACAATAGCATATGCGGAATTGTGCAAGCATCGCTTTTGCGATTGGAACAGGAGGATAACAGGGCGATAAATCGGCCATAACAGGGCGAGAGCAGGAGGCGATCAGGAGAGGCTCCGAAGCGCTCGAAAGTTCAAGGAAAGCGGACGCCGATTGGCAGGACCGCCCTCATTGCGAAGGGCCGGACGAGGGCCTTGCGGCGCGGCCGTTTCGGGGCGCGGGGGGGCCGAAGCAATCGACGCCGCAAGCCGCGAGCCATGGATTGCTTCGCCTTCGCCTCGACTGACGAGGCTTACAGCCAGGGGCGCGCCGCCGCCGACTTCCTTTCGTGGGCCCCGATGGCGGGCGCCTCGACCATGGTGAGGCCGATGTCGTCGAGCCCCTCGATCAGGCGTTGCTTGCGGAACGCGTCGACCTCGAACCTGACCACGCCGCCGTCCGGCCCGCGAATTTCCTGCGCCGGCAGGTCGATGCTCAGCGTCGCGTTGGCGCCGCGCTCGGCGTCGTCCATCAGCTTCGCCAAGTCCTCGCGCTTAACCTTGACCGGCAGGACGCCGTTCTTGAAGCAGTTGTTGTAGAAGATGTCGGCGAAGTCGGTCGAGATCACGCAGCGGATGCCGTAATCGAGAAGCGCCCAAGGCGCATGCTCGCGCGACGACCCGCAGCCGAAATTGTCGCCGGCGACCAGGATCGCCGCCTTCCGGTACGCCGGCCTGTTGAGCACGAAGTCGGGATTCTCCGAGCCGTCATCGCGATAGCGCATTTCGGCGAACAGGCCCGCGCCGAGGCCGGTGCGCTTGATGGTCTTCAGATATTGTTTCGGAATGATCATGTCCGTGTCGACGTTGTCGATCGGCAACGGCGCCGCCACTCCGGTCAGGGTCGTGAACTTGTTCATGGGTCCAACGCCTCATCTCGAGCGCCGGCGCCGGCCGACGGATTTTCGAGCCCTCTAGCAAACGCCGCCCGGCCGGGCAACCGAGGCGGTCACAGGGGCAGGGCTCCGAACTCGAGTTAACGGGGTTTACGGCTTGCGGAAAGGCTGAATTTATGGGGGCTCCCGATTCGGAGCCTGCTCATGGACGCCTCGCCTTCCGGACCCACGCAGCCCTCGCGGTTGCGGCTTCTGCTGGACTACTTTTCCCGGATCAAGGACAAGCGGAGTCCGGAAAGCGTGGCTCACAAGCTGAACGAGATTTTGCTCTTGTGCGTCTGCGCCACGATCGCCGATTGCGACAGTTTCGACGCCATCTCCGACTGGGGAACGAAGCATCTCAAGTTCTTGCAGCGGTTCCTGCCCTTCGACTGGGGCGTGCCCTCGGGGCGTTGGCTCAACATCATGATGAACCGGATCGATCCGGACCTGTTCGCCGCCTGCTTCATGGACTGGGTCCGCGCCTGCTGGCCCGAGCCTGTCGATGCGATCGCCATCGACGGCAAGACCGTGCGCCGCAGCCACGACCGGGCCAAGGGACGGGCGGCGCTGCATCTGGTCTCCGCCTTCGCCGCCAACAGCCGTCTGGTCCTCGGGCAGGAGGCGGTCGACGACAAGACCAACGAAACGACCGCCATCCCTGTATTGCTCGAGAAGCTCGCCGCCGGCCGCAGCCTCGAAGGCGCCGTGGTCACCATCGACGCCATCGCCTGCAATCCTCAGATCGCTCGATCCATCCGCGACGCCGGAGCCGATTATCTGCTCGCCGTCAAAGGTAATCAGCCGAGCTTGCAGGCCGACATCGAGGCCGCCTTCACAGCCGCCGACAAGGGCCAGGTCGAAGTCGACGTCGATCTCGACAAGGGCCACGGCCGCATCGAAACCCGCACCGTCTCGGTGTTGCGGCAGGTCGACTGGCTCGACGGCGACCGGCGCTTTCCCGGCGAAGTCCGCTTCGTCGATGCGTGCGCCATCGTCAGGGTCGAAGCGCGGACCGAGTTGAAGGACCGCTCCCGGTTCGACACCCGCTATTACATCACATCCAGCGCCCGTTCCGCGACCGCGCTCGGACAGACCATCCGCGGCCACTGGGGCATCGAGAGTGCGCCGCAGGCGCACGAAAGGGAGGTTCCTATGAACTGACTGATCGTGCACAAGCTGCGTGAGAGATGAAGGAAGGTCCTTCGGAGTTGGCTTTCAGGAGCGGGCTTCAAACCACTCCAAGCTGCTGCGGTAAAGAGCCGTGGTGGTGAGCATTGGGGTCAAAGCGCCGAGGCCGTACCTCGGGCAGGTAGGGATCAGAGAGACGAACGAAAGTAAACCTCCGTTGACGCGTCGTAATCCACAGACATGTCGTCGAAACCAGGGGCGTTTCTATCTCCTGGGACAAGCCCGCCAGGCGCCTGATGACGGGGCGGGCGGCGACCGGCGTATAGGAGGCGTGAAGCTGATCCGGGCTCTCGCGTGGAACTGCGGGAACCTGTCGCTCCGATGCCAAGGGAGAAGCCCAAGCGGCATAAACCGCGAGGCGAGCGTACCGATGCGGAGCACGGGGACGGACCGTCCTGTAAGAGTGTTGATGGCCAGTAATGCGGCCGGAGCAAAGGGGACGGGTCAAGCCGCCATCGTTCGCGTTCAACTGGCGACAGGAGGAAACGCGTGACGACGGCAAAACCGTTCACCATCCCGAAACGGCTGGTGTATGAGGCCTTCGAGGCCGTGAAAGCCAACGCGGGCTCCGCCGGCGTGGACAACGAGACGATCGAAGACTTCGAAACGAACTTGAAGGACAATCTGTATCGGATCTGGAACCGGATGTCGTCGGGAAGCTATGTGCCGCCGCCCGTGAAGGCAGTGGCCATTCCGAAGAAGACGGGCGGGGAACGGATTTCGGTGTCCCGACAGTCGCGGACCGCGTGGCGCAGATGGTTGTCAAGCAAGTGCTTGAGCCGAACCTCGAACCTATCTTCCTGCCAGACTCGTATGGCTACCGGCCGGGGAAATCCGCGCTGGACGCCATCGCAGTGACGCGCGAGCGTTGCTGGCGGTACGATTGGGTTCTCGAGTTCGACATCAAGGGCCTGTTCGACAATATCGACCACACGCTGCTTCTGCGGGCGCTGGAGAAACATACGGCGTGCAAATGGGTGCGGCTTTATCTCGGACGCTGGCTGACAGCGCCGCTTCAACTCAGCGACGGAACCTTGGTGGAACGGACCAAGGGAACGCCGCAAGGCGGCGTGGTGAGCCCCGTCCTGGCCAATCTCTTTCTGCATTACGCGTTCGACGCCTGGATGACACGGACGTTTCCGGGCGTGCCGTGGTGTCGGTACGCCGACGATGGGCTGATACACTGCGAAACAGAAACGCAGGCGCATGCCATTCTGGCGGCGCTTGCCGATCGGCTCGCGGCGTGCGGCTTGGCGATCCACCCAGACAAGACGCATATTGTCTATTGCAAGGACGGAAGTCGCAAGGAGAGGCACCCGAATACGAAGTTCGACTTCCTCGGGTACACCTTCAGGCCGCGGGTCGTGAAGAATCGCAAACGGAACTCTCTGTTCGTGAGCTTCACCCCGGCGGTCAGCGCGAAAGCTCTCAAAGCCATGCGGGCGACCGTGCGACGGTTGAACTATCGCAATCGAACGGACCTGAGCTTGCGGGATATCTCCCGGCTGCACAATCCCGTCCTACGGGGATGGGTGGCCTACTATGGGAAGTTCTATCCCTCGGCGATGTACCCGGTCTTCAGGCACTTCAACATGACGTTGGTGGCCTGGGCGATGCGCAAGTTCAAACGGCTCAGAGGGCACAAGACGCGGGCAAGCCTGCTCCTCGAACGCATAGCAGAGAAGCAGCCGCATCTGTTCGTACACTGGCAGAGAGGAACCGTGGGCGGGTTTGCTTGATGGGAGCGGTGTGAGTCGAGAGGCTCCCGCACCGTTCTGCGAGAGGCCGGAGGCGAAATCCCTCCGGCCTACTCACCACCCCCTGCACTGGACGCTCGACGTGACCTTCCAGGAGGACCTGTCGCGCGTGCGCAAGGGCCACGGCGCGCAAAACATGGCGCTCGTGCGCAAGTTCGCGATCAACAAGCTGCGCGCCGCGACCCAACTCAGCGACCCGCCGAACCTTCCCGCCAAACCCTGCCGACGGCCGACCAAGCCGCCTCGACCCAAGAGCCTTAAGCTCCGCAGAAAAATCGCGAGCTGGGATGTCGAGAGGCTCGCCGAAATCCTCATCGGCCAACCGGTTAAGTCAAATTAACCAGGATTTCGGAGCCCTGGTCACAGGGGCATGTCTGAGTTTGAATTTCGGCTTCGGGCGGATAACGCTGGTTGGTCGAACGGCAGTAAACGGGCGGACAGGAGGCATTCCCACGCGACGCCAAAAGCTCGGACTCCGCCCTGAGCGGGCATTGATCACGGCGCCGGCAGAACATCGCGAAGGGAGGACTGCGATCATTCGAAGCCGCAACCCGGCGCGACCGCAATGCGCAATACAGCGGTCGCTTCACGAAGGGCTGGCGGATGGGGTCACTTTCACCAAGTGCATTTTCGGCTTCGCAAGCACTTTCACCTCGTATGAAAGGACATATGCACTCTATTCGCGCGACGGTCTCACGTCGCTGTAGCCACGGGTCGGTCCCAAACGCAACGGAATCGCATTGACCGGGGTAGCTCAACCATCTCTAAGATGAGCCGCGGGTCCGGGAGCATCTGAATTGCACCAGCTCGTTTACGAAGCGGAGGGATGGGAAATCGATCTTGCGCGGCGGGAATTGCGTGCTGGCGGCGCGCGCATTCCCATCGGGGGGCGTGCGTTCGAGCTTGTCGAGGTTCTCGTCCGGGCGCGAGGACAGCTCGTCACCAAACAGGATCTGATGAGCGCTGTTTGGCCGGGCGCGATCGTCGAGGAACACACGCTCCAGGTGCATATCTCCTCTGTTCGTAAGGCGTTGGGCGCCTCCCGAAGCATGCTGAAAACTGCGTCCGGTCGGGGTTATCGTCTGGTCGCTGATTGGAATATCCGCCAACAGAACGAGACCGTCCATTCATCGGCAGTCGATCTCCAAACTGTTTCGGCGCGCCTCCCGAAGAGTAACATACCGGCTGCGACATCAGCGGTCGTCGGGCGCTCCGCTGAGATTCAACGGGTACGCGACCTCCTTTCGGCCTACCGCGCGGTCACGTTGACCGGACCCGGCGGCATCGGCAAGACGGCTCTCGCGCTGGAAACCGCGCGCAGCCTCTTTCCGAACTTCCAAGGCGATATTTGGTTGGTCGAGCTGCTATCGCTCTCCGACCCCGGACTCGTGCCTGCCGCCATCGCCGCGACACTCGATCTAAAGCTGGGCGAGGAACTTTCACCGCAATCGATCGCCCGCTCCATCGGCATGCAGTCGATGCTTCTTTTGCTCGACAATTGCGAGCACGTCATCAATGCCGCGGCCGCCATGGTGGAGACCATTATTCGCAGATGCCCCCGTGTCACGGTTCTTGCGACCAGCCGGGAGATTTTGCGGGTCGAGGGCGAATGCGCTTACAATGTTGGTTCTCTGGACGTGCCCCAGGAACGCGCGAACGATGCAGGGGACATCCTGGGGCATAGCGCGGTACAGCTTTTCATCATCAGAACCTCTGCGCTGCGCCCAGAGTTCGCCCCAAGCACAGAAGACCTGTCAAACATCGCGGCGATATGCCGGCGCGTCGACGGTATTCCTCTGGCGATTGAGTTCGCAGCGGCCCGTGCGGCGGCGCTCGGCGTCCAACAGGTAGCCTCGCGCCTGGACGATCTCTTCAACCTGCTGACAGGCGGCCGGCGCACGGCGCTGCCCCGACACCAGAAGCTTCGGGCGACACTCGATTGGAGTTACATCCTTCTCTCGGAGCACGAACAGTTCGTCCTACGAAAGCTATCCGTCTTCGCTGAATTCTTCACCCTCGACGCGGCTCTCCAAATCGCAATCGATGGCGCTCATACCGACGCGCAGACAATCGAAGCCATTGAGGCCCTCATCGCAAAATCGCTAGTGAACCACGAGACCGTCGAAGGCGTCGACTTCTATAGACTGCTCTATACAACTCGAGACTATGCGCGATCCAAGCTTGATCAGCGCGCCGAACGCCCCGACGCGGCTCGGCGTCTCGCTGCGTACTGCATCGATCTGATGGATATGGCAGAAGCGGATTGGGATAATGGGGTGGACGCACGATGGCGCATTGTCTACGGCCGGCGGCTGGACGATCTCCGTAACTCCATTTCGTGGGCCTTCTCCCCCGGCGGCGATGCCGCTGTTGGCGTCTCGCTTGTCGCGCGATCGGCAATTCTGTGGACCACGCTCGGACTCACGGAGGAACATCGCATTCACGCCGAGCGAGCCCTGCGGGTTAATCGGAGTTTCGGCTCCCCTGACGAAGCGAGTGAGATGCGTTTGCTGGCCGCGCTTGGTTCAATATATTTCCACACCAAGGGACCAAGTGTCGATGACGATGCGCTGAATGCTTTTTCGGGGTCATACTCTTGCGCCGTGAAGGCAGGAGACGTCGTTTTCCAGATGCGGGCGCTTTCAGCGTGGTCCGGCGTGTTGAACGTCCGAGGCAATTATCCAGCCGCGCTCGAACTGGGCAGGAAGTTCGCACGAATTTCCGGCGCCGACAATCATGTCGCAAATCGCACTTTGGGCTATACGGCTCATTTTCTTGGCGACATGCAGGGAGCAAGGCGACATCTTGAAGCTGCCTTGGGCGGCGTGCCGCGAACTGGCCAAATCCGGACGAGCGGGGCTCACTACGACCAGAGCAATGCCACACTCGGCGCCTTTCTCGCTCGGACGCTCTGGCTCGCCGGATATGCTGATCGCGGGGTGCGGATGGCGCATGATTGCGTCCGCGAGGCCCTATCGGCGGATCATGCGATTTCGCTTTGCATTACATTGATCGTCTCGGCTTGTCCGCTTGCATTTCTGACTGGCGGGAGAACTGTTGCCGAGCCCTATCTCGATCTCCTCAGACGCACAGCCGACAAACACGCTTCCGACTTCTATCGGCAGTGGGGCGAGGCCTTGGACGTGGGTATGCGGACACGCGAAGAACGTCGCGCCGCCGCTCTCGAAGAAAGCTATCGTCAGCTTGCGCAAGTCCAACTGAACGGTCCGCTTATCGAGACCCTAGCCGTGTTTGGCGACGATTCGACGGAGCCCTGGATCATAGACAAGGCGGCGAACGGATTTGGCGGTTGGTGCGCGGCTGAACTTCTCCGGGCCCGCGGCCAGATCAAGCTCCGAGATGAGGGCGACAAGGCAGGATCTGTCGCCTTGTTTCGCGAAGCGCTAAACTTGGCCACGCAGCAGGGAATTCTGGCGTGGGAGCTGCGAGCGGCGACGAGCCTCGCCATGGTGCTCGGTGAAATTGGAGAGGCCGAGGACGCGTTCGAGCTTCTGCAAAAAACTCGAGCCAAGTTCACCGAAGGTTTCGACTCAATCGATTTCGCGAGATCGACGGAAGTTCTTCATTCTCTGTCATCGCGACGTCCGAACTCGGCGGCTACTTGAGCGAGAGCGAGACCGTCGGCTTCGACCCTACCTAACCGCTTTGCGCTATTGCCGGACTGTCGCAGCGCCTTCGAGGCGATTGATCGCGACAGCTACGAGCTGAGCAATCGCACGATTGCGGAGGAGTTTCGCCGGCGCGAAGGCTCCTGCCCAATGCCTTGATATTTTTTGACATGCTCATGAAGGATTCGTCAGCGCCAGACTGAGTATGGTCCCTCGTCCTCAAGGGGATCCAATGCTTTCCGGTCAATCCTGGCAGAGCGGCTCCCCTGAACATAGCGAGAGGAGTCGAAGCGCACATGACTGCTCATGAATCGTCGATACCCCAGCGCGACGGCAGACGAAGAGGCTTTCGCGGCCCGTGTCCGCGAAAATCAGGGGTTTCAGCGGGCGGGGCTTAAACCGAACTACGACTTCATCGTCTGCGGCTCGGGCTCTTCGGGTTCGGTGGTGGCGCGCAGGTTGGCGGAGAACCCGAGCGTGAAGGTTCTCTTGCTCGAGGCAGGGGGCGACGACGATGTGCCCAGCGTTATGGACGCGGCTGGCTGGCCTGCGAATCTTGGGAGCGAACGGGATTGGGCTTTTCAGACGCGGCCGAATGCCCATTTGAACGGACGCTCACTCTTCTGGTCCATGGGCAAGGTGCTTGGCGGCGGTTCCAGCATCAACGTGATGATCTGGGCGCACGGTCACAAGAACGACTGGGATCACTTCGCCTCCGAGACGGGCGATTTGGGATGGAGCTACGAGTCGGTGCTCCAAATCTATCGCCGGATCGAGGATTGGCATGGCGCCTCGGATCCGGCGCGCCGCGGCACGGGCGGTCTTGTTTTTGTGCAGCCGGCGCCGGATCCCAACCCGATCGCGCCGGCGATGCTTGATGCAGCTCGCTCAGTAGGAATTCCAACATTCGCCGATCAAAACGGCGCCCTGATGGAGGGAGGGGGCGGCTGCGCCTTGGCGAACGTTCGGATACGCGACGGCAAGCGGCTGTCTGTTTTTCGAAGTTACGTGTACCCGTACATGGACCGATCGAATCTGACCGTGCTGACCGGCGCGCTCGTCACGAAAGTCATTCTTGACGGCAAGCGGGCGACGGGCGTCGACGTCCTGTTCGAGGGGGCGGCTCGCCGCTTCCTCGCCGGCGGTGAAGTGGTGCTGTCGCTGGGCGCGATCAATACCCCGAAAGTCTTGATGCAATCCGGCATCGGCGACCGGGAGGAGCTTGCACGGTGTGGGATCGACGTCGTGCATCATCTGCCGGGTGTGGGGCGAAATCTACAAGATCATCTGATGGTCGCCAGCTGCATCTGGGAGTACGAAGAGCCGCTACCGATGCGCAACAATGGCGGGGAGGCGACCTTCTTCTGGAAGAGCGATCCAACGCTCGACACGCCGGACCTGCAGCCGTTTCAGATTGAGATACCTTATGTCAGTCCGGAGACGGGGCGTATGCAGCCGCCTGCCGCCTCGTGGTCGATTGCGCCCGGCCTTGTGCGCCCGGCAAGCCGGGGCCGTTTGCGCCTCACGGGAAGCGGGCCGAATGACCCGCTTGACATCGATGCACAAATATTGAGTGAGCCCGCCGATCTGACGGCGCTGGTCGCCGGCGTGCAGCTTTGTCGCGAAATTGGCAATTCCGCCCCGCTTCGCCGCTTCGCCAAGCGAGAGGTCATGCCGGGGAATGTGAGCGGCCCGGCGCTTGACAATTTCGTGCGCGACGCGGTCGTTCCTTACTGGCACCAGTCATGTACCGCAAAAATGGGCCGCGACTCGATGTCAGTCGTCGACGGCGCCCTAAGCGTGTACGGAGTTGACAACCTCCGGATCGCCGATGCTTCGGTAATGCCGCGTGTCACCACCGGGAACACCATGGCGCCCTGTGTGATCATCGGTGAGCGGGCCGCCGAACTGGTTCGACGGGCCCACGGGGTCTGAATTGGCTGGACGCATAGCGACCGCCATGGGCCAACCACGCGAAGCGCAAAAATCCTCGATCCCTACTTTGGAGGCGTGAATGTCGTTCTTCAGATCCAATCAGGCTGTCGTCCTCGGTCCAGGCGAAGGGACTCACCTGGACGTATTGGGAGATCTGATAACGCTCCTAATCTCGGGAAAGGAGACGAATGGCGCGTTCACCGTACTGTCGGAAACGTCTCCGCCGGGCGGGGGCACCCCCCTGCATACACACCACAAGGAAGATGAAGCTCTGTATGTCCTCTCGGGTGAATACGAAATCCAGTGCGGAGACCAAACGGTTCGCGCCGGGCCAGGATCGTTCGTTTTCGCTCCCAGGGGGATACCGCACAAATTGACCAATGTGAGCGCCGGGCCGAGTGCGCTGCTGGGAGTTGTATCCCCTGCGGGCTTCGAGGGCTTTTGGGAGGAGATCAGTCAGCTGCCGCCGCCGGCCGACATCGATGCGATCCTGGCGATTGCCAGGAAGTATCAGCTGGAAATTCATGCGCCGTAGGGTGTGCCGAATAGCCGCCAAATACATGGCGCTTTCCAAAGGACAGGCAAAATGAGCGCAGAGCCGAAGGTCGTTGTGATCACGGGCGCATCGCAAGGAATCGGCGCAGGCCTGGTCCAGGCATTTCTGGGCCGAGGCTATCGTGTCGTTGCGAATTCCAGGAGGATAGAGCCGAGCGTCTCGCCGGATGTCCTGACCATCGCGGGCGACGTTGCCGACCCCGAGACGGCCGGCCGCATTGTTGGCACTGCCATCGACCGCTTCGGCCGCGTCGATACGCTGGTGAACAATGCGGGCGTCTTCATCTCGAAGCCGTTTGTCGAATATTCCGAAGACGAATTCCTGGCGGTCGTCGGGGTGAACCTCGCCGGATTCTTCCACGTCTCCCAACGCGCGGCGCCCGTGATGCTGCGGCAGCAAAGCGGTCATATCGTCAATATTACGACAAGCCTGGTCAATCAGCCGATGGCGGCGGTGCCTGCGGCGCTGTCCGCTCTGACGAAGGGCGGGCTGGACGCGGTCACCAGGTCGCTGGCGCTCGAATATGCCGGAAGGGGCATTCGGGTGAACGCAGTATCACCCGGCATCATCAAGACTCCGATGCACGCTCCCGAAACGCATGGCTTCCTCGCGACGCTGCATCCCATGGGTCGCATGGGCGCGGTCAAGGACATCGTTGACGCCGTGCTTTACCTCGAAACTGCAGACTTCATCACCGGTGAGACATTGCATGTCGATGGCGGCGCTCACGCCGGCCATTGGTGAATGGCGCCGCCAGCAAGCTTCCATAACAATGGAGAAGCAGATGATCGCTTGGCCCGATCGCCGTCTACTAGACCTGCTCGGCATCGAACTGCCCATCATCCAAGCGCCAATGGCGGGATGTGGCACTGCAGCATTGGCGATTGAAGTGGCGGAGGCTGGCGGGCTTGGCTCGCTGGCCTGCGCGCTGCTCACTCCAGATCAGATCCGCGCCGAACTCGGCGCAATTCGGGGGCGAACGTCGAAGCCTGTCAACCTGAATTTCTTCTGCCACGCGCCGGCTACGGTCGATACGACCTGTGAAGCCGCCTGGCGGCAACGGTTGAGGCCCTATTACGTCGAATTGGGTCTGGATCCCGAGATGCCGGCGCCGGTCTCCTCCATCCCGCCGTTCGACGCCGTACATTGCGATCTCTTGGCGGACCTCAGGCCCGAGATCGTGAGCTTCCACTTCGGCCTGCCGTCCGAGACTCTCATGCGTCGGGTGAAGGCCACCGGCTGTAAGGTGCTCTCGACGGCCACCACGGTGAAAGAGGCCATCTGGCTGGAGCAGAGGGGCTGCGACGCCATCATCGCTCAGGGGTTTGAGGCCGGGGGGCATCGCGGCATGTTTCTTACCGAGTCGATAACCACCCAAGTCGGCGCCATGGCCCTGGCGCCACAGGTAGTGGATGCTGTCAGCGTGCCCGTGATTGCGACGGGAGGAATCGCCGATGGGCGGGGCATCGCCGCCGCCCTCGCGCTTGGCGCTGCGGGCGTCCAGATAGGGACGGCCTATCTATTTTGTCCTGAAGCGGTCGTATCTCCAGTGCATCGGCGAGCCCTCAAAGCGGCGCAAGACGATCAAACGGCGATGACGAACGTCTTCACCGGACGCGCTGCTCGGGTGTTGGTCAATCGGGCCGTCGGCGAACTCGGGCCAATGACCGAATTTGCGCCCGTTTTCCCCCGGGCCGCGGGTGCTCTCGCTCCGTTGCGCGCCAAGTCGGAGGCAGCCGGATCAGACGATTTCACGCCTCTCTGGTCCGGGCAAGCCGCTCGTCTGGGTCGAGAGCTTCCGGCGATGCAGCTGACATCGCTCCTGGCCGAGGAAGTGAAGTTGCGTGGCGCATGAAGAAGGTCTCGGGATGCTCGGCGGCAGCGCGATGGCAAGTGCAGCGACCGATCGAAAGGTCGAGGCCTTCGCGCCCGGCTGCGGACGAGCCTGACTCGTCGAGCAAATGGCCATTCGCCGCTATGGAGAGACCTATGGGAAACGTCGCAACCTCTGTCGAAGCACGGAACAAGTCGCTGGTCCGCGACCGTTTTGAAGCATGGGCGCAGGGCAATGGCAGCCCTTTTGAGCTGTTGGCCGACGATGCAAGCTGGACCATCGAGGGCGGCTCGGTCGCGTCGAAGACTTATGTGGGCCGCGAGACCTTCATGCGCGAAGTGATCAGGCCTTTCAATGCGCGCATGAGCGTCGGCCTCACGCCTACCATACGTGAGCTATGCGCCGACGGAGACATTGTGGTGATCTTCTTTGACGCCAGGGGAACGGCGCGCGACGGCAAGCCCTATGCCAACACCTATTTCTGGCTCTTTGAAATGCACGACGGCAAGGTCACCAAGGCGTTTGCGATGTTCGACAGTATCGAATTCAACGATTTTTGGTCCCGAGTCTCTCCGGCCGAGCAGTAGGAGACTGCTCCCGCCTAGCGGCAGGGCTAGCGGCGCTGGAGCCAAATGCGTCGCGCCCAATGGGTCCTCTTGCGCGACGACCCCGTTCTTCGCCATCCAGGCGGTCGCGGAGGTCATCGGCGCCGTCGCGTTCCGGGATCTGCTCATCTCGAGCGGCCGGAAGGCGTTCCGACTGGGTCGGATGAGTCTTCGGCTGCTCGCACGTCCACGCTCCCACTTCCGCGTGCGGCCCCCCGCGACCTCGAATGTGCGCTTAACGTCAATTCGCGCCGTTCAATTGGCAGGGACGAATGTTGCGCTTAGGGTCAAGCGGACGCGTTCGAAGCTTCTTTCAGGAACGGTCGCTCCTGGCGCAAGGCTCCCGTCACGCCTTCGGCCGCTTTCTGGGGCATTCCTTCCGTTGCCGGAGCAAACGGGAAAGCGCGCTTCGGGTCGAAACCCGAAATTCAATCTAAGACACAACCGTTCACAGATAACGCTCCACCTCCTTCGCCGTCTCCTGCGGCGGCTGATCGACGTTGAGAGCCTCGACGAAACCGCCGGACTTGTCCATCAGATAGATGATCGAGCTGTGGTCCATCGAATAGCCGCCGTCGGACTCGACTTTCCCCTTGCGCGCAAAAACGCGGAATTCCTTTTCGACCGCCCCGATCTGCTGCGGACTGCCGGAAAGGCCGATCACATGGGGGCCGAAGCTGCTGGCGTAGTCCTGCATCACTTTCGGCGTGTCGCGCTCGGGGTCGACGGTGATGAACAGGGCGGGCACCGCCTTGTCGCCCATGGCGGCGAGAGCGTCGGAAATGCGCGCGAGCTCGGTCGGGCAGACGTCGGGGCAATGGGTGTAGCCGAAATAGACGAGGAACGGACGGCCCCGCAACGTCTGGTCGGTGACCGTCTTGCCGGCGCCGTCCTCGAGCGCGAACGGGCCTCCCACGAGCGATCGACTGGCGCCTTTCGGCGCCAAGGCCAGCCACAAAGCGACCAGCGCTAGCGCCGCGACGGCGGCCGCCGCCACGGCGATGAGGATCGTGGAGGCGCGCGACGGCGGATTGGGCGCGTTCGCTTCAGCGGGCGGCATGGGATCTCCGGAAGGTGGGGCGCCCCAAGGAAACCCGGGGCGATAGGTGTTCACTATTGACCCTGGCAGGCGGAGGCGCCACGAATATGGCAGCGAGGGTAGGGCGCTCGGGCGAAGGCGATTTCCTCCCCCTTGTGGGGGAGGATCAAGGGAGGTCGCGCGAGACTCGAAGGCCGTGCGCCGGCTCCCTATCGGAGACGGCGGCGCGACCCCCCACCCCTGCCCGCCCCACGAGGGGGGCGGGAGCGCGTCCATCCGTCACAGGGCCCACTTCGCCCGATTGCCCTGCAGCGAGGGTCCCATGGTGTTGCGGCAGCTCGAATATCTTGTGGCGTTGGCCAGGGAAAAACATTTCGGCCGCGCGGCGCAGGCCTGTCACGTGACGCAGCCGACGCTGTCGGCGGCGATAAAAATGCTCGAGGACGATCTCGGGGCGCCGATCGTCGAGCGCGGCCATCGCTTTGTCGGCCTGACGCCGCAGGGCCGGCTCGCCCTCGATCACGCCCATCGCATGCTGGCGGAAGCGGAGAACCTGCGCCGCGGCCTCGACGAGATCGACAAGGGCCTGAGCGGCCGGCTTCGGATCGGCGCGATTCCGACCGCGCTGCCGATCGTATCGCAGCTGACCGGCCCGTTCTACGCAAAGTTTCCGGGCGTCTCGGTCGCCCTGCTCTCGCTGAACAGCCAGGAAATCGAACGCGGGATCGAGGAGTTCGAGCTCGACTTGGGCCTGACGTATCTCAACTCGGAGCCGCTCGAGCGAGTCAAGACGAAGCCGGTCTGTGTCGAAGAATACATGTTCCTGACGTCGTCTCAGGGAAAGTTCTCCGGCCGGACCCAGATCGAATGGAGCGAAGCCGCCACCGCCCCGCTCGGCCTCCTGACCCCCGACATGCAAAACCGCCGCATCATCGACGGAATATTCCGGTCGGTCGGCGCCAAGCCGAACCCGGCCTTGGAGACGAATTCGATCTTCAACCTCGTATCGCATGTGGCGGCCGGCCCATGGTCGGCGATCGTGCCGCGCCACCTCCTGCGCTTCTTCGGCATTCCGCAGGGGACGCAGGCGGTCGACCTCGTCGAGCCGAAGACCAGCCGCACGATCGGCCTCGTGATGAGCGACCGCGAGCCGCCGTCGCCGCTCGCGCGCAATCTCTTCGCGATGAAATGGCCGACCGACATCGCGGCGCAGATCGAGCCGCCGCTCCGCAGCCCGGAGCTCGTTCGATAGAAGAATCCTATCTGACCTTCCAAACGTTTAATTTGCCGGAACATTTCCTCGGGGGCATGATTCATGCCGTTGAGGAGGAGGTTCTGCGATGCCCCACAGGGCGCCGTTCGACGTTGAGCTCGCGCGGCAGCTGATCGACCGGAAGCGATCGACGCCAGGAGCGGCGCTGCCGATCCTGCACGACCTCATGCACGAGTTCGGCTATATCGACGACAACGCCATCGCGCTTCTCGCGGACGCTCTCAACATCTCCAGGGCCGAGGCCCTCGGGGTGGTCAGCTTCTATCATGATTTCCGGCGCAGCCCGGTCGAGGGACGGCTGCTGAAGCTGTGCCGGGCGGAATCCTGTCAGGCGATGGGTTGCGAGGACCTCGTCGCGCATCTGGCGAGCCGCCACGGGATTGTCGCCGACGATCCGGAAGCGGGGCTGCATGTCGAGACCGTCTATTGCCTCGGCAATTGCGCGCTTTCGCCCGCCGGGCTGCTCGACGGCGAGCTGATCGGCCGGCTCGACCGCGATCGGCTCGATGCGATTGTCGCCGGCGCGAAGCATCAAACCCAATGAACCCGATGGACGCGCGCGTTTTCATTCCTTCCGACTCCGCCGCCGTCTCCGTCGGCGCGAACGCGGTCGCCGCCGCTTTGGCGCGCGAGGCGCGGACGCGGGGCGTCGAGCTTTCCATTGTCCGCACAGGCTCCCGCGGCCTCTTCTGGCTGGAGCCGGTGGTCGAAATCGAGACGCCGGATGGTCGCGTCGGTTACGGCCCTCTGACGGCGGAGGACGCCGCGTCGCTGTTCGACGCCGGATTTCTGGCTGGCGGCGACCATCCGAAGGCGCTTGGCCGGATGGAGGAGATTCCCTTCCTCGCCAGGCAGCAGCGCCTCGTGTTCGCCCGCTGCGGCGTCATCGACCCGCTTTCGCTCGACGACTACAGGCGGCACGGCGGCCTCGCGGGGCTCACGCGCACCCTGACGCTGGGCCCAGAAGCGACGATCGAGGAAGTTCTGGCGTCTGGCTTGCGCGGACGAGGCGGCGCCGGCTTTCCGACGGGGATCAAGTGGCGCACGGTCGCCCGGACGCAGGCGGATCAGAAATATGTCGTCTGCAACGCCGACGAGGGCGACAGCGGCACCTTCGCCGACCGCATGCTGATGGAGGGCGACCCGTTCCTCCTCATCGAGGGCATGGCGATCGCCGCCGTCGCGGCCGGCGCGACGATGGGCTACGTCTACATCCGCTCCGAATATCCTTACGCTTTCGACGTCTTTTCCCGCGCGATCGAGCGGGCGCGGGCGGGCGGACTGTCTGGGCGCCTCCGTCCTTGGATCGGGCCACGCTTTCGACATCGAGGCGCGGCTCGGCGCGGGCGCCTATATCTGCGGCGAAGAGACGTCGATGCTCGACAGCCTCGAGGGCAAGCGCGGTCAGGTGCGCGCCAAGCCGCCGCTCCCGGCGATCTCGGGCCTGTTCGGCAAGCCGAGCGTCATCAACAACGTGTTGAGCTTCGCCTCGACGCCCTGGATCCTCGAGCATGGCGGCAAGGCTTACGCCGAATACGGCGTTGGACGGTCGCTGGGCTCCCAGCCGTTCCAGCTCGCCGGCAACGTCCGCTACGGCGGCCTCATCGAGCTCGCCTTCGGCCCGACGATCCGCGAGCTCGTCGAGGGTTTCGGCGGCGGGACGCGATCCGGCCGCCCGATCCGCGCGGTCCAGGTCGGCGGACCGCTCGGCGCCTATTTTCCCCAAACCCTGCTCGACACCCCGCTCGATTACGAAGCGATGCTCGCCGCCAAAGGCATGCTCGGCCACGGCGGAATCGTCGTTTTCGACGACAGCGTCGACATGGCGCGGCAGGCGCGCTTCGCCTTCCACTTCTGCGCCAAGGAAAGCTGCGGCAAGTGCACCCCCTGCCGCATCGGCTCGATCCGCGGCGCCGAAACGGTCGACAAGATCATCGCCGGGATCAACCGCCAAAAGAACGTCGAGGTCTTGCGCGACCTTTGCGAGGTGATGACGGACGGCTCGCTCTGCGCGCTCGGCGGGCTGACGCCCCTGCCGGTCCTCAGCGCCCTCGATCATTTCGGCGAAGACTTCGCCAAGCCGCCCGCGCGCGCGGCGGCGGAATAGGAGTTGCAGTATGGCGCTGTTGCAAGAACTCGACGTCGGCACGCCGATTCGCGTGGGCGAGCCGAGCGTCACGCTCACCATCGACGGCCGCAAGGTCAGCGTGCCGCCGGGAACCTCGGTGATGGCCGCCGCTGCGCTCATCGACAATCCGATCCCCAAGCTGTGCGCGACCGACAGCCTCGAGCCCTTCGGCTCTTGCCGTCTCTGCCTCGTCGAGATCGACGGCCGCAAGGGGACGCCCGCCTCCTGCACGACGCCGGCGGAAGAGGGTATGGTGGTCCACACCCAGACGCCGCGGCTCGAAAAGCTCCGGCGCGGGGTGATGGAGCTCTACCTTTCCGATCATCCGCTCGAGGGCCTCGCTTCCCCCGCCGATGGCGGCAACGAGCTGCGGACCCAAGCGGAGCGGCTCGGCGTCAGCGAAACGCGTTACGGGCGAGACGGCGCCAATCATCTCGACGCGCCAGTCGACGCCTCCAATCCCTATTTCGTCTTCGACCCGGCGAAATGCATCGTCTGCTCGCGCTGCGTGCGCGCCTGCGAAGAGGTGCAGGGAACCTTCGCGCTGACCATTCTGGGCCGTGGGTTCAAGTCGGCGGTCTCGCCCGGGCGGCGCCGATTTCCTCCACTCCGAATGCGTCTCCTGCGGCGCCTGCGTGCAGGCCTGTCCGACAGGGTCGCTCATCGAAAAGTCGGTCGAACGAGACGGGAGCGCCCGAGCGCACCGTGGTGACCACCTGCGCCTATTGCGGCGTCGGCTGCTCCTTCAAGGCGGAGCTCAAGGGCGATGAGGTCGTGCGCATGGTCCCCTACAAGGCCGGCAAGGCCAACGAGGGCCATTCCTGCGTCAAGGGCCGCTTCGCCTACGGCTACGCCACCCACAAGGACCGCATCCTCAAGCCGATGATCCGCAAGCGGATCGACGACCCGTGGCGCGAAGTTTCCTGGGACGAGGCGATCGCCCATGCAGCCGACGAATGCAAGCGCATTCAGGCGCGCTACGGGCGCGAACTCGGTCGGCGCGATCACGTCCTCGCGCTGCACCAACGAGGAGGTGTTCATCATCCAGAAGATGGTTCGCGCCGGTTTCGGCAACAACAACGTCGACACTTGCGCCCGAGTTTGCCACTCGCCGACCGGCTTCGGCCTCTCCAAGACTTACGGAACTTCGGCCGGCACCCAGGATTTCAAGTCGGTCGACAAGGCGGACGTCGTCGTCGTGATCGGCGCCAATCCGACGGACGCCCATCCCGTGTTCGCCTCTCGCCTGAAGAAGCGGCTCCGGCAGGGCGCGCGCCTGATCGTCATCGACCCCCGGCGTATCGACCTCGTGCGGAGTCCCCACGTTCAGGCGGACTATCATCTGGCGCTCAAGCCCGGAACCAATGTCGCGATCCTGAACGCGATGGCGCACGTCGTGGTCACCGAGGGCCTCGTCGACGAGACGTTCGTGCGCGAGCGATGCGATCCAGCCAATTTCGAATCCTGGGCGCGCTTCATCGCCGAGGCGAGCCATTCGCCCGAGGCGACCGCCGCGGCGACCGGCGTCGATCCGCAAGAATTGCGAAAGGCAACGCGGCTCTATGCGACCGGCGGGAACGGCGCGATCTACTATGGGCTCGGCGTCACCGAGCACGCGCAAGGCTCGACCGCGGTGATGGGGATCGCCAACCTCGCCATGGCGACAGGCAACATCGGCCGCGAGGGCGTCGGCGTCAATCCTCTGCGCGGCCAGAACAACGTGCAGGGGTCTTGCGACATGGGCTCGTTCCCGCACGAATATTCCGGCTATCGCCACGTGTCGGACGACGCGACGCGCGAAATCTTCGAGCGCATGTGGGGCGTGCCGCTCAGCAAAGACCCGGGCCTGCGCATTCCCAACATGATCGACGAGGCGATCGAAGGCTCGTTCAAGTGGCTCTACGTCCAGGGCGAGGACATCGCCCAGTCGGACCCCGACACCAAGCACATTACCGGCGGCTTGCGCGCGATGGAATGCGTCATCGTGCAGGATCTCTTCCTCAACGAGACCGCGCGCTACGCTCACGTCTTTCTGCCGGGCTCCTCGTTTCTGGAGAAGGATGGAACCTTCATCAACGCGGAGCGCCGCATCGGCCGCGTGCGCAAGGCGATCGAGCCGCTCGCGGGCAAGGCTGACTGGGAGGCGACGGTCGCGCTCGCCAACGCGGTCGGCGTGCCCATGCATTACAACCATCCGAGCGAGATCATGGACGAGATCGCCGCGACGACGCCGACCTTCAAGGGTGTCTCCTATGTGCGGCTCGACGAGCTCGGCTCGATCCAATGGCCGTGCAACGATCATGCGCCGGCCGGCACGCCGGTCATGCACGTCGACCACTTCGTCCGCGGCAAGGGCCATTTCATGCTGACCGAGTATGTCGCGACGGAGGAGCGCGTCGGGCCTCGCTTCCCGTTGCTTCTCACGACGGGCCGCATTCTGTCGCAATACAATGTCGGAGCGCAGACGCGCCGGACCCACAACAGCGTCTGGCACGAGGAGGACGTGCTGGAGATCCATCCCTTCGACGCCGAGGAGCGCGGGATCGCCGACGGCGACCTCGTCGCCTTGCAGAGCCGGACAGGCGAGGTCGCCCTCCACGCCAGAATCAGCGAGCGCATGCAGCCGGGCGTGGTCTACACGACCTTCCATCACGCGGTGACCGGCGCCAACGTGGTCACTACCGACAATTCCGATTGGGCGACAAACTGCCCGGAATACAAAGTGACCGCAGTACAAGTCCGGCGCACCAACCATTTTTCGGACTGGCAAATCCAGGATCGGGAAGAGGCGGTGAGCCTGCGCCGTGTCGAACAGGCGCCGGCCCGTGCAGCCGAGTAAGGCCGCAGCGTCGGTCGACATCGAGGCGCGCGGGTTTTCCTACGACTGGGGCGCCGTGGGGCCGACCGTCGTTCGCCCGATCGCCGTCGAGGCGCCGGTCCAGATCGCTATCGGCGGCGCGCCCGTCGCCATCATGATGGCGACGCCCCAGGACCTCGAAGACTTCGCCTACGGCTTCGCCCTGACCGAGGGAATCGCCCAAAGGGTCGAGGACATTCGCGGCGTCGAGATCACCGCTGTCGAGGACGGCTTCAGGGCGGCGCTCGCTCTGACCGCCGAGAAGCTTCAGGCGCATCTTGCGCGCAAGCGCGCGATGAGCGGGCGCACGGGCTGCGGACTTTGCGGCATCGAGGATTTTGCCCAGATACCCTCGCCGAGGCCGCCGCTCGCGGCCGAGCGGCCGATCGAGCCAAGGGCGATCGGCGCGGCGCTCGCCGAGCTCGAGGGCCGCCAGCCTTTGAACGCTCTCACTCGCGCGGTGCACGCTGCCGCCTGGTGCGGGCGTGACGGTCGGATCGCCTTGGTCCGCGAGGACGTCGGGCGCCACAACGCCCTCGACAAGGCAATCGGCGCGCTCTGGCGCACCGGAGTTGTCGCCAGCGACGGCTTTTTCGTCATCACGAGCCGGTGCTCGTTCGAAATGGTGGCGAAGGCCGCGATCTTCGGCGCGCGGACGCTTGTGTCGGTTTCCGCACCGACCTCGCTTGCGCTTGAACGGGCGCGCGCGTTCGGCGTAACGGTGATCGGCGTCGCGCGCGCCGACAAGGCGTTGAGCTTCGAGGCCGGCGCGGGGGAAGTGAGCGGAGGCTTCGCGGCGTGACAGAGAGCAAACTCGAGAAACTCGCGCGCATGGCTAACCAGATCGGCGACTTTTACGCCGCGATGCCAGCGGAAGAGGCGGCGGAAAGCGTGGCGACGCATCTCAAGCGATTCTGGACGCCCAAGATGATCCGCGAGCTCATCGCCTACACCGAGGCGGGCCACGCCGCTCTCAACCCGACCGCGGCCCACGCGGTCGAGGCGTTGAAGCAGACCGCGCGCGCCTGACGCCTCCTTTCTATGCCGCGTTGGCGAGCGCCTGATCTCAAGCGGCTGCTGGTCGGTCAGCACATCATCAACGGCGTTAGCGTCGGCGTCGGGGTCATTGCGGTCGCCCTCGCGACGTCGGCGATCCTGGGCTTCGTCGCCGGCCAGCCGGCGACTCTCGGCGCCATTGCGGCCAGCATCTCGGATCTTCCCGCGCCCTGGCGTCAGAAGGCGCGCACGATGGCCTTCGGTTTCGCGCTCGCGTTGGTCGCGACAACCGCGACCCTGCTCGCGCGGCCCTGGCCGCCGCTCGCTCTCCTGACGATCGGGGCAATCGCTTTCGCCGGCGGGATGATCACCGGAATGGGGCGCTGGGCGATCGCCGTCGGCATGCAGGCGATCATTCCGATGGTGTTCGTGCTCGGATTCCCGAGGGAGACGTTCGGGACCGCAATGCGGATCGAGGCGGTGTTCGCCGTCGGCGGCCTCGCCTACATCGCCTTCGCGCTCCTCGCCACCGTGGTCACCGACGGAAGCGCCCGCCGCCTGGTCGCAACCGAGTTGATCCGGGAACTGTCCATCTATCTGCGCGCGGTCGCCGCGATCTTCGATCCCAAGTCTGATCTGGAAGCGGCCTACGGCGTCGCGATCCGCCAGCAAGCGGCGCTGGCGGAACAATTGCAATCGGCCCGAGCGCTGCTGCTCGATCGGGCGCGACCTGGCGAAAGCCTTCGCCTCGCCGCCACGATCGGCATCCTGCTCGACGCTTTCGACGCCCTCGTCGCGGCGCAATGCGACGTCGCGCTGATCCGCGAAGCGCCGGCGGCGGTTTCCCTGCTCAAACACATCCGGGCGGCGTTGCGGGTGGGCGCGCTCGATCTCGATCATCTGAGCCTGGAAATCCTGACGATCGGCCGGCCGGCGCTGCCTCCCGATCATCAACTCGCCATCGATGCGCTGGAGCGCGAGGCGGCAAAGCTCAATGACGGCGCCGCGGACCGGCCGGCCATCGGCGCGCTCCGCGCCGCCACGCGCCGGCTCGTTCTGGTGCTCGGCCACATCCGGAGGCTCGAGAAGGCGCTCTGGGACGAGAAGACGGCGGAAAGGGCGATCGGCGGGGTGGACCTCGCGGCCTTCATCCCGAGCCGGTCATACTCGCCTGCCGCGCTCATTCCGCACTTCACCGTCGCTTCGCCGGTTCTGCGCTATTCCGTGCGGCTCGCGCTGGCGATGATGGCGGGAGCGATCATTGCGCAATTTCTCGGCGATTCCGGGCACGGCAACTGGGTCCTGCTGACGATTTCGGTGGTCATGCGCGCGAACTACGGGCTGACCAGAAAGCGGCGCGACGACCGGATGGTCGGCACGCTGATCGGCTGCGTCCTGGCCGCCGGCGCGGTCGCCTGGCTGCCGGCGGGCGCCCTGGTCGCGGCGCAGGGGCTCTCGCTCGCCGTCACCCACAGCTTCGTCCGGCTCAACTATATGCTCACCTCGGTCGGCGCTTCGGTGACCGCGCTGGTGTCGCTGCATCTCGTCGAGCCCGAGCTGCCCGCCCCCATTCTGGCGCGCCTCGTCGACACGCTGATCGGCGCGGCGGTCGCTCACCTCTTCAGCTACGTCTGGCCGCACTGGGAGTTCTTCGAAGCGCCGGGCATCGCGACGCGCCTCCAGGCGCGACTCGCGGCCTTCGCCGGCGTCGCGCTCAGACCCGACGCCGGCCCGCAGGAATATCGTCTTGCGCGAAAGAACATGATCGAGGCGATGGCCGCGCTCTCGGATTCGGCTGGGCGGATGAGCATCGAGCCGACCACGACCCGCAGGGGAACTCGAGGAGATGGCGGCGCTGCTGATTGCCGCGCACGGGCTGGTCGCGGAGCTGTCGGCGGCTCGGCTCGACGCGCGCAGCGGCGGCGGTCCCGCGGCGGAGGAAGCGACGCGGGTCTGGCTTCAAGCGCGCCTTGCGCCGAAGCCGGGCTCGGGAGACGCGGGCGTTGGACGCGCGCCGGCCGGACCACTTGCTTCGGCTGCGCTCGCCGTCATCGATGCGGCGGAGCGCTATCGGCGGGCGGCCGAAATCGAGCCGGACAACCCATAGGCCGACCCGAGGCGTTTCAGACGACTGCTGCGGGGCAGGGGTTTCTCCCGCCGCAATAAAAAAGCCCAGCTTGCATGCCAGAAGATTTGGGTCTCGAGCGTCGCACGTCAGGAACCTGACGGCAGGGGAGGACGTTCGTTTTGTGGGCTGGGGTTCAGGCGGAGGAGAACCCTATGGCAAACGTCGAGTTAAGATATGCGTCCGGGCCGTCGGCTCGTTATCTGGATGTCTCGCCGATGATTTCGGCGCTTCGCTTCCAGCCGGACGATTTCGAGTTCAAGCATGGTTGGCTGCGTCACGTGCCGAGCCGTCACCGGTTCCAGTTCGACAAGATGGGGCGGGTGACGATCGACGCGCTCTGCGGCTGCGCGAGCCTGTCGGTCAAGCCCGAACAGACTGACGAGTTGGTCACGATGTTCAAGACCTGGCGGAGCGAATACTGGATGCCGCTGGAGACGAACCGGGAGTTTGCTTCGCACTTCCGGAAACCCAACGCTTGGGTGCGTCTCTTCCGCGACATGCGCATGGCGTTCCGGCGATTCCTGCGGCGCGAGGCGCCGGCCAGCATCCCGGTCGACGATTGGCTGCGGCGCGCGCGACGCCAGCGGAATAGAGCCTGGCGGAACAGGAACTCGGACGCCCGCGCGTCCCTTCGGCCGTGCTGCTCGCCACCCCATCCAGGGCGGCGCGGCCTTCCTGCCTGCTTCCTTGACATTCTCACTGACGGATTTTTCCGATGAAGGCCGTCGTGTTTCACGCTGCCGGCGACATCCGGATCGAGGATGTTCCTGCGCCGCAGATCAAGGAGCCGACCGACGCGATCGTCCGCCTGACGTCGTCGGCGATCTGCGGCACCGACCTGCACTTCGTTCGCGGCACGGTTCAGCGGCATGAAGCCGGGCCGCATTCTTGGCCACGAGGGCGTCGGCGTGGTCGAATCGATCGGACCGATGGTGCGCAACATCGCCGTCGGCGACCGCGTCATCATTCCCTCGACGATCGGCTGCGGCTTCTGCAGCTACTGCCGCGAGGGCTATTTCGCCCAGTGCGACAACGCCAACCCCGCCGGCAGTCGAGCCGGGACCGCATTCTTCGGCGGTCCCGACTCGGCGGGCGGCTTCGACGGTCTTCAGGCCGAGAAGGCGCGCGTGCCGTGGGCGAACGTCAACCTCGTCCCCATCCCGGACGAGGTTACCGACGATCAGGCGATCCTGATGAGCGACATCTTTCCTACGGGATGGTTCGGGGCGGATCTCGCCGACATCGAGGAGGGCCACACGGTCGCCGTTTTCGGCTGCGGTCCGGTCGGACAATTCGCCATCGCCTCGGCCTTCGCGATGGGCGCAGCCCGCGTCATCGCCGTGGACCGCATCGACGACAGGCTCGCGATGGCGCGTCGGCAAGGAGCGGAGGTGGTCGACTTCGAACACGAGGATCCGGTCCAGACGATCCTCGAGCTCACCGGCGGCATCGGCGCGGACCGGGCGATCGATGCGGTCGGCGTCGACGCCCAGCACGCCCATGAAGGACCCGCCTCGAGCCGCGAGCGAGTCGCAAGGGCGAGACCGACGGGCGTCCGCGGCGCCGGAGGCGATCACGCGCGGCGAGCACTGGGTCGCCGGCGACGCGCCGGAGCAGGCGCTCGACTGGGCCGTCGAGGCCTTATGCAAGGCCGGTCAGCTTTCGATCATCGGCGTCTATCCGCCGACCGACCGCGTCTTTCCAATCGGCAAGGCGATGAACAAGAACCTGACGGTCAAGACGGGCAACTGCAACCACCGCCGCTACTACAACAAGCTCATCCGTCTTGTCGTGTCCGGCGCCATCGACCCGGCGAAGATCCTCACCAAGGTCGAGCCGATGCAAGGCGCCATCGACGCCTATGAAGCCTTCGATCGCCGCGAGCCCGGCTGGATCAAGGTCGAGCTGAAGCCGAAGGCGGCGTAGGCGCCTTCTCCCGCTTGCGGGAGAAGGTGGCGCGCAGGGCCGGATGAGGGCCCGCCTACACGATTCCGGACGACGAGCCGGCCGCAGCCGGACGTTCTTCCGCCTTGCGCGCACGATAGCCCGAGGCCCGATAGACGGCGATCGGATCGATCGCGCCGCCGCCCCGCCTCCGCGCTTCAGCCAGAATCGGCGACACGTCGGTCACGAAACCCGCCTTGAAGATGCGAAGCGCCGCCATGACGTCGTTGGCGTTCTGCGCCGCCTCGAGAGCGGGCCTGTCCACGATGAGCGCCTGCGCATAGGCGCGCTGCAGCTCCATCGCCGAGATCATCAGGCTCTCGATCGGATCGGTGACGTTGTGCGACTGGTCAAGCAGGTAGGCCGGGTCGAAACCCGGGGCTCCGCGCGCGTCGGCGTCCACCAGCTCGTTGAAGACCCGATAGAGGCGGAACGGGTCGATCGAGCCCGCGTCGAGGTCGTCGTCGCCGTATTTGGAATCGTTGAAGTGGAAGCCGGCGAGCTTTCCGGCGCGGATCAGCCGCGCCACGATCTGCTCGACATTGACGGTCGGAGCATGGTGGCCGAGATCGACGAGACAGAACGGCCTTCGGTCCCAACGCCTGAGCCGCCATCAGGCTCGTGCCCCAGTCCGAGATCACCGTCGAATAAAAGGCCGGCTCGTACAGCTTGTGCTCGACGAACACCCGCCAGTCGCCGGGCAGGCGAGCATAGATCGCGCCCAGCGACTTGAGATACCAGTCGAAGACATGGGTAAGGTTCGACTGGCCCGGGAAGTTCGATCCGTCGGCGATCCAGACCGACAGCGCCTTCGACCCGAGCTTCTGCCCGATCTCGATGCATTCGAGGTTGTGCGCGATCGCCTGATCGCGCACGGCCTTGTCGCTGTGGCTGAGCGAACCGAACTTGTAGGAGAGCTTCTGCCCCGGCTGGTCCTGGAATGTGTTCGAGTTGACGGCGTCGAAGCCCAGCCCAAGCGCCTTCGCCCGCTCGGCGAGCTCCCGGGTGTCGTCGACCTTGTCCCAGGGGAAGTGGGGCGAGCAGGTCGGCGTCGCGCGGGTGAGCTGATGGATCGTCGCGCAGTCTTCGAGCTTGTCGAAGACGCCGCGCGGCTCGCCCGGGCCGGGAAATCGCGCGAAGCGCGTGCCGCCCGTGCCGACGCCCCATGTCGGAACGGCGACGGCGAAAGCGGCTGCCTTGGCGGTTATCGCGTCGATGTCGACGCCGCTGCGCTCGAGCCGACGGCCGAGGGCGGCGTAGTCCTCGTCCTGCGCATGGGCGAGCTTCGCGTTCTCCTTGGCGATCAGGTCATCGGGAATGCGATAGGCCATGGGTTTCCTCCTTGGGAGCGGTCTAGAACAGGTCCCGATCGATTGGAACCCTCATCGATCGGCGAGAAAAACCTGCCCGAGCTTGCGAGGGGTCATCGTTCGCCGTGGCTGACCGGGGGGCCCACTCACGATGCGCTCTGGATATGGGCTTTCCCATGGGTCGCGCGCTCGGACTTGAACCCCGCGCGTCGTCGGAGCTGTCCATTTGTCCGGAAAGCTGCAGAAAATTTCCGAAACGTTCCGTCAGGCTTCTGAACCCTTTCAAAAAAGTGCCGATTTCTTTCCGATTCTTTCCGAAAATTTCACTAGAGCAGGTCCCGATCAGTTGGAACCGCACAAGCCAGTGCGAGCGACCTGAAACACTCCCAATCAAATTCGGGGCTGGGGCGCCGTACAGTCCCGTCCGCGATCTCGGCTTTTCAATGCAATGCGCCAAAACCTGTCCCTTCGTCGCTTCGATCGGGTAGTCCTTTTATTCGACGTCCGCCGACTACTGGATATTCGGACCACGTCGACTTTCAGCTCGTAACAATCGACAATTTAGTTAAGCGATTGTTCGAGCGGAGGCTGAATTTCTAGCAGAACGCGCGGGTCAGGGCGACCGGCCATCTCTTGAAGGCGCGGTTCGGCTCGGTCGCGATGGACGAGCGGCACCTGATGGCGCCTGCGCATGGCTTTGAACCCCGTGTGTGGGCGATGCGTCGCTTTTAGCTGACGTGCCATGTGACCGCCGGCCATCCTGAGGCTCGCGAGATGCTCGGTCGATCCCTCGCAATGCGCCGAGAAGCCGACGTCGGTTCCCAGGGGAGCACGATGTCCGAGAATGTGACGGGTTTCGGATTCACACACCGCAGCAGAGAGAATCTCATTTGGCGCAACTGTGAAGTTGCGGGCCGCCTCGGGGATTGGCAAACTGCTTCGAGGGAGAATAGACACGAAGTCTTGGTGACGGCCGTTTGGCTCGGCGTCGCTGGAATGATTTGCGTTCAGAGCGCAACCGCTCAGACTTCGACCATGACCGTGACGACGGTCGCAAAAAGAAACCCGCGCCCGCGCCTATGATCGGATCGTGGCTCCTCGCTGAAAGGAGTGGGTAAGTCGGAATTTGGGGCGGGTCAGCGATCGCTCAGAGGGGATCGCCGTTTAACCTGAGGGGATGCGGGACACCGATCTTTTCCAGTTGGCCCTTGGTCTTTCGTCGCCGTGGATGGTGACGCGGAGCGAGTTCGATGCGGCGGACGGCCGGCTTGATTTGTACGTGGATTTTCCGCGGGGGAGCCGGTTCGCCTGCGCGCAATGCGGGCGCGAGGGGTGCGCGGTCCACGACACGAAGGAGGAGACCTGGCGGCATCTGGATTTCTTCCAGCACCGCACGCTGTTGCACGCGCGTGTGCCGAGGGTGACATGTCCGCAGTGCGGCGTGCGCAAGGTGGCGACGCCGTGGGCGCGCGCGGGATCGGGCTTCACGCTGTTGTTTGAGGCCTTCATGCTGACTTTGGCCAAGGCGATGCCGATCGCCAATGCGGCGAGGTTGCTCGGCGAGCACGACACGCGCTTGTGGCGCATCGTCGAGCATTATGTCTGGCGGGCGGTGGAGAAGCTGGATTTGTCGGAGGTGAGGCGCATCGCCGCCGACGAGACTTCGGCGCGGCGCGGCCACGATTACATCAGCCTGTTCGTCGACATGGCGCGCCGCAAGGTCGTCTACGTCGCCGACGGCAAGGACGCGGCGACGGTGAAGGAATTCGCGGATTTCCTCGAGGCGCATGGCGGCAAGCGCGAGGCGGTGACCGACGCCAGCATCGACATGGGGGCCGCCTTCGAGGCTGGGATCAAGGAGAACTTTCCCAACGCCGAGATCACGTTCGACAAATTCCACGTCATCAAGCTCGCCAACGAGGCGGTCGACCAAGTGCGGCGCGAGGAGGCGAAGAACAACTTCCAGATCAAGGGCCGGCGCTACATCTTCCTGAAGAACGTCGACCGTCTGACGCTGGAGGAAAAGGAGGCGCTGTCGCGGTTGGAAGCGCAGAACCTGGACACGATCCAGGCGATGCAGATCCGCATGAACCTGCAACAGCTGTTCGCGATGGGCGCCAGATCGGCTCGTCGTTTCCTCGACCGCTGGAACGCCTGGGTTCAGGTCTGCGACCTCGCGCCGATGAAGAGGTTGGCCAAGACGATCATGGCCAAGTCGGACGGCATCCTCAGATCGATCGCCACCGGCCTTTCCAACGGCGTCCTCGAAGCCATCAACGGCAACGTCCAGGCCGCCAAGCGCAAAGCCAAGGGCTACCGAACCAAACGAAACCTCAAAGCCATCGTCTACCTCATCGCCGGCGACGTGCTCGCTAATTCACCCATTTGAAACAGCGACGAGCCTGAGTCGTTTGCGGTGTCCGGCCGTCCTCCGATTATCCGATAGAGCGGCGAGAGCGACGCCGATAAATCGCCCTCGCTGCATGGGAAGCCTCAAGACATCGATGCGCGCTGCTCTCCATTGGTCGCAGAAGATCGTTGAGCTTTGGCTCCGCGCTTATTTGGCCGCGATGTGAGGAACCTCACAGCTTCTCGGCGCGTTGCTGGCGCATGTTGGGCTTGCGGCCGGCGACTACTGCGCGAGGAGCAAGCGCTAACTTACGAGGCCAAAGGGATGTTAACCTACTACTACGCTCTCATCAGCGACCCGTGCGAGCGCACAGTTGATGCGCTCCTGGCGTATGCGCGGGCTCATCCGGGCTGCTTACTCACGCTGGAGCCGGCGGATTTGCGTGCCATGCGCCGCGCTATCGCGACAGCATGGAGCGACGACGGACATGAATATGCGGCAGAATCCGAAGAGTTCATGTTGGTCCTCGACCGGCGCACTCTCAATTAGGACCTCCTCAATTAGGACCTCACACGCAGGCCGTGCAGCAAATTCAGTTTCTCGCTCACCCTTCGTCTCCCGCCCCGAGCGCCAATCCCTGCCTCGCGCCTCATGACCACGAAGCCTGACCGCTCAAGGTATTCAACCAGCCCGCCTCGGACGATCTCGGCCATGATCTCTGCGTTGTGGTCGCGCTTGCGGCCCTGATTAGGGCGAAGGCGAGCGCCCCGGCCAAGTCGGCGGGGTCAGCGGGGGTGAGTTCGTCGGCGTCCGGCCACCTTCTCCCAGGGAGAAGGTGGCCGGAACTGCAGGAGCGATTTTCGGGTGCTATCCATGTAAACTTAATTTTTCTCATCGGGGCGCTTGGTGCCGTCGTGATGGCGACTAGATCCACGGGTAAATACCCTCGGTGGTCGCGGCGCCGTCCGTGAGGTCGACGACTAGGGGTCGTCATCTCTCCTGGCCGATGGTGGTGAGATGACATCGGCCGGGGCGGGCGTTGTCGGAAGCATGATATGGCGTTGTCAGGGCGATTTCGCCCACGCCCTCCTTGGAACTCTTGCGCGAGAGTGGACGGGCAAATGCAGTGCTATTTGATGAAGGGCGGACATATCGTGTCGGTCGAGGAACTGCTGACTGACTTGTCCGAAGAAGCCGTGAATCAGAGCTGGTTGGTGTTCGAGGCTAGACTGGAATACTTCGGCGACTTGGACGACTTCGAGATCCGGCAGGGCGGTCGCAAGGTCTATCGACATAGTCTTGATCGAGAAGTGTTCGCCCTTTTCTCGAAGCAGCCGGTATGGCCCTAAGCTGGCGTAAGCTGGCGTGAGCGCTTGTGAAAGCCGAGGCGCCACGCGCGAGAAAGCGGTCTTCGGCTGAAGGCGTGGGTTGCGCCAATTCCTGCCGTCTGCCGGCGACAAGATCATGCGCCTCAGGTAAGCTTCGCTTCCGCTATGTCGGCGACGAATTGATCGCGAGGGGACGCGCCGGGCGCGGGCGCACGCAATCTTACCGGTCCTGCACTTCGCCGGCCGGGAGAACTTCATAGCCGTGAGCGATTAGAGACCAGTGAGTGACGTTGCGCTCTTTTTCGAACTCTCGAATGGCCTTTTGTACGGCTTCGGATCTTGAGTGTCCGCGTGCAACTGCAACCCGGGTCAGCTGAACATTGTGAACGTGCCCGGCGCTATCGGGCAACTGCCTGTAGAACACGACCTCCAGCGAGGGCAGGAATCCGCCGCCCATAGTGCGCTTTCCCGCTGCCT
Organism: uncultured Alphaproteobacteria bacterium; assembly: GCA_963819255.1. Taxonomy (GTDB): domain Bacteria; phylum Pseudomonadota; class Alphaproteobacteria; order Rhizobiales; family Beijerinckiaceae; genus Roseiarcus. The sequence continues at coordinate 139,551 of CAWFVS010000050.1, forward strand.
GTCCTCTTCTCTGTTATGGACGAACCATCCCCCATGTTGGCGGCTGGAATCGGTGCCCTGGCGCAACGCGCATTGCGCCCCCGCGCGCGTCTGGTCGGGAAGATCGCCTTGCTCCTTCAAGCGTGCGGCTACCGCGTGAAGCTGACCGCGTTGCCGGCGTCCACGTTGAGAATGTTGCCGGTGCTCTTGGCCGAGAGGTCGGAAGCGAAATAATAGACCGCCTCCGCGATGTCCTCCGGGTAGACGGAGCGCTTGAGCAGCGAGCGCTGGCGGTACATCTCTTCGAGCTCCGTCTCGGCGACCTTGTTCGAAGCGGCGCGCTGCGCCCGCCACTCGCCCTGCCAGATCTTCGAGCCGCGCAGCACGGCGTCCGGATTGACGGTGTTGGCGCGAATGCCGTGCGGGGCGCCCTCGAGCGCAAGGCAGCGCGCGAGATGCACCTCAGCCGCCTTCGCCGTGCAATAGGCCGAGGCGCCGGGCGAGGCGGCGAGCGCATTCTTCGAGGCGACGAACACGATGCTGCCGCCGAGCGCCTGATCCTTCATGATCCGATAGCCCTCTCGCCCAGCCAGGAAATAGCCGGTTGCCAGAATGGCCATGTTTCGGTTCCACAGCTCGAGCGACGTGTCCTCGAACGGCGCCGCCGAGGCGATGCCGGCGTTGGCGACGACGATGTCGACCCCGCCGAAAGCGACGACCGCGTCGCGGAACGCCGCGGCGACCGCCGTCTCGTCCGTCACGTCGGCGAGCGCGCCGGCGACGGCGTCCCTCCCGAAACCCTTGCGGTATTCGGCGACGGTCGTCTCGAGGCTCGCCTGGTCGATGTCCGCGAGGACGACCGAGGCGCCTTCGCCCATCAGCCGCGCGGCGATCGCCCGGCCGATGCCGCCCGCGCCGCCGGTAATGAACGCGACCCGTCCGGCGAGCGTTTTCGGCTTCGGCATGCGCTTGAGCTTGGCTTCCTCGAGGAGCCAGTATTCGATGTCGAACGCCTCCTTCTCCGCGAGCCCGACGTAGCGGCTGACGCTGGACGCGCCGCGCATGACGTTGATCGCGTTCACGTAGAATTCCGCGCCAATCCGCGCCGTCGCCTTGTCCTTGGCGAAGGACAGCATGCCGACGCCGGGGACGAGGTAGATGACGGGGTTGGGATCCCGCATCGCCGGGGAGCTCGGCCGCTTGCAGCGCTCGTAATAGGCGGCGTAGTCGGCGCGATAGGCCTCCAGACTCGCGTCGAGCGAAGCGACGACTGCATCGAGGTTCTCCGCCGCCGGATCGAAGGGCAGCGCCAGCGGGCGGATCTTGGTGCGCAGGAAATGATCGGGGCAGGAGGTGCCGAGCGCCGCGAGCGCTTTCAGGTCGCGCGAATCGACGAACTCGAGCACCTCCGGGGCGTCGGTGAAGTGGCCGATCTTGCGCTCGGTGGCCGAGATGCGCCGGCGGATCGCCGGCATCAGCCTCGCCGCGATCTCGCGGCGCCGTTCCAGCGACAGCAGCTTCACGCTCTCGCCGCCGAAGGCCGCGCCGCGCGCATGGGCGGCGAGCCAGGCGGAGGCCGTGTTGATCGTGGCGATCGTCGTCTCGTAGCAGGCCTTCGAGGTCGCTCCCCAGGTGAACAGGCCATGCCCGCCGAGCACGACGCCCTTGAGATTCGGGTTCGCCTCCGCCATGGCGCCGAGCTTCAGGCCGAGGTCGAACCCCGGCCGCTGCCAGGGCAGGAAGCCGAGCTCGCCGCCAAAAACCTCGCGGGTGAGCGCCTCCGTGTTCTCGCTCGCGGCGATCGCGATCACCGCGTCGGCGTGCACGTGATCGACATGCGCGTGCGGAACGAAGCCGTGCAAGGGCGTGTCGATCGAGGCCGCGCGCGGATTGAGGTTGAAGGTGCAGTGGTCGAACAGCGCGACCATCTCGTCCTCGTGGGCGAGGCCGCGATAGACCGCCTTCAGGCCGAGCAGCTTGTCGAGATAAAGGGTGGCGAAGCCGTCGAGCTTCATCGACCCGAGGTCGCCGCCCGATCCCTTGACCCAGAGCACCCTGACCGGCGCGCCGGTCAGCGGATCGACGCCCATGATTTTGGCGGACGTGTTGCCGCCGCCGAAATTGGTGATGCGCAGGTCGCTGCCGAGAAGGTTCGAGCGATAGAGGAGCAGGCCCGGCTCGTCGAGTCCGGCGGCGTGAGCGTCGTCCCACGCGGGCAAGGTCGCAACGGAGCCGGAAGGCTGGCCGCTCATGGGTTGTTCCTCTCGGATGTCGAGCGATTTTGAGCAAGCATTACGACAAACGATCGCAACCCGTCAATATCGATGCGGAACTGTGCTATGTACTGAGCGAAAATGACCGATCATGATTGACAGGCGCCGCGCTCGATGGCACTCTGGCACCCAATCAGACGCCAGTCAGGGAACGGCAAGGGGCCATGCGCGAGCATCAGCGCGCCGAAATCGTCCGAAACCTGCTGGCCGAGCGCGGCTACCTCTCGATCGCCGACATCATGGCCGCGACCGGCGCGTCCGCTGCGTCCGCCCGCCGGGACGCCGGACGCCTGGCCGAGGCGGGCTACGCCGAGCGGCTGCACGGCGGCATCCAGGCGGTGGGCGACGCGTTCTCCCGGCCGATGACGCCGAGGCCGCTCGCGACCCGCTCGTTCGACGCGAGCCGCGCCATCAACATCGACGCCAAGCGGGCCATCGCCCGCAAGGCGGTCGAAATGTGTGCGGCCGGCGACGTCGTGATCATCAACGGCGGCACGACGACGTTCCAGATGGCGGAGTTTTTGCGCGACACGCGGCTCAAGATTTCACGAACTCCTATCCCCTGGCGGAGTTTCTCATCCACGAAACGCAGAACCGGGTCGCCCTGCCGGGCGGCGAGGTCTATCGCGACCAGCGGCTGATCGTCGCGCCGTTCGACGACGACGCCATCCAGCATTATTCGGCCCGGCTCATGTTCATGAGCGCGATCTCGATCGGGCCGCTCGGCGTGATCGAGGGCGACGCGCTGATCGCCCGCGCCGAGACGAAGCTCCTGAAGCGCGCCGAGAGGCTGGTGGTGCTCGCCGACGCCTCCAAATTCGCCCCACGCGGAAGCCTCGTCGTCTGTCCGCTCTCGCGCGTCCACACGCTCATCACCGATTCGGCCGCGCCGCCGGAGGCCCTCGCCATGCTTCAGGACGCTGGCGTCCATACGATCGTCGTCGACCCCGAGGCGAACACGACGGAGGCGGCATGAGCGAGGCGGTTCCGATCTCGCCGCTCCTGCAGGCGCGCGACGTCGAAAAGGCGTTCCCCGGCGTGCGCGCGCTCTCCGGCGTGTCGTTCGAGGTGAGAGCGGGCGAAGTCCATGCTCTTCTCGGCGAGAACGGCGCGGGCAAGTCGACGCTGATCAAGGTCCTCTCCGGCGTCTATCAGCCCGACGGCGGCGCGATCCTGATCGACGGCCGCGAGGCGCGCTTCGCCACGCCCGAGGACGCCAAGCGCGCCGGGGTGGCGACGATCTATCAGGAGCTTCTGCTCTTTCCCGAGCTCACCGTGGCGGAGAACATCTTTCTCGGCCACGCGCCCCGCGCCGGCGGTGGCCGGATCGACTGGCGCGAGATGCGGGCCAAGACCGAAGCGCTGCTCGCCTCACTCGAGATCGACGACATCGGCCCAGACCAGAACGTCGGCGCGCTATCGGTCGGCCACCGGCAGCGGGTGGAGATCCTGCGCGCGCTGTCGCACGACGCGCGCGTCCTCATCATGGACGAGCCGACCGCGTCGCTGACCGAGGTCGACGTCACGCGGCTCTTCGACATCGTCCGCCGGCTGAAAGGCCGCGGCGTCGGCGTCGTCTACATCAGCCACCGGCTCGACGAGGTCTTCGCGATCGCCGACCGGGTGACGGTGCTGCGCGACGGCGCCTATGTCGGCTGGCGGCCGGTCGCCGACACGACTTCGGCCGAGCTCGTGCAGATGATGGTCGGGCGGCGGATCGACAACCTGTTTCCCAAGACCGCCGTGCCGATTGGCGCGCCGGTGCTGGAAGCGCGCGACATCGTACGCCGGCCGATGACGAAGAGCGTCAGCCTCTCCGTCCGGGCGGGCGAGATCGTCGGCCTCGCGGGCCTCGTCGGCTCCGGGCGCAGCGAATTCGCCCAGACGATCTTCGGCGTCACTCCGGCCGAATCGGGCGAGATCCGCCTCATGGGCGAGACCGTCAGGATCGACTCGCCCGAGAGCGCACGCGCCAGGGGAATCGCCTACGTGCCGGAGGACCGCGGCGTGCAGGGCGTCGTCCGGCCGATGAGCGTGCTGCACAATCTCTCGCTCGCGGCCCTCGGCGGCCTCTCGCGGGCCGGCTTCATCGACCGCGCCGCCGAGCTGCGTCTGGCGGATGAGGCGGTTCAGCGCTTCAGCATCAAGACGAGCTCGGTCGACGAGATCGCGGGGCGCCTGTCTGGCGGCAATCAGCAAAAGATCGTGCTCGGCAAGTGGCTCGCCAACAACCCGAAGCTGCTTATCCTCGACGAGCCGACCCGCGGCATCGACGTCGGCGCCAAGGCCGAGATCCACCGCCTGATGAGCGAGCTCGCCGGAACGGGCGTCGCGATCCTGATGATCTCGAGCGAGTTGCCGGAAGTGCTCGGCATGAGCGATCGCGTCCTCGTGATGCGCGAGGGCCGGCTCGTCGCGGAGTTCGATCGCGCGCGCGCCACTTCCGAGACGGTCGGGGCGGCGATGATGGGCAGCGAGCCGAACGTGGAGAAGGCGGCGTGAGCGTAACCGCGGTTGCAGGCGCGGCGAGCGCGCGAACGGGCGGCCTCAGGCGCTTCGCCTCGCAGGAGGCGTTGCTCGCCGTCGCCATCATCGAACTCGCGGTCGTCGTCGGCGCCATCAATCCGCGCTTCCTCGCCTACCGCGACGTGGCCGACATCCTGCTCGGCAACGCCTATATCGCCATCGCCGCGATCGGCATGTCGATGGTGATCATTTCCGGCAACATCGACATTTCGGTCGGCTCGCTGATCGGCGTGCTGGCGACGATCAGCGGCTCGCTCGCCGTCGCGGGCGCGCCGATCCTTGTGTCGTGGCTTGTCCCGCTGATCCTCGGCGTGGCGGTGATGGCGGCGCAGGGCGCCGTCGTCGCCTATCTGCGCATTCCCTCGATCGTCGTCACGCTCGGAATGCTGTCGATCCTCAAGGGAGGCTTGATCAGCGTCACCGGCGGCAGATGGATCACCGACCTGCCGCAGAGCTTCCATCTCGCCGACCTCAACGTCCTCGGCGTGCCGATGCCGGTCGTGATCATGGTGCTCGCGACCGCGCTCGCCGCGATCTGGATGCGCTATTCGCCGCGCGGCCGGGCGATCTATGCGACCGGCGGCAACGCCGAGGCGGCGCGGCTCTGCGGCGTCGACCCGCAGCGCACCGTCGTGATGGTCTTCGCCATCCACGGCTTCTTCGCCGGCATCGCCACCCTCGTCTACGCGACCCAGCTGCGCGTCATCCAGTCGAACACCCCGGCGGGCCTCGAGCTCACCGTCATCACCGCCTCGGTCGTCGGCGGCGTCAGCATCCTCGGCGGCGTCGGCACGGTCGTCGGCTCGACCCTCGCCGCCATCCTCATCGCCGAGATCACCAGCGCGCTCGTCTTCATCAACGTCTCGCCCTACTGGACCGACGCGTTGCGCGGCGGGCTTATTCTCGCCACCGTCATCGCCGACATCCTGCGCCGTCAGCGGCGCGCCGCGCGAGGATGGAGGAAATGAGCGTCGCCGCCGAGATCTCCGCCCGCAAGGCGCCGTGGTGGCTCAAGCGGCACGAGACGCTGCTCGCCGTCATCCTCGTCATCGCGCTCGTCGGTCTCGGCGCTTTCAACGAGCGCTTCCTCACGCCCGACAACCTTCTCAATCAGGGCCGGCTGATGACGGAGATCGGCCTGATCTCCCTGCCGATGACTTTCGTCATCATCACCGGCGGCATCGACCTTTCGGTCGGCGCGATCGTCGGCCTGTGCGCGATCATGCTCGGCTATTCGTGGAAGAATTTCGGCTTTCCGCTGCCGCTCGCGATCCTCTTTTGCCTGTTCGTCGGCGCCCTCGCCGGCTTCGTCAACGGTCTCGTCATCACCCGCGTCAAGGTGCCCCCGCTGATCATGACGATCGCCACGCTCGCCCTCTATCGCGGCCTCGCCGAGGGCGTGAGCCAGGCGCATTCGGTGCGCGGCTATCCCGACTGGTTCTATTTCCTCGGCCAGGGCAGCGTCCTCGGCGTGCCGACCCAGCTTCTGATCCTCGTCGTTCTGATCGTCGTCGCCGGGGTGGTGCTCGACCGCACGACTTTCGGCCGCACGCTCTACGCTATTGGGGCGAACGAAACGGCGGCGCGCTTCTCGGCGCTCAACGTCGACCGGGCGAAGCTGATCATCTACACGCTCTCCGGCCTCGCCTCCGCCCTCGCCGCCTTCGTCCTCGTCTCCCGCGTCACCACGACCCGAATGGACATGGGGCTCGGCTACGAGCTCGACGTGATCGCCGCGGTGGTGCTCGGCGGCGCCAGCATCTTCGGCGGCTCTGGCACGATCTGGGGCACGGCGATCGGGCTTGCGATGATCCAGCTCCTGAAGAACGGGCTGGCGTTGACGGGGGTGAAGGGCGACGCGACAATCGTCGTCATCGGCGCAGCGCTCATTCTCTCGGTGCTCGCCGCGAGCTCGCTGCAGCGCCGGCGAGACTGAGAGCTCACAAGGTTAGCCGCAAACGGAGCGGCGAAGCAGGGAAGGAAGCGACCATGAGATCGAGATATCTTCTGACGACGGCGGCGGTTTTCGCCCTCGCGACCTGGGCCACGGCAGCGAGCGCCGCGAGCAAGTGGGACGGGGCCGACGATCTGCCGACGAGCCCGCTCGCATGCGGCGCGGGCGGCGCGGCCGAGCCTGCGGCGGCCAAGCCCTACGACGGCGGACAGCCGACCAATCCGCCCAACAAGGCCGGCAAGGAGATCACCCTCGTCGACGTGCCGAAGCTGATCGGCATCGGCTATTTCGCCGCGACCACCAAAGGCGAGCAGGACGCGGCCAAGGAGCTCGGCAACGTCAAGGTGACGACCGACGGCCCGACCGAGGCCAAGATCGACGAGCAGATCAAGTTCATCGACAACTACATCACCCGCGGCGTCGACGGCATCCTGTTCGCCGCCAACGATCCGGTCGCCATCGCGCCGGTGCTCAAGAAGGCGTTGTCGAAAGGCATCCATGTCGTCGGCTACGACGCCAACTCGACGCCCGACGCGCGCGAATGGTTCGTCAACCAGGCGCAGTTCAACGGCATCGGAAAGGCCATGATGGACTCGATGGCCAAGGAGATCGGCGAGGACGGCAGCTTCGCCATCGTCACCTCGACCTTCACCACGCCGAACCAGGCGCGCTGGATTGCCGAGATGCAGGCCTATACGGAGAAATGCCATCCGAAGATGAAATGGCTCGAGACGGTCGAGGCGCAGGAGGACAACAACCTGTCGTTCAACCAGGCGACCACCCTCATCAACAAGTACGGCGACAAGCTGAAGGGCCTGTTCGGCATGACCTCGGTCGCGACCCCAGCCTCCGCCGAGGCGGTGACCAAGGCCGGCCTCTGCGGCAAGGTCGCGGTCGTCGGCCTCGCCACGCCGAACGCGATGAAGCCCTATCTCAAGACGGACTGCGTCAAGTCGGTGGTGCTTTGGAACCCGATCGACCTCGGCTACGCGGCGGTCTACGTGATGCGCGCCGCCGTCGACGGCAAGTTGAAGCCGGGCGACGCCTCGGTCGAGGCCGGCAAGCTCGGCAAGCTCAACGTGGTCAACGGCAGCGAGATCCTGCTCGGCCCGCCCTTCATCTACACGAAGGAGAACATCAACAAGTTCGACTTCTAATTCCCCTCTCCCTCCCCGGGCTTGACCCGGGGAGTGCGTTGAGAGGGCCGGGGTGAGGGGCTACGCCGAACGGCGGAGGCTTGGCCTCGCCCCTCATCCGGCGCTGCGCGCCACCTTCTCCCCGCAAGCGGGGAGAAGGCTAGGGTGAGGGGCTACGCCGAACGGCGGAGGCTTGGCCTCGCCGCTCATCCGGCGCTGCGCGCCACCTTCTCCCCGGAGCGGGGGAGAGGCTCCTCTCCGCTTGCAGGGAGAGGGCCGGGGTGAGGGCTACGCCGAACGGCGGAGGTCGTGGCCTCGCCGCTCATCCGGCGCTGCGCGCCACCTTCTCCGCGGAAGCGGGGTCAGGCGTCCTCTCTCCCCGCTTGCGGGGAGAGGGCTAGGGTGAGAGGGGCTACGCCGAACGGCGGAGGGCTGGCATCGCCCCTCATCCGGCGCTTAAGCGCCACCTTCTCCCCGCAAGCGGGGAAAGGAACAGGGCCCGCGCATGTCAGGCTGCGTCGCCGTCTTCGACGTCGGCAAGACCAACCTCAAGCTGGTCGTCTTCGACCGCGCCGGCGCGATCGTCGCCGACCGCTCTCAACCGAACGCCTCCCCCGCTCCGGATGCGGCCTGCCCCTATCTCAGGCTCGATACGGAGCGGGCCTGGCGCTTCCTCATCGGCGCGTTGAAGGAGACCGGCAGCGAGCATCGGATCGAGGCGATCTCGATCACGACCCACGGCGCGGCGGGCGTCCTGGTGACCGACGCGGGGATCGCGCTGCCGCCGATGGACTACGAGTTCGACGGCTTCGCCCCGATCGACGCGGCTTATGACGCGGCGCGCCCTCCGTTCGAGGAATGCTGCTCGCCCCGTCTCCCGCGCGGCTTCAATCTCGGCCGGCAGATCTTCTATCTCGAACGAAATTTCCCGGAAATTTTTTCGGCGGCGCGCGCGTTCCTGACCTATCCGCAATATTGGGCTTGGCGCCTCAGCGGCGTCATGGCCTCGGAGGTCACGTCCCTCGGCGCCCATACCGATCTCTGGCGGCCGAAGGAAGGGCGCGTGTCGAGCATGGTCGAGGCTCGAGGCTGGAGGCGGCTCTTCCCGCCGATCCGCCGCGCCTGGGACAGGCTCGGGCGACTCGATCCGGACGTCGCCGCGGCGACGGGGCTCTCGCCGGAAGTCGCGGTCATTTGCGGCGCGCACGATTCCAACGCTTCGCTCGTTCCCTATCTCGCCTCGCGAACCGATCCGTTCACCGTCGTCTCGACCGGCACCTGGGTGATCATCATGGCGGTCGGCGGCAAGGCGAAGCTCGACCCGAAGGCCGACATGCTCGCCAACGTCGACGTCCTGGCGCGTCCGGCGCCGACCGCGCGGCTGATGGGCGGGCGCGAGTTCGCCGCGCTCGCGGGCGCATTGCCTGCCGAAGCGCACGAAGCCGACGTCGCGGCGATCGTGTCGTCCGGCGTGATGGCGATGCCCGCCTTCTCTGAGAGCGGACCCTTCGCCGGGCGCAAGGGCCGGATCGAGGGCGAACCGCCTGCGACGCCCGCGGCGCGGACGGCGCTGGCCACGATCTATTCGGCGCTGATGGCCGCCCACATGCTGAAGCTTCTCGAGGCGCCGGGCGATATCATCGTCGAAGGCGGGTTCAACCGCACCCCAGCCTTCGCGGCCGTGCTCGCCGCTCTCATGCCCGCTCGCGCCGTGCTTGTCGCGCCCGCCTCCGGCGCCGCGGAGGGCGCCGCCGTGCTCGCCCGTTGGGACGACAAACGCCCGCCGCCCCATCTCGCGAAGGCGCAGGCGTGGAGCGTTCCGGGGCTCACGGAATACCAGGAGCGGTGGCAAGCAGGACTTTGAGACGCCGACCCGAGTCGGCCAGGGGCGACGCCAATTCTCCTCGCCTTTCATTCGGCGAGCGGCTCGAGACGGTCTGGCGTTGACGAGGACCCGAAGGCGGCGCAACAATCGTCGTCATCGTCCCCTCTCCCCGCAAGCAGGGAGAGGGCTAGGGTGAGGGGCTACGCCGAACGGTCGAGGTCCGGCCTCGCCCCTCATCCGGCGCTCCGCGCCACCTTCTCCCCGCAAGCGGGGAGAAGGGATCGTGCTTCCCCACAAGCGGGAAGAAGGGATTCCGCCAGAGGGGAGAATGCAGCGCTACGCCTTCAAAATGCGCCTCAACCCCGGCGAGACGCACGAATACCGCCGCCGCCACGAGGCGATCTGGCCCGAGCTGAGGACGCTGCTGAGCCAATCGGGCGTCAGCAACTGTTCGATCTATCTCGACCCCGACACCAACACGCTGTTCGGCTATCTCGAGCGGGCCGACACGCACCGGATGGACGACCTGACGAAGAATCCGGTGATGCAGCGCTGGTGGGCGCACATGAAGGATATCATGGCCGCCAACCCCGACGGCAGCCCCGTCTCCGCGCCGCTGATCGAGATGTTCCATATGGAGTGAGAGGGAAGTCCAGTTGCGATCGAGAGGAGCTGCCCTCACCCCAGCCCTCTCCCGCAAGCGGGAGAGGGGGCGCTACCCTTCTCCCGCTTGCGGGAGAAGGTGGCCGCGCGAAGCGCGGTCGGATGAGGGAGGCCGCCCATGACCCGCTGCGTCGCCGTCTTCGACGTCGGCAAGACCAACCTCAAGCTCGTCGTGTTCGACCGCGCGGGCTCGGTCGTCGCCGACCGGTCGCATCCCAACGCGTCGCTCTCCCCCGACGCGTTTTGCCCTTATCTGAGCCTCGACACGGAGCGCGCCTGGAGCTTTTTGCTGGCCGCGCTGAAGGAGGTCGGCGCAAAACATTCCATCGAGGCGATTTCGATCTCGGCGCACGGGGCCTCGGGCGTCCTGGTGACCGAGGAGGGCGTCGCGCTGCCGCCGATGGACTACGAGTTCGACGGCTTCGGCGTCGTCGACGCGGCTTATGACGCCGCCCGACCGCCGTTCGAGGAGTGCTTCTCGCCCCGGAGCAAGGGCGGACTCAATCTCGGCCGGCAGATCTTTTATCTCGAGCGCAACTTTCCGGAAAAATTCGCCGCGGCGCGCGCCTTCCTCACCTATCCGCAATTCTGGTCCTGGCGCTTGAGCGACGTCATGGCGACGGAGGTCACCTCGCTCGGCGCCCACACCGATCTCTGGGCGCCGAAGGAAGGCCGGCTGTCGAGCCTGGTCGAGAACCAAGGTTGGACGCGGCTCTTTCCGCCGATCCGCCGCGCCTGGGAGACGCTTGGGCGCCTCAAACCCGAAATCGCTGCTGAGACGGGACTTAAGCCCGAGACGCGCGATCGTGTGCGGCGCGCATGATTCGAACGCTTCGCTCGTTCCCTATCTCGCGACGCGCAGCGATCCCTTCACCGTCCTTTCGACCGGAACCTGGGTCATCATCCTGGCGGTCGGCGGCAAGGCCCCGATCGTCGAGAAGGCCGACATGCTCGCCAACGTCGACGTCCGGGGCCGTCCGGTGCCGACGGCGCGGCTCATGCTCGGGCGGGAGTTCGCCGTGCTGGCGGGCGATGACGCCCGCCGAGGCGCACGAGGCGGACGTCGCCGCGCTCGTCGCCGCTTCCGTCATGGCGATGCCCGCCTTCACCGACCAGGGCGGACCTTTCGCCGGGCGGAAGGGTTTTATCGAGGGCGAGGCGCCGAAGACGCCCGCCGGGCGGTCGGCGCTCGCGACCCTCTATTGCGCGGTAACCGCCGCCCACATGCTGAGGCTGCTCGAGGCGCCGGGCGACCTCATCGTCGAGGGCGGCTTCAACCGCTCGCCGGCTTTCGCCGGCGTCCTCGCCGCCCTGATGCCCGGCCGAAACGTGCTCATCGCGCCGGCCTCCGGCGCAGCGGAAGGCGCGGCGATGCTCGCCCATTGGGACGAGCCGCACGCCCCGCCGCAGCTCGCGCGGGCGCAACCGTGGGCCCTACCGGGGCTGGTGGAGTATCGGGAGCGGTGGGAAAGAGGCGCGCTCATGGGTGGAGGCGCCTCCTCCTCACCTCGTACAGTTTGAATTTCGGGTATGGTGAAGGGTTTCGGACGCCGGCCCGTTACGAGACGGTCGTGCATGGGTCGAAGACGGTCGGTCGGTAATCTCTCAAAGGCGCTACGACAGCTGCAATGGACCTGAGATTAGCAGGGGCCTAGCCTGACGCGTTGAAAGCCTCGACTGCCGAGCGAGCGTCTGGGCCCAGGCGTGGGGATGGTCTTCGCCGGAGCCGCCGGACGGACGCCCGGCGAGCGAAGCAGTTTTGGCGTCCGGAGGGGAACGCGATGGCTGCGTCGCCGTCTATCGAGCTCGAGCCGCGCGGCGAACTGACGGTCCGCCTGATCGCCATGCCAGGCGACACAAACGCCAACGGCGACATCTTCGGCGGCTGGGTGTTGAGCCAGATGGACCAGGCCGGCGGAATCGCGGCCTCCGAAAAGGCGCAGGGCCGCGTCGTCACGATCGCCATCGACGCGATGACCTTCATTCGTCCGGTCCGGGTCGGCGACGTGCTGTGCGTGTACACGGCGGTCGATCACGTCGGCCGCACCTCGATGAAGGTCCATATCGAGGCTTGGGCGCGGCGTTTTCACACCCACCATCGGGAGAAGGTGACGGACGCGACCTTCACCTTCGTCGCCGTCGACGATTTGGGACGGCCGAGGCCAGTCAACACGGAGTAACGCCGGCCTGACGCCGTCGCCCCCAACTCCAGTGATTTGAGAGATTGCTTTCGGTGCATTCGTACCCGCGGAAGGCTCCCGTAGCGCCTTCGGCCGCATTCTGTGGCATTCCTTCCGGCGCCGCAGCGGAGGGGAACGCGCAGGACGGGTCGATTCTGGCCGTCTGCTTGCCTCCCCGCTTGCTGCGCTCCTATGCGCCACGCCGACTTTTTCTCACGGTTGAAAAGGAGCGCGATGGAATGGGCATTCGCGGGCGCCGTCTTGAAAAATTGAGGTAACAGAACGAACGACCAAATTGCCTCTCGCCGCGAGCGGTGGAAAGGGGGCTACGACGGACTCCCCGACGCGCTCCGCCGCGCGTCGCTACCCGCTCCTTCCTTGTCATCGCTCGCCTTCCCATGCGCCGCCTCGATCGCGTGGAGCACCGCGTGCGGATCCGACGGCTCCGCAAGCGCCTCGGCCACCTCGTCGCGCGCATCGCTCTGGTGCGGATCGTTGCGGCGGAATTCCTCCAGGAGCGCGATGATCTTCGCCGTCTTCTGCTCGGACAGGATGGCGATCTCGAGCGTCAGCTGGTCGCGCCGGTCGGCGAGCTCGTCCTCGTGGCGCTGCGCGACGAGAATCATCGCCGCGAGGAACAGGTCGAGGATCGAGGCGACCGCCGCCAGAATGGGAAACGGAAACCGATCGGGCGCGGGCAGGCCGAGCGCCGGCAACCCTAGATTCACGGCGAGCCACGCCGCAATCGCGACGGCGATAACCGCCAGCGTGCGGGGCCACCTGACGGCGGCGGTCGCCGCCGACACGAACCGCTGCAGCGCGCCGGCCTCACGGTAATGTGCGGCGTGCAGCTCGGCGATCGCCGCAACCGTCTCCTCGACATGCGGCGGGGCCGCCGGGGCCTCTGACGCCATGGGGGACCTCCCTGACGGAGCGGAACGCCGCGGCGGCGCGGCGCGTTCCAGCCGGGAGCGTGCAGACGGTGAGAGCGGGATGAGTTCGGGTCGGCTCCAAATAATCCAGCGCGCGCTTCACAAATCCACTGTTCCCGCGAATCAATCCGCTGTTCCGGCTGCTGCGGCGCTCTTCGCTCAAACCGCTGAACTTGCAGGCATATTGACCGCAAGACCCCCATTGGGGCCGGCCCCGTTTTTGCAAATCCGCTGTTTTTACCCCTGTTACCAGCGCATTCGGGCCGCCTCCAATTCGGGCGCGCGCCCGGGTCGCTCGCTTCAAGCGCCCCTGGGCCTCGGGAGCTTTCCGACCTCCGCGCCGGGTGACATCCGCCTCAGCGGCGGTCTAAAGAAGCCGAAATCGTCTTCGAGGATGCAAAGCCGATGAACGCCGGGCATGGTCACGTTTTCACCCGCCGCCCCCATCCCGCGCCGGTCGCGGCGGACGTCCGGGCGTCGATGCTCGAGGATCCTGGTTTCGGCCGAATCTTCACCGACCACATGGCGACCGTCCGCTGGACCACGGATCGCGGCTGGCACGATGCGGAGATCCGCGCCCGCGAGCCCTTCGTGCTCGATCCCGCGTGCGCCGTGCTGCACTACGCGCAGGAGATCTTCGAGGGTCTCAAGGCCTATCGCCTCGGCGACGGCGGCGTCGCCCTGTTCCGTCCGGAAATGAACGCGCGCCGATTCCAGGCCTCGGCCGAGCGCCTGGCGATGCCCGCGCTGCCCGAGATTTCGTTCCTGCGCGCGATCGAGGAGCTGGTGAAGATCGACGTCGAATGGATTCCGGGCGGCGAAGGCAGTCTCTATCTCCGGCCGTTCATGTTCGCCAACGAAGCCTTCCTTGGCGTCCGCCCGGCTTCGGACTATCGGTTCGTGGTGATCGCCTCGCCGGTCGGGGCCTATTTCAAGGGCGGCAAGAAGGCGGTCAGCGTCTGGCTGTCCGCCGACTACACCCGCGCCGCGCCCGGCGGGACGGGCGCCGCCAAATGCGGCGGCAATTACGCGGCGAGTCTCGCGGCCCAGGCCGAGGCGATCAAAGAAGGCTGCGACCAGGTGGTGTTTCTCGACGCCGCCGAGCGCCGCTGGGTCGAGGAGCTCGGCGGCATGAACGTGTTCTTCGTCTTCGACGACGGCTCGATGGTGACGCCGCCGCTCGGCGGCACGATTTTGCCCGGCGTCACCCGCGATTTCGATCCTCGCCCTCGCCCGGGCCGAGGGCCGGACGGTGCGGGAGGACCGCTACGCCTACGCGGACTGGCGGGCGGATGCGGCAAGCGGGAAACTGCGCGAATGCTTCGCCTGCGGCACCGCGGCCGTCGTCACCCCGATCGGCGAGATCAAGTCCGCCGAAGGCGGCTTCGTCATCGGCAATGGCGGAGGCGGCCCGATCGCCGAAGGCTTGCGCGCGAAGCTCGTGGGCATCCAGCGCGGCGCGATCGCCGACGAGCACGGCTGGGTCCGCCGGGTGGTTTGAGTTTTTTGGCCTTCATGGCAGGACGGGAAAGCGCGGCGAAAACTGAGCATCAACACCGACGCTGACCTCCGCCGACTTTATCGCAGGATCCGCGAGCCTTTGCTTCGGCGCGGCTGTTCGCTATAGGGGCGGCTCATTCTCGCCGAGAGGAATCGTGACCGCCCCCCGCCCGTTCGACGACATCCGAGCCCTCCTCCGCAAGATGCCGCAGGCCGACGAGGCGGCGAGCGCCGCGGCGCGGGAGCGGGAGGCCGAGCTCACCAAGCCGGCGGGGTCGCTCGGGCGGCTCGAGGAGATTTCCGCCTTCCTGGCCGGCTGGCAGGGCGCAAGGCCGCATGTTGACAAGCCGCTGGTCGCGGTCTTTGCTGGCAACCATGGCGTCGTCGCGCAAGGCGTCTCGGCCTATCCGCCCTCGGTCACCCAGGCGATGGTGGCGAACTTCACCGCCGGCGGCGCGGCGATCAACCAGATCTGCAAGACCTTCGACCTCTCGCTCAAGGTCTACGAGCTCGCCTTGGAGAAGCCGACCGGCGACATCACTGAGACGGCCGCCATGGACGAGCGGACCTGCGCCGGCACGATCGCCTTCGGCATGGAGGCGCTCGCCTCCGAGCCGGACCTGCTTGTCCTCGGCGAGATGGGCATCGGCAACACCACGCCCGCGGCCGCGATCTACCACGCCCTCTACGGCGGGGAGCCGGACCACTGGGTCGGCCGCGGCGCCGGCGTCGACGACGCGGGCCTGAGGCGCAAGGCCGAGGCGGTGCGCGCCGCGGTCGCCCGCCACAAGGCGCACCTCGGCGACCCGCTCGAGGTTCTGGCGCGGCTCGGCGGGCGGGAGATCGCCGCCATCGCCGGGGCGATCCTCGCCGCGCGCCTCAGGCGCACGCCGGTCCTGCTCGACGGCTTCGTCGTCTCATCCGCGGCGGCGGTGCTGCAGGCGCTCGACGGGAGCGCCCTTAACCATTGCCTCGCCGGCCACGTCTCGGCCGAGCGGGCGCATCGCAAAGCTCTGAGGCGCCTCGGCAAACAGCCGCTCCTCGATCTCGGCATGCGGCTCGGCGAAGGGTCAGGGGCGGCGCTGGCGGTCGCGATCGTCAAGGCCGCCGTCGCCTGCCACAACGGTATGGCGACCTTCGCGGAAGCGGGAGTGGCGGGTAAAGAGGAGGCTTGAGCGCCTTTCGGAACGGGGCTCTCCGTCCAGTTTTTATAAGCTTGGTTTGCGCTGTCTGGCCGGCGCGGCCCGCGAATCAGTGACGCGTGCCGCCGGCGGTCGCGGGCGGCGGAGAACCCTGGTCGAGCGTCATCCGCGCCAAGGCGTCCCGGAGCGCGACGAGATTGTCGAGAGTTGTAACGATTTTGGCGCGGACGACGAAGTTTCGCTTGATCGCCGAGTTGACGAACATCGGTCCCGGCTCCGGCCTTATCTGCGTGAAGGTCAGGTGCGCGAACGGTCCGACGACATGGACGTTGAACATTCCGTCGCACAAAACCTCCGCGACGTTGTCGGGATCGATGACGGGAAACGTCTGCTGAGCCTGGCTGGACACTTTCGTTCTCCTTTTTTGACCGTTCGCCCCGCCCGCCTTTGGATGGCCCTTCGGCGCTGCAAGCCGTTCAGGCCTTTCCCTCGCCGACCAGCTTCGCAATGCGCCTCAGCGCCAGCTCATAGCCCTGCACGCCACAGCCCGCGATAACCCCCGATGCGACGCCGGACACATAGGAATGGCGGCGGAAGTCCTCGCGCTTGTGGACGTTGGAAATATGCACCTCGATGATCGGCCCTTCGAAAGTGTTGAGCGCGTCGAGGATGGCGACGGAAGTGTGGGTGAAGGCGGCGGGATTGATCAGGATGGCTGCGGCGCGTCCGCGCGCCTCGTGGATCCAGTCGATCAGCTCGTATTCGCGATTGCTCTGGCGGAACTCGATTTCGAGCCCGAGCTCGGCCGCCACGCGACGGCAGTCCGCCTCGACGTCGCCCAGCGTCTCGCGGCCATAAATCTCCGGCTGTCGCTTGCCCAGCAGGTTGAGGTTGGGGCCGTTGAGAACGGCGACGATTCGGCTCACCGCTTTCCTCTCAGTAATGGATGACGATGACCATCGGCTCGGCGAGGAGCGGCGGCGGCGGCTCGCTCGAGGCGCCGGTCGCGGGCTTGAGTTCAACGCCGATGGCTTCGGGAGGCACTCCATGCCACTCGAGCGCCGCCGTCAAGGCGCGCGCCCGATCCTCCTGAAGTCGCAGCCTGCGGTCCAGGTCCCGAGGAGCGTCGAGGAGCCCGCCGATCTCGAGCAGGGTGACGGTGCGGGGAGCGGCGCCGGCGACCGCGTCGGCGACTTTGAGTTGGCCGTGCCCCGAGAGCTCCGCCCCTCGCCAGTCACGGGCGGACAAGTAGAAAGTCTTGAACTGCGGCGCCGCGCAGCCCGCGAGCGCGAGGGCGGCGAGACAGGCGAAAGGAGCGTGCGTTCGCATAGGTCCCCGAATGAATCGCCGATCGCTCAGCCGTGCCACGCCGCGACGGTTTTCAACGCCGAGAAGCCGTACAGCGCCTCGAAGCCTTTTTCGCGCCCGTGGCCCGACTTGCCGACGCCGCCGAACGGCAATTCGACCCCGCCGCCGGCGCCGTAATTGTTGATGAACACCTGGCCCGAGCGCAACGCCTTGGCGAGGCGCATCTGCCGCCCGCCGTCGGCGGTCCAAATCCCCGCGACGAGGCCGTAGCCGGTTCCGTTGGCGACGCCAACCGCCTCCGCCTCGTCGTCGAAGGCAATGACGCACCTGCACCGGGCCGAAGATCTCCTCCTGCGCCAAGCCGATGGTCGGGCTTCACGCCGGCGAACAGGGTCGGCTGGACGTAATGCCCGCCGGCCGGGGCGTCGGCGACGATGGTCCCTTCCGCGGCGAGGATCAGGCCGGCGCCCTCCCGGATGAAGTTCTCGACTACCGCTTTCTGCCTTTCCGAGATGAGCGGGCCGACGTCGAGGTCGGCTTCGGCGGGGCCGACGCGGAGAGCCCGGTAGCGTTCGGCCATGCGTTCGACGACTTCGTCGTAGCGCGAGCGCTCGACCAGGATGCGCGAGGCTGCCGAGCAGGTCTGGCCGGCGTTCTGGATGCCGGCGTTGACCAGGAACGGCAGGGCGCGGTCGAGGTCGGCGTCGGCGAACACGATTTGCGGCGACTTGCCGCCGAGCTCGAGCGTCACCGGCGCGACGTGGCGCGCCGCGGCGGCCTGGACCAGCGCGCCGACCGCGACCGACCCGGTGAAGGAGAGATGCCGCACGCTCGGGTGGGACGCGAGCGCCGCGCCCGCCTCCTCGCCGAGGCCCGGAACGACGTTGAGCGCGCCCGGCGGAAAGCCCGCCTCGCGGGCGAGGTCGGCGAGCGCGAGCGAGGTGAGGCAGGCCTCCTCGGCTGGCTTCAGCACGCAGGCGTTGCCCATCGCCAGCGCCGCGCCGATGGTGCGGCCGGCGATCTGCATCGGATAATTCCACGGCACGATGTGGCCCGTGACGCCGTGCGGCTCGCGCAAGGTGTAGACCGTGTAGCCGCCGAGATAGGGGATCGTCTCGCCCATGACCTTGTCGGCGGCGCCGCCGTAGAACTCCATGTAGCGCGCCATCGCCAGCGCATCGGCGCGCCCCTGCCTGATCGGTTTGCCGACGTCGAGGGCTTCGAGCCGGGCGAGCTCCTCCACGCGACTCCGGACGAGCTCGCCGAGCCGGTCGAGGAGCCGGCCGCGCTCAGTCGCGGTGAGCCGCCCCCAGTCGCCGGCGAGCGCCCGTTCGGCCGAGGCGACCGCAGCGTCGACGTCGGCGCCGCTCCCGCGCGCGATCACGCCGATCTCCGCGCCGCGCGAGGGGTCCTCGAGCGGCAGGCGTTCGCGCGTTTGCGGCGGAACCCAGCGCCCGTCGATGAAGCACTTGTCGGTTTCGAACCAAGCGAGGCTGGCGGTCATTTCCGAACCCTCATCCGGCGCCATAGCCCGTCGAAAGACGGGCGTTCTTGCGAACGCCCTATGGCGCCACCTTCTCCCCCAATCGGGAGAAGGGATTTACACCCCGCCCCAGACTTCCTCGGCGATCTCGACGAGGCGGGCGAGCTTGATCCATTGGTCGGCCTCGGAGAGGTCGTTGCCGTGCGCCGTCGAGGAGAAGCCGCACTGGTGGCTGAGCGCGCATTGGTCGAGCGGCACGTATTTGGTCGCCTCCTCGATGCGGCGCTTGACCTCGTCCTTCGGCTCGGCCGCGGCCCGCTTCGAGCTCATCAGGCCGAGCACGATGGTTGCGCTCTTCGGCGCGAAGCGGAGGGGGGCGAAATCGCCCGAGCGCTCGTCGTCGTATTCGAGGAAGAATCCGTCGATCTTCATTTCGTTGAGCAGGATCTCGGCGACCGGTTCGTAGCCGCCCTGCGCCACCCAGGCGCTCTTGAAATTGCCGCGGCAGAGATGGACGCAGACGGTCATGCCGGCCGGCCGGTCGCGGATCGAATCGTTGATCAGCCGGCAGTAAAGGCGGGTCAGCGCGTCCGGATCGTCGCCACGCGCCTTGGTGCGGGCGCGGATCTCCGGATCGCAAAGATAGGCGAGATTCGTGTCGTCGAACTGAAGGTAGCGGCAGCCGCGCTGAGCGAGGTCGGCGACCTCGGCGCGGTAGGCTGCGGTTAGGTCATCGAAGAAATCCTCGAGATTTGGATAGACCGCCGCGCTGATCGCTTCGCGCCCGCCGCGGAAGTGCAGCATCGACGGCGCCGGGATGCAGACTTTCGGCGTCCGGGTCGTGGCCGACTTCAAGAACTCGAAGTCCGGGCCCTGGATCGGCGCGACCCATCGGACCTTGCTGCCAACATGCACGGTCGGCGGCTTGAAGCCGACCTCCGTGCCGTCGCTCTTGCGGAACGTCGCGACGAACTCGCCATAATGCGTCTCGACGCCCTCGAGCCGCTCGAGGAAATCGACATGGAAATAGGTGCGGCGAAACTCGCCGTCTGTAATCCCCTTCAGGCCGACGTTCTCCTGCGCCCGCACCACCTCGCGGATGCATTCGTCCTCGATTGCGTGCAGGTCCTCCGCGGCGAGGGCGCCGGCGGCGAATTTCTCCCGCGCCTCTCTCAGTCGCTGGGGTCGCAGGAAGCTGCCGACATGGTCGGCGCGGAACGGCGGACGCGGCATGGGCTCCTCCCTGGAGCGGTCGGGAAATCGAGGGCCGCGATCGTCTCACGCCGCGCGAGCCCTTGGCAACCCGGCGCAAGGTTCACCGCTTCGCAGCGAAGAAGTCCTTCAGCATCGCCGAGGCTTCGCGTTCCCGGATGCCGCCATAGACTTCCGGCGCGTGATGGCAGGTCGGCTGGCGGAAGAAGCGCGGTCCATGGTCGACCGCGCCGCCCTTGGGGTCGGGAGCGCCGTAGTAGAGGCGGCGGATGCGCGCGTGGGACATCGCCCCGGCGCACATGGCGCAGGGTTCGAGCGTCACGTAGAGGTCGCAGCCGACGAGCCGCTCGGAGCCGAGCGCCGCGGCCGCGGCGCGGATCGCGATCATTTCGGCGTGCGCCGTCGGATCGGCGTGTTCTCGCGTGCGGTTGCCCGCGTGCGAGAGGACTGCGCCGTCGCGAACGATCGCGGCGCCGATCGGCGCCTCGCCGCGCGCTTCGGCCGCCTGCGCCTCGGCGAAGGCGAGGCTCATCGGATCGTTCGCCTCATCCGCTGCGTTTGACAAATGTCCATTCCTCGTTTCGGCCTTAAGCGCGTTTTTCGTTTGGCGCGTCCCGCCCTTCGGGCTTAGGACAGGCGCGCGTTGCGGGCAATTCTCAAGCCTCCGCGATTTGGAGCCGACTTAAGAAGATGAGCGAGGAGACGACACCGGCTCCGGAGGTCCGCGAAGGCCAGCGCATCGCCAAGGTGATGGCGCGCGCAGGCCTTTGCTCGCGCCGCGATGCGGAAGCCTGGATCGCGGCAGGCCGGGTCACCGTCAACGGCGCATGTGCTCGACAGTCCGGCCTACAACGTCAGCGAGGCGGACGACGTCCGGGTCGACGGGAAGCCGCTCGTCGAGCGCGAGCGCACTCGCCTCTTTCTTTTTCACAAGCCGCGCGGCCTCGTCACCACCGCTCGCGATCCGGAAGGGCGCCCGACCATCTTCGACGCGCTGCCGCCGGACCTGCCGCGCCTCGTCGCGGTCGGTCGCCTCGACATCAACACCGAAGGCCTCATCCTGCTGACCAACGACGGCGGCCTCGCGCGCGTCCTCGAGCTGCCTTCGACCGCCTGGCTTCGCCGCTATCGAGTTCGGGCGCACGGGCGCGTCGAACAGGCGATGCTCGATTCCTTGCGCGGCGGCGTGACCGTCGACGGGATCGACTACGCGGGCATCGAGGCGCGGCTCGACCGCGAGCAGGGCTCGAACGTCTGGATCACCGTGGGTCTGCGCGAGGGCAAGAACCGCGAGATCAAGAAGGTCCTCGAGCATCTGGGGCTTTCGGTCAACCGCCTGATCCGGATTTCGTTCGGCCCCTTCGAGCTCGGAGACCTCGCCGAAGGGGAAGTCGCGGAGGCGCCGACGCGCGTTCTGCGCGACCAGATCGGGGCGAAGCTCGCGAGACAGGCGGGGGCCGATTTCGACGCGCCGATCTTCGAGCGAGCCGTCGCCCCGACCGGTCCAACCGAGGAGGAAGGCCGGCGGACGCCGGCGAGGCCCGAGCCGCAAGGGCGAGAGTTCGCGTGGCGGGAATCGCGGAAGCGCGAGCGAATCGGCCCGCGCAAGCGCGGCGCGGAAACCGCGCGTCCACATGAGCGCGAGGCTCGGCCGCCGCGCGCGGCGCCGTCGCGGTCCCAGCCCGAACGCCGCCGCAAACATGTCTCGGCTCTGCGGGCCGAGATCGCCGCCGACGCGGCGGGCCCGCGCAAGCGCGTCGAGCGGGGCGCGACCCAGGACCGCAAGGGGCGGACGATCGCGGTCGAGCGCATTTCGCCGACAGGCGAAGAGGCGCGCAAGCGCGCCGCCGCCGCCGTTGCGCACGGGCGCCGCGGGGCGAAAGAAGCGGCGCCGGGCAAGCGGCGGTCGCGCCGCTTCGAGGCGAGGAGCGAGACGGCGGATCGGCCGAGGCGGCCGGATCCGTTCGAGGTGAAGCGCGCGCGCGACGGCGAAGGGCGCGAGCGGCCGCCCCGCGCCGAACATGGACAGCAGCGCGGAGCGCAGGGCGAATTCAAGCCGCGCGGGCCGCGCGAGGAGAGGCGCGAAGCGCGGCCGGCGAGGGGCGGCGCCGATCGGCCCGGGGCCGGGCGCGCGCATCGTCGCGGCTCAGCCCCCCGGCGGACGGATCGCGCGGAGCCCGCCTCCGCTGGCCAGCGCCTTCCGCGCGAAGCCGAAGCGCGGGAGCGTAAGTCCGACCGGCGGCGCGACGAGCGCCACGGCGCTTCCGACGGCGGGCGGCCCCGCCATGGCCGGCCCTTCGCCGGCGCCGACAAGCGTCGGCCGGGCAAAGGACCCTCGAAGGGGCCGGGCCGCGGACCGCGCCGGCCGCCGCGAAAGCCCTGAGCGATGCGGGTCGTCGGCGGTCGGCTGAAGGGCCGCGTTCTCTCCGCGCCGGCCTCGCGCGCCATCCGTCCGACCTCGGAACGCTTGCGCGAGTCGATCTTCGACATCCTCGAGCACCGTTATCCGGGGAGCCTCGAGGGCGCGCGCGTCGTCGACCTCTTCGCCGGCTGCGGCGCGCTCGGGATCGAGGCGCTGTCGCGAGGAGCGCGCTTCGTCCTCTTTGTCGACAACGGGACGGAGGCCCGCGCGCTCCTGCGCGCCAATGTCGAAGCCTTGGGGCTCGGCGGGGTGAGCCGGATCTGGCGTGCGGATGCGGCCAAACTGGGCAAGGCGCCCGCCGGCGGTCCGTTCGGACTGGCCTTTCTCGACCCGCCCTACGGACAGGATCTTGCGCGAAAGAGCGCTCGCCGCGCTGGTCGAGGGCGGCTGGCTCGAGCCGGACGCGCTCTGCGTGGTCGAGGAGGCGGCGAAGGCGGCGATCGAGGCGCCGGAGGGCCTCGCGCTCGTCGACGAGCGGACCTACGCCGATACGCAAGTCGTCATCCTCCGGCGAGATAGCGGGGACGCCCTTCCTGCTCAGGGATAAGGGTTGACGTAGGTTCCGACGATGCTCGACTCGCCCTTGCGGTGGCCCTTCAGCTTCTCGCGCAGCTCGCCGAACGTCAGACCGGGGGGCAGGTCCTTCGGATCGAGATCGGTCGCGACGATCTGGAAGAGGTAGTGGTGCGGCGAGCCGGGCGGCGGGCAGGGGCCGCCGAAGAAGGCGAGCTTCTTGCCGCTCGTTCCGCCCACGTATTTGTCGGAAGGCTTGCTGATCTCGCCCTCCGCGAACGAGGTCACGTCGGGCGCGATCCCGTAGGCGACCCAATGGACGAAGCCCGCCCCGTAGCCGGCGTCGGGGTCGAACACGGTGAAGGCGAAGCTCTTCGTTCCGTCGGGCGGGTTCGACCAGGCGAGCTCAGGCGAGACGTTGTCGCCCTTGCAGTTCGGCCCGCGCGAGGGGACGTCGCCGACCTTCTTCGCCAGCATCTCGCCGTCCTTGAAGTCGGCGGAGGAGAGGGTGAACACGCCGGCGGCGCCGGTGCGGGCCGCGCCCGCCAGGAAAGCCGCCGTCAGGAGAAGGGCCGTCGCTCGGGTCACGGTCATGGGGAGCGGCTCCGTCGATTGCCGGGCGCATCATCCGGGCCGGCGCGCCGCTGTCAACTCAAGATCGAGCGAGCCGGGCGCATTGTCAAAGCGCCGTCTTTCGGCGAATCTGCGGAGCGCGCGGCAAGCGTACGGCGACGGGGGTGACGATGAGGACTGCGATCAGGCTCTTGCCGCTCGTCGGGCTCATGCTCGCGGGCTGCGCCGAGAAGCCCGAGGTCGACCAGATCGCCCAGACGGCGATGGTCGGGCTTTCCAAGCGGGACATTCTCCTTTGCATGGGCGAGCCGATCCGCCGCCGGGCGGTCGCGCAAGCGACCGAGATCTGGACCTATCCGGTCGGCGTTACGACGACGCACACGCCGCCGTGGGCGGCGGGCCTCAACCTGGCGGCCTCGCAAGGCGCCCTTCCCTGCGACGTCGAGCTGGTGATGACCAACGCGCATGTGAGCCAGGTGACCTATGCCCTGCCCGGCGGCTGGGCGCTTCCCTCGGCCCGGCAATGCTCGTTCTTCGTCCAGTCCTGCGCACGGCGGCGCGAGCTCCTCTAGTGTCGTGACCGCTCCGATCCCTCCGACCTGGCGAAGCCCTCGAGCGCGGCCCAATTCCCTGCGGCAGGGAAACAAGCAGGGAAATTTCTCTCATTCCGGCCATTTTCGGAAAAGCGCTCGCGAAAAGGCCAATGGTTCGAGGCGCTTCCGGGAAAATTCCCTACGCGGGCGAACAGGGACTTTATTCGGCCGAGCAAGGAATGAAGTTCCCTGTTCGGCCGAATGCAGGGATATCTCGCGCCTGAAACGTTTGGTTTACGACTATGTCGACGCGGTCGGCGCAGCGGCGGACAGGGGTGAAGTTCGCGGGCGCAGAATCGTCGACAGTCCGATGGAGATCGAGGAGACCGACATGCGCCGCTCTCGCCTTTGCGCCGTGCTGATCGATTGCAAGGTCGCCGACGTGGACGCGGCGGCGCGCTTCTGGGCGGAAGCGCTGGGGCGCGCGATCGACCGCGCGCACCCGATGAGCCGCGGCGCCTACCACGTGCTCGAGACGCCGCCGGACCAGCCGATCGTCGAGATTCAGCGCGTCGAGCATGAGAGCCGCGTCCACATCGACATCGAGACCGACGACATCGAAGCCGAGGTCGCGCGGCTCGAGAAGCTCGGCGCCAAGGTCGCGCGCAGGCTCGAGCGCTGGGCGGGATGGAGGCGCCGACCGGCCAACGCTTCTGCGTCGTCCAGGTCCAGCGCCCCGGCTTCCCCAAGAACGCCAACCGCTGGGACTGAGCGCGAGGCGCGTTCTCCTTCCCCAGCTTCAAGCTGGGGAAGGTGGCGCGAAGCGCCGGATGGGGTGTGGCCCGCTGCATCGACCTCCGTCCGATTGCGCGAAAGGCGCCGCGCAAGCTTTCATCGACGCGCGCGGCCCGCATGGTGAATGTCCGCCCTCGGAACCAGGAGTCGCATTGCACAAACGGCGCCGCGAAGCTTTCGTCGACGGATTGCTGCTCGCCCCACCCCATCCGTCGCCTTCGGCGACACCCCCGGGTCTGCGCCCGGGGGCAGGCTCTTCCCCGCTCCGCGGAGAAGGGGGAGACTCGCCGGCCGCGCGGCAACTCGATAGGAAAGGACGACTTATGAAAAGACCGAGTAGAGCCGTTCCGAAGTTCAAGAGCGAGTCCGAGGAGCGCGCCTTCTTTTGAACGCGAGGAGTCCACGAGCGGATCTCGACTGGAGCCGCGCCGAGCGCTTGCGCTTGCCCAACCTTCAGCCGAGCACGACGTCCATCTCGCTTTCCGGTGAGCCTGCTCGAGGACATCAAGATCGCCGCCCACAAGCGCGACGCGCCTTACCAGTCGCTGATCAAGATGTGGCTCGCCGAGCGCCGGTTTTTGAGTATCCGCGAAGTCGTCGCAAGCTTTCCCGGCCGGCCGCGCCGGTTATGCAGTAAAGACGCGCGCCGGCCGCGGTTTCGTTCGCGGGGCGGTGGTCGAACGACGTTCAAAAGACGGTCGAACGCAGGGATGCTGCCCTGACCCAGAACGCTCGAAAGGGAACCCTTTTTTGCGCCACGGCGCGGCCTCGTCAGCCCTTGACGGGCAAGGGTTTCGTCGTCCCGGAATGGCCTCTCAGGTTTTTGGACGCATCGTCGGTGAAGCTTCCGGGTCCGGCGGGGGAGCATCCGGCGCCACGGTCTCGGCGATGCGCCTCAATTCGCGCATGACGCTTTCAAGAGGTTCCGGAAACGCAACGGCAAGGCGTACCCCAAATTCCTTGCTATAACTCTCTGTGATCTTCCTGAGCTTTTTGCATATAACAACAAATTGCTCAAACAGCATAAGTGCATTTATGATCTCACCGTCACCAATGTGGGCTTGAACACGGATGTCTTCCTCAAGCGTGGGAAAGGCTAAGCCTTGTTCGGTACGGTTCGCAGCAAGGTCGATACGATTATTTTGCTCTTTTATTAGCTCCTTAAGTGCTCGCGTGTAACTTACCATCCATCCGGAAAGCTTCAATAACTCTGGGTCTTTTTCCAAGACAAACGGAATTTCCTTAAAGAACTCAAGGTCAATAAAATATGGTTCCGGGCATCTCATCATCATTGCACGATATTTCTCGTGCATCGTTGCAAAAAATAGGCGAACTTTCTCTGCGTCGCCTGCTGTTTCTTGTAGTCCATCAAGGGCGGCGTGACTGTGCGCACGATGCGGCAATATTTGTTGCATTACGATGTGTAGTAATGCCTCGATATTAAATCCCATCGCAGTTGATACGGCATTGACTTGCTTCAGTTCCTTTTCTTGGCGATCACGCAACGCCTTCCGGTTGTCGCGGCTCGCCTTTCGCCAATCCGAGAAAAATCCAGTCGCGACAGCTAATACCGCACCGAGAACCACCGGAAAGGTGGTTTCAATAAGCTTGTCTAAGATCACGCCTTTAGCCTCGAAATCGTACTATGCGAGACGTCGTAGCTCTGGGCGATGTCGCGCAGCGGCTCCTCGCCTCTGTCGCGGCGCTTGATCGCCTCGCGCATCTGGTGGAGGGTCAGTTTCGGCTTCCTTCCCATCTTCACGCCCTGCGCCTTGGCGCGTTCCCTGCCTTCGCCGGTGCGGGCGCGGATCAATTCGCGCTCGAACTCGGCAAGGCCCGCCAGCACGGTCAGCATCAAGCGCCCGTGCGCGGTCGTCGTGTCGGCCCATGTGTCGCCAAGGGACCGGAAGCCCGCTTCCTTCCCGGCAATGGCCGCAAGCGTGTTCAAGAGGTCGCGGGTTGATCGCGCCAGCCGGTCAAGGCGCGTCACAATAAGCACGTCGCCCGCGTCCAGCCTGTCGAGAACGCGGCGCAAGCCTATCCGGTCGGTCTTGGCTCCGCTCGCCGTTTCCCGAAAGACCTTTTCGGCTCCTGCCGCGTGAAGCGCCTTCACCTGCGCGTCCACGCTCTGCCCGTCTGTCGAAGCCCTTGCATAGCCGTAAATCATGGGTGCAATTATGCACCTGATTTCTGCACCAAGAAAGCCGTTTTAGATCAGGGGGATTTTTCCGGTGCATAATTCTTGACTTCTGCACCGCTCGAAACTCGCGGTTCCGCGACCTTTGAGAGGTAGGAATCAAGAATGAGTTTCGAGAGGCGATTTCGGAGCGTTCGGCGGCGATCCGCTCGCCGCCTCGCTGCCCTCTCAAATACCTTCGTTTCCGAGAGGAGCCGCGCCACCGCACCGGTACTTGTCAATCTTTTCGATATCAGCGAGGGTTAGGTCGGCGGGGGTCGATTTCAGGAATTACCTGTGCCATGCATAGGAGCTCGCTATGGGAGGAGTTTGGCTCGCGAAAACGATTAAGCCGACTCTCGGCCTAGCTTTCGGAGCGGTTGCGCTCTTCGTTAGCGCCGGCCATTCAATTGCAGCGGACTCACAGAACAGCACGCTCAACGCTTTGACATTGTCATTTTTGCTGCAAAGTCCCCCTAAGCTTTCCTCAATCATAAAAATTGGGTCCTGTTCAATAACATGCGGCACGTCCTCAGCCAGCAATGATTGCCCAGAGGGACAATCGTGCACTTGTTACTGCAATGGAGGTCCCGACGGGAACCCGGTCTGCAACAGTTGCCAGTAGGAGGGAGACATGGGTCGCTGCACGAAGGGTATTTACGTCGGTTCTGCCCTGTATTTGCCAGCAGTTCTGCCAACTAGAGCACAGAATCTGATCATTCGAGATCGTTTGGACGAGTTTGAAACGCCAGTAATAATGTTTCCTGGTTCAAAACGTTGGCACAATTGTGCTGTGCAATTGATGCGCGTACATCAGTCCATATAAATTCGAAGCGGGGGGAGCAATCTCATGCCAACACCTGCTAGGCAAGAATACCGTACTAAAAATCGTTCGAACCCGAGCGAGATCATGCGCGTTTTTTTTCTTAGCCGCCGGGCGGTTGGCGTTAGACGCGTCCGCAGATATGCTGAGAGATTTTGGCCATTGCAAACGTGGCGATAAGCTCAGAAAATCTACGCTACAGTCATTAGCACTGCTCACTGTTGTAATAATGGGAAGTACCCGCGCGTACTCCGCTGATTTGAATGGCAAATGGAAGAGTGACACCGGAGCGATATATGCGGTCGCTCAAAAGGACAGCAATTTATTAGCGGTCGTTGATGTTCCAAATGCTCTGCAAATTTCAAGCGGCACTAAGTCAGGTGACGTTGCGTTTACCGGTAGCGTGCTAGGTAATTTTATAATTGCAACTTTCTATCAACGCTTCTCTACTGAGACTGTACCGGCGTGCGTAGCCAGTTGGTATTCCGGAGTGACTATATACTTCCAACTATCCCCCGATGAGCGGAAGTTAGAAGGAGACCTTCTGAGGACACATGCGGACGACAATTGTGTGCCTGATAAACACTGGTTACAGCACCTAACGCTGGAGCGACAATAGCATTTATTGTTTACATCATCGAAAGAACTCGTGTCGTCTTGGCCGCGACGGTCGGGGACGGGCCTTGAGCTTAAAGTGTCTCTAACTTCGTCAAAATGGCATGGCGGCGAAGCCTTTTAACGCTTCTCTCAAAAGTTACCGCTTTCGCGTCACCTTCCACGCGGTGCGAATTTCTTGATATCTGCACCGGTCGAAAGTCGCGGTTCCGCGACTATAGAGAGGTAGGACTTAAAAAGTGAGTTTTAAGAGGCGCTTTCGGAGTGTTCGGCGGCGATCCGCTCGCGCTCCGCCCCTTTTAATTATGCAACAAAAACTACAAACCTCGTCACTGACACGGCAAGGAAGTCCAAAAACTTCGGGAATGGTTTAAAAACTGCATAATGGGCTGCTTATTTACAACTGGATCGTAGTACCATACGTAAGCGTCAAAATTCACTCTCTGAACGCCAGCAGATGGATTTGAGGGACTGCTGCAAAATTTGAGGGAGCAAGTTGCTGGCCCATGACCCGACCAACTCCACCCACGACGGATAGAGGGGGTATGGGGTATTGCGGCGAAATGTCTCCGCAAGTTGGAGGCCCTCCCAACGGTGACTGCACTTGGTAAGTACCATTTATAAGAACCGAATTTACTGTCAAATTAACTTGTTTGCCGACCTGATCTACACTCCACCCGAGAATCCCTCCTATTTTTGGAATAGGAATACTCTGTTGATTTCCTAAATTCTGAGCCGATGCGTTTTGATGAAATACTAATATTATTATAGATGCACATGCAGAATAAAGCATACATCGGTGCAATTTATCCTCCTGTGATTTATTACCGAGTACTGTCGCCTCTACATGTGCAAGACGGCTTATCGCAACCCGTGCCATTCGAGCATGAAGCCGTCTGACCTTCGTTGCAGTTGGTTTCGCATGTTGAGCTGCTTGAGCCGCAATCGTTCGTCGCGGAACATGCCATCGCGCCGCTCCTTGAGCTGAAGACGAGGCAGAGAAATAAGGTAAGGTTTCAAGGTTTCTAAACATCGATCCCACCCGCAGTTTCGCTACCCATAACACGATCCGCGCTTGCGGGCGATAAGCGCGTCGCTCTGGGGACACTAGCGATGACGCGCACAAGCGAAGCCGTTGGGGCGTCAAGCTGCATAAGCTCGAGTGTGGAACCGGAATTCGCGCGGCTCGCCGTCGCGGGGTTTTTCGCGTCTACGCCCGCGCCCTTACTGTCTCCTCCGACGGCCGTTGACGTTTTTCTCACTGCAGCGTCTCTTCAAAGCCTCAGGCGATGTCGTCGGGCCATCGATCATCCAAGTTGCTCAAATTCAAGAGCTCTTATGGCGTTAGCTATCGGTATATGGTAGCCTTCCTCGCAGGTTCCGAGGAGGCATGCATGGACGTCGCGGATTTCGCAGATGGGTGGCTGGAACAGCGAGGCTGACGTCATCGCAGCGGCGGGAGGCGTTCCGGTCGCTGGCCTTGGCCGAGGCGATGGCCAGCCTTGATGACGAGGCGTTCGAATATTGGGGCTGCGCCATTGAGGCGGCGGTCACGGATCGGAACTCCACGATCATGCCGGAGTTGGAGGGCTCAGTGACCCCTGCACCGCCGAACCCAAGCCGTTGCCGGTTGGGTTCCGTGGCTGAAGTCGGCCACCGTCGGGTCGTCGGCATGGGTGTCCACACTGCGCAAATCGGGACGTGATTTTGTGGGGCAAGGCGAATGGATTGCCCCGGTATCGCTGCCGCGGCTGCGGCCGCACATTGAATGGCTTGACCAGACGCCGTTGGCGAGATTGCGCAAGAGAGAAAGTGGCGGGGGCAGGCCAATCATGATCGATGGAGTAACCACCTCGAAAGCTGCGGAACGCTGCGAAGTCGACTATAGAACAGCATTTCGATGGAGGCATCGATTTCTTGAGTCTCTCTCGTCCGACAAACCCAAGACCCTGTCTGGAATTGTGGAAGGGGATGAGACGTTTATTCTCGACGAATCCAAGGGGAAACGATCTGATCTTTCGCAAGGCACGCAAGAGGGGCGGCAAGGCGGCGAAGCGCGGCTTGTCCGCCGAACAGATCCCGGTGATCGTTGCGCGAGACCGCGCTGGCGCCACCATTGACGCCGTCCTGCCCAAGCTCGACCGGGCGTCCATCACAGGAGCATTGGGCGGCGTTGTCACTCCCGCCAACCAGTTCTGCTGCGACGGCGGCAGGGCCATCGTCGCCTTCGCCAAGAAAGCGGGCATTCCGCATCACGTCGTGCCCGCTCCAGGAAAGCCGAGCCCGGACGCCCCCGACCTCCACATCAATAATGTCAATGCCTACCATGGCCGGCTCAAAGAATGGATGCGCCGCTTCCATGGCGTCGCGACCAAGAATTTGCCGAACTATCTCGGCTGGCGCAGAGCGCTCGAAGTGCTCGGGCCGCAGGTCAAACCGGAGGACTGGATCCTCGGCGCCGCTGGCTTGGGGCCTTACCAACGGCTAACGCCATAAGAGCGAATTCAAGCCTTCCCGGCCTCCCTCCATTAACCGCGTAGAACAAACATAGAACAAAACCTTGCCAACTTCCCCTACGTCGCTCATCATACGCGATAGGAAGGAGTGCTCATGAACGCAGACCTCGAGCGCAAGGCGTACCCGAAACAGGCCCCGCGGATCGCGGTGCGCTGGCTGCCGGTCGAGGCGCTCGAGCCCGACCCGCGCAACGCGCGCCTGCATCCGGAGGGCCAGGTGCGGCGGATCGCCGACAGCATCGAGGCGTTCGGCTTCAATGTGCCGGTCCTGATCGACGGCGAGGGCCGCGTCGTCGCGGGCCACGGGCGGCTGCTCGCCGCCCGGCGCCTGGGCCTTGCCGAAATCCCGACGATCGCGCTCGACCATCTGAGCGAAGCCGAGCGGCGCGCCTTCATGATCGCGGACAACCGGCTCGCGGAGTTCGCCTCCTGGGACATGAAGCGGCTCGGCGAGGAGCTCGAGGCGCTGAAACGCCTCGACCTCGATTTCGACCTCTCGGCGACCGGTTTCGAGAGCGGCGAGATCAAGCTCGAGGCTTTAGCCGCGGTCGACGCGCCCGCGCCCGAACCGGGGAGCGGCGGCGCAGTCGACGACCGCGCCCTACAGGGGCGGGGGGCGCGCCGAAGGAGCGGCCGGCCGGTGACGCGCGCGGGCGAGACGTGGGCGCTCGGGCGCCAACCGGCTCGTTTGCGGGGACCGTCTCGACGAGCCGGGCCGCCGCGCGCTCGACGCAGCAATCCGGCGATGGCAGGCGGAGGCCGGCGAGGCCGCGCGCCTTCATCCGACGGGAGAGCGGTTCGTCAAGGTCGCGCGCGCCCGTGGCCGCGCCGGCGCGCGCGAGGCCGCGGCGGCCGAATGACAATTCGACGACCCCGGAACCGCTTCCGGCAACAGCTCCCCGCCAAGTTTGCGTCAACCGTTGGAAGCGCGACTTTGCTCAACACAAAGGGCGCAAAGGTTGCACGAAGCTCACAAGCGCTTTTCTGCTCGAGCAGAACGACATCGAAGGACTCGTGCCCTTCGTCAGTCCTTGGAGCTCTTTGTGTTTTGGATTCCAACTCCCGGCTACCCAATTGCCGTGCGCCGTTGAGGGGACGCAGCGGCGGAGAACAGGAGACATCTGACGATGACAGAAACCAAAGCAGACGACCCGGCGCAGGCTTCGACGGAGGCCGCGGAATACAAGGTCGGCTACTGCCGGCCGCCGCTGGCCAACCGCTTCCGCCCCGGGCAGTCCGGCAATCCGCGCGGGCGGCCGAAGGGCGCGCGCAATCTGCGCACGGTCATGGCGGCGGCGCTCGCCGAGATGGTGGAGATCAAGGAGAGAACGACCGCCCGCGCCGCATCAGCATGCTGGAGGCGGCGATGAAGCAGCTCGTCAACCGCGCCGCAAAGGGCGAGGATCGGGCCATGCGATTGCTGTTCGACCTCGCCGACGCCCATGACAGACGGCCCGCCCCGCCCGAGGCCGAACGGTTCGGCGAAGACGACGCGGCGGTGATGGCGGACCTCGTCCGCCGGATCAAGGCGTCGTCGCCGTGAGCGCGCCCCTCTCCCCTGCCCCGCTTGCGGGGAGAGGGCCGGGGGGAGGGGCTACGCCGATACCGGCGGAGGTCTGGCGCTCGCCCCTCATCCGGCCTTTCGGGCCACCTTCTCCCCGCAAGCGGGGAGAAGGGGATATGACCGTCCTCGCTCCCGCCGAATATCGCTCCCTGCTCAGGGGCGATTTCAATGCGTTCCTGGTGCGCTCGTTCTACGAGCTTTACGGCGGCCAGGCCTATTCGCCGGCCTGGCATGTCGAGGCGCTGGCGGCGAAGCTCGCCGAGGCGCGCGGCGGCGCGCTGAGGCTCGTCGTCAACGTCCCGCCGCGGCATTTGAAGTCGCTCGCGGTTTCGGTCGCGCTGCCGGCCTGGCTGCTCGGCCATGATCCGACGCTCGGCGTCGTCAACGTCAGCTACGGGCGGGAGCTTTCCGACAAGTTCGCCCGCGACTGCCGGGCGCTGATGACTTCGCCCTGGTACCGCGCGCTGTTTCCGGCGCGGCTCGCCTCGGCCCGGCCGCCGTTCCGGGAGCTCGCGACGACGAGGGGCGGCTTTCGCATGGCGACCTCGGTCGGCGGCGTGCTGACCGGGCGGGGAGCGGACGTGATTCTCATCGACGACCCGCTGAAACCCGTCGACGCCATGAGCCAGCGCCGCCGCGCCGCGGCCAACGAATGGTTCAATTCGACGCTCTTCTCGCGCCTCAACCACAAGGCCAAGGGATCGATCGTCATCGTCATGCAGCGCCTGCACGAGGACGATCTCGTGGGCCACGTCATGAAGCAGGGCGGCTGGGAGGCGATGGCCTTTCCAGCGATCGCGGAAGCCGACGAACTGTTCGAGATCCGCACGCCGGCCGGATCGAGGAGGTTCGAGCGCCTGGCCGGCGAAGCGCTCAACCCCGAGCGCGAATCGCTCGAGACGCTGAGAGCCATCCGCGCGACCATCGGCGAATACAATTTCGCCGCCCAGTACCAGCAGACGCCTGCGCCGGCGGGCGGGGGCATGATCAAGACGGCCTGGTTCCGCCGCTACCGGCCGGCCGACCTGCCTCCGTTCGACCGGATCGTGCAGAGCTGGGACACCGCCAACAAGCCCTCCGAGCTCGCCGACTATTCGGTCTGCACCACCTGGGGGCTGAAAGGTCCGAACTTCTACCTCCTCAACGTCTTTCGCAAAAAGCTCGGCTTTCCCGAGCTCAAGCGCGCCGTCGCCGAGCAGGATCAGGCCTTCCGCCCGGCAGGTGATCCTGATCGAGGACAAGGCCTCGGGCACGCAGCTGATCCAGGACCTGCTCGCGGCGGGTCTGTCGAAGGTCACGCGCTATAAGCCGGATGGCGACAAGATCATGCGCCTGCACGCTGCAGACCGCGACGATCGAGAACGGCTTCGTGTGGCTGCCGGAGGAGGCGCACTGGCTCGCCGACTACCTGAGCGAGCTCGCCGCCTTCCCGATGGGCCGCCATGACGACCAGGTCAATTCGACCGCCCAGGCGCTGGCGTGGCCCAAGCGCCCGTCGACGACGGGTATGATCGATTTTTGGGCGGGGCGGTAGTTCGACCCGGCCCATGTCAGGCCGTTCGCAGATGAACGGTCGCGTAGTTCGTCGTCAGGTTCAGCGCGCGGTCAACGGTCATACCAGCACATTGGTCCCGCCACGAGGCCCACGTCGAGGCCTCACATCCCGCCGAGATGCTCGGCGACGGCGAAAATGTCCTTGTCGCCCCGGCCGCACAGGTTCATCACCATCAGGTGGTCCTTCGGCCGCTTGGGAGCGAGCTCGATCACCTTGGCGAGCGCGTGCGCCGGCTCGAGCGCCGGGATGATGCCCTCGAGCTTCGAGCAGAGCTGGAAGGCCTCCAAGGCCTCGGCGTCGGTCGCCGAGAGATAGGTCACCCGGCCGACGTCGTTGAGCCAGGCGTGCTCCGGGCCGACGCCGGGATAGTCGAGGCCGGCCGAGATCGAGTGGCCTTCGAGGATCTGGCCGTCGTCGGTCTGCAGGAGATAGGTGCGGTTGCCGTGCAGCACGCCCGGCCGTCCGCCGGTGATCGAAGCGGCGTGGCCGTTGGGGACGTCGAGCCCGCGCCCCGCCGCCTCGACGCCGAACATTTCCACGCCCTCCTCGTCGAGGAAGGGATGGAAGAGGCCGATGGCGTTCGACCCGCCGCCAATCGCGGCGACCAGGCTGTCGGGCAGGCGGCCCTCCTGCTCCAGCATCTGGGCGCGAACCTCGTTGCCGATGACGCACTGGAAATCGCGCACCATCATCGGGTAGGGATGCGGGCCGGCGGCGGTGCCGATGCAATAGAAGGTGTCGGCGACATTGGTCACCCAGTCGCGAAGCGCCTCGTTCATCGCGTCCTTCAGCGTCCTGGCGCCGGCCTCCACCGGCCGCACTTCGGCGCCCAGCATCTTCATGCGAAATACATTGGGCTTCTGCCGCTCGACGTCGACCGAGCCCATGTAGACCACGCATTTGAGGCCGAAGCGGGCGCAGGCGGTGGCGGTCGCGACGCCGTGCTGGCCGGCGCCCGTCTCCGCGATGACGCGCTCCTTGCCCATGCGGCGGGCGAGCAGGATCTGCCCGAGCACGTTGTTGATCTTGTGGGCGCCGGTGTGGTTGAGCTCGTCGCGCTTGAAGTAGACCTTTGCGCCGCCGAGCTTCGCGGTGAGCCGCTCGGCGAAATAGAGCGGGCTCGGCCGCCCGGCGTAATGCTTGAGGTAGGAGTCGAGCTCGGCCTGGAAGGTCGGGTCGGCCTTGGCCGCTTCGTAAGCCTTTTCCAGCGAGAGGATGAGCGGCATCAGAGTCTCGGCGACGAAACGCCCGCCGTAGATCCCGAACCGGCCGCGTTCGTCCGGCCCCTTGCGGAAGGAGTTGGGCTTTTCGAGCTTGGTCATCCGATGGGCTCCCTAGACCGCGCGAAGGCTTCGCGCGCCGCGGCGACGAAGGCCGCGATTTTCCTTCATCCTTCACGCCGGGCGCGCTCTCGACCCCGGTGGAGACGTCGACCCCGCGCGCGCCCGTCAGAGCGATCGCCTCCGCGACATTGCCCGGATCGAGTCCGCCCGACAGGAGCCACGGCGTCCCCGGGGAGAAGCCCCCAGCGATGCGCCAGTCGAAGGGAAGGCCATTACCGCCCGGCAGGGCCGCGTCCTTCGGCGGCTTGGCGTCGATCAGCAGAAGATCCGCGACGCCGTCGTAGAGCCCGGCGGCGGCCAGGTCGCCCGGCGCCGCGACCCCGACCGCCTTCATTGTCGCGCAGGCGAAGCGCCGGCCGATCTCCTTCACCCGCGCCGGCGTTTCGCGGCCATGCAGCTGCAGGATGTCGGGCGCGAGCGCGTCGACGATGCGCGCCAGAGCGTCGTCGTCGGCGTCGACGCTGAGGGCGGCGATCCGTGCCCGGCCGCGGGCCCGGCCGCCCAGCGCGCGCGCCGCCTCGAAGCCGACGTGGCGCGGGCTCTTGGCGAAGAAAACGAAGCCGACGATGTCGGCGCCCGCCCGGAGCGCGACGTCCAGGGTCGGAGCTGTCGAGAGGCCGCAGATTTTGACGATCGGCGTCATTCGCGCCTCTTTCGGGCAAAGCGCCTGCGCTGTCAAAGGCGACGCGTTTCGCCGCCTTGACAAAGGCAGATCGGTTTTGTCTCTACCCGACCCGTCGGACGCTGCTGCTCCGCGAGGGCGATGACCGGGAGGAATGGGTGAAGGGCATTCGAGTGACCGTTTGGACGGCTCTGGCGCTGGTCGCCTCGACGGGCATGGCCTCGGCGGAGGGCGACCCCGCAGCGGGCGAGAAGGTCTTCCGGGTCTGCAAGACCTGCCATCAGATCGGCGAAGGCGCGAAAAACTTCGTCGGCCCGGAGCTCAACGGCGTCGTCGGCCGCAAGGCGGGCACGGTCGAGGGTTATCACTATTCCGACGCCAACAAGAACTCGGGTCTCACCTGGGACGAAGCGACGTTGAAAAAATACCTCAAGAACCCGCGAGAGGTCGTGCCAGGCACCAAGATGGCCTTTCCCGGCTTGCCGAACGAGACGGACATCGACAACGTCATCGCCTATCTGGCGCAGTTCGGGCCCGACGGGAAGAAGAAGTAGGCAGCGCACAACGCTGCGTCCGGCCCGGAACGGGGCGCTGCTTCAGGCGCTTGCCGTCCGGGCGGCCGGCGCCAGCTCGCGTTCGATCGAGTCGATTTCGTTTCGCGCCGCCGCGCGCATCTTCGCTTCCGCCTCGCGATAAAGCGTTACGATCCTGCGCCCCTCGTCGGTCAATTGGGCGCCGCCTCCGCTCGCGCCGCCGTGATGGGCGGCGACCAGCGGAACGGCGAAGAGCTGGTTCAGCTCGTCGACCAGCAGCCAGGCGCGCCGGTACGACATGGCGTGCGCCCGGCCCGCGGCCGAGATCGACCCGGTGCGGTCGATCGCCTCGAGGAGGGCGATCTTGCCGGCGCCGAGCCGGCGGCCCGCGTCGAAATCGAGCCGGATCGTCAACCGGGTCGACATGCTCCCTCCCTCGAATCTCTCGTCACGCTGCCTCTGTCGAATGGGCGAATTGCCAGTAGAGCTCGCGCGCGCGGCGGTAGAACGGCCCCGGCTGAAGGTCGCGCCCGTCGATTCGCCGGACCGGGGTCACCTTGCCGAAGTTGCCGACGACGAAGATCTCGTCCGCCTCGTCGAAAGCGGAAAAGCTGAGCGTCGCCTCGCGGGCATCCTTTCCGTCGGCGCGCAGAAGCTTAAGAACACGCTGGCGGGTGACGCCGTTGAGGAAGGTCCCGTTGGCCGCGGGCGTCAGCACGATCCCGTCCTTCGCCATGAAAACATTGGCGGTCGCGAGCTCGGCCACGTTGCCGAGCACGTCGCACATCAGGCAGTTGTCGAAGCCTCGGGAACGGGCCTCGATCAGCGCGCGGCCGTTGTTCGGATAGAGGCATCCCGCCTTGGCCTCGATCGGCATGGTGACGCCGAGCGGCTTCATGTAAGGGGAGCGGGTGATCGCTATGCCGGTCGGCTTCGGCAGCGGCGCCTCGTAGAGGCAGAGACAGAAACGGGTCGAATTCTGGGTCGGGCTGCACCGTGGTCGCGCCGGGCCGCTCCGCCCAGTACATCGGGCGGATATAGAGCTCGGCCGCCGGCTTGAACTTTTTCAGCCCCTCGCGGACGAGCTCGACCATCGCTTCCACGGTCATGATCGGCTTGAGCCGCATGGTCTCGGCGGAACGGTTGAGCCGGGCGCAATGCCTGTCGAGGTCGGGCGTCATCCCCTCGAAGGCTCGCGCGCCGTCGAACACGCTCGAGCCCAGCCAGAAGGCATGGGTCCGTGCGCCAACGAAGGGCGTGTTGCCTTCTATCCACTGGCCGTCGAGAAAGGTGAAGGTCTCAGACCAGGCGGGCATGGCGTGTGAATTCTCCGAGGTCGGAATCGAGAGTTTTGGAGCGGACAATCGC
The DNA here is from genome assembly GCA_963819255.1 of uncultured Alphaproteobacteria bacterium. Taxonomy (GTDB): domain Bacteria; phylum Pseudomonadota; class Alphaproteobacteria; order Rhizobiales; family Beijerinckiaceae; genus Roseiarcus. The sequence goes on from CAWFVS010000050.1 coordinate 177,615, forward strand.
CGTTTTGGCTCCCTCAGTCCAGTGGAACGATGGCCTCGGCTTCGGCGCCGAGGCCGGCCGCCGCGTCGCCGACGCGCCGGCCGGCGATCATCCGCTTGGGCGCGATCTCGGCCAGCGGCACGAGCACGAATGCGCGGTGGAAGACCTCGGGATGGGGCAGCGTGAGCCCGCCGCCGCGAAGCTCGAGGTCGTCATAGGCGATGATGTCGATGTCGATGACGCGCGGACCCCAGCGTTCGGCGGGAACCCGGCCGAGCTCGACCTCGAGCCGCTTCACCCGGTCGAGCAGAGTCTCGGGCGGGAGGCTGGTCAAGGCGAGCGCGCAGGCGTTGACGAACCAGTCCTGATCGGGCTTTCCCCAGGGCGGCGTGCGATAAAGCCGCGACGTGGCGGTGAGCTCGATCCCCGGCTCGGCTCCCAGCGCCTTGAGCGCCCGGCGGAGCGCGCCGGCCTTGTCGCCGACGTTGCCGCCGAGCGAAAAGACGACGCCGGCCCGCCTGTCCGCAGCAGCCTCGACGGGCAGGGAGGACCGGGCGGCGGCGCTGAGCCGATTGAAAATGTCGAGGGCGATCCTGTTCTCCCGCACGTCGTGCACCCGGATGACCGACGCGCCGCGCGTGAGCGCAATCGCATCGGCCGCAAGCGTGCCGAGAAGCCGCTCATCCGGAGCGCCGCCGACGATGCGGCCGATGAACGACTTGCGGGAGAGGCCGATCAGGATCGGGCGGCCGAAGCGGCGAAGGCGATCGAGATTCCAGATGCAGGCGTGGTTCTGCTCCGGCGTCTTACCGAAGCCGACGCCGGGATCGAGCAGAATGCGAGACCAGGCGACGCCGGCTCGCGCCGCCAGCGACAGCGACCGTTCGAAGAAGCGCTCGACGTCGTCGAGAATGTCGATCGTGGCGTCCGCCGAGGAACGGTTGTGCATGACGACGAGAGCCGATCCGGTTTCGGCGACCGCGTCGGCCATGCCGGGATCGCGTTGCAGGCCCCAGACGTCGTTGACGACCGAGGCGCCGAGGCGCGCCGCTTCGCGCGCCACCGCGGCCTTGCTGGTGTCGACCGAGACCGGCGCGTCGAGCTCTCTGCCCAGCGCCTCGAGCACCGGGACGAGGCGGCTCAGCTCCTCTTCCGCGCCGACCGGCGTATGCCCGGGCCTGGTCGATTCCCCGCCCACGTCGATGATCGCGGCGCCTTCCGCCGCCATGACCTTCGCCCGCTCGACCGCGGCGTTCGTCTCGTAGTGCCGTCCGCCGTCCGAGAGGAGTTCGGCGTCACGTTGAGGATGCCCATCAGGACGGGGGCTTCTGCGACGGCGGCGAGAAACCGGTCGCGCTGCAGGGCGCGACGTTCGGCGGTCATCGCGTTCCTCCCGCCGCAGCCCGCACGAGGGTCATGCGGCGAGCGCGGAGAGAATCCGCGCCCAGGAGCGCGCGCCCTTGTGGAACGACGCCAGCTCGTATTTTTCGTTGGGCGAGTGAACGTTGTCGTCCTCCAGAGCGAAACCGACCAGCAGGCTGTCCATGCCGAGCTCGCGCTTGAACGCACCGACGACCGGGATGGAGCCGCCGGATCCGATGAGCGCCGCCGGCGTGCCCCACTCCGCCTCGAGCGCCCGGCGCGCGCGGCGCAGCGCCTCGTTGCGGATCGGCAACGAGACGGCCGGGCTCCCGGTATGGCTGACGAATTCGGCCTTGACGTCGGGCGGCAGAAGCGACGCGACGAAGGAGCGGAAGGACTCGACGACGCGCTCGGGGCTTTGCCTGCCGACCAGCCGGAAGGAGAGCTTGGCGCGGGCTTCGGCCGGCAGCACGGTCTTCGTTCCCTCGCCGGTGTAGCCGCCGACAATCCCATTGACCTCGCAGGTCGGGCGCGACCAGAGCTGCTCGAGCGCCGTGCGGTCGCGCTCGCCGGCCGGCGTCGTCAGGCCGACCTCGCCCAGGAACGCGTCCGGGTCGAATTGAAGCTCGCTCCACTGCTCCCGCATTTCCTCCGGCGGCTCCTCGACGCCGTCGTAGAATCCGGGCAGCGCGACGGCCCCGTTCGCGTCGTGCAGGCCGCCAAGGATGCCGCAAAGAACATGGATCGGGTTGACCGCGGCGCCCCCATAAAGGCCCGAGTGCAGATCGCGATTCGCGCCGCGCAGGATGACCTCCGTGGTGACGATGCCGCGCAGCGCCGTGGTGATTGCCGGCGTCGATGGGTCCCACATGCCGGTGTCGCAGACGAGGGCGACGTCGGCCTTGAGCGTCTTGGCGTTTTGAGCGAGGAAGGCGGCCAGCGAAGGCGAGCCGGTCTCCTCCTCGCCCTCGATGAGCACGGTGATCGCGCAGGGCGGGCCGCCGAATTTCCTGAAGGCGCGGCAGGCCTCAAGGAAGGTCATCAGCTGACCTTTGTCGTCGCACGCTCCCCGCGCCACGATGCGATCGCCGCGCGGCCCGGGTTCAAGCCTCGGCTCGAATGGCGGGTTGCGCCAGAGGATCAGCGGATCGGCCGGCTGGACATCGTAATGTCCGTAGAACAGGACGTGCGGCGCGTCGCGGCGGGCCGCCTTCACATGGCCGACCACGATCGGCCGTCCCTCGGTTGGACGCCTGGCGGCTTCGAAGGCGAGCTCGGCGAGCTGGGTCACGAGCCAGTCGGCGGCGCGGTCGCAATCCGGGAAATGGGCCGGAACCGCCGAGACGGATGGGATCCTGAGAAAGGCGAACAGCCGCTCGAGGGCGCTCCTCTGCTCGGCGTCGATTTCGGACAGAATATCGTCGGTCCTGGCCATGGCGTTCAGCCTCTCGTCGGAAGCCCACTTTTCCCGCGTCCGCAGGATGTTGTAGCAGGAGCGGCCGGTTCCTTCCAATCGAACATGGAGGAACGCGGAGGGGACGGAGCCCTTCACGGTCTTCAGAGGTAGTTGGTCACCCGGCCGCCGCTGCGGATGGAGCCGGTGAAGGCGGTCGGACCCGGTTGCGGTCTCGCGTGCGGAAGGAGCGGGACATTGGCGGCGATCGCCGGCGGCCGACCGGCCGCAAGGGGGGCCTCCTCGGTAGGGTGCGGATCGGCCACGGCCGAGCCGCTCAGGTTCAACATGGCTGGGGAGAAAGGCGGACGACGCTTGGCCGGCCAAGTCAGATAAACGTCTTGTGCGATCGCGAGGAGCGGTCTATCTTACTTTCGGTCTTACCGGCGGCGAGCGATGGCGAAATCCGCGAGTTTGAGAACGAGAATCTCGACCAAAGGGCAGGTCGTCCTGCCCAAGGCGCTGCGCGACAGGCGCGGCTGGGCCGCTGGGGCGGAGCTCATCGTCGAGGAACGGCCCGAGGGCGTCCTTTTGCGCGCCGCGCCGAAGAAAGAGGCGACGAAGTACGAAGACGTGCGCGGCTCGCTCGGCCCGGTCGATCGGGTCGTGTCGGTCGAGGAGATGCATGAGGCCGTGCTCGAGGAAGCGCGGCGGCGATGGCTGCGCAAGAGCCGTGATTTCGATTGATACGAATGTCGTTATCCGGTACCTCGTCGCCGACGAAGCCGAGCAGTTCCGGCGCGCGACGGCGGTGATCGAAGGGCAGACGGTCTTCGTCTGTCTGACGGTCTTTCTGGAAGTCGAGTGGGTGCTGCGGGCGTACTATCGCCTCGATCGAGGCGCGATCGTCGCCGCTCTGCGCAATTTCGCCGGCCTGCGCAGCGTCGTGGTCGAGGATCTGAACGCACTCACCCTCGCCCTCGACTGGGCCGCGCGGGGCATGGACTTCGCCGACGCTCTGCATCTCGTGCGCTCGACCGAAAGCGAGGCCTTCGCGAGCTTCGACCGCGGCCTTGCGCGCGCGGCGGCGAAGGCCGGGGCTTTGACGGTGCGGACGCCGTAAGGCGCTCATGGTCAAAAATCCAATGCTTTACGGCGAGCTGGGATGTCTCGAAAAGGCGGATTTTCCCCATCCAGTGGTGGTTCGTTTTGCGGATCGCGGTAGGGCCGCCCATTACTGAGCGCCCCCCGCATAGATCCGTACGTGCGGCTTTCCCGCATACGGCTCCCACCTCGGGTGAATGACGGCAAGACGTCAGTCTGCCGTATGCGCGCCAGCGCCTGTGACGCGCGGTGCCGGTTCTGCGCCCGGTGCGCGCGGTTCTGGCACGCGTTCCCCTCGGCCCCTGCCCTTCGCTCCACCGGTTCCGCAACGGATCGCCCCGCCTTGTTCGCCAGCTTCCCCGCTACTACGACAGGGTCTGACTTCTCACGCCCGTGCATCACCGGCTTCGGCTCCTCGCCTTCCCGATGCGGACCAGGACGGCCTAATGGCCTGTGGTCAGGCGTGAGACCTCTCAGGTTCCGACGCGTTCCCTTCGTGCGTGATGGGGTCTTCGACCACGGCAGAGCGTCAGCGCCTCGCCATAACGGCGCCGCACATTTTGCCTTCGACTGTGTCAACGGCCTCGGCCTCTGCGAGATTAGCACTTTCGCGGCTCAATAGCCCACCCCACACGATCGCTGTGTACGCTTCGCCCCCGCCGTCGCCGGCGACGACGCAACACTCGCCTACCAGGCGGGCGCTACCCCTTACCTGGGCCGGACTTCCACCGGCTGGAACACGCCAGCTTCGCCTGGCGCACTGACACTTGCTTCATTTCCTTTTCGCGACATTCCTGCCGAGACGCGCGGAGCAATCCAGAATTAAAGCAAGTATCACCCTATTCCCTCCGCCCAACCCGCGCGTCGATTACCGACCACAGTGTCATGAGACCATGCCGTTGTGCCGCAATCGCAGCCGCGCATCCTGCTGGCGCTGAACCCAACGAGTTTTACAGTTTCGCCATCCGGCGAAGTTCGTCCACCACCTCTGGGTTGGCCAAGGTCGAGACATCGCCGGCGTCTTGCCCGCTCGAAATCGCGGCCAGAACGCGGCGCATGATCTTGCCTGAGCGCGTCTTGGGCATGTCAGGCACGATCCAGACCCTGCGCGGCCGGGCGATCGGGCTGATCTCAGTGGCGACGGCCTCTGAGATGCGCTGCTCGAGCTCCCGGCTCGGCGCGAGGCCCGGCTTCAGGGAGACGTAGAGATCGGGGAGACGCCCCTTGATCTCGTCCGCGACCGGCACCACGGCCGCCTCGGAGACCTCGGGCACGGTGAGAGCGGCGGACTCGATCTCCTTGGTGCCGAGGCGATGGCCGGCGACGTTGATGACGTCATCGATACGGCCGAGGATGCGATAATAGCCATCCGCAGGTTGCACGGCGCCATCCGACGCGAAATAGGGCCAGTCGCGCCAGTCGGTGCTGCCCTTCTTCTTGTTGTAGCGCGCGTAATATTGGCTGACGAAACGTTCCGGATCGCCCCAGACGGTCTGGAAGATTCCGGGCCACGGATTGCGGATGCAGATATTGCCCGCCCGGCCCGAGCCGCGCGGAATTTCATTGCCGTCTTCGTCGTAGATGACCGGGTGGATGCCGGGAACCGCGGGACCGGCGCTGCCCGGTTTCATCGGGTTGAGGGCAGGAATGGTGCTGCAAAGGAAGCCGCCGTTCTCGGTCTGCCACCAGGTGTCGACGATCACCGCCTGCCCCTTGCCGACGGTCTCATAATACCAGCGCCACACTTCCGGCTCGATCGGCTCGCCGACCGTGGTCATGTGCTTGAAACGATAATTGTATTTCTTCGGTTCATCGGGCCCGGCGCGCCTCAGCGCCCGGATCGCCGTCGGCGAGGTATGGAAGATATTGACGCCGAGCTCCTCTGCGATGCGCCAGGGGCGCCCGGCGTCCGGATAGGTCGGCAGGCCTTCATAGATCACGCTCGAGGCGGCGAGCGCCAAGGGCCCGTAGACGATATAGGAGTGGCCGGTGATCCAACCGATGTCGGCCATGCACCAATATACATCCTCTGGGTGGATATCCTGGATGTACTTCGACGTGCCGGCGACATAGGAAAGATAGCCGCCGGTCGAGTGCTGGCACCCCTTCGGGCTGCCCGTGGTGCCGCTGGTGTACATGAGAAAGAGGGGCGCCTCGGCCGGCATCTCGACCGGCTCGATGTGGGTGTGGCGATAGTTCTTGATGAACTCGTTGACGATGAAGTCGCGGCCCTCCACCAATGGCCGCGAACTCGAATATTTGCCGGGGTGGCGCTGCCAGATCAGAACCTTGTCGACCTTGTGGCCCTGCGCCGCCGCATCCTCGCAGGCGATGTCGGCCTTTTCCTTCTGATCCTGCACGCTGCCGTTACGATAGTAGCCGTCCATGGTGATCAGCAGCTTGCTGCCCGAAATCGACGATGCGATCGGCGCAGGCCTTGCCGCTGAAGCCGCTGAACACCTGCGAGTGGATGACCCCGATGCGAGCGCAGGCCAGCATGGTGATGGGAAGCTCCGCCACCATCGGCATGTGGAGGGTGACCCGGTCGCCGGCCGTCAGGCCGCAAAAGTTGCGCAGCAGAGCGGCGACCTCGTTCACCCGCCAATAGAGCTCCTGATAGGTGACGTGCTGTATCGGCTCGTTTTCGAGCTCGGGAACGAAATGGATCGCGGTCTTGTTTCTGTGCTTCGCAAGATGGCGGTCAACGCAATTGTAGGAGGCGTTAATCTTTCCGCCGACGAACCATCGCCAGAACGGCGCGTTGCTCGTATCGAGCGTTTTCTCCCAATATTTGTACCAGGTCAGGAGATCGGCATACTCCTTAAAGCACTCGGGAAAGTTTTCGAGGCTGAAGCGCTTATGGACCTCCGGATCGGTCAGGTTCGCTTGCGCGATGAATTCGGCCGATGGCCGGTAATAGCCCTCTTCCTGCCAGTGCACGGCGATTGTCGCCTCGGAGACCTCGTCGGCTGGAGAAAACTTGCTTGCCATTTCACCCTCCCTCATTCTGGGCCTGGTTCACTCAAAGCCCTGACCCCATGGAAATCTTGCGGCGTCCGTCCTTCGATCCGACCAGTCACGCTTTGTACGGCCTGATCGGAAGGACCGTCCGAGCGTAATCGCCGTTTATTAGGTTCCCCGGCGGAGAGATAAGCCGAGAGGAGCACGCACACCCCCTGTTCTTTCAACGAGATTGTATCATTGCCGGCTTGGGTGGTGGTTTCATCAAGGTCAAGGCGATGACGATGCCGACCAAAGCCAGCCCACCGGTGACGTAAAAGGCGTAGATATAGCTGCCGAACACGTCCTTTGCTTGACCCGCTATGAGCACAGAGGCAATGGCGCCGATTCCATAGGCTGAAAAGATCACGCCATAATTTGCGGCGGAGTTCTTAATGCCGAAATAGGTCGCCGTCGCAGTCGGCGCGATGGCCAGCCAGGATCCTAAACCCGCCCAAAGGCAGGCGAAGCAGAACATGAACAGGACCAGCGTGCCTTGGCCAGCAAAGAGCACCATCAACGCGGAAGCCAACAGCACCAAGGCAAGAGACAGGGCCGCCGCTCTGCCCGGACCAACCGCGTCCGTCAAGAATCCAAAGACAGGTCGGCCGCCGCCATTGAAAATGGCGAAGAACGCCACCAGGCCTGCCGCCGTCTTAGCGTCCACTTTGATAATTTCCTGCCCGACCCCGCTAGAGATGCCGATAGCCATCAACCCGCTCACAGAACCGATAACAAAACACAACCATAAGGCCCAAGCGGACGACGTCCTTATCGCCTCGGCAGGGGTAAAATCGACAGTGCCGCTCGAGCCGACGGCCGGCTGCCATCCCGCCGGCTTCCAGCCCGGAGGCGGAAACGTGAGCACAAGCGATAGCAAGACGAGTACGACCAGGAAGAAGAGTCCCAGGGACAGAAAGGCTGTAAGAACGCCTTGAGCTACAATCAAGTTGCTCGCCGCATAAGCAGTGACGAGCGCCGACGCCCCAAATCCGAGGACGGTAATGCCGACAGCAAGGCCCTTCAAATCCGGGAACCATCTCGTCGCTACGGCAATTGGAATGCCGTAAACAATTCCCACTCCCGCGCCGGCGATCACGCCATAAGTCAGATAAAGATAATTTATGTCCGAAACATATCTCGACAATATCCACCCCGCGGCCACAAGCACGCTTCCGATAATGCTCAGTACCCTTGGATGTATTCCCCTTTGCAGCAGCCGTCCGCTGATGGGCATTAACACGGTAAAAACTGCCAGGAACAGCATATACGGCAACAATGTCTGAGTGGCCGTGATTTTTACTTCGGGTGTGGAGAACAAGTCTTGCAGCGGTTTTCTGAACACGCTCCAGGCATAGACAGTGCCTAGGCACAGGTTCATGATCATGCCAGCGAAAACGAACACCCATCGTCCGGATTCCGCCGGCATCCCGTACACTGTGACATCGTTTGCGGCGCCGTTAGCCATCTTCGTTTTCCTCCCTTAGTTTTCTGTTTGAACAACCATTTCACCCTCGCATTCCCAGCTTTGGCTCCATGAAAACTTCCTGGCGTCCGGGCAATTCGGCCGGCGCCGGCGTGAATGCACCGATTGGAAGGATCGTCCGACCGTACTCGCCGTTGATCAATTCCGCAGCGGAGAGATAAGCCGCAAGGAGCGCGGTCACGAGCCCAAGATAGCCGCCGGCCGTGTGGCTTACGCCAACACCGAACCAATCTCCGACGGCGAGCAGCAGGAAGGTGATCCACAACGCCAAGAACACCAACTGCAGCGCCATGTTGTGCCGGAACGTCGCGATCCACATGTAGAAGCTGAAGACGCCCCAGACGAAGAGATACCAGCCGACGAACGACGCAGGCGCCCCGCCGCCGAGAAACTTGACGAATGTTGCAAGCGATATCCAGAACGCGCCGTAACTCAGGAACGCTACGGTTGCGAAGGTATTCCCCCGGAAGTAGGAAAGAACGCCCGCCACAGCCTGGACGATCCCGCCAAAGACGAGCGCCATGGCCAGGACGACAGACAGACTCTTTTCATCGTACCAGCCCGCGTTGACCATGCTCAGCAGCCAAGTGGTCGAAGCGAAGCCGAACAGCCCAAGGGCGCCGGGTTGGCAAGTCTATTTTCCATCGTTTCCTCCCTAGCGACGGCGGATGCACGTCGTCCATTTTTTGCGTCTCAGCCTGCGCCGTCCGTGCAGATTCGCCGAGCGCAACCGGCAAAGCGAACGCCGGGCGAACACTTCGTTGTGTCGTTTCGTCCTCTCCTGATGCTCCGGATCGAGCGTTGCGGCTCGCTCGGAACAATTTTTTCTAGCAGGAGAGGCACCAAACTTATTGACGTGGATCAAAACTCGAGTGGTCGACGAGCGCGACTATCTGACGCATGTGGTCAGAACTTGCTGAAGGAATCTGATGGGACGCGGCGACAATCTCGTCAAAGGTAAAAAGAACCGCTCGTGTTGATCTTTGGGCGAATCTCGCCGTTGGAAATGGCAAAGTCCGCAGGAACGTTCAGACTTGCCCACTCTCTGGCCTCCTTGAGCTTCTCCGGCGGCCAATCCGCAAGCGGCGCCGGGCGAAATCGATACCACCCGAACGCCGTGCTTGAACACCTGTCGCCGCACTCTGGACGAAGAAGTCGATCGCCCATTTGGACGACGCATGGGTCGGCTCCCATGCAGCGGGAAAATGAGCCGCCCGGGAACTTTGTGGCGATGATGTCGCCCGTCCGGCCCCGGCAACCACGAAAGCGTCATTGCTCGTTGTCCCGAATCGATCGCGCGTCTGACACGTTCACATGCAAGAAGCCACGGACGGCCGTAACGCGGATCAGCCATCCTGAAGTCATCGGCCGCTGGCGTGGGAACGCGGTTCGCCGGCGTCGCGTTGAGCGGCGGGAGCTCCAATGATCATCGTCTGTCTCGCCACCGATTACGACGGCACGCTGGCTCATCACGGCGTCGTCGACGAGCCCAGCCTCGAGGCGCTCGACGCCTTCAAGGCGTCCGGCCGCAGGCTGATCCTGGTCACCGGCCGCGAATTGCCGGATCTCGAGCGCTGTTTCTCTCGCCTCGACCTGTTCGACCGCGTCGTCGCGGAGAACGGCGCGCTCCTCTTCAATCCCGCCACCAAGGAAGCCCGTCCGCTGGCGCCTGAGCCGCCCAAGGCCTTCGTCGACGCGCTGAGGAAGAAGATCTATGCGGGTGGACGGCGCGCCCCCCACCCCTCACACTCCCCCCCAAAAAATAAAAATTGTCTGACGAAACATTGGCGACCAGGGGGTCCATCCGCTGTCGGTCGGCCGGTCGATCGTGGCGACCTGGGAGCCGAACGAAACCGCCGTGCTCGAAGTCATTCGGGAGCTCGGCCTCGAGCTGCAGATCGTCTTCAACAAGGGCGCCGTTATGGTGCTTCCCGCCGGCGTCAACAAGGCGAGCGGGCTCGAGGCGGCGCTCGCCGACCTCGGCCTGTCAGCCCACAATGTCGTCGCTGTCGGCGACGCCGAGAACGACTACGCATTCATGCAGGCGAGCGGCTATTCGGCCGCCGTCGCCAACGCCCTGCCGTCGATCAAGGAGCGGGCGGACCTCGTGACCCGGGAAGCCCGCGGCGCCGGGGTGGCGGAACTCATCCGCGCCGTCCTCGAGCACGACGTCGAGGCGCTCATCTCGGTCCGGAATCGCAACGCCGTCGAGGTCGGGCGCCGGCTCGACGGGCGCGCCCTCGAGCTCGACCCGCATGGCGGCGGCGCGCTCATCGCCGGGCTGTCGAGCGGCGGCAAGTCCACGGTCGCTATTGCACTACTCGAGCGCTTCGTCGAACGAGGCTTCCAGGTCTGCGTGCTCGACCCCGAGGGGGACTACGCGGAGCTCCGTTCGGCGACGGTCTTTGGCGATGCGAAAGCGCCTCCCCCCCTTTCGGAGATCCTGAAGGTGCTGGACCGCCCGGACGACAGCGTCGTCGTCAACATGCTGGCGATCCCCATCGCCGACCGGCCCGCCGCGTTCGCCCGCTTCCTTTCGGCGATCGTGGAGCTGCGCGCCCGGGTTGGGCGGCCGCACTGGATTCTAGTGGACGAGGCCCACCACGTGATGCCCGCCGAGCGGGACCTCAGCGTCACGCTTCCGCCGGCGCTGCCCGCGACCATCCTGGTGACCGTCGATCCCGAAGCGATCGCCCGCGCCGCGCTCGAGCGTATCTTTGACGTGTTCGCGGTCGGGACGAAGCCCGCCGAAACGATCGCGGCCTTCTGCAGGGCGGTCGGGGCCAGAACGCCGCCTCTGCCGAAGAAGGCGCTTCCGCGCGGCCAGGCGCTCTTTTGGCGCAGGGGCGCCGACGAAGAGCCCGAGATCGTCACGCTGCATCCGCCGACGGAGAAGTCGGAACGCCACAAGCGGAAATACGCCGTGGGCGAGCTCGGCGAGGACAGAAGCTTCTATTTCCGCGGCCCGAGAAACGCCCTGAACCTGCGCGCCCAGAACCTGATGATCTTCCTGCAAACAGCCGACGGGGTCGACGACGAGACCTGGCTGCATCACCTCAAGCGTCACGACGTCTCGCGCTGGATAAAGGATGCGATCAAGGACGGGGCGCTGGCGGACGAGGTGCGCGGCGTCGAGGACGGCGACGCCGCGCCTGCGGAGAGCCGCCGGCGCGTGCGCGAAGCGGTCGAGCGGCGCTACACGGCGCCGGCGCAGCCGTCGGGAGCGGGCTGAAGCTCAGCGCGGCGTTGAGAGCCCTCTCGAGCCATGGCGCGCCATTCGCTTGTCGGCCGGCCTTCGGCTCCAAAGGCTTTGCTTTGAATTTCTCGACGTGCTCGCGAACCCGCGCGGCGTCAGGCTCAAGGCGCGGGATTATGCGAAACTGCGCCTCGCTTGCCAAGCTTGAACGACACGTTCACCTCAACGTCCTGGTCGAGCTTACCGAGGATCGCAATGAGCCGGTCAAGAGTGAAACGCCGAAGTTGCGTGCCGCGGATTCGGGCGAATTCCGAATGCGAGACGCCCGTGAGCTTTTCGGCGTCACGCGTCGAAAGCTTGCGGCCATCGAGGGTCCGGATGATTTCCGCGGCGACGAAAGCGCGCGCCTGCGCCAACCCCGCGTCGGGCCGGCCGAAATCGCGATAGACGTTGCCGGTTCCGCGAACCAATTCAAAGCTGTCTTTGCTCACTTTAAGACCTCCTTCAGGCGCTTGAGCCGTTCTCGGATGACGTCAATCTCAATCTGAGGCGTCTTGATTCCCGATTTCGATTTCTTTTGAAACGCGTGGATCACCCAAATGTCTTCGCCGAGCCTGACAGCGTAGATCGCGCGGAAAGCATCGCCGCGGCTCCGCAAGGCGATCTCGAACACGCCGCCGTCAACGCCCTTGAACGGCTTCGCCTTGTCGGACTTCCCGCCATTGGCCGCGACAGCGAGCGCATCAAGCATGTCGGCTTGCACCTCCTCGGGAAAATCCTCGAAGTCCTTGCGCGCCGCTTTAACCCACGAAATCGTTCTGGCCTTGAGCATCCGATCATGTTGGTGACATATTTGTCACCAGTTTGCAAGCCTGCGGATGTTCTCACTCCTCTTGCCAAGAGGGCGGCGGAGGGGGCATTCATCGACCCGAGGGGAGGAGCGGATGGCGCAGCCTTTCGACGCCAGGAACGCGCCGTTCGACCGGCTGACCGACGACGAGATCGGCCTCGTGCGCGACTCGCTCGACATCGCCTATTTCCGGCCGAACGAGACGATCATCGGCCCCGGCCGCCCGCCCGACAGCCTCTTCATCGTCATCAAGGGCGTGGTCGAGGAGCGCGACGGCGACGACTTCGTCGCGCTCAGGGGGCCGGGCGATGCATTCGACAGCCGCGCGCTCGTCCAGGGGAAGGGCGCGAACGCGTTCGTCGCGCGCGAGGAGACGCTGTGCAACCTGCTGCCGCGCGACGTCACGCTGAGGCTGATCAACCAGAACCCGCGCTTCGCCTCGTTTTTCTATCTCGACATCGCGCGCAAGCTCGACGCGGCGTCACGCGAGGAGGAGGGCGCGCGCTTCGCGCCCCTGCTCGGCGCGCGGGTCGACGAACTCTTCCTCCACAGAGCGGAGTTCCTCCCGGCCAAGGCGTCGATCGCCGAGGCGGGCGCCGTCATGCGGCGCAACAATTCCTACGCCCTCTTCGTTCGCGACGAGGCCGAGGGCGTCGGCATCCTGACGCGTTCCGACCTCCTGATCGCGGCGATCCTCGACTGCCGGCCGATCGAAAGCCCGGTTGGACCGCTGGCGCGCCGGCCGGTCGTCTGCGTCGCGCCCGACGATCTCGTCTCGACCGCGCTGCTCAAGATGGCCAAGCACAACAAGCGGCGCGTGGCGGTCGCCGCGGACGGCGAATTCATCGGCGTGCTCGAGGACATCGACCTCTTGAGCTTTCTCGCCGGCAATTCGCAGCTGGTGGCCGGGCGCATCGACCGCGCCTCGTCGGTCGCCGATCTCGCGTGCGCGGCGCGCATGATCGATCCGCAGGTCAAGACCCTTCGCCATCAGGGGGTGAAGATCGACGTCGTGTGCGAGATCGTCTCCGACCTCAACCGCCATCTGCACGCCAAGCTCTTCTCGCTCGTCGCGCCGAAGCTGATTCGCGAATCCGGCTGCCTGATCGTGATGGGCAGCGAGGGGCGCGGCGAGCAGACTTTCCGCACCGACCAGGACAACGGGCTCATCCTCGCGCGCCCTGCGCCCGAGGCCGATCTCGAGAAATTTCGCGCCGACGTGTTCGACGCGCTCGCGCAATGCGGCTTTCCGCCCTGTCCGGGCGAGGTGATGGTGCGCAACCCCGTCTGGTCGAAGACGCTCGACGAATATTTTGACGATTTCCGCCGGTGGCTGGCGCTCGGCGAGGGGAACGGGGCGATGAACATCGCAATCTTCTATGACGCGGAGGCGGCCGCCGGCGACGCCGGTCTCCTGCGCGCCGCCAAGCAGGAGCTGATTGATCTCATGCGCGGAGAGCGGGTGCGTCTGGCGCGGTTCGCCCGCGCGATCGACGCCTTCCCGACGCCGATCGGCTTCTTCAACAATCTCGTCACCTCGAAGGCGGAAGGCGACGCGCTCGATTTGAAGAAGGGCGGGATCTTTCCGATCGTGCACGGGGTGCGCGCGCTGTCGCTGGAAAGAGGCCTGCACGAATCCGGCACGGCGGCGCGCATCGCGAGGCTCGCGGAGATGGGCTTCCTCGACGCCCAGTTCGCCCGCGAGCTGACGCAGGCGCTGCGCTTTCTGATGACGCTGAGGCTCGACGCCGAGATCGCGGAAGCCCATTCGACCAGCCTCGTCAGGCCCGGCGAGCTCACGACCATGGAGCGCGACCTCTTGCGAGACTCCTTCCAGGTGGTGAAAAGGCTGCGCGAGGTCGTCCGCCGGCATTTCAATCTGGCGATGTTCTGATGCTCGCCGCGCTCAGGCGACAGCTCGCCCGACGGCTGCTGCGCGATCCCGACTACCGCTTTCTGTTCGAGCCGCCGCCGCCGGACGAGGCGGTGTCGATCGACTGCGAGACGACGGGCCTGAGCAGGCGAGACGACGACATCGTCGCGGTCGCCGCGGTGAGGATCCGCGGCGCCCGGATCCTGGCGAGCGAGCGCTTCGAGGCGACCGTCCGGCCGGCTTGCCGCCTCAAGCCGGGCGCCATCAAGGTGCACCGCTTGCGCGAGCAGGACGTCGCCCAGGGGCGGACGATCGACGAGGTGCTGCCGGACTTCCTGCGCTTCGTCGGCTCGCGCCCGCTCGTCGGCTTCTACCTCGAATTCGACGTCGCGATGCTCAACAAGCACGTGCGGCGCCTGATCGGCATCGGGCTGCCGAACGCGCAGATCGAGGTGTCGGGGACCTACTACGAGCGCAAGTACGGCGACGCGCCGCCGGGAACCGAGGTCGACTTGCGGTTCGTCAGCATCCTCGACGACCTCAGCCTGCCTGTGCTCGATCAGCACGACGCCACTTCCGACGCGCTGATGACCGCGATGATGTATCTCGCGCTCGAGGACCTGAAGGCGTGCGGCATCCGCATCCCGCGGCGGCGCGCGCGGCCCGTGGCGTGGTACGGCGGAAGCTGAGCGCAACGAGGAGGGTTGCGTTCAGGGCGGGTGGGTGCGGCTGCTGCCATGGGGATAGGCTCCTCAGCCGCGACGACCGCTCTCCTTCTTGCGACGCCGATGACACGAATCTGAACCCGTGCCGCCCGATTTCTGCGAAAGTGAAGGGATAAAAGTCGTATTGCCAAGTTGTTTGGGTTGCGCAATTTTAAAGGTTGTTGAACAAGCGTGCAAGGGAGAGAGCGCTCGATGAGTGTCACGTCGATTCTGGACCGAAGCCATTCGGTCGCGAGGCCCGCGTTCAGCCGGTGGATGGTGCCGCCGGCGGCGCTTTGCATCCACCTGTGCATCGGCCAGGTTTACGCGTTCAGCGTCTTCAATCTCCCGATGACCAGGCTGATCGGCATCACAAAGTCTGCTCCCGGCGATTGGAAGCTGACCGAACTCGGTTGGATCTTCTCCATCGCCATCTTTGTTCTCGGCTTCTCTGCGGCGCTGTTCGGCCGCTGGGTCGAGGAGGGCGGTCCGCGCCGCGCGATGTTCGCTGCAGCGCTCTGCTTTGGCGGCGGCTTCCTGGTCAGCGCCCTCGGGGTCTGGATCCATCAGCTTTGGATCGTTTATCTCGGCTACGGCGTGCTGGGCGGGGTTGGCCTCGGCCTGGGCTACATCTCCCCGGTGTCGACGCTGATCAAGTGGTTCCCGGATCGGCCGGGCATGGCGACCGGCATGGCGATCATGGGCTTCGGCGGCGGGGCGATGATCGCCTCGCCGCTCTCGGTCTGGCTCATGGGCCATTTTTCGACGCCGACCCATGTCGGGGTCGCAGAGACGTTCGTGGTCCTGGGGCTGGTCTACGCCTGCTTCATGCTGGTCGGGTCGGCGATCGTCCGGGTGCCGCCGGCGGGATGGAGGCCTGCTGACTACGTTCCGCCGGCCACGCCGAAGAAGCTCGTCACCACGAAGGACGTCTACGTTTACCAGGCGTTGAAGACGCCGCAGTTCTGGCTGATCTGGGTCGTTCTCTGCATGAACGTGACGGCGGGCATCGGCGTGCTCGGCCAGGCGTCGGCGATGACCCAGGAGATGTTTCCGGGCCGGGTCACCGCCGCAGCCGCGGGCGGCTTCGTCGGTCTTTTGAGCATTTTCAACATGGGCGGGCGGTTCTTCTGGGCCTCGATCTCGGATCATATCGGCCGCAAGCACACCTATTATGCCTTCTTCGTGCTGGGCATCGTGCTCTATTCCCTCGTGCCGTATTTCGGCGGCGCCGGGAATCTGGCCCTCTTCATCCTGTGCTTCCTGGTGATCATCAGCATGTACGGCGGAGGGTTCGCGACCGTCCCGGCCTATCTGAAGGACATGTTCGGCACCCGCTACGTCGGCGCGATCCACGGCTGGCTCATCACCGCCTGGTCCATCGCCGGGCTGCTGGGTCCCGTTCTGGTGAACTACATCAGGCAGTACCAGATCGACAGCGGAGTGCCGAAGGCCCACGCCTATAACGTCACCATGTACATCATGGCGGGACTTCTGGTGGTCGGCTTCATCTGCAACTTCCTGATCAAGGCGGTCGACGATCGCCACCATATGAATCCGGAGACCGCGGACGACGTCATCGGCGTCGGTTAAGGAGGCGAGGATGTCAAGAGACGCTGACAACCCCACGGGCGGGACGACCACACTACACCTGGCGCTCGCATGGGGATTCGTCGGGATTCCGCTGCTGTGGGGCATCTACGGAACGCTGGAGAACGCCCTCAAGCTGTTCCACTAGAGCGGATGGTTTCAGGTCGGCCCGGACACGGGGTCGATCTCGCGAAGCCGACGGAGGCTGGACTTGGCTGTCTGTCCGGCGGGGGCGCCGCTCTCTCGAAGGGCTTGACGAGCATCCGCCGAAAGGCGCGATCGCCTCGACAGGCGGCCTTCCGGTCAAGCCCGGCAGCAGGCTCTTCTTCGGCCATAGGCCGTGGAAAGAGGCGTTCTTCCCGACGCCCTTTGGGGCGATCAGAACACGTGCCGGAAGATGAAGAACAGCGCTCCGGACAGGATCATCGCCGCGGGAAGGGTCAGGACCCAGGCCATCGCGATGCTGCGGATCGTCGACCATTGCATGCCCGAGCCGTTGGCGACCATCGTGCCGGCGACGCCGGAGGAGAGCACGTGCGTGGTCGAGACCGGCAGGCCGAAACCGTCGGCCGCCCCGATCGTCGCGGCGGCGATGAGCTCGGCCGCGGCGCCCTGGCCGTAGGTCAGGTGGGTCTTGCCGATCTTCTCGCCGACGGTGACGACGATGCGCTTCCAGCCGATCATCGTTCCGAGGCCGAGCGCGATCGCCACGCAGATCTTCACCCACAATGGAATGAACTTCGTCGCGTAGTCGAGCTGCTTCTTGAACTCGCCGATCTCTTTCTTTTCCTCGGCGCTGAGCTCGCTCTCCTTGTCCTTGCTCAGGACGCGCAAGGCCTCGGAGGCGAGATACATGTCGTTGCGGGCGTTCTGCACCTTGTCGAGCGGCGTCCTGGCGACCGAGCCGTACTGTTGGACCGAGTCGCTGATCTCCTTCACCAGCACCGCGAGCGAGGGATAGGTTCCCTCGGAGATCTGATGGGCGTGGATGTACTCCGTCACCGCGGGACGCGGATCGCCGATGATGTTGTATCCGGCGCCATGCGCTTCGATCACTTTCGAGGCGTCATGGGCGGCGGCGATGAAGGCGTCGGCGTGCCCCGCCGGCGGCGCGCGATTGAGCGCGTAGGCCGTCGGCACGACGCCGATCAGGATCAGCATGATGAGGCCCATGCCCTTCTGGCCGTCGTTCGAGCCGTGGAAGAACGAGACCAGCGTGCAGGTGAGGACGAGCAGGCCGCGGATCCACAGCGGCGGCGGTGCGCTCGTCGCCGGCGCCTGATAGAGCTGCGGCGCGCGGACAATCCGCTTCATCAGCATGAGGAGCAGCGCGGAGAGGACAAATCCGAACAGCGGCGAGAACAGCAGGGCCTCGCCGATCTTCACCACCTGGTCCCAGTCCACCCCGGACGTGCCATCCACGCCGCGCATCAGCGCGTTGGCGACGCCGACGCCGACGATCGAGCCGATCAGCGTATGCGAGCTCGAGGCGGGGATGCCGAGCCACCACGTGCCGAGGTTCCAGACGATCGCCGAGATCAGCAACGCGAACACCATCGCGTAGCCGGCGGCCGAGCCGACCTGAAGAATGAGCTCGACCGGCAACAGCGAAACGATGCCGAAGGCGACGGCGCCGCTCGAGGCAAGCACGCCGAGGAGGTTCCAGCAGCCCGACCAGACGACCGCGGCCTGCGCCGGCAGAGCGTGGGTGTAGATGACGGTTGCGACGGCGTTGGCGGTGTCGTGGAAGCCGTTGACGAACTCGAAGCCCAGCGCGATCACCATGGCGAGGCCGAGCAGGATGAAGGGCAGGATCGTCGTCGGCCCGCCGCCGGTGGCGGAGACGTCCGAGTAGATCGAATAGGCCATGTAGAAGAGGCCGCCCGCCAGGACGCCCAGGAAGATCAACGCCATCCTCGGGTCGAGGGCGTGGTCGAGGTGCGGTTTGACCGCGGCGGCGAGCGGCGCCGGATAATCGGTTGCGGCGGTCATGCGATCGGCTCCCCGGGCGGATGAATCTCCTCTCTATCGCGGGCGCGGATGACAGCTGTGTGAAGGAACGGGCGGCGCGTTCGGGGGGCGGTCCGGGTCATGCTTTCGGAGGTTGCCTGATTGGCGTTTCTTCAGCGGTCGGGCGCGACCTCAATGTCGGTCGCCGCCGTTGCCTGTCTTCTCTCACACCGGCGAACCGACTGCGGACGCAACTGGTGCTCAAGGCTTGCAGAGGGTGGTAAACTATAATTTATCCTCAAGACAACGGCGCAGCCAGGCGAGATCATATTGTGAACATCAGGCTGTATCCAAATTCAGAATGAGAAATGGCCGTCCATACCTAAACGAACTTGACATCGCTCCAGCTTGAAAACAGAAGTTAAGTTCATGGGCGATCTCAAGCCTGCACGTAATGATTGTGGGTGAGAGAGTTGCAAGTCAGGCGATACTTCCGCGGTCGCAACCGAGGTCAACACAAAATCAACGCAGAAAGTTGCGATCGACTTTCGAGGCGCATCCTGCACGGACCTGAGTTTGGAGGACATGATGGCGCATATCCCAGCGGTGAAAGAGGATCTCGTCCAGGAACGCTTGACGCGAACCGACGACGACCGAGCCGACAAGGTTCGAGAACTCCTTTCCCGCCTCGCCCGAGGAGGGGAGCCGCTTAATCAGGGCTTTTGTGGGGATTGAGAGCGCACAGATCCGCAACCGCATCGTGGTTCTGGTCGAAAGCCTGGCAAGGCTCCGGGGCCGGCCTGACCTCGGTCAGTAGGGCCGACCGGCGTCAATCGGCCTTCGTGTCTCACGTGGCATTTCGTAGCGTTGTTTCAGCTCTCGCCAAGCCCCATGCGGTCCCCGGTCGACGATGACCGGCGTCGATGCGCAACAGGCCCAAAAAGGGTCCGCGTCCAGACTGCGAGACCGGACGCGGCCAGTTCGGGAGGAAAGTGCAACGGGTTTTGAGCCTTAGTAGACAAACGTTCACAGCGCGAGGGGCCGCAGCGACGGTCCACAGCTTTTTCTCCGCCTGTCCCCCCCGTGGCTCTGAACCCGGCTTCAGCCATAAGGGCGAGAAGCCGGCGCGCGAACTGGGCGGCGGGCGGCGAATAGCGGCGCACTTGTCGGTTTCTCATCTTACGCGCGTCCGCGATGTCGGCTCAAAGGCCGGAACCGCCGCAATGCGCCGCCTGCCGCCACGCAAGAGGCGCGTCAACTCGCATTCCGTTTTCCGAGCTCGTAAGTTCCCCTCATGTTGTGGGGCGCCTCCATGCGCGTGACTGGGCCACCTAAATCGCACGAGGAGCTGGCGGCCATCGAGCGCCGCGAATGGCGAAGGCAAATCCGCGCTTTCTTTATCTTTGTCGCCATCGTGCTCGGCGTCATGCTTGCGGCCTTGGCTGCGGTGAACAAATGGGGCTGTTCGCCAATATTCCGAACATGCAATAAGTAGTTTGAGTTGGAAAAGAGGGCGTGACCTCGCCACATGCGTTTTAGGCGCTCTCGCCGTCGGACGGCTGGGGTTATCTCGCCATATGGCGTCCCGAGCAGGGCTCGAACCTGCGACCCCAGGTTTAGGAAACCTGTGCTCTATCCTGCTGAGCTACCGGGACCCAATGCGCCTGTCTCCAGAGGAGCGCGACGGGGCGCGTCCTCGTGGCGAGGAGGGCCATAGCATGGATTTCCGCTTCGCGCACCGGTTTCGCGAACGCTTGCGCTTCGCCGCCAAGGCGACCGTCAGGATCGGGGCGATCGGCGCGGGACTGGGTTTTGCTTCCTTCGCTTTCGGCGACTGCGGATCGCCGGCCGGGGCGGTTCAGGTCGTCGCCGTCGACGAGCGGCTCGACATCGCGCTCGCCGACGGCAGGCTGGTCAGGCTCGGCGGGTTGGACATGCCGGCGCCGGAGCGCGGCGACCCCGAGATCGCCAGAAAAGCGCGCGACTTTCTCATGGCTCGCCTCGTCGGCCGCGAAGCGGAGCTCGACCTCCTGGCCAGCGGGACGGACCGCTGGGACCGCACGGTCGCCGACCTTTCGGCCCCCGGCGCCGCGGGCGCCCCGGAAGCCGCGGGCGGGTCGATTGCCTCGGCGCTGCTGCGGGCGGGGTACGCGCGCGTCAGGCCGGAAATCGAGACCCGCGATTGCGCGGCCGCCCGGCTCGCCGTCGAGGACGGCGCGCGCCGCGCCGGCCTTGGAATCTGGCGCGACGCGGAATATGCCGTCATCCCGTCGTTCGCCACGGCGGCGCTGCGCCGACGCACCGGGCAACTCGTCGTGGTCGAGGGACGCGTGCGCAGGGTTGGCTTTGGGCGCTCGCGCATTTATCTTGATCTCGCTCCCCATGATGGTCCGACGATCGTCGTCGCACGCAAGCTGGAGAAGGCGCTGGCGGACGCAGGCCATTCCCTAGGCGACCTGGCTGGGCGGACCATCCGGGCGCGGGGCGTCCTCGACGACCGGTTTGGATTCAGACTGGAGATCAGCGAGTCCGCGATGATAGAGTTTCCGCGTCGCTCCGACGCGCAGGGAGTAGCCAAGCCGCGTCCATGAGCGAGGGGGCCGTCGAAAACCTGAGGCCATCGGCCGGCGGAGCGGGATTTTGCCGGCGCGTCCTTGCCCTGGCGGCGGGCGCCCTGTGTCTCGGCCTTGCCTCCTGCGCCTCGATCGACCCCCCGCCTGCGCCCGCAAATGTCGCGCCCGCGGCGGCTGAAGCGCACAAAACCGCTCCGGCGAACCCGGAACGCAAGCGGTTGATGCAGGCCTTCGGCGGCGAATACCGGGCGCCGGCGGTGGAGGGCTACCTCAACGGAATCCTTCTCAAGCTGGCGCCGGCGACGAACGCCTCCGCTCAGCCTTATCGCGTGACTTTGCTCAACTCGCCCATCGTCAACGCGTTCGCGCTTCCCTCGGGCGACATCTTCGTCACCCGCGGCCTGCTGGCGCTCGCGGACGACACGTCCGAGATCGCCGCGGTGATGGCGCACGAAATTGCGCATGTCACCGCCCGCCACGCCGCGCAGCGGGCCGAGTTCGAAAAGACGGCCGCGCTCTTCACCCGGGTAAACGCGCAGGTGTTGGAGCACGCCGAGGCCGACGACGAGGTCCAGGCGCGCTCCAAACTGTCGATCGCCAGCTTTTCGCGCCAGCAGGAGTTCGAGGCCGACCAGATCGGCATCAAAGATCTGGGCAGAGCCGGCTACGACCCTTACGGCGCGGCGAGGTTCCTCACCGCGCTCGGCGAATGGAGCGCGCTCAGGGCGTCGATCTCGGGAGCGGGAAACGCCGGCCAGCCGGACATGATGGCGACCCATCCGTCGACGCCCGAGCGCGTCGCGCGGGCCGAAGCCGAGGCGCAGAAGATCGGCCCGCCCGGCGCCAGAGCGACCGGCCGGGACGCCTACCTCGCCGCGATCGACGGCCTCGCCTTTGGCGATGACCCCTCCCAGGGGATCGTTCGGGGAACCACGTTCGTCCACTCGAAGATCGGCTTCGCCTTCGAAGCTCCCGAAGGGTTCACCCTGGAAAACCAGCCGGCCGCCCTGATCGGAGTCGGCGAAGCGGGCGGCCAGGCGCTCCGCCTCGACAGCATCCCGATCGCCGATGCGACCTCCGTCCCGGACGCAATCGCCTCCGGCTGGATCGACGGCGTCAAGACGACCCAGGTCGAAGCCATGCGGATCGGCGGTCTCGATGCGGCGACGGCGGTCGCCAAGGGCGACCAGTGGAGCTTTCGGCTCGGCGCGGTGCGGCTCAACGGCCGGCTCTACCGGCTGATCTTCGCCGCCCATACCCTGTCTCCGGAAGTCGACGAGCGCTACCGCGCTTCGATTCAGTCGTTTCGTCTCATCAACGCGCGGGATTCGGCGCTGGCTGCGGCGCAGTCGATCAAGATCGTCACGGCGGGAAGCGTCGATACGCCCGAAACAATGGCGGCGCGCATGGCGTTCCTGCCGCAGGCGCTGGACCAGTTCCTGATCCTGAACGGCCTCGAACGCGGCGCTCCGCTCGCCGCCGGACAACGTTACAAAATCGTGGCCCAATGAGCTCCTGATCAACCGGCCTTCTCGGAGCGCCCTCTGCCGGCGCGGATCGTCGCTGCGACCCATAACGCCGGGAAGCTGCGGGAAATCCGCGAGCTTCTCGCGCCCCATGGCGTCGCGGCCGTCGGCGCGGCGGAGCTGAGCCTCGGCGAGCCGGACGAGACCGGCCTCACTTTCCGTGACAACGCCGCGCTCAAGGCCGCGGCGGCGGCGCGCGCCTCGGGCGAGCCGGCGCTCGCCGACGATTCCGGACTCTGCGTCGAGGCGCTCGGGGGCGCTCCCGGCGTTTACTCCGCGCGCTGGGCGGGCCGGGCCAAGGACTTCCGGGCCGCGATGAGCCGCGTCGAGGCGGAGCTGCGCGCGAGCGGCGCGCCAAAACCCTGGCGGGCGCACTTCATCAGCGCGCTGGCGCTCGCTTGGCCGGACGGCCGGGTTGATGTTTTCGAGGGCCGGGTCGACGGGATCCTCGTCTTCCCCCCGCGCGGAACGGCCGGCTTCGGCTATGATCCCATCTTCAGGCCCGACGGCCACGAACGGACCTTCGGCGAGATGTCGGCCGAGGAGAAGCATGGCGTTCCGCCTGACGGGTCGCTCGCCCTGTCGCACCGCGCGCGAGCGTTCCAGAACTTCGCCCGCGCCTGGCTGTGAACCGTGCGGTCTCGCCGCTCCCGCGCCGCCGCGCAAGCGCGGACGTCCATGCAAGGACGAACAGCGACCGAAGCCGGAGCCGACGCGTCTCGAGCGGCAGGTCACGCAGAACCTCGGCCAGATGCTCGCCGACCTGCCCACCGCCTGCGACGTCGGATTCCCCGATTTCGACGAGAACGCCTGGGCGACCGTTTTCCATACGACCGGAACCACGGGGCGAACGATACGTAGCGGCGATCGGGCGGAGGATCAGGCTTTCTCGGTCGCCGGCGCCGCGGAGGGAAGGGCGTGCGATTCGCCTCTTGCCTGCCTTCTCGTCGGGTCGCCGTAGACCAAGCGTCGCCAGCCGTCACGGTGGAAGGGCTCCCACTGCCCTTCCGGCTGGCCGAGCCGGTCGGCGATCGCGTAGAGCGCCGCCGGATGCGCGCCGAGGCCGAGGTGACTCGAATCGATGACGATGTTCTCCGCGAGGATGCGCCGGGTCTCCACGCAGCAGCGCCAGGCCACGACGCCGTCGGTCGGGCTCCAGATCGACGTCGTGGGCGCCGGCGGAGCGGCCCTCAGGGAACCATGGAAATCGCGCCAGTCGATCCTGTGGCCGCTGGCGAGCTCGTAGAGCCGCCAGGCGTTGGTCTCGCGCGGGTGGCCGGTGAAGGGGGAGCCCAGGGAGATGCAGAGCCGCACCATCTCGGGCGAATGCTTGGCGAGCTCGCGCGCGTAGAGGCCGCCCAGGCTCAAGCCGATCAGGCTGACCGCCCGGCCGTGCTCCGCATAGAGTTCGCGCAGCTTGTCGTGCGCCCGCTCGAGAACGCCCTCTCTGAGCCCGAGATTGAGGCCCTGTCCCCAGCCTGAAACGGCGTAGCCGCGCGAGCGCAGGAAACGCCGGAGAAGCGCCGTGCTGGCGTCGCCGGCGGCGAGGCCCGGGAGCACCAGCACCGGATGCCCGTCGCCGGCGGCCGCGATGCTCCACGCCGGCCACATCACGAAGGTCGCGTAATGTTCCCAGAACGCCCGCGCCTCGAGCAATTGCAGCAGCAGTCCCGGCGCCGGCGGATGGCCTCGCGTCGGATGCGCGGCTTCGTTCATCTCGGCGTATCCTTGTCGTTTCCGGGGGATTTTTGACGACATCTTAAGGGCCTGCCGATTCGGGGGTCAAGAACGAGTTGGGCAAACCAGCGTTAAGGCGAAGCAAAAAGCTGCAGGAGCTCCGATCGCCGGTCGTCAGCGTCGTCATCGACGCTTCGGTTACGCTCTCGTGGTGTTTCGAGGACGAGGCGCCCCGGCGATCGACGCGGTCCTGGACCGAGACGTGAAGAAAGGCGCCTCGCCGACCCTGTGGCGGCTTCGAGGTCGCGAACGGACTTCGGATGGCGATGCGCCGCGAGCCCATCGACGCGGCGTTTCGCGACCGCGCGCTCGCCCATCTCGCAGATCTGCCGATTGCGGTCGATCCGGAAACGAACGCGCATGCATGGACGACCAGCCTGCGACTCGCCGACCGCTTCGACCTGACCCTCTACGACGCGGCTCATCTCGAACTCGCGCTGCGGCGCAGGGCGCCGCTCGCGACGCTCGACGAAGCGCTGCGCTCCGCCGCGGCGGCGCTGGAGGCGCCGCTATCGGGAGTGGACGCCTGAGCCAAAGGGCGGACTTTTCGCCGATACAATGGACGGACGCGGACCCCGCCGCCCGGGCCGTCATCATAGCCGAAGGCGTCGCTGTGCGGGAGATCGGGCCGCGCTTACGCACGCCGCGGATCGACGCGCCTCTCGCCGCGCCGGCCGACAATCCGCTGGCGCCGAGCGCGAGGCGGATTGCCGCGGGGACGGGCTCAGCCTTTGGCGCAGGGCCGTGTCGGCCCCTCGTTGTCCGGAGTCGACCCATGCGGACTTTGCAGGGTGCGAGAATTGAGCAGGCCACAGGCCTACGGACACCCTTATCGCGACCCGCGACGGCGATTGGCCGCCGCCCTCGCTCGCGAACTCCCAAGATGTCCCAGCTGCCTTGAGACCCCAGCCTTTCAGGCGCTTATTTTATGACACCGTAAGGTCAGGAGTTGAACCAAAAACCTGCTTCAGCGGGGCGATCCGGATTTTCAAAAGGTTTTGCAGTTCCGCAGATGAAATTCTAGTCCGTGCGGGATTGCGGTAACTACTGCACGAAAACAGCAAGTCGTCAGTTAACATCGGGACACCCACTTTTTCGCCACATTGCACAGCCACTCTTTCCAGAAGTCGCTGTCTACTTGCGTATACTCGGCAGGGTGGTTTGAGGTCAGTCCCAAACCGACCTTTCTGAAGTCTTGAGCCAGGCAGATAATGCCGATTGCTCCGCCAGTGCGGCGATCACGCCAGACGGAGTCCATATCCTGGTTGGGATCGTTGCTGCTTGAATACATTGAGTATCACCTAACGCCGCGCGAACGCGATAGCGGACTTTGTGCGAATGTCGGACAACTTGACGCGACAACCTCAATGGGCTCTTTGTTATCTGTCGGATGGTCGGCTCGCTTCCGGCTCCGGCGACGGAACGATCCGGCTGTGGGACCCAAGGACGGGGGCCGAGACCACCCGTTTCAAGGGCCATACTGACGGCGTCAATGCTTTGTGTCTTCTCGCGGACGGTCGGCTCGCCTCTGGCTCAGGAGACGCAACGATCCGGCTGTGGGATGCGAAAACCGGAGCCCAGACCGCCCGCATTGAGGGCCATGCCGACAGAGTGGTCGCTCTTTGCCTGCTGTCGGACGGTCGGCTTGCCTCTGGCTCAGCGGACAGGACGGTCCGGCTCTGGGAGGCAAAGTCCGGGGCCGAGACCGCGCGCCTCGAGGGGCATTCGGACAGCGTTAATACGTTGTGTCTTCTCGCGGACGGTAGGCTCGCCTCGGGCTCCAGCGACGGAACGATCCGGCTGTGGGACGCTAGGACCGGCGCGGTGACCAACCGTATCGAGTTTCACGGTGGCCGGGTGAGTGCTCTTTGCCCCGTACCGCTTGGTCGACTTGCCTCCGGCTCAGGAGACGGGACGATCCGGCTGTGGGACGCGAAAACCGGGGCCGAGACCGCCCGCATTGAGGGCCATGCCGCCAGAGTGATCGCTCTTTGCCTGCTGTCGGATGGTCGGCTTGCCTCTGGCTCAGCAGACAGGACGATCCGGCTGTGGGACGCAAGGACGGGGGCCGAGACCGCCTGTCTCAAGGGGCATGCTGATCGCCTCAGAACTTTATGTCTTCTCCCGGATGGTCGGCTCGCTTCTGGCTCGAGCGACGGGACGATCCGGCTGTGGGACGCGAGGACGGGGGCCGAGACCGCCCGCATTGCTATCGACCCGCTCCAAGCGATGAGGGTGAGTTCAGCCGGCGAACACCTGCGCTGAGCGGGCGGTCAATTCTGGGTCGCAACAGGATTTCTCGAACGACTGCTGTCCGCCCTTTGCGCCGGTTCGCGACAGCAGCGGTGAATGCGCGCTTCGGGCGGAGAGTGCGCCTACAGGGGCCGCCTCGGGAACGACCGGAGTCCGCCCTTTAGAGACCTTCCCCGACCTTGCCGGGCGGCAGGATCAGGCTGGGCTCGGATCAAGCTGCATCCTCAGCGCGCGCTTCGATCAGGCGTCGGTATGGTCTTGTTAAGTTCGTTTCTTCGCGGATTCTCTCAAAGAGGCCTGAAAGGCAATGAACGTTGTGCCTTCCTGCCCAACTGGGCAGGTAGGCGGCGCGGGCCGGCGACGACATCTAGGGGCGGAAAGGAGAGTTTTCATGTCCGATACCATAGACCCGTTGAGCGTCTTTTCCGCAGCCCTCGCGGACCTCGTCCGCCGCACCGCGCCAAGCGTCGTCACCGTCAAGACACAGAGCAGCGAATTGACCGGATTCGTCTGGCGAGCCGGCCTCGTCGTCGCCGCGGAGGACGCGTTCGCCGACGACCGCGACATTTCGATCGTCGCCCACGACGGGGCGTCGGCCACAGCGGAGCTCGTCGGGCGCGATCCGTCGACCGACGTGGCTCTCTTGCGGCTTCAGCGCACCGAGCTGCCACAGGCGCCGTTGGCCGCGCAAGGCGTCGCGGCCGGGGCGCTGGCGCTCGTCGTCGGCGCGCACGAGGGCCGCCCGTTCGCGTCGCTCGGAGTCGTCTCCTACGCCGGCGCGCAATGGCGCAGCATGCGCGGCGGGCTGATCGACGCGCGCATCGAACTCAGCGCGAACCTGAGGCGCTCGAGCGAGGGCGGCCTCGCGCTCGACGCCGACGGTTGCGCCTTCGGCATGGCGGTGTTCGGCCCGCGGCGGCGCACCCTCGTCATCCCCTTCGCGACGGTCGACCGCGCGGCGGAAACCCTCCTCGCCAAGGGCAGGGTGGCGCGCGGCTATCTGGGCCTCGGCCTGCACCCGGTGAACCTCGACGGCGAGGGCGTCGGACTGATGGCGCTGAGCGTCGACGCTCACGGCCCCGGCGCCGGCGCAGGCGTCCGGCAGGGCGACGTCATCGTCGCATGGAACGGCGAGCCGATCCGCGGCTTCCATCGCCTCATGCGCGCACTCGGACCGGACAGCGTCGGCCAGACGGTCAGGCTCTCGCTGAGGCGGGCGGGCGAGCCGATCGAGCTCGCGCTGACCATTGGCGAGAAGCCGCAAGCACAATGACGGATGCGTCGCCGTCCGCAATCGCCGTCGCGATTGAGATCGACGAGCCGGCGCTCGCCGACCGGCTCGCGGCGCTACTCGCGGACGTTCCCGGCGTGCGCCTGGCTGCGCCGGGCGAGTTGGCGGATGTTGTGGTGGTCGACGCGCGAGGCAGGGCGGTTGAGTCCGACCTGACCTTGACGCCGCGCGAGCTCGACGTGCTGGCGCTGCTGGCGGAAGGCGCGTCCAACAAGGTGATCGCACGCACGCTCGGCATTTCGGTCCACACGGTGAAATTCCATATCGCCTCGCTGTTCGACAAGCTTGATGCGGAGGGACGGACGGAGGCGGTTGCGCAAGCGGCCCGGATGGGCGCGATCCGGTTCTAGCCGTGAGCGCGTCCCAGGCCGTTCCCCATACCGATCCCGAAGGCGATGTCGCTTGGCGAAGCATGTTGTCGCCGGGAGGGTAGGCGTGGAGCAGGCGAGCAGGATGGTTTGCGGCCAAGTTTGTTCGGCCAGCGCGCGTGGATCACGTGGACCGTGAACTTTTTCCGTGTTCGGGCATGGCCATTCGTGGCGCTTACATAAATTCACATCAGAGGCGGTTTCATCTCGTTCAATAAATAATCATTCACAGAGGGAGAAGCCCCCTCATGCCGCGGCATTTGTTTTGTTGGGTGGTAGGCGCCGGGGTGACGATTGGGTTGGCGGCGACCGAGGCGATGCCCCAAAGCGCGACGCTTGTGAGATCTCTTCACGCCCGACCCATCAGGCGCCTTTTCGCGGACCGTCTTCGAAACAGATGGTGGAAGCTAAGCCTGAATTCGATGCTAAAATTGCGACCCCTGCAAAGGAGGGGCGGCCCAGCCGGTCCACGTTAGCATTCAGGGAAATACAGCGCTAGAGATACCGCTGCGCGGGTTCTACGTGGCGCATTTATTGGGCGGGGAAATCGCGACCACGATTGACGGACAGACTACACGCGAGTAGCTGGCGATTACTGGGCCGTCAACTCCGCCATGCAGGTCAAGGTGCTCGGCGAATTCGCTGTGCTGGAAACGATTGTAGTAGCCAAGCAATAGATTGCTGCTTTGGCGTTCATTTCATCGGCGGGTTGCGGGGCTCGTTGTCGAATCCGCGTCGGCGCGGCTCTCCGTTTGCTGGTTTCGCGGCTGGTTGGCTCGAGGGGATGCAAAGGCGCTCGATAGCCAAGCGCAGCGGCGCCATATCGATCGCGAACTTCGCCGGCCTTTGAGCGGTCGCGCGCGATCCCTTCAAAAGCGGCAGTGCGAATTTAAGGGCACAGCTCGAATAGGCCGGCCCGCCCACGTGTTCTGCAATCGCCGCCGCTGTGAAGCGGTGAGGACCCACAGGCATGAGGAGGTTTGCAATGACCGCCAGCGTAGCTGAACTTCTGGGCGACGATATCGTCAACGGCAATTCGTTCAAGCAGACGAACCTGGTTTCCGACGGGACCGTGCCAGCCGAGACCATCGACCCAAACCTGATCAACCCTTGGGGAATATCTTCCCCCACACCCACAGGGCCTTTCTGGATATCGGACAACAATGCCGGCGTGACAACGTTCTACAACGGCGACGGCGCGAAGGACGGCCAGGTCGCGATCGCCGGGCCGCCTGGATCGACCGCGGCCGGGACCCCCACGGGCCAAGTCTTCAACAACACGCACGGATTCGATATTTCGCAAAACGGCGTGACCGCGCCCGCCATTTTCATCTTCGCCACCGAAGACGGCACGATCTCCGGGTGGAATCCGTCCGTCAATCCCGGTAGCTCGGTCATCGCCGTCAATAATTCTCAGGGAGGCAGTCCGGGCGACGGCGCCGTCTACAAGGGGCTCGCAATCGGCACGGACAAGGACGGCACTTTTCTCTACGCCGCCAACTTCCGCAACGGCTCGGTCGACATGTTCAACTCGAAGTTCCAGCTGGTGAAGAGCTTCACCGATCCGACCGTCCCGGAGGGATACGCGCCGTTCAACGTTCAAGTTCTCGACGGCAAGCTGTTCGTCACGTTTGCGCAGCAGGACGCCTCCCGGCACGACGACGTAGCCGGCCCCGGCCACGGCTTCGTCGACGAGTTCAATCTGGATGGGAGCCTGATCCAGCGCGTCGCGTCGCACGGCCCGCTCAATTCGCCTTGGGGGCTTGCGATCGCGCCAAAAGGGTTTGGAGAATGGTCCGGCGACTTGCTCGTCGGCAATTTCGGCGACGGCACCATCAACATCTTCAATCCGACGACAGATCAATACCTCGGCAAGTTGGACAGGCCCAATGGCCAGCCTTTCCACGAAACCGATCTCTGGGCGCTCAAGGCCAGCGGGGACAACATCCTGTTCACTGCGGGCCTGGCGCACGAATCCCACGGCCTGTTCGGCGAGCTGTCGCCGACCTTCGCGCCGGGTCCGTCGATGACCAACCTCGCGGGGGCCACGCACTCCGGGCGATGGTGAGTTAGGCCGTCTCTGGGCTCTGCGCGCTCCGGCTTTAAGTCCGGCGTCAACGTCGGCGTGCGCAGTATGCGACTGACGACCGGGTCGCGGCGATTCATGCCGCCGCGACCGACGCAGCTTCGCGCGGGTTCGGCGTCGCCGAGCCTTGGGCATCGCAGCCACCCGCTCAACGTGCCGGCATCTGGGCTCCGCGAGCCTGCCGCGCTGCTGCGCCGAGGGTGAAGACGACGAACAGCACTTGGGTTCATTGCGAGCGCGAAATAGCCTTCACCGAAGCGGACCTCCCACTCACTTGAGATGCGTGCGGCGTAGCGACTTACGCGACTACACTACCAGCAGCGGCCTCAGCCATCGGTATGATGCCGCGCACAGTAGAGGTCGGCGTTATTGGCGTAAGGTAGCGAGGAGCTTAGAGAGCGGCGCTCGTTCAAGTAGCGCGTCGAGCGATGCCGCGATCGAGATTCCGGCCTCTCGAAGATCGCTATAGCGGTTCCGCAGACTGGGGTCTGTCGCGATACGAGCTATCAGTTGCGCGCTGGCATGCGCATCGAGCTCGCCGTCCAGTAGCGCAACCAGTTGTGCGTCGTTATCCATCGTTTCCGCGCTTCAGGCCCTAAACATTCCGCAAGCCAGCCACCGCACCGATTTTTCCACTTCTCTTCCACTTGGGCCATCCCTCGAAGCGCTGAAGTCCTCGGGCGCAATATAGGGTTGCTATGCGTTATTCCTCCTTACGCTCCGATGGATGCTGCATGAACTATTTTTTAGCAGTTCGAGCCTTTGCCGATCTCGCCAGGCCCAAATGCTCTCGGCGCGGCATTCCAACGATCTCAATGCTTTGGTTGTGTCTGGATCCCAGTTGGGACTTACCGCCACGACCAGCGCACGTGCGAGAGGCATCGTAGGGCCGGTGGCTTCGGAGGAGGCGTAGCGGGGAACGAGGCGTGGCAGAGGGTCCAATGGATGCGAGCTGCCAACTTCAATATCGAGGAAAACGCACGGAGCCGGATCCTCTATTTTGAACGGCTGGACGGCTGGAAGCTCAGACCGGCCTTCGACCCGGGCGGATTTCGTCGGTGAGATGCTGATCAGCCGCCTTGCGCCCTTCTGTCACGCCACCTGCGCGATTTCATGCTAAGATTGAAGATAGCTGAAGCCGGCAGTCGGCGAATAATTCCGCCTCCTCGAATGTTTAAGGGAGGATAGCGCGCATCGTCGCCTGACCTGCAATGTGCTGAGAAGGCCGCCATGAGCGAAGCCAGCCGACGCGAGGTGCGCCAGGGGCTCGAACCATGTCTTGCGCGCCTGTGGCGCTATGGGCTGGTGCTGTCGGGTGCGAGCGACGTCGCCGAAAACCTCGCGTTGGCCGCATGCCGGCGTGCGATCGAGCGCGCGGACCAATTCCCTGCAGGCGCCCGGCTCGACCGCTGGCTGTTCGCCCTGCTTCGCTCGATCTGGCTCGACGAAGTTCGTCCGAGCCGCATCCGCGAGGCAAGGGGTTTCGTCGGCGCGGACGGCACGGCGTCGAATGACGGAGGTTTCCAGATCGACGCGAACATTCTCGTTGACCGAGTGTTGAAACTGATCGGACAGCTGCCCGAGGCGCAGCGAGAGACGGCGCTGCTGGTCTACGGCGAAGGCTACAGCTACGCTGAGGCGGCGACCGCGCTCGCGATTCCGGTCGACGTGGTGGCAGGCCGTCTCGCGGCGGCCCGGTCGGCGTTGGCCAGCTTAAGATAGTGGAGGAGCCGCTTCCTTCAAATGACCGTAGATGACGCACAGCTCGTCGCCTTAATCGACAACGAGCTCGACGAAGAGGCGAAGAGCCTCCTGCTCGCTCAATTGGCGGCGGACGAGGGGCTGCGCCGGCGTTACGAGGCGCTGCGCGAGGCGGGCGCGCCCGTTTCCGCATCTTTCGACGCACTGCTTGAGAGGGCGCCGCTCTCCCGGCTCAGGGCGGCCCTTCCATTGGAAGCGGTGGCGCGCCCGGCTTCCTCCTCCCGCCAGAGCATTGCTTTTCGCGAACTCGCAGCGGGGTTTGTCGTCGGCCTGTTGGCCGCCGGCTTGGCTGCGTGGATCGCCTGGAGCCTCGCTAGGCCCGGGGAGAAGAACGATTGGCTGTCCGCCGTCGCCGGCTACACGAGCCTCTACACGAACCTGACGTTCCCTCCTCCGCCCGATGCCTCGCTGGAGGCGCAGGAACTGGCCCTCATGGGCGGGAAAGTGGGAGCGAACTTGACGCCCGAGACCATGGCGCTTCCCGGCCTGCGATTCAGCGTGGCCTTCTTGCTGTCGTTTAAGGGATCGCCGTTGGCGGCGATCGCATTGGTTGATCCAGACGGCGCCCCGGTTCTCTTTTGCGTCATCGCCAATGGCGAAGCGGATTTTCCCATGCGACTCGAGAAGCGCGAGGGATTGCAGCTTGCGACATGGTCTCGGGATGGGCGCGGATATGTCGTGATCGGCCGCCAGCCCGAATCCCGGATCGCCGAACTGGCGCAGACCTTGGAGAAGCGAATCTGATGCCGCGCGCCGACGAGGGCTGATAGACAGGCCTACTCGAATGTTCCCGCGACGGACGATCCGCTGACCTATTTCGGGCTTGCACTGGAATGCCCGCTTTCGCCCAGACTCCGGTCCTTCCGGAGGCGACCCCTGCGCGCGCGCTCTCCGCCCTTTGCGCCGGTTCGCGACAGCAGCGGTGAATGCGCGCTTCGGTGAAGGGTTTCGGGCGGCATCCGGCTGTTCGACCAATATTGAACGGTCGGAGTTTGCGCTATCGCGATGGTCGAACCTGGTAGGAGTCGAACCCGGGGGCGCTCCGGCCGGCGCAGTAGCTTGAAATAACACGGTCATTCGCAATTGTTGCGAATTCTCTTGCCAGCGGGCGAATTCCGTGTCATTGTTCTCGTTTCGTTCCCAAGCAGCGAGTCGCCCATGGCGAAATCGGAAGACGCCGTCCCGCAGCCGCCGGCGCCCCGCCGCGACCGGTCAATGGAAGCCCGCCGGAAGGCGCGGCGAAAAAAGGGCGCGCGCGAAAGACGGATCGTCGACTTGCTCAACCGGGGTTTTTCGACGGCCGAGCTCGCCGCGGCCGAAGGGGTGACGCTCAGGCGGATGCAGATCCTGGTCAAAACCATCCTCGCCCGGCACGCCCCGTCGGCCCCTGCGGACTATCTGGCCCTGCAAATCAGCCGCCTGAACCAGGCGATGTTCGTCGCCTGCGGCGAAATGCTCAAGGGCGATCTCAAGGCGGTCGACCGGGTGATCAGGCTCGTGAGCGAGATGGATCGCTATCACGGCTTCTTTCCCAACGCCGACGACAAGCGGGTTCGGCCGGAGCGCCTCGCGCCGCCGGCGCAGGCGCCGCTCGCTCTCGCCGCGCCGGCCGACATCGGATCCGCGCCGGCGGCGTCGGGCGCGATGGAAATGGCGCCGCAAAGGCTTGACAAGGCTCAATTCGGCGACGGGAATGGCGGAGCCGCCGCCGGGCCCAGCGACGATGCGCCGATGGGCGCGATGGAAATGGCGCCGGAAGCCTTTGAAAAGGCTTGTTTCCGCGATGGGAACGGCGGGGAGGGCCACGGCTTCAGCCGCGCTCCATAGCTCGTCGAAAGACGGCATCCTCTCGGACAACCGATGGAGCGCGTAGGCGCGACCGGGAAGACCTCACTAGAGCCTGGTTCCTCGGGTCTCTGTGTCCGTCTTTTCCCGGCCCGAGGCCGCGGTCGAGCCTGTTCCCCCGCCGGCGCTACCCGCTCGTCTCGGCCGTCTCCTTTCTTCGATCGGCGCCTCGGCTGCGCGGAAGCCTTCCCAGGGGTCTCGCGCCAGCGCGGCGAGCCGGGCGGGCGCGTTCACGACGGTGAAGTGGGCGGGCCCGATCTCCGGCCCGAGCTCGTCCCAGTCGAGCGGCATGGAGACGGCGGCGCCCGGGCGCGCCCGCGTCGAATAGGCGGCGACCGCCGTCGTGCCCCGCTGGTTGCGGAGATAATCGATGAGGATCTTGCCCGTCCGCTTGGCCTTGGCGATGGTGGCGACGTAGCGCGACGGACTGTCTGAGACCATCGCGTCGGCGATCCCTTTCGTGAACGCCTTGACGGCCGGCCACTCGGCTTTCGGCTTGACCGGCGCGACCACGTGCAGCCCCTTGCCGCCCGAGGTCTTGACGAAGGCGGCGAGCCCGGCGTCTTCGAGCCGCCGCCGGACCTCGCCCGCCGCCTCGATCACCGCCTCCCAGGCGACGTCCTCGCCCGGATCGAGATCCATGATGATCGTGTCCGGCCTCTCCCAATCGGCGACCGTGGAGCCCCAGGGATGGATCTCGAGCACCGCCATCTGCACGAGCGCGATCAGCCCGTCGAGGTCGCGGATGCTGATGAGCGGCTCGCCCTTCTCTTTCGGATCTTCGACGGGCGCGATGGCGGAGCTCGCGCCCTTCCAGGCATGCTTCTGAAAGAACTTCTCTCCCGTGACGCCGTCGGGACAGCGCACCAGCGCGAGCGCCCTGCCCGTGACGAACGGCGCCATGCGCGGCCAGACTTCCGCGTAATAGTCGGCGAGCCCCTGCTTGGTGACGCCGTCATCGGGCCAATAGAGCCGGTCAGGATGGGTGAGCTCCACTGCGCTCTCCTTGGCCTTGGGCGAATTCGAGGGCTCCGATTCGCGCACCACCTCGTGCGCCGGCTTGTCCTCGCGCAGCGCCTTGAACGAGGCGTGCCGCAGGATCCCGTCCGCCGTCCATCCGCGGAAGTCGACTTCGGCGACAAGCTCGGGCCGAACATAACGAACCTGCCGGGCTTCGGCGGCGTTCAGGCGGCGGGCGAACGGGCTTGAGGAGACGCGCATCGGCTCGAGGCGCGCGTAGAGCGCACGCGCGCCCGCGGCGGTGAACCCGGTGCCGACCCGGCCGACATGCCTGAGCTCGCCGCCCTCGTAGACGCCGAGGACAAGCGAGCCGATCGCGTTGTGCGCCGCGGTCGACGGGACGAAGCCCGCAATGACGAATTCCTGCCGGTCCGAACACTTGGTCTTGGCCCAGCTCCGCCCGCGGCCGGGCCGATAGGGCGAATCCCTGAGCTTGGACACGATTCCCTCGAGCCCGAGCCGGCAGGCGTGGCGGAACACGATCGCGCCGTCCTCCTCGAAATGGCCGCTCAAGCGCAGGGCGCCGGACCCGCCCCGATCAGCGCCTCGAGCAGCTTCTTGCGCTCGAGGAGCGGGGCCTCGCGGAGATCGAAACCGTCCAGATAAAGGAGATCGAAGGCGTAGAAGACCAGGCGATCGGCCCGTCCCTCGCTCAGCGCCGCCTGGAGCGCCGAGAAATCCGACGCGCCGGCATCGTTCTCGACCACGACTTCGCCATCGATCATGGCCTGGCTGACGGGCAGCGCTCTCAAGGCCTCGATCATCGGCTCGCCGAATTTCGCCGTCCAGTCCAGTCCGGTGCGCGTCAAGAGCTTGACCTCGTTCCGGTCGACGCGCGCCTCGATCCGATAGCCGTCAAATTTGACCTCGTGCAGCCAGCGATCGCCGGTAGGCGGCGCCTTGACCGCCGTCGCCAACATCGGCTTGACGAAGGGGGGCATCGGCGCTTTTCGCGCCCCCTCGACGCCCGCCGGATCGGGAGGCTGCGCCGCCTCGCCGCGTCTTTCGATCCTGCCGGTTTTCGAGGACCATCCCGGCGCCTCCTTCGCCACATCGGCGATCGGTCGGCCGCTGGCGGCTGAGTTTGGCTGTTCTTCCAGGATGTCCGGCGCGTCCTCGTCGCGCGCGAATTCATCGTCGCCCTTGATGAGAAGCCAGTTCTCGTGCTTCTCGCGCGGCCTGCCTTTCATCCGGACGAGATGCCAGCGTCCCTTCAGCTTCTCGCCCATGAGCTCGAATTCGAGATGGCCTTTGGCGAGGCCCTCGTGAGCGTCGCCGATCGGCGCCCAGGTTCCGCGGTCCCAGACGAGCACGGCGCCGCCGCCATACTCGCCCTTCGGGATCGTTCCCTCGAAC
Source organism: uncultured Alphaproteobacteria bacterium (assembly GCA_963819255.1). Lineage (GTDB taxonomy): Bacteria > Pseudomonadota > Alphaproteobacteria > Rhizobiales > Beijerinckiaceae > Roseiarcus. The sequence goes on from CAWFVS010000050.1 coordinate 213,918, forward strand.
GATCCATATTCGAGCGGATGGTCCTCGACGGCGACCGCGAGCCGCTTCTCGCCGGAGACGAGGCTCGGTCCGCGCGTAACGGCCCAGCTCTTCAGGACGCCGTCCAGTTCGAGGCGAAAGTCGTAGTGGAGACGCCTTGCGTCGTGCTTCTGCACGACGAAGCTGCGTCCCTCGCCAAGACTCGGCGCGGTCGGTCTCGGCTCTGGGGTGACCTTGAAATTGCGCTTGGCGCGATACTGCTCGAGCGCCATCTCTAGCTCGCTTTCTTGCGCGCCCTCGCCGGCGCCGCCGACGCTTTGGCCCGCCCCGGCTGCTTTCCGCTCAGCGCGGCGCTTTCGCGCAGCGCCGCCATCAGATCGCTCGTGGCGGTGCGCTCGGGCCGCTTCGGCGGCTCGATCCTGCGGCCCTCGATCTTGGCCTTGACGAGATCGGCCAGCGCCGCCTCGTAGCGGTCCTGCACGCTCGCAGGATCGAATTCGCCCTGCTTCGTCCTGATGATGTGCTCGGCGAGTTCCAGCATCTCGCCCTTGATCTCGAGCTTCGGCACCTCGGCGAACGCCTCTTGGGCCGAGCGGACCTCGTAGTCAAAGTTGAGCGAGGTTGCGGCGAGGCCTGCGCCGAGAGGCCGGATCATGAGGCTGCGCACTCGCCGAAACAGCACCGCTTGGGCGATCGCGGCCGTGTTCGAGGCGCGCAGTCCCTCGCTGATCAGCTCGAACGCCTCGTCGGCGCTCCGGTCGGAGGGGGCAAGGAAATAGGGCCGATCAAAGTAGACGTCATCGATCTCGTCGCGGCTGACGAAGGCCGACACGGTCAGGCGCTTGTCGCTCTCGGGCGCCGCGGCGGCGATTTCCTCTGGCTCCAGGACGACATATTCGTCCTTGCCGACCTCGTAGCCCTTGACCTGATCCTCGCTCTCGACCGGCTCGCCCGTCGCGACGTCGACATACTGCCGGCTCACACGATGTCCCGTCGATCGACTGACCGTATGCAGCACGACGCGCTCGGACGACGAGACGGCCGCATAAAGCCCCACGGGGCACGTTAACTCGGCGATTGTCAGAAAGCCCCTCCAGCTCGCTCTCGGCGCAGCCATCGACCTTCGCCTCACGCTCGAAGCCTGGACCCGGTGGCAACGCCGGGGCCAAACGATTGTTCCGCAACGTCACATCAAAGCTAGAATTGGCGACTAACCGTCATTCTTGCTCCAAAATCCGCAAGCCGTCAAAATTTCGCTAATCTTTGCTCGGTTCCTCCCAGCAGGGCGAAGACCATGCGATGTCGTTCTCTCAACCCGCAGCCGAAGGCGCGAATATGACGGACGTGAAAAACTTCTCCTCCCGTTGGGAGCCTCCGGCCGACGCTTCGCCGCCGGTCGACGCGTCCTCCGCGCGAGCCCCCCTGCGCAAGAGGGCTCAAAGAGATCAGGACCGCGCGGCGTGGCACTACGCTGCGATCATCGAATCCTCGGACGACGCGATCCTGTCGATGGATCTCGACGGCGTAATCCACACCTGGAACGCGGGAGCTGAGCGGCTCTTCGGCTTCACCGCCGAGGAAACAATCGGGAGGCCAGTGACGATCATCATTCCCGCCGACCGCCTCGGGGAAGTGCCGGCGCTCCTCGAGAAGATCCGCCGCGGCGAGCGCATCCGGCAGTTCGAAACGGTGCGCCGGCGCAAGGACGGAAGCCTCGTCGACATTTCCCTCACCGTCTCGCCGATCCGCGACTCGCAGGGTCGAATTGTCGCCACATCGAAAATCGCTCGCGATATTTCCGAGTTGAGGAAGACCCGAGAGAGGCAGCAAATGCTCCTGCGGGAGATGAACCATCGGGTGAAGAACCTGTTTGCGCTCACCGGGAGCATCATCGGGCTCAGCGCCCGCTCGGCCAGATCCACGCAGCAGCTGGCGGAGTCCGCCCGGGAGCGCCTCGGGGCGCTGGCGCGGGCCCATGCGCTGACCTTTTCGCATGGCGAGCCGTCGCCGCAGCCGACCACGCTCCAATCGCTGATCCGCGCGATTGTCGCGCCGTTCGACGAGCCCGAGGCGCCGCGCATCGCGATTTCGGGTGTGGATGTCCCTGTCTCGGGCGGGGCCGTCGCCAGCCTGGCGCTGCTCCTGCACGAATTCGCGACCAACGCCGCCAAATACGGCGCCCTGTCCTGGGTCGAGGGAACGATCGCAATCGATTGCGTCGAGGAAGGAGAAAATATCACCGTCACCTGGATCGAACGCGGCGGACCGCCCGTCGTTCAACCGACCGGCGCCGAAGGTTTCGGCGGCGTGCTGTCGCGCATCGCGCTCATGAGCCAGCTCGGCGGCGAGATCACGCGCGACTGGAAGCCCGAGGGGCTCGAGATCCGCCTTGCCGCGCCGCGGGCCCGCTTGGCCGGCTGACTTCCGGATCAAACTCTCCCGCACCCGCGCTGTGCAAAACCGAGATCCGGTGACTGGGGGACGAGCCGTCCGGCGCAAAGGCGGGCGGCCGCCGGAATGAGCGGCGACGAAACCGGCCGGCGGGAGCGCCGCCTCGCAGGCCGAGGCCCTCATTCAGCGCGCCCGCCATCGTTCTCTATTGTCGCGTCGCCGCAATTTCCGAGGCTTCGAGCGTCATTCGCGGGCGCGCTTCGCGCTCGGTCGTTTCGCTGGAGAAGGCTTCGATAAGGGAAACCGAGCATGTCGAGAGCCGCGCTCTTCGCCGCCGTCGCGCTTGTGTGCGCAGCGCCCTGCGCTTGGGCGGAAACCTTTGAGGTGGACAGCTGGCCGGGGCGACATCGACACGATTTCCTGCAGGGCATGGACGCGATACGACGACGGGACCTGGGCCTTGAAGGGGTCGCTCAAAATCGGCGCGTCGGTCATCGACGACGTCGGCGTCAAGCGCTCCGCCGCCCGCTCGCTCCAGAAACGGTGCGGCAAATAGCTGTTTGGCTCTGCACCAGCCTTTCCGCAGCGCCAAGAAGAAGCGGTCGATATCCGCGCCCCGAGCGCTGTCAGTGGATCTGCGTCGCCGCCTGGTCGCTGCGCGCGAGTTCGATGGTCGTGATCGCCACCAGCATCTCGGCGCGGGCTCTAAGGTCGGGCGCCTCGAGCAGCGCCTGTTTCTCCCTCGGGCCGCAAGGGCTCAGCATCGACAGGCCGTTAACGAGAGCCTCGTTCGACGCTTTCTTGATGTCGCTCCAGACGACCTTGACCTCGTTGACTTCGGCGTAGCTGCGGAGGGCCGCGAGCAGCCCGTCGCGGTCGACCTCATCCTCTCCGGCGCCCCGCCTGAAATCCTCGGCGAAGGGCGCGTAATCAACGTGGGCGACCCGATAGGGCGTCGCGTAGCTCATCTCCTCGACCAGGCGAAACCGCGCCACTCCCATGAGGGTGAGAAAGCATCGCCCGTCGCCGATCTCGGCGTATTGGACGATCCGGCCCGCGCAGCCGAGCGGATAAAGCTCCGGCCCCGATGCGGCTTCCGGACCCGTCGGCTGAATCATGCCGATCAGCCGCTCGCCGCTCAGCGCGTCGTCGAGCATCGCGAGATAGCGAGGCTCGAACACGGTGAGCTGAATCGGTCGGCGGGGCAACAGCAGCGCGCCCTCCAGCGGGAACAGGGGAATGGTGGCCGGCATGTCCGCCGGCTCGGCGTAAGTGCGGTTGAGCTTCATCGCTCTCAACTCGTTCTTGCCTGCGACGATGGCGCCGCGGCGCGCCGACCGCCTCAAAACCAGATCGCCGACAGCTTCCGCCGCGCGGCGACGGTCGCCGGGTCCATCAGGCCCCAAGCCTCGAAAAGCTGCAAGAGTTGCTTACGCGCCGCCTCGTCGTTCCACTTGCGGTCGCGCCGAATGATCTCGAGCAGCTGATCCGCCGCCCCGGCGCGCTCGCCCTTGGCCGAAAGCGCGACGGCGAGATCGAAACGCGACTTGTGGTCGTCGGGATTGGCCATGACGGCCCGCTCGAGCGGGGCGAGGTCGCCGACGCTCGCCGCTTGCTCCGCCAAACGCAGCGCAGCCCACGCGGCCGCGACTGCGGGGTCCTGCTCCTTGCCGGGAGCGGGCGCGGGGACGGTCGCAAGCAGGGCTTTGGCCTGTTCGAACTGTCCGGCCGCGATCTGAAGCCTGGCGAGCCCGCCCACGGCCTTCGCCTCGCTAGGGTCCTGGTCAAGGATTTCGGCGTAAAGCGCCGCCGCCGCCGATGCGTCGCCCTTCGCCGCCGCCGCTTCGGCTTCCGCCAGCAGCTCCGCGAAACCTCCGCCAAGCGGCCCGACGAGGCGCTCGATGAACCCGCGGATCTGGCTTTCCGGCAGCGCGCCGACGAAGCCGTCGACCGGCTGGCCCTTGTCGAAAGCGATGACGGCGGGAATGGACTGGATGCCGAGCTGCCCGGGGATCTGCGGATGCTCGTCGATATTCATCTTGACGAGGGCGACTTTCCCGCCCGCGTCGGCCACCGCCCGCTCCAGCGCTGGCGCGAGCTGCTTGCAGGGGCCGCACCACGGCGCCCAGAAATCCACCAGCACGGGCTGCCGCTGGGAGGCCGTCAACACGTCCGCCCGGAACGAGGCGGTGGTCACGTCTTTGACCGGGGTCGTCGTCTTCGCCAAGAGCGCCGCAGCGCCGATTCCATTCGCCATATGTTCGATCTCCGCCCAGCCACGGGGCGCAAGCCCCCGCCATTAACCGTCTTCGCTGCCCTAAATGGAGGCGCAGGCCTAGTTATTCAACCTGCGCCGTCTGCTGACCGAGCGCCACGATCAACGGCTCGTGTCCGGTCAGGCGCAGGAATTTCACCAGATCGGCGCTGGCGAGCCCGGTCGTGCGGGTATTGACCAGCGGATGAAAATTGAGCCGCTTCTCGCGCATCATCGCGTCGTCGAGTACGACGGTGACCCGGCCGGCCTCGTCGTTGATCGCCCCGAACGGCGTCACTGCGCCGGGCGCGACGCCCCAGACCTCCTCGAGCAATTCGGCCGAGCCGAAAGAAACCCGTCCCTGCGCCCCGATCTTCTCGTGCACGCGCTTGAGGTCGACGGCGGTCTCCTCGCCCATGACGAGCAGGAACAGACGGCCCTTCTTGTCCTTGACGAATAGGTTCTTGGTATGGCCGCCGGGAATGTCGCCGCGCAGCGCCTGAGAGTCCTCGACAGTGAACAGGGGCGGATGATCGACCGACGTCGTCGCGACGCCATGCAAATCGAGAAAGGCGATGAGCTGTTCGGGCGTCGTCGGCATCGGGACTTTGGGAAGGGGAAAGGATCGGGGCGGCTTCTAGCCGTGGCGACCTCGCGGGGCAAGGCGGCGGCGGGGGGGCGAGGCCGGGCGGGAGGTCGGTTCGACGTCTCAGAGCCGGGGGCCATAGAAGCTCGCGCGTCAGTCCCAGCGGTTGGCGTTCTTGGGGAAGCCCGGGCGCTGGACCTGGACGACGCAGAAGCGCTGGCCGGTTGGCGCCTCCATCACCGCCCAGCGCTCGAGCCTGCGCGCGACCTTGGCGCCCAGCTTCTCGAGCCGCGAAACCTCCGCGGGGATGTCGTCGGTCTCGATGTCGATGTGGACGCGGCTCTCGTGCTCGACGCGCTGAATCTCCACGATCGGCTCGTCGGGCGGCGTCTCGAGCATGCGGTAGTTTCCGCGGTTCATGGGATGCGCATGGTCGACGGGGCGGCCCAGGGCTTCCGCCCAGAAGCGGGCCGCCTCGTCCACATCGGCGACATTGCAATCGATCAGCACGGCGCAAAGGCGAGAATGGTGCATGTCGGTTTCCTCCATCTCGAACGGTCGGCGATCTTGCGCCCGCGGACTTCACCCTGTCCGCCGCCGCGCCGATCGCGTCGACATTGAAGCCGTAAACCAAACGTTTCAGGCACGAGTTATCCTTGCATTCGGGCGAACAGGGAACTTGAATTCCCTGATCGACGAAAAAATGTCCCTGTTCGCCCGCCTAGGGAATTGTCCCGGAAATGCCCTCAAATTGTTGGGTTTTTCGGTGCGATTTCTTCCCCAATCGGCCGGAAAACGAAAAGTTCCCTGAAGTTTTCCCGGCGGCAGGGAAACCAAGGCCGTCGCGCTCGGCGGCCGAGGCGGCCGACGACGCCCGGCAACGGCGCGCCGCTCTATCGTCCGGGGAGTCTCGCGCCTTGAATGCGGCGATCAGCCGCTCGGCCTTGGCGCGCTCGGTCAGCCCCTTCTCGTCGAACAGGACGTCCATGATCTCGATCCCGGCCTGCCGCTGCCCGATCGTCAGGCGGAAGAAGGCCGAGACCATCGCGTGGCGGAACTCCATGTCGAGGGAGACCACCGGCGTTCCGTCCCACGGCGCCGTGACGCTGGCGGAGAGCGCGTAGCGCAGCGTGCCGCTCTTGAAGAAGAGCTCGGTCGAGGAGTTGACGAGGTCGGCGAGATTGGCGGCGTGGTCGTTGCGGATCATGGCGACGAGCTCCGCGGCGTCGGTCAGGCGCAATTCGCTCGCCACGTCGACGAGCGCGTTCGCGATGATGCGCTCCCGGTCGACCGGGCGGACGGGCGGCGACGGAGCCGCGTCTACGGGCTCCGGTAGGCCCATCCCCCCTTCCTCTGCTGGATGAGGTGCACGATCTCGGCCACCGCGCGATAGAACTCGGCAGGGATCGGCCGCTCGACTTCGGCGGCCGAATAGAGCGAGCGGGCGAGCGGCTTGTCCTCGATCACCGGAATGTCATGCGCCTCGGCGATTGCGCGAATCTTGAGCGCGACGAGGTCGGCGCCCTTGGCCAGCACGACCGGAGCGCCGCCTTCGCTGCGCAGGTAGCGCATCGCCACCGCGTAATGGGTCGGATTGGCGACCACCATGGTCGCGCGCGGCACCGCCGACAGCATGCGCCGGCGCGACCGGTCGAGACGCAGCGAGCGCAGGCGGGCCTTGACCAGGCGGTCGCCCTCGGCCTGCCTGAGCTCCTCCTTGACCTCGTGCCGGCTCATGCGGTTGTCGCGCCGCCACAGGATTCGCGACCAGACGAGGTCGGCGCTCGCCACCGCGAGCGTCGCCGCCAGCACGGCGGCGATCGTCTTGACCGCAAGCGCCTGGATGCGCTCCGGCAGGGCGCCGGGGTCGTCGTCCATCGCGGTCAACAGGACGGCCTTCTGGCTCATAAGCACAGTCCCCGCGACGGCGACGACCGCGCCGAGCTTGATCAGGCTCTTGGCGAACTCGACCGCCCCCCGCGCCCCGAACATGCGGCGGAACCCGGCGCGGGGCGAGATGCGCGAGAAGTCGGGCATGATCCGGTCCGGCACGATGCGCGGGGCGCCCTGGCGCGGCGGACGCGATGACGCCGGCCGCCATCAGCAGGGCCACCACCGGCCAGAGAAATTCGGCCGCCGAGCCGACCAGCGGGCCGGCGAGCGCAAGCGCGTCGGCCCCGCGCTCGATCCGCCAGCCGCCCGGGTCGTCGATCACGCCGACAAGCCCGGCGACCAGGCTCGCGGCGCGTCCGGGAATGACGAAGACGAACGCGACCAGCGCCGCCGACAGCGAGGCGAATAGCGGCGCCTCGCGCGAAAAGGCGATCCGTCCGCGCTCGATTGCGTCGTGAAGCCGCTTCTCGGTCGGCTCCTCGGTCTTGTCCTCGTGATCGACCTCGTCGCTCATTTCGTGCGAGCTCAATTCGTTACGCCGCTTCCTCCGTCGCCCCGCCGAGCTCGATCTCATTGCGGGCGGCCATGCCGAGCACGATCTCGGCGATCGCCTTGCGCGCCTTGGCGACCTCGCGCGGCGGCGCGGCGGCGCCGGATGCGAGCTCGCCCTCCACCAGACGACGACCGCGCGACGGCATGGAGGACAGAATGGCGTTGCGAAACTCCGAGTCGGTTCCGCGCAACGCCATGACGACGACGTCGATCGAGGCGCGATCGAACAGGAGCGCCCGCGCGCGCTCGCTCAGTCTGGGCAGGTCGTTGAAGGTGAAGAGCATCGTCTTGATGACGGCGGCGTCCTTCGGCCGCGCCTCCCCGATCGCGCGCATGACGTCCGCGGCTGCGTCGGGATCGAGATTGTTGATGATGCCGGCGATGCGTTGCCGGCCTTCGGCGGCGCCGGTCGGCTGGGTCTTGACCGCTTCCAGCAGATTGCGGAGAGCCCCTTCGATCAGCTGCGCGGCGAGCGGAGTGACGTCCTGCGGCGTCACCAGGCCGCACAGAGCGGCGTTGCGGCGGCCGCGCGGAAGAGCGCTGACGATCTTGGCCGCCAGCGGAGGATCGAGCCTCGACAGGAGGTAGGTCGCGGTCGCGGACTTTTCCGCGAGCAGGAAGGCAATGAGCGAGCTTTCGGGAACGTCGGCGAGCGCTCGCCATACGTCGAATCCCTCCTCCTCCTGCGCGCCGAGCAGATCGTCGACCTCGGCCGCCGGAAGAGCCTCCGCCAGAAGGTTGCGGACTTGGCTGGCGCCGCCGAGAAGGTTCGTGCCGGAGGAGAAGTCGGCTGCGAATTCCTGCGCTAGCCGTTCGAGCGCGGCTGGAGGGACCGCGCCGAGTCCGGCGGCCGCTCGCGCGACGATCCTGAGATCAGGCTGATCGAAATGCTTCAGAAGGCGGCCAGCCGTCGGCGTCCCCAGCATGAGCAGGACGGCCGCGGCCTTTTCGGGTCCGCTTAGAATGCGTTCGTGCGGGACGGCGACGCCCGGCATTGGACCCCTCCGCTCCTCAGGCCGCCCGCTCGAGACCGGAGCCGGCCACGATCTCCAGCAGCGACACGCCGAATCGCTGACTGGTTTCGTCGACCACCACGATCTCGCCGCGCGCCACCACCTTGCCGTTGACGACGATGTCGACCGGATCGCCGACGCGCTGGTCGAGCGAGATCACCGCGCCGCGGGCGAGCTTCATCAAGCTCGCGACCGGCAACGACGTCGAGCCGAGCACGACCTGAACGGTGACCGGGATCGACAAGATCGTGTTGAGGTTCGGCGCGGCGATCGGGTCCGGCTGGCCGCGATGCGCGACGTCCTTCTCTTCCACGGCGGCCAGATCGGGGAGGGCGGGTGCTTCGACCATGAGGCGGCGATTCTCTTGCTTGAAGGAAAGACTCAGGAGGCAGGGCGGCGCGGCTCAATGCACGGCGGGCCCGGGCTCCTGGGCGATGGGGACGTCGATCTCGAGACGGTATCTTCCGTCGCCTTGGCCGAGCTTGCAGAGGAAGACGCCGCGTCCGGCGCATTCCAGGCGGACCGAGTCGAAGCCGTTGCATTGCAGCGGCAGCACTCCCCCGACGCGAAGATTGGCCACGTCGCCCAGCCTCATCGGCAGTTCCTCCAGGATCGCGGTCACCGGCAGCCGCGTCTGCTTGACCCCCGTCTCCATCGAGAGCGACCAGCGGCGGTCCGTGCGCGGCGGCTCGGCCGCCTCTCGCTCGAGCGCCTTGCGCAAGGGAAGAAGAATCGACTGCGGCAACAGGATGAGGCATTCGCAGGGGTCCCCGCCCATCGGCAGGGAAAACCGCGCGGCCGCGGCCGGCATGTCACGGCGTCCGAGCGCATAGGCGTCGCTCAGCGTCACGAGGCGATCGAACGCGATCGAAATCGGCGCAAGGGGCGCAAGGGCTGTCTCGATCGCCCGTCCAAGCGCGCGTGCGAACTCTTCGACGAGCGCGGTCTCGATCGCCGTCCGGGACGGGGACTCGCTGACGGGCGTCTCGTCATTCTCGCCGAGCACGCTGCTTTCGCCGAAGACTGACGCCACGACCAGGTCGTCGATCCGTTCGTCGAGCGCGATGAGAAGCCGCGCTTCGGGCTCTGCGGTCGCATAGATCGCCGCGGTGAGCCCCCTGCAATCGCCGATCGCCTGGAAGAGCGTCGTTCCCTGCACCGCCTCGATGGTTCCGGCGCCGGACCGGCCGCTCAGGAGGGGAGCCAGATTGCGCTCGGCTTGGGCGACGAACTGATTGAGCGCGTTGGCGAGGCCCGGCATGCGCTCCACCGAGAATCCCGCGTGGTCGCGCAGGGCCTCCTTCAGTTTGCCGGCGCCGGCGCCCGCGTCGGCATTCGGCGGCTCGCTCCCCTTCGTCATGCCGCCTCCTTGACCAGGTTGTCGCCGCCGCCGGAAATCGTTTCATTTTCGACTACGTCGATGGTCGGCCGTTCCTCCGACGGAATGGTCTTGCGGCCGAACTCGACCGCGACCTGAGGCATGGCGCCGTTCATGAAGGCGAGCAAACTCTGCTTGACCAGCGTGAACAGCCGCAGCTGCTTCTGACGCACCGCCTTCATTTTCTGCGCGATGGGCCCGACGACCGCGTAAGCGAGAAAGATGCCGGCAAACGTGCCGACCAGCGCGGCGCCGATGAGCCCGCCCAGCGCCTCTGGCGACTGGTCGAGCGCGCCCATCGCGTGGATGATGCCGAGAACTGCGGCGACGATGCCGAGCGCCGGCAGGCCGTCGGCAGCCCCCTGAAAAGCATGGGCCGGTTTGAAGCGGTCGTGCGCCAGGGTCTCGATCTCCTCGTCCATCAGCGCCTCGATCTCGTGGGTGCGGGCGTTGCCGATGATGATGAGGCGGCCGTAGTCGCAAATGAACGTCACCAGGGTCTTGTTGGCGAGGAGGTTGGGAAACGCCTTGAAGATCTCGGATTCGCCGGGGTTGTCGAAATGGCCTTCGACCTCGCCGCGCGATTTGGCCCGCAGCTCGCGCATGACCGCATGCAGCGCGCTCAGCACGTCGAGATAGTCGCGGGGCTTCGGAACCTTGTCGAGCACCGCCTCGAGAAAGGCCCTGCCGCAATCCTTGATGGTCGACGTCGTGTTGCCAACGACGAAGATGCCGAGCGCCGCTCCGGCGATGATGACGAACTCATAAGGTTAAATCAGCACTTCGAGATGGCCGCCGAGCGCCGCGTAGCCGCCGAGAATGCAGCCGACCGCGATCAGAAGGCCAATGGCGAAATTCAAGAAACGCTCCCGAGCGGAACCTCGACCAAGATGTGCGGCGCGAGGCTTACCCCAGGCTGTCAGAAGCGAGGTCAGCCCGGGACAAGGCGCAAGCAGGATCGTCGTGCTGCATCTGCGGGACGCCCAGTGCGGTTCGCTCCGGAAACGCTTCATGCAAAACGGACTTTATGTCGCCGTGGCGGCGCAGGTCGCCCTTGAACGACGGCTCGAGACGATCGCCGACAATATCGCGAACATGAATACGGTCGGTTACCGCGCGACCGGCGTTGCGTTCGAAACGGAAATGGTCAAGGCAGGCGACGCGTCCATCAACTACGTTTCGCCCGGCTCCGACTACCTGTCGCGGCAAATCGGCGGACTGGTGAAGACCGACAACTCTCTCGATTTCGCTATCCAGGGCGACGGCTGGTTCGGGATCCAAACCCCGGCCGGCGTTGCTTACACGCGCGACGGGCGGGCGCGCATCGACAAATCGGGAACTTTGCGGACGCTCAATGGCGACCCAATTCTCGATGCGGGCGGCGCTCCCATTCTGGTCGACGCGGCCGGCGGCCCCCTCGTGGTGTCGGCGGACGGCATGATCAACCAGAACGGCCATCAGCTCGGCGCGATCGGCCTCTTCGCCATCAGCCCGGACGCTAAACTCACGCGGGCGGAGAACTCGGGCGTCATTCCGGACAAGCCGGCGAAACCCATCCTGGAATTCACTCGCGACGGCGTCGTCCAGGGCGCCGTGGAGGGCTCGAACGTGGACCCGGTTAAGGAAATGACCCGACTGATCGAGGTCACGCGCGCTTTCGACGGCGTCGCAGCCGAGGCTGCGCAATCGGAAGGCTCGGTGCAGGACGCGATCAAGACGCTCGGCTCGGCGTCGTGACTGCCCCGCTGATCGACACGCCGGCGACGCCCACCCTCGAGCGCCTCGAAAAACGCGTCGCCTGGGGCCTGCGCAATCTAAAGGCGGCGCGGGTGAGCGGTGTCGTCACTGAAGTGTCGATGTCGCACTACAGAGTCGCCGGACTGTCGCGCTTCTTGAAGCTCGGCGAGTGTGTCGGGGTCGACGTCGGCTGCCGAATCCAGATCGGCGAGGTGGTCAAGATCGACGACGCCAGCGCGACCCTCAAGCCGTTCGACGCGCGCTGCGACGCGGCCATCGGCGCGCGCGCCTGTCGATCCGACAATCTGTCGCTGTCGCCGGATCCGACCTGGAAGGGCCGCGTCATCGACGCGCTCGGTCGTTCGCTCGACGGCGCCGGCCCGCTCGCCTGCGGGCAAACGCCTGCTCCGCTCGAGGCCGATCCGCCGCCGCCTTTGCGCCGCGCGCGCGTGACCGCGCCGATCCGGACCGGGGTGCGCGTGGTCGACCTTTTCACCCCGCTTTGCCTCGGCCAGCGCATCGGCGTGTTTGCGGGCTCCGGCGTCGGAAAGTCCTCGCTCCTTGCGATGCTCGCCCGCGCGCCCCGGTTCGACACCGTCGTGATCGCGCTGGTCGGCGAACGGGGCCGGGAAGTACGCGAATTCCTCGACGATGCATTGGGCGGAAGCCGCGCTTCGGCCATCGCGGTGGTGTCGACGGGCGACGAGAGTCCGATGATGCGCCGTCTCGCGCCCAAGACCGCAATGGCGGTCGCCGAATATTTCCGCGACCGCGGCGAATCGGTCCTGCTCATCCTCAACTCGGTGACGAGGTTTGCTCATGCGGCGCGCGATGTCGCCCTCGCGGCAGGGGAGCCACCGGTCGCGCGCGGCTACGCGCCGAGCGTATTCAGCGATCTTCCGCGCCTCCTCGAGCGTGCTGGGCCCGGTGTCGAGGGCTCAGGCACGATCACAGGAATCTTTTCCGTTTTAGTCGACGGAGACGATCACAACGATCCGGTCGCCGACGCCGTCCGCGGCGCGCTCGATGGGCATATCGTGCTCGATCGCGCCATCGCCGACGAGGGCCGATATCCGGCGGTCAATGTGCTTGCGTCGGTATCGCGCCTCGCGCACCCGGTCTGGACGCCGGAGCAGCGCAAGCTCGTCGTGACCCTGCGCTCGTTGATCGCACGCTACGAAGAGACGCGCGAACTGCGCCAGATGGGCGGCTATGCGCCCGGCGCCGATCCGATCCTCGACAGGGCAATAAAGTGTGCGCCGCGGATCTATGAAGCGATGCAGCAGTCGCTGGACGCGCCGCCATCCGAGGACCCTTTCGCCGAACTCGCGGCCGCTTTGCGCGGCGACACCAAAGGGGAAGCATGAGCGACACAACGATTGCGCCCGGACCGGAAATTTGGCTTCGCGCCATTGGAACGGCGCTCGCCGGCGCGTCTCTCGCGTTCGCCGGCTATATGCTCGCCTACGGCGGGGGAAAGGTTCGCGTCAACGGCATCGATCACCTCGCTATCTTCGCCCAGCCTCTCGGCCCGACGACCGCCGGCGTCGCTGATATCGCCCGCGCGCCGAAAAGCAAGCCGCGCGACGCGTCAAAGAGCTTCACTGTGGATCGTGAGGCCGATGCGCAGCCCGCTCCCCGTCCGGCAAGGATCGTCGCCGCCCGCCCCGACCGTGTCTGGCTGATGATTGGTGGCGTGATCGTCGGCCGGCCTCAACGATGATGTGCCGGGCGTCGGCCGCATAAGCGCGATCGTCCGCCGCAACGACGGCTGGGCGCTCGTCGACGACAGGGGGACGACCCTCCTGGCCGTTGCGAACGACGCCAACGGGGCCCAGCTGTTTTCCCACAAGTTGATCTTCGAATAGGTCAGGATCGCCTCTTCGCCAAAATCCGCTGCGCCTCGTCGTAGAGCGCGTTGGCGATGGCCACGCGCGCGCCTGCGCGCTCGCGAGCCTCCTCCGGCTGGCGGTCCGGGTGATTGCGCCAGATGAAGTCGCGCCAGCGGCGCGCCAGCTGTCGCTGGCTCATGGCGGTCCCAAGGCCGAGCTCCTCTGCGATCGCCGCCGTCTCGGGTCGAGAGACGACCGCTTCGTCGGCCGGACCAGACGCAGCCCGCGCGAGCGGCGCAGACAGTTCATCGGTCCATTGCATCGCCAAGTCCCAGCGCGCTTCGCCGCCGCCGCCCCGGTCTGAGCTGAAACCGGCGGAAACTTGCGCTTCAGGCCTCGAAGGCTCCACCCAGGATTCGATCACAGCCGGCGCGCTGCGCCGTGCTTCCTCGAGCGCCAGCATAAAGGCCTCGCCCGTGCGGTCGACCTGCGCCATTTTGACGGCGTCAACCGATTGCCGGGCGCAGCGGCGTCAGCGCCGCCGCGCCGAGAGACAGGACGAGGAGCGCACGAACCGCGGCGCCGCGCGAGCGAAGCAGCAAGAGCGCGTTCATGGGTCCCTTGTCCCCCCGGTGACGGTGCTGGACCGTGTGCGGCGCGAATTGACGGAACCGCCGTGGCGCGCGAAGTGCGACCGACATCAGCACAACTCGCTGGCCCTCTCGCCAGCGGCTGCCGATCGTCATTGCGGCCTGCGCGACGAAATCATCCAACTCATCCAGATTGCATCTTTCTAACCGTCTGAAGTTGCTGCTTGGTAACCGGGCCCTGCTCTGAGAGCGCGTTTACAGCGCGGCGCGCCTTCGATAAGAGCGAAAACTCAAAGCTCAGGTTCGCCGATGCCGGTCCTTACGCTCGCCGAGACGCTCGCCATCGCCGCGCCCGAACGGGATCGCCTCGTTGAAGCCGACGACGCCATCCGCGATGTGGTTTCGACAATCGAGGAAACCGCGCGCCGCGACGGGCTCGATAGTCAGCTCGTGTCGCGCGCGCTCGTTGACGTGATGATCGCGGCGGCCGCCCGAAAGGCGTTGGCCGCCTATCCTTCGATCCCACGCGATGCGCTTGCCGAAGCGTTCGGCGCTCTGGCCGCAGAGGCTTTTCAATATGCGTCGCGACGTGGGATTGCGCCGATGCGCGGCAAGCCTTGCTGATGGCGGAGATCCTGCGGAGTTCGCCTTGACGGACGCCGCCGCGAACGTGGCACTCCCGGGGGATGAAGCTTCGGCAAGCGCAACCTGACGGACAAAGCGCCGGGCTCCGAGGTCGACGCTGAAGAATTTTGAATCCCCGCCGATTGCGAAGATGGGTTCGCGCGTCGAGGCCCGCCCTGTTCGTCAACGGCCGTCACGCAGCGCGCCAATTGACGGCGGCGCCTGTCGACCGACGGTCGCCGGAGCGGGAACAAAAAGCGATTCCAAAAGTTTTTTAGGTCCGGCGGAGTAGGATGGCAAATGAGCGGTCGTCTGGTTGTGGTGTCGAACCGCGTGGCCGTCCCCGGGAGGCCGCGCGCCCCGAGCGCCGGAGGCATGGCGGTTGCGGTCAAGGCCGCGCTGAAGAACCGCGACGCGGTGTGGTTCGGCTGGAGCGGCGAGGTGGCGGAGGCTGCAAGAGCCGAGACTCGGACGGTGCGCGTCAACAACGTCGATTATGTTTTCTTCGATCTGACGAGCGTCGACATCCAGGAATATTACAGCGGCTTCGCCAACAACGTATTGTGGCCGGTCCTTCATTACCGCGTCGACCTGCAGCAATATTCGCGCCTCGACGCGAGCGGGTATCTGCGCGTCAATCGCCTGTTCGCCGACCGTCTGAGCCCGCTGCTCGAGGAGGACGACGTCGTCTGGGTGCATGATTATCATTTGATGCCGTTGGCTCGCGAGCTGCGTTCACGCGACTGCCACAACGCCATCGGGTTCTTCCTGCACGCCCCATGCGCTCCGCCCGGACGTCTTGCAAGCCATGCCGAGCCACGACCTGATTCTCGGCAGTCTCATCCACTACGATCTCGTCGGTTTCCAGACGGACAACGACCGGGACAATTTCGAGCAATACATGGTCGCTCGCGGCGCCGTGTCGATGCGCGACGGCGCGATCGAGGCGGGCGGGCGGCGCGTGCGCCTCGGCGTCTTTCCGGTCGGCATCGAAACGCGCCGCCTTTCAGCGCCTTGCACGCGCTGCGCGACGCACGGCGCTCGTGCGCCAGGTAGGAGAGAGCCTCGGCGAGAGCCGGCTCGTGCTCGGCGTCGACCGGATCGACTGTTCCAAGGGCATCCTCCACCGAATGAGGGCGTTCGAGCGGTTCCTCGAACTCAATCCCGCTTGGCGGAGCAAAGCGACCCTGCTGCAAGTGACGCCGGTCCGCGGTCAGGATGACAAACGCCTCGGCGAGACCGCGGCCGAGCTGGCTGGACTGATCGGCAAAATCAACGGGCGCTTCGGCGATGCGGCCTGGACGCCGATACGTTACGTCAACCGCTGCTATTCGCGCGGCGCGCTCGCCGGCCTCTTGCGCCTCGCCGACGTCGCCCTGGTGACGCCGCTGCGCGACGGCATGAACCTTGTCGCCAAGGAGTTTGTCGCGGCCCAGGATTCCGAAGATCCCGGCGCGCTGGTGCTGTCGCAGTTCGCCGGCGCCGCCAACGAACTCGACCGCGCGCTGATCGTCAATCCGCACGAAACCGACGCCGTAGCCGCCGCGCTGAAGCGCGCGCTCGAGATGCCGCTGCCGGAGCGGCGCGAGCGTCACGCGACGATGCTCGGACGGCTCATGAACTGGGACGTCGAAACCTGGTCGCAAAGCTATGTGTCGGCGCTCGTCGAGAGCCACTCCGGACGGGGAATTTTCGACGGCATTCGCTCGTTGTTCGGCATTCTGGGTGAGCAAAGATCTTTCGCAACGCAAGGACTCCCTCGCGTCTCGTTGAACAGCGCGCGCGCCGCTGCAGCACGCCGAAACGAGCCGCCGACGAGGAGCACCCGACCTACCCGCCGGCCTCGACAACACCCACTTGAAACGCGCGGTCCGCCGTGCTTTTTTCTTTCGACTGTCGCCCTCCGAGGGCGACGCGAGGGAGGGCGTCTGCATGGCGGCCGATTTCGATCTGTCGGGACGGGCGGCGATCGTCACCGGGGGCAATGGCGGGATCGGTCTTGGGATGGCGAGGGCGCTCGCGCGCGCTGGTTGCGCCGTCTCGATCTGGGGGCGCAATCCCGAGAAGAACCGCGCCGCTTTGGCCGAGCTCGCCCGATTGCGGGGCGGCTGTCGAGGCGCGGACCTGCGACGTCGCCGATCGCGCGTCGGTCGAGGACGCGTTCGTCCGGACCCTCGAAGCCTTCGGCCGGGTCGACGGCTGCTTCGCCAACGCGGGCGTCGGGACGACCGGCCGGCAGGCCTTTGTCGACCGCGCCGAGGACGAATGGCGGCGCATGTTCGCGACTAATCTCGACGGCGCCTTTCATGTCTTCCAAGCCGCGCTGCGCCACATGATCAAACGCGCCGAGAGCGGCGACCGCTTCGGCCGGCTGGTCGCGACGTCGAGCCTCGCCTCGTTGTACGCCATGCCGCGCGGCGAGCATTACGCGGCAACCAAGGCGGCGCTGAACGCGCTGATCCGCGCGCTCGCGGTCGAGCATGCGCGCTACGGCGTCACCGCCAACGCGATCCTGCCCGGCTGGATCGAGACCGAGATGACGGCAGGCCTCACCGGCAACGAAAAGTTCGTCGCCAACGTGATGCCGCGGATCCCGATGCGACGCTTCGGCGAGCCGGAGGATTTCGGCGGGATCGCGGTTTATCTGATGAGCACGCTGTCGTCCTATCACACGGCCGACTGCCTGGTGATCGACGGCGGCTACAGCGTGTTCTGAGCCCGTCCGTCGCCTTAGGCGGTCCGGGCTTTCGCCAGGCTGACCGGCGGGATCGAATCGTCCGGCACGAAGAAATCCGGCGCCAGATCGACGGTCGGATCGAAGCGGTAGCGGTCGAAGTCGCGGACGCCGTTGTCGAACAGGAACGTGTCGTCGATCAAAAAATTGCCGGTGAAGGACCGGGCGTCCTTGAGGAAGATCAGCCGCGCCCCGTCGGCGAGGATGTCGGGGGTGCGCGAGGCGCGCATTATGGCGTCGCCGCCGAGCAGGTTCTTGATCGCCGAGGTCGCGATGGTGGTGCGCGGCCAGAGCGCGTTGACCGCCACGCCCTTCCGGCGCAACTCCCCGGCGAGCCCGAGCACGACGAGGCTCATGCCGTATTTCGCCATCGAATAGGCGGTGTGGCCGGCGAACCACTTCTCCTTCAGGTCGAGCGGCGGCGACAGCATCAGAATATGCGGATTGTCCGATTTCTCGAGGAACGGAACGGCGAGCTTCGAGGCCATGAAGGTTCCGCGCGTGTTGATCTGATGCATCAGATCGAAGCGCTTCATGTCGGTCGCCTGAGAGTCGGTGAGCGAAATGGCGCTCGCGTTGTTGACGAGGATGTCGAGGCCGCCGAAGGCGGAGGCCGTCTTTTCCAGCGCCCCGCGCACCTGCGCTTCGTCCCGGACGTCGACGGCGAGCGGCAGCGCCTTGCCGCCGGCCTTCTCGATCTCCTCCGCGGCGGAATAGATCGTGCCGGGGAGCTTTGGATTGGGCTCCGCCGTCTTGGCGGCGATGGCGACGTTGGCGCCGTCGCGGGCGGCGGCAAGCCCGATCGCAAGCCCGATGCCGCGCGAAGCGCCGGTGATGAACAGGGTCTTGCCGGAGAGAGAGGGCGCCATCGGCGACTTCCAGGTGGATCGAACCGGCAATCCATGGCGCCGGAAACCGCCCGCCGCAAGTCCTCACGTCGCTCCGGCGACGGATTGTCGCGCTGCGCCTGGCGCGGCGCTGGCCCAACGGATCGACCGGCGGCCCCATTCCGCTTTCGTCCGCTCTTTGATCTCGTCACATCTGTCTATTGGCGATCGTGCGTTCGCTGCATAGCGTTTAATTCGCCGGAGGACGCACGACCAATGGGGAAACGGGTAAAGTGCAGGCCAGCATCGCAACGGCGGCTTATGGATTGCCGGATTATGCGTCTGCCAGCGTCGGTTCGGCGGGCATCGGGAACATGAAAAGACGTGCTTGGTTGATGTTCGTGGTCGCTCAGGCGGACCGACTCTGAAACCGATCGGAAAAAACTATGACCATTCTCGCCATCGCGCTCGGCAGCCTCGGCGTCGCCTGCTCCATCATCGTCTGGTCGGCTTGCGCGTTTGCGTCGCCGGAGGCGGACAATTCGCAGTGACTTGTTCGCGGCGACGACCGGCGATGGCGAGGGGGTCTCCCGACGCAACACCGGTCCGCTCCGGAAGAGCGCGCGGTCCGCTTGCTAGATCTGCCGCAGGAAATGATCGCGAGAAGCGCCTGGGACAACCAGACCTTCGAATTTCTTGACGATGGCCTGATAATCGCGGCTTGCGATAAGTTTGTCCGTCGCCTCCTCGTATTCGGCCCAGCTGTCGAAGTTCACGACGCTCACCGTTTCGCCGATCTGGGCCCCCATGCTGGCGAAAGTCATGACCTCGTGTCCGGTTACGGCTTTCACGACACTGGCGGCTTCCTTGACCGCCGCCATAAGCTCAAACCCCTTTCCCGGCATCGCCAATTGAATGCGTGCAAGCCTGATCATGACTTTTCCTCCGGATGGCGGAGCTGACGTTATCGGCGTCGGCGGCCCCCGCGGCCGACTGACGCTGTAACCAATTGACCACACTATTTGACCGGCTGCAATGTAAATTGGCGCCAACTTAATCCCCATTGCGCCGGCCGATCCGCTTTCTCGCGTCGGGTGATTTGACCGCCCCGGTCGTGCTACCCAAAGCCATGACCGCCCGCCGCCTCGCCGCCATTCTCGCCGCCGACATCGTCGGCTACTCGCGCATGATGGGCGAGGACGAGGAGGGCACGGCAAAAGCCGTGCGCGAGAGCCGACAGGCGGCGGAGCCGATCATCGCCGCGCATGGCGGGCGGATATTCAAGACGATGGGCGACGGATATCTGGTCGAGTTCGCGTCGGTCGTCTCCGCAGTCGAATGCGCGCTCGCGCTGCAGGCCGAGACGGGGCGGGCGAACAAGGGCGCGCCGGAGGATAGACGCCTTCGCTACCGGATGGGGATCCATCTCGGCGACGTGCTTGTCGAGGGGGACGACCTCGTTGGCGACGGCGTCAATATCGCGGCGCGGCTCGAACAGATCGCCCCGCCCGGCGGCATCCGCATATCGAGGGCGGCCTACGAAAACGTGGCGGGACGGCTCGAGGCGCGCCTGACCGACCTCGGCGAACAACCGCTGCGGAACATCGCCCGTCCGGTGCGGGTCTATGCGGTCGCCTCCGGTCCTGGCGGCGCGGACGACGAGCCGCGTTCGGCCGCGGCGAGGAAGACCGGGCCCCCGCGACTTTCGCTGGTCGTGCTTCCCTTCGCCAATCTCGGCGGCGGCCCCGAGCAGGAGTACTTCGTCGACGGGATCAGCGAAAGCCTGACCACGGACCTCTCGCGCATCTCGGGCGCCTTCGTCATCGCCCGCAACACGGCCTTTACCTACATGGGAAAGCCGGTCGACGTGCGCGAGATCGGGCGCGACCTCAATGTGCGCTATGCGCTCGAGGGCAGCGTGCAGCGCAGCGGCGAGCGCGTGCGGGTCAACGTGCAGCTGATCGACGCGGAGACCGGCGCGCATCTCTGGGCCGACCGGTTCGACAAACCGGTCGCCGAACTGTTCGACATGCAGGACGAAATCGTCGCCCGCATCGCGAACGAGTTCAGCGCGCAGATCGTCAACGTCGAGGCCCGGCGGGCCGAGAATGCGTCAAACCCCGACCTGCTTGACTACTGGTTTCGCGGTCAGGATTGGATCAGCAAAGGCATCAATCCGGAATCGCTTGCGAAGGCGCACGCATGTTTCGAAAAGGCGCACGCAATCGATCCCGACAACGTCAGGGCGATCGTCGGCCTCGTCTTAGCCGACGTGATCTCGATCCCGATGCGCTTGTTCGAGCGCGCCTCCGAACGATTGGCCTCGGCGGAGGCCCTGATCTTGCAGGCGCTCGCCGCCGAACCGGGGAACGCCATGGCGCATTATTGCCTCGCCCTCATTCTCCTCTTCTCCAGACGGGCAGAGCAGGCGATCGCCGAGCTGGAGCGAGCGTTGGCGAACGATCGCAATCTCGCTTTCGCCCACGCCCAGATCGGCTTCGCCAAGGCCATCCTCGGACGCGCCGAGGAGACGGAGGGCCATGTCATGGAGGCGATGCGGCTGAGTCCCCGCGACAACGGCGCCTATGTCTGGTGCGATTTCCTCGCCATCGCCAAGATCATGCTCGGGCGGGAGGCGGAGGCGATCCCCTGGAGCCGGAGGGCCGTCGAAACCAACCGCGGCTATCCCATGGCGCATTTTCATTACGCCGCGGCTCTCGCTCTTTGTGGGCGAACCGACGACGCCAGACGCGAAGCAATGCAGGGGCTCGGGCTCACCCCGGACTTCACGGTCCGCCGCTACGAGGAGGCAGCCCTCAGCGACAACCCGACCTATCTCGCGCAACGGCGGCGCATTCTCGAGGGCATGCGGCTCGCTGGCGTGCCGAAGGAATGAAGCGGCCGTCGCTACCCCTACTCACCTGGACGGTTCGTCATCCTCGAAGCCGGGCGGACCCGCATCCTCGGGCCTCGGTCTTTCCACCGGATCGTTCTCTTCCGCCGGAGATTCCCGCTCGACCTCGACCGCTTCGTCGTCGATGAGTTTTGCCGGCTCGTCGAGGCTCTCATCGTAGGAACGACGGCGTCCTTTCCGCGGGGCTATGGTTCCCGTTTCGTCGCTTCGAAACAATGGCGCCCTCATGCACGTCACCCTTGTGATCGACCCGCTTGGTTTCAAGCGGCCGCGCGTCGATCCCAAGTCTCAGCGTTGCGCAAGGCGGGCCATTCGTCAATCAAAGTCCTGGCCATGCGCTGGACCTCGTTTCGCCTTGAGACGCGTCGCCTGAAGTGGCTGTAGTGAGCGAATTCCCTCGAAAAGACATGAAGGGCAGTCACTATCCACGAGGGGAAAACACGACCGCCGGTAACGAACTCCAACGACAGCGATTTGTATTGTGGCTCGTCAGCGATGGAAGACGGGCTTGTCGTCAATGAAGCCAAAGCTCACAGAGGAGGCCTGGATGAGTAAGTCGCCATCGAAAGAGACCCACACACGGGAGAGGCTCGGCACGCCGACCGACCTGAAGCCTGAGGCCACGCGGGATATCTCGGCCGCTCTGGCCGGATTGCTGGCGGATGTCTTCGCTCTCTATCTGAAGACCAAGAATTTCCACTGGCACATGAGCGGCCGGCATTTCCGCGACTACCACCTGCTGCTCGACGAGCACGGCGATCAGATCTTCGCGATGACCGACCCCATTGCCGAGCGGGCCCGCAAGATCGGCGGCACGACGCTGCGCTCCATCGGAGACATCGCTCGGCGCCAGCGCATCCCCGACAACGACGCCGACTACGTCGACCCGATGGACATGCTCGCCGAGCTGCGCGACGACAATCAGCGGCTGACCTCGATCCTGCGCGAGGTTCACGGCGTCTGCGACGATCACGGCGACGTCGCGACGGCAAGCCTGATAGAAGTCTGGCTCGACGAGACCGAGCGGCGGACTTGGTTCCTTTACGAGGCGACCCGCAACGGTCCGGGAGCGAACGACTGACCGGCTGCTGAGCCTCCTCTTAGGCGCACAGAGGTCGTCGCTTCGCCATCAGTGACCGGCTGAGGCCAAGGCCTCATAGCCCGCGCCGGCGTCGGCGTGGGCGGGCGCGAGCGATACGGTCACGCCCGCCGCGACGCCGCACCCAATCGTGACGGCCGCAAGAAGAACCAGCACTTTCCGCACCTTCGCCTCCATCGGCCGGCGCAACTGCGGTGCCGGCGGATGCGGTTTTCGCACGATGTCACGCCGCTGGCTGTGACTCGCGTCACGCTGCGCTTTCGCACGCCCGTCGTCGCGAGCGCAGCGGTGATTCCCGAGCAGCCTGACGGCGCCGCCCTCCACCACGCGGAGCGTGGTGGAGGGGGCACGCCTCGAAACCGACCGCGGCTTGGGAGTTACGCCGAGCGAAGCAATCAGAAATCGGTCGCCCCCGCGCCGCTTGCTTCGTCGCTCACGCTCCTCGCAATGGCGATCTCACCCCCGCCCGACAAACGGCATCTTGGTCGCCATGATCGTCATCGTGAGGATGTTGGTCGAGAGCGGCAGGCTCGCCATGTGGACGACCGCGGCGGCGACTTCCTCGACGTCCATCGTCGGCTCGACCGCGATGCGCCCGTCCGCCTGCGGCACGCCCTGGGTCATCTTGTCGGCCATCTCGGTCAGCGCGTTGCCGATGTCGATCTGGCCGCAGGCGATGTCGTGCGCGCGCCCGTCGAGCGCGATCGACTTGGTCAGCCCGGTGATCGCGTGCTTGGTCGCGGTATAGGGCGCGGAGAACGGTCGCGGCGCATGGGCCGAGATCGAGCCGTTGTTGATGATCCGCCCGCCCCGCGGGTTCTGCCGCTTCATCAGGCCGAAGGCGCCCTGCGCGCAAAGAAAGGCGCCGTTGAGATTGACGTCGACCACCGCCTTCCACTGCGCATAGGTCAGTTCGTCGAGCGGCACGGCCGGCGCGCTTGGCCCGGCATTGTTGAACAGGAGGTCGAGCCGGCCGAAGTCCTGCTCGATCGTCGCGAACAGGTCTTTCACCGCCTCCGGGTCGCCGACGTCGCAAGGCGCGGCGATCGCCCGCCGGCCGATGTGGCCGATCTCGCGCGCCGCCTCGATCGAGCGTCTCGCGCCGCCGCCCGGCGAGCGCGACGTGCCAGCCGGCGCGCGCGAGCGCCATCGCCGTCGCCTTGCCGATCCCCGCGCCGGCCCCGGTCACCAGCGCAAAACGTTCGCTCGCCATGCTGTCCTCCGCTTCAGACACCCGCTCGCCGCCGAGATCCGGCGCCATGCGCCAGAGCGCCGCGCCGAGCACGATCGCCCCGCCGAGGAGGGTCGCCGCGCCGGGATTCTCGCCGAAGGCAAGAAACACCCAGATCGGCCCGAGCACAACGTCGAGCAGGCTGATGAGGCCGGCCTCGGCCGAGGGGATGAGCTTGGCGCCCTCCATGAACAGCACGAAGGAGAGGCCGATCGTCGTCAGGCCGAACACGAACAGGACGGCGAAGTCGTAGAGGCCGAGCGGCGGATGGGGCGAGTTCATCAGGCCGAAGATGCCGGAGCCGAGCGCGCCGATCGCATTGACGGCGATCATCGACGCCTTGGGCTGGCGGCGCTGCAGGACGACCATGCCGGCGAAGGCGAGCGTCATCAGGGCGCTCAAGCGCCTGGCCGAGGAGCCGTCCCGAGCCGAGCCCGTTGGCGAAGATCACGACGATGCCGGCGAGCGCGACGGCCGAGGCGACGAGCGTGCGCGGCGAGACGCGCTCGCGGTTGACGAGCCAGCCGATCGCCGCCGCGACGAAGGGCAAGCGTCGCGTAGATGATCATGACGTCGGCGATGGTCGTCGTCATCACCGAGGCGGTGTAGGCGGAGATGGCGATCATCGCGAGGAGCGCGACAACCGGCGAAAGCGGGCCGAAGCCGAACGGATTGTCCGAGCCGCCCGCGCCGCCATTCGACGAGGCCGACGACCGAGATCGAGGCCGAGCCGAGCAGCGCCCGCCAGCCGAGCACCGTCCATACGTCGAGATGGGCGAGCAGGCGGGCGAACACGCCGGCCAGGCTCCACAGCACGGTCGCGGTCAGCACCAGCATGACGCCGCGCCGGCGCGCGGACCTTTCGCCCGGCACGGGGACGGTCTCCTCTCCTATGGGCTAAAGCAGCGAGCCCCCTCGCCCTCCCCGGGCTTGACCCGGGGGTTGCGGGGAGCAGGGACAACTACCGCCTGCACCCGACCGCAACACGCCCTGAAGCGGGGGCGAGGATAGGAGCTTTCGCCGCCGGAGGGAAAGAGGGCAGGCGCAAAACGCCTGCGAGGGCGCGGAAGGGACCGACGTCGCTCTGCCGTTCGCTGCCCGTAAACCCGCACCCGAGCGCGTGCGAAAGGGGCGAGACTATCGCTCCAATGCCGCCAGCGACCTAAGCAGCGGCCGCTTGTGTAGCTTCGCCTCGATCAGAGGTTGTCACGTCGCCGCCTCCGTCGTGAACCGCAGCTGCGTAGGCCCATCGCCCCGGCGCTCGACGATGATGCACTCGACCGTTTCGGGGCAGGATTCGATCCGGCTGCGTTGGCTATGGTCGAGCCAATCGCGGGCCGCCTCGACGATGCGAAAGCGGTCCTCGCGGAAGCCGTAGATGATGATGCGCTCGGGCTTGATCATGGGTGCGTCCGCTTAAACTTCGCACTCCCGAACCGGGTTCCCGAAAGCGTCGAAGCGTCGAAGGCCCGCCAGCGGCCGTTTGGTCGCTCCTTTCAGGCTCGACCGCGCCCCAAAGAAGGATGTGGGCGCCAAGCAGGAGTTTCATTCCTCGCCGTAAAACAGCTTCTCGATCTCCTCCTGGTCCATAGTGTCGAAATCGTCGGGTATGGTGAACTGGCCCCGCATGAGACCGAGGCGGCGGGGCGCGGGAGGCGCTTCGACAGGCACGACCTTGACCAGCGGTTTGCCCGCCTTGGCGATGATGAACGGCTCGCCCTTCGCGGCGGCGTCAACCAGCCGCGACAGGTGGGTCTTGGCTTCGTGGATGTTGACGGTGCGCATTGGCCACGCCTTGGTTAGTTCAATGAACTTAGTTTCGGTCGAAGTCGATATCAACGCCTGACGTTATGCTGCAGGGAGCCGGTGTGACGAGCGACAGCCACTTTGCCTCGCCCTCGGCGCCCATTCAGTTTTGGCATCCGGACTGCCCTCGCTATGGCGACCGCGAAAAGTCGCGGCGACCAGGAGATGGTGTCGCCCGACGCGCCTCCAGATCGCCTCGCT
This sequence comes from uncultured Alphaproteobacteria bacterium, assembly GCA_963819255.1. Taxonomy (GTDB): domain Bacteria; phylum Pseudomonadota; class Alphaproteobacteria; order Rhizobiales; family Beijerinckiaceae; genus Roseiarcus. The sequence continues at coordinate 239,559 of CAWFVS010000050.1, forward strand.
TTCGCTCACGATCCTCTTGCCGCCCGGAAATGGTGTAAACGGGGCAAATTTCCGGGCGAGGCTTGTGACGAAGAAGGAAACGTTAGGGAAGGTTTGAATAACGCTAGGCATGTCGCCTGGCTCGACTGATTCGCTTGAACGCATGACGCAGGCCGAGTTGATCGACCTGGTTCGCCGATTGATTGGCGAGACGGCGCGTTTGCAGGCGGAGCTCGAGAGACGCGACGGGGTCGAAGCGGGGCAGCGGGCCGAGATCCAGACGCTGAAGGATGAGATCGCGCGGCTGAAGGGTTTGCCGCCGCGTCCGCCGTACAAACCGTCCGGGATGGAGAAGGCGACGGATCGGCCGGAGCGCGGAGCGAAGGGCGACGAGGAAGAGGCAACGAAGCGGCGGCGCGGCCCTGGCGTCTCCAAGCTCTCAGTCGCCCGGACGGAGACGCTGGCGGTCGAGGCGCCGACGGGCTCGCGCTTCAAGGGCTATGAGGAGATCACCGTTCAGGACCTGGCGGTCAAGGCCGAGGCGACGCTCTATCGGCGCGAGCGCTGGCAGACGCCGGACGGCAAGACCCTGATCGCGCCGCTCCCGGCGGGGATTGTCGGCGGTTGCGGCCCGCATCTTATTCGTCTGGTGCTGGCGCTGCATTTTCAGGGCCAGATGACCTGCGACAGGATCGCGGCGCTGCTCGCCGGCTTGGGCCTCATGATCTCGAAGCGCCAAGTGGTGCGGCTGGTGACCGCCAAGCTCGAGACATTCCGCGCCGAGGACGAGGCCGTGCTGCGGACGGGGCTCGCCAACTCCCCCTTCGTCACCGTCGACGACACCGGCGCCCGCCACGCCGGCAAGTCCTGCTTCACCACGCACATCGGCTCCGACCGGTTCACCGCGTTTCGCACCGGGCCGGGCAAATCGCGCCTAGCTTTCCTCAGCCGTCTGCTGGGCGGGGCGGCGCGCTATGTGATCAACGGGGCGGCGATCGCCTATATGCGCGGCGCCGATCTGCCCCAGGACGTCATCGACAGGCTCGCCGGCCATGCCTCGCTGGTCTTTCGCACGCGCGAGGATTGGATGGACCACTTGCGCGCCCTCGGCCTCGCCGACTTGCGGGTCACGCCCGATCCGGTGCGGGCGGCCAGCGAAGCGGCGCTGTGGGGAGCGATCGAGGCCGAAGGCCTGCTCGGCCAGGCCGTCATCGTCTCCGACGACGCCGGCCAGTTCCGCGTCGGCGTCCACGCGCTCTGCTGGGTTCATGCCGACCGCCTCGTCCATAAACTCGTCCCCGCCAACGACAAGCAAAGCAACGCCGTCGAGATCGCGAGACGGATGATCTGGTGGTTCTATGGGCGGTTGAAGGAGTACAAGCTCACACCCAGCGCGGAACAGGCGAGCCTCCTGCGCGCGCAATTCGATCGCATCTTCAGGCGTCGAACCGGCTATGCGACGCTCGACCGTCTGTTGAAGCGCCTGCTCGGGCGCAAGGACGAACTTCTGCGCGTGCTGGAAAGACCGGAAATCCCGCTCAACACCAACGCATCGGAAAACGACATCCGCGCCTTCGTCACCAAGCGCAAAATCTCCGGGGGAACCGTCAGCGACAAGGGCCGCCAAGCCCGCGACGTCATGCTCGGCCTCGCCAAGACCTGCATGAAACTCAAAATCCCTTTCTTCAACTATCTCGGCGCCCGTCTCGGCATCCCTGGCCCCGAAATCCCCGACCTCGCGACCCTCGTCAGCCCCGCACCAAGCTAAACGCTTAGCCCGGGAATCTGCCCCGATTACGAAATGGTGCCGCAACCCTTTGAAAAGTCCCAATTCGCGCCTGACGAGAACCGCAAAGGGCGTGAAAAGATTCGACGCGACCGTGCTGTAGAGAGGGGAATCGGCGCCGACACCGATCGCGATCGGCTCGCGCGTCTTCGAAGGGACGACCAGCGTGCCGAACGCCCAGTCGAAGAGGGACAGCGCGAAGCCGAAGTTCTTGTCGTGGTGAGCCGGGTCGACCGAGTGGTGGAGCTGATGGTGCGCAGGGCTGTGCAGGATGCGGCCCGCGAGCCCGGTGAAGGCGATCCACATCCGGCTGTGGCGGAGGTGCCCATAGGTGAGCAGGAACGTCATCATGAGGACGTTGCCGCTGAGCAGCGTGAAGGGACGCACGCCTGGCCCGAAGGCATAGGCCATCGCGCCGAAGACGAGGCCGGTCGAAAGACCGACCAGATTGACGACGAGGAGGATCTCGACCGGGTGCTGGCGAAGCTCGGTGAAGATGGTCATCGCCTCGGCAGAATGGTGAACCTTATGGAACTCCCACAGAGCCGGGATCTTGTGCAGCGCGTAGTGGGACAGCCAGTAGGCGAGATCGTAAGCCAGCACCTGCAGAACCGTCGCCAGCGCGAGCAGCGCGGCGATCGGCCAAGCCGCCGGCGGACGCGGTCCGAACGCATGCGCGAGTCCCGCGTCGACCGCATCGCGCCAGAAGAAGAGGCCTCCGCTCAGCATGCCGTAGGCGGAGGCGAGCGCAACCCCGTTGATCAGCCACAAGCGGATGTCGACCTGGCTCGACGGATGCAGAACGATGCGCCGCGGGAAGATCGAACGGACGAAGCCGCGCACGCTCGCGGACCGGGCGCGCGCGCGCCTCTCCCCGACATAGTAGAGCGCGGCGAAGGCCAGCGCCCCGAAAAGCGCGGGAGCGCCATAGGCCGACGACAGGCCGAAGGTTCCGGCGACGACGCTTTCGAGGGAGGTCCGGATCGCGGCGAAGGCGCCCATGACGCCGCTCCTGAATGGGTTTGAGGTCGTGGGCGAGACTAACGCTAAAGCCTTCAAGAAAGGGTTTCAGCTCGTCGCGGCGCGTCGAGAGCGACTTCCGCTCCGCGGCCAATTGACGGAACGGGCACGCGTCCGTCCTGCCGTTCTTGCGCGCGCCCCAGCGCGCCGCGCGTCTGGGCGAGGAAGTCGCTCGGCGCGGCTTTTCCGAGCCACATCCTTGCCGCCAGCGCTAAAAAGTGGGCCGCTTCTCCGGTCGCGGCGAGGATCCGGAGCCGCGTCTCGGGCACAAAGAGAGGCGGGCGACAGGGCCGAGACGAGCCGCCGGACACGAAACTGTCATGAGCGCAAGGACATGGTCGCGGGAAAGAGGCGCCGGCGCTTCCGATCACAACCATGTCCCACGGCAGGTTCGCGTCATGACTCTGTCCGCCAACCCAGCCCGCCCTCGGCAGGTCGGGCAGTTGCTTGCCCTGGCGACCCGATTTCTGAAGGACAAGCGACCGGCCGACGCCGTCGGTCCATTGCGGGAAGCGGCGCTCCTCGAGCCGTCCAATCCCCTCATCCAACACGACCTCGGCCTCGCTTTGCTCGAGATCGGTCGCGTTGCAGACGCGATAGGCGCATTTCAGCGCGCCATCGCCAGCAACCCGCGCTACGCCGACGCTTATTTCCGCATGGGAATCGCCTTGGAAACGCTTGGCGATCTCCGCGCGGCGGTGCTGGCCTACGACCGCGCCACCGAGCTCTTGCCATCGCTGGCCGAGGCGTGGTTCCGCGCCGACGCCCTGGTCTATACGCTTGGCCATCGCAAAGAGGCGATCGGCTGTTTCCGGCGCGCCGCGACGACCGGCCGGAAGAGCCGGTGGGGACGCCTCGGCGCCGCGCGGGCGTTTCTGACCGAGGATCGCGACGAGGAAGCCGAGCGAATCCTCCGGCAGACCCTGGCGCTCGACCCGAAAAACGCCATGGCCCATGACCTGCTCGGCAACCTGCTCGCCGAAACCGGCCGCTTCGACGAGGCCTACGATTGCTTTGCGCAGGCGATCGCGCTCGCGCCGCTGATGGCGGGGAGTTACTACGATCTGGTCCGGTGCCGCCCGGTCACGATCGCCGACGAGGGTCTCATCGCCCGGATGGAAGCCGCCCTCGCAACGCCGGGGTTGGCGGCAGCGCAACGCCTGAGGGTTCACCTCGCGCTCGGCAAGGCGGCCGACGACCTTGCCGACTATCGCATGGCGATGCAGCACTTCGACGCGGCCGACGCCGTGCGCCGGGGCTCGGCCTCGTTCAACTCGGCTGCGTTCGACGCTGAGATTGATCGCATGATCGCCCGCTGCACCCCCGACCTGATCGCCCGGGCGCCGGAACTCGGCAGCGGCGACGCCACGCCGGTGCTGATCGTCGGCATGCCGCGGTCCGGCACCACCCTCCTCGAGCAGATCGTCTCCAGCCATCCCGAAGTCAGTGCCGGTGGCGAGCTGAATTTCTGGAACGAGCGCGGGGCCGCGTGGCGCCGGGCCGGCCCGGCGGGGAGCGAGGCGCCTTTTCTCGGCCACGCGGCCGCCGAGTATCTTGGCGTGTTGCGGGCGATCGGGCCAAGGGCGGCGCGGGTAACCGACAAGATGCCGTTCAACTTCCTCTGGGCCGGGCTCATTCACCTCGCACTCCCGCGCGCGACGATCATGCATTCCCGCCGCGCCGCCATCGACACGGCGCTGTCGATCCACCAGACCCAATTCCACCTAGGCTTGGCGTTTCCGACCGGCGGCGCCGAACTTGTCGCGTATTTCCGGAGCTACCAGCGGCTGACCGATCATTGGCGCCGGGTGCTGCCCAAGGATCGGTTCATCGAGGTCGATTACGAGGACCTGACTCGCGCGCCGGAGCCGGCTATCCGGCGGATCATCGCGTGCTGCGGCCTGGCGTGGAACGACGCCTGCCTTCGCCCCGAACAGAACCCCCGCTCGGTGAAGACCCCGAGCAAGTGGCAAACCCGTCAACCGATTTATCGCGGGTCCGTCGAGCGCTGGCGACGCTATGAACCCTGGCTTGGCCCGCTGCGCGCGCTCCTTGACGAGACGCCGCTCGCTCTCGACAGCCGCGCCTCCAGCTGAACAGCCTGCAATTCCGAAACTGCCTCGCATTTCCGCATACCGAGGACGGGGCGAGAGAGGCGTCGCACCTGGACCTGCGCCGGCAGGGCGAAACCTCAACAGCGTCGAGCGGGCTGGCTTCTGCCTGCGGGATGAGCGTATCCGACGGGTCCGGGTTTCATCTAACCTTCATCATAGTGAATCAATCGTAGTGCATGTTCGCCCCAGATACTCGTTGCGGTGTCATCTACAGACACTTGTTGCGTCGTTATCTCCACCGCCTGTTACGTCAGGCGGAGCGGGCGTGCATGCCCTTTTGGGCGCGGTGGTTCAACCGCGCGACCATGCAGTCAATTCAGGCTTGGTGGTCGGCGGGTTCAAGGCGGAGGGCTTTACGATGTCTCGTACAAACCGTGATCGATCTCGAACCGGACGCAGGTCTCGAACCGAACGCCTGCGCCCGCTGGCGGCCCTGCTGGCGGCTGGGCTTACGGCTCCGGCGTTCGCCGGCCCATCGACCGAGTATCCGACCTATCGGGCCGGTCCCCTCGGGCAGCACGACTGGGTATTGGGGAACGGTCAGATCATCACCCCGGCCGGCAAGCAGGTCTACCTCGGCCCTCGCGTCCGGGCCAAGGCCGTCGCTTTGAATCCCGATCCCAAGAGCCATACCGCCGCCGTCCTCACGATGGGCGCGTCCCAGGCCGTTGAGGTGTTCGACACCAAAACCGGCGTCGTGCTGCAGAACTATAATCCCTCCAGCGGGGATTCGAGCGGCAGCTACAGCGGCATCGCCTATTCGGCGGACGGCAAGTCTATGATGTTCAGCCAGGACAGCAGCAACATCTCCGTCGCCCGGGTGTTGCCGACCGGCCTGTTCGACGCCGGCAGCGTCAGCGTGCCGCCGAACAACAGTTTCATCACATGTTTCCCGAACAGCCCGCTGGGCGACTATGGACGATCTTGCGGCACGTTCTACTCGACGAGCACTTCTTATCCGGGCGGCGTCGCGTTCTCCAGCGACGGGAAGAGCGCCTACGCTCTCCTGAACCAGAACAATACGCTGGCCCAGATCAACCTGAGCTCGATGACGCAGGGCGCGCAGGTCCGCGTCGGCAACGCGCCGCACAGCATCGTGCTCTCAGGCGCCGGCCACGCCTATGTCAGCAACGAAGGCGGCCGGCCCGCCACGAAGAACGACTTCCAGATCTACTCCGCCGGCACGCCGATCGTCGCCAACGACGTCAACGGCTCCTCGATCACCGGCACGGTTTCCTGGGTCGATCTGACGAGCATGAAAGTCGTCAACGACATCGACGTCGGTTTGCACCCGACCGGCATGGCGACGTTCGGCTCGTCCTTGCTGGTCGCCAACACCTATAGCGACACGATCTCGGTCATCGACACGAGCTCCAACAAGGTCGCGCGCACGATCGACCTGACGCTGCCGATCACGGTGCCCGGGCAGCCTAAGCCCAACTTCATGCTCGGGCCGAACGCAATCGCCGTCGACCCCACCCATGGCATGGCCTACGTCGCTTTGTACAACGCGAACGCGATCGCGGTCGTCGATCTCAGCGGCGGGGCGTAACCCCGTGAAGGGCTTCATCCCCGTGGCCTATGCTCCGTCCTCGGTGGTGCTGGATGCGGCCAACAATCAGTTGATCGTCGCCAACGACAAGGGGATCGGCACGCGGCTCTCATCCGAGACCGACTATGGCGTCACCGGCTACAACAGCCACCAGGACAGCGGCACCGTCAGCATCGTCCCGGTACCCAATCCGACGACGCTGGCGACATATACCACGCAGGTCTATCAGAACAACCACTGGGACCTGAAGGCGAACATCGACTCTGCCGGCGGCGGCAACCCGAAGGCCACGCCGGTCGCGATGCCGGCCAAGATCGGCGATCCTTCGCTGATCAAGCACGTGTTCATGATCATCCGGGAAAATCGCACCTATGATCAGATCCTCGGCGACGTGCAGGCGGGCGACGGCGACAGATCGCTGGCGGTGTTCGGCCCTTACACGCCGAACGCGCACAACTGGATAACGCGCTTCCCGCTGCTCGACAACTTCTACACCCCGAGCCGGCAGTCGGCCGACGGGCACCAGTGGATCGTCGAGGCGATGGCGCCCTACGCGGACGACATCCAGTCGCCGGACTGGGTGCGCAGCTATCCCGGCGGCAACGCCGGCGATTCGCTGGCCTACCAGAAGAAGGGCTTCCTGTTTCAGGAGGCGGTGGACGCCGGCCTTTCTTTGAAGATTTACGGCGAATACGTCGAGAACGACTACTGGTGGCCCGCCGGGGAACCGAGCTGGTGCCAATTCTACGCCGACTCGCAGAGTTTCGAGGCCGGCACGCAAAAGGCGCTCATGTACCAGAACGCCCTCATAGCGGAGTCGTCGATCCCGGTCGTCGAAAACCACCTCATCAAGAACTTCCCGCAGTTCGACCTGAACATCCCTGACCAGTGGCGCACGGACTTGTGGTGGCAGGACTTCGAGAACGACGTCAAGAACGGCACAGTGCCCGCGCTGACCCTTATGTGGATCATGGACGACCATACCGGCGGCCCGCCGGAGCCGCAGGCCGAACAGGCCGACAACGACCTCGCGGTCGGCCGCATCATCGACACCATCAGCCACAGCAAGGTGTGGGATAAGTCGGCGATCTTCATCGAGGAGGACGACTCGCAGAACGGCGTGGACCACATCGACGGCCACCGCAGCCCCGGCTACGTCGTCAGCCCCTACGTCGTGCAGAACGGGCCGACCAATCACACCTACTATACGCAGTTCAACATGACCCGTGCGATCGAGCAGATCCTCGGCCTGAAGCCGATGAACCAGTTCGACCTCGTGGCCACTCCGATGAGGGACATCTTCACCAACACGCCGAACGCCGCACCGTTCAATCACGTCCCGCCCACGATCGACCTCACCACTGGCGCAAGTTGCTCGACGCCGTCCGCGGCGCCGACGGTCTCGGCCCCGACCCCAGAGGCCGCGCGCGCGCAGGCGGCCTGGAAGGCCTGGAGGCAGACGACCTTCGCCGGCATGGCGTCGCACACGCCCGACGTCGTCGAAGCGGACGTGCTCAACCATTCGACTGGTACGCCGCGCATAACTACGCGAAGCCCTATCCCGGCGAGACAAAGGTCCGCTTGCCGACGGAGTCAGGAACGCCCTGTCCCGGTCGCAGCAAGGCCCCTCCGGTGGTCTCTCGCCCGAAGCCGCTCGGGCTGCTGACGACGACTGACGCCGGCGCGCGCTCCGCATCCGGACTGCAAAGTGCCCTCTTCCGGCAGCGGGAGAGGGCTCCGCGTTGTCCGCGCCTTCGCGCCGCGCGTTGACCGACGAGCGATTCACCCGCACTCTTCTCCTCACAAGGCGCTGTGTTCCCTGCAATCCTGCAACAGGCAAGGGAAGTTCCAGAGTTAGTTGGAGCATCGAGCGTTATGCGCGAATATATCCTGAACGCCGCGGCGGCCGGCTTTCTCTTGGTCGCCAGCCTCGGAGGCGCCGATGCGCAGACGACGATGACATCGTCCTCAGGCGCGGAGCCCATCGTCCTTCCGGAATTCACGGTCGTCGCTCCGACCCCGCTGCCCGGCTCCGACGTGGACCGCGACAAGATCCCGGCCACGACCATGTCCTCGATCCGCAGGATATTTCCTGGAGCGGCGTGCCGGCCCTCACGGAGGCGATCACCCGTGAAATCCCGAGCGCAAGGGTCCAGGACGTCGAAGGCAATCCTTTCCAGCCGGACATCGTCTACCGCGGCTTCATTGCGTCGCCGGTCGCGGGCACGCCTCAGGGACTGGCGGTCTACGTCAATGGGGCGCGGTTCAATGATCCTTTTGGCGACACGGTGAACTGGGATCTCATTCCCGCGGTCGCGATCCAGAGCGTCACGTCGGTGCCCCGAACCCCTTGTTCGGCTTGAACGCGCTCGGCGGCTCGGTGAACGTCCAGCTGAAAGACGGCTTCAATTTCAACGGCGGCGACTTCACGACCTATGCCGGCTCCTACGGCCGCCTGGGGTCGAGCCTGGAGTACGGCAAGCAGGTCGGCGATTTCGCGGTCTATGGGGCCGGCGAATACATCCATGACAGCGGATTTCAGCCGACCGGCAAATCGCAAATCGAGCGCGGCTTCTTGGATTTGGGCTGGCGGGGGCCGGCGTCCGAGGTTCATCTGGACGTCACCGGGGCCAACAACTGGCTGGGCAATCCCGGCGCATCGCCCGTGCAGGCGCTGCAGGCAAATCTCGGCAACATCTTCACCGCGCCCAACACCGTTTACAATCAATATTTCGGGCTCAACCTGCACGGAACCTACGCCATCGACCCGAAAACGAGCGTGCAGGGCGTGGCGTACTTTCA
>CAWFVS010000051.1:0-72912 GCA_963819255.1 uncultured Alphaproteobacteria bacterium
CTTACGGATTTAGTCAGCAGAAAAGGGATGAAAGATAGGGATCAGAGGAGGGAGGAATACGAGAAGTGCATGAGAGACCCTAATACCTACAAGTAGACTGGCGGATTTTATTCCGCGGCGTCACGGCTTCCTTTGGGTCGTTAATTCGAGCAACCCTGCTAAAATGGTTGACGTCTCGACCACGGCCCCCAAGAACCGCGCGAAAGAGAAGTTCGGGCTGCCCTTGATGCTTGCCAGGGGCCTCGCGTTCGTCGAGATGCGCAGTCACGCTCCGACCGGCGGTCTTGCGCGCGGGCGACAAGCCCGGTGCGGACAGGGCTCAAGGCGAAAGTGCGCGCCGCCGCAACGAGGCGGTCTTCGCCCATCGCCAACGAGCCGAAGCAGAGAGAGCGGCCCCCTGATCGATTCTCGCGAAGAGCGGCGAGTTCATCGACATAACGATCGAGTTGTTGCGCAATTCGCTGTTGGTCGGCGGCAGGCAAAAGCTTCGCTTTCGCGACGGCCTGGTCGAGCGTCTTCGTCGGCATATAAACATTTTAACACGCCGACGCGACGCAGGCGAGCAATGGAGGCTTTTTTTCAGCGGCCAATTCGATCTCTGACCAGGATCAGCCCGCGCCGATGGACACGGTTGGGCGTCAGGCAATCGGCGGAAGACGCCGACGCCGCCTTGGCGCAGGCCCCTCGCAATGGATCCCGATAGAGACGATCATCGTCGTCGCCGAAAAAGACGAGTTCGGGTCGGGCGGCGCGGCTCACGTGACGTGATGCGGCAGACCGAGGACGATGGAGCGGGCGACGCGGGCCATGGGCGGTCGACTTTAATCTTTTATTTACATCCTCTCCAACGCTGTCGCCGCCGTCGCCGCCAACAGGAACAGCTTGTTCGAGCGACGCGGAAAGCGGCCGAAGCCGAAATCCCTCGTAGAATGTCGCCGCGCGTTCGTCCTTGGCGTCGACGACGATGGCGAAGACGGCGAGCGATCGAGCAGCGCTCAGGATGCGCCGCACGGCGTCCGCCACCAACAGCCCGCCGGACTCCCTTGCCGCGGACGCGGCTGTCGCGCGCCAGGCGTCCGATGAGCGCCGCCGGAACGCCGCCGTAGCGGGAAGCTTGCGGGAATCTCTTCCGGCAGATCGTCGAAGTCCAGTTTTAAGGAGCTCAGACTGGAGCAGCCGATCACGCCCAGTTCGGTATCCACCGCCACGAAACGCGCGCAACGTTCGGCGCCGTCCTGACCCGCCCGCCGCCGGAACCAGTCGTCAAGCTTGGTTTGCCCGCAGGAGAATTTCGACCGATCGTGCTGCTTGCCGAGCGGCTCTAGGATGACGCCCAATCGTCAGCCCATGAGATCGCGATGGCGGCGAAGGGCGGCGACGAGCTTCTCGGACGGCTCCGGCGGAATTCATCAGCGCCTCGAGGAAGGCTTCTCGGTCAGCGCCGGTCAGAGCAACCGTTCGTGCTCGTCCAGCGCCCGGCGCGCGCCTTCATAGGCGAGGTCGCCCGCCGTCAGGCCGGTGACGGCCATGGCCCGCTGAATCAGTTTCTTGGCCGAGGCGCCGACCCGCAATTCCATTCGTTCGCGCTTAGTTTCCCGGATTGATTTCCGACGGTTCACGGCTAAGGGCATGGCGTTCTCTTCTTGTGGAAGGTACGGTACATTGCCGTGCACTTCAACGCCACTCTCGAGGTCGGCGAAGCGGGCGAGGAAGCGGCGATACGAGCCCATCGGGCCGCGACACGGCCGTGGCGGTAAGCCCTGTCTCGGCGCGCGTCCTACGAAGAAGAGCTGAAGCGGATCAAGGGCAAGATCAGCGGACTCATGTCGAGCCCGTGCGAGACGGGCGACACTGGCCGGCGTGCGCAAGCGACTGAACCGCCTGCCCGACGGCTGGTCGGCGGACTTCGGCTATGGAACGCTGAGCGCGGCCTATCGGGCCGTCGATCGCCACGTCTTAAGACCGCGTCCGGCGCTTCCTCAACCGGCGCACCTAGCGCGGCGGGCGCGGTGCACGTGTTTTCCTGGAACGACGTTTTCGGAAAACTCGGCGTGCAGCGCTTAACCCGCGACAAACCGGCCGCGCCCGCCGTGAGCCTGACGCGAAGTCTGTCGGAAAGCCGGATGCGGCAGATCCGCATGTCCGGTTTGACGAGCGGGAAGGGAAACGGAGCCATCGGCCACGCCTCAACGCCGCCGCGCCCTTCCTCGCCTCTACAATCAACCGTAATTCGCATTACGCCCTGTATTTGGTCCTTGGCGAGACTGCCGGTCCGAGGAACACGAGGACGGCCTGATTGAGCCGCAGGATATCCTCGTCGTCCAATCTGCCGAGGCGTGCGCCGACTTTGCCCTTGGGGACGGTGGTGATCTTATCCACCATCAGACGACACGCCGTGCGCAACCCGTTGCGCTCGTTCGGTTCGACCGGCAGCCGGATCAGCGGCGCTTCGGTCCCATCGGTGGTGAAGGCGCAGATGGTAATGGAGTCCGTCGCGTCGAAACTGTCGTCCTGGACGATAACAACCGGACGCGGCTTGCCTGCGTAGTGCTTGCCGCCGGCGACGGTCCAAATGTCGCCGCGTTTCATTCATCGCCCCAGTCCGAGATCGCGTCGATGAAGGCTTGATCCTCGTTCGCATGTGCGCTGGCGGCGACGGCCGCCGACTGGCGATGCGCCTCGGAGCGAAACGAGGGCGAGCGCACGTCCGGCGCCCAAATCTGGATCGGGCGCAGACCCTGGGCGCGCAGCCGCTCGCGATGCGCCCGCACCTTCGCGCGCGAGGGCTTGGGATTGGAAGCCCGGGCCATGACAAGTCTCCGAAAGGGTTACATGTAACTTATCACGAGCCATTGGGCTTAGCCAGTCCCTTTGCCTCGTCTGCAGATCCGGCCGGCCCGGGATTAACTATCTCGGCGCGCGTCCTTCGAAAAAAGAGCCTGAAGCAAATCGAGGGCAAGATCAGCGATCTGTTGAGGCCGTGTGCGAGACGGGCGACTGGCCGGGGGTGCGGAAGCGAGGGAACCGCCTGCCCGGCGGCTGGTCGGCGGGCTTCGGCTATGGAACCCTGAACGCGGCCTCTCGGGCCGTCGATCGCCACGTCTTAAAACCGCGTCCGGCGCTTCCTCAACCGGCGCGGCGGGCGCGGCGCGCGCGTGTTCTCCTGGAACGATGTTTTCGGGAAACTCGGCGTGCAGCGCTTAACCCGCGACAAAACCGGCCGCGCCCGCCCACGAGCCTGACGTGAACTCTGTCGGAAAGCCGGATGCGGCAAATCCGCACGTCCGGTTTGACGAGCGGGGAAGGGAACGGAGCAGCCTCAACGCCACCGCGCCCTTCCTCGACTCTACAATCCGCGGTTCAACACCTCGGCGACGCGCCCCCCGGTTTGCAGGGTGAGCCGTTTGCCAGTCCAGAAGGGCCAATGCGTAGTGATGACAATTGGACGGATCGTACCCATATTGAAGAGATGAGGCGCTTCACGAAAAACATACGGATCAGAACAATGGAAAAGACGCCAGCCGCAGAAAAACCGCCAGCCAAGACGGAGGCTGAGCTGATCGCCACCGTCGCCAACATTCAAGACGCGGAGGCTTCCCTGCTCTTCGCTCATCGGGCGATCGAGGCCGGGATGCCCAAACTTGCGGCTGCATGCGAGGAGCGGGCGAAGGCGCTCAAGCCGATCAAGCCGACGCGGGCGAAGAAGCCTCCGTCGACGGCCCGCGCGCCGACCGACGTGCGCGAATTCCTTGGGCGGAGTCAGCCGCCGTCGTCTGAGGAACCGGCCTGAACGGCATTGGAGGTTGCGACCCACGCGATGGCGGCGCCTGCCTGTCAACCGATGTTCCGGCCCAAAGCGGCGTTTTACGCGTTTTACGGTGACACTTACTTCAATTCCTTATCGTCCGCCAGGAGATTCACGCGGAGTGACCAGCCGGGAGATCGTTCAGAAATTGCGTATCGAAGCAAGTGTCACTGGAATCCCTGAAATCCACACTGGAATCCACTAAAATCGTCACTGGAATCGCCGCGGGGCCCCTCATTGCTCGCACCTGCGCGCGTCGACATAGGCGCGCAGGACGGCGTTCATTCGCGTGAGATGAGACCTTCGCCCTGTAGATAACGGTGACGCATACATCTTTACGTCATTTCTTTCGGCCGCGGCGCGCTCGCTTCTCGATCGCTTGAGTCGGCCGGCTCTTGCGTCCGCGTTTGCCCGGCCGCGGGTCGCGCCCCGTCAGCGCCGCGAGGCGGTCGAGGAAGGCGCCCTCGCCCAACGGTCGGCCGATTGTCTCGGCGGCGCGCAGCGCGGCGACTTTTGCGGGATCGGGCTCTTCGGCGATGAGATCGGCGAAGCGTTCGCCGCAGCGCCCTATGAGGGGCGCGACCTCGACGAGGCCGTCGTCGCGGCCGGCGAGATGGGCGCCGACGCTCGACCAAGGCCAAGCCTCAGGCGCCGCGACGAGTTTTGCCCGCACCGGGTTCAGCGCGACATAGCGCGCCGCCGCCATCAGGTGGTCTTCGTCCATCACGACCGAGGAAAAGCGCGCCTGGAAGAGGTGGCCGGTCACCCGCATCCGCGCGTTGACGAAGGCCGAATAGCGCCGATGCGCCTTACCAAGCGCCCGGCCGAGGCCCTCCGGCGTCCGCGGGGTCAGGATCAGGTGGACGTGGTTCGGCATGAGGCAATAGGCCCATACCGCGACCCCCTCCCGCCGGGAGGCCTCGCTGAGAAGATCGCGGTAGAGCGCATAGTCGTCGTCGCCGAAGAACACCTTTTCGCGCCGGTTGCCGCGCTGGGTCACGTGATGCGGCAGATCGGGAACGACGAACCGGCCGATGCGGGACATGGGAGGCTCCTGGAAGCGTTCGCCGCCAGATTGTCGCCTGCAACGGGGAAAAATGCAAGTGTCACCGTAATTATGTTTCGGGCAAGCGCGTCGAGGTCAAGTTTGACGCCTTTACGGGCCTTTACGGTGACAGTACACCCGTCTTTCTCTCATTTATCCGCAGCGGTGGCTTGTTGTCGCGGCTTGCGGCCGCGCTTGCCCGGGGCGAGCGTCCGCCCGAGGCGTTTCTCGATCTCCGCCACAAAGCCCGGCGAGCCGAGCGGCCGGCCGATCAGCTCGTTCCGTCTCAAGCGGACGAAAGCGGCGGCGTCCGCTTCGCCCTCGATGAGGTCGGCGAACCGCGGCGCGCGGTCGATGAGCGGCTTAACGCTGACAAGTCCATCGTCGCGCCCGCCAAGATGCGCGCTTAACGCTCGAATGGGGCAAGTCTTCGGCGCGCTGAACGAGCCGCGCCCGCACGGAATTCCCCTTCTCCCTCTGGGAGAAGGTGGCCGGCGAAGCCGGCCGGATGAGGGTGCGCGCCGCGTTCATCAGATGCTCCTCGTCGAGCGCGACCGAGCCGAACCGGCCCTGAAACAGATGGCCGGTCTGGCGCGCGCGGGCGTTGACAAAGCCGGCGTAGAGCCGGCGCCCCGCGACAGCGCCAGCGCCAATCCCTCGCCGTCCGCGGGCGTGAGGATGAGATGAACGTGTTCGGCATCTGGCAATAGGCTTAAGACCTCGACGCCGAAGCGGCGGCAGGATTTGCCGAGCCAGTCGCGATAGAGGGCATAGTCGCCCTCCTCGAAGAAGACGCGCTCCTGCCGGTTGCCGCGGCTCACGTGACGTGATGCGGCAGGCCGGGAGCGACGGCGCGGGCGATGCGGGTCATGAGCAACGGTTAGCAGAGCACGATATAGTGTAAAGACGGGCCTGTCACCGTAATACCAATCGCGGTATACGGCAAGATGCTCTCAATGAACGAACGTACAAAGTATTCGTGTTGGTTTATCCAACGACATTGTCCTGATATTTGTATTCCCGATTTTGTCCGACCATTTTATGGTAATCTGGTCTTGAAAACCTCCTAGATCGGGAATCACAAAAGAAAATATTCTGTAGCTCCAGCGACCGTTTACTCGTTGCTTTACTGCATCGCTAACTTTAGTAAGTTCACTCGCTGGCGCGATTTGTTTATCATCAGCACGCAGAAACGCGGTGAGTTCCGGCGACTGAGATATGTCAGTATTGCCTAACTGCTTCGCAACAAGGCTTGAGCCGTTCGCCAGGAACGAAATCGAGGTGATAAAGTCCCAATCGCCTGGTACTCGCACCAAATATGCGGTGCTATATGACTCCTTCGTAGGGCCTATATAGATCCCTCCTCCCACAAGTATCCTCTGGTCGTCGCAAGCCTTCAGTGCGGTCGATTTCATCAACTGCAACTCGCCAACAAATTCCAAATCAGGAACCTTTACCTTCAGCACTTGCGCTCGCAATTCGGACTCGCTCTTGCAATCGTTCACGTTTGAATTACAGGATGATGCGAGCTTACCCAATTCCTTTCGAACTGAGAACAAGGACGCCGACTGCGCGTTTAAATTTGCCTTGTCGGAATCACTCAAGTAATCATTTAGCCCGGTATCCAAATTCCCAAATATGGCATTAATCTTCCCGTTGTACGAATTAACAGTTTGCAGCAGTTCATAGTATTGCCCAAGGAACGAATCTACACTTGATATATCAGAATATTCCCTGCTCGGCTTCCAACCAACTATTTTCATTGATTGAGTGTAGTACGTAATCGGGGTTGCCGAATTCGCGTTGAATGATTTCATATATCCGGCCAATGCAGTGGCTACTTTATTTACGTCAGTATAATCGGTGACTAAGGAAGAAATATCCGAGATCCCAGCACCTCCAATTCCATACGCCGAAATTTTAATCTGGGATAGCTGCGCGGCTTGCTCCATAAAGGAGCGAAATTTAGATTGAACCTCTGCGCTGAACAAACCAGAACCTACACTAGCAGAGAAATTTGCTTCGAGCGTGTGCTTGCTCAAGATTCAATCCAGCCGATCCTCCGAAGAAGCTGTATCGGGCACTCAAAGAAGTCGAGATACTCAATGAGTTATACAGTTCCTTGCGAGATTTGACTGCCTTTACCTCGAAACGGACGTTGTCGACGCCGCCGCCGAGCGGCGCCGTCGTAAACGAAATACACGACGGATGGGCTGAAGTGGGGTCGGAGGCATCCAATCCTGCGCCCATGAAAAGGGTGTTTGAGGGATGGTACCCATACTCAGATGCCACACTCGGTCGTATGGCCAAGGGGGTAGCCAAAAGAGTAAGGGTGAAGACGATCGCTTTAAGCCGCATGGTAGTTTATCCGGCACTCAGAGTGCAGTCCCCCAAACAAGATACTTCATCATTTCGTCCGACCCAGGGTTGGTCTTGCTATCCAAATACTTGATGGAGATATCCGTGACCGAAGTGCCGCCCTTTGCCACGTTTACGTCCGGGCAGGGATTCGACGTAATATGTACTATATCGGTTGCGACTAAGTCGACGTTCGGATAGGTTGACTGCTTTCCTGTCGTCACATCTAAGAACACTGGTGGAGTTGTCTAACCTCCGACGCCCTGGTTATCGGCAGATCTAACAGCGCACGCAGCTAATGTTATGACCTTGTAGTTCTTTTGGGGGCGGTTTGCCGGCGGAGGCGTTGCGATCAAGGGCGGGGCATTTCTCAATTGGATAGCGTGCACCACGTTTGAGGCTGCATCGACGAAAACAAATGAAGGCGGAACACCTACCCCGGTCAGATTGAGCCCACGACCAACAATAGTGCTAATATCATGGGAGATCCCCCGGCTTTGCCGGGGCGGCAGCAGAAGTTTGACATTTCCGGCGGTTGCGCGCCCGCGGATCTCTGTCACGAAGAAAACCGACCCTTGGAAGCGCGCCCCTTGATTATGCACAAGGCCCAATCCCTCACTGGGGGTGGAGCAGTGCCGAAAGCGTGATGAAGAGTCTGGCAATGAGCGTATATTCCCGTACGCCGTCAAAGGTTAGGGACTGGGCCCCTTTGAGGGGCCCGCCAATCTTAAAGCCCCCGGCTTTGCCGGGGGATACTTACTCGCGGCTCGGTCGTTTGCACTAAGCAGCGCTTGACCCGCTGCGGCGCACATCGGGCAAACCGCCGTAATTGCCACATCTCCGAACCCATGTGAGACAGCGTTCAAATCGCCATGTTTAGCGCCCTCGAAGATTTGCCCAGGTGTACCTCCTATATTCGGGTAGCACCAACCCAGCGCCCCCTCGGACTGTCCCGACGGACACGCGCTGGCCGGAGCCGCAAAACCAGCAAATAGCATGATCGCAAACCCAATTAAACTCCAGAATTGCCTTCGCATCGCTCGCCTCCCCTGCTATTACCTGCCGGAGTCTCCGGCCAGGATAGGTCACCTGAAGGCCTCGCCTTGACCGCTCCGTTCGCCCTGCGCGCAGCCAGGCAACCGTCGCTACAACGCGATTCTCAGGGCCGCGAGAAATGGCCGAACGAGTGTACTATTTGCGAGCTAAAACCGAACTGCGACCCCGCTGGCGGGTCCGTCCGAGAACTCCGGCAGCGTGCGTATCAGCCACAACATCTGCGTAATTGGTGCGCGCCGCACCAAGCTTCGGGCTCGACCGCGCGTATTGCCCCGGTCGGGGCGCGGTCAAAGCCGCGAAGCTCCGCGAAGCTCCACTGGAACGTGGCGATGCGGACGCTGCCAGCCAGGACCCATCGCTTACTGCGCATTGGGCCGGCGCGCGAACACCCCCCGACCTTGCTCTCGTGGAGACGGCCCCAAAATATCCACAATGAACTGCCGCCACGTCCGCGAACGACCGAGAGCCAGACCTGTCCATGACAGGCCTGGCGAAGCTCCCCCCTACTCCGCCGCCTCCACCCTCGCCGAGGCCGCCGCGTGCTTGCGCTCCTCGATGTGCTTCGCTTTCGCCGCCGCCTGCCGCGTGGCGTCGGAGAGCTGGTACATCTCCTGATGGTCGTAATCGTCGGAAATCCGCAGCGCCTCGTCGGTGTAATTCTTGGCGTTCGGGTCTTTGAGCACGGAGCGCATGAACCACCAGATCTTCGCCAGTTTGACCGCCGCCTTTCCGTGCATCGAGAGGAGGTGCCACACGTATTTCGGATAGAAGACTAACGGGTTTTCCACCGGCAGGGTCGGGCGGCGGTCGCGCCGCACTTTTCGCCGGATGAGCCCGGCCTCCAGCGGATAGATGTGGTAGAGCGTGCTCGCCGCCCAAAAGGTCACCAGCAGGAACGCCACCGTGTCGACCCGCGGGCCGCCGGCCGCGGCGCGGCGGATCACCGTCTTCATGTGGTCGTCGGTGTAATAGGTGCGGAACGCCGCGTGATAGAGCTCCTGCCACTCCGCCCGGCTCATCCGCGGATGGTCGGTCACCACATGCTCGAGGTCGAACTTGTTGAGGTCGGGGTCGATGTCCACCCCCGCCGCGACCGCCTTGACGTGGTCCTCGCAGCCGGGCAGCGGCGTCAAGCAAGAATATTGCAGGATGTCGACCGGCAGCTCGCGCTTGATGATTTCGATGCGGCGGACGACCGATTCCGGCGTGTCGCCCGGGAAGCCGATGATATAGCCGCAATAGGTGATGATGCGGCGCTTGCGCCACTCGAGCAAAAGCTCGCGGTAGTCAGAAATGTGGTTCTGCTTCTTCTTCGCCGCGAGAAGATTGTCCGGGTCGATGTTCTCGAGCCCGATGAACACGCGTTTGACGCCCGCCGCCGCCGCCTTCTCGATGAAGCGCGGGATCTTGTGGCAGGCGGTGTCGACCTGGATCACGAAGCGGGAGTTCAATCCCTCCTGCCTCAGCTGGATCAGCCGGTCGAAAATCGCCTCCCAGTTGCGGTTGCGCGCCAGGTTGTCGTCGGTGATGAAGAAATAGCGCACGCCGTTTTTGTGGTTCGAGCGGACGATCGTCTCGATGTCGTCGGCGGTGCGGTAGCGGGATTTTCGCCCCTGCACGTTGATGATGGTGCAGAACGAGCAGAGGAACGGACAGCCGCGCCCGCCGTCGAAGCTCGAGATCATGCCGATCGACCGGCCGACTTTTTCACGCGGCAATATCGGGTGGGCCGCTCCCTCGAGGCCGGGCAGATCGTCGAGGTAATTGTAGATGGGCTTCAGCCGGCCGGCGGCGCAGTCGCGCAGGACGTCGGCGAAGCGGCCCTCTGCCTCGCCGGCGAACAGCGAAATGCCGAGATCGAGCGCCTCCTTCAGCGAGTCCGGCGTCTCCTTCAGCATCGCGAGACATCCGGAGACGTGGAAGCCGCCGATGCAGACGGGGATGCCGGCGGCGCGGAGCGGGCGGGCGCAGTCCATCACCCGCGGAAACTGGTTCGACTGCACGCCGACGAAGCCGACCATGCCGAAGCCCCCGGCGTCGAGAATCTGGCGGGCGATCTGGTCGGGGCGCACGCAAGTGTTGGTCTCGTCGACGGGGAAAATCTCGACGTCGACGTCCGTCGCCCAGCGCCGCATTCTCCATCGCGTCCTTGGCGATGGCGTAGAGGCAGGCCAGCGAGTTGGACGGCAGCGCCGACTTCATCCACTGGATGACGTAGCCGTCGTCGTCGTAATGGGACGGCTTGACCAGAAAAAGCAAAAACCGACGCTTGGGCGTGTCCAACATCCAGTCAGGCTCCCTGGAAGGTTATGAGTCCGCCTTGCCCCCGTGATTCCATAAGTATGGTCGCCCCGTGGCGGAGCGATAGCAGCCTTTTGGCGGCGGCACAATCGCGGATCGGGGCGCCCTGCAGGGCGCGGTCGCCGACCGCGCCCTGCAACAGAGGCGAAGAGCGCGGCATGGTTAAGCGATGGTTGACGGGGCAGGCCTGCCGCGCTCCGGGAAGGCCGCCGCGGCCGAACCCGCGATCGCTGTCCCGCCGCCTTTTATTGCCCCATAGGCCCGAATTATACCGGATCGACTTGGGACAGCTCAGTTCGGCCCGGGGAGCTCCTCCGCGCTGCACCCGCGCATCCAGACGCCCGCCACGTCGAGCGCGTCGGTCAGGTGCACGAGATCGGCGGCGAAGTCCGGGCCGAGGCGGCCGATGCGGTCGTCGAGGCCGAGCAGCCGCGCCGGCGTCAGCGTCGCCATGGCGAGCGCGTCGGCGAGCGGCAGGCCGAGGGTCAGGGCGACATAGCGCACCGCCTCGCGCAAGGTGATCGCGGCGCCGGACAGCGTTCCCTTGTCATCGACCAGCTTGCCGCCGACGCGCATGATGCGCCGGCCCTGCAGCTCGAAAGAGTCCGGCCCGCCCGCGGCAGGCGGCATGGCGTCGGAAATGAGGGCGATTCCGCGCGGCCCCTTGGCGGCGACGGCCGTGCGATAAGCCGCGGGATGGGCGTGCTCGCCGTCGGCGATCAGCCCGCAGATGACGCGCGGATCGGCGAGGACGGCCCCGACCACGCCCGGCGCGCGCGAACTGAGCTGGCTCATCGCGTTGAAGAGATGGGTCGCGGCGCGCGCCCCGGCGTCGAACACCGCCTTGGCCTCGTCGGCCGTCGCGTCCGAATGGCCGAGGCTGACGACGATTCCCGATCGCGCGAGCCGCGCGACGAGCTCGAGCGGAACCGAGGCCGGCGCGAGCGTCACGACCATGACGCCGGCGCGCATGGCGATGAGCGCCTCGGCGTCCCTCTCGCGCATGGGGCGGATAAATTCGGGGGGATGGGCGCCCTTGCGGCGCGGGTCGATGAACGGCCCCTCGACATGCACGCCGAGCGCGCCGGGCACGCGCGCCTGCGCCTTGCGCGCCGCCGTCAGCGCCGCCGCCAGCACCTCCGGCGCGTCGGTGACGACGGTCGGCAGAAAGCCGGTGACCCCTTCGCGCCGGTGCGCATGGGCGATCCTGGCGATCGCGTCGACCGTCGGCTCGGCGTTGAACAGGACGCCGCCGCCGCCGTTGATCTGCCAGTCGATGAGGCCCGGGGCGAGCACCCCGCCGCCGAGGTCGATCTCTTCGCCGCCGCGCGGGCGGTCCGCGCGATCGACGAGCGCGCGGATCGTTCCGCCATCCACGACGAGCGCGTGATCGTCGAGGAGCCGCTCGCCGTCGAACAGGCGCGCGCCGATAAACACTTTCATTGGGCGGCTTCCTTTCCGGTTGCGACGGCGCCGCCCGCCATCAGGATTGCGCCGTCCGTCGCATCGTACAGCGGGCGTTGCAACAGCTGAGCGACGTCGCGATCGAGATAGGGGCGCAGAGCATCGCCGACGCCGCCGACCAGCGCCACCCTGTCGGCGCCGAGGGCGACGACCCTGCGGGTCAGGGCGCCGACCGCGCGCGCGGCCGATGCGACGATCGCGAGCGCGGCGGAATCGGCCTTCGCCGCGCAACGGAAGACGGTCGGCGCGAAGGCGCCGTAGTCCCCGGGCCGCGCCGAGCGAGCCCAACGGACCATCCGGACGACGTCGCGATCGAAATGGTTCAAGATTTCGTCGGTCAGCCCCGTCGGCGGCCCGAGGCCGTCGAAAGCGAGCGTGGCCGCGCGCAGCGCTTGCAGTCCGATATGTCCGCCCGAGCCGGCGTCGCCGAGCGCAAATCCGCGCCCGCCGACGATGGTTTCCGCGCCGGCGACGCGCGCGATCGCCGCCGAGCCGGTGCCGGTGATGACGAGGCCTCCGTCGGCGCCGGCATGCGCGCCGATGCAGGCGGTCATCGCGTCGTTGGCGGCGCGGGCGAAGGCATAGCCCGCGAACGCCTGCTCGACACGGGCTGCGTCGGCCGCGTCGCTGAGCCCCGCCAGTCCGAGTCCGACCGCGACGCGGGCGCTGTCGCCGGAAGCGAGGCCGGCCTTGCGCAGGACTTCCGAGACGGCCGAGCGCATGGCCGACACGGCCGAGGCGAAATCGACGTGGATGTTGGCGGCGTCGCCCTCAGACTCCGCGAGAACTGCGCCGGCGGCGTCGCGGAGGCGGGCGCGACAGCGAGTCGCCCCGCCGTCGGCGCCGACGTACCAATGCGGCCCATCGGCTCTCATGGCGCGCGTTCTTCCTTCAGCTCCGGGCCCATCCGGCCTCAATCCGACATTTTCGGCGCGATGGCCAGTCCGCTCGACTGGGGACGCGTCAGCCCGAAGCAAAATTGGCGGCTTTCCCTCCGTTGCGAGGCGTCCTAGCTTTTCTCGCTGATTCGTCCGATTCGCCGGCCAAGGAGCCACATCGCTCGATCATGAAACGCGCGAGTGTCCACATCGTCGGCTCGGGCGTGGCCGGCCTCGCCGCGGCGCGAACGCTGGCGGCCGACGGACGGCGGGACGTGGTCCTGCACGAGAGCGCTCCGCGCGCCGGCGGCCGGCGGAGAACGTTTCATGACGCAGCGCTGGGACTCGACTTCGACACCGGCAATTTCCCGCTGATTTCCTCTTGTAAGGCGTCGCTTTCGCTGATCGACGCGATCGGGGCGCGCAGCGAATGGCGGGAGGAGACGGAACCCGGCGTCGCTTTCGCCGATTTTGCGACCGGCGAGCGGTGGCGGCTGCGACCCAACCCGGGGCGGGCGCCGTGGTGGCTGCTTGGCGGAAAACGGCGAGGACCTCGTTTGAGACTTGCGGATTTCCTGGCGGCCCGGCGGCTGATCTCCGCTTCTCCCGGCGCGACCGTCGCCAGCGTCGCCCCGGGAGAGCCCGCCAAAACAAGACTGTGGCGCCCGCTGAGCCTGGCCGCTCTCAACGCCCCGCCGGAAATCGCCTCGGCCGAGCTCGCAGGCGCGGTGCTGCGCCCGATTCTCCTGGCAGGCGGCGCGGGGCTGCGCATTCTGGCCCCCGCGAACGGGTTCGGGCGCGCCTTTGTGGAGCCCCTCGAGCGCGATCTTCGGCGCCTGGGCGCGGCGCTCCGGTTCGAGCGGCGGCTCATGGCGCTCGACTTCGGGCCGGAGCGTCTGACGTCCCTCGAGTTTGAACATGACCGGATCGATCTCGGCCCCCGCGACGCGCTGATCCTGGCGACGCCTTGGTCCGTGACGGCCGCTCTCGTTCCGGGCGTCCCGGCGCCGACGGGCGCCACTGCGACCATGACCGTGCACTTCGCCGCTCCTCCGCCGCCACGCGCGCCCGCGGTTGTCGCCGCCGTCAACGGTCCATTCGACTGGCTTTTCGCCTATCCCGACCGACTCTCGGTCACGATCAAGGACGCCGCGACCCGGATAGACTCCCCACGCGAGCGAGTCGCAGCCGAGTGCTGGCGGGGCGTCGCGGCTCTGACCGCGCTTTCCGACGTTCTGCCGGCGTGGCGCATCGTGCCGTCGCGGCGCGCGGGCGCGCTGGCGACGCCGGAGGAGACCGCGCGCCGCCCGCTCTGCCGGACCCCTTGGCCCAATCTGTTCCTTGCCGGCGGCCACGTCGGACGTTCGCTTCCCGATTCCATGGAGAACGCGGTGCGGTCGGGCGCGGAGGCGGCGCGGCTCGCGCTTGACGACCTAGATTTAGGGGCGCCGGTCGCGAAGCCTGGGTCAAGGCCCTTGAATTAATTTGCTGCACTGCAACATCTGTGCTATGTTAGATGAAAGCAGAATTGGAGATTCGCGGTGGTTGCCACCTGGAAGACAAAGTGGGGGGTTCGTCGCGTGCGGCGCGAGAACCCGACCATCGAAGAGGCGCTGATTGCAGCCGAGAGCCTCGCCGAGGATCCGGCGCAGCGCGCCCAGATCGCGGCCTCGCTGATGGGCGTGCCGGTCGAGGAAGTGCAGGCCCTCGCGCAGAAGCAAGCGGCGAAAACCCGCGGACGGGCGAGCTTGGTGACAGGACGCACCCGCGCCGTCGTGGTCGAGTACAAGCGTCCACGCAGCGTCCGCCCGGCGATCGGCTTTTCTCGCAAGCACTGACGCGACAGCCACAGCCTTTGCGCGCTCACAAGTTGGCGAGCGTGGCGGCCGAAGGACGCGTCGTGCGGTACTGACTGCGCGCCGCAACGTCGGTCGATATGATGGCGACTGCTATCAGGGTCAGAGTCGTCATGTCGACGAAATCGACGTTGAGGAAGCCAAGCGCGACGAACGCGCTGAAGCTTGCGGCGATGAACGGCGCAAGCCGCGGCGGCGCATGATCAAGATCGCGGAATACGAACCACACACCGATGGCGGCCAAAGCCGCGCCGACGATCCCGAGCTCATACCAAATCGTGAAGACCAGAGCCTTCGGCGTTTGCGCCGGCAGGATAGCGGCGCGAACACCCCGGCTCACGGTTTCGAACCCATGACCCGTAATGAGCCTCAGCTTGTCGTGGGTGAAAATGTCCGCCGCGACCGACAGGGACGCGTAGGGCGGAGGCAGGACGGCGAGCTTCGTGTGAAAAATCCAGGCGGCGACCGTCGGGGCGAAGGCCGGGATGAGCGGAGACAGGAGGATGAGCGCCGCCGCGCTAAAGGCGAGCTCGCGCGCGGTGCGGGTCAGGTCTGAAATCGAGAACGACAGCGCCAGATATCCGGCAAACAGGGCGACGGTCAGCGGTCTGTAACTGTCGATATAGGCGAACGCCAGCGAAAGGATCAGCAGCAGCCGCGCGTAGCCGTTGCGTCCGCGCGCCGTCAGGCCGCCGAGCGCCGGGAAGAGCAGAACGGCGAGAGCGACCCCGCCCGCTCGAAGGCCCTCCTCATCCGCTGCGCCCATCAGGACGTTGGAGAGTCCCTTGGCCGCCATCGCGACCATGAGGAGGACGACGCCGATCGGGAAGAGATAAAGGTCGGTGGCGCGCGCGTTGTCGCGCGGCGCGGCGACTGTCAACAGGGTCGCCACGATCAGCAGCGCGAGCTTCAGCACTCGCTGCAGCGCCGACACCGGGTAGGGCGTCCACAGCGTGGAGAGCGTCGCCCAGGCGAGGACGGCGATCAGGGCGAGGAAGGCGGGTGCCTGGAAAGGCCTCAGGATTCGATCGAGAAAGCCGCGCTTGGCTTCGAGCGCCGCGGCCATCAGGATCATCGCGACGCCAATCGGGAAGGCCACGAAAAGCACGAGCGGATGGATTACGACGCCGACCGGCGCGCCGACGGCGAGGACGGCGTAGCCCATACGCGAGAAAAAGTGGGACGCGTCTACTGCATCGTCGCGAGCGACGCTTCTCGAAGGAAGTTTTCCAGCCACGCTTGTCATGCCCGCCAACCGGAGCCTGCCCTGCCCTGGGCGACGATCCGGAAATGTTTATACGGCGCCGTGGCCCGGGCGGGTGTGTGAACGGCGCCACACCTTACACGAATTGCATAATCGCCTTAAGGTCTCGCTGTCGCGCCGGCGATCGTTGACCCCCGCTCGCCCTCGTGCGAGGGGGCGCGGGCGACGGATCGGAGAGAGGCGCAGGCGACGACGTGAGGGACGCTTCGATCGTCGCGGAGGAACGGCCGGGCGCGCACTCGCGCGCCGCAGTGCTGACGGTTCTCGCCATCGCAGGATCGATTGCGCTCCTGGCGCTGCAGACCGTGGCCGCCCGTCGCCTCGAGCTCACCTTCGACGAAGCGTATTACACCCTCTGGTCGCGTTCGCTCGCCTTCGGCTATCTCGACCATCCGCCGATGGTCGCGGTTTTCATCCGCGCCTCGACCGACCTTTTCGGCGGATCTGAGCTCGGCGTGCGCGGGGTGTCGCTCCTCCTCGTCGGCGCGTTGCCGGCGCTCGTCGCCCTCATCGCGTGGCGCCTGTTTGGCGTGGCCGAAACCGCGGCGCTCGCCGTGCTGATGTGGATCGCGATGCCGCTGGTCATGGCCGGCGCCGTGTTCGTGACGCCGGACGCGCCGCTCGTCGTCTTCTGGACCTTGGGCCTGGCGGCGCTCGTCGAGCTGTGGCGGAGCGGCAAGGCGCGATGGCTTCTGGCGATCGGCGTGGCGCTCGGGCTCATGCTGCAGTCGAAATTCACCGCCGCCTTTTTCGCCGCGGGCGTCGCCCTCGCCTTCACGACCGCGCCGGCGCTGCGGCGCTGGCTGCGCTCGCCGGCTTCAGCCGTGGCGATCGCCATCGCCGCGGCGATCTTTGCCCCGTTCGTCGTCTGGAACGCCGAGCACGGCTGGGCGACCTTCATCAAGCAGCTCGGGCGCGCCCCGCCGCACGGCTTCGAGCCGTTCTTCGTGGTCGAGTTCATCGCGGCGCAAATCGGGCTCATGAACCCGCTGGTGTTCGCCGTCTTCGCCGCGGCGGTCATGGCCGTCCCTTGGCGCCGGTCCCTCCCGCCCGGATCGGCAGACGAAGCACGGCGCATTCTCTTCAGCACGATCGCTCCGGCGACGATCTATTTCCTGCTGCATGGGCTGCACGACCGCGTGCAGGCCAACTGGCTCGCGCCGCTCTTTCCCGCCGCGGCCGTCCTTGCGGCCGACTGGATCGCCGGCGTGCGCCGCGCCGGCGCGTCGGGCGTGAATGGCGCGATCGCCAATGCGGCTCTGTGGTCGGCGCCGCTTGGTCTCGCCTTCATGATCTTCGCCTTCGTTCAGGCGCAGACCGGCTTTCTGCCTTTGGGTGGGGCCGACCCCACCGCCAGGCTCGAGGGTTTTCGCGGTCTCGCCGCCGAGCTCGACGCCCGCGCCGAAGCCGATGGCGCGCCTTATGTGCTGACGCAGGGCTACGCGCTGACCTCGCTGATGACATTCTATGGCGATCCGTCGATCGCGGTCGTCCAGCCGGAGCAGAGAATGCGGTGGATATTCGAGCCGTCACCCTCCGAAAGCCTGTTTGACAGGCCAGGCCTTGCGCTCGGCGAAGCGGGCCACCGCTACGATCTCGTCCTCAAGATGCGCTTCCGCACCGTCGAGCCCCTCGGGCCGCTCGGGCGACGCCGCTCAGGAGATCCTATCCAAGCCTATGAGCTTTATCGCGTGGCCCACCCTCATGCGCCCGTGCTCGATCCTCCCTGCCCTAGCGCGGAGGTCGATCTTACCCGGCGTTGCCGCTCCTGACTGGCGAGAGATCTGGCCGCTCACGCTAGCCGCAGGACGACGACGCCGAGGAAAATGATGAGGGCCGCGACCGCGCGCGGCGGGCGGAAAGGCTCGCCCAGCAGGGCGATGCCGATCAGCGCGGCGAACAGAACCGAGGTCTCGCGCAAAGCGGCGATGACGGCGATCGGCGCGCGCGTCATCGCCCAGACCACCACCGCATAGCCGACGAAAGCTGCGAGTCCGCCCACCAGCCCGCGCCGCCAGAAGCGGACGATCGCAATGGCGGCTGCGCCCCCGCGCAAAGCGAAGACGACCGGCGCGTAAACGAGGGCGGTGAGCGCGTCCGCCCAGGCGTTGTAGGTGAAAGCGAAGAGCGCGCTTGGCCCGGAAATGCGAGCGCCCGCGCCGTCAATCACCATATAGACGGCAACGATGAACGCATCGGCGAGCGCGACCGTGATGGTCGTCCCGTCGATGCGGCCATGCGCCATGCCGCTCGCCCCCATGAGCGCGACGCCGCCCGCTGGTACGGCGACGCCGAGGACGGCGAAGGGCCCGGGTTGCTCGCTGAGCGTCACAAATGCGATCAGAGCAGCGATCAGCGGCGCAAGTCCGCGCATGATCGGATAGGCGACCGACAAGTCCGCGTTGCGGTAAAGCCGTCCAACTAGCAAGAAATACAGGATGTGAACGAGCGCCGATGCGGCAATGAACGGCGCGGCCGCCGTCGCCGGCCGCGGGAGCGCGAGGCCTGCCAGCAATGCCGCCGCGCCGCACCACAGGGCGACGAGAGCCGAGGCGAGGAATTTGTCGGCGGCGCTCTTGACGAGCGAATTCCACAGCGCATGAAGAAGCGCCGCCCCGAGGACCGCGGCCAGGATGAACGGTTCACCATGACGGATTCGCCGCGGCCGGTCGAGGCGCCGCCGGACTGCCGGGCCCGCCAGCGCGCGCAGGCCGAAGCCCGCGCGTCGTTTCGGAAAACGGGCGCGCGCACTGAGCCCGGCCGCCTATTCGAGACGGGCGGCCTGCGCTGGCTCTTTCCCCGCTCGGAAAGCCCCTGCCAGGCGGTGATCGTCAACACCGGCGGCGGCGTCGCTTGCGGCGACGCCTTTCACGTCGAGCTCGCGTTGGAGGAAGGCGCGGAGGTCGCCGCGACGACTCCGGCGGCGGAGAAAATTCTCCGCAGTGACGGGCCGCCCGCCCGCATCGAGAACCGCCTGTCGTTGGCTCGCGGGGCGCGGCTCCTGTGGCTGCCGCAGGAGACGCTTCTGTTCGACGGCGCCCGCCTCGAACGAAAGGTTTTCGTCGATATGGCGGGCGAGGCGGAGCTTCTTCTGGTCGAGAGCCTGGTCTTCGGCCGGCTCGCCATGGGCGAAACCGCGATCGATGCGCGATTTGAGGATTCCTGGCGGATCCGGCGCGCGGGCCAGCTCGTCTTGGCGGACGCGACCCGGTTCGACCACGCTGGAGCGGCGCTGGACCGTGCGGCGGTCGGCGCCGGCGCGCGGGCGGTTGCGACAATCGTCGCCGCGGCGCCCGCCGTCGCGGCGCGCCTGCCCGATTTGCGGGCGGCGCTCAACGGCTCGAGCGATGGAATCGAAGCGGGCGCGAGCGCCTTCGATGGCCTCCTCTTCGCGCGCCTGATCTCCCCGTCCCCCGAGCGATTGCGCGAGGCGGTGATCGCGTCCATTCTGGCGCTTGGTGGCGGCAAGCCGCCGCGCCTCTGGCGATAGAGGCGCGGTCGCCCTCATCCGGCCCTTCGGGCCACCTTCTCCCGCTAGCGGGAGAAGGGACGCGCTCCCTCTCACGCTTGCGGGAGAGGGCCGGGGTGAGGGCAAGCCACGAGAGCGTATCGAGAGGGGAACTCCATGAATCTGACCCCCCGGGAAAAAGACAAGCTGCTCATCGCTATGGCCGCGATGGTGGCGCGGAGGCGGCTTGAGCGAGGCGTCAAGCTCAATCATCCGGAGGCGATTGCGCTCATCACGGACTTCGTCGTCGAGGGCGCGCGCGACGGCCGCTCGGTCGCTGAGCTCATGGAGGCCGGCGCTCACGTGCTCGGCCCGGACCAAGTGATGGATGGCGTCGCATCGATGATCCACGACATCCAGGTCGAGGCGACCTTTCCCGACGGCACGAAGCTTGTCACCGTCCATCATCCAATTCGCGGCGCGGACGACACCCATATCCCCGGCGAGGTTTTGACCGAGCCCGGCGAGATCATCATGAACGAGGGCCGCGAGACTGTGACGCTGGAGGTCTCCAATTCGGGCGACCGGCCGATCCAGGTCGGCTCGCACTATCATTTCTTCGAGACCAACCCGGCGCTGAAGTTCGACCGCAAAAAGACCAAAGGCTTCCGGCTCGACATTCCGGCCGGAACCGCCATCCGCTTCGAGCCGGGCCAGAGCCGGACCGTCCGCCTCGTTGCGCTCGCGGGAAAACGCGCGGTTTTCGGCTTCCGCCAGGAAGTGATGGGAAAGGTGTGAGTACACGGCAAGTACCGTATACTGACACGCGGAAAGTGAGCGCGCCGTGAACAATCAAGCAGCGGTGGAGATGAAGGCGACAACCACCCGTGGACTTCATAGCAATCCCGTCGGAAATTTGGGAAAATGGAATCTCAAACCCGGCCATTAGCTTGGGTTCGAAGATCTGGGACCGAACGAGGTTCGAGTGCGGCCGCTACAGCGCGGGAGCATATTCGACCGTCTCGACGAGTTTTCCTTTAGGATCCTGCGCTCAAGCGACTTAGCCAGTTGATAGACCGACTCTTTCGCCAATTTGATGCCTTCGGGGGCTCTTTCTGCCGTTTCGCCGAAAGGGGAAGTCGACGAGTTGGACGACTCCGGCGAGTTGAACGACTCCGACATGCTTCCCTTATTGGTGTTTCGTAACGGCAGTCGCGGAAGTTTAGCAGCACCAGCTGTGCGAAGCTGCGCGCAGCTGGTCCATCTCTACGCGCGTTTGACGCCTGGAACCTTAGCCGACGCTCCCCGTAATCGATCGTCGATCACGGCGCGAGCTTCGCGAGGATCGGGAGCCTCCGTTTGACGGCGATCAAAGCGCACCGTCCCAACCGCTGACATAATGCGAAAGCGTCGGGTTCAGTTGGGCAGGGTTTGCAATGAGCGACAAGGCCTATGACGCGGTCGTCATCGGTTCGGGCCTCGGCGGCCTGACCGCGGCCGCGCTGCTCGCCAAGGCGGGCCGCAAGGTCTGCGTGATCGAGCGCAACCACAGCGTCGGCGGCGCGGCCTCCGCCTTCAAGAAGGGCGCGCTGACCATCGAGCCGGCGCTGCACCAGACGGCCGATCCGCACGATCCCGCAGACCCCAAGCATGCGATCCTGACGGAGCTCGGAATCCTCGACGGGATCGAGTGGGTTCCGGTTTCGCCGTTCTTCTCGATCAAGGGCGGCCCGATCGGTGAGACGTTCGACCTGCCGGTCGGCTTTGACGCCGCGCATCATGCGCTGAGCAGCCGGTTTCCGAAGAGCCGCCAGGGATTCGCCCGCCTGCTGGGGGAAATGGAGCAGATTCAGACCGGCGTCGCTCGCCTCATGAGCGCCGGAGAGGAGCGCTCTCTGCTCAAGCTCGTCCGGGCGGGCGTCCTCTTGCGCTCGCTTGTCCGCGACTGGCGCGCCTCCGCCGCCGACGTCCTTCAGCGCTTCCTCGGCGACGACGAGGCGGCCAAATTCGCGATCGCCGGGAACGTCGGCTACTACGCCGACGATCCGCGCCGTCTGGCCTGGCCGTTCTTCGCTGTGGCGCAGGGCGGGTTCCTCAAGTCGGGCGGGCGCTTCATCAAGGGCGGCTCGCGCGCGCTATCGATGAAGCTCGCCAGGGTGGTGACCAGGGCGGGAGGATCGATTCTGCTTGGCCGCGAGGCGTCGGCTGTCGATTTCGACGGTTCGGGCCGTCCGGCCTTCGTCCGCCACGTCGACCAGCGGACCAAGGCCGAAGAGCAGCGCGTCGGCGCGAGGCAGGTGCTCGCCAACTGCGCGCCGCATGTGCTCGCGTCCATGCTGCCGCCGGCCGAGAAAGCGGCGATCGAGCGGGCCTATGCGGGGCGGGCCCTTTCGACCTCGCTGTTCACGGCGCATTTCGGCCTCGGCGCTCCGCCGGCGAAATTCGGCCTCGACCGCTACGCCTTGGGCGTGCTGCCGGATTGGATGACGTCGCTCGAAAAGACCGGGGACAGCGCGCGGCTGTTCGCTGCCGATCCAAGCGATCGGCTGCCCTCCTATGGGATCGCCAATTATGCCGCGATCGACAGCGGGCTCGCCGGTGACGGGCCGGCTCTGGTCACGGTCGTCGGGCTCGACCGGTTCGACAACTGGGCGGCGCTCTCGCCGCAGGACGAAAAAGACCGGCGCGAGCGCTGGCTCGACGCCTTCCAGAAGGCGCTCGACCGAGACTATCCCGGCTTCGGCGCGGCGGTCGTGGAGCGAATGTTCCTCAACGCCCGCTCGATGCACAATTTCATGAACACGCCCGCCGGCGCGGTCTACGGCTTCGCGCCCCTGCCGTTCGTGCGCGGCGTCTGGGCGGGCGTCGCGCGATCGCCCCGGACGCCCATTCCCGGCGTCTATCTCGCCTCGTCCTTCGCCGGATCGGGCGGCTTCACCGGCGCGATGATGGGCGGCGCCGCCGCCGCGAGGGTGGCGATGAGGGAGCGGGCGAGCGAGCCGCCCTCAGGCGGAGCGCCGCTGTTTTAGGGAATCATCAAATCACGCAGTTATACAAAAATTTTTTGCAAAAGAAATCGCGGTTGGAAGCACGATTCTTCCTGTTTCGAACCCCTCATTAGGGAAAACATGAGCTGGTAGTAAAATATTGCTCCCCGGCCGGCTGCGAACTTCGGCGACTGCGAGCCCCGGCCTTGCCTCGAGGCGGCAGGGGCATTAATTGGGACGCCATTCGCGCCGCTGCGCAACCGGCGCCTGAACGAGACCCCCATGCTGCAAAGCCTTCTCGCCGAAGGCCGGCCGCTGCTGGCGGACGGCGCGACCGGCACCAATCTGTTCGCCATGGGCCTGACCTCGGGCAACGCCCCGGAATTGTGGAACGAGATCCATCCCGACCGCATCCGCGCCCTCCACCAGGCCTTCGTCGACGCCGGATCGGACGTCATTCTGACCAACAGTTTCGGCGGAAACCGCCGCCGCCTCGCGCTGCACGGCCAGGAGGCCCGGGTCCGGGTGCTCAACAGGCTGGCCGCGCAGAATGCGCGCGCGGTCGCCGACAAGACGGGACGACGCGTCGTCGTGGCTGGCTCGGTCGGCCCGACCGGCGACATTCTCGCGCCCCTCGGCCCCCTGAGCGAGGACGAGGCGGCAGAAATTTTCGTCGAGCAGATCGAGGGACTCAAGGACGGCGGCGCCGACGTCGTCTGGATCGAGACCATGTCGGCGGCCGAGGAGATTTGCGCGGCCGCGAAGGCGGCGGAACGCGCCGGCATGCCCTATACGGTCACGGCGAGCTTCGACACCGCCGGCCGAACGATGATGGGGGTCGCGCCCGCCGCGCTCGGCGCGCTCGTCGCGGGCCTCGCGCCGAAGCCGCTGGCCTACGGGGCGAATTGCGGCGTCGGCGCCGCCGACCTGCTGGTGGCGATCCTGGCGATGAGCGCGGCCGATCCGGGCGCGGCGTTGATCGCCAAGGCGAACGCGGGCGTGCCGCATTGGCGCGGAGCCGAGATCCATTATTCCGGCACTCCCGAGCTGATGGAGCGCTACGCGGGGCTGGCGGTCGACTGCGGCGCGCGAATCGTCGGCGGCTGCTGCGGCAACCAGCCGGCGCATGTCGCGGCGATGCGGCGCGGGCTCGATGCGCACCGGGAGGGCGCCCGCCCGACGGTCGAGGCGATCGTCGCGGCGCTCGGGCCGCTGGTCGCTCCTGCCGCCGCCGAGCCAACCGCCCGCAGCCGCCGCCGCGAGCGGACGTGAGCGCCGAGGCCGGGCGGCGCGCCCGAGGCCGCCGCGGCGAGTCCGAGCCGAACGCCCAGAACCAAGCGGCGCCGCACGCGCTCCTCCCGCCGTCCGGGCCGCAGTTTTTCGAAGTTTTCGCGGACGGAGCGGGCGAGCGGCTCGACCGCCACCTCGGGCGGGCGGCTGCGGAGCGGCGGCTCGCCCTGTCCCGCACGCGCCTCAAGACGCTGATCGAATCGGGTGAGGTGACCGTCGACGGCCGGGTCGCCCGCGACCCGGCGACGCGGCTCGCGGAAGGGGCGCGGATCGCCTTCGAGGCGCCGTCGCCGGAGGATTCCCCTCTGATCGGCGAAGACCTTCCGCTCGACGTCGTCTACGAGGACGAGCATCTCATCGTCATCGACAAGCCGGCGGGCCTCGTCGTCCACCCGGCGCCGGGCCACGCCCAGGGCACGTTGGTCAACGCGCTTATCCGTCACTGCGGGGCGAGCCTGTCGGGCGTCGGCGGCGTCAAGAGGCCGGGCATCGTGCATCGGCTCGACAAGGACACGTCCGGCCTCCTCGTCGTCGCCAAGACCGACGCCGCCCACCGCAGCCTCGCCGAGCTCTTCGCCGACCACGGACGCGAGGGCTCGCTCGAGCGCCAATATCTCGCGCTCGTCTGGGGCGGCTTCGACGCGTCCGCCGGCCGGGTCGAAGCGGCGATCGGACGCGATCCGCGCCGCCGCGAGCGGATGGCGGTTGCGCGCCAGGAGCGGGGCCGCTATGCTGCGACGCGCTGGCGGCTCGTCGAGCCGCTGGGGCCTGCGAGCCTCATAGCCTGCCGGCTCGAAACAGGACGGACCCATCAGATTCGCGTTCACATGGCCTCGATTGGCCACCCCTTGCTCGGTGATTCGGTCTACGGGTCCGGCTTCAAGACCAAGGCGTCGCAGCTTTCCGCGGGAGCAAACGCCGCGCTTGCGGCGTTGGGCCATCAAGCGCTGCATGCCGCAGCGCTCGGCTTCGAACATCCGATCACAGGCGCGACGCTGCGTTTCGAGAGTCCGTTGCCTGAGGATTTTTCGAGACTGTTCAACGCCCTAAAGGCCTGAGCGCGGCGCGCCGCCGCTCGTGCGCATAGCTTCGGAGTACCCTGGACCGCCTTCGCTTCGTATCGTCTCCGGCGCGGCCCTTTTTCGGCCACGCTTTCTGGGCCAAGATGGCAAGCCGGCCATCGCGCCGGCGGAGACGGCCAGCAAACCGGTCTCTGACTGGAGAACATCATGGCCGCCACTCTTCCAATCATCGCCAGCAAGTCCGGGCTTGCCCGCTATCTTCAGGAGATCAAGCGGTTTCCGATGCTGGAGCCGCAGGAGGAATACATGCTCGCCAAGCGCTGGCGCGAGCATGGCGACCGCGAGGCGGCGCACAAGCTGGTGACCTCGCACTTGCGCCTCGTCGCCAAGATCGCCATGGGCTATCGGGGTTATGGCCTGCCGATCGGCGAGGTGATCTCCGAGGGCAACGTCGGCCTCATGCAGGCGGTCAAGCGGTTCGAGCCCGACAAGGGCTTTAAGCTCGCGACCTACGCCATGTGGTGGATCCGCGCCTCGATCCAGGAATACATCCTGCGCTCGTGGTCCCTGGTCAAAATGGGCACCACCGCGAGCCAGAAGAAGCTGTTCTTCAACCTGCGCAAGGCCAAGAGCCGCATCTCGGCGCTCGACGAGGGCGACCTACGCGAAGATCAGGTCGAGTCGATCTCGCGGCGCCTCGGCGTCGCCAAGCAGGACGTGATCGAGATGAACCGCCGCCTCGGCGGCGACGCTTCGCTCAACGCGCCCTTGCGCGAGGAAGGCGAGGGCGAATGGCAGGACTGGTTGGTCGACGAGGCCGCCGACCAGGAATCGCAGCTCGCCGAGCGCGAGGAGTCGAACGCCCGGCTCGGCGCGCTGAGAGGGGCGCTCGCCGTGCTCAACCCCCGCGAGCGGCGCATCTTCGAGGCGCGCCGCCTCGCCGATGAGCCGATTACGCTCGAGGAGCTGTCGGCCGAGTTCGGCGTGTCGCGCGAGCGGGTGCGGCAGATCGAGGTGCGCGCCTTCGAGAAGGTGCAGGCTGCGGTCAAGGCCGGCGTCGCCAAGGCGCAACTGCCCAAGCGGCCGGCGCCGGCGGCGCTGCCAGCGCGCTGAAAGACAAAGGTCGGAGCGATGCCTTTGCGCGGGCTTCAGTCGAGACTGGGATAAGTTGGCGCGCCTCTTCCTCCTGACCCGAGAAGGCCCGAGCATGTCTGCGACCCCCTTCCGCCGCCCGGCCGCGCGCGCCTGGCTGATCGCCGGCGCGGCGCTCGCCGCCTCGTCCGCGTTCGCCGGCGACAAGCCGGCGACGCCCGACTGCGCCGGCAAGCTTCAGGCCCTGTTCGACGCGTTCCTGCCCGCGGCCCCGGCTGGCGCACCCGTTACGGTGAAACCCGATGGGCAACACTATCTCGTCTCGGCCGACCTCGGCGCCGTGAACGGCCTCCTCAAGGCCGTCGGAGCGGCGGTCTCCTACGATCCGGCGACCCTTGTCTACAAGCTCTTCGAGCAGGATGACGGAATGTGGCGGCTCGTCCAGGATTCGTTGCCGAAGATCGTCTCGCGCGTCGGCGATGCGACCAGCTCGCTCGAGATCGACAACTACCGCCAGACGCTCGTCATCGATCCGGCGCTCGCCTGGTGGGTCGGCGGATCGGCGACCGCCGACAAGGGCGTTGTGGCCATGCATTCGCCGAAGGATGACCAGACTGTCGAATTCGGCCCAGTCAGCGGCGCCTACGCGACGACCGTCAATCCCGACGGGACGGTCTCGACCTCGATCAAGGACGAGATCGCCGACATCGCCTTCAGGATCTCCGGCCCCGCCGGGGATGGCGCCGCAATCAGCGCCAGCGGCCGGCTGGACAAGGCCGCGCTCCGCGTCGGCGCAGACGGCCTGAAGACCCGGAAGGCCTTCGACCTCGCAAGCCTTATTTCCGTCCACCGCGCCGACCTCGCGGAGCACGAGGCGGAGCTCAAAGGCCTCCTCAGGGACCTCGCCGCGCCGGGCCTGAAACTGGCCGAGGGCGGCGAAGCCTCGAAGCTCATGGTTTCTTCGCCCTACGGCGCGGTCGCGCTCGCCCGCTTCAAGCTCGCCCTCGCCCTCGCCAATTCCGGGCCGAAAAGCGCGATCGAGGCAAGGCTGGCGGCCGAGGGATTGAGCCTGCCGGTCGCGCTCTCGCCGCCCGGGGCGGCGGACCTCACCCCCTCGAAGATCGACCTGACCGCCACGCTGAAGGGGATCGACTTCGCCGCGGCGGCGAACCAGGCGATCGCCAACATGCGGCTCGGCGGGCCGGGTCCGGCCCTCTCCGACGAGGACGCCGCCAAGGTGGCGCGAGCGTTCCTGAGCGCAGGCCCGATCGAGATCGAGATCGCCCCGTCGCACGTGGTTGCGCCGGCGGTCGACGCTGACCTTCAGGGCGCGCTGCGCTGGGAGGTCGGCAAGCCGTCCGGCGAAATGACGATCCGCATGCGCGGCTTCGACCGGACGATGGCCGCCGTCAAAGCGCTCGGCCCCGACGCCGCCGCCAAATCCCTCCCCGGCCTCGCGATGGCCAAGGGCCTCGCCAAGACCGAGAGCGACGGGAGCCTCGAGCTGGGTCGTCGACCTCGGCCCGGATCGCTCGATCAAGGTCAACGGCATACCGCTCGGCAGGGCGCCGGAATAGGCGTCCGGGAATCTCTCATCGCCGGTCGGCCCGTAAGCGACCGTCTTCACCTGAAATCGCGCAGCCGCGTTCGCAATGCGGCGCTACGCCGCAAGGGGGCGCTTTACGGATCGGTCTTCCGGGGTTAGCGTAAAGGTAACAGCTACCGCCGGCGCGGTCGACGATGATTCGTCAGCGGACGGCCGATGAGGGGGAGGAATGTCGCCACAGCCCCACGCGGGTCAGTCGAAGGCCGTCGCCGAAGCATCCAACTACGGTTCGCACTCCTCCCAGCCTGTCCTCGAGGCCGTCAGGTTGTCGCGTTCATTCGGCCCGATCGACGTTTTGAGCGATGTCTCGATCGGCGTGCGCGCCGGCGCCGTAACGTCCGTCTGTCGACGGGCTATGACCCCTTTCTCGCAGGGGAGAAGGGGATCGCGCAATCGCTGTTTGCGTAGAAAAAGAAACGTACAAAATATGAAGGAGGAGATCATGCCTGCCACGGTCAAAGGCCCGGCGATTTTTCTGGCGCAGTTCGCCGGCGATGCGGCGCCGTTCAACTCGTTCGACGGCATGTGCAAATGGGCGGCCTCGCTCGGCTACAAGGGCGTGCAGATCCCCGCCTGGGACGGGCGGCTCATCGACCTCGGCAAGTCCGCCTCGTCGAAGACCTATTGCGACGAGATCTCCGGGGTCGCGAACAGTCACGGCGTCACGATCACCGAGCTCGCGACCCATCTGCAGGGCCAGCTCGTCGCGGTGAACCCGGCCTACGACGACGCCTTCGACGCCTTCGCGCCGCAGGAGGTTCATGGGAAACCCGCCGAGCGGCAGAAGTGGGCGGTCGAGCAGATGATGCTCGCGGCCAAGGCTTCGAAGCGCCTGGGCTTGAGCGCGCATCCGACCTTCTCCGGCGCGCTCGCCTGGCCCTATCTCTATCCCTGGCCGCAGCGCGCGCCCGGTCTGATCGAGACCGCGTTCGAGGAGCTGGCAAAACGCTGGAAGCCGATCCTCGACGCCTTCGACGACGCCGGGGTCGACGTCTGCTACGAGCTGCACCCCGGCGAGGACCTGTTCGACGGGACGACGTTCGAGCGATTCCTCGATGCGGTCAAGGGCCACAGGCGCTGCGCGATCAACTACGATCCGTCGCACTTCGTGCTGCAGCAGCTCGACTATCTCGAGTTCATCGACATCTATCACGAGCGAATCAAGGCGTTCCACGTCAAGGACGCCGAGTTCAATCCGACCGGGCGACAGGGCGTCTATTCGGGCTATGCGCCCTGGGTCGAGCGTGCGGGCCGCTTCCGCTCGCTCGGCGACGGGCAGGTCGATTTTTCCGGCATCTTCTCCAAGATGGCGCATTACGGCTATTCCTCGTGGGCCGTCCTCGAATGGGAGTGCTGCCTGAAGCACCCGGAAGACGGCGCGCGCGAGGGCGCCGAGTTCATCGAGCATCACATCATCCGCGTCACCGAAAAGGCGTTCGACGATTTCGCCGGCGGCGCGGTCGACAAGAAACAGATCAAGCGCGCGCTCGGACTGAAGTGAGGGGAAAGGACCATGGCCATCGAGGGACGCAGCGACGCCAAGACTGGCGGCAGGATCAGGCTCGGCATGGTTGGAGGCGGGGAGGGCGCCTTCATCGGCGCCGTTCATCGCATCGCCTCCCGCATCGACGACCAATACGAACTCGTCGCGGGCGCGCTGTCGTCGACGCCGGACAAGGCGCGCCGCTCCGGCGAGGCGCTCGGACTCGCCGCCGACCGCATCTACGACGATTACGAGAGCATGGCCAAGGCCGAGGCCAAGCGGCCGGACGGGATCGAGGCGGTGGCGATCGTCACGCCGAACAATGTCCACGCCGGCGCGACCTACGCCTTCCTCAAGGCCGGCACGCATGTCATCTGCGACAAGCCGCTTACGGTGTCGCTGGCCGAAGCGAAGAAAATGAAGGCGGCGGTCGAGAAGTCGGGCCGCATCTTCGCGCTGACCCACAACTACACCGGCTATCCCCTGGTGCGCCGCATGCGGGAGATGGTGCGGAACGGCGAGCTCGGCGAGATCCGGCTGGTCCAGGTCGAATACCCGCAGGACTGGCTG
Source organism: uncultured Alphaproteobacteria bacterium (assembly GCA_963819255.1). GTDB lineage: Bacteria > Pseudomonadota > Alphaproteobacteria > Rhizobiales > Beijerinckiaceae > Roseiarcus. The sequence goes on from CAWFVS010000051.1 coordinate 29,526, forward strand.
ACCGGTCCGACCGAGACGACCGGCAACAAGCAGGCAGAGTGGCGGGTCGATCCCAAGCGCTCCGGGGCGGGCGGCTCGCTCGGCGACATCGGCACCCACGCCTTCAACCTCGCCGACTACGTGACCGGCCTCGACCTCGCAGAGCTTGCGGCCGACCTGACGTCGTTCGGCGCGCGACGCCAGCTCGACGACAACGCCCAGATCATGCTGCGCTACGCCAACGGCGCGCGCGGCGCCGTGTGGGCGAGCCAGGTCGCGCCCGGCAACGAGAACAACCTCATGCTGCGCGTCTACGGAACGAAGGGCGGCCTTCGGTGGAGACAGGAGAATCCGAACACTCTCTATTGGTCGCCCTATGAGAAATCGACCCGCATCATCACCCGCGGCGGTCCGGAATCCGGCGAGGCGGCGGGCCGATTGACCCGCATCCCGCCCGGGCACCCGGAGGGCTATCTCGAAGGCTTCGCCAACGTCTATTCGGAGGTCGCGGCGGCCATCAAGGCGGCGCGGACGGGCAAGAAGCCGCCCAAGGGCGTCCATTTCCCGACCATCGACGATGGCGTCAAGGGCCTCGCCTTCGTCGAGGCGGCGGTGAAGTCTTCCAAGGCCAACGGCAAGTGGGTGAAGCCGTAGCGCAGGCGTGAAATGAAGGACTGGCGCGACCTTCCGACTTTCTCTTTCGGCGACAACCCTGAGCTCGCCGACGAAATCGTGCGGCTCGTCCTCGAAGGGAAAAAGACCGCGACCGCTTGGGCCGCGAGCGAGGGCCAGAAGACGGCGATCGGCCAGCTTTGGACGATGCTTGATGGCGCAGGGCGGCCGCGCGCGGTCATCGAAACTGTCGAGCTTGCGCTGCGTCGGTTCGGTAAGGTCGACGCCGCCTTCGCCTTCGACGGTGGCGAGGACGACGGCAGCCTCGAGGCGTGGCGCGAGGGCTATCGTCGTTATTTCACACGCCGCGGAGAATTCCACGAGGACATGGACGTCTGGTGCGAACGATTCCGCCTTGTCGAGCGCATCGAATGATGTCGCGTAAGGGGCGGCGTCAAATCCAGCCGATGACCAGGAAGCCGACGCCGTCCGCGCGGCGTTCCTGGACGAGGAAAAGCGAGCCTAAGCTCTCTCCGGCGCGGCAGCCGCCGCGCGGTCGGCCGCCTCGGGCTCGCCTGACGGCGCGCGGAGGAGCAGCATCAGGAGCAGCATGCCGATGACGGCGAAGCCGATGATCATGAAGCCGTCGATATAGGCCAGCACATAGGCCTGGACCTGGACCGAATGGGCGAGGAGCGCGGTCGCGCGCTCATTGGCGTCGGGCGCACCGATCGAGCGCCCGGCCACGGCCCGAGCATAATCCTGCAGCCTAGCATCGGTGGCGAGCGAGCCCGTCGCGACGTGGAGCCCGATGTAATTCGAGTGCGCCTGCTCACGCACCCTGATGATGGTTTGGACGAAGGCCGCGCCGATTTCCGCACCGAACAGGCGCCCGGTCTGCAGCACCGCTCCGAAAGTGAGGACCTGGCTCGGGTCCAGGTGCTGCAGGTTCAGCCAAACCAAGGCAGTCAGCCCAATGGACTGGCCGAACGCCTGGACGATCTGCGAAGGCAGGAAGTCGTCGCCGATCCATTGGTTGGTGAGCTGACCCGCCATGAAGCACGCGACGCCGATGAGGGCGAAGCCCACGGCGGTCAACAGCCTCGCGTCGATGAAGCGAAGCATCGTCGCCGTGAGCGGCGCCAGCACGAACTGCGGCAGCGCAATCCACAGCAGCACGCCGCCGACTTCCATCGCCCGGTAGCCTTGGACCGTCGTCAAGTACTGCGGAATGATGTACGAAGTCGACAGAATGGAGAAGCGGAAAAAGGAGATAAACAAGAAAAGCAGCGGGAACGCGCCGCGCGCGGCGAAGCGCAGATCGACCCACGGCCGGTGATTGGTGAGCTCCTGCACGGCGAAGGCGGCGAGCAGGAGCCCCCCGCCGATCAGCAACCCGCAGATCAGTCCGGAATTCAGCCAGTCGAGCCGGTTGCCCTGGTCAAGCGCGGCATAGAGCAGGCTGAATCCGACGCCCGCATAGACGATTCCTGACCAGTCCGCGGTTTTGAGCAGCGCGCGGTTGATCGGCTGCCGCGGCATGCCGAAATGAATGCAGATGAGCATCAGCGGCGCCAGCAAGGCCGTGTCCCAGAAGATCCACTTCCACGACCAGTAATCGGCGAACCAGCCCTCGATCGAAGCCGCTATGTTGAGCGACAGCTCCAGGTTCAGCACATAGGCTGCGACGCCGTAGACCACGAGCCTGGGGGGAAGGTTCTGCGCGACGAAGCCGAGCGTGAGCGGAATGAACGTGCCCGAGGCGAGGCCGCTGACCATCTGGAAGGCCAGGACGGAGCGCAGGTCGGGCGAAAACGGCAGGAGGAAGTTCGAGACCGCGAAGACGGCGCTCGAGATCATGAGCACCCGGCGCGGTCCGAACACCATGCCGAGCCAGACGGAGACCGGCCCCATCAGCATTTGGCCAACGGTAAAGGCGGTGGTGATCCACGCGCCCTCGTCGAAGCCGGCATGAACCGCGCCGCGGACGTCGGCGAGCCCGAAGCTCGTGATGCGGCTGTCGAGCGTCGATATGAGGGAGCCCAGGAGCACCGCGAGGACGCCGACGAAGGGACGCGCGGTGATGACCGGGGGATGCTGCGCCGCGCGATCGGCGGGGGAACAGAGAGTATGGCCGACGGCGCGCAGGGCGATGCTTGGGGACGTTCCCCCGGCGCTGATCAGCGATGCGCTCACGGCGCCCTGTTCTCGGAGCCGGCGTCGGCCGCCGGGCGGGGCGGAGCGGGTATCGATGGTGGCGATCACCGACATGCCGGGCCGTAAGAGGTCGGCCTAGCCGCGGATCGGGCTCGAGCGTGATCTTCACCGGGATGCGCTGCACGACCTTGGTGAAGTTCCCAGTCGCGTTGTCAGGCGGCAGCAAGGCGAATTGCGCGCCCGAAGCCGGCGACCAGCTGTCCACCCGGCCATGCAGAACCGCGCCCGGGAAGGCGTCAACCGTAACTAGCGCCCTCTGGCCGACGCGAATGTTTGTCATCTGCGTCTCCTTGTAGTTGGCGATGACCCAGATGTCGGGAAGCGGCGCCAGCCAGATCACCTGTGTCCCGATGCTGAGATATTGGCCGCGCTGGACCAATCGCTGGCCGACCATGCCGTCGACCGGCGCGACGATGCGGGTGTAGCCGAGGTTGATCTTCGCGAGATCCCGCGCCGCCTTCTGGGCGCCGAGAGTTCCCGCGGGCCTGCTTGGCCTGGCTATCGAGCACGTTGATCTGCTCGCGCTCCTGCTGGAGTTTCGCCCGGTCGAGTTCGAGCGTGGCCTTGGCGCGCTGTTCATTGTCGATCGCTTGCTCGACGATCTGAAGCGTGCCGGCGAGACCCCCGGCAAGCAGTTTCTGCTGGCGCACCGTCTCCAGATGGTAGCGTGTCACATCCGCTTCGGCCCCTTGGATCGCCGCCTCCGCCTGCTCGATCAGCGCCGCCTGCAACAGCTTCTGCTGTTCGATGCCTTGGATGGCCGCCTCGGAAGCAGCGACATTCGCCTCGGCCTGCTCCAGGCTGGCGCGGTAATCATCGTCTTCGATTTGCACCAGCAGGTCGCCGGCTTTGACCTTCTGGAAGTCGCGCACGGGCATGTCGCGAATGTAGCCTGGAACCTTGGCGGCGAGCGGCGTCAGATCGGCGTGCAGGTAGGCGTCGTCGGTGGTTTGCAGCACGGCCGATCCCACCCACCAGTCCCATTCGTTCGCGACAAATGCGATGAGGCCCCCGACCAGAACCAGCACGAACAATCGGAAGGCGACGCCAAGCCATCGAGAGGGGGGCGCCGGCGCAAAGGGATGATGAGGCGCGGTGGCGGCGCCACCGGTTTCGGTGGCGAGGGACTTCTCCCGTTCAACGGGCCGGTCGTTCATGGCCCTCGCAACTCCGACATTCACCGTAAACAGGGCGTCCTCACAAGATGCGTCGCAGCCGCGTTGTACGCGATGGGTCGGCCTATTCTTGCCGAAAGTTATGGCCTTTTGTCGATACTTGCTCCGCTCTGAACTGTCCAGGAGGCGCGGCAGGCTTCAGACCGTCGCGCCGGGTGACGCTGTTCCCGGCGCATGATCGGCCATCCTGTCGATTGGGGTCACGCAAGAACAACTCGTCACCCTAAGGACAGCAAGTCAGGCTATTCCGCCGCTCGCCGCAAAGCGCTCTCCACTGCGACATCGGGCCCGCGGGCGAGTGCGGAAACCTGTTCGTCGTCAAACTGACCGAACAAGGACGACGGCTTGTCGCCGCGGCCCTGACTTCAAAAGTTGAACGAGATCGCGACGCCGACGTTTAGGCATAGACCACTTGGCGCGGCGATCCTATTTCTGAGCGATCTTTCCCCGCGAGCGGGGCGGACAGGAGCCTTGTCATTAAACCATCGCTGATCGTCGCCGGGATTGTCGGGTTCCTGCTCGTCGTCTTCCTTATCGTCCACAGCGGGGCCGCCGGTGTGGCCAGGGCCATGCTCGTCCTCGGCTGGTCACTCGCGCCGATCACCCTGTTTCGTCTCCTCCCTTTGTCTCTTGACGCGCTCTCATGGCGGCAGCTGTTGCCGGTCTCGAGCCGGCCGAACGTCTTCAGCGTCGCGCCTCGTCGCCTGGGCCGCCGGCGCCGGCGAGGTCTGGCTGGTGACGCATTTTTTGGGTCGGACTTTCAGTCTGACCGACGCCTTCGTGCTCGAAAGCCTCGGCTCCGGCGTCGAAATGGCGGCGTTCATGGCGCCCGGAGCGCTGGGCGCCCGCGAAGGCGCTTTTATTCTGTTCGGGGCGCTGTTCGGACTGCCGGCCGACATTGCGCTGGCCATTTCCCTCGCCAAACGGGTTCGCGAGTTGGCTCTGGGGCTTCCGGGCCTCGTGGCTTGGCAGTGGGTCGAAGGGCCTCACCTCCTGCGCCGCGTCGACGATCGGGGGAGCTTGATGGGCCGATGAGCGACGGCGCCGTCCATCTCGACGCCCCGGCGGTGGGCAAGGGGACGCGACGAGCGGGGCAGATCGAGCGCCTCGTGCAAGATAGCCCGGCGGGACTGTCAGTCGTCCGATCCCTGGAAACTGTAGAACTCGATCGGAGCGCTTTCGGCTTGCTTCCATTCGGCCAAGCGCACCTTGGCGTCCAGGCGTCACTCGCCAAAGTCGGGCGGCCGCCCGTGCGCCAAGCCGAGCAGCCAGTCGACCGGATCGAAGCCGTCAAAGGATCGGGCCTGCAGCAAAAGCATTCGCATCATGAGGCGTCGGTCCACAAGTCTGCGGTCAACACGCCGTTTCCCAGCACACGATAACGCTCGCCACGCCAGCTCAGATCCTGGCCGCAAAAGCTCCAAGCAAAGATCGCGAAAGACATAATGTCGCGAAGTGGGGCAAGCCAGTAGGCCGGCGAAGGCAGGCCTTGCCGGCGCGCCGTAACGCGCAGGAGCACAATCCGGCCTATTGTGGCAAGAACAGCAAGCGTGAGGCCTTGGAGCGGCGCGCCGGTCGCTGCGGCGAGAAGGGCGAAGGCGAAGGGGTGCGTGACCGCGACTCCGGCGTATCCCCAGGGGTCGACCGTCCGGATCGTCCGCGCCCAGCGCAGCTCGTGGCGCCAGATCTCGGCGAGCGAGGTTTCGGCGCAGCAGTGACCCACGAGAAAGCGCGGAATGACGACCTTCAAGCCCTTGGCTCGGAGAGCGGCCCCGATTGCGTAGTCGTCAGGCAGCACGTCTGCAAACCGCGCGAATCCGCCGATGGCGGCGAGTTCGCTGCGTCGCAACGCGATGGTGGACCCGAAGCAGGGCGTCGCCATCCCCAAGCGCAAGCCGACCAGCACCGCCGGGAGAAAATGCGCGTCGATCGCGAGCGCCGCCAGCTTCGACCAGAAGCCGCCGACAGGGACGCCGTGATAGAGGCAGGTGACGGCGCCGACGCCCGGCTTGTCGAGCGCCGTAGCGACACGCCGGAGGTAGTCCTTCGGCGCCTCAATGTCGCTGTCGGCGAGGACGACACAGCCATGTTCGATGGCCGGCGTCATATTGACCAGGTTCGAGATTTTCGGATTTGCGCCATGCATCGCCGTGCTGACGACGACGCATATGTCGCGGTCCGGAAAGTCCGCCTCGAGACGCTCCACGACGTCGATCGCTCGGTCGTCCGTCGCCTGGACGCCGAAGACGATTTGGACCGGCGCGGGATAGTTCTGTGCGCAGAACGACGCAAGATTCCGATACAGGGCTGGTTCATCGCCGCGCAGCGGTTTGAGGATAGTCACCGGCGGCCACACCGTCAATTCCGGGGCGCTCTCGGCTACGAACCCAGCAGCGATCACCGCAGCGTAGACGAGATAGAGGCACCCCGCGCCGGCGACAAACAAACAAACGATTGCGAGCGCCATTACCTTCCCCCGCCTCTTCAATGATTGTACAAGCCAGGCGAATAATATTCGACCCGCAAGAATTTGCCAACCGAGCAGACTCGGAGACCCGACTAGTCAGCCTGCGGACTTAACGTCTAAGGGCACTAACGGTGATTTTGTGGGAGATTCTGGCGCCGTTTGAGCGCTAGCAGAATCGGCAGGTTGATTTTCGTTGTGGTTCTAGGGAGCGTGGACAATTGCCGGTCGATTGATCGGCAGACGTGGTGATCTGCTGCGCGCCGTCGGAGCGACGAGCGGCTGCCTGAGAGACATCTGGCTCGGTTCATCGGCGAGAGTGATCGACGGTCTCGACGTGGCCGGATGAGCGGCGCTTATCGCTGTTCAAGGCTCGACGTTTCAGCAGGCGGGCGATGTTGCTGGAGCGACTGCGTGGTTTACGGCTAGCGCTGGACGCGGGGCGTTCTCCAGTGGCAGCTCGCACGCGGGCGAGCTACGAGTTGGTCGAGCGTGGCGGTTCATTGCGGCGAACGATCATCCTGAGTCACGCACACGAGTGCGACGTTTCGGCTCGGTTCTTGAAGGATATCGCAGAAGCTGTTCGACGGGGTTCTTCGGCTCGCGCGCGAGATGAGCGTGTTGAAGATGGGCTCGATCGGACTGGACGGGACGGAAGGCTACGCCATCGCCTGCCGAGCACTGCGCGCTTTCCTACGAGGATGAGGGTCGGATCGAAGCGCAATTGAAGGCCGAGGTCGTCGATCTCATGGCCAAGCGCCGAGACGATCGGACAAGTCGGATGTTAACACGACGGCATGTTGATCACCGCATGGCGCAGGCGGCGATGGAGCGATCTGCGCAAGATCGCTGAGGCGAAGGCGAAGATTCGAGGCGCGGGCCAGGGAGAGACGTGCGCGCGAGATGGCGGAGCATGAGGCCAAGATGGCGGCGCGCGATGCCGAGTCCTCTCGAGTGTTTGGGCGAGAAGCTCCAAGCAAGTCGCCGGCGCCTCCGACCGAAGGGCCGCGGCCGGCCCGCTCAGGTCAACCTGACCGACGAGGAGTTGCGCATCATGCCGGTGGCCGGCGTCGGCTTCGATCATGTACATGATATGCGCAAGCGGCGGTGAGCGGCGGGCAGCCTTCTGGTGGTGGCGACAGACGTGGTCCAGGCGCCGCAACGTCAAGAATTAGGTCGAACAGATGCTGGAGAAGATGCGCGTTGTCCGAGACCTTGGGCAAGGTCGTCCATCTGCTGGCCGAAAAAGGCGTATTTCGGTCGCGGGCAATGTGGAGGCTTGCGAGAAGGCCGGCCTCGAGCTCGGTGATCGCACGGGCCTTCAGCCGCATCGTCCACCGCTGAGCGAGCGCTTCGCCGCGTCGCCCGAGGCGCCGAAAGGCATGACGCCCGTCGAGGCGATGGCAGCATCGGCTCGAATGACGCCTGAAGGCCGAACTCGCCGCTCTGACCGCCCTGCGCATGCAGACCGCCGCGTCCTCGAAAGCGTGACGCGGCGAGTGAGAGCGTCGCGGCCATGGCCTGAGCAATTTGAAGCGGATGTTCGTCCTCGCCACCGCCTGACGGCGGCGCAGCGGTTCCGAACGGCCGGCCCATGAAAGGGAGCCCCACAGAGCCTCTCGCAGGCCCAATCGGAGCCTGTCCACAGCCGAACCGGGCCAAGGAGCATGCGTGCGCGTCAATCGCCCACCGCCATGGCTCGAAGTACTCAGTCCGACAGGCTGCTAGGAACGCGGGCTTCTTGCAGACCGACTTGAGAACGCTACGAATCTGAGTGACAGTGTTCGCTTCGATGAGCTAATGAGCGCCAACGTGCCTGAAGGCGACCGGTCGCCTTGGACCCATCGCCGACGCCTTTGGCACGGGAGTTCTTGTTGATTATGGCTCGACATCTCGCGTTCGGTGGCGCCCACCTTTGCTTCGCCTGGAATCCGCTCCTGTTCGCGCCAGCCAAACCCAGGCTCGTTCATGACCGCATTGCGGCGATGGCGGGGGCCCGGTGATCGCCCGGGGAGTCGCACGGCTTGCTGGCGCGGTAATCGGCGAGACGGCGCTAGACCCGGAGTTTCTGATCGCCGCGGCGGGGAAGGCCACGCGCTTGGACCTGAAGCCGCTCGGCGACCCCCGCCTTGTCGAAGCGCTCGCCGCCCTGACCTCGAGCCTCCGGGAAGAGGCGCGCCTCACGCGATTGGGACGCCTCGCGGTCTCCTGGGATTTGAAGCGGATGCTCTCGACGCTTCAGATTCTCACCGACGCGGAGCGCGGGGATCACTCGATCCTGAGGCGGCCGCTCGCGCCGCCGATCTTCATCGCCGGCCTGCCGCGCAGCGGCACGACCTTTCTGCACGGATTGCTGGCGGAGGATCCCGCCAATCGCGCGCCGCGCATGTGGGAAGTGATGTATCCCTGTCCTAAGCACCGAGCGGCCGGTTTCGGCGCTGGGCGCCGGAAGGTGCGCCTGCAACTCCGGCTGTTCACCCACCTCGCGAAAGGGATCGGCAACTTGCATCCAACGGAGGCGGACGCACCGCAGGAATGCACGGAAATCACGAGCCACGTGTTCCGCAGCCCGCGCTTCGACGCCGTCTACCGTGCGCCGTCCTATCACGCCTGGCTCGACAAGTCGGGCTATGAGGAAGGCTACTGGTTCCATGCGCGGTTTCTGCGTCATCTTCAGGGCCCGGGCCAATTGCCGCGACGCTGGGTCCTGAAATCGCCCGATCACGTGTTCTCGGCGCACGCGCTCGCCCGAGTGTTCCCCAAGGCGATGCTGGTGCTCGTGCACCGCGATCCCGCCCATGTGCTCGCCTCCGCCGCGCGCCTCACTGAGCTTCTGCGCGCGCCCTTTACGAACGCAATTGACCGGCGCGAGATCGGCCGCAAGGTCGCCGACTACTGGCAGGATGCGATGCGCCGCATGGTGGCGCTGACAGACGATCCGTCCTTTCCGCTGCGCCTTCGGCTTGCGCACGTGCAGTATCGCTCTCTCGTCGCCGATCCGGTCGCGACAATCGCGCGGATCTACGACGCGTTCGGGCTCGAACTGTCGCATGAGGCGCGGGCTGCGATGGCGGCGAAGGTCGCTCGGGCGCCGAATGGCGGTTACGGCGCCAATCTCTATTCGCCCGAAGACTTCGGGATCGATCCAAAGCGCGAGCGGGAGCGCGCCTCCGTCTATACCGAGCGCTTTGGCGTCTGACCACCGTATCGGCCCGGGTCCGCGCGAGACCGCCGCAACGCCGGCCTGCCCCGCGTCCGGCTTGCGCGGCGGTGATGAGGACGGGTTTCGGCACGCTTTCATGATCGTAGAGTTGGGCGAGATCCGGATTGCGCGCGAATGACCTTCGACCGGCGGCCGGCGTAGGCGACGACTTCCAATGGACGACTGAGCGCGCGGAAAGTATTCATGCGCATTCACTCAGGCGGCAGGAGTTCAACGGGGGAGCAGAGCCATTTCGACCTCGCTGATCGTCGCGGCGTTTTTCGGCTTCTTGTTTGTCGTATTCCTCGTCGTCGACAGCGGCGCGGCCGAGGTGGCGCGCGCCATGCTGTTGCTCGGGTGGCTCCTGCTGCCGATCGCCCTGTTCCAAATTGTACCGTTGTCTCTGAGCGCTCTCTCGTGGCGCGAGCTGATGCCGGCGCCCGACCGGCCGACGGTCTTCGCAATCCTTTTGGTCCGTTGGATCCGCGCGTCGATTAATACACTCCTGCCAGTCGCGCGGGTCGGCGGCGACATCGTGGGCGCTCGCCTCGCCCATCATCGCGGCCTCTCCAGCGTGCAGGCGGCCGCCAGCATGGTCGTCGACACCACAGTCAGCGTTGTCACCCAGCTCGTATTTGTCCTCGCGGGCGTGGCGCTGCTCATCGCGCGATTGGGCGGGCTCGCCTCGGTTCCTGCCGCTCGCGCATTGCTTCTCGGCCTAGGCGCGCTCGCGATCGCGGTCGCGCTCTTTGTGGGACTCCAGCACCGCAGCCTGTTCCACAGGTTCGCCAATTTCGCTCGACGCGTCGCTCCCGGAAAATGGCCTACCGTCTTTGCGAGCTCCGCTTTGGCGATCGACAGGGCGGTCGTCGACACCTATCGCCGCATTGCCTTCTTGCGCTCCAACTTGCTGCGCTTTGCCGCATGGGTTGCCGGGGCAGGCGAGATTTGGCTTTTGATGCGCTGCCTCCACAAGCCCTTCAGCCCTGCGGACGCTTTTGTTCTGGAGAGCCTCACCTCAGGCGTCGACGCTGTGGCGTTCATGGTGCCCGGGGCGCTGGGCGCCCAGGAGGGCGGCTTTGTGGTCTTCGGCGCGCTTATGGGACTTTCGGCGGACACGGCGCTCGCCATTTCTCTGTCAAAGCGGGTTCGCGAGCTGCTGCTCGGAGTGCCGGGCCTGTTCGTCTGGCAGTGGATCGAGGGTCGTCAGTTCTTGCGCCGCGGCGAGAAACAGGCGGGCTCGCGGCAATGATCAGTGTGACGGCGCGGTTGCGGGCTTGGGCGAAGCGGTCGCCGGGGAGGACGTGGCCGGGGACGCGACGATCGGGGGCAGGCCGAGCGCTTCGCGCAGATCCGCCCGGCGAATCTGATAATAGTCGGAGCGTAGGAAGCTGTAGAAGTCGATCGAGGATTCCTCGGCCTCCTTCAGCTGGCCAAGACGCACAATTGCGCTCAAGCCGCCGGTTGCGACGCTCGCCTTCCACCCGAAAATCGCGAGCGACCAGCCGACCGGGTCGCCGACGAGGTCGACAGCCCCGCCGACCGCGTCGCGTTGAGTCCCTGGCCCGAAATAAGGCGACACGACGTAGGTGCCTGCAGGCACGCCCCACACGAACAAGGTCTGGCCAAAATCCCCGGTCTGCTTCGGCAGGCCTCCCGGGCCCGCGACGTCGAACAGGCCGCCGAGGCCGAAGGTCGAATTGAAGAGGAAGCGGGTGAAGGTGATCCCGGCGGCGTTCATGCGGCCCTGCAAGACGTCGTTGGCGAAGATACGAGGCTCCTTTAGGTTGTTATCCACAGCGCGCATCCGATCGAACACGGGAGCGGGCAACGCCTTGACGATCGTCGCGGGGGGATGAAGGACCGCCTGATTGAACGCGAGAACTTTCCGATTGAAGGCCTCATTGGGGTCGTCGATCGGCAACGACGGATCGCGCGGCACTCCGGCGCATGCGGTCAGGAGCGCCGCCAGCGCCGCCGCCGTCAGCCGCATGAACCCGGGCTCACCGCGATGCATTCGTCATCCGTTCCTGGCGAATTGACCCGCGACGCCTCTCGCTTTCCCGCTGGTCCACAAAGGACAGCAGGCCTCGACCGGCTCCGCTTCTCGGAAAACCAGAGCCGACCCGAACAGAGACTAGCAGAGCCCAATTGTGGCGTCTGTTACCATTTTGCCACATTTTTATTTTTATGGCGACCGACTCGAGCGCCGATCATGACTTCGGATGGTTCTGGCTCTGCGTCGCCAGGAGCGCCGGCTGGAACAGCACGGCGGCGGAGAGGGTCGTCACCAGTGCGAGCGCCATAAGCCTTCCCATGCTGGAAGTGCCAGGATGGTGCGAAAACCATAAGGAGCCGAAGGCGGTCGCCGTCGTGCAGGCGCTGAACAGCACCGCGCGCGTCAGGGGGGATTGCAGAAAGTTTTTCTCACCCGCCCGCCAGGCCATGACATAGTAGATCTTGAACGCGACGCCGACGCCGAGCAGTAGAGGCAGCGCGATGACGTTGGCGAAATTCAATTGCAGGTCTGTCACCACACAGATTTCGAGCGTCACGACGATTGCGACCAGCAGCGGCACGAGCGTCAGCAGGACATCGGTCCAGCGGCGCAGCACGATGAAGAGGATGACCGCAATCGACAGGAGCGACCACGCCGCAGCCTGAAGAAACGCCTTGACGATGGTCGCCGCTGCTTCGACGACAAAAACTGGCGCTCCTGTGGCTCCAGGCGCGACTTTGCGGACCGCATCCACGAAACGACGCAGGACCTCATTGTCGTTCGCGTCGCCGCGTGGCGCGACCTCGATCCGTACCTCGCCGTCGGGGGCTACCCAGGCGCTCTTCAGCTCGGGCGGAAGAGAATCGAGCGTAACATGCTCGGCGGCCAGAAGATCCCTCACCTGGGCGAGCGTCGTGATCAGCGGCGTCACCAGCACGCGCTCCGCTTCTTCCCTGGTTGTGGACGCAGCCTTCGCCAAAGCCGTCAGCAGGCCGGCCAGCCGGCGCGCCTGGGCGGCGGCCGGGCTGTCGACGCCATTAGCCGCGCGGAAAAGGTCGTCGGCCGTCTTGTCGATGGCCGCCAACGTTTCGGCCGGCGTCGGCGCCGGATCGACCCGGTCAGGCGTCATGGTGTTCTCAAAGAAAAATGCGGCGTCGTCGATGAGCGCGAGCTTCTCGTCCTGGTCTTTCGGGATGAAGCTTTCGATCGTCCGCGCGTGCGCTGCCTCCGGCAGCGCACGCAGCCTCTCGGCAAGCGCCGCGGCGTGCGGCAGATCGCTCTCGAGGATCTCGACCGTGTTCGGGGTCGTCTCGGGATCGCGCATGAGGTCCAGGAGCGTCGCGACCGATTCGACCTGCTTCGAACGAAGGTTCAGGGGGTTGAAGTCGAAGCGGAGGTCCTTGAGCAGCGGCAGGCCGAGGATCACCGCAGTCAGCGTCGCTCCGACGATCCAGTTGCGCCGCCTTTCGAGGAAATGGTCGAGGGGCGCGAGCGCGGCGAAGCCGACAGGCGCCTTTTCGCCCGCTGGCTTCAGCGTCACGATGAGCGCCGGCAGCAGCGTGACGGTCGTCAGCAGGGCGATGAACATGCCGGTTCCGGCGATGAGTCCGAGTTCGGAGAGGCCGACATAGGCTGTAGGCAAAAACGAAAAGAAAGCGGCCGCGATCGAAGCCGCTGCCAGCAGAAGCGGTCCCGCGATGACCCGCGCGGTCGCTTGCAGAGCCGCGAAGAGATCACTGTCGGCGTAGCGCTCGGCGCGAAAACGAACGCTGAACTGGATGCCGAAATCGACCCCGAGCCCAATGAACAGCACGGCGAAGGCGACCGAGATCAGGTTCAATGCGCCCACCATCCATAAGCCGACGGCGGCGGTCAGAATGAGCCCGACGACGAGATTGACGAGGACGGCGAGGATGATGCGCGCCTGTTTCAGCGCGAGCCACAGCACGAACAGAACGACAAGGATCGTCACGACGCCATTGAGCGCGGCGCCGTCGGCGACGGTCGCGAATTCCTCATCGGCGAGAGGCACCGATCCGGTCAGCCGCACCGTAACGCCGTTCTCCGGCGTCAAGCCCAGCTTGGCGATCGTTTTGCGGATTGCCCTCGTCGCTTTTCCGCCCGGCTGAAGATCGTTGTAGTCGAGCACAGGCTGGATGTTGACGAAGCGGCGAAGGTCCGAGGTCTCGGGTTCGCGGCCGGTAATGAGCCTGCGCCAAGAGAAGGCGGGACGCTTGCCCTGGGCGACCCCATCGAGCGCGTCGGAGATGGCGACCATCGCCGGCTTCATGTCTTCGAGCGTGGTCTTTCCGAGTCGGAGGCCCTCAGTCGACTGTGAGATCGCGCCCAGGACGCCGCGCAAGGTCGGGTCGGCGGCAAGCGTGCCGAGAAACGGTTCCGCCTTGATGAGTTGGGCGGTGTCGCGCCTCACCTCGTCGACCGAGAGGAACAGCACGCCATTGCGGGCGAAGAAGGCGCCGCCGTCCGGTCGGCTGATCGTGCGGAAGAGGTCCGATCGCGGCTGCAGCGCGCTCGCGAGCGCGGCCGCCGCCTCTTCGGCGGCTTCCGGGGTCGCTGCATCGACGACAGCGGTGACGAGGTCGGTCCGCTGCGGGAATTCCGCGTTGAGCTTGATCTCCTGCTGGCGCCAGGGCAGCGAGCTCGAGAGCAGCTTGCTGCTGTCGGTCGTGATCGCGATGTGGCGCGAGACATAGCCGGCGGCGAGCGCTGCAACAATGACGAAGGTCGCGATGACGAGCCATGCGCTGCGGGTCGAGGCGCGAACGGTCCGCTCGATTGCTTTGACGACGAAGGCGCTGCCGTTACGGTTCATGGAAGCCGGGTGGAGCGCACGGATCAGGCCAAGTCAATCCGGATTTACGCTGCCAAGAGGACGCGGACCCGAGGAGCCACGCCGTCGCGATCAGCGCCGACAATGTCGGACTGCGCAAACGGCGCGGCCTATCGAGCCTGATCTTGCGCTACGGCACGCAATTTGGTAAATTAATGGTGAACACATCCACGGACACTAGGTGGATATGAGCCGCTGGCCAACGCTCGCTGGATTGGCATGCATCATCGCCGTGACGCACGCGTGGGCGCAGGAGCCCTCGTCCGTCCCGCCGAACTCCGGCAAGCCGCACGCGGCGAGAGCGAAGGCGGTCAAGTCTGCCGCTATGAACGCTGCGAGCTTTGGCGACATTTCCTTCTCGGATCCGTACGCGCCACCGGTCGGCTCGCGCAGACTGAAAAGCTCGGAATTTCCGGAGCCGGAGAGAGCATCGCCCGTTTATCCTCAAGGCGGGTTCTCACTCTCGGCGGGCCGCGACTTCCCCAACGGTCCAATGACCGGGGGGCTTAAGTTCCGGTTTTGATCGGGGCAATTCGAAGCCCGCACAGCTGCGAGCGAGTGGGCGCGAGCTTGCGTCCGTCGCATACTGGCTGGCCAGAGCCGACAGCGATTAGGCCCAGGACAATGGGTTCCACTGGGCGGCGTAAGAGATCCATGCCGCCGCTCCCTCCGTACGTCTCATTGCGTCTCAAACCTTCCCGCCGGGATTAGCGGCTGGTCTCGACTCGGTTCTCAAAATAGGCTCTAAAGCACCGACGTGGCTGATCGGGGTTCGTCTTGAAGGTAGCAGATCCACAATGCATGTCTTAAAACCGAGCTTGTCAGCCGCCCTGATGGTGGCGTTGACGGCCCTCCTCCTTCTTGGGCCGATGTCGTCATGGGCTCAGGGGTCCCCCGCCGCAAGACGCATCCAATCGTACTACCAGCAACTCTTGCCGACCCTCCAACAAGCCGATCGCCTGAGCGTGCGCGAACGCGACCGACGCTTCTCTCCCGCCATCAACTCCGCGTTCGATCTCGGGACGATGACGAGATACGCAGCGGGCCCGGCCTGGAGCACCTTCTCGCCTTCGCAGCAGGCTGCGGTTCGCGAGGCTTTTGGTCGTTTCCTCGTCGCGGATTATGCGAGCCTCGTGAGAGACTATTCGGGTGAGAGTTTTGTCGTTGAGCCGCAGACGACCCCGGAAGCCCGCGGCGGCGGCGAAGTCGTCAAGACAAAGCTGATCCAAGCGGGGGGCCGGAACGTCACGATCAACTATCTCGTCCGCGGCGGGCGGGTGATCGATGTCTACTTCAACGGGACCATCAGCGATCTTGCGACGCGACGCGACGAGTTCGCCTCGATCCTCGCCGGCGGAGGCGGCGCGAACGCCTTGGTGACAAAATTGCGTGAACGGACCGCAACCTTGTTGGGCGGCTGACTCGACGCGTCCGTCAAAGGGTTTCGTCCGCGGTCGATCGGCTATCCTTTGTCCCGAAGCCCGAGCTCCACCTCCCTGCCGCGGTTGCCCTGGCGCATCAGTTTCGCGAATTCCGGCTGGGCCTTCATGCGCTTGGCGTAGATGCGGCTGAGGGCGGCGGTCAGCCGGCCGTCGCGGCCGAGAAGCTCGTCGGCGAAGGCGACCATCCGGGAGTTCGGCCAAGCCTGCGGGCGGATCGCCAGCAGCCGATCGACGGCGGCGCCCTCGCTTTCGCGCGGATAGGCTTGCGCCAGGATCATCAGCATCGCGGCGGTCGAGCGCGAGATGCCGGCATGGCAATGGATCAGGAGATGGCTGACGTCGCCGGCATCCCCGCCGAACGCCAGGATCGCCTCGACGTCAGCCCTTTCGGGCAGCACGACGCCCGGAGCGGGCTCGATCGCGTCGTGAAAACGCAGCGTGGCGCGGAAATGGGGGTCGAAGGTAAGGAACGCCTCCGGCTCCGGCCAATCGGGGTCGAGAATCGAGAGAACATGGGTGACGCCTCGGCCCGCGTGGCCGTCGAGCTCGTCGAGGCCACAAACGGTCAGAGCGGAGAGAGCAATGGATTTCATGGGCGCAGCCCCTAGCACAAAGGCGGACCGCCCGCGACCGCCCCGATGTCGCCAAGCGTTCGATTCCGCGCGCGGCGCAGGCAGGCAAATCCGCCTCGTCTCGTGGACCAGTTAACCATGCCCGCGGGTTGGACCCTACCCGGCTTGCATTCAAGTTGGAACTGGCCGCCGGTCCGGGGGTCGCCGATTCCGGCCCGGTTTGTGCCCCCTTCATTCGTCGAGTTCAGCTTGGACCGCCGGCAGGCGCGCCGCGACCGCGACGTATCGCCAACCAGGGCTCGACCTGTCCGACCGAGGTCGACTGTTTTCGCTCGCCTTCGCCGGTCGGCCTGCGCCAATTGCGGAACTTCTCCAGTCCGTCCGTCGGGCGGTCGCCCGGTTCGGTCATGGCGGACGGGCAAGGGGTTTGTGATCGAACGACGCCGGCGCTACAGCGTCGTCGTTGCGAAGATTCGAACTCGCTTTTGTCGCGAATTGGAGTCTCGATTTCGAAGGGGCCAATTCGTACGCGCTTCGTTTTTGTCCTGATCGCGCGGCATGCAGCAGGCGGTCGACGGTCGGCCGCTCGGCGGCAGGCGGTCCGCCGGGCGCTTCTCGCCTGATGCCTGGCGAAGGGTCGACGGGGCGATGCGAAGCGCTGAACGCCTGCCGCCTCGACAGATGCTCCTCCTCCGCTATAAGAGCGCGGAGCAAGCCCCTGACCGGAGCGCCTTTTGGCTGTTGCGCCGTTCGTATCCCGTAGTATCGCTGGTGACGGCGTCGTCCTCTCCCTGGCTGGCGGGTGGGTGATTTCCGCCGGCAGGGTTTTGGAGACGAGCGCGGCCGCCCTCGCGTCGGGCGCCCTCGGCGTCAGGAGCGCGACGATCGATCTCGCCCAGGTCGACCGTATGGACACCGCGGGCGCCTGGGTCATCGACCGAGCCCGGACGGAACTGACGGCGGCCGGGGTCTCCGCGGCCTACCAAGGCGCGCGGCCCGAACATGCCCTTTTGCTGCGGGAGGCGGGATACCGCCCGCTTGAGGCGCCCGCGAACAACCGCACCAACCATGGGCTCTTGCTGCTGGCCGCGGTCGGCGAGACCGTCTACACGGCCGGGGAGGACCTCATCGACATCATCGACTATCTCGGCGAGATCGTCGTGATGTGGGCGCGCCTCGTGCTGCATCCGATGCGCTGGCGCTGGACCTCGATGGTGTATCACCTCGAGATGTACTCGCTGCGCAGCGTGCCGATCATTTCGCTGATCAACTTTCTCGTCGGCGCGATCGTCACGCAGCAGGGCGTCTTCCAGCTCGCTCGCTTCGGCGCCTCGCCCTACGCGGTCAACCTGGTCAGCGTGCTCGGCCTCAGGGAGCTGGGCGTGCTGATGACCTCGATCATGATCGCCGGCCGGACCGGCTCCGCCATCACCGCGGAGATCGGCTCGATGAAGATGCGCGAGGAGATCGATGCGCTCCGCGTGATGGCGCTCGATCCGCTCGAGGTCCTGATCATGCCGCGCTTGGTGGCGCTGGCGATCGCTCTGCCGGTGCTGACGCTGGTCGCCGACATGGCCGAGCTGGCCGGCGGCCTCATCGTCAGCTGGCTCTACGCCGGGATACAGCCGCAGGTGTTCATCGCGCGCCTGCAGAACGCCATCTACACCGGAACCTTTCTGGTCGGACTGATCAAGGCGCCATTCATGGCGGTGATGATCGGCCTCATCGCCTCGACCGAAGGCATGAACGTGCGCGGCTCCGCCAAGTCCCTCGGGCGCTGCGTCACCGCCTCGGTGGTCAAGTCGATCTTCATGGTCATCGTCATGGACGGCGTGTTCGCCATGTTCTTCACCGCGGTGAACTATTGAACGCGCGCCGCCCATCGACGCTTGAAGGACGGCGCGAGGCCGTCATCCGCGTGCGCGGCCTCAAGGTGGGGTTCGGCGAGCGTCTCGTCATGGACGGACTCGATCTCGATCTCTACAGCGGCGAGGTGCTCGGCTTCGTCGGCGCATCGGGCGCAGGCAAGTCGGTCTTGACCCGGACGATATTGGGGCTCATCCCCAAGCGGGCCGGCTCGATCGAGGTGTTCGGCTACGACATGGACAAGCTCGGGACGCAGGAGCAGCTTCTCATCGGCGAACGATGGGGCGTGCTGTTCCAGGAAGGGGCGCTGTTCTCCAGCCTGACGGTGCGGCAGAACATTCAGGCGCCGATGCGCGAGCATCTCAACCTGTCCCAGAGCACGCTGGACGGGCTGGCGGCGCAGAAGCTGGAGCTGGTCGGCCTTCCTCAGGACGCGGCCGACAAATACCCGTCCGAGCTGTCGGGCGGCATGACGAAGCGCGTCTCGCTGGCCAGAGCCCTCGCCCTCGACCCGGAGATCGTGTTCCTCGACGAGCCTACCTCGGGACTCGATCCGATCTCGGCTGGCGATTTCGACGATCTCATCGGCACGCTGCAGAAGACGCTGGGCTTGACCGTGTTCATGGTCACCCACGACCTCGACAGCCTCTACGCCATCTGTGACCGTGTTGCGGTTCTCGGTCACGGAAAGGTGGCGGCGGTCGGGACGATTGACGAACTCCTGCTTTCCGACGATCCTTGGATAAAGACATACTTTCACGGGAAAAGAGGCATCGTCCGCGCCGAGTCGGCGGAGAGACGGCGCGCCGCGCGCGCCGGGAACGAAGCCGAGGACGCGAGGCGCTGACGGATGGAGACGCGGGCCAATTTCGTCCTGATCGGGGCGTTCACCCTCAGCGCCGTGGCGGCCGCCTTTCTGTTCGTCATGTGGATCGCGGGCTACGGCGCGACGGGCACCCACAGGCGCTATCAGATCGTCTTCAACGGCTCGGTCTCCGGCCTTTCCGCCGGGGCCACCGTTCTCTTCAACGGCCTCAAGGTCGGCGAGGTGACGAATCTCGGCTTCGTGAAGGGCAATCCGAGCCAGGTCGTCGCCGACATCGACGTGACCAACGCGAGCGCGCCGATCAATGCGGACACCAAGGCCCAGCTCGAGACGCAGGGTCTCACCGGCTCGGCGACGGTCGCGCTCATCGGCGGGGAGAAGGGAGGGGAGCTGACCGGCAACCCTCCCGTCATCCCATCCCTGCCGACGGCGACTTTGGCGGATTTGCAGACGAAGGCCGGCTATGTGCTCGATCTCGCCAACAAGCTCTTGGTCGACAACGCCCAGCCGATCCATCAGACGATCGAGAACGTCCAGACGTTCTCGATGGCGCTCGCCTCCAATTCCGGGGGCGTCGACGCCGCGCTGAAGGGCCTCGCCGACCTCGGCAAGACGATCCAGCCGCTCGCCGACAGGCTGCAAGTCCTGTCCGACGACGCGGACGGGCTCGTCAAGGCGATCGACCCGGAGAAGGTGCGCGCCATCGTCGACAACGCGCAAAACCTGTCGGCGAAGGCCGGGTCGGTGCTGGACCGCGCCGACAAGCTGATCGCCGACAACTCCGAAATCGGTCCATTCGACGCTGTCGAACATCGACGCGTTCTCGAAGACGCTCGGCGACAACGCGTCGAATGTCGACGCCACGCTGAAGGGCCTAGCCGAGCTGAGCAAGTCGATCGGGCCGGTCGCCGCGCGCATTCAGACCCTTTCCGAGGACGCCGACAAGGTGGTGAATGCGGTCGACCCGGACAAGCTGCACGGCGTCGTCGACAATATGCAGACCTTCAGCCAGTCGCTGGCGCAGAGCTCGGACAACTTCAAGACGCTGGTTCGCGACGGCGCCTCGCTGGCCACCCGGCTCAACGACACCTCGAAACGCCTCGATACGGCGCTCGTCGACGTCGACGGCCTCCTCAAGGCCGTCGACTCGCAAAAGATCGCCGGAATCGTCAATTCGGTCAACGACGTCGCCGCCACGGTGCGCGACAACCGGGTCAATGTCGATCACACGTTGAAGAACTTCGCGGAAATGTCCGCCAAGCTCAACGGGTCGGCCGACAAGGTCGACGGGCTGCTCACCAGCGCCCAGGGCTTCCTGGGCGCTCCCGGCACCAAGGGCGCGCTGACGCAGCTCGGCGACGCGGCGCAGTCGGTCAAGAAGCTGGCCGAGGACCTCGACGTTCGGGTGAAGGAGATTTCGGTCGGGCTCAACCGCTTCAGCAATTCGGGTCTGCGCCAGTACGAGGCGCTCGCCATTCAAGGACAGCGTGTCCTCGAGGACATCGACCAGACGGTCCGCTCATTCAAACAGAACCCGAGTCAGCTCATCTGGGGCGCGAGACCGTCGCTGCCGGAATATCGCACGGGCCAGTAATGGGGCAAGCCGGGGGGCCAGTCCGAAAACGCTTCATGGCGGGAGGCGCCGGCGCGCTTGCGCTTGCGCTCGTCGCCTGCGCCGGCGCGCCTTCGACGATCTTCGACCTGCGGGCCGCCCGGCCGCCCGCCGAGCGCCCGCCCGGCCCGCAGATCCGCATCGCAGAGCCGGTCGCCACCCTCGATCTCGACAGCGACCGCATTCTGGTGCGCGACGGCCTGAGCCTCGCCCTGCTGCCCGGCGGACGATGGCCGCAGAATTTGTCGTCGCTCTTTCGGGCGCGCCTCGTGGAGAGCTTCCAGAACGCCGGTCTGACCCGTTCCCTCGCCGGGGGCGCCGCAGCGGCCGACTACGAGCTCGATATCGACATCCGCGCCTTCGAGCTGGACGCGGCGAGGTCGGAAGCGCATGTCAACGTCGCCGCGAAGATCGTCGCAGTCATGACCGGGCGCATCGCCGACGTGCAGATCTTCGACGACCGTGTCCCGGTGGCCTCGACCGATCCCCCCTCGGTCGTCGCCGCCCTCGATCGGGCGTCGGCGGCGGTCATGACCCGGATTGTCGCATTCGTCGCCAGGAGGCTGTAGAAGCGGCAAAGCGCCGCAGACGCTTGGAGCCGCGGCCTCGACGTTGTAAACGGTGTGCCGCTGGGCCAGGCAGGGCGAAGGAACGGGACTTCAGGAATGATCGCAGACGTCGTCGCCTCCGAAACGCTTTTCAATTCGATCGTCCGGCACGGCGTGGACTCCATCCGCGCGGCGAGCCTCTTCGAAAAGCCCTATCCACACCTCATCTTCCAAAAGTTCTTCAGCCCCGACGTCTACGGGAAACTCATCGCGAGCTGGCCTGACATCGATCGTTACGTCGATCTGAACGGCGCGCGGACGCGAAAGCAGTACACGCTGTGGGATCGCCGGGTCGAGGCGGGCGACCCGGAGCGCACCGCGCTGTGGCGGACGGTCTCGGACGCCTTGTCCGCGCCGGAGATCCAGGCCGCGCTGCGCGAGCGCCTCAAAAAGGGACTGGAAATGCGGGCCAAGGGCAGCGGCGAGGGTTGGCCGGTGCCGATGTATCCCCAGCCGGTGCTCTACGCCGACTTCGACGGCTACGCGATCAAGCCGCATCCCGACACGCGCCGCAAGGTACTGACGATGCTCATCTATATGCCCGAGGACGAGAGCCAGCGCGGAGCTTGGCACGAGTGTTTACAAGATCTCGCCGATGGGCGTGTTCGCCTGGAAGTCTTATGGGCTGGTGAAGGAGAAGACCGCGCCGTTCCTGCCCAACACCGGCTTCGCCTTCGTCGTCATCCACCCCGCGCACAATCTTCTGCATGCGAGCTGGCATGGACGCGACACGATCTCGCTCGACAACGCCAAGCCGCGCATGACGCTCCTCAACACCTACTACGCCAAGCCGCCGAACGCGGGCGAGGTTCAGAACGACTATCGGTGACAAGGCCCACCGGCCCTCTCTGCCGGCGCGTCTCAAGCGCGAGAGCTTCGCCGCCGAACGGGCGTGGGCATGTGGAACGACGCGGTGGCGGTTCGTCCAGAAGCGTCGCCGCCGCCTGGTCGCGTCGAGCCGAGGCCTGTAGGCGCCAACGCCGGTGGGCTGGGCAGCGGAGCATCCGTTTTCTCGGAGCGTTTGCCGCCCCCTCTGTCTCAATGTAAGGTCAGATTCGTAAAGCTCCCTTACGTCAGCGCGCAAACGGGAACCTCCGCGGGACCGCGGTTTCGCGATGGTGAGATCGACGTTTCCCGCCAGACGGAGATCAGATAAGTTGTCCCTCGAGCAGGAGCGCTGCGTGACCGGCTTCATCGATCCGACAAAAGAAGCTTTCGCCGCCTTTCGCGCCGCTGACCGCGAAGGTCCGATCCATATGCTCAATCTCGTGCGCCTGCGCGAGCGGGCGGCCTATCCGGACGGACGCTCGGCGAGCGGAGCGGAGGCCTACGCGGCCTATGCGACGCGAGAGCCTGCCCGTCTTCAGCAGGCTCGGCGGCACAATCGTCTGGAGCGGCGATTCGAGCTCATGCTGATCGGCCCGCCCGAGGAGCGCTGGGACCGTTGCTTCATCGCGCAATACCCGAGCGTCGCCGCTTTCGTCGCGATGATGCGCGACCCGGTCTATCGCGAAGCGGTCAAGCACCGTCAGGCGGCGGTCTTGGATTCCCGGCTGATCCGGCTTTCGCCGGCGCCAGCCGGGACAGGGTTCGGCTGAACTATGGTTTGGTCGCCCCGCCTGGCGTGACGGGCTGTGACGCCGCCCGTCGAACTCGGGCCAGGCGTCGCGCCGGTGTTGTTGCTCTTGCCCGTCGCGCCATGATTGGCGTTGCTGGCCGAATTGGTGCTCTTCGTCTCTTCGGTAAGCGCCGTGACGGAATTCGGGTTGATCATCATGATCACCGGGTTGCCTTGCGGAATCCTTGGCTCGCACCAGGAAGGACGAGGGCATGATCTTGATGTCGGTAAATCCGGCCTTGCTGAGATCGTTCTTGAGCTTCTGACTGATCTTCATGCCGTGCCCGGCGCTCATTGGCGTTCTGGCCGCCGTTCGTTCCAGTCTGGCCGTTCGTCTGAGTCTGGCTGTTGGTTCCAGTCTGGCCGTCGATTGTCTGGCCGATCGCTCGGCGTTGGCGTTGGTTGTCGGGCTCATGGCGTTCGGGGCGCGCGGCGCCAGGGGCGTTCGGGGCGCGCTGCCGGCGTCGTTCGTGGACGTCGCGCCTGTCGTCGGGCCGCTTCCGGCGTCGCCCGGGGCCGCCAGCGCCGGGGCCGCGAGTCCGCCGGTCAACAATAAAGCGCATGCGATTTTGTGAGAGTCTGTCATGAATTCCTCCTCGAGGGTATTCCCGCCCCGCGAGGCAACTCGGAGCCTTCCGTCGCTGTTCCGCTCGCGTGTCGGAAATTGCGCCGCGAGGATCGGCGCCTCACGCCCAGTTCTCGAGGAACTTCTCCAGTTCCGCCGGCGGCATTGGCCTGCTCAGCAGGTATCCCTGGATCTCGTCGCAGTTGTTCTCGCGCAGGAACGCGACCTGCTCGGCCGTCTCGACCCCTTCTGCGATGACCTTGAGGTTGAGCTTCTGGCCGAGCGAGATCACGGCCGTCGCCACCGCCATGTCGTCCTCGTCGCCCGGCAGCCCGGCGATGAAGGTCTTGTCGATCTTGAGCCGCGCCACCGGAAAGGTCTTGAGCGCGCTGAGGCTCGAATAGCCCGTGCCGAAGTCGTCGATCGACAGCTGCACGCCGAGCCGCTCCAGTTCCTCCATTGTCGCGACCGCCTGATCGACGTCCTGCATGATCAGGCTTTCGGTGAGTTCGAGCTCGAGGAATTTCCCCTCGAGGCCGCTCTCGGCGAGCGCGCGGGCGACGATCGGGGTCAGTTGCCGGTCCCTGAACTGCCGGGCGGAGACGTTGACGCTGATCCTGATCGGCGGCAGGCCTCGGTCCTGCCAAGCCCGCGCCTGGCGGCAGGCCTCATTGAGCACCCATTCCCCAATCGGCGCGATCAGTCCGGTTTCTTCCGCCAGCGGGATGAAGCGCGACGGCGGAAGCAGCCCGAGGGTCGGGTGATTCCAGCGGATGAGCGCTTCGACGGCGAAGATTGCGCGGGTGCGCAGATTGGCCTGCGGCTGATAGTGCAGGACGAACTCGCCGTGCAGCGATCGCGGCGCGCAACTCCTCCTGCATCTGAAACTTTTCGTGAACCCTGACGTTGAATTCCGGCCGATAGAACTGAAAATTGTCGCGGCCCACATCTTTGGCCCGATACATCGCGGCGTCGGCATTGACCAGAAGGGCGTCAGCGTCCTGGCCGTCGCTCGGGTAGGTCGCGGCGCCGACGCTGCTCGTCACGCTCAACTGCCGGCCCGTCGATTTCGACCGGTTCCGCGATCGCCGATTGAAGCTTGCGCACCGTCGCGGCGACGGCTTCGACGTCCTTGGCCTGATCGCAGAAGATGACGACGAATTCGTCGCCGCCGATGCGAATGACGGTGTCGGTCGCGCGCGAGCGCGCGACCATTCGGCCGGCGATCGATTTGAGCAGTTCGTCACCGGCGTTGTGGCCCAGGCTGTCGTTGACGTATTTGAAATTGTCGAGATCGACGAAGGCGACGGTCGCCCATCGGTCGTGCCGCTGCGCGAGCTGGATCGCTCGCGTGAGGCGCTCTTTCAGCAGCGCGCGGTTGGGGAGCCCGGTCAGGGAGTCGTGGGTCGCCATGAACTGAATCCGGTCTTCCGCCAGCTTGCGTTCGATGGCGATGCCGGCGATCTTGGTCGCGGCGTCGGTCAGACCGCAATTCCGCTGCGCTCGGCTCGCGCACCGAGGCGGAATAGAGCGCAAACGTGCCCAGGACCTGCCCCTGATGCGAGAAGATCGGCGTCGACCAGCAGGATCGAAGGCCGTGCGCGGCGGCCAACGCACGATGTTCGGCCCAGCGCTGATCGCTCAATACGTCGGCGACGACCACCGCCTGGCGGCTAAAGGCCGCGGTCCCGCACGAGCCCGCGTGCGGCCCGATGCGCAGGCCATCCACCGCGCTCGTGTAGGCTTCGGGGAGGCTCGGCGCAGCGCCATGATGCAGGCGGAGGCCGGCCTCGTCGAGAAGCAGGATCGAGGCGCGCACGCCGGTCGAGCTGGGATTCGACGAGATGCGTCAGGCGGGCGAGCACGTCGGCCAGCGGCGCGCCCGTTGCGATCATTTCGAGAATCTGCGCCTGGCCGTCGCGCAGAGACTCGGCAAGCTTGCGCGCGGTGATGTCGCGCGAGATCCCGATGAGTCCGACCACTTGTCCGCCGTCGTCGCGCAGCGGCACCTTCGTCGATGACATCCACACCTTC
This sequence comes from uncultured Alphaproteobacteria bacterium, assembly GCA_963819255.1. GTDB lineage: Bacteria > Pseudomonadota > Alphaproteobacteria > Rhizobiales > Beijerinckiaceae > Roseiarcus. Next base: position 55,168 of record CAWFVS010000051.1, read on the forward strand.
CGACCGCTGGGGTCGATGACGTATTCCTCGAAATCGATCAGTGGCCGGCCCGTCTCGACGATGCGTCGCTCGTCGGCGAGGTATTTGCGTGCGGCGTCGGCGGGGTGAAGCTCGAGATCGGTCTTGCCAATCAGGTCGCCTGACGCATGGAGACCGATCTGCCGAGCCGTCGCGTTGTTGGCGATCACGAAGCGGCTCGCCGCGTCCTTGACCCACAGATTGTCAGGAACGAGGTCGATCAGCCTTTGCAGAGAAATCCGCTCGGCGACGATTGCGCTGCGCTCATGCAGCTCGGTCACGTCGTTGTGCGTGGAGACCCAGCCGCCTGCGGGCATCGGCTGGACATGGATCTCGACGCTCCGCCCGTTCGGAAGCCGCGCGCACAAGGCCTTGGGCCTCGCGTCCCCGCTGGCCGAAATGCACAGTTCGACATAATCGTCGACGGCGCGTGGCGAGCCGCCGCCGACGAACTGGCGTTCGGCGATCTCCCGCACCGTTGCGCCGGGCTGCGCCTCGTGCGGAGCGAGGCCGTAAATCTCGGCAAATCGGCGGTTGCAGCGGATCAATCTGCCTTCCGCGTCGAAGAGGGAGACGCCCTGCCCGACGTTGTCGATCGCCGTCTCGTAGCGCGCCGATTGCGCCTCGAGCCCCGCGATCACGGCCGTCTGTTCGCGGACGATGATCTCCTGAGACTGGATGACGGCGCGGCTCAGCGCGACAAGTCGCGGCTCATCGAAAGGGTCGACCAGCGCGCCGGGTTGACTTGTGCTCAAGCGAAAGCCCTGTTTCCAGGAATAGAGCGTAAGAGTCCGGATTTAATTGAGCGTGAATTGCGGGTAATTCCATCCGAAAACAGCCAAGTAAACATCTGTTCTCAGATTTCAACCTGACCTAACGGCAATGACGTCGTTCGCGGCTCCGACTTATGACTGAGAAGGCCGTGGACCGTCCCACAGACCACCAGCATCGCGTCGGACATGCCGAACCGCCTGCACCGGCAAATCCACGGAGTCGACCGACGCCGGCAAGGGGTAGGCGCGCAACGAGCGGCCTACATTGGAGGAGCTGCAGGTATGTGGTAGATAATCGGGGAGCGGAGCCGGTCGGCGGCTCCTCCGTAAGTGCTTTTCAGGATTGATCCAACTGGTTGCGCTTGCCCCAAAAGCGTTGACGAATATTGACGAGACGCGCGTCGGCCTCGGCCTGCCCCGCCGCGACGTTTTTAACTGGGCTTGCGCGATCGTTTTTTTGAATCAACTCTTCGGCTTGGCGAGGGAGACGCTGACGGCGTCGCCCCATGAGTTCTTTTGGAATGTCGGCTCTGTCGGCGTCTTCCAAATCATGGCATGGTACGCCGTGTTCCGTCTCCTCGCCTCGACTGACCCGGCTCCGGCTGCGCGACTGCGGGACCTTGTGGTCGCCGTCTCGCTTTGCTGCTTCGTCTTCGTCCCGAAGACCGGACTGATCTGGGTCACTGCACTCGGCATCGCCGTTTTTGGCTCGCTTTTCAATGGAGGCGACCGAAAGCTGCGAGCGGCGGAGATCGTCCTCGCCGCCCTCTCGATACAGGAGTTTTGGGGACACACTTTCTTTAGTTTCTTCGCTCTTCCCTTGCTCCGCGCCGAGGCTGCCGTCATCGGAACGATTTTACAGGCTGTGCGGCCGGGTACAGTTTGGAGCAACAACGTCATCACCGGCCCCAGCGGTCATGGGATCGTGGTGTATGACGGTTGTTCCTCGTTCCACAATCTGTCGGTGGCCGCCCTGTGTTGGCTCACGGTGCGCAACCTGCGCGATCACAGGTGGCACGCTCGTGATTTCGTTACGGGAAGCGTTGTCGGCCTGACGATGGTGATCTGCAATATGACGAGACTTTGTCTCATGGCGTGGAACGCCGACCTCTATCACTATTGGCACGACGGGCCCGGCTCTGACATATTCGTCGTTGGCGCGTCGACAGCAATCCTCCTGATCAGCCTCTACGGATCGAGGCCGGAGAGGGGGGTCGCGTGAGGGTCTGGGCGGTCCACGCAATCTTTGCGGCAATCCTCGTGGGATCGCTTGCGGCGAAGGAGCGGACCGCCGCTCCATTCGAGGACAGCCCTGATCTCCTTGAACCGGTCGTTCTGCGCGTTGCGGCGTCGCAAGGCCTACGGTTGAACGAAATCAGATCTGCGAGCAAAGGAAACCCAAGAGTGCTGGTGTTCGACGCTCCCGGCTGTTCGCACCCGATGCGGGTCAGTTTGCGCTTGTCGACTTTCGAGCAGGAGTCGCTTTTGCAGAGCATCCCCGAACCGGGCTACATGCGTCGCTACATCTATCTCGACCGCACATGGAACGCCCCGTATCCTCGGGCCGTGTTTGTTGAGCGGATGAAATACAAGTCGCTCGCGGTGTTCGGCCTCACGGAATATGTGCCGTCCAGCTACCTTCTTCTGGTCGAAGCGCCGACGGATTGCCGAGCCGCCAAGACCATGGACTGGCGTCCTGTTTGGAATCGCTACAATCTCGCCGCGCAAGCGGACGCCGCGGCCATACCGAAAGGATAAACCCGGCCCGGCGCAGGCGCCGGGGCCGCAATAAGCTTAGGACCGGCGCCAGCGCCTCCAGAGCGATGCGCCAAGCAGCACGCCGCCGACGGCAAGCGCGGCAGGAAGGCCGGAACCGATCGCAGGCGCCGGCGCGGGATCGCAATTATACCAACAGCGATTACCATGATCAGCAGAAGCAGAAATCGGTGAAATGGCCGCAGCGCCGACGCCGAGCCAAATCGCAACCGCTAAGGATCTCATTGCTGGCTCCCCGAATAGCGCCACCCAGCGTGTGGACACGCAATCAGAGAAGTTGCGTCGTTGTCAAGCGTTTTCCGTCCGGCGTACGCTTTTTCACGCGTGCGATAAATGGGGATCGGAGCGTTAGAGTCACGACGCTCGCTTCGCCCAATCCATGAGAGCTCCGATGTCCTGCCTTCGCCTCGCGGCCTGCGCCGCCTTTGCGCTCCTCGCTCCGGTCGCCCTGGCGGGGACCCCCGCTCCGTCTCCAGCCGTGCTTCAGCCGATCGATGCGCCGCAGGCCCTGCCTGACGTCGTGCAGGGTCGGGCCGACGCGCCGGCGACGATCATCGAATACGCTTCGCTGACCTGCCCCCACTGCGCCGCCTTCCACAAGGACGCTTGGCCCACGATCACGGCCAAATATGTCGACACGGGCAAGGCGAAATTCATCCTGCGCGAATTTCCGCTCGATCCGCTCTCGGTCGGCGCCTTCATGCTCGCCCGCTGCGCCAAGGAGAAGCGCGCGGCGGTGATCGACCGCCTGTTCGACCACCAGTCCGAATGGGCCTTCTCCGCCAAGCCGCTCGTTCGCCTCAAGCAGCAGGCCAGGGCCGCCGGCATGTCGGCGGCGGACATCGACGCCTGCCTCGAGAATCAGGCGCTTCTCGAGGCGGTCGAAAAGGAGCATGACGAGGCCGCAGCGAAGCTTCACGTCAAATCGACCCCGACTTTCTTCGTCGACGGGGTCGAGGTCGTCGGCGAGCACGCGCTCGACAAAATCGAACAAATCCTCCGAGCCCCGCCGAAATGAGCGTTTCGCACAGCTTTCTCGGGCGGCCGGGTTGATTGCGCCGGGGCGATATGGCGGCTAATCAACCCGTCCCGCTTCGGGTGAGAATCTGGAGAAGACGTTTGACGGGCGCGCCGGACCGCGTCGAACCGCCCGGGAGCCGGGCCGAGGGGTCGCCGCGATGAATTTCGAGCGCTTGCGCCTGATCGGCTTCAAGAGCTTCTGCGACGCCGCGGAGTTCAAGATCGAGCCGGGTCTGACCGGGGTCGTCGGCCCGAACGGCTGCGGCAAGTCGAACCTCGTCGAGGCGCTGCGCTGGGTGATGGGCGAGAGCTCGTTCAAGGCGATGCGCGGCTCGGGGATGGAAGACGTCATTTTCTCCGGCTCCGGCAAGCGCCCCTCGCGCAACATCGCCGAAGTCGGCCTCCTGCTCGACAATTCCGACCGCAGGGCGCCGGCCGCCTTCAATGACCACGAGACGCTCGAGGTCACTCGCCGCATCGAGCGCAACTCGGGCTCGACCTATCGCGTCAACGGCAAGGAAGTGCGCGCCCGCGACGTGCAGCTTCTGTTCGCCGACGCCTCCACCGGCGCCCGCTCGCCCGCCCTGGTCCGCCAGGGCCAGATCGGCGAGATCATCGCGGCCAAGCCCCAGGCGCGCAGGCTCATCCTCGAGGAGGCGGCCGGCATTTCCGGCCTCCATTCGCGCCGGCACGAGGCGGAGCTCAGGCTGAAAGGCGCCGAGGACAACCTTTTGCGGGTCGAGGACGTCTTGAAGCAGATCGACCTTCAGGTCGAGAGCCTGCGGCGCCAGGCGCGCCAGTCGAGCCGCTACCGCAATCTCGCCGCCGACATCCGCCGCCACGACGCCCTCGCCCATCTGATCGCCTGGCGGGAGCACGAGGCGGCCTTCGCCGAGGCCGCGAAGAAGCTCGACTCGGATCTCATCGACGTCGCCGAGCGCACCCGCGCCCAGGGCGAGGCCGCCCGCCTGCAGGCGCTCGCCGCCGCCGACCTGCCGTCCCTGCGCGAGGAGGAGGCGCGCCGCGGCGCGGCGCTGCATCGCATCACACTGGCCCGCGACGCGCTCGAGGCGGAGGAGAAGCGGGCCAAAGACCGCGAGGCCGAGCTCGAGCGGCGCGCCGCTCAGTTCGCCCGCGACCTCGAGCGCGAACAGGCGCTGATCGCCGACGCCGCTTCCGTCGTCGAGCGGCTCGCCGCCGAGGACGCCGCTCTCGCCGAGGCGCTCGAGAACGCCGGCGCCTTGTCCGCGGAAGCGCGCGACCGCGAGCAGGACGCGCAGCGAAAGCTCGCCTCCGCCGAGGCCGATCTGGTGGAAGCCCAGGCCGCCGCTTCCGACCTCAACGCACGCCGCCACGCGCTCGGGGCGGCGGCGGCTGAGGAAGGGCGCCGCCTGACCCGGCTCGAGGCGGAATATGCGGGGATCGAGCGCGAGCTCGCTTCCTTGCGCGCCTCCTCCGCCGACGACCCCGAACACGAAAGGCGCGCCGAGGAGGCGGCCGACCTCGCCGAGGCGCTGGCGACGGCCGAGGAGGGTGCGCTCGCCGCCGAGGAGCGCCATACGCAGGCGCGCGAGGCGGAGGCGCGCTCGCGCTCGCCGCTCGCCGAGGCCGAGCGCACGGCTCAGGCGCTCGAGACGGAGGCGCGCACGCTCGAAGGACTCTTGGGCGCGATGTCGGGGCGGGAGTTTCCGCCGGTCGTCGAGGCGATCACGGTCGAGCGCGGCTATGAGGCGGCTTTGGGCGCCGCGCTCGGCGAGGACCTCGACGCGCCGGCCGACGAGAAGGCGCCGGCGCACTGGTCGCTGCTGCCCGGCGTCGGCGCCGACCCTGCCCTGCCCGACGGCGTCGAGCCGCTCGCCGCCCGGGTGACCGCGCCCGCCGCCCTGGCGCGCCGTCTCGCCCAGATCGGGATCGTCGCCCGCGCCGACGGCGAGCGGCTGATGGCGCTGCTGGAGGTCGGCCAGCGGCTCGTCTCGCCGGAAGGCGACCTCTGGCGATGGGACGGATTTCTCGCCGCGGCCGAGGCGCCCACGCCCGCCGCGCGGCGGCTCGCCCAGAAGAACCGCCTCGGCGATCTTTTGCGGGAGGCGGAGGCGGCGCGCGCGACGGCAGAAGCGGCGCGCGCGGAAGCCGCCCGCGCCGCTGCGGCTTTGCGCGAGGCGGCGGCCTCGGAAGCCGAGTGGCGCGCGCGCGAGCGGGCAGCCCGCGCCGCTTCCGACGGCGCCCGCGACGCGCTGGCCGACTTTGAACGCAAGCGCGCGCAGACGCTGACGCGGCTGACCGCTCTGGAGGAGGCCTCCGCGCGCGCCAAGGCGGCCCGCGACGAAGTCGGCGGAACGCAAGACCGGGGCCGAACAGGCGATGGTCGGTCTCGTTCCGAGCGAGGAGCTGACGCTGGCGCTCGATCGCGCCCGGGCCGCGGCGGCGCAGACGCGGGGGGAATTCGCCGAGGCGCGCGCCGCGGCGCAGAACTCTCGAGCGCGAGGCCCAGGCGCGCGTCGCCCGCCGCGCCGCGATCGCCGCCGAGCGCAAGTCGTGGGACGAGCGGCGGGCGCGGGCCGAGGCGCAGATTGCCGAGATCGCCGAGCGCCGCGCCGGGGCGGACGAGGAGCGCGAGCAGCTCGCCGACGCGCCGCACGAGTTCGCCCGCCGCCGCCGGGCGCTGGCCGACGAGTTCGACCGCGCCGAGACGGCGCGGAAGGAGGCTTCCGACGCCCGCGCGCTCGGCGAAACCGCGCTCGCCGAGGCCGACCGGGCGGCGCGCCGGGCGATGGACGCGATGGCGGAAGCGCGCGAGGCGCGCGCCGCCTCGGAGGCCCGGGTCGAGGCGGGCCGCATCCGGCGGGACGAGCTCCTGCGGGTGATCCAGACCGACCTCGACTGCGAGCCGGCCGGCCTCGCGGCGCTGGCGAAGCACGAGCCGAACGCCCCGCTGCCCGATCTCGACCAGATCATGCGCCGGCTCGAATCCCTGAAGCAGGAGCGCGAGCGGCTGGGCCCGGTCAACCTGCGCGCCGACGACGAGCTCGCCGAGGTCGAGGCGAGCCGGGAGAAGCTGATCGCCGAGCGCGACGATTTGACCGAGGCGATCCGCAAGCTCCGCGGGGCGATCGGCTCGCTGAACCAGGAGGGCCGCGAGCGGCTGCTTGCCGCCTTCGGCGTAGTCAACGGCCATTTCAAGAGCTTGTTCGCGACTTTGTTCGAAGGCGGCGAAGCGGAGCTCCAGCTGGTCGAAAGCGACGATCCGCTCGAGGCGGGGCTCGAGCTCCAGGCGCGGCCGCCTGGCAAGCGGCCGCAGACGCTGACGCTTCTGTCCGGCGGCGAGCAGGCGCTGACCGCGCTCTCGCTCATCTTCGCCGTGTTCCTGACCAACCCGTCGCCGATCTGCGTGATGGACGAGGTCGACGCGCCGCTCGACGACTACAACGTCGAGCGCTTCTGCGACCTCCTCGAGGAGATGCGCAAGCGCTCCGACACCCGCTTCGTCACCATCACCCACAACCCGATCACCATGGCGCGCATGGACCGGCTGTTCGGCGTGACCATGGCGGAGAAGGGGGTGAGCCAGATCGTGTCGGTCGAGCTGGCTGAGGCCGAGCGGCTCTTGGAGGTGGGGTAGGGCTCCGGGGTCGCGGACAAGGTCCGACCGTCGGGAAATGCTCAGAGCAGGTCCCGATCGTTTGGACCCGCACAAGCCAGTGCGAGCGACCTGAAACACTCCCGAATCAAATTCGGAGCCCGGGCGCCGTGCAGTCCGGTCCACGATCTCGGCTTTTCAACGCATCGGGCGCCAAAACCCGTCCCTTCGTCGCTTCGATCCGGTAGTCCCTCTATTCGACGTCCGCCGACGACGATCGCGCCATTTCCATCGCCGAAATCAATGTTCCCAAGAGCTTGCGGCGCCATTTCCATCGCGTCATCGCGTCTGCCTGCGCAGGACCAAACCTCTTTGATGGAATTTTCCTTTCCTCGTCAAAGACTTGCAGCCGATCGAGCAGAAAAAATTCGCACCCGCAAGCTCGCGCTCGCGGTCCGATCCCCTTGGCAGAGTCCGCCCATTCGGTCTGCTCGGCCTTTGCCACGGCATTTCCAGCCCACTCGCAGCTTTGCCCCGGACACGACGCTCGGGCGAGCGGGGATCCAAGGCCGCGCGGCGATTAGCTTTCAAACAGCATGCTAGGGGTGTGTGACCCGCTTCTTCGAGCATTGTATGTTCTGCTTATGTTCGAGTTCAAGTTATCGTGCGACAGAAATTTGCGCAATGCAGGACGGCCACCCCCGCAGGGCGCAGAAGCTTTGTGTCGGACCCCGCGGTCGCATTGCGAGCGCCACAGCTCCCCGCGATGACGATTCCAACCAAACGGGATCTGCTCTAGCGTCAATTTCGCGGCTAACCCGTAATTTTCAGTAAATATGGACCGTATTTAAGATTTCAAGATTTCACTAGGCCTTGATAAGTTCGGGCTATCTCTTGAAATTGAAAAAATTAAACCTCTGCAAGCTTTGAAAGGCCTAACAAATATTTGCGGAAACCGTCTGGAAACTTTCCGAAGAATCGACGGGCCGCGGGGTTCAAGTCGGCGCGCCACGCACGGGAAAGCGCATATCCAGAGCCGTCGCCACGAGTGGGACCCGGTCCGTCATGGCGAACCTGCTCTGGCCGGCTCACGCTTCCGCAATCGCGTGGAAGAACGACCCGGTGACGAGGCCGCGCCGCGACCCTGCAGGCGCAGGCTCTGCGCCGTAGGCGTCCGTCACCAGAGCGAAAGGCTCGTCCGCGCCGGCGTCGTCGATCGTCGCATAGTGGAACTCGTGGCCGCGCAAAACTGTCCCGGCGGGCCCGAGCGCGCAGTCGGCGGTGAGCCTCGCCTCGCGATAGCCGAGCGTCATGCGGCGCCTGGCGAAGCTCGTTTGGACGGAAAGCAGCCCCGCCATCGCATGCGCCGCGCCGGAGGAAATCGACGAGGCACGCGCCGAGCGCCATGTAGCCGCCGCACTCGCCATGAACGGGCTTCGTCTCCGCGAAACGGCGCAGGCCTTCGAGGAAGCGGCGGGCCGCGGCCAGTTTTCCGGCGTGCAGCTCGGGATATCCTCCCGGCAGCCAGCATGCGTCGCATGCGGGGGGCGGGGGCTCGTCGGCGAGCGGCGAGAAGGCGACGATTTCGGCCCCGGCCGCCCGCCAGCCGCGCAGGAGATGCGGATAGACAAAGGAAAAGGCCGCGTCGTGCGGCAGGGCAATTCTTTGGCCCGGCGGCCGGAGAGCGGGCCGCGGCGCCTCCGCGACGCAATCGAGGTCGCCCGCCAGCGCGAGAAGACGCATGCAATCCAGGCGCTCCTCGACGAAGTCGGCGATCGCCTCGAGCCGCGCATCGAGCGCCTCCGTCTCATGAGCCTGCACGAGGCCGAGATGGCGTTCGGGCAGGACGATCCTGTCGTCGCGCGGCAGCGCGCCGACGACCGGAATTTCCTGCGCCTCGATCGCCTGCGCGACGAGGCGCCGGTGCCGCTCGCTGCCGACCCGGTTGATCACGACGCCGGCGATCCTGATCCTCTCGTCATAGGCGGCGCAGCCCTTGACGACCGCCGCCGCCGACTGCGCCTGGCCCGACACGTCGACGACAAGCAGGACCGGCAGTCCGAGCGCCGCGGCGACGTCGGCCGAGGCGCCGCTGCGGCCCCGCGGCGCCGGAACGCCGTCGAACAGGCCCATCGAGGCCTCGCATAGCGCAAGCGCCCGCCCGGCCGTCGCCTCGGCTGCGAGGCTCCGCAGGAGCTCAGGCGCCATCGCCCAGGAATCGAGATTGACCCCCTCGCAACCGGACGCCGCGGCGTGAAAGGCTGGATCGATGTAGTCCGGCCCCGACTTCAGCCCGACGACGGCGACGCTGCGCCGCCGGAAGGCGCGCAGAAGGCCGAGCGTCAGCGTCGTCTTGCCGCTGCCCGAGCGCGGCGCGGCGATCATCAGGCCGCGGGTCATCGCAGCGCCTCCGCCGCCCCCGCCTACCGATAATTCGTCCAGATCGTCTTGAAGTCCATGTATTTGTCGATTGCGTGCGGCGAGCGGTCGCGGCCGAAGCCGGACTGCTTGAAGCCGCCAAACGGGGTCGCCAACGACGATCGGTCGTAGGTGTTGACCCAGACGGCGCCGGCGCGAATCGCGCGGGACAGGCGATGAGCGGCGCCCATGTCGCGCGTCCATACCGCGGCCGCGAGCCCAAAAATCGTGTCGTTGGCGAGCTCGACCGCCTCCGCTTCGGTTTCGAAGGAAATGACGACGACGACGGGCCCAAAAATCTCCTCCTGGGCGATGCGCATCGAATTGCTGGCGTCGAGAATGGTTGGCTCTATGTAGAAGCCGCCCGTCTCGCCGAACGCCCGCTTCCCCCCGTGCGCAACGCGCGCGCCTTCCTTGATCCCGAGCTCGATATAGCCGAGCACGCGCTCCATCTGCCGCTCCTCCACCATCGCGCCGAGCTGCGCGCCCTCGTCGAAGGGATGGCCGAGCGGAATCTGCGTCCGCTGCACCGCGGCGATCTTGTGGACCAGCGCCTCCCGGATCGAGGCGTGCGCCAGCACGCGGGAGCCCGCGTGGCAGGTCTCGCCTTGGTTGTAATAGATTCCCCAGGCGATCGCCTCAGCGGCGGCGTCGAGGTCGGCGTCCCCCATCACCACATGCGGCGACTTGCCGCCACACTCGAGCGCGACCCGCTTCATATTGCTCTGGCCCGCGTAGACCATCATCAGCTTTCCGACCTCGGTCGATCCGGTGAAGGCGATCATATCGACATCCGGATGCAGAGCGAGCGGCTTCCCCGCTCTCTCGCCGAAGCCCGGCACGATGCTCAGCACGCCCTCCGGCAGCCCAGCTTCCCTGGCGAGACGCCCGAGAAGGAGCGAGCCGAGCGGCGACTGCTCCGCCGGTTTCAGAATGACCGAATTGCCGGCGACCAGCGCCGGCCCGAGCTTCCAGGCGGCGATGATGAGAGGGTAGTTCCACGGCACGATCGCGCCGACGACGCCGAGCGGCTCCTTGCGCACCATCGCGACGTCATGCGCGCCGACCGGCGCGACCTCGTCGTAAAGCTTGTCGGCCAGTTCGGCGTAGTACTGGATGCAGTCGGCGCAGAACGGCACGTCGACGCTGAGCGAATTGCCGATCACCTTTCCGACGTCGAGGGTCTCGAGCAACGCGATCTCCTCGGCGTTTTCGCGGATGAGCTCGGCGAAGCGGAGCAGAACCTTCTTCTTGTGGAGGGGGTCGGCGTCGCGCCAGACGCCGCTCTCGAATGCGGCGCGAGCCGCCTTCACCGCGCGGTCGACGTCGACCGCGCCGCAATCGGCGAGTGGCATACTCCCACTCCCTTCCTTGCTCGTGCGGGCTCTGTTCGGGCTTATGGAAGACGCCAGACCTGTCCCTCGCTTCCCCGCAGTCTTCATCTGTGGTGGCCACGGGCTCAGGTCCGGCGACGGGCGGTTGCTTGGAACAGCCGCCCGTTCGCCCACTCTCTCACATTTTGCGGACACAAGGTGGCGCGAAGCGCCGGATGAGGCGCCGCCGCTCCGGCGAAACGGCGTTCCCCGCCATGTTTTGACGATGCGGACGGGCCCGGTTAACGCCTCGTTAATCCGGCCCGCTTAAGCGTAACTTAACTTTGCCGTTTGGCCGAACGTTAGGGAAGATTGCCGGGTCGATGAAGCATGTCGCGGTGCTGATGGGCGGGTGGTCGGCGGAGCGTCCGGTTTCGCTCAATTCGGGCCGCGGCTGCGCCGACGCGCTCGAGGCGATGGGCTATCGCGTGACGCGCATCGACGTCGACCGCTCGATCGCCGACACCCTCGCCCGTCTGAAGCCCGACGTCGTCTTCAACGCTCTGCACGGACGCTTCGGCGAGGACGGAACGATCCAGGGCGTGCTCGAGATCCTGCGCATTCCCTATACGCATTCGGGCGTGCTCGCCTCGGCGCTGGCGATGCAAAAGGACCTCGCCAAGGTCGTGCTTCGGGCGGCCGGGGTTCCGGTCCCGCACGGGATTACGGTCGATCGGCATGACGCCGCGCGCCGCCACGTGCTGGATCCGCCCTACGTGCTGAAGCCCGTCAATGAAGGCTCTTCGTTCGGCGTGGTCATCGTGAAGGAGGACCGCACGCATCCGCCGCAGGAAGTCGCCCGCGAGGACTGGCCCTACGGCGACGATGATTCTCGCCGAACGATTCGTCGCCGGAAAGGAGCTCACCTGCGCGGCGATGGGGAGCGACCGCGCGTTCGGCGTCATCGAAATACAGCCGATTTCCGAAGCGTTCTACGGCTATGACGCAAAATACGCGAAAGGTGGATCGAGGCATGTCCTTCCGGCAGTTCTTAAACCAAATATTTACCATAAGGTCCAAGACTTCACGCTGAAGGCCCATCGGGCCCTTGGTTGCCGCGGCGTGAGTCGCGCCGACTTCCGCTATCGATGAATCAAAAGGCGAAGAGGGCGAGCTCGTGTGTCTCGAAGTCAACACGCAGCCCGGCATGACCGAGACGTCGCTCGTCCCGGAGATGGCCGCCCACGCGGGCATGTCGTTCGGCCAGCTCGTCGCCTGGATGGTGGAGGACGCCTCGTGCGACCGCTGAGCCAAGGCGCTGGATGGCGGGCCACGGGAACAGCCCTGGCCTCCGTTCCCGCGACGGCCGCGCCGAGGACGGTCCTCCTGCGCGGCGAGCGCTCGGCTCGGGGCGCGCTGCGCTGGGCCATTCCTCTCGATCGGCCTCCGCGCTGTGGGTCGAGATCGCCTTGACGCTCGCCGTGCTGCTCGGCGCGGCGGCCCTCGGCGCGGTGCGCGGCGGGCAACTCGACGCCTTCGTCGCAACCCACGGAAGCCTGAGCGACGTCGCCGCGAGGACGCTCGGCTTCGGCGTCGACGTCGTGACCGTCTCCGGTGCGACGCACATGAGCGAATCGCAGATTCTGTCGATCGCCGGGATAAGCCCGAAGAGCTCGCTGCCGTTCTTCGACGCCGCCGCCGCCCGCGCGCGGCTCGAGGCCGACCCCCTCGTCAAGCAGGCGAGCGTGCGCAAGCTCTACCCGAACCGGATCATGATCGAGATCGTCGAGCGCACCCCTTACGGCGTGTGGCAGAAGGACGGCCAAGTCTACGCCATCGCCGCCGACGGCGCGCCGATCGACGAGGTGCGCGACGGCCGCTACGCCGACCTGCCGTTCGTCGTCGGCGAGGGCGCGAACAAGCGCGTGCGCGAATTCACTGCCCTCCTCGACGCAATGGACGAGTTGAAGCCGCGCGTCGAGGCCGGAATGCTGGTGGGCCAGCGCAACTGGAGCCTCAAGCTCAAGTCCGGCGTCGAAGTCAAGCTTCCGGAGGTCGACCCTCAAGCCGCGATCGCGACCCTGCTGCGTCTCCAGCGCCAGTCCCGCATTCTCGACCGCGACGTGTTGGCCCTCGATCTTCGCACGCCCGGCCGCGTGTTCGCCCGGCTGTCGCAGGAGTCGGCGGCCCATGGGCAGACGCCCATGCGCCGAAGAAAGGTCCGCAGCAATGAGCCTCCGGCCGCTCCCGCCGCGCATGCGCCAGATTCCCGCCCGCAAGAGCGCGATCCTGTCGGTTCTCGACATCGGCGCGTCGAAAATCGTTTGCCTTGTCGCGCGGCTGAGCCCGATGGAGCAGTCGAACGCGCTGCCCGGCCGTACCCACCGCTGCAAGGTGCTCGGCATCGGGCACCAGCGCTCGAACGGGGTCAAGGGCGGCGCGATCGTCGACCTTCTGTCGGCGGAGCACGCCGCGCGTCTCGCGATCGACGCGGCCGAACGCATGGCGGGCGTCGAGGTCGGCGGCGTCATCGTCAACATGTCCGGCGGCCTCCTCGCCTCACAGCGGTTCAGCGCCAAGACCGCGCTGCGGGCGAAGACCGTGTCGGAACACGACATCCACCGGGTGCTCGAGGCCGCCTCGGCGGCGAACGGACGCGCCGGGGCGAGCGGTCTTGCATGCGCTGCCGACGAGCTATTCGCTCGACGCCGTCCAGGGCGTACACGATCCGAAAGGCATGATCGGCGAGGAGCTCGGCGTCGACCTGCATGTCGCCTCCTGCGATTCGGCCGCCGCGCGCAATCTCATGCTGGTCATCGAACGGTGCCATCTGCGCGTCGAGGCGATGGTCGCGACGCCGTACGCCGCGGGGCTCTCGACGCTGGTCGACGACGAAGCCGAGCTCGGCGCGGCGGTCGTCGATTTCGGCGGCGGGACCACGACCGTCGGTGTGTTCTCCGGCGGACGGCTCCTCCACGTCGACGCCGTGGCGGTCGGCGGGATTCACGTCACGCGGGACATCGCGCGCGGCCTCAATGTCTCGATGACCGACGCCGAGCGTCTGAAGACGCTCTACGGCGCCTGCATCGCCTCGCCCTCGGACGATCGCGAAGTCGATCGCCGTGCAGCGGCTCGGCGACGACATGGATCATCCGAGCCATTTGCCGAAAGTCCGAGCTCCTGCGCATCATCCGGCCGCGCGTCGAGGAGATCCTCGAGCTCGTGCGCGACCGTCTGCGCGCCTCCGGATACGCCGCGCAGGCGGGCCGCCGGCTGGTGCTGACCGGCGGCGCCTGCCAGTTGACCGGGCTACCGGAACTGGCCCGGACGATCATCTCGAGTCAGGCCCGGATCGGGCGGCCGCTCGGCGTCGAAGGACTGCCCGAATCGGGCAAGAGCCCGGCCTTCGCGGCGGCCGTCGGGTTGATGATCTATCCGCAGATGGCGGGCCTCGAATATTTCGAACCTTCTCGGCACGTCGCGCGGCAGGCGTCCGAGGAGCGCGGGTACGCCGCGCGGGTCGGGCGCTGGCTGAAGGAAAGTTTCTGAAGGAGTTCGCACTTCGTCGGCGGAAAGATCCTGGGAAATACGCATAGGTCGTCAATCGGCGTCGGTGGGACGCCCAACGGGATGAGGCAGGGTATGTCGATCAACTTGAAGGCCCCAGAATTACGGGAATTGAAGCCGCGCATCATCGTCTGCGGCGTCGGCGGCGCCGGCGGCAACGCCGTCAACAACATGATCGTCTCCGGTCTTTCCGGGGTCGACTTCATCGTCGCGAACACCGACGCGCAGGCTTTGACCTCCTCGCGCGCCGAACGCATCATCCAGATGGGTCTTCAGGTGACGGAGGGCCTGGGCGCCGGGTCCAAGCCCGAGGTCGGCAAGGCGGCGGCCGAAGAGGCGCTCGAGGAGATTCGCGATCACCTCGCCGGCTGCCACATGGTCTTCGTCACCGCCGGCATGGGCGGCGGCACCGGCACCGGCGCCGCCCCGGTGATCGCCAGGGCCGCGCGCGAGATGGGCATTCTCACCGTCGGCGTTGTCACCAAGCCGTTCCACTTCGAGGGCGGCCGGCGAATGAAGACCGCCGAGTCGGGCATCAACGAGCTGCACAAGGCGGTCGATACGTTGATCATCATCCCGAATCAGAACCTCTTCCGAGTCGCCAACGAGAAGACCACCTTCGCCGACGCCTTCGCGATGGCCGACCAGGTGCTCTACTCCGGCGTCGCCTGCATCACCGACCTCATGGTCAAGGAGGGCCTCATCAACCTTGACTTCGCCGACGTCCGCTCGATCATGAGCGAGATGGGCAAGGCGATGATGGGCACCGGCGAGGCGACCGGCGAAAAGCGCGCGGTGCTCGCGGCCGAGGCGGCGATCGCCAACCCGCTGCTCGACGAGACTTCGATGAAGGGCGCCCGCGGGCTGCTCATCTCGATCACCGGCGGCAACGATCTCACGCTCTATGAAGTTGACGAAGCGGCCAGCCGCATTCGACAGGAGGTCGACGAAGAGGCCAACATCATCCTCGGCGCCACCTTCGATTCGGCTCTGGACGGCGTCGTGCGCGTCTCCGTAGTCGCGACCGGCATCGATCAGGCGACGATTTCGCTGATCGAGCCCGTCGCTCACCAGCCACGCCTGGAGCCCGCCCCGCGCTCGCGCGCGCCGGCGCCCCTACGCGCCGCGCCGCCTCAGCCCGCTCCCGTCGAAGCGTTCCAGTCTGCTCCTTTCGTCAACGATGTCGAACTTCAGCCGGTCGCTCCCGCGGCGGTCGCCTTCCCCGAGCCGATCGAGCCCCGGCGCGAGCAGGAGGACGAGGCGCCTTATTTCATTCCGCCGGCGCCTGAGCAGCCGTCCATGCGCGCTCCGCGCATGCCGCAAATCGAGGATCTGCCGCCTTTGGCCCAGAATCAGCTTCGCGCAATGCGGGAGCGGGAGCGTGAAATGCAGGCGAGCGCCGGGGCCGAGCCACGCCGACGGTCGCTTCTGGAGAAACTGGCGGCGTTCGGCATCGCGCGACACGACGAGGAGCCAGTCGCGAAGGCGGCCGCCGCGGCCCCGGTCCCGCCCCCGGTCGCCCAGCCTCGCCCGCAACCGGCGCCGGTCACCCACGCCGATTTCGGGCGGTCTCAGCCGCGGCCGCAACCCCAGCGGACGCCTCCGAACGCTGTCGATCCGCATGGCCGCCCATCATCGTGCTCCGGTAACGGAAGACGATCATCTCGATATCCCGGCCTTTCTGCGGCGGCATCCCAACTGATTTTTGTCCATCGACCCTTCGGCCGGCCGCGGCCAATCGCCGCGATCGGCCACAATTTTGAATGCATAACCTTCGGATATGATTACAAGTTACTGAAATTTAACCAACAAATTATTGTGGCGGAGTTGTAACTTTTGTTCACCAAAGGTGATTTGGCTCCGCCCCGATTCGCCCACTAAATTCACCCCCGCGTCACGATCCGCCGCCCACGCCCTGTTCGACGAGGGTGGCGATTCGGGGGCGCGCCACCAGTCCTGGCCGCCGTCCGCGCTAAGCGTCGTCAAGCGGGGCCGGGCGAAAGCCCGGAGAGGCGTAGAGATGAGAGTTGGCTTTCAGACGAGTCTTCGCCGCCGTGTCGCGGTGGCCGGCGTGGGAGTGCATTCGGCGGCCCCCGCTCAAGTTGTTCTCCACCCTGCAGACGTCGAACTCCGGCGTCGTCTTTCTGAGGACCGGACTGCCCGGCGGCCGGGAGCGGCTGCTCGAGGCGAAGCGGTCGAATGTCACGCATACCGCGCTTTGCACCATTCTCGGCGACGCGTCCGGCGTAAGCGTCGGCACGGTCGAGCACCTCCTGGCGGCGCTTTCCGGCCTGCAGATCGACAACGTGCTCGTCGAAATCGATGGGCCGGAGACGCCGATCATGGATGGATCGGCCGCGGACTTCGTCAGCGCCATCGATCAGGCGGGGCGCGTTCAACAGTCGCGTTCGCGACGCCACCTCAAGATTGTGAAGCCGGTCCGGGTTGCGCGCGACGGCGGTTACGCCGAATTCTTGCCGGCGGATCGCGGATTTCGCCTCGACGTCGAGATCGACTTCGAGTCGCCTGCGATCGGCCGCCAGCGCCGCGTGTTCGATCTCGACCCGGCCACCTTCCGCCGGGAGCTCGCTCGCGCGCGGACGTTCGGCTTCGTCAGCGATGTCGAGAAGCTGTGGCAGGCGGGCTACGCGCTCGGTTCCTCGCTCGAGAACTCAGTCGCGATCGACGGGGACACCGTTCTCAATCCCGAGGGGCTTCGCTACACGGACGAGTTCGTGCGCCACAAGGCGCTCGACGCCGTCGGCGATCTGTCGCTCGCCGGAGCGCCAATGGTCGGTCTCTATCGCACCTATCGCCCCGGCCACAAGTTGAATGCTGCGGCGCTCGACGCCCTCTTTGCGAACCGATCGGCCTACGAGTATGTCGAAGCGCCGGTCTCCAGGGCCTTCGCCAAAGGGTTTGGCGTCGGAGCCCACGTTCCGGCCGCCGCCGCTGCTTTCGCGGCGGCCGATTGACCTTGGGAAATCCGTCTCGGGTCCTGGGTGAAGCGGTCCGAGGCGCGATTGCGCCACAATTTCCGTCCAATTGTCGATTCGCGCCGACAGCCGAAAGTGGCCGGCGCATTCTGACTGAGGTAAGAAGCGGCTTCGCCGCTGCGGGCGCCTCGGCGCTCGTTTCCATTGAACCGATCGAGTTTTCAGTATGGCTACGGTCGAATTCGGCATGTCCCAATCGAGGGCCGGCAAGCGAGCGCCCCGCGAAATCCTCATTGCGGTTGCGCTGACGGCCGTCGGCTGTTGCACGTCGGCCTGTTCGATGATCG
>CAWFVS010000052.1:0-69726 GCA_963819255.1 uncultured Alphaproteobacteria bacterium
TCTTTGACGGGCTAAGCGCGGACGGCTTCCGCGCACTCGGCGTCGCCTGGCGTGAGATGGAGCCTGACTGCGCGGCGGCAACAGCGGCCGATGAACGAGATTTGGTTGTTTCCGGCTTCATCGTCTTCTACGATCCGCCAAAAGCAAGCGCGGGCGCAGCCATCGCAGCGCTCGGGATCAAGGGTGTCGGTGTCAAGATCCTTACCGGCGACAACGAGCATGTGACGCAGCACGTCTGCTCCGAGCTCGGCATCCCGATCACCGGCCTGCTGACCGGCGCCGAGATCGAAGGGCTCACTGATGAAGCGCTGGCGGCGCGGCTGGAAGAGACGAACATATTCTGCCGGGTGACGCCCGTTCAGAAGAACCGGGTCATCCTTGGGCTGAAGCACCGCGGCCATGTCGTCGGATTTCTCGGCGACGGCATCAACGACGCCCCATCGCTGCACACTTCCGACGTGGGCATATCCGTCGACGGCGCGGTTGATGTCGCCAAGGACGCGGCCGACATCATCTTGTTGCAGCAAGATCTCGGCGCGCTGGATCGCGGCATCATCGAAGGGCGCCGAGCGTTCGGCAATATCATGAAGTTCATCATGATGGCGATGAGCTCGAATTTCGGCAACATGTTCTCGATGGCCGGGGCGACGCTGATCCTGCCGTTCTTGCCGATGCTGCCGGTGCAAATACTGCTCAACAACTTGCTCTACGCCGTCTCCGAGTTGCCGATCCCAATGGACGAGGTCGACAGCGAGATCACAGAGAGGCCGGAGCATTGGGACATGCGATTTATCCGAAACTTTATGCTCGTGCTGGGGCCGGTGAGCTCGATATTCGACTTTCTGACTTTCGGCCTGTTGCTCCTGGTCTTTCACGCAAACGAAGCGCTGTTCCAAACCGGATGGTTCATTGAATTGCTCGCCACCCAGGTGCTGGTGATCTTCGTCCTGCGTACGCGGCGCAATCCGCTACGCAGCCGTCCACATTCCCTCCTCGCCGCCACGTCCATTGCGGTAGTCGTTCTTGCGCTTCTCCTGCCGTTCACGCCGCTGGGAGCGTGGTTCGGATTCGTTCCACCCTCCGCCACCTTCCTCTTTGCGATCGCCGGACTGACCTTGAGCTACCTGCTGCTCGCACAAGGCGCCAAATCGGCATTCTACCGCCTGTGGCCACCAATTGTCGGCCCGCCCGCGCCCTTGTTGCGAGCGCATCTTCCGTTGACTGGACGATCGTGACCCGCAAGACGTGCGGATCGTCCGTGAAGATGTCCCATTGAATATAAGCGTTGAAAACGTGAATACGACCCGTTTGGAAAAATGGCTTTCAAAGTCAGTCCCTATTTGGGGCGAGACGCTGGCAGTGTCATGTCTGGACGCCGCCCGCTGATCAAGGGCTATTTTCGGCGTCGCGCTGGTCGCGGGTGCGGTCATGTCTTCGGCCTTTTTGTGCGGAGAACGGAGTCCGCTAGCCCTGAAGTTGTCCGCTGATCCTTTGCCCCGATCACACGAGCGCGCTTGACTGCGCAGACAATGCCACAGGCTTCAGGATCAATCCGCTTTCCTGCGCATCACCTCTTGGGTACCCTCGAACTCCTGGGCTGCCCTGGCGGCATTGTCACACGAACCTGTTTTTACTGGTCATTACTCACCTCTGTGCCGGTGCCGGTTTTAACGATTCCAAAACCTTAGCCGATCGGTTCAGGGTTCAGGGCGGTGAGACAGCCTTTACTTGCTGGATGTGACAACGCCGTCGGCGGACAGCACAAGCGGCGCTCCGCGACCTCCGGGATTGCCGACAAAGGCCCCATAGGGGACAACGACGCAAGCAAGCCTAAGAGCGAGCGGAGAAGCCTTCTAACGTCTTATTGCAGGTCAGGGAGCCAGTACTGCGGCGCAGGCTCGCGCCACCGCCTCATCAGGTTCTTTGCTGCCCGGCATGGTCGCCCAGCCGCCCTTCACGATGAAGGTGTAGCGGCTATAACTATCGATCTTTGTCAGACTGGCCAGATTCGCTTCAGCGTCCGGTGAATGCCTAAAATTGTCGACGCATATCAGCGTCCGAGCCGCGACGACCGCGGATTCGGCTCGATCTACTGCGCGAGTCTCGGAGGTTCCGCCGGTGACCCAGCCGCCCCATGTGAACCCGATCACGATGGCGGCGACCGCGCCACCGACAACTCCCCATAAGGCAGGTTTCACTTCCGCAGGAAGTTTCATTTTGTCCGCCTTTCAATTTTCGAAGAGAAACGGGAGTTTCTCTTTACTATTGGCCGACATCCGCCGGATTACAGCCTTATCGCGGCTGAGACTGCGCCCATAGGGAGACTTTGACAAGACTGAAATGTCGTTGAGACCCCGCCGTGGCTTGTAGATACGTTTCGGGGCGGGCCGGCTCGCGATCGCACGCCGAGGGACGCCGAACTTTCTGTCACCTAGACATACGTCTCCCGTGGTCTTTGATGGAACGCGTGACAACCGAAAGAATTACCCAATCGACGTAACCGGCCGCCGCAATTCCCCGATCGACCGCAGGGTGGGGGCGAACAGATTTTTGGAAATGGCGACTTCGGCCAGCTGGAAAGCAACATAGCGGCCATGGCCGATGATCTTTGCGCCGGTCTTGATCAGCTTTTCCTTAAGGCTCGCCAGCGACCAGTCCTTTAACGGATCGGGCGTCGCCAGCGTGCGCAGGAAGTTGCCGGTCGCAGCGGGCCGGGATGCTGCGACATTTCCTCATTTGAACAAGTTGGCGGACAGGCACGGGCTCTAGCCGCCGCTCGTGTTCGCCTCGACCGGCACTTTCCCCCCAACCACGATGTACGCGGTTGCAATCTGGAATGGCCGCTTTACGTCGATTGCGGGTGTTCCGGTGGCGTCGACCGTAGGGGCGGTATCCGCCCTTAAGAGACATCCCCAGTCGTGGATATCGGGGCGCGGCCGGAGTCGATCATGGCGAAAATCTTCACCGCGGCGGAGTTGACCCTTGGCGACATCAAGCTTGAGGTCCAAACTGGCGCCAGCTTGAGCACGACGAAAATCGCGCGGACGCCATTCGTGACCACGAGGGGCAAGAAGGGCGCCCGACAATGACCTGCTTGTCATTGGCGATCGGAGCGCCGCGGCGAAATCCGACGCGCCTTCGAGCGCATGGGGGACGCGGCGCAGCCGACCGTGGAGCTTAAGGCCGGCGGTCGACGCGCTCGAGTCCAAGAGTCGAAGCAGCCTCGTCAAGTTGCTTCTGCGCGATCCTTGTCGGTCGCCGGACGCCGGAATCAAGCGCTCGGCGCGAAAAGAGATACTTGTTGGCTATGTTCGCTCTATGTGCTATTTTTGTTCTCTAGAGTCAAGACAAGGGAGAACCCCGAATGTCCGCGTCCGCAACCGTTCCGTCCCCCGCAGGCCGGTCGATCGAGGCCACGCGCGCGGCGCGCCTCAAGAAGTTCGAGCGGGAAAGGCTCATCATCGACTATCTGAACCGCGGCGTCTCGGTCCGCGAGATCGCGGTGCGGCTCGGCGTGACGGAGAAGCGCATGCGGGCGATCGTCCGGGAGGCGCTCGCCTCCCACTTGCCGGGACCGCCGGAAGAGTTCGTCGCGCTGCAGATCGGCCGTCTGAACGAGGCGCTTCTGGTGGCCTTTAGTGCCATGTCGGGGCAAAACCTCAAGGCGGTTGCCGAAGTGGTGAAAAATCGTGCGCGAGCTCGACCGCTATCATGGCTTTTTTCCGGCCGAGCGGCGCTCTCTCGGCGGCCCGCGGCCCCTGGCGCTCAGCGAAGCAGAGGCGGAAGAGCCGGTCGCGCTCCTGGCGGATGGCACGGAAATGGTGCCGCAAGCCATTGAAAAGGCTCGATCCGCGCCCGAGAACGCGGTGGCCGCAGTCTGCCATCCCCGCGGAAGCTTGGATCCAGAGCCGCCGGGCGCAACGTCCCTGCCGTTTGCGCCGCTGCACGCCTGGATGCCCGCATACGCGGGCATGACCAAGGACGAGGATCGCGCTCACCCGGAGATGGCGCCGCAAGTGGCTGAAAAGGCTCAATCCGCGCCCGGAAACGGCGCGGCGCCGAACTCCTCGGACGAAGCCTTCGCCTCGCTCGCCGAGCCGGCGCAGGCCCCGGGCGAGTGCGATGCGTCACAGATCGAGCGCCCGGAAATGGCGCCGCAACCCCTTGAAAAGTCTCAATCCGCGCCCGGAGACAGCGTGCCGCCCGACATGTCGGACGAACCTGTCTTGTCCCCCCTTGTCGAAGCGCAGCAGGTCCCGGACGCGCCCGACACGCCGCTGACCAATCGCCCGCAAATGGCGCCGCAACGCCCTGAAAAGGCTCAATCCGCGCTCGGAGACGACAAGGCGCCGGCCTTCTTGGACGAAGCCTTCACAATGGCAGCCGCGCCTGTGGCCGTGGCCGATCCGCCCACACCGGAGGCGCCGCCGGTGGGCCGGAGGATTCCGGCGCCGCCGGCGGACGTTGCGCCGTTGGCGGGTGGCCCGGCGGAGGAAGCCTTTCTTGCCGCTGAAGCCGCTCCTCCGCCGCCAGCGATCGCGGCCAATGTCCTGCTTCCCCCGCACGCAAGACCGCAACCGGGACCGACCGCCTTCACCGGCTTCATCCGCTGCGCGGGGCCGAGTGACCTACTATCAATGAGGAACGCGAAGGGCCGCCCCCCATTCTTTGTACGCCGCGCAGCGGGCTCATGCTCTCGGCCGAAAAGGCAAAGGCCCGCGGGGATCGCTCCCACGCGGGCCCTCTTCGCCGACGCGCCTTCAGCGAGCGGCCTACTTCTTCTGGTCGCGGGCTTTGAGCGCTGCGCCGAGAATGTCGCCGAGAGAAGCGCCCGAGTTGGCCGAGCCGTATTGCGCGATCGCCTCCTTCTCCTCGGCGACTTCCAGCGCCTTGATGGAGACGGCGATCTTGCGCGCGCGGCGGTCGAACTGGGTGATCCGCGCGTCGACCTTCTCGCCGACCGAGAAGCGCTCGGGACGCTGGTCGCCGCGGTCGCGGGCGAGCTCGTTGCGCTTGATGAAGGTGGTCAGGTCCGTGCCGGCGATCTTGACCTCGATGCCGCCGTCCTTGACCTCGAGCACCTCGCAGGTGACGACCGAGCCCTTGCGCAGCTCGCCCTCGCCCTCCTCGCCGCCCTTCTTGGCGAACGGGTCGCTCGCGAGCTGCTTGACGCCGATGGCGATCCGCTCCTTCTCGATGTCGACGTCGAGCACCTTGGCGCGGACCTTGTCGCCCTTCTTGTAGTCCTCGATCGCCTGCTCGCCGGGACGCGTCCAGTCGAGGTCGGAGAGATGGACCATCCCGTCCACGTCGCCGTCGAGGCCGATGAAGAGGCCGAACTCGGTCTTGTTCTTGACCTCGCCCTCGACCGTCGAGCCGACGGGATGCCTCTCGGCGAAGGCCTCCCACGGGTTCTGCAGGGTCTGCTTGAGGCCGAGCGAGATGCGGCGCTTCGAGGCGTCGACCTCGAGCACCTGGACCTCGACCTCCTGGCTGGTCGAGACGATCTTGCCGGGATGGACGTTCTTCTTGGTCCAGGACATTTCCGAGACGTGGATGAGGCCCTCGATGCCCGGCTCGAGCTCGACGAAGGCGCCGTAGTCGGCGATGTTGGTCACGCGGCCCTTGAGCTTCTGGCCGACGTGGTAGCGCGTCTCGATGTTCGACCAGGGATCCTCCTGCAGCTGCTTCATGCCGAGCGAGATGCGGTGGGTCTCGTGGTTGATCTTGATGATGCGCACCTTGACCTGCTGGCCGATGGTCAGCACCTCGCCGGGGTGGTTGACCCGCCGCCAGGCGATGTCGGTGACGTGCAGCAGGCCGTCGATGCCGCCGAGGTCGACGAAGGCGCCGTAGTCGGTGAGGTTCTTGACCGTGCCCTCGATCACCTGACCTTCGGCGAGGTTGGCGACGATCTCGTGGCGCTGCTCGGCCCTGCTCTCCTCGAGCACGGTGCGGCGCGAGACGACGATGTTGCCGCGCCGCCGGTCCATCTTGAGGATCTGGAACGGCTGCGGCACGTTCATCAGCGGCGCGACGTCGCGCACCGGGCGAATGTCGACCTGGCTGCGCGGCAGGAAGGCGACGGCCCCGTCGAGGTCGACGGTGAAGCCGCCCTTGACCTGGTTGAAGATGACGCCTTCGACCTTCTCGCCCTTCTCGAAGGCCTGCTCGAGCTTGACCCAACTCTCCTCGCGGCGCGCCTTGTCGCGCGAGATCACGGCCTCGCCGAGCGCGTTCTCGATGCGCTCGAGATAGACCTCGACCTCGTCGCCGACGCCGGGCGCCGGATCGCGGCCGTGGTTGGTGAATTCCTTGAGGGCGACCCGGCCCTCCGTCTTCAGGCCGACGTCGATGACGGCCATGTCCTTTTCGATGGCGACGACCCGGCCCTTGACGACCGAGCCCTCGAAGGCCTCGTCGTCTCCGTAGGTCTCGCTGAGGAGCGCGGCGAAATCCTCGCGCGTCGGCGCGGAGGTTTGAGTTTGCGACATTGGTTCTCCTGAAACGCCCGCTTCCAGGCGGGCCGCGCCGGCGAATGGGTTCGAGTTGACGATCAGGCGCCCGCCGGTCGGAAAGGCCCGCGAAGGAACTCGCAAACCTCGTCTCCGCCTCGCGGCGGGCCGGCGCATCTGGCCGACGGCGAACGCCCAGAGTTATACGCTCCGGCCAGAAGTCCGAAGCAAGGGCGGTGTCCGGTAACAGGAAAGTCCGCCCGGAGCAAGGAGGAAAGCGGGCGCGCAAGCAGCTTTCGCGGCCTCACTCCTCCTCGACGTCGGTGTCGGGACGATCGCCACCCTTCGCCGTCTCGACATGCCAGCGGCCCTGCGAATCCTCGTAGGAGATGTCGGTGGTCTCGCCGCCGACCCGCTGCTCCGCCGCCGCCCGCTGGGCGGCCTTGCGGGCGAAGTCGTGGCTCGGGAAGGTTTCCGAGATGACGTCGCCGACGCGGTAGGCCCAACCGCCGTCGTGCTCGATAATGTGGTATGTGATCTTCGGCATCGCAAGACCTCGTTCGTCGGTCAGTAGCGGCAGTCCTGTCCGCTCTGCCGCACGGAGAACCGGTTGAGGGAAACGCGCCACGAGCCGGAGGCGATCCGGTTCGTGGCGGGCGCGTCGAGGCGGCCGCAGATCGCCACCTCGTCGATCTTGATGTCGCCGACCAGGCCGGTCGCCACGAAGTCGACCGGCTCGGAGGTTTTTTCGCTCGCGCTCAAATCGGCGTAGGGCGAGAGGCCGTGCTTGACCATGCTGACGGTGATTTCGCCGTTCCTCGGCTGAGTCGCCCCGGGCCTCGAGACGCGCGCTGCGCCGAGCGTGACGCGTCCGTCGGCGATCGTCACAGGAATGGTCACCTCCTGGCCCGGCTTGAGGTTGACCGCGTCCGGGCTTTGCGCGGCGGCGGCGGCCGGAGGCGAAAAGGACAGCGGCAAGCGTCAGCGCCGCTCGCCAAGCAGAAATTTTTCGCATCCCGAACCTTTCGCCGAACCTTTCGGTAGCGCGGGGCGACCGCTCGACCCCCCGATCCCGAGCATTCTCGCCGCCATTCGGGCGACGGGTCAATTCCCGTCCATTTTCGCGACGTCGCCGAAGGCGCGCCGCTAACAGCGATGAAGAGTTGGGAAAAAGCTTGGCAAAAGCTTGACCGCCGAGCCTGCCGGCGGGGCCACCGATGTGGCGGGGGTGAATCACCATCGGGCAAGCCTTCATCGTCGTTTCTGGCGGGAGCGCGAAATGAACCAGCCGCAGCACAGTTATGAGGAACTCCGTGACGTCGTCACCTACATCTTGCTCAATGCGCGAACGAATGGCGTCGACAAGTTCGATAAGCTTTTGGAGCAGGCTGCTCTTGCGCTTTCCAAGAAAAATGGAGGGGCGGAAGGCCGTCAGTATTTTGCGCACGGCGCCGCCACGCAACTGCATCCCGGCGACTCTGGATGTGGTTCTCGAGATCGTCTGGGACCTGTTCCGACAAGGGATTCTGACCCTGGGGTTGAACGCGTCGAATCCCGGCTGGCCCTGGCTGCGGCTCAGTCGCTTCGGCGAAAAGGCGCTCCATCAAAGTCCCTACCGCTTCCAGGATTTGGCGGAATTCATGAAGAGGCTGCATGCGGAGGTCACCGATCTCTCTCCCGACGCCGTCATCTATCTTGAAGAGGCGGTCGCGGCGTTTTACGCCGACTGCCGGCTGTCGACCTGCGTGTTGCTCGCCATCGCCGCGGAAATCGAATTTTTGAGACTGCTGGAGGTCGCCAAGAGCAGCGCCGCCTACGGAAAACACTTTTCCCGCATCGGCGACGGACTCTATGTCAGAACAAAAATGACCCGCTTCCAGGAGGCGATAAAACCCGCGCTCGGCTTCCTCGCCAAATCGGCCGCCGAGGATTTGGAGAACAACTTCAACGTCATCCATTCGATTATTTCCATCGCGAGGAACGAATCGGGGCGCCCGCCCGGCTCCAATCCGCCTTCGCGGGACCAGGTCTACGTCTACCTTCGGCTCTTCATCCCTTTCGCCAAGCAGTTGATGCGGCTGCGACACGAGCTGAGCCAACCCGCCTACCCCCGTCTCGTCCACGCGCCATGAGAAATTGCTTGGCCTGACAAAGAGCTCCTAGAATTGCGCGAGCGCCCGATCGAGGCATAACGAAGCGCGCGGCAAGCGAGCGAGGGAAACGGCGATGCCGAACGAACGGGGCGCCGAATGAGCGTCGGTATTCGCGATCGCCATAATGCTGGCGTTCTTGTTTCCTTTTAACGGCGCTCATCATGGTCTCGCCGCCCACTGAGCCGAACGCCGCGGGGAGGCGCTCGCCGTCCCGGATCGGACGGCGGCGCGTTTCCGGCTTTTCCGCCGCTCTCTTCAGCATCGCGGCGATCGCGCTGCTTGCCGGCTGCGATGACGGCGCCAAATGGCGTTCGACGGTCATATCCGGCAACTCGCCGCCGCTCGAATTCAGCATGACGCGGGCCTCCGACGGCAAGCCGGTGACCGAAGCCGATTATCGCGGACAGGTGGTGATGCTCTATTTCGGCTATACATTCTGCCCCGACGTATGCCCCACCACGCTCGCGAACGTCAGCCGAATTCTCGACCGGCTCGGGCCGGAGGCGCGGCAGGTTCGCGTGCTTTTCGTTACGGTTGATCCGGATCGCGACACGCTTCCGGTTCTCAAGGACTATGTGAAGAATTTCGCGCCTGAGATCGAGGGCTTGCGCGGCGTGCCCGACCAGCTTGCGGCGCTGGCGCGGCGCTATCGCGTCGTCTACTCCGTGACGCCCGAATCGAAGGACCAGCCTTACGAAGTGACGCATAGCTCGGCGATCTATGTGTTCGATAAGTCGGGAGCCGCGCGGCTGCTCGTTTCCCCTCTCATCGCCTCGAATGTCGATGTCGCCGGCGTCGCGGCCGACCTCGAAAGGCTGATCCAGGACAACAATCGCCCAGGCCTGCTCGCCGCCTTATGGCGGCTGATCTAGCGAGGCGGCGCGATCGAGGTGTCGGCGGCGCCGCGGACCGGAAAGCTCGCCGATAGTTCGGCGCCATCCGCAAAGCGCAGCGTGACGGCGACCGAGTGGCCGGGGATCATCTGCGGCGAAGGCGACATGCACATGAGATGGTAGCCGCCGGGCGCAAAGCTCACGCTGCCATGCGCGGGAACGCTGACGTCCTTCACCATCGCCATTTTGTCCACGCCGCCCTCGTGCACGGTTTGGTGCAGCATGAGCGCGCCGCAGGCGGGCGAGGCCGCGCCGACCAGCGTGCGAGCCTCGGACGTTGCATTGGACAAAGTGAAATATCCCGCCGCCGGGCGCGACGGCATGATGAAGCGCATCCAGGGATCGCCGATGAGAAGCCCCTGCTCCGAAGACTCCGCCGTATCGGCTGCAAGCGCGCCCACCAGAATGGCGCAAAAAAGCGTCAGGTCGAGGGCCGCCTTAGCGGCCGGAGGCCATCGGCTCCGGAGATACGCCATGATGGTTCGCCTCGGCTGATTCTTCGTGAATCCTGAACGCATTGACCACCAGCAACGCGGCGATCACGCTCATCATCGCCGGCGGAATCCAGATCACGATGCCGCCGATTTGCTGGTCGGCGAGCGCGTCGAGCGATGGAAACAGTCGGCCGCACAGATCGTAATAGGGATAAAGGTCCTGTTGCGAAAACGTGATCACGGCTCCCAGCGCGATCTGCGGAAACATGACAATGACGGCGAGCAAAAAGCGCGCAGCGAAGGAAACGCGCGCAGGCGGCCGCGGCCGGGGGTCGAGCGTGAGCGACCAGAAGAGGAGCCCGTCAAGAACCATGCTCGCATTCATCAGGGCGTACAGTCGCGGATCGATCATCGCCCGAAAGTGGATGAAGGGAATAAGCCAGAAATAAAATAGGCCGACGAACAGGAACACCGCCAACGCCGGCTGTTGCAGGAGACGGATCGTGGAAGCGACGGGGCGGCTCTCCGTCATTCGCCGCACCTGCGGCGGCATCCCTTGCCGGATCGTTTCGCCCGCGAAGCCCAGCGAAACCAAGAAAGGGCCGAAGTGATGCATCACGACATGCTGAATCCGATTAAGAAAGAACATGTGCTGGGCCATGTAGTCGAAATGCGTCTGCATCACCGTATAAAGTAGGGCAAGGCCGGAGAAGAAGGCGATGCGCCGACATACGGATGGGCGCTCTTGCAGAGGCGTTCTCGCAAGGCCGCGAAAGAACCAGAGGACGGTCAGGGAGAACGCCAGATATTCAGGCCATGAGAAATCCCACGGCGCCCAGACCGGCATCAAGGATGGATGGAATTGGCAGAGCCAACACAGAACCGCGCCCAACCCGAGAATGAAAGCAAGCTGCGCACTGTGGCTCTCGGCGGTGCGCGGAATCCAGTGAAATTCCTGTCTTGCTTCCGATCCTATCGTCATGGTCGATTCTCGAGAGATCAGTTTTCTCGGAACGCCCAGGGGCCTAGCAGGCTATATCGCGCTCAATAAGGCGCCCGCGGGCTCGCGGCGCGGGACTGGGGCATCTGGCCGCGCGCGAGAGGATAAGCCGAAGACGACAACGATATCGATTTGGGGCGAGCCGAGGAGACCGGCGATATTGTCGGCGCAATTCCAGGCTCTCCGCGAACGTGAAGGCCTCGTCCTTCCGCTCAAGGAAGGAGCCCGCGTCGTCCGGTCCGGCGACAAATTGGCGCCGGACAGCCCTTTGTCGGATTTTGTGTTCGACGCTCGGTCTGGCTAGATGCTGTGCCGCCGTACGCGGAACCGTCGCATGCCGAAGTCAAGACACCGGAGGAACGCCCGTCCGCCAGCAAGGAATTGCGCCCCATGACCGTCATCGATCGAGCGCTCGAATTTCTCAAACGCGCGCAACGAAGCCTGTCGACGCGTCCGGCGGCTTGGCCGCCGCGAACGCTTTCGCTGGCGCTGCAGGGCGGCGGCTCGTTCGGCGCTTTCACATGGGGCGTGCTGGACCGATTGCTGGAAGAGCCGGACGTCGGCTTCGACGCGGTCAGCGGCTCGAGCGCAGGCGCGGTCAACGCCGTCCTTTTGGCTTCGGGAATGATCGAGGGCGGGCGAGAGGGGGCGCGGAGAAAGCTCTCGGAGTTCTGGAAGCGGATCAGCCACGCCGCCGCGCTCCTGCCGAGGCCGTCGCCGCTCGACGCGGGCCTCGACCTCATCGTGCGCTCGATGTCCCCCTATCAGTTCAATCCGTTCAACGTGAACCCATTGCGCGAGGCGCTTTCCGCCGAGGTCGATTTCGAGCGGCTCCGGGCGCAATCGGAAATCAAGCTGCTGCTCGGCGTGACGCGGGTGCGTGACGGAGCGCTCCGCATCCTGACCAACCGCGAGCTGACGGTCGACGCGATCCTTGCCTCGGCCTGTCTGCCGCTCCTCTATCACACGATCGAACTCGACGGCGAGCCCTACTGGGACGGCGGCTATGCGGCGAATCCGCCGCTCATTCCGCTTGTGCTGGCCTCCCAGACGGCGCATCTGCTCATCGTGCAGGTGACGCCGACGACCTGGCAGCGACTGCCGATCTCCGCCAGTGACATCGCCGCCCGCATCGAGCAGATCCAGTTCAACGCAACGCTCAACAGCGAGCTCGAGGCGCTCAAATACGGCAAGTTCTTCGGCGTCGCCGATAAGCTCAAGCGGCTCAGGATCGGGAGAATTTCGGCGGACGACGAGTTCGACGGCCTTTCCGGCGAGAGCGCGAGAAACCTCGCGTGGGATTTTCTCGAGCGCCTCCATCTCGTGGGACGCGCCGCCGCGGACAGCTGGCTCAAGCAGGACCTTCCTTCCCACGCAGGAGCTTCTGACGACCGCAATCGGCGCAGCGGAATTGACATGCGTCAATGACAGGCGTTGTCAGAGGGCCCCGATTGACTAGCCTTCGTTATCGGCGCGCACCCGCGCCGACGCCAAGAGGTGTTTGCAATGACTATCAGAACTGTTGCTTCCAAAACCCTCGTCTTCCTGGCTGCGGCGATGACGGCCGCCGCGTTCTCGACCACTGCGGCCCCGGCCCAGTCGAATGCGCAGGTCGGCACCCTCTCCTGCGACGTGTCCGCGGGCGTTGGCATGATCCTCATGCAAAAGCAAACGATGATCTGCCAATTCACGCCGGCCAACGGCGGCCCGTCTGAAACCTATCTCGGACGGATCGACGAGTTCGGCGTCGCGCTCGGCGCGGTGAGCCAGGGGCGGCTCATCTGGGGTGTGGTCGCGCCGGCGACAGGCTTGGCGCGCGGGGCGCTGTCGGGGACCTACACCGGCGTCGGGGCGCAGGCGAGCGCCGGCGCGGGCGTGGGGGCGAACGTGCTGGTCGGCGGAACCGGTCGCGCCTTCTCGCTTCAGCCCGTCTCCGTCCAGGGCCAGACCGGGGTCAACATCGCCGGAGGGGTGACTACGGTCACCTTGCTGCCGCCTCCCCCTCCTCCGTCGAAGTAACGACTCCCCGTCGGGTCATCCTTGCGCGAAAGCGGACGGCGCATCTGGCCGCCCGCTTGTTTCGCACCGGGAAGTGGGGAAGATTTTCCCCCGTCTGGCAATCGTCGGGCGAATCGGCCGAAGGCCAACGGGCGTGAAGCTCGCTAGAGACGATAGAGAGACGCATGACGAATTCCGATGATGCGGCGCAAACGGCGCGCCGTCCGGAAGGCTGTCCGCGGCCGCCAAGCAGGCCCAGCACGCCCTCGACGGCGCAAAGGAAATTGGCCGCCGGCGCGGATTTCGACGCGCTGCGGACAAAGGCCGCCGACGCAGTTTCGGCGCTCTACCGGGAGGGGCGCGAACACCTGGTCAACAGCGAGGAGCTCGCCAACGCCAAGGACCAGCTGAGTTAGAGCCTGTCCCGATCGACTGGAACCGCCATCGATTGGCTGGAACCGTCATCGCTCGCCATGACGCGCTGGGCGCCACCGATGTCAGGCTACGATACGTTCTTTCCTACGGGCGCGCGCTCCGGCTTCAACCCCGGAGGACCTTCGAGTTGTTCGGAAGTTTGTCTAAGTTTTCCGAAACGTTCCGTCTGGCGTTCAGAAAGTTTCCGACATGGATCAATTTCTTTCCGATTCCTTCCGAAAATTACGCCGTAAAACATAATGCTTCCAATCGCTTATGGCTCGACAGCAGCGCCGGAACGCTCAAAAAATCCTTTGTGGCGCCATTCGGCGCGTTATGGGTAAAAATCACCATCTCAACATTGGCCTTCCTTCGGTTGCGTAGCCCGGATAAGGGCCTTCTCCATTGCGATAAGAACATAATGAGAACGCGCGGAGCCTTTTGTCAAGAAAGTTTCGATCGCCTTGACCGCGCCTCAGGCGGGCCGCAATGGTGGCGCCCGGTTCGTGTCATCGGGACATGCTCTAGTCCATCCGCAAGAATCCGCTCGCCGCCGTCGGGATCGAGGACGCCTTACCGTTCACTCGACGAAGTAGTCTTCGTCGATCTTCTTCACCTCGTAGGTGTCCTTCACGCGCACCCCCACACGATGGCGGATCATCAGGCTCGCGAGCTCCGGCCCGTCGATCAGCACGACCCGCTTGGACACGCGGGTGATGAAGTCGTAGGCGCTCGAAGGAAAATAGGAGGTCGTGACGAACACGCCCTTGGTCGCCCGGTGGCCCTCGAGGCCGCCGACGAAGTCGCGCACTTCGCGCACTGGCACGGCCTTCTCCGGGTCGAGCCTCTTCGCTTGCACGTAGACGACGTCGAGTCCGAGCGCGTCCTCCTTGATGACGCCGTCGACGCCCCCGTCGCCCACCCGGCCGAGCGCACGACCCATCTCCTGCCGGCCGCCGCCATAGCCCATGCGCACCAGGAGATCGACGATGAGACGCTCGAAGAAGGCCGGCGAAAACGAATGCACGCGCTGGACGATCTCGCGCGCGAGCTCGCAATTGAGCATTCCGAAGCTCGAGGCCATGGTTTCCTCGGGGCATTCACGAGGCTGCCTCGGTCCGGCCGGCTCCTCCTCCTTCTGCTGGGTGCGCCAGGCGACGAACTCGGGGTAACGCTCGAGCACCCCGATGTCGATTTCGTCCAGGTCCTCGCCGAGCAGTTTTCTTCCGCGCTGCGTTATGAGGCAATGCCCGCGCCGCGGCATTTCGATCAGGGCCGCCCTGGAAAGATAGGCGCGCGCCCAGTTCAAGCGATTCGCCAGGACCGTCTGGGCGCCGCTCGGCAGCATCCGCGCGCGGTCCTCGGAGGAGATGCGCAACGTCCTGACGAGTTCCTCCTCGAGCGCGCCGACGCTGATCTCTTCATACCGGGCCCCGAGCAGCTGCAGGACCGGCAGCATGAGCTGGGGAAAGGTGGGCAGCCCTCGTCTTCTGTCGCAACTCCGGCTCGTGGCTCACATCCGGAAGACGCCGAAACCAGTCGGCTGCAGCGGCGCGTTGAGCGTCGACGAGAACGCCAGCGAGAGCACCCGCCGCGTCTCCGCCGGCGTAACGATCCCATCGTCCCACAGGCGGGCCGTCGCATAATAGGGCGAGCCCTCCGTCTCGTATTTGGCCCGGATAGGCGCCTTGAACGTTTCCTCGTCCTGCTTCGACCATTCTTGCCCCTCCATTTCGATTGCGTCTCGGCGTAGCGTCGCCAGGACGCTCGCCGCTTGTTCGCCGCCCATCACGCTGATGCGGGCGTTCGGCCAGGTGAAGAGAAAGCGCGGCGCGTAGGCGCGCCCGCACATGCCGTAATTGCCGGCGCCGAAGGATCCGCCGACGATCAGCGTGATCTTCGGGACCTCGGCGCAAGCGACCGCAG
This sequence comes from uncultured Alphaproteobacteria bacterium, assembly GCA_963819255.1. Lineage (GTDB taxonomy): Bacteria > Pseudomonadota > Alphaproteobacteria > Rhizobiales > Beijerinckiaceae > Roseiarcus. Next base: position 15,274 of record CAWFVS010000052.1, read on the forward strand.
TGACCAGCTTCGCGCCATCCTTGGCGATGCCGCCGGCCTCATAGCGCTGGCCGACCATGAAGCCGGAGATGTTCTGCAGGAAGAGGAGCGGAACATCGCGCTGGGCGCAAAGCTCGATGAAATGTGCGCCTTTCAGGGCGCTGTCAGAAAAGAGAACGCCGTTGTTGGCGAGAATGCCGATCAGCATGCCCGAGAGCCGCGCAAATCCGGCGACGAGCGTCGCGCCATAGCGCGGCTTGAAGGCATCGAACTCCGACCCGTCGACGAGGCGCGCAATGATCTCGTGGGCGTCGACCTGCTTGCGCAGATCGAGCGGCGCGATGCGCATGATCTCCTCGGCCGGATAAAGCGGCTCGACCGGCTTCGTCCATTCGATCGCCCGCTTCGGCAGGCGGTTGAGGTTGCCGACGGCGCGGCGGGCGAGCGCGAGGGCATGCGCGTCGTCGCGCGCGAGCGTGTCGGCGACGCCCGAGACGCGGGTGTGGAGATCCCCGCCGCCCAGCTCCTCGGCGCTGACCGTCTCGCCGGTCGCAGCCTTCACCAGAGGCGGTCCGGCAAGAAAGATCGTTCCCTGTTTCTCGACGATGATCGTCTCGTCGGACATCGCCGGAACATAGGCGCCCCCCGCGGTGCAGGAGCCCATGACGACGGCGATCTGCGCGACGCCGGCGGACGACATGTGGGCCTGATTGTAGAAGATGCGACCGAAATGGTCGCGATCCGGGAACACCTCCGCCTGGTGGGGCAGATTGGCCCCGCCGGAATCGACCAAATAGACGCAGGGGAGGCGATTTTCCGCCGCGATCTCCTGCGCCCGCAGATGTTTCTTGACCGTCATCGGATAATAGGCGCCGCCCTTGATGGTCGGGTCGTTGGCGATGATCATCGCCTCCCGGCCGTGGATGAGGCCGATCCCGGCGACCAGGCCCGCGCCGTGCACGTCGCCCTCGTACATGCCGAACGCCGCAAGGGCGCCGATTTCGAGGAAGGGCGAGCCGGAATCGATCAGCCGGGCGACGCGCTCGCGGGTCACGAGCTTGCCCCGCCCGACATGGCGCTCGCGCGCTTTAACCGAGCCGCCCTCCGCCGCCGCCCTGCGGCGCGCCGCGAGCTCCTCGACGAGCGCCCGCCAGCCGCCGGCATTCGCTTCGTATTCTTCGGTAGGTGCGCCTAGCCCGGTCTTCAATCTTGTCATTTGGCCCGCTTTCTCGGGTCACCGTTCGCGAGTTTCCGTAGAGGAGGTCATATTCTCCACGTGAACAAGCGTTATCTTGAACGATAACCCGTTGCTAATTGGATAACTTTACCCAGCGGAATTGCCGGATTCCACTGAAGGCGAAACCGGCCGGATCGAGTCGATCTTGGCGTAGTCGATGTGGCGCAATCCGTCATCGTCAATCCAGACGATGTCCTCGTACTCGTGTCCGAACCGGACGTCCTGGGCGGCGAACACGTCGCGGGCGTGAACGGTCTGGCCGGATGTCTCGTCGAAGCCGACGATGCTGACGACAAAATTGATTTCGCTCGCCGAGAGCGTCTCTTCGCTTATCCCGAACAACGGACTGTCGGCGTCGATCGGATGGAACAATATCCAGCTGAGCGCCAAAGTCGGGTTCTCCGCCTTGATGAGCCGCATCGGCTGGAAGCCGACGAAGCGCCTGCCCTCCTGCGACACGGTCGGGCCGATCATCCAGGTCTTCGCCATCGCTTCGCTGATGAAGTTGCTGCGCGCGTTGGCCATGCGAAACATCAGCGTCGGTACGCCGTTATGCGGGGCGACGACCGCGTATCGGGCGAAGACGACTCTGTGCGCGCGGGCGCGCGATGCGCGCGAAGACCAGGCCGGTCACGATCGCAAGGAGCACGAGGCCGGTGAAGCTTTCGGTCGCCGAGACGAGGTGGCCGTAGGTCGTCTGCGGATACATTTCGCCGTACCCGAGCGTCGTGATCGTCTCCACGCTGAAGAAGAGGAGATCGGCGACATTGCCCGGGTGCGCGTTGGCGATCGCTGCAGGGCCCAGGTCGTAGATCAGCGCGAAGAGGAGGTTGACCACGACGAACGCGGCCGCCAGCGTCGCGATAAACGCGGGCCACGAAGCCGTCATCGCGTTGTGATAGAGGTCCGTCCAGAGATTGCCCTCGAGGCCCTCGGCGATGATGCGCCGGCCGCCGATCCTGCGCACCCGCGGCCGCGCCGCCCGCCCGCGCCACGAGCGCCCGTTTTCATGGCCCGCGCTCAACGCGCGCTCTCTTATAACGCCTCGTACCGTTCGATCCGCCAGGGCTCGGCCTCGGCGCCGGCGATCCACGCCTTCCACGCCGGCAGCGCCATGATCGCCTCCATATAGGCGCGCGTCGCCTTCGCCACCGGGATATCGTAGGCGTGGAAGCGGTTGACGACCGGCGCAAACATCGCGTCGGCGGCGGAGAAGCGCCCGAACAGGAAGGGTCCCGCCCCGCCGAAGGTCTCGCGCGCATGCGCCCATGCCGCCTCGATCCGCGCGATGTCGGCCCGCGACGTCGTCACCGACCGCGATCGCCTTCGGCTTGCGGCGGAAGTTGGTCGGGCAGCGTCTGGCGGAGAGCGGCGAAGCCGGCGTGCATCTCGGCGGCGAGCGAGCGCGCATGCGCGCGCGCCCCCTTGCTTCTCGGCCAGATCGCCTTCTCCGGAAACGCCTCGGCGACGTAGTCGATGATCGCAAGCAACTCCCACACCGCGATTTTGCCGTCGTGCAGCGACGGGCATTTCCCGTTCGGCGCGTATTTGAGAATGTTAGCCCGGGTGTCCGGCTCATCCAGCGGGATGACGACGTCCTCGAACGGGATCTTGAAGTGGGCGAGCAGGATCCACGGCCTCAGCGACCACGACGAATAGGCCTTGTTGGCGACGACCAGCTTGAGCGGCATGACTTCCCCGTCCGTTTTGCTCGCGATTGATCGGCGGGCGCTGAAGGCGAGTCAAGCCGGCGGGCCTCGGCCCGCATTGACGCCGCCGGGCCCCCGCTTCAAACAACGCGAGGCCCTTCATCCGGAGCAGAAAAGACGTGCGATCCAAGACCGTCGCCCTCGTCGTCGTCGCCGCCGGCCGGGGCGCGCGGCTCGGCGGTGGCCAGCCGAAGCAATATCTCGACTGCGCCGGCAAGCCTCTCCTCGCTCACACGCTCGAGGCCCTGACGGGCGCCTGGCCGTTCTCGGCGGCGACGGTCGCGATCCACGCCGACGACCGGGCGCTCTACGAGGAGGCGCTGGCGCCACTTTCGCCTTCGGCGCGCGCGGCGCTCGGTCCGCCCGCGATCGGCGGGGCGACGCGGCAGAGAAGCGTGCTCGCCGGACTGGAGGCGCTCGCCCCGGCCGCGCCCGACCTCGTGCTGATCCACGACGCCGCGCGTCCGTTTCCTTCGCGAGAGCTCGTCGTCCGCGCCGTCGAGGCGGCCGAGGCGCATGGCGCGGCGGCGCCGGGTACGCCGCTCAGCGACACGGTCAAGCAGGTCGACGCCGAGGGCAAAGTGCTGGCGACGCCGCCGCGCGCGGGCCTTCGCGCCGTGCAGACGCCGCAGGCGTTCCGCTTTCCGCTCATTCTCGAGGCCCACCGGAGCGCCGCGGCGAACGGCGTCGGCGACCTCACCGACGACGTCGCCGTCGCCGAATGGTTCGGCGCGCCCGCCTTCGTCTTCGAGGGCGACCCCATAAACGTCAAGGTGACCACCATGCAGGACTTGCGCGCGGCGGAAGCGCGGCTCACCGGCGCGGCGCTCGAAACCCGGGTCGGCCAGGGCTTTGATGTGCACGCCTTCGCGCCCGGCGACCACGTCTGGCTCTGCGGCATCCGCATCGCCCATGCGCAGGCGCTGAGCGGCCACTCCGACGCGGACGCGGGCCTGCATGCGCTCGCCGACGCGCTCTACGGGGCGCTCGCCGAGGGGGACATCGGCGCCCATTTCCCGCCCTCCGATCCGCAATGGAAGGGCGCGCCGTCGCATCTCTTCCTCGCGCACGCGGCGGGGCGCGTCCGCGCCCGCGGCGGCGTCATCGTCCATCTCGACGCGACGCTGATCTGCGAAGCCCCGAAGATCGCCCCCCACCGCGACGCGATGCGCGCCCGCGTCGCGGAGATCGCCGGCGTCGAGGTCGGCCGCGTCGCGGTGAAGGCGACGACGACCGAGCGGCTCGGCTTTGCCGGGCGGAGCGAAGGGATCGCCTGCCTGGCGACGGCGACGGTGCGGCTGCCCTAAGACGCCTTATCGCCGTTTAGCGCCAGTTTAGCGGCGGCCCTCAATCTTTTCAGGCGCTTGGACCCCCGTTTAGCGTCACAGCGAAAACGAAGGGCGCCGCGGGTAATTACATTATATTTGAGTTATTATTGTGTGCGCCGAATCACAGCCGACTGAGTTCGCGGATGGTAAAGTTTTGGTGAATTTGAACCCCCGGGTCCGAAGGGAGCGTGCCCCGCGGGAGGACGACATGGCCGTGCGATTGGACGCCGCCCAAGAGGTCAAGAAGTCGCTAAGGACGCCGCGAGGCGGTCAAGACGAAGGAGCCGCAACATCCTTGGGCGCCTCGTTGTCCGCGTGGTTTCTGCGGCCAACGCCGAGGTGGGTGCTCGGCGCAGCCGCCGTCGCGCTGATTGCGGCGTTCGGGCTATGGCAATGGCGTCATAATCTCGACACGACGCCGAAGCGCTGGAGTGAGGAAAAGGAGACCTCCTCTGCATACTTCAATACGCTTACCACGCCATCCGCCTCGTCTAGGGATCAATGTTTTCACTCTGAAGATGAGAAAATCGCGTCTCGACCCTGGGATTGGACCCGTCCCAGCGTCGCCGTTTACTCGACCGCCGCGCCTCCCCATGCGCTATCGACCCTTCGCGACCTCGGCGACCAGGGACAGGCCGAGGCGATCCGCTTCCTGGAAAAGGATCCGTCGCAGAAAGGGGCCTGGGCGAACCTGCAAGAGTCGCTGGACGACGCAAAATCAACCGTCGGGGAGCACGATCCCTTCCGCTTCGAGCGGGTGCTGGTGGCCAATGTCGAGCAAGGCGTCGACTGGGCGCCCGGCGATCGAATGGTGTGGACCCGCGTCCTCGTCGAGCCGATCAACTTCGCCTTCGCCGGTTATTCGGTGGCGCTGACGGACAACGAGATCCAGAACGTGTCCAGCGTCGAGCGCACGGATTCGCGCAAATTCTCCGCCGACCTCAGCACGACCATCCCCGGCGGCATGGAGGGGCCGAAAGCCAGTCTCGGCCCCAGCAGCGAGCACAGCGTCAGACAGACACCGAGATCAACGCGCAATATGAGAAGCTCGGCGTCGACATCATGCCTGGCTTTCTCAGGATCATGCGGCAAAGCGAAATCGGAGGGACGCGGTCGGCAAAACGAAAGTGTCCCTGACCGCGGTGACCAATCCGGAAATGATCTGGAAACGATATCCGAAAGATCGGGGCCAAGATCAGTCGGGCGACGATCCAATCGTCCTGCTCGTCAGCGGAACCCATTTTGACGACGACGGCAATCGCTCGGCCGACCACAAAAACACGCCTTCGGTCGACATTCTGCCTGAGGTGCGGGCACCGCACTGCGCGCTACGCGCCCGGGTCTGGATGCTTTACGAGGAGCGTCACATCGACAGCGGACGCGACTCCTACGACGAGTCGAAGCAGAACGTCACGATGGTCCACGACGCCGAGGACAAGCAGGACGTCGACATTGTGAGCGCCGACGAGGTGTCTCCCGCCGTGTGGTCGCTGAAGCTCTGCGAAAACTCGCAATGCACGGGCGACGGCCGCCTGCGAGGGCCGCGGTGCTGTCTCAAGCGCCCGGGCCGCAGAAGGTCCTGATCTGGCGGAAAGTCGTGTTCACCGACTACGCGGTGGCGTTCCGGCTCGCCCACTGGCTGAAAACCCATCAAACGGGCACGCCGCCCAACACCAGCTACAGGTTCGACTACCCGGCCGCGGACGGAACCGCCGTGAGCCTCCTGCCGGTCAAGGTCGACAAGGACGAGTGCCAGGCCCAGCGGAGGGGCGAGGTGAGCAGCCGGCGAGGCGAGCTGACCCATTTCGACGGCGGAGTCTGCGGCCCCGTCAGACGAAGGCGGTCCGGCGCGCTGTCTCACTCAGTTCGACTTTCGAGCGGAAGGCGAACTTCACCGTTCCCGGCGACGCAGGGGGCGCCGAGCGGAGACCCGACTTCGCTTCGACCAGCTCGACGGCAAAGCTCCTCCCGGACCGAACTTTCAATTTCAGTAGCGAAACTATGAATCCCGACACGGAGCGGAAGTTCCGGCTCGCCATGGCCTGTTTCCGTTGACGACGGTTGACGCGCCCCTGGAACTCGCGTGCGCATGCCAGTCGACGGCGTGGGCAAACTGGGTCGTTCATGCGGCATTGTCGCTTCAAGTCCGCGCTTCGCCGACGCTGCGCCAGAGCGGCGGCGCGGTGGTGTCGGCGGCGATGCGTGTCACATGCCATCGACCGAGATTGGCGGCGAACAGGGCCGAGCCGTCGAAGGCGATGTTCGTCGGATGGGCGAGCAGATGCGCCGTCGCATCCTCGATATAGACCTCGGCCCTTCGGCCGTCCGGTCCGATGCGCAGGATGCGCGACGGCTCATAGCAGCCGACGACGAGATTGCCGCCGGCGTCGAAGGCAATTCCGTCCGGCAGGCCGGGCAGATCGCTCGCGAAAACGCTGGCGCCGGCCGCCGCTCCGCTGCGGTCGATGGCGATCCGCGTGATCCGCCGGGCGAACGTCTCGCAGACGAAAAGCGCGTCGCCCGATGGGGCGAGCGCCATCCCGTTGGCGAAGGTCATCGGCTCCCCGAACCACAGCCCGCCCTCGCCGGTTGCAAGGTCAAAGGCCCAAACGCTGGGACCGGGACTTGCGAAATCGTGGCTGTCCGAGACCAGGAGGCGGCGCCGGCGCGCGTCGACGACCGGGTAGTTCGGAATGCGGATCCCCGGCGGGGTGAAGCGCGCCGCCCGATGCGAAGCAAGGTCGAACCGATAGACCGCCTTGTCCTTATTGTCGCAGAAGAACAGCGCGCGGTCGCCTTCGAAGGCGAGCCCAAGCGTGAAGCCCCCCGCCCGCGCGACGAGCTCGATGCGGGAGCCGTCCGGCGCGATACGCAAAATCTCGCCGTTCTCGCTGCCGCACCAGACCCAGCCGTCCGGGCCAATGGCGATTCCTTCCGGGTGTTGCAGCCGCGGCTCGGAAAACACTCCGTCGAAGAACACCTCGGCTCGCCCGATCGGCAGCACAGTCGACGGCGCTGTTGCGAAACTGTGCTTCATCATGGTGGTCCTCTTCCTCATTCGCCGCGGGCGATCAGGCCTCCGTCGATGCGAACGATCTCGCCCGTGATGAACGAGGCGCGGTCCGAGGCGAGGAAGGCGATGAGCTCGGCCACCTCTTCCGGCTGGCCGAACCGGCCGATCGGATGCGCGCGATTCCAGGAAGCGATGAGCTCTTCGGGGTTCGGGTGCTCGCGGAACACCTTTTCATTCAACGGCGTCATGATCGTGCCGGGCGCAACGGCGTTGACCCTGATGCCGACCGGAGCGAGGTCTATGGCGGCCTGCTGCGTCAAGGCGTTGATTCCGCCTTTCGCGGCGGCATAGGCCGCCCACCCCTTGAAGCCGGCGAGCGCCTGCACCGAGGACATGTTGATCACTGAGCCTTTGCCTTGCCTGCGCATCTGCGGAACGCACACCTTCATGCCGCGCCAGACGCTCGTGAGGTTCGTGCTCATCACCCTGTTCCAGGTTTCCTCGTCAATTTCGTCGACCACGCCGCCGATCGCCTGCGCCGCGTTGTTCACGAGGATGTCGATGCGCCCGGAGCGCTCGACGGCCTGGCTCGCCAGCGCTTCAAAGTCCTCGAGGGAGGTGACGTCGGTGCGCGCGAAATACGCGGCGCCGCCGGCGGCGTCGATCTCGCACGCAGTCGCTTCGCCCGCTTCGGCGTCGATATCAGCGATAAAGACGACGGCTCCGCGCGCCGCCATCACGCGGGCGCAGGAGCGGCCGATGCCCATTGCCGCGCCTGTAATGATCGCTACTCTGCCTTCGAGATCCGCCGCTGGCATGGTCGTTATCCCTTGAACACCGGATTGCGCTTGTCGAGGAAGGCCGCGATGCCCTCTTGGGCGTCCGCGGTTCCATAAAGCCGAAACAACACTTCCTGCTCGAAGCTCTGAGAGAGCGGGAGCGCGCCGTCGCCGCCCTGCCGGATCAACCGCTTCATCGCAGACTGCGCCTGAGGGGCGACCTTCAGCATGGCTCTGGCGCGCTCGAGCGCAGTTTCGAGCAGGGACGCGTCCGGGCACAGCGCCGCGGCAATGCCCAGTGCGTAAGCCCGCTCGCCGGTGATGCGCCGCGCGGCCAGCATGATGTCCGACGCCACGTACTTGCCCACTGCTCGCGTCAGGCGTTGTGTGCCCCCGCCGCCGGGAGAGAGCCCGAGCAGGCCCTCCGGCAGGCCCAGCCGCGCGCTCTCGGCGCATATGATCACATCGCAACAGAGCACGATCTCGAAGCCTCCGCCGAGAGCATAGCCCTTGATCGCCGCGATCGTCGGCATCGGCAGTGCTTCGAGCTTGTCGAAGATGCGTCGGCTTTCGATCTGGTAGGCGATGAATTCTTTCGTCCGGTTGTCGCGATATTCGGCGATGTCGGCCCCCGCGACGAAGGCGTGCTCGCCCGCGCCGGTGAGGATGACGACCCGTGTCGACGCGTCGCTCTGGAGCCGATCGACCTCGGCTTCGAGCGCTCTCATAAGAGGCGTCGACAGGGCGTTGAGCTTGTCGGGCCGGTTGAACGTCAGCCTGACGATTCCCAACTCGATCTCGTCGCGCAGGATGGGCGATTCTGACATCACTATCCCTTTACCGCGCCGGCAGTGAGACCGGCGACGAATTGCCGCTGCAGCAGGAAGAACACCGCGACGACCGGCACCGAGACCATCACCGAGCTTGCCATCAACTCGCCATAGCGGATGCCGTATTGGCCGATGAAATCGTTCATGCCGACCGGCAGGGTGCGCATGTCCCTGGTCGAGGTGAAGGATAACGCGAACAGGAACTCCTGCCATGTCACGATCAGCACGAACACGGTGGTGGCGACGAGGCCCGGCCAGCTGAGCGGCACGATGATCGAGATGAAGGTTCGCAGCGGCCCGGCGCCGTCGACTGCAGCCGCCTCGTCGAGCTCGATAGGCAAACGTGCGAGGAACCCGCGCAGCATCCAGATCGCCACCGGCAGAGTGATCGTCACATAGGCGATGATGAGCGAGCCATAGGTGTTCAGGAGATCGGCGCCTTTCATCAGCCGATAGATCGGAATGATGATGGCGCTCGCCGGGAACATCTGGGCGCCTAAGACCAAAGTCATCAGCACGAGCAGCACCCGGCTCTGGCTGCGCGTGAAGGAATAGGCGGCGAACAGCCCGAGCGTCACCGTGATTGCCACGGTCGACAGCGACACGACCAGGGAGTTGAGGAAGTACATCCGGAACTCGGGGCGGAAGGCGGTGACATAATTCTCGAGCGTCGGCTGCTGTGGCCAGAGGCGCGCCGGTATGGCGAAGGGCTCGGCGGCCGGCTTCAGCGACACCGACACCATCCAGAAGAAGGGCAGCAGGATGACGCCAGCCAGGACGATCTGCAGCAGCGTCAGCAGGATTCTGGAGGTGATGGAGGGGGTCATGAGGTCGACGACCGCCAGCAATTCGCCGACCGTTGCACCAGGAAGTACAGTGTGATCAGCAGCGCGAGAACGATGATCGAGAAGACGCCGTAGGTCGCCGCCTCGCCGAAGCGGAACTCGCCGAACCCGAGTTCGTAGATCTTGGTCGGGAAGATGTGGGTCGCGTTCTGCGGACCGCCGCGCGTGAGCACCCAGATCATGTCGAAATAGTTGAAAGTGAGAATTGTCGTCAGCAGCAGATTGGTGATGATCACCTCGCGCATCGCCGGCAGGACTACGTGGAACAGCCGCATCAGTCCGCCGGCCCCGTCGATGACCGCCGCCTCGATCTGCTCGTGATCGACGTTCTGAAGCGCGGCCAAATAGACGACGGTGGAGAAGGGGAAGCCCTTCCACACGGCGGCGATGATGGCGGCGGCCATCGCTGTCGAACTCGTCGGCGAGCCAGGGGATCCCCTGGTGCGTCAGCCCCAACCGGATGAGGAACGAATTGATCAAGCCGAGCTGAGGATCGTACATGAACCTCCACAGGATGGCGCCGACGACGCCGGGCAACATCCAGGGCAGCAGGATGAGCGAGCGCATCAAACCTGTGCCCGGCAGGCGCTGATCGAGGAGCAGGGCGGTCGCGAAGCCGAACACGTTCTGCAACAGGACGACGCCGATCGTCCAAACGCAGGAGTTCCGGACGATGGCGCCGAACTCGCCGCTGGCGAAAACGCGCCGATAAAGCTCGAGCCCGACGAATTGCGGCTTGGGGTTGATGAACGATGTCGAATAGAGACTTTCGATGATCGTGCCGATCATCGGATAATACATCAGCCCGCCGACCAGGATCATCGCCGGGGCGAGAAAGATCCAACTCAGCCAGGGGTTGGCAGCCGGGACGCGGGCTTCTCGAGTCGGATCGCACGGCTCTGCGGCGATCCGGGCTCGAATTTCACGGAGCTGACGGTCACTTCAGCGCGTCGATCGCCTTGCACGCTTTCTCCGCCGCCTGCTTAACGTCCATTCCGCCATAGACGTCCTGGGCCAGCGTGACTTCAATGTCGGAGACCTCGAGATAGCGCGGCGACAGCGGTCGCGGCGCGGCGTTGTTGAGTTGCTCGAGGATCCGGTCAGGCCCTTTGCGATTGGCCTCGAGAAAGGCGTGGGCCGCCTTGACGTTGGCGGGGATGAGGTCCACCACCTTGCCGTTGACGTCCGGCCGGGTGAGGAACTGGATGAATTTCCACGCCGCCTCCTTGTTCGGCGAGGACTTGTAAACGACGAGGTTCCAGCCGCCGTAGGTGCCGATGGGTTTCTTGCCCTCCGGCGCAGTTCCGTTCACGAAATCCCAGTTGAGCTTCGACTTCTGCAGCGTCGGTTGCTCCAGAGCCGGCCAGAATTCGACCGCGAGCGAGCCGTTGAGGAACAACTCGCGCATATCGCCTGAAGCGGCGTTGGCGATGCCGGTCGGCGCGTAGGGCGCGATGGACTGCAGATATTTGAGCGCGCCAACCGACGCGTCGCTGGTCAGACCGCAGGAGCCGTCGTCGTTCAGCACTTTGCCGCCGTTCGAGAAGATGAAGCTGTCGAGCACCACGACAGTGTCCTCGCCTTTGTGAGCGAAAAGGCCGATGCCAAACTTGCCGTTGCCCGTCAGCTTAGCGCCGGCGGCCTTGAGGCCCTCGAAGGTCGCGAGGCTTTTCGGGTCGACATTGGCGGCCTTGAGCAGATCGGCGTTGTAGTAGCTAAAGCTCCAGACGTCGACGTTGAACGGGATGCCCCAGAGGTGGCCGCCGTAGTTGGCCGACGCCCAGGCGCCTGGGAAGAACGCGTCCGATGTGATTCCGGCGGCCTTCGCCTGATCCTCGAGCGCATCGATGGCGCCGGCCTGGGCGAAGGCGGCGACCCAGATCTGATCGATGGTCGACACGTCGGGCGCGTTGCCGCCCTGCACCGCCGTCAGCAGCCGCTGCTGGTATTCCGGATAAGGGACAGTCGTCACCTCCACGTGTATCCCCGGATTCGCAGCTTCGAAGCTCTTCACAGCCTCCTTCTGATATTGGCTCAGCCCGAACTCGGTCTGCTGGTTGTCCCAGAATTTCAACGTGACGTCCGCCCGCGCCGCGGCCGAAGTCACGAGCGCGAGCGCCGCGGCGAAGAGAAACTTTTTACGCACAGGTCTTCCTCCCTTTTGTGCTCAACTTGCGCCGGCCTCAGGTTCATACATGACGGAAATGGCTGGCCGGCAGCGCCACTCCTTGTTTCTGATGGTCCTCCAAACGGGCCGGCTCACGAACCGATCCGGCGATCCGATAGACGATCGTCTTGGCCGCCGGCGCCTTGAGGTCGACCGCGAGCGAGCGTTTGTTGCGGTTCCAGGCAAGGAAGTTGGGGCTTTCGCTGCCCCCGACCCAGCGGTTGTTGAAAGTCAGCGTGCGAAACAAGTCGCCCCGGCCAGGAGGCTCGACCTTGATGACGTTGGCGCCCATGTCAGCCAGGAGCTGCGTCGCGAACGGACCTTGCAGCAGGTGGCTGAAGTCCAGGATGGTGACGTCTTCGAGAGCTTTTGCGGTCATCAAAATCCTCGTCAGGTCAGCGGTCCACGCGCGTTGCAGCGCGACCGACGGCATGCTTCTCCGAGCTTCACACAGGCAGCCGAGCGCGGCCACTTCGCCGATGTGCGAATGACCCGGCGCGATGAGCTCGAAGCGGGTGGCGAGATCGCCGATCGGATGCGGTTTGCGGCCTTGGCCCGGCTGCATGGCTCAGCGCAGGCCCCATGAATGGGGCGGCTTCCTGGGCGTTGGCGCAAGCGCGTTGAACCGGTGTGGATGGTCCCAAGTCAGTTTATGAAAGCACGCATCCAGCGAGCCTTTCCTTCCCTCGACATGTTGATCAGCGGCGCGCTCGATGTATTCGCGCTGGCGCCCAACGCACTCGAATGCCGGCGACGCCGAGCGCGCCTTGACGAAATCGTCGGTCACACGCCCAGCGCCACCGCAGCTTATGGAGGCGCAGTGTGGCGTTGCGAGGCGCCGCCGCGACAACATCTTAGCGTTCTCGCGGCAGATTTTGGATACGCTCAATTTGGGTTCGGGCGCTGGTCGCCCGTTCATTGAGTCCCGACGCCCGCATCGGCGACGAACGTGAATGATCCTGACGCGCCAGAAGTTTGTCAGTGTGAAGTAAGATGACATCTTACTTCGAATGAAGACGACGGTTTCCTCGAAAGGCCAGATCGTGCTGCCCGCAGAGTTCCGCCGCCTGGACCGGATCGAGGCCGGGCAGGAATTCGACGTCGAACGCCTCGACCCCGGGGAATACCGTCTCAAGCGCCGCAGGGTCGATCCGAACGCAGGCGTGCTGGACTGGCTCCTCGCCTGTCCCGAGAAGGGCTACTTCGTCCCCCTCGAGTCGGAATCCACGGACACGCTGTGAGATATCTGGTCGACGCCAACGTTCTCAGCGAGCCGACCAAGCCGGCGCCGGACGTTCGGGTCGTCGAATGGCTCCGGCGACACGAACGCGAGATCGCAGTGGATCCCATCGTCCTTGGCGAGCTCAAGTTCGGCATCCTCTTGCTGCCGAGCGGGAAGAAGCGCGCGCGGCTCGAGCAATGGTTCGAAACAGGGGCCAAGCGCCTCCGCTGCCTGCCGTGGGAGCCGGAAACAGGTCTTCGATGGGCCGAGCTCCTGCCCGCCTGCGGCTTGGCGGACGAGCGATGCCGATCAAGGACAGCCTCATCGCCGCGACCGCCCTGCATGATCCGTCGTCACGCGCAACCGCGCGGATTTCGAAAAGGCCGGGGTCCGCGTCGTCGACCCTTTCGCAGGCTGACTGACGCGCGCTTGGACGCAGCTTGATGTTCGACTGCGACGGCAACCGCACCGTGCGCAGCAGAGGCGTCAGACCCGCCGCGCCTCACATCCAGCCCTGTCCTCCTGGGCCGAGGTCCGTCATGGCGACCGATGATGGTCCCAGCGATGACGGCTCCAGTCGATCGGGACCTGTTCCAGCCGCGCGGCGCGCGACGCTATTGCGCCGGGCGGCCCGCTGGCGTCGCCGGCTGAAGCCGCGGCCGGCGCAGCACGGCGCTGACGACGCCGAGCACGACGACATTGAGCACCAGCGCGGCGATGCCGATGTTCACGTCGTCGAGAGCCGGCGGCAGAAACGGCAGCAGTTTCGCCAGCGTCAGATGCTGCGAGGTGGTCAGCGCCACCATGCCGACGCCGGCGACGATGCCGGCGAACGCGCCGGCGCTGCTGACCGGATTGCGCGGCATGAGGCTCGCGATCAGCGCGGGAAAGAGTTGCGTGACGAAGGCGTAGCCCATCAGCAGCAGCGACACGATGGTTTGGTTGCCGCCGATGGCGAACCATACCGCGATGAGAGCCCAGACCGGGACGGAGACGCGCGCGATGAGGGCGATGCGATCGGGATTGGCGATGCCGGCCAGCGGCGACAGAGATCGTTGGCGAACAGCGTCGAGGCGGCCATCAGGATCAACGAGCCCGGCACCAGCGCGGTCAGCACGCCGGCGCCGCCGATGACGCCGACGAACCACGGATCGAAAGTCTGAATCGAGATGCGAAACAGCGCCAGATCCACCTCGCCGCCCTTGAGACCGGGAACCTTCAGGACCGCGGCAAATCCGACGAAGAACACGAACAGCAGGATCAGCTGGTAAAGCGGCAAGACGATCGCGTTCTTGCGGAACACGCCGGCGTCTCGCGCCGTGTAGACCGCGCCGAACGAATGCGGCCACATGTAGAAGCCGAGCGCCGACAGCAGTACGCTCGAGCTGAACCACAACACGCTCTGGCCGCGCTCGGGGAGCGCGAGGAAACCTGGCTTCGCCGCGTCGATCGCGTTGAACATCGCGCCATACCCGCCGTAGAGGTGAAGCGGCAGGTAGATCCCCAGGAATAGCGACGATGAGCAGGATCATCGTGTCCTTGATCACCGCGTTCCACGCTGAGCCGTGCACGCCCGACACCATCACGTAGGCGGTGACGATCGCCGCGCCGATCCAGATCGCGACATTGGGCGAGATCGACCCGTAGGAGCTGGTCGAGACGATGATGCCGAGGCCTTTGAGCTGGAGCACCATATAAGGAATCAGCGCGACGATACCGACCAGCGCGACCAGCCCGCCGAGCAGAGGACTGTCGTATCTGTGCCTGAAGTAGTGCGGCTGGGAAATCAGATGGTGGGTTCGCGCGTAGCGCCAGATCGGAGGCAACAGCCAGTAGGACAGGATGAACGCGAGACTGCCGTAGCAGAGAATGTAGTAGGTCGGGGCGCCCTTCCCATAGGCCCAGCCGCTGCCGCCGAGGAAGGTGAAGGTCGTATAGATTTCCCCTGCCATGAGCAGGAACACGAAGATCGCCCCGAAGCCGCGTCCGGCCACGGTCCATTGCTCGAGGCTCATGTCCTTGCCGTGCGAGGCGCGCAGCCCGAGCAGGAGCGCCAGCGCCGCGAAGGCGAAGATGATCGGGAGCGCCGCGTTCAAGTTTCGCCGCCTCTGCCGGCTTCCTCGCGGTTGGTTGGATCGAAGAAGTAGACCACCGCCATGATGGCCGAGGTGAGCACCACCCACATCACCAGCCACGCGAGCAGCAGCGGCATGCCCAGCACCAGCGGCTGCACGCGATCGACGAAGAAGGGGCCGATCAGCATGCCGAGAAAGGGCAACGCGGCGAGCCAGCGGATCACGGGGTCACCTGCAACGACGGGATCAGCCATGAGCGCATACACCGCGCGACCGCGTAGAGCAAATCGCGTCTGGGCTGCCGGTCGGCGGACCGATCGAGCGCTGGCCTCGTTTGGCTCGAGGCGAGACGGGGCTCCCCCCTGCAGCTCAAGTCGACGCTGCGACGAGTTCGACCTTGAGTTGCTTGAAAAACCCAAGCTGACGGGTTATGTGCGAGCAACGAGGCGGGTGTTCGTCTCCGAGGCAACGCGGGCGGCGATCTACGTCCTCGCCGACGACCATTGCCCGCCACATGTTCATGCTCGGCGCCGCGGCGAAGGATGGGTTGCACGAGTGAAATTCTCATACGTCGACGGGGCGGTGGAGTTGATCAGCATCGCCCCGTTGAAGAACGTTCCGCTGCAACGTGTGGTGAATGCTCTTTTGAACGACATTCAAACCCAGCTGGCGGATTGCCGGCGGATCTGGTGGGCCACAAGACAGACAACCTGCCTAGCGAACCCATGGGCCGTCGCCCCGGCGGCGGGCAAGATCGAGTTGCGCTCGCAGCGCGCGCCGAACGCAAAGCGCATCGCGGATGTCGTTTACGACCCGACAATCGCGCGCCTTTACGTGACGTTTCAGGATGGGACGACAGCAGAGCCCGCGAACTCACAGGCATGAGACAGCATCAGATCACCGATGCGGAATACGCTGCGGCGCTCGCATCCGGTCGAGCGGAAATGGAGACAGAAATTAGAGCGCAAGCCGTGCGCTATGTGCCCGACCGTGACGCGATCGAGATCGTAACGATTCGAAATCCGGGGTTTCTGATCCCGCGGCAGTTGATCGGCGCCCTGCAAGACGTGCCTACGGAGGATCTGGCGCGGCTGGAGATTTGGCCGGATGGATCGGCGATCGAGCTTGAGGATCGGGACATCCACATCAGCGTGGACGGTTTGCTGACTGCAGTTCTGCCTGCGATGCTGCCGCCGCGTACTTTAGCGGCGATCTTTGCGAGTCGCGGCGGTCGGGCGACTTCGGAGGCAAAGCGACAAAGCTCCCAGGCCAACGGCCGCAAAGGCGGTCGACCGAAAAAGTCAGCACGGAACGAATTTGCGGTCTAACTCGCAATGACAGTACCCTCGCACTCGAGCGGCTTCGCCGCGAACGCGCGGCACAGAAGGCCAAGCCGCGCGCAGCCATCGGCGCCGTTGAGCAATGCATCGTGAAAGTGTGGCGTGATGGCGTTAGGCTGCCCCAACGGCGGCCCGATGACGGCGCCCCACATTCACAGCGACCAAATCAGACCTTTCGTCCAAGCAAGGTACTCATTATCCGACCTCGACCGGCTCGAGGCTTACCTGTTCGAGCGCGGCGCGCTCGCCTTCCGGCCTCTCGAGACAGGGCTCTTTCCGGCCGCGCAAGTCGACGCCGCGACAAGCAAGAGCGGCTATCACAATGTCTGGGTGCGCGATAACGTCTTTGTCGCGCATGCGCATTGGGTCAACGGGCGCCCGGACGCCGCCGCCGGGGTAGCGCGAGGCCTCGCGGCTTTCTTCTCTAGGCACCTCTTCCGTTTCGACGACGTCATTGCCGGAAGGGTCGATCGCAACGCCCCGATGAACCGGCCTCACATCCGGTTCGACGGCGCAAACCTCACCGAGCTGCCGGAAAAATGGAGCCACGCGCAGAATGACGCGCTCGGCTATTTCCTCTGGCTCTTCTGCAATCTGGCGGCGGCCGGCGCGATTCCGCTGACCGACGACAGCCCGGCCCTCTTGGAGAAGCTCGCCGCCTATTTTGCGGCGATCGAGTTTTGGAAGGACGAGGACAGCGGGCACTGGGAGGAGGTCCGGAAAGTCAACGCCTCGAGCATCGGGGTCGTCGTCGGCGGGCTCGAAGCGATGAAAACGCTGCTTAAGGCGCGAGGCCCTCGCCAGGCTTTCGTCCCGGCGAGAATCGAGAGAGACATCGGCGCGCTGACCGATCTCATCGGTCGCGGGAGGCGGGCGCTCGACGACATTCTGCCGGCCGAGTGCGTTCAGCCCGCCCCGCAAAAGCGCCGGCGGTTCGACGCGGCGCTGCTGTTTCTCATCCAGCCCCTCGGCGTCGTCGGTCAAGCGATGGCCGACCGGATCGTCGGCGACATCGCCGCCCACTTGCAGGGGAAGGTGGGAATCCGTCGCTACGTCGGCGATTCCTACTGGTGCGCCGACTACCGAGAGCTGTTTCCGCCAGAACGGCGAAGCGGCGACTTCAGTGAGAATCTCGAGCGTCGCGACCGATTTCTGAGAAAAGGTCAGGAGGCGCAATGGTGCATCTTCGACCCGATCATGTCGGCGATCTACGGCGATCGATATTTGCGCTCGGGGATCGCCGCGGATCGCGAAAGGCAGCTCGCCTATTTCAACCGGAGCCTCGCGCAGATCACGAGCTCGCTGCGGTGTCCAGAGGCCTATTTCCTCGAATGCGGCGAGTACGTCCCCAACGATAACTCGCCTTTGCTGTGGAGTGAGGGCAATCTCTGGCTTGCGTTGAAGGCCATGAAAAACACGGCCGCGTCGCCCCACGCATAGGTCGACGCAATTTTCGGCGCCCGAGCCGGCGATGGCGTCGTCGGCGAAGGAGGCGGATGGCGGGTTGGTCGTTACAAGGACTTGAAATTGGTCCCGGATGATTAGGCGCTTACGGACTGAACTCGTGACATTTTTTGCGCAAATTGGCGTTGCGGCAGAAATATTTTTTGGCACAATGGTCCGGCCATAATGGCTTGAGCCTAATGGGTTCTTACCCTTGCACCCGCGTTTGGCGGGAAGAATTTGGGCGGATGTGAATTGGCGGATCATCCAAAATTGCCCGGACAGCCGAGGGTGGTTGTTGCTCAAACGCCTGACGCGTTTTTGGTTCCGGCTCCGCCGGCTTAGGTTCGTAGGAATTCATAGGAAATGCGAGGCGCAAGTCCCGAGAGAGCACCTCCAGCGCCGCGCTCATCCAAAGCTTGGGTCACGTGGTGGAGGTCAATCAGACGCAGTCATGGCGGAGCGATAGGTGGGATATTCTGTCGTCGCGTGGGCGTTGCTCGATAACGGCTCGTTCCTTGTCGGCGGTCTCCACGTCATCGTGGCCGGGATCGTCACCTATCACGTTCTGATGACCAAGCGCGACGTGCCGGCGACTATCGGATGGATCGGGCTGGCATGGCTTTCTCCCGTTCTTGGAGCGCTTCTCTATGTCGCCTTCGGCGTCAACCGCGTGAGGCGCCGCGCGCAGCGGCTCATGCGGTCCGCTCAGAGCGTCGACGATCGGATCACGGACGACGTTTCCTCCGATGACCCGCTCGAGCGGCTCAAGGTCGCGATCGGGAAAATCACCGGCCGGGACATGGCGACCGGCAAGGTGGCGGCGGTCCTGGATTGCGGCGACCAAGCATATCCGCAAATGCTCGCCGCCATCGAGGGAGCCAGGGCCCAGATTCGCCTCTCCACCTACATCTTCCGTACCGACGAGATCGGACAGCAATTCATCGGCGCCTTGGCGAAAGCGCGTCGCAGAGGGGTGAGAACGTGCGTTCTGATCGACGGGTTCGGCGGCGGGTTTTTGCGCTCCTCCGCCTATCGTCGCCTGCGCGAGCAGGGCGTTCCCGTTTCTCGCTTCCTGCATTCGGCGCTGCCGTGGAAGATGCCGTTTCTTAACCTTCGATTGCACAAGAAAATTCTTGCCGTCGACGGGAGCGTCGCCTTCGTCGGCGGCTTGAACATCGGCGGGGAGAACATTATTGGCCAACGGCCGAAGGCTCCGGTCCGAGACATCCACTTTCGTCTCCACGGGTCGATTGTCCGGCAGATCGAGGAAGCGTTCGACGACGACTGGTCGTTCGCCACCGGCGAAGAGCCGAGCCGGAAAGGCCCTGCGCCTCGCCCGCCCTCCGGAGGCGGCGCGGCGCGTACGATCGTCGCCGGGCCGGACCAGGAGTTCGATCAGTTGGTGCTCGTCCTTTCGTCCGCGATAAACTTGGCGCGGCGCTCAATCAGGATCGCCACGCCCTATTTCCTGCCGGACGAGCAGCTCATTACGGCGCTCCGATTGGCCGTCCTGCGTGGCGTGGACGTGAGTTCTCGTCTTGCCCGGCGCAAACAACCATCGACTGGTCGCCTGGGCCGCCCAGACGCATATCCGGCCCCTGTTGCAGACAGGCTGTCGCATTTGGCGAAGTCCGCCGCCATTCGATCATTCGAAATTGATGACGATCGACGGCGAATGGAGCCTCATCGGCAGCGCAAACTGGGACACGCGAAGCCTTCGCCTGAACTTCGAGTTAACCGTCGAGTTTTACGATAAGGATCTGTCCGCGCGGCTGGCCGAGATTATCGACGCCAAGCGCGCCGATGAGATCACATTGGAAGAAATCGACGGGCGACAGGTCGTCCTGAAGCTTCGGGATGCTGCGGCGCGGCTGTCGATGCCCTATATCTGAGAGCTCTTTGAATTGAGGTTTCCGTGAAGGTCGCGTCCTACAACATCCACAAGTGCCGGGGCGTCGACGGCCTCACCCGCCCTGATCGCACGATGGCGGTGATCCACGAGCTCGGCGCTGACGTCGTCGCCCTCCAGGAGGTCGACCGTCGTTTCGGCCGCCGCGGCGGGCTTCTCGACCCGGTTGCGATTGAGCGTGAAACCGGAATGCGGCTTCTGGCGCAGTCGGACGTCCCGCACCGTCTTGGTTGGCGCGGCAACGCGCTGCTCGTCCGGAAACATCCAATATCCTACCGGTGTTCGCGCCTGAAGCTGCCGGGGGGCGAGCCTCGCGGGGCGCTCGTTGCGGAGCTTGACCTCGGCGAGGGGAAGTTTCGTGTCATTGCGGCTCACCTCGGGTTGCTTCGCCGTTCGAGAGTAGACCAGGTCGCCGCCCTTCTGAGGGCTTTCCATGATTCGCCTCCTATGCCGACCGTCCTGCTCGGAGATCTCAACGAGTGGCGCCGCCGCGGTCGCTCCGCCCTGCGCGGACTGGAACCGACGTTCGGTGTCGCGCCGTCACATTCTCAGCTTTCCTTCTCGCCGGCCGACCTTTCCGCTCGACCGAATTCTCGGTTGGCCGGCGGGGTTGATCACCGACCTCGCGGTTCACGACGGCCGGCTCGCCCGGCAAGCGTCGGACCATCTTCCGCTGACCGCCAGGGCGAACTTGAAGTCGGCAATGCGGGCGGCGCGGCTTGCGGCGTGAGGCGCAAAGGCTCGCGCGCGGGCGCGATCATGAGCCCGTTTACTGCGTGCCGGAACCGCGGTAGCGTTCGTTTCGACTACGAAGGCGCTCGACATGAGTGCGACCGCGAAGCTTCACGGCGAGGCGACCCTGGAGGGAGGAAGGCGTTCGTTGGCGCCAGCGGCCATCGCCTGCATGGGGGTGGTGTTCGGCGACATCGGGACGAGCCCGCTCTACACCCTCAGCGTCACAGTTAAGTCCGCCGGCGCCGGAGGTCAGGCTTCGCCGGAGGCGATCCTCGGAATCGTGTCGCTGATCTTCTGGTCGCTGATCCTCGTCATCTCGGTCAAATACGCGATCCTCATCATGCGCGCCGACAACCATGGCGAGGGCGGTATTCTGGCGCTGCTCGCCCTGGTTAGTCCGCGCCGCGCCAAGCGCAACACGTGGCGCGCCGCGCTGGTCGTGGTCGGCCTCGTCGGCGCCACTTTGCTCTACGGCGACGGAACCATCACGCCGGCCATCTCGGTCTTGAGCGCGGTCGAGGGGCTGAAGCTTTATGCGCCTCAGTTGGGGCATGCCGTCGTTCCCGCGACAGTCGTCATCCTCGCCGCGCTGTTTCTTATCCAGCGCAACGGGACGTCGTGGATCGGCGGCATTTTCGGGCCGGTGATGCTGATCTGGTTCCTTCTCGCCGCCGCGCTCGGCGTCGCTGGCATCGTGAAGACGCCGGCCGTGCTCGCGGCGCTCAGTCCCCTGCCGGCCGTCGCTTATCTGTGGCATGCGGGACCGCTAGCCTTTGTCGTGATTGGCGGCGCCTTTCTGGCGGTGACGGGCGGCGAGGCATTCTACGCCGACATGGGCCATTTCGGGCCGCTTCCGATCCGCGTGGCCTGGTTCGGCGTGGCCCTGCCGGCGCTGACCCTCAATTATTTCGGGCAGGCCGGCCTGCTCCTCGCTGACCCGAGCGCCATCGACAATCCGTTCTTCCAGCTCGCGCCGCAATGGGCGCATTATCCGCTCGTGGCCCTTGCGACCGTCGCGACCGTCATCGCCTCGCAGTCGATCATCTCCGGCGCCTTCTCGCTGACGCAGCAGGCGATCAATCTGGGCTTTCTGCCCCGCATGAACGTGGTCCATACCGAGGGTCGCGAGATCGGCCAGATCTACATGCCCTTCGTCAATTGGGCGCTCGCCGCCGGCACGCTGATCGCCGTCATCGGCTTCGGCTCATCGGACGCGCTCGCAGGCGCATACGGCATCGCGGTCTCACTGCTGATGGCGATCACCACGCTGATGGCGACGTTCGTCGCGCTGCACTGGAAGGTCCACCCGTTGGTCGTCTACCCGGTCAATTTCGGCCTGCTCGCCCTCGACCTCGTGTTCTTCGCCTCGACTTCGACCAAGCTGCTCGACGGCGGCTGGTTCCCGCTGCTCATCGCCTTCGTCATCTCGTTCCTGATGCTGACCTGGCGCAAGGGCGAGGAGATCATGGACACGGTGCGGCTGGAGATCCGCGAGCGAACCCAGACAGTTCGTCGAGCTCCTTCGCGCCTACCCGCCGGTCCGCATCCCCGGCACGGCCATCGTCCTCGGCCGGATGGCCAAGGGCGTGCCGCTCGCGCTATCCCACAATGTCAAATGCAATCGAACGCTGCAGGAGAACGTGCTCCTTGTGGCGGTGTCGACGACCGAGGCGCCGCGGGAGCCGGACGAAAACCGGATCGTGGTCGCGCCGATCGCCGAGGGGATCGCGCGCGCCGAGCTGCGCTTCGGCTTCATGGAGGAGCCCAACGTCCCCGTGGGGCTTGCGGACGCCATGGCGCGCGGCAAGATCCCGAAATTCGCTCTCGACCAGGCGATCTACTATACCGGCCACGAGACG
Source organism: uncultured Alphaproteobacteria bacterium (assembly GCA_963819255.1). Taxonomy (GTDB): domain Bacteria; phylum Pseudomonadota; class Alphaproteobacteria; order Rhizobiales; family Beijerinckiaceae; genus Roseiarcus. The sequence goes on from CAWFVS010000052.1 coordinate 37,747, forward strand.
GTCATCCCCTCGGGACGGCGACTGGGGCTCCCGCGCTGGCGCGAGGCGATCTTCGCCTTCATGCACCACAACGCCCAGCGCCCCGGCGCCTATTTCAAGATCCCGAGCAAGCAGATCATGGAGATCGGGATCGAGTTCGAGATTTGAGTTTGGGAACTGCGTTCTGCCTGGTGGTCTGCGCTGCACACCCGCAGCCCATTGCATCCGGACGGCTCAAACCCGATGCTCGGCGCTCTCGGGGCGGGATCGTCGCCAAAGGGTGCGGCCGTACAAGGTCCGCCGGGAAAGGCCCGGATCACCGAAACAGACGTTGCTATTCGTATGTTCCGATCTCGTGGGCGACCCGGTCAAGCACCGCCGTGGAGGCGAGCGGGCGCCCGATCGTTTCGGCGCGGGCCCAGAAGCCGAGAGTTGGGGATGAGCGGCCCGTAATGCCGAGACGTCAGGCGGTCTTCTCCTCCGTCAGCGCCAGCTCCTCCATCATCGTCTTGCGCATCAGGAACTTCTGCGCCTTTCCGCTCACCGTCATCGGAAACGAATCGACGAAGCGAACGAAGCGGGGCGCCTTGTAGTGGGCGATCGAGGCGCCGCAGAAGGCGACGATGTCGTTTTCGTCCACGCTCATGCCCTCGCGTCTGCGGATCCACACGCAGACCGCCTCGCCGTACTTCGGATCCGGGACGCCGAAGGCCTGCACGTCGGCCACCGCCGGATGGGTGTAGAGGAACTCCTCGATCTCGCGCGGATAGATGTTCTCGCCGCCGCGGATGATCATGTCCTTGAGGCGCCCGACGATGTTGCAATAGCCCTCGGCGTCGATTGTGGCGAGGTCGCCGGTGTGCATGAAGCGGGCTTCGTCGATCGCCGCTTGGGTCGCGGCCGGATCGTCCCAGTAGCCCTGCATGACGCTGTAGCCGCGGGTCAGCAGCTCGCCGGGAACGCCCGGGGGAACGATGCGGCCGTCGTCATCGACGATCTTGACCTCGATATGCGGGTGGATCCGTCCGACCGTCGAGACGCGGCGCGCGAGCGGATCGTCGTAGGCGCTCTGGAAGCTCACCGGGCTCGTCTCGGTCATCCCGTAGGCGATGGTCACCTCGCTCATGTGCATGCGCTCGACCACCCGGCGCATGACCTCGACGGGACAGGGCGAGCCGGCCATGATTCCAGTGCGCAGCGTCCTCAGATCGAAACGCCCAAACTCGGGATGATCGAGCATGGCGATGAACATCGTCGGCACGCCGTGGAGCCCGGTGCAGCCTTCGGACTGAACCGCCTCGAGCGTCGCCACGGAATCGAACCCTTCGGCGGGGCTCACCATGCAGGAGCCGTGGGTGACGCAGGCGAGGTTGCCGAGCACCATGCCGAAGCAATGGTAATAGGGCACCGGGATGCACAGCCGGTCGTCCGGCGTGAGCCGCATCGCCTCGCCGATGAAATAGCCGTTATTGAGGATGTTGTGGTGCGTCAGCGTCGCGCCCTTCGGCGTCCCGGTCGTGCCGGAGGTGAACTGGATGTTGATTGGGTCGTCGAACTGCAAGGTCGCGCCGAAGGCGGCGAGCGCCTCGCGCTCCTTCTTGCTCGCCGGCGCCGCGACCTCGTCGAGATTGAGCATGCCGGACGTTTTCTCGGCGCCGAGACGAATGACGAGCTCGAGCGCGGGCAGGCTTCTCGATCTGAGTTTGCCGGGCTCGGCGGCGTCGATCTCGGGCGCGCTCGCGCGCAGCGAAGCGAAATAGTCGTTGTTCTTGTGTCCTTCGCTCAGGATCAGCGCCTTGCACCCGGACTTCTTGACGGCGTAGTCGAATTCGTACGCGCGATAGGCGGGATTGATGTTGACCAGAATGAGCCCGGCAAGCGCGGTGCCGAACTGGGCCAGCACCCATTCGCTGCAGTTGGCCGCCCAGATACCGACGCGGTCCCCCTTTTCGAGGCCGAGCGCTGTCAAGCCCACCGCCAGGTCCTCCGACCGCCGGAGGAGATCGGCGTAGCTTAAGCGCACGTTCTGATGGCGCGTGACGAGCGCGGGCCGATCCGGGCCTTCGGCGGTCATGCGGCGGAGCAGCGCGCCGATCGTCTCGCCGAGAAGCGGCGTTGAGCTTGCGCCGTGCACGTAGGACTGGGTCAAGAGGGACATGGGGTTTCCGTCCTGTTGCTCGTCATGTCGACAGCTTCGGCCTTTGGCGACGGCCGGGCTTAAGCTGTCATAATTCGCGCAGAAAGACGGCGGGCTTTTGACCGAGGATGCGTGATGCGCCGATCTGCCGCACCGATCGTAAGCGCATCCAGGCGCGCTTCCTTGGTCATTCTGGAGCCAATTCGCTGTTCCGCCGAAAAAATCCGCTGTTCCACGCGAGAGAGTTCGCTGAGGTGATTGCCTCGGAAACTGGCCCTCTTCCGCACGATGTCAAGAAATCCCTCATCTTTTCGGGGGGCTTCGGTCGCCGAACCGTCCGCGGGAGGAGGAAATTGCCGTTAAAATCGCTGTTCTCAGCCATTTCGGCTGCCATACGGATATCCGGCCGCTCCCCATCCCCGCCGACTTGCCATTCGCCCAGCCTTTTGGAGGCGCTCAGCGAGCGCGCCGGTTGCGGTCACCGACCTGGCCGGGGGCCGGCCGGCAGGTCAGGCCGCCAGCGCTCGCGTCGCCAGTTCGATCCAGTAGGCGACGCCGTGGGGAAGCGCGGCGTCGTTGAAGTCGTATTTGGGATTGTGAAGGCCGGCCGTGTCGCCGTTGCCGACGAATACGTAGGCGCCCGGGACCTGGCGCAGAACGAAGGCGAAATCCTCCGCCCCCATGACGGGCCTCAGATCGTCGCGGACGCCCTCCGGGCCTGCGACGGCGCGCATGGCGGCGAGCGCGAGCTCGGTCTCCGCGGGGTGGTTGACGGTTGGCGGATAGGGGGTTTTGTCCGGCCGCTCGACGCGGGCTTGCACGCCGAGGGCCTCGGCCGTCGCCGCGCAGATGCGCTTGAGCTCCGTCTCGATCGTCCTCGCGACCGTCTCCGAGAAACTCCGGATGTTGCACTTCATCTCGACCCGCTCCGGGATCACGTTGAAGGCCTCGCCGCCGTGGATCGAGGTGATGGAGACGACGGCGCTGTCGAGCGGGTCGACCGCTCGCGAAACAATGGTCTGGACGCCCATGACGATGTGGCTCGCCGCGACGATCGGGTCGCGCGTCTTATGAGGAAACGCCGCATGGCCGCCGACGCCCTCGACGGTGATCACGAACGCCTCGGTTGCGGCCATGGCGGCGCCGCGCACGACGCCGAACTGCCCGACCGGCATTCCCGGCCAGTTGTGCACGGCGTAGGCGCCCTTGACAGGGAAGCGCTCGAGCATCCCGTCGTCGATCATCGCCTGGGCGCCCGCGCCGCCTTCCTCCGCCGGCTGGAAGCAGAAGACCAGGGTGCCGTCGAACGGCCGGGTTTCGGCGAGCCAGCGCGCCGCGCCGAGCAGCATCGTCGTGTGGCCGTCGTGGCCGCAGGCGTGCATGCGGCCGGGCGAGGCGGAGGCGTATTCGGCGCCGCCCGCCTCCAGGATCGGCAGGGCGTCCATGTCGGCGCGAAGCAGGAGGCGCTTGTCCGCCCCTTTCGCCGCGCCGGTCGCGCCGTGCAGGACGCCGAGCACGCCGGACTTGCCCACGCCCTCGACGACCTCGTCAAAGCCGAGCCTCCGGAGGCGCTCGGCGACGATGCGCGAGGTGCGCGGCAGATCGTACGCCAGCTCGGGGTGACGGTGGAAATCGCGCCGCCATTCCGTGAGTTCCGGGATCATCGCGGCGATGGAGTTCTTCAGCGGGGCGTTCATCTCTCGCGCCTCCTCGAGCCAGGACGGTTGCTGCGACAGCGAAAAGCCAACGGTAGAAGGCGGCCGTTCGTTAGGCAAGCCGCACTATATTATCTTCGGGTAGATTCGGGCGGCGAGCCAGCCCCGGGCGGAAGGCGGCCGTAGCAAGGGAGAAGCGTATGAGCGCGCAAGCGCCTGGAATTCTGAGCCTCGTTCCCTTCGTCAGCGTCGACCACATGATGCGGATCGTCTGGGAGATCGGCGTCGAGCGGATGATCTCCGAGATAGCGGCCTACATCGAAGAGGATTTCCGGCGCTGGGATGTGTTCGACAAGACGCCGCGGATCGCCGCCCATTCGGCCGAGGGGGTGATCGAACTGATGCCGACCAGCGACGGCGCGACCTACGGCTTCAAGTACGTCAACGGCCATCCGAAGAACGCGCGCAAGGGACGCCAGACCGTGACGGCCTTCGGCGTGCTGTCACATGTCGACAGCGGATATCCGATGCTGATCTCCGAGATGACGATCCTCACCGCGTTGCGCACCGCGGCGACCTCGGCGCTGGCCGCCAAGCATCTCGCGCCGCCGGGGGCGCGCACGATGGCGATCATCGGAGCGGGGGCGCAATGCGAGTTCCAGGCGCTGGCGTTCAAGGCCCTGTGCGGCGTCGAGAGGGTTCGGATCTACGATATCGATCCCGCGGCGACGCGGAAGGCGGTCGCGAACCTGACGGGCCAGGGGATCGGAGCGATCCCATGCCGCGCCAAGGAGGATGCGATCCTCGGGGCCGAAATCGTGACCACCTGCACCGCCGACAAGCGCTACGCGACGATCCTCACCGACAACATGATCGGCGCCGGGGTGCACATCAACGCGATCGGCGGCGACTGCCCCGGCAAGACGGAGCTTGCCCGCGGCATTCTGCTCAGGTCCGACATTGTCGTCGAATACGCGCCGCAGACGCGGATCGAGGGGGAGATCCAGCAGCTCGACAAGGACCATCCGGTGACCGAGCTCTGGCAAGTGATCGCGGGCCTCGCGCCGGGGCGCCGCGACGCGCAGCAGATCACGCTCTTCGACGGCGTCGGCTTCGCCATCGAGGACTTTTCCGCCTTGCGCTACATTCGCGACCAGCTCCCCTCGACCGGTCATTACGTCAATCTCGACCTGCTCGCCGACCCGGACGATCCGCGCGATCTGTTCGGCATGCTCCTGCGCGCCCGGCCGAAGGCCGCGGCCTGAAGCTCGGTCAGGCGCAAAAGGCGAGATCGGGATAGCGCCGCGCCGCGGCGGCGCCGATCAGGATGATGGTGCCGCCGGAATGCTCGCGCACGCGGATGCGGAAGCCGGGCGAGTCCAGCGTCTTGGCCATGTCGATGATTTTTGGCCACGCCGCCCGGGTGCTGTCGAGAGGAACCGATGTCTCGGCGACGATGACGTCGTCGCCCCTAAGCACTTCGAAGTCGTAGTAAGACATCGGCGGCCTCCCACTCGCTCCACCCTCTCGCCTCGCCGTCGGGCCGGCGATGGCCTTCAACTAAAGTCTATACCATTTCATTTGGCGGCGCGCCAGCAAAAAGTGAACGGGGAACCACGTTGCCCTCCTGGCGCGCAGGTTTCGCCGGTCAAAGAGCCGTCGCGGCGGCTAACGACGCCATGAGCGCCTTACGCCCCATCGCCAACCACCGCGACGTTACGCCGACCGCGCCTGGCCCGCGTGACGGCGCAACCGGCCCGCCCTTCGAGGCGATATCCAAGCCTGTCGCTCGGCGGCGCTCTTTGCGTTTCCGCCGTCGCCGGCCGCCCCCACGGACTCGAAGCGCAAATTTCTCTATAGGCCGGAATGAGAGCGACCGACTTGATTTGGCTCAAAAAAGGATCGCGTGCTCGCCGAGGCCGTCGACGGCAGGCGCCTCAGGCCCCCCAATGCGGCTGGCGCTTCTCGAGAAAGGCCCGAATTCCTTCAACGGAGTCCGGCTCGGCCAGATTGTCGACCATCGCCTTGGCGGCGAGCGCGTAGGCGACGTCGAGCGGCTGCTCGATCTGCTCGTAGAAGGCGCGCTTTCCGATGGCGAGTGTCGGCCCCGAGCGGCTGCCAATCTCTCCGGCCAGAGCCTGCGCCTCCGGCAGCGCCCGGCCTGCTTGAACGACGCGGCTCACGAGCCCGAACCGCTCCGCCTCGGCGGCGCTATAGAGCTTGCCGGTGAGCGCCATCTCCATGGCGTGCTTGCGCGATACGCTTCGTCCGACCGCGACCAGAGGCGAGGAGCAGAAGAGCCCGATGTTGACTCCGGGGAGGGCGAAGCGGGCGTTTTCGCCGGCGATCGCGAGGTCACAGGAGGCGACGAGCTGGCATCCGGCCGCTGTGGCGACGCCCTCGACCGCCGCGATCACCGGTTTCGGCAGCGCGACGATCGCCTGCATGAGTGTGGCGCAGCGCGCCATGATCTGCTCGTTGAAGGCGCGCCCTCGGTCGAGGTCGTTGCGGTGAGCCTCAATCTCCCTCAGGTCGTGGCCCGCGCTCAGCGCCGGCCCCTCTCCGGCGAGCACCACGGCGCGAGCCTTGTCGTCCTTGGCGAGGTCGGCGAAGGCGACGATCAACGTGTCGATCATCGCAAGACTGAGAGCGTTACGGTTTTGCGGTGCGGCCAAGGTCAAGGTGACGACGCAAGGATCGTCCTGGCGGCGCACCAGTTCGGGGACGGATGCGGTCTGAGCGGTCATCGTTGTTTCCGGGCGATACGAGGCAGCTGAAGCTTATGCCCCTCGGCTGGCGCAGTAAATGGATCGGGTGCCTTCGGCTCCTGACGAGGGCGTGCTCGCCGAGCAATTTGTCGACCTCGAATTCCGACATCCTTGTGGCATCCCACATCGTGAAAATCATTCTATTTTTGTTGCGTCAAGCGCGCGGCCACTCCAGTCTCGAGCAAAGATGGAGACTGCCATGCGGGTCGGCTTCCACAAGGTGGCGATGAACAGCCCGAGCTACGTGTCCGCACTCGAGTGGCTGATTGAGGCGAGAGGGGTGAACCCCGCAGAGATCGTCGCCCTGATCGGCAAGACGGAAGGCAATGGCGGCGCCAACGACTTTACGCGAGGATTTGCAACGCTGTCCTTCTCGCTGGCGCTGTCGAAGCGAATGGGCATATCGTTTGACGAGGTCACTAAGGCGACGCCGCGAAATAACTGCGTCAGAGTGACGTCCCGTTTTCGCGCGGTCGTATGGTATAATTCCATTCGGGATGGAATGCGTCTTTCTGGATGTTTAGAGCCGCGAGCTCTTCGTCGGTGACTTTGACGCCCCTGGGATAGCTGTTCTCGTCGAGGACACAGCGCACCGTCAGTCCTGCTTTGGTCGTCGTCGCCGCGATCAGCTCGACGACCGCCAAACGGCTCGTCAAAGGCGTTCCCCGCCAGTTTTGCGTGATGTGGCAGAACAGACGATGTTCGATCCTGTTCCACTTCGAGGTCCCGGGCGGATAGTGGCAGACCGTGATCGTCAGTCCCTTTTCGTCGGCCAACTTTTGCAATTCGACTTTCCAGAGGCGGACTCTTGAGCCGTTGGAGCCGCCGCCATCGGCGGTGATCATCAACTGACGGGCGGCGGGATAACGCTCGCGTCCCATGAGATCGAGCCAGCGACGGATGGCGTTGACCGCGAACGTGGCCGTGTCGTGATCCACGCCGACGCTCACGCAGCCGGCGTTCGCGCCGATGTCGTAGACGCCATAAGGAATGGCTTTGCCGAGGTCCTCGTCGACGAAATCGTGCACGTTGACGAGGTCGGGTCGCCCTCGGCCGATAGTCGGAGCCCGCATTCTTGTATTCGCCAATCAACTCTTTCTTCTTGGTGTCGACCGAGATCACCGGTTGGCCCGCATTCTGAAACGCCAGGACTTGTGCATTGATATGTTCGAACTGCGCATCGCGGTCGGGATGCTTCGCGCCTTCCTTGGTTTTCCGGTTGACCTGCCGACGATACCCGAGCCTTTCGAGCAGCTGCGGAATGCGGCTCGCCGAAACCTGATGGCCCATCTCACCCAACGTCGCCGCGAGCTTGGCGTGGCTCTTGGATACCCACAACAATGGTCGCATAGGGTCGCCGACTGTCGCCGGCTCCAAAAGCTTTCTCAGGTCCTCAAGCAGCGTCGGGTCCTTCTCGACCAGTGCTCGTCGGCCGCCTCCCGCGCGCCGCACCCTGTTCGTCGCTCGCGCAAAATCGAGTTCCTTCAGCCCTCGCCCAATCGTGCTTCGAGCGATCCCCGTCGCCCTCGCAACCGCGCTGACCCCGCCGACGCCCGCCGCCCGCGCCTCCGCCGCTGCAAAAAGGCGTCGTCCCCGCTCATCGAGCCCGACGCCGAGAGCCTCGTAACGGATGCGAATCGCGCTTTCGTCTATCATCCGCCGCGCATACGAATTATCCTCCGCCCTGGGAATCCCTTCGCCGATTTCAATAATTTCGCGGCGTCGCCTAAGCGAGTGGCGTTCGTCCGGCGTCCCCGCGATCAGCCTGCCGATCGGCGTGTCGAGATCGGGGCTGCCCATCGAGGCGCAGCTCGCGGCGGGCTTCGGGTCCGATGATTCGCTGCTCGAGTTCGCGCGTGCGACCGCACGCGACGTCCCGCCGCCACCGCTTCCTGACATGGAGACGCTGCAATGAACGCCCGCTCCCCCGGCCGTCACTTCCTGCAGATTCCGGGACCGACCGACGTTCCGGGGCGCGTGCTGAGGGCCATTTCGGAGCCGACCATCGACCATCGCGGACCCGGATTTGCCGATCTGTCGCGCTCGGTGCTGACGGGCCTCAAGCGCGTATTCAAGACCAGCGGTCCGGTTGTCGTGTTTCCGGCCTCCGGCACTGGGGCGTGGGAGGCCGCGCTCGTCAACACGCTTTCACCCGGCGACGCGGTCGTGATGGTTCGCACCGGCTGGTTCGCTTCGTTGTGGAGCGAGATGGCGAAGCGCCTCGGGGTCGAGCCGATCATCCTCGACACCGACTGGCGGCGCGGCGCGGATCCGGCGGCAATTGAGGAGACTTTGCTCGCCGATCGCTCGCATCGCATCCGCGCGGTCTGCATCGTGCACAATGAGACGTCGACCGGCTGCGTCAGCCCAATCGCTGCAGCGCGCGCGGCGATCGACGCAGCCAGTCATCCGGCTCTGCTGTTCGTCGATACGATTTCCTCGCTCGCCTCGATCGACTATCGCCACGACGAGTGGGGAGTCGACGTCACCGTCGCCGGCAGCCAGAAGGGACTGATGCTGCCGCCAGGCCTGTCGTTCAACGCGGTGAGCGCGAAAGCGCTCGATGCGTCGCGCGAAGCGACGCTGCCCCGCAGCTATTGGGACTGGCGGCCGATGCTCGAGGCTAACGTTGGGTTCTTTTTCCCCTATACGCCCGCAACCAATCTGCTGCGCGGCCTGCAGGAATCGTTGGCGATGCTCGAAGAGGAGGGGATGCCCAATGTTTTCGCGCGGCACCACCGTCACGGGGCGGCTGCTCGTGCGGCGGTCGAAGCCTGGGGCAAGGCCGGCGCCGTCGAACTGCAGTGCCAGGCGCCGAGCGACTATTCCTCTTCGCTGACGGCGGTCCGCATCGCTGAAGGCTACAGCGCCGACGGGTTGCGCGGGCTCATTCTCCGCTGCTTTAACATGAGCCTCGGCAACGGGCTCGGCATCCTGAAGGACAGGGTGTTCCGCATCGGGCATCTCGGCGACTTCAACGACTTGTCGCTGATCGGGGCGCTGTCGGGCGTCGAGATGGGCCTGAAACTTGCAAAAGTTCCTTGCGGCGACGGCGGAGTTGACGCCGCAATGGCGGTGCTGACACAACTCTCAGGCGTGGCGGCGGCGCGATCTTCCGCTGCGTGAAGTTGCCACGCGGGGCTGGGTGCGGCTAAAGTCTGCGTTGGGAACGCCGGTTCTCTGTTCGGGCGGAGCACCGTCGCCGATCCGGACAGGAGGGCCGCACGACGAGGAACGCGTCCGCCATGAAATTCTGGAAGACGCCACTTCGGCCCGGCGCTTTCGCCGTGTTTTGGGCGATCGCGCTCCTGAGCGCCTTGGGCGCGTCGGCTCAGACCGCGGAGAAACTCGGCGCCTTCCCCGTCGACCCCGCGCAGGTTTCGGTCGCCGGCCTCTCGTCGGGCGCCTTCATGGCGAACCAGCTGCACATCGCCCACTCGGCCGGGATCATGGGCGCGGCGATGATCGCGGGCGGCCTCTATGGCTGCGCGGTGCAGGACGTCGAGGGGGACGGCGTGATCGCGCTCGTCTCCCAGGCGCTCGGCCCCTGCATGAGCGCCCCAACCATGCTCGACGGGGTTTCCTCTTACAAGACAATCGTCGACAAGCTCGCCGCCAAGGGCTGGATCGATCCGCCGGCAAATCTCGCGCGGGCAAGAGTTCTATTTCTTCACCGGCGGCGCCAACTCCGTCGTCCCCTCCGACACGGTCGAGAAGGGGCGGGACCTCTATCTCGCGCTCGGCGTTCCTCCCGGCAACGTCGTGTTCGAGGACAGGAGCGGGCCCGCCGAAAGGGCCGGCCATTCCTGGGTGACGATGGCTTTCGGAAACTCCTGCTCCGCCAACGCGCCGCCCTACATCGACGACTGCCATTACGATCAGGCCGGCGCGGAGCTGAAGGCGATCTACGGCGCGGGTCTCGCGCCGCCCGCCGGCAAGGCAACCGGTCGCATGGTCGCCTTCGACCAGACGGAGTTCGTCCCCGACGAGGCCGCGGCGGCGAACGGCCTCGCCAGGACCGGCTACCTCTACGTGCCCAAGACCTGCGAGCCAGGTGCAACAAAAACCTGCCGTCTGCAGGTCGCGCTGCACGGCTGCACGCAGTCTGCCGAGGTCTTGGGTAACGTCTTCACGACCAAAATCGGCCTCAACGAATGGGCCAACTCCAACCGGATCATCGTCCTCTATCCGCAGGCGCACGCGACGGCCCTCGCCGAGCTTCCATCGTCGCTCTGGCTGACCGGCAAGGCGAACATCAACCCGAACGGCTGCTGGAACTGGTGGGGCTACGGCGGTGATGGGCAGTATTTGACGAAGAAGGGTGTGCAGATCAGCGCGATCTGGAAGATGGTCGAGCGACTCGAGGGGAAGTAGGCCCGCATCGCCTGCCGACCTTTTCCGCCTGCCGCCTTGCGCGCGGAAAGCGTCGAGCAGGCGGCGCATCAGGGCGCGAGATATCCCTGCATTCGGCCGAACAGGGAGCCTTGATTCCCTGATGGGCCGAAAATTGTCTCTTTTCGACCGCGTAGGGAATATTCCGGGAACCAGCTAAAATCACTGGACGTTTCGGGACGGTTTTTGCCCGAATCGGCCGAAATTCGAGAAGTTGCCTGATCTTTTCCCTGCCGCGGGGAATGGGGCCGCACGCCTGGCACACTCCACTGGAGCCACTGCGCTGGCGCTTTGTGATATCGCGGGATGCGAAGACGTTGGAGGCTGCGCCGCGTTTGGTGATGGCGGCGGCGCCGGGGCCGCGGGACGAAGGAAGGCGTCGCATGGAAACGGTGACCCAACTCGCCGCCGACCCTTCTGCGTGGGCGGCGCTGGCGACCCTGATCGCGATGGAGATCGTGCTCGGGGTCGACAATCTGGTCTTCGTCGCGCTCCTGTCGAACCGGGTCGCGGCGGGCCGCCGGCGGTTTGCCAGGATCGTCGGCCTGTCGCTCGCCCTCCTCTTCCGGCTGGCCTTGCTCGGCTCGGCCGCCGCCATTGTCCGCCTGACGCGGCCGTTCGCGTTCGTGTTCGGCCATCCGTTCTCCTTCCGCGACCTGCTCCTGCTCGCGGGCGGCCTCTTCCTCGTCTGGAAAGCGACCGTCGAGATTCACGAGCGGGTCGAGCCGGGCAGCGGCCGCAGAGACGAGGCGGCCGCTGCGCGGCTCGTGGTCGGATCCGCCATCATTCAGATCGTCCTCATCGACATCGTGTTCTCCATCGACAGCATCATCACAGCCGTCGGCATGACAACCGAGTTTCCCATCATGGTCGCAGCGGTCGTCGTGGCGGTCGGGGTGATGATGGTCGCCTCCGGGCCCCTCGGCGCGTTCCTCCGCCGCAATCCGACGGTGGTGATGCTCGCGCTGAGCTTCCTTTTGATGATCGGCATGACGCTGATCGCCGACGGGTTCGGCTTCCATATCGAAAGGGGCTATATTTACGCCTCGATGTTCTTCTCCTCCCTGGTCGAGGCGCTTAACGCGCTTGCCAGGCGCAAAGCCAAGAGGGCGACGTGACGACGACTTCCCTCATCCTGTTCGCCGCTGTCTATTTCGCCGCGGTCGCCACGCCGGGACCCGGGATCGCGGCGCTCGTGGCGCGCGTGCTCGGCCACGGCCTCGTCGGCGTCGCGCCGTTCATCGCCGGTTATGTCGTCGGCGACATGATCTGGCTCATCGTCGCGGCGACGGGGCTCGCCGTGCTCGCCAACGCCGTCGCCGGACTGTTCCTCGCGCTGAAATACGCCGGCGCCGCCTATCTCCTTTACCTCGCATGGAGGATGGCGACTGGGCCGGTCGCGGCCGGGGACCGGGCGCCCGCCGCCTCGCGCGGCTGGCGGGCCTTTTTCGGCTCGCTCTCGCTGACCCTGGGCAATCCGAAGGTGATGGTCTTCTTTCTCTCGATCATGCCGCTCGTCGTCGACGTCAGAACGCTGACGCCGCTCGCGATCGCTGAGCTTGCGGCGCTCTGCATGGTCGTGATTTCCTCGACCCTCGCCGCCTATGCGCTCGCAGCGAACCGCGCCCGAGCGCTGTTCCGCTCCGCCCGCGCCATGCGCTGCGCCCGCCGTCGCGCCGCAAGCGGCGCGACGGCGGGCGCAGCCGTGGCCGTCGCGACCAGGTGAGCAATGTCCGATCTCATGGCGATCGGCGAGGCGCTGGCCGAGCCCAACCAGGCACGGGACGGCGCTCCCTTCGTCCCGGGCTTCGGCGACGACACGTCGAACGCGATGATCGCCGCCGCTCGGTTGAAGCCGCGCGGGGCTTGAATGACTTCCTTCTTTCCCAGTTCCTCGGTGGCGGCCGGCTATCTGCTGGCCTGCCTGCTGCTCGCCGCGACGCCGGGGGCGGACATGGCGGTCTTCCTTTCGCGGACACTAGCCGGCGGGCGCGGGCAAGGGTTCGCCGCCCAGGCTGGGGCGAACGCGGGGCTCGTCGTCCACACCTTCGCCGCCGCGCTCGGCCTCTCGGCGCTGCTCGCGGCCTCGGCTCAGGCCTATCAGGCGGTCAAGATCGCCGGGGCGCTCTATCTGCTGTGGCTCGCCTACAAGGCCATCCGCCACGGGACGGCGCTGAAGCTGAGGACCGAAGCAGGCGCCGGCGGCCGCCGCAGCGCCTTCCTGAACGGCCTCCTGATCAATCTGACCAACCCGAAGATCGTGCTCTTCTTTGTGACCTTCCTGCCGCAGTTCATCGACGCGCGCGACCCGCATGCAGCCATGAAGCTTTTCGCGCTCGGCTTCGGCTTCATCGTGATCACAAGCGTCGTGAACGCCACGGTGATCCTGCTCGCCGCCCGCTTCGTCGCCGGCGCGAAGCAGAATCCCCGCGCGCTGCGCCTGTTCGACTACGCCTTCGCGGCGCTGATGAGCGCCTTCGCCGCACGGCTCGCCTTAAGCGAGACGAGATAGGAGCCTTCGCAATGGACTTGGCCGCTTTCCGGGCTTCGCTCGAATCCGCCTCGCCGCCCGCGGGGCTCAGCGATGCGCTGCGCGCTCTCTGGCTCGACGCGAAGGGCGACTGGGACGGCGCGCACGAGGCCGCGCAGGCCGACGAGGGCGGGACGGGCGACTGGGTGCACGCCTATCTGCATCGTAAGGAGGGCGACGCCGGCAACGCCGCCTACTGGTATCGGCGGGCCGGAAAGCCGGTCTGCCGGACCTCGCTCGACGAGGAATGGACGGCGATCGCCAAAGGCTTGCTATCGCAGAGCGGCCGATAGCTTCGCCTTGAAAAAGCTGGTGAGCCAATTGCGGCGGGCGATTTCGACCCAGTGAGGGGGAACCGCCCCAGGAAACCCGGTCCGCGATTGCGAACCCCGGCAAGCAGGGCTAAAGCCTAGCCCGGATTTTCCCTCGCGCCTCGGACATTCCCTTTGAGCGTCGACGCGGATCACAGCGCGCTCGCCGCGCGCGATCGTCTGGCCGAAGCCGCGCGCGAGGCCGGGGCGCTCGCGCTCGCCTTCTTTCGCCAGGGCGCCGCGACCTCCGCCCGCATCAATTCGAAGGCCGGCGGCTCCCCGGTGACCGAGGCGGATCTCGCCGTCGACGCTTTCCTGAAGAGGCACCTCGGCGGGGCCTTTCCCGAGGCGGGCTGGCTGTCCGAGGAGACGGCCGACGATCCGGAGCGCCTCGAGCGTCGCATGCTCATCATCGTCGATCCGATCGACGGCACGCGCGCGTTCATGGGAGGCGATCCGCGTTGGGCGGTTTCTGTCGCGCTAGTGGCGGACGGGCGGCCGGTCGCGGGGGTCGTCCATGCGCCGGCGCTCGGGGAGACTTATACCGCCGCGCGCGGCGCGGGGCGCCGAGGTCGACGGCGCGCCGATCTCCGTCTTGGCGCCCCTCGATCCGCGCCGGTTCAGCGCCGCGGGGCCGAAGCCGATCCTTCAGGCGATCGGGGCGCGGCTCGCCGCGATGGTGGAAATCTCGCCCCGGGTGCCGTCGCTCGCCTATCGGCTCTGCCTCGCTGCGCGCGGCGCGATCCATTTCGCAGTTGCTGCGGGGAATTCGCATGACTGGGACGTCGCCGCCGCCGATCTCCTTCTCGAGGAGGCTGGCGGCCGCCTCGTCGACGCCTCGGGCGAACGGCTGACCTACAACCGTCCGCATGTTCGCCGCGGCCCCTTGCTCGCGACGCCCGACGCGCTGGCGCCGCGATTGCTTGGCGCCTTTCGCGCCGCGACCGGCGCAACAGCGTGAAATCGGCGCGACTGCGTTCATTCGCGACTTGCGTTTTCGCCGCCGCAAAGGCAAAGCCCGCGCCAAGTATTCGAGGAAAGCCTGCCTTGACGCTCGACGAGCCGAAGGCTCAAGAAAACGAAAAGCCGCAGCGCCTGCACCTCGTGTTCGGCGGCGAGCTGAAGTCGCTCGACTCACATGAGTTCCGCGACGTCTCGAAGATCGACGTCGTCGGCCTGTTCCCCGATTATGCGAGCGCCGAGCGGGCTTGGCGCGCTAAGGCGCAGCAGACCGTCGACAGCGCCCAGACGCGCTATTTCATCGCGCATCTGCATCGGCTAATCGAGCCGGAAATCGCGCCGCCGACGAGGATCGCCTGAGCTCTCATGGCCAGACGACTAGGCAGGTCCGAGTTCGGGCAGGAAGCGATCGGCTTTCTGCTTGCGAGCTATTTGCGGATCGTTCAGCGTACCGGCCGCTTCACGACCGTTCCCGACGATCTCGACGCCTTCGTCGAGGGCAAGCTGCCGCTGATCGCCGCGATGTGGCACGGGCAGCATCTGATGATGCCGCTTGCCCGTCCGGCGACAATGGATCGCCTCGCGGTGCTGATTTCGCGCCACGAGGACGCCGGCGCCCAGGCCATCGCCGCGCGACGTCTCGGCATCACGCCGATCCGCGGCTCGGGCGGCCCCGTCGATCGGCAATATTACAAGGGCGGCGCGCCGGCCATGCGGGAGCTCCTGCGCCAGCTCGATTCGGGCTCTTCCGTCGCCATGACCGCCGACGTGCCGAAGCGCGCCCGGGTCGCAGGCATGGGCATCGTGACCCTGGCCAAGCTGTCCGGCCGCCCAATCGTTCCGACCGCTGTCGTCCTTAGCCGGCGCATCCAGTTCAACTCCTGGGACCGGGCCACGCTCGGCTTGCCGTTCAGCCGCGCGATCGTGGTCGCCGGAGACCTGATCCGGGTGGCCCCCGACGCGGACGATGCGGCGCTGGAGCGGGCTCGCCTCCTGGTGCAAGATGGGCTCGACGACGCCCACCGCCGGGGCTACGCCATGGTCGGCGCGGCCGACCCGGGCGCGCATCTGAGAACGGCATGACGACGCCCCTGTCGCTCACCGGCTATCGTCTACTCACCGCGCTCGGAACGCCGCTCGCTGGCCCTTTTCTGTCGATCCGGCTGAGACGCGGCAAGGAAGACCCGCGGCGGTGCGCCGAGCGGCGCGGACGGCCGGGACTCTCCCGGCCGGCGGGAAAGCTCGTCTGGCTGCACGGCGCGAGCGTCGGCGAGGCCGTCTCGCTGTTGCCCTTCGTCGAGCGCATCAGCCGGGCGGGCGCGGCGGCGCTCGTGACCACCGGGACGGTCACTTCGGCCGCGCTGCTCGCGCAGCGCCTGCCGCCCGGCGCGCTGCATCAATACGCCCCGCTCGACACTCCGTTCTACCTGCGCCGCTTTCTCGCCCATTGGCGCCCCGACGCGGCGCTGGTCGCCGAATCCGAGCTGTGGCCGAACATGATCTACGAGACCAAGCGCGCCCGCCTGCCGCTCGCGATGATCAACGGGCGGATGAGCGAGCGCTCGTTCAACCGCTGGCGCAGGGCGCCCGGATTCATCGGCGCGCTGCTCGGTCGTTTCGACCTTTGCCTCGCCCGCAGCGATGAGGACGGCGAGCGGCTGCTTTCGCTCGGCGCGCCGACCGTCCTTGTCGCTGGCGACATCAAGTTCGACGCGCCCGCCCTGCCGGCCGACCGGCGGGAGCTCGCCGAGCTCACAGGCCTGACCTCCGGCCGGCAAATTTGGATCGCGGCCTCGACGCACGAGGGCGAGGAAGCGATCGCGGCCGAGGCGCACAAGCGCCTGTCGCGGATCTTCCCGGACGCGCTGACGCTGATCGCGCCCCGCCACCCCGAGCGGGGCGAGGCGATCCTGCACGCGCTTGAAGCCGAAGGGCTTGTTTGCGCGCTTCGCTCTCGCGGCGACCGCCCCGGGAAGGGCGTGGCCATCTATGTGTGCGACACGATCGGCGAGCTCGGGCTTTTCTACCGCCTGGCCGGCGTCGTGTTCGTCGGCAAGTCCTTTTCCGCCGGGGGTGGACAGAACCCGATCGAGCCGGCGCGGCTCGCCTCCGCCATCCTGCACGGTCCGAGGGTGGCGAATTTTTCCGAGGTCTACCGGGCGCTCGACGAAGCGGGCGGGGCGCTCGAGATCGCCGATCCCGCCGACCTCGGCGATGCGCTCGCTGCGCTCTTCGCCAGTGCGGCGCGGATCCGCGCGATGGCGCGCGCGGCGGCGGACGCGATCGAGCGGCGGGCGGGCGCGGTCGACCGTTCGATGAAGGCGCTGGCCCCCTTGCTCCCGGTCGCCGGGTCGGCGCGGTGAGGGCGCCGCGCTTCTGGCGCCCCGAAAAACCGACGGCGTTCGCTCGCCTTCTTCAGCCGATCGGCGCGCTTTACGGCGCGGCGACCGCCCGCCGCATGAAGCGGCCCGGCAGGAAAGCTGGAGCGCCGGTCGTCTGCGTCGGCAATTTCGTCGCCGGCGGCGCCGGCAAGACGCCGGCGGCGATCGCCCTCGCCCGGATGCTGATCGACGACGGCAAGCGCGTCGCCTTTCTTTCGCGCGGCTACGGCGGCGCGAAGCGGGACGAGCCTGTCCGCGTCGATCTGAACGTCCACGACGCCAGGACGGTCGGCGACGAGCCGCTGCTGCTCGCCCGGGTCGCGCCTTGCTGGGTCGGAGCGGACCGCGCCAGGGGCGCGGCGATGGCGATCGAAGCCGGCGCCCAGGTCCTCCTGCTCGACGACGGATTGCAGAATCCCGCGCTCGCCAAGGACCTCGCGCTCGCCGTGGTCGACGGCGTCGAGCGTTTCGGCAACGGGCTTTGCATCCCCGCGGGGCCCTTGCGCGCCCCGGTTGCGGCCCAGTCGACGCATGTGCAGGGTTTCATCGTGGTCGGCGGCGACGAATCGGCGGCGCCGGCGATTTCGGCCGCCGCGCCCGGCAAGCCGATCCTGCGCGCCAGCCTCGAGCCAGACGCGCTGGCCGCCGCGCCGTTGATCGGCCGCGAAGTGGTGGCTTTCGCCGGCATCGCACGGCCGGAGAAGTTCTATGCGACGCTCCGGCGCATCGGCGCGCAGCTCGTCGCGACGCGCGACTTCGCCGATCACCACTCCTTCACAGAGCGTGAGATCGAGGCGCTGATCGAGGAGGCGGTGCGGCGCGGCGCGCTGCTGGCGACCACAGAGAAGGACCGCGTGCGGCTGACCCGGCGGCAGGCGCAGGCGGTCGTCACCCTTCCGGTCACCCTGCGCTTCGACGAGCCGGCGGCGGTGCGGGAGATGCTCAAAGCGGCTTTGAGAAGCGGGGCGTAAAGACGGCCCTTGCGGTGGACGTTCTGGATCATCGGTGCGGGCGTGGGCCTCGTCTCGCGTCCCTGTTTCTCGTAGGCTCTGAGAGCCATGCATATTTGATCCCGCTGCGATAGGACGGCCTTGAAACCCTGAAGAGAGGCGATATGACTTTGCTGCTCGGGGCGATTGCAGACGACCTCACGGGGGCGACCGACCTCGCGAATACCCTTGTCCGCCAGGGCATGCGCACGGTGCAATTCATCGGCGCGCCGACCCGCCCCGTCCCGGACGCCGTCGACGCGATTGTCGTCGCGCTGAAGACGCGCACCGTCGCGGCCTCCGAGGCTGTCGTACAGTCTTTGGCCGCGCTCAGATGGCTCGTCGCCGCCGGCACGAAGCAGTTCTTCTTCAAATACTGTTCGACCTTTAATTCGACGGACGCTGGCAATATCGGCCCGGTCGCCGATGCGCTTTTGGACGCCCTCGGAGCGGATTTCACGGTCTTCTGTCCGGCCTTTCCCGAGAATGGCCGCACCGTCTATCGCGGATATCTCTTCGTCGGGGACGTGCTGCTCTCGGAATCCGGCATGCGAGACCACCCGCTGACCCCGATGCGCGATCCTAACCTGCGCCGTGTCCTGGCCCGCCAGACGCCGCATAACGTGGGTCTCGTGCGCCTCGCTACGGTAAACCGCGGCGCCGAGGCGGTGCGCTCCGAAATGGCGAAGTTGCGCGAGGAGGGTTGCCGCCACGCAATCCTCGATGCAGTGAACGATAAAGATCTTTTCACCCTCGGCGAAGCGCTCTCCGATTGCTTGCTGGTGACGGGCGGTTCCGGCATCGCGCTCGGCTTGCCCGAGAATTTTCGCCGCGCCGGGCTGCTGCGGGAGGCGCAGCAGGCCGACCGTTTGCCTCCCGCGCCCGGACCCTCCGCGGTCATCTCCGGTTCCTGCTCGACCGCCACCCTGGCGCAGGTGGCTTTCATGCGACGATTGAACCCGGTTTTTGACATCGATCCGCTGGCCCTTGCCGCCGGCGAGCCCGTCGTAGAGCGCGCGCTCGGATGGGCGCTGCCGCGCATCGGCGAGAAACCGCTGCTCGTGTCGGCGACCGCCGACCCTGACCACGTGCGAGCCACGCAAGATCGTCTCGGCCGCGACCGGGCGGGCTCGCTTGTCGAAACGGCCCTCGCCGATATCGCGAAAGGACTTGTCGAGCGTGGGGTTCGCCGACTCGTGGTGGCCGGCGGCGAGACCTCGGGCGCCGTTGTCCAGGCGCTGGGCGTCACCGAGTTGCGTATCGGCCCGCAGATCGAACCAGGGGTTCCGTGGACGGCGAGTCTCGGCGAGCCGACACTGGCGTTCGCGCT
The DNA here is from genome assembly GCA_963819255.1 of uncultured Alphaproteobacteria bacterium. Lineage (GTDB taxonomy): Bacteria > Pseudomonadota > Alphaproteobacteria > Rhizobiales > Beijerinckiaceae > Roseiarcus. Next base: position 57,179 of record CAWFVS010000052.1, read on the forward strand.
CAAGTCGGGTAATTTCGGCGGAGAGGATTTCTTCCTGAAGGCGATCGCATGTCTCAAATGAGCGAAGCGAAGGTGCGCGAGGAGATGTGCAGGCTGGGCGCCTCGCTCTTCTCGCGCGGGCTCACCTTCGGGAGCGCGGGCAACATCAGCGTGCGGCTCGAGGACGGCTGGCTGATGACGCCGACCAATGTGTCTCTCGGCCGGCTCGATCCGGCGCGTCTCTCGAAGCTCGACGGGGCAGGCAGGCTGGTCTCCGGCGATCCGCCGACGAAAGAGAGCTTCCTCCATCGCGCCATGTACGACGAACGCCGGCAGGCCCACGCGGTCGTGCACCTGCATTCGACCTACTCTGTCGCCGTGTCCGCGCTCGCGGACGTCAACGCCGAGGACGTGTTGCCGCCGATCACGGCCTACTACGTCATGCGGGTCGGGCGGCTGCCGCTCGTTCCCTATCACCCGCCCGGCGATCTGAGTTTAGCCGACGCGGTGCGAAAGCTCGCGGGCAAGCATCACGCGGTGTTGCTCGCCAATCACGGACCGGTGGTCGCGGGCAGCTCGCTCGACGCGGCCGCCAACGCCATCGAGGAGCTCGAGGAGACCGCGAAGCTTTTCCTGCTTCTCGGCGGCGCCAAGCTCAGACTGCTCACGCCGGAGCAGGTCGCCGCGCTGAAGCCCTCCTGATCGGTCAGAAAGCCCACAATGCCGAAGCTCGCCGCCAATCTCAGTATGATGTTTCAGGAAACGCCGTTCCTCGACCGCTTCGAGGCCGCGGAGGAATGCGGCTTCGCGGGCGTCGAATTTCTCTTTCCTTACGACTTCCCGGCCGAGGAAATTGCGGAGCGCCTCGAGAAGCGCCGCCTGACGCAGGCGCTGTTCAATTTGCCGCCCGGCGACTGGGCGAAGGGCGAACGCGGGATGGCCGCCTTGCCCGGGCGCGAAGATGAATTCATGGCGGGGCTCGAGCTGGCGCTCGCCTATGCGCGCTCAACGATGTGCCAGCGCCTCCATGTCATGGCGGGAAACTGGCCCTCCGACCGGGATCGACGTGAAGGACGGCAAACCTACGTCGCCAATCTCAAACGCGCCGCCGAGCGCGCCGCCCAGCAAGGCGTGACGCTGCTCATCGAACCGATCAACGTCCGCGACATGCCAGGCTATTTTCTCAACACCACGGGTGACGCCATGGAGGTGATCGCAGCGGTCGGAGCCGACAATCTCAAGCTTCAGCTCGATCTCTACCACTGCCAGATCACGGAAGGCGATCTCGCCATGCACATCCGACGCCTCGCGGGCGCTTATGCGCATGTGCAGATCGCCGGCGTCCCTGAGCGCCATGAGCCCGACAGCGGAGAGGTGAACTACGACTATCTGCTCGAGCTCCTGGACCAGGTCGGATACGGTGGTTGGGTCGGTTGCGAATACCGCCCGGCCGGTGACACGCGAGCGGGCCTCGGCTGGACGCGGCGCTGGGGCTGCCGCGTGTGAGAAAACGAAGCAGCCGGCGGACGACCCGAAGAGGGTGCGGGGAGTAGAAACGGGAGGAGCCATGGAAGCGCAACGAGCGTCGAACAGCGTCATCCTCTTCGGGACCAACGAGCCCGACGAGAAAGGACATGTCCTGAACGCCGGCTCGCTCTCGGTCGAATTTCATAGGGGCCATCTCCGGTATGTCCGGCGCGGTGACAGGGAGCTGATGCGCGTCGTCGCCTTTGTCACAGAGGGCTTCTTATGAGCGCGACTGCGGCAGCGGAAAGCGTGCCCGAGTTCGCGCTCGAGGCGCGCGACATTTGGAAGGCGTTCGAGCGCACCCAGGCGCTCTCCGGCGCGGCCCTCACGCTACGGCCCGGGGAGATCCATGCTTTGGTTGGCGCCAACGGCGCCGGCAAATCGACCTTGTCCCGCATCGTCTCCGGCCACCTGTCGGCCGATCGCGGCGAGATTCAGCTTTTCGGCGCGCCGGCGGGATTCGCCTCTGCACGCGAGGCGATCCGCGCCGGCGTGACGATGGTGATGCAGGAGACGAGTCTGGCGCCGGACCTGAGCGTGCTCGAGAATATCTATCTGCCGGAGTTCAGCGCGCCCGGCAGGCTTCGCTGGAAGGATCTCGCCTCGCGCGCCGCGGCGCTGCTCGATCAGTTCGGTCAACGCGGGCGTCTGCCGCTGCGGGCGGCCTTGCGCGATCTGCCGGCGAGCCAGCGGCAGATGGTGGAGATCCTGAAGGCGCTGGCCACCAACGCCAAGGTCATCATCTTCGATGAGCCCACCGCCTCGTTCTCTCCCAACGAGGTCGACAGACTGTTCGACGTCATGCGCCTCCTCGTCCAACAGGGTAAGGCGCTCGTCTTCGTCTCGCACCGGCTCGAGGAGATTTTCGAGATCAGCGATCGCATCACCGTCTTTCGTGAAGGCCGTGTCGTCGCCGACGCCTCAACCACGACGGAGATGCGTCCGGCGGAGCTTGTCCGGCTTATGGTGGGACGCGAAATCGCCGATATCTACGCGCACGGCGCCGCCGGAAGGGGCGCGCGCAGCAGCGGCGGCGCCGTGCTCGAGGTCGATCATCTTGCCGTTCCCCCGCGCGTGAGGGACGTGTCTTTCAAGGTCGCCGAGGGCGAAATCGTCGGCCTCGCCGGGCTGGTCGGCGCCGGACGCTCGGAATGCGTCGAGGCGCTGTTCGGCTTGCGGCATATCGAAGGCGGCGACGTCCGCCTCGCCGGCGCCTCCTACCGGCCGCGCGCCCCGACCGAGGCGGTCCGCGCCGGCGTCGGCTTCATTCCGGAGGACCGGCGCCGGCAAGGGCTTGTGCAGGATTTCACCGTGCGCGAGAACCTGCTCCTCGCTCATCTCGGCCGGCGGCGCGGCCTTGGTCTGGGCTACGACGAGCAGCGCGCGAGGATAGCTCGGCTTCTCGACGATCTCAGCCTGTCGCCGCGCATCCTGGACGACAGCATCCTGACTCTTTCGGGCGGCATGCAGCAGAAGATCGTTCTCGCCCGCTGGATTCTCATGTCCCCGAAGCTGCTCATTCTCGACGAGCCGACCCGCGGGGTCGACATCGGCACGCGCAGCACGGTCTATGCGATGATTCGCCGTCTCGCCCAACAGGGCCTAGGCGTGCTGCTCGTCTCCTCCGATTTCGAAGAAGTCATCGGAGTGTCCGACCGCATTGTCGTCATCAGCGACGGCGCGGACGTCACCAGCATCCCGAGCGACCTCATCGATGTCGAGAAGCTCGCCATGTTCGCGGCGCCGCGCAGCTCGGCCGAGGCGACACACTTCGTTCTCGACGACCTTGTTCGGCGCTTCGGAGGCGTCGCCTACTGGATCTTTGTTGAGGGCGAGCGGCTTTATTGCTTCGACGCGGTGACGGCTTCAAACGCGCCGAATATCGGCTTTACGCGTGGCGGCTTTCCGGAGATCGGTCGCACGATGATCCCAGAGGTTCTCCGGCAGAGGCCCCGGCGTTTCCTGTCGGAACCGGCGGGGGCCAGCCTGCTGACGCCATTGCGGGGCCATCGCGGCCACGACCTAGGGCATATCGGGCTGACGCTGCCTTCGGGCGGCCCTCTGCCGGATCCATCGGCGGTGGAAAGGGTGATACGCGCCGGACAGGCCACACCGGCAATGACCTCGGCGGGAGGCGCCTGACGTGACGACCAAGATCGAGGCGGCGTCCCGACGCAGTCCTAGAGCGATCCGTCGGCTCTTTCGCGGCGCGCAGCTCGAGCTGCGCATGCTCGCGCTCTTGGTTCTGTTGTCGCTCGCGCTGTCGCTGATCTCGCCCTACTTCTTCACCCTGAGCAATATCCTCAACCTGATGGACCAGTCGGTGATAACGGGCATTGTCGCGATCGGGCAGACCTTCGTTATCCTGACGGCGGGCATCGACCTCTCGGTGGGCTCGTTGACCGGCGCCACCGGCATCGTGTTTGGCCTGGCCCTCGCCCAGGCGCCGCTCCCGATCGCGATCATCGTCGCCATCCTCGCCGGCGGCCTCGCCGGCTTTGTCAATGGCTTCATCATCACCAAGGGCCGGGTCGCCGCATTCATCGTCACGCTGGGCATGATGTCAATCGGCCGCAGCATGGCTTACGTGCTGAGCGGCGCGAACTCGATCACCCAGCTGCCGGAATCGCTCGGCGAGCTGGCGAGCTCGACCATTCTGGGCCTTCCGACCAATTTCGTCGTGCTGGTGATCCTTTACGCCATCGCCTGGTACTACCTCACCTTCACCAAAGGGGGCCGCACCATCTATGCGATCGGATCCAACGTGGAGGCGGCGCGCACCGCGGGCCTTCGCGTCGATTTCTACAGCATCCTCGTCTATGTCATCTCCGGCGCCTTAAGCGCCGTCGCAGCCGTGTTCCTTGCCGCTCGCATCCTGTCGATCGACCCGATCGCCGCGACCGGGCTCGAGCTCGACACCATCGCCGCCGTGGTGATCGGCGGCGCCAGCCTCTTCGGCGGACGCGGCACGATCATCGGCACCTTCATCGGCGTGTTCATCATGGTGCTGATCCGCAATGGCTTGAATCTCCTGAACGTCAACCCCTATTGGCAGGGCACGGCGATCGGCTCGATCATCGTCGCCGCCGTGCTTCTCGAGCGCTTCCTCAGCGCTCGCGCGGGCATGCGCCGCCTCGAGACGGAGGACGTCTGAATCGATTGAGCCAACTCGAAATGCCGCCGCCCCATGCCGTCCGGGCGGGTCCCGGCAGAAGCTGGCCGATGTCGGCCAGCGGAAGGGCGGCGAACTCTTGGGAGGAATGAACACGATGAGAAGCAAATCGCTTTGCGCGGCGATCGCAGCCGCGATCGCCCTGATGCTCGTCGGTCCGGTCCACGCGCAGGAAAAGGAACGCCACTTCGCCTATCTGACGCCAGGACTTGATCTGCCTTTCTGGCGGTATCTCGCGGCAGGCATCGCGGACGAGGCCAAGAAGCACAATTCCACCGTCACCGACTACAACTCGCACAACGATGCGGCGACCCAGCTCAAGAATGCGCAGGACGCGATCGCGCGACACGTCGACGGCATCCTCATCTCGCCGACCAACTCCTCGACAGCGCCCAGCGTTTTGACCCTGGCCGAGAAGGCGAATATCCCCGTGGTGATCGCCGATATCGGCACCGTCTCGGGCAACTATGTCTCCTTCATCATCTCCGACAACGAGAAGGGGGCGTATGACACCGGCGTGGCGTTGGCGAACGCGCTCAAAGAGCACCACTGGGACCAGGGGCCAGTCGGATTGGTGACGATCTCGCTTGCCCGCAACAACGGCAAGGCCCGCACCAAAGGCTTCCGCGAGGCGATGAAGGAGAACGGCGACATCAAGGAGGTCGCGCTGGACCAGATGCAGCGTTACACCGCCGACGAGACGTTCAAGTATGTGCAGGACATGCTGACGGCGCATCCCGACCTGCACGGCATTTTCGTGCAGACCGACACGCCGACCCTCGGAGCGGTGCGCGCGATCGAAGCGGCGCATCGCGGCGACACGGTGCTGCTCGCCGCTTTCGACGGCGTGCCGGAGTTCATCGACCTCATCCGCCAGGGCAAGATCGTCGCCTCGGGCATGCAGCAGCCCTATCTCATGGGCGTGCGCTCCGCTGAGGCCATGTTCGATCACCTCGACGGGAAGACGCCGCCGAAGCAGGTCCTGGTTCCGATCATCGTCGTCTCGCAGAAGAACCTCGACGAGGTGCTGCCGACGATCAAGCAAACCGTGTTCGCCAATGAGCTGAAGAAGTAGGATCGCTCCCCCGGCTGGCGACGAGCGGCGTGTTCCGGCTGAGCCGCGACCCGATGGATCTCGGCATGGCGCTGATCCTCATCGGCGCGGCGCTGCTGCTCGGCGCCCTCACGCCGTTCGTCGTCGCGGCCGGCTGCGCGGCGCTCATTCAGACCCGCCTCATCGCGGTCCGAGGAGCGGATGCTCGCCGAGACGTTCGGCGAGGCGTGGACGTCCATCAAACCGCCATTTGCGGCGCGGCCCCGTGGATGGCCGGGACGAGCCTGGCTTGTCACGGCCAGCCACGGGTTTTGGTGCAGCCGCACAATCGGAGCCATTCCTATGACCATCATAAACATTAGTCTTTTCAATTGAATACACAGACAGAGCCAAAAGCGCGTAACTCCCAAGGCGGTGGTTACGACCAAGGGCCTAGCGTGGTAGGTCATCCAATTTCCGGCCGCCAATTCAGCCTTTTCAACGGGTTGCGGCGCCATTTCCAGCCCGCTTGCACGATCTTGACGAGCATGGCGATTGGTTCGACCCGCCGTGGCCGCGCGGGGAATGGGCTCCCTCGGCCGTACGCGCCGCTCGTCCGCATCTTGCCGATCCAAGCGTTCCGAGGGGGTAAAGTGATCTCCCGAAAAAATACCAGTTCAACGATTTTTGGTGTACATCTCTACGTTTCCAATTAGAACATAAGTGGATCAGATAGGCCTGCTACCGAAACGCCGCGTTGAGGGGCGAGTGATCTGGCGACCCGCACAGAACCTGTTAGAAGGTCGTCACGATTGAATTCACTTACATTCCAACAGTGTGATTCTAAGGTCCTGACAAGCCGACAGACTTGAGGAAATTGAAAGCTGAAGTGACAAATGGCTGATCCAGATCTCGAGTTCGTCGATGAAGACGACACCGTTTTAGATCCAAACGAGGCCGCCGCATATTCTGACGCCGTCCTATACTCGTCCGATTGGACCGTGGGGACCATTATCTCCCAATTGAAAAGCAAAAACATCGACATAAATCCGCGTTTCCAACGGCGCGATGCCTGGTCGCCCGGCGGTAAGGGTCGGTTCATAGAGAGTGTTATCCTCGGTTTTCCCATTCCTCAGATCGTTTTAGCCGAAAAAAGGGGACAAAGAGGACAATTTATCGTACTAGATGGGAAACAACGTCTCCTAACGTTACTACAGTTTACGGGAAACGCAGAAGGAGAAAAAAATAACTTTCGCCTGGTGGGGCTAGAAGTGCGGACGGATCTTAGCAAGAGGACGTTCACACAACTTGAGGGAGACCCTGCCCGACGAGACGATCTCAATGCGTTCATCAATAACACGATCAGAACCGTTGTAATTCGAAATTGGCCCAACACGAATTTTTTGCACACCGTTTTCCTACGCCTAAATACGGGAAGTGTGAAATTATCACCTCAGGAACTTCGCCAAGCGATGGTTCCAGGACCATTCTCGGACTTCATCGATGATACTGCGCTCACGTCGACGCACGTTCAGACGCTCCTAAGTAGGTCGACCCCTGACCCCCGTATGCGCGACGTCGAACTTATGGTTCGCTATCTCGCTTATAGGAGATTTTTACCAGAATATTCTGGCCGTATAAAGGAATTTTTGGATTATACTTGTACGGAGCTGAATGAACGTTGGTTACTTGAGGAAGCATCAGTCCGTCACGATCTTGAGCAATTCAATTACGGTGTCGACACCCTAGCCAGAATATTTGGAAATGAAAGATTGGCCCGAAAGCCGGGTTCACGCTCATTCAATCGCGCTATATTTGACGCACTGATTTTCTACGCGGCAGATAGGAATATTAGAGATGCAATGGGCGCCAATGACCAAGCCGTTCGCCAACTGTACGATCGGTGTCTTGCGGATCAGGCGTTCGTGGACTCTGTAGAGAGTGATACTGCCGGAATTCCCCACACGTTCGAGCGACTATCGAAGTGGGGTGACGGTCTACGTGCTTTGCTGGGCGTACAATTCAATATCCCCGCACTCGCTGAGAGAGACGATGGGCGAGCGCGCATTACCTTCAACGGTTTCCGTTGAATGCCGTCGAGTCGCTTTCAAGATTTTGAGGCGCGGATCAAGGAGTTGAAAGACCTTTTGTTGCCGGCGGAGTTCGATCCCACAGGCAGCTACGCTGAACCATTGCGCACAACTACGTGCGCCTTGTCATTCCGGGTCTTGGCCCACGCGGAGTTGGAAACTTATCTTGAAGACCGAGCCCTAGAGGTAGCCACAACCGCTCTCCAAGCTTGGGAAACCCGCAGGTTTGTTTCGGTAGTGACGTTTCATTTGATTGGGTTCAGTGGTAAAACCGCCGAGCGTCCACCCGAAACACTATCCACAACAGATCCAAATAAAATGAAGGATTGGGAGAGCAGAATAAAAATAGATGACCGATTCTCGAGATGTGTATCAGATTATCAAAGAAGAATTAGGATGGAAAATCATGGAGTTAAGGAAAAAAATATCATGGAGATGTTCATCCCAATTGGATTTAACATGTCAAACTGCGATACGCTGTTTCTTCAAACAATGAGCACATTCGGAGAGGGACGGGGGATAGTAGCTCATACGAGTGGTAAGAGCCACGTGAAGAAAGCGGTCGATCCCAAAGACGAATATACAACGCTATTGGGTATCTTGGTCGGGCTTGAGCCGATCGATAAGGAATTTGACCGCTTACTAAACGCGGCGACGGGTCCGTAACCGGAAGACCTAATCTACTCGTATTACTAACCCCGCCACCCTCCTCGAGCCTCACCACCCCATTCCTCGCGGATTATAAAGCCCTAAGTGTGCAGCGCCACGGATTTCAGGAACGATAGGTCAACCCGATCCACCTTTGAACGCTCTGGTTTCCTCACGCGTCGGACCGGAAATCCGCCTGACGACCGCGGGCTTTTGCGAGAACCCGTTCGATACAACGTCGCAACAGCGCAACCATGACGACCTTCTACGTCCCCCTGTTTGGCGATATCGTGCCGCAGATTTTTAGCTGCTTCGCAATTGTGTGATAAGGCTAACCGATCCAGGCCGTTCCAAAAGGCGCGACGTTTTGCTCCTTGACCCTGTGTTTCCATGTGCATTTAACTCGGCTTCAGAATACCAATGTGGGCTCAGTTGCATGAACTTCGATGTGTGTGGTCCTTTCGATATTCCCCGTAACGACAAAAAGACCCTTATCGATCTTGACGGCCTCAAAGTCTTAGCAAATAATCTAGATAAAAGTCAGCGCGGACTTACTACCGCGTGTGGGTGTTATATTTTTGCGCTACGCGCAGGTAAAGGATACACACCGTGGTACGTCGGACAAACCAAAGCACCAAATCTGTTTTGGGAAGCGTTTAGCGTCTTCAATATCAATAAATATCAGCAAGTGATAAACAAACACGCGGGCGTGCCGGTAATTGTTGTGATTCCAACACTTACAAGGGCGGAAATAGATATAAAAAGCCAAGTAAACAGCTAGAATCCGTCGATTTTCTTGAGCAATGGCAAATTGGCGAAGCGTTCCAGAAGAACCCATTGCTATTGAATATTCATTACACGAAATTTCTAAATAATTTGCACATAAAGGGCATTTTCAACGCTGAAAAGGGTGAAGCGGATAAATCGTCATTAGAGCTAAGGCGAATAATCTGGAGTTGAAGGTTAAGCGATATATATTAGTGTGGATGGTCCGCGTTAACTATTCATATGCGATCATCATTACGGTAGCGGCTTCTATGCAATTCAGCTCCGCCAACCACATCCCTGAGATCCACCTCTGTCCGCCAAGGTCCTTTTACTCGGCGGCCGCAGCTCAGTTCCTAACGGCTGATCCAAAGGCGATCATCGGCCAACTCTCGAGCAAACACGTCTCTTTTCACGCTGCCGCCGAAGCAGAGCAAATCCGCGCATTTGGACGCGTCGCTTCGTCGGTCCTTCGCATGGGACAGGGCCATGAAGCGAGCCCGAGATGATCTCGCGACCTTGACGAACCGTCCGCCGCAGACCGTCGACCAGCTACGACTGTTGGAAGCACAAAGCGCAGTTGCCTACTTTCGCGCTTGGTATGCGACCTCGCTGCTATGGCGAGCATCCGCACGCCATCCCATTCCGGACGAATGGCGAACCGTTGGACCTCGCTTTACCCGGGTGTACGCCACCGGAAGCCGCAACGCGTCGCATCCGGTGAATGCGATCCTGAATTACGCCTACGCTGTCCTTCAAAGTCAGGTGCAAATCCAAGCCGTCGCGGAAGGCTATGACCCGACGCTCGGGATCATGCACTATGATCGCGATGGCGCACCGGCCTTCGTGTTCGACATGATGGAGCCTGAGCGGCCGAAGGTGAATCGGGCGGTGCTTACCTTCCTCAAGTCCGAAGCGTTGCATCCGGCCGATTTCACGATCCGGGAGGATGGGGTGGTGAGGCTCAATCCGGAGTTGGCGAGAAGGGTGGCCGGTCTCTCACTGCCGTTGTAAATTGGAGCACCCCGCTTCACTCGCTTTATGCTATGATTGGCGCTCCAACCATGAAGGGTGGAAGTCCTTCTGATCTATATCGAATAAGCATCGGCAGATTTCTTTGAACGATTGGATCGTCTGTCTTGCATATAGCCCAAGCCCGAGCCGCGTTCATTATAGTTCCGCAAAAGGAACCAACATCAAATATCAGCAACTTGCCTGACAGACGCAAATCGACAACGGAAATGCCACCGAGGGTCGTCCCTGTTTCCATGTTGATAATTGCGCCCTGCGGAGCGCGAAACGGAGAGCCCTCAACAGTGAACAAAACCCTGTCAAATTTGGAATTGTTTTTGTAAACGTGGCCACTATGCGCGACGCCACATCGGATGTAATAGAGGTCGTCGCCCGACAAATGCTCGAAGGATAGATTCGAAATCACACCAAGTCGAATACCTGTGTCTAACACCCCTCCTGGACTGCGGTTCGTCTTGATCTTGTTCTAAGCAAGCGCAAATGTCTGGAATAGATAGAGCCACTGCTATGGCGAGATAATATAATTTTGCCTCTATAGCTGTATCGATTTCATTTAGAATAGCCTGTATCTCCACAGGAATATTATCCATTCTCCAGCTCCACCCAATTCCCTGGACCAGCCTGTAGCCGGTCAATGAGACTGAATAGCTCCATTTCGGATAGGACACGGTCGCACCACGCTCATACATGCGGGCACTAGGAGCGCTAGTTGTCAAGTAACCATCCCCCGGCAAAGCCGGGGGCTTTGAGATGTGAGCCGCTCAAAGCGGCGGAAGGGGACGCTGACGCGTCCCCGGTTTATTGGGCTGCCTATAGGCAGCCGTTCAGCGCCACAGATTCAATTGATCTAGTCGCTGATCTTCCTTCTCCTGGTTCTTGATATAATCTCGGATCACTTTTTCGTCCCGACCTACGGTCTAGACGAAATATCCACGCGCCCAAAAGTGCTGCCCTATGAACCCACGCTTGAGCTCGCCGTAGACCCGCGCCAAATGGATCGCGCTCTTGCCCTTTATGTACTCCACGACTTGGCTGACCGCATATTTTGGCGGAATCGACAGCAGCATATGGACATGATCGGGCATCAAGTGCCCCTCTTCCACCCTGCTTTCACGCTGTTCCGCAAGCTTTCGGAAAACTTCCCCCAAATGCTTGCGCAACTCGCCGTACAGGACCTTACGTCGAAATTTCGGGATGAAAACGACGTGATATTTGCACTCCCACTCTTTGAGTGACTTAAACTTTCGAACTCGTCCATCGTGATTTGACCCTTCGTGTGCTTGGCGGCTCACAAAAGGAAAAGTCGCGGTGGACCCCAGAAAACGTCAAACTTCTACGGCCACCCCGGCAAAGCCGGGGGAACTCTCGGCTCATTAGGTGGCATGAGGCCAACGTAGCTGGAACGCCCGAACGTGGATAGGGCTGCGCCTTCCTTCCTCGAGTCGGAGGCGCTGCATCCGGCAGACTTCACGATCCTAGAGGATGGAGTGGTGAGGCTCAATCCGGAGCTGGCGAAGAAGGTAGTTGGGCTGGCGGCCGAAGGGGGTGGCCAAAAATGACTGACGAAACGGAAATCAAACGATTTGCCGTCGATTGCGAACGGTTATCAGCGCACTTCCCAACCCATCGGCACAGGGCCGAATTCTGGGAAGCGTTGGGTCGGGCAGTTGCCGCCTTCGGCTTTCTTGAAGAGACCCTGGGAAAGGCTATCTTCGCTTTCACGGCAACGCGGAAAGTCCCCGCCGACATGATTGACGAAAAGTACAGGAAGTGGCTGCCGACGCTTGAGAAGGCGCTCACTGACCCGCTTGGCGGCCTCATTAGCTCTTATGAGGAAGCGGTGCGCGCCAATGGCGACGCGGACATACTGAACCGCGAACTTGCTTAGTCATCTTCGCGAAGCGGCATCTCGGCGAAATGTTATTTGTCATGGTTCATGGCGAAGTCCTGACAATCAAGGTCGGTCTGTTCCTTTCTATGTGGACAAAAAGCGGGGTGTCTGGGAGACGCCGATTGATGTTGCGCATCTTGCACAATTGCGCCAGCACGTGGCCGAACTCTCCTGCGCCGTCGTGAATTCGGTGACGCAGATGGGCTATCAGTTTCCGGGATCAAAAGGTCCAGGCAAACCGGTGTTTCAACCGCAGGGGCGAAGACGAGCGGGGGAACGGAAAAAGTTCGGGGGAGGGGTAGGCGGGCCGGTCGGGGCGGCATCGCCGGCCTTCGTGTTCGATATGATGGAGCCGGAGCGGCAGAAGGTGGACAAAGGCGGTGCTTGCTTTCTTACGGACGGAAGCGTTGC
>CAWFVS010000053.1:0-46353 GCA_963819255.1 uncultured Alphaproteobacteria bacterium
AAAGGTGCTGCGCCAGCGATACCCCGCCTGACGGGATCGCCGCCCTGAGGCGGAAGGAGACGCGATTCCCTACGCCGCCGCGACCGCTTCGCGCGTCTCGCCTTGTCGCGCTACGCTTCATTGGCTCCGGCTCACATTTGGCGCACTCAACTCGCGGGAGCGGTCTCGATGAACCCCTCAGGCGCGCCATAAAGCCAGCGCGCGCGACGTCTGAAGGCCGACATCGTCGCGATCGCCTGGTCGGAAAGTGATGCTCCCATGAGCGTCTGCAACATGAGCGATCGGAATTCGAAAACAACGTGATATTCGACATTCGTGCCGCCCTCGGCGGCAGGCTCGAAGCTCCAGCGCTGTTCAAAACGATCGAACATCGCATCACGGCTTGTGATGTCGATCCGATGCGGTCGATCGAGCGTCGCGATCGTTGAGAACCGCTTGCGCAGCGGTCCGACCCCGATCGTCATCACCACTGCGATTTTGTGGTCCTTGCGGTGGTGGACGCGCGCCTCGATCACCCAGGGCATGAATTGCGGGTATCGTTCGACATTCGCCACGAGATCGAACAATTGCGGCGCGGTGTATGGCAGATGCTGTCGTTCGGTGTAGGCCGACATCGCGAGCTACCAAGCTAGCTGCCTGCGAGCGACGTTATATAGGCCGCCAGTTCCCAGACCTGCTTATCGGTGAACACGGGCCATGGCGGCATGGCGGTTCTGCGCACGCCATTTCGAATGGCGAGAAACGTCCGGCCCGCATTCGCTGGTTCGGACCACGGCGGCAATGTCAGATTGGCCGGCGGAGGGTTCATCCCCTCACGCCGTTCGCCGCGGCCTTGCCCGCCGGCGCCGTGGCAGATGGCGCAGTGGGCCGAGAAAAGGACGCCGCCGGCTTGTCGGGCCTCGGGTGACGACAACAGTTCGGCAGGCGCGCTTGGCGTCCCACCGTCACATCCCGAAATGACGAGTGAGATTGTCAACAGGGCGACGCCCGCTTGCAGTCTCCTCCGGTTCTCGAACCATTCTGTAGCCAAGGCTCAGCACCTCGCCGACAACGGCCGCGACGAGCTCATCGAGCCCGCTGTCGACGGCGCTCGAGCGAACCACCGCCAGGTCGATGACCTCGGGCACGAGTTCGAGAAGCGTGACCGCGGAGGGGTAGCAGTCGATCAGCCGCGCCGCCTCGAGCAGGTCCGCAACGCCGACCTGGTGGGGCGACAAGCGATTCCAGACCGCATCGGCGACATCCGCCCCGTCCAGCCGGACCAGCGTTCCCGGCGGCGCTTCGGCGCGCACCGCATCGACCAGGATCACGCGGTCCGAATCCGCTATCAGCCCCAGAAGCGAGAGTCCGAGCGTGCCGCCGTCCTCGAAGCGGACGCCCGGCGGGATGCGATAGTCGCGCTCGATGCGGGCGATCGCGGCGGCGCCGAGCCCATCGTCGCCGAGCAGGACGTTGCCCAGCCCGAGGACGAGAAGGCCGATGGTCTTTCTTGCGGCCTGTGGCGCGAGTTCGCTTGTCACGGGCGGTCTGCTTTGCGTTTCAGGAAGAACTTGTAGCCGGAGAACATCGAGTTCGACTTCCCCAGCCCGCTCGACAAACGACCAAAGAAAGACAGAATATATATGGATAACCGCCGCGACTAGCACCACCCACAGGCAGATGTGGTGGATCAGCCGCGCCACCTGCAAACCGCCGAACACCGGCACGAGAATTCCGGAAGAATTGAAACGGCGAATCCACAGGCGCAGTAGACCGTATAGAGGGCAAGGCCGGTCGCAATCAGCACCAGATAAACTGCGAAAAGTACGCCGTAAGTTGCCCCCGCGAGGGCGTCATGGCCTGTATAGGGCGCAGGATCGCGCCTGACGAAGCAAAAAAACAAGAACGAGTCCCAAAGGCTTGTCCAACGTCGGCGTGAAAACGGGATCAACTCGCTGAGGCGCGCGTATTTATTGCCGACAAACATCCAATAGATGCGGACCAGCACCGCCAACGTAAACACAATTGCAGTATAGAGGTGAACGGCGCGCACCGTTCCCATCACGAAATGATCTTTCGCCGGACCGGGAACGCTGATGAAGGGTTGAGCGATATAATAGCCGGTGCCGGATAGGATCAGTATCGAGAAAAACAGAACCCAGTGCGTTACACGCACTGGCAACTCCCAGACATAGACCCGCTCGATGCCAATGGGCGCAGCATGCGAAACTGCCATGACACTCACACTACCCTGATGCGAGCCAGCTCGCGTTTCATTGCGTCGACCACATGGACGCCGCACGCCATGCACGGATCGAAGGAATGCACCGTGCGCAGGATTTCCAGCGGCTGGTCGGGCTTGGCGACGGGCGTTCCCGCGAGCGAGGCCTCGTAGGGGCCGGGCTGGCCTTTGGCGTCGCGCGGACCGGCGTTCCACGTGCTCGGCACCACGCACTGGTAGTTGACGATCGCGCCCTTATTGATGTGGACCCAGTGCCCGAGCGTCCCGCGGGGCGCCTCGTGGAGGCCGTAACCGAGGCAGTCCGCCGGCCAAGTGCTGGGATCCCATTTCGAATTGTCCTGGATGCGGTAGTCGCGCCGCCCCATGTTGTCGGCGAGGCCCTGCACCCAGATGTCCATCGACTCGACCAGGACCTGCGCCTCGATGGCGCGGGCGGCGACCCGGCCGAGGGTGGAGAACAGCGCCTCGGGCCCGACTTTGAGAGTGGACAGAGTCGTGTCGACCAGCTGCTTGACGCGCGTCGGGCGTCCCGAGACGTAGGCGACCAGCATCCGCGCCAGGGGCCCGACCTCCATGGCTTGGCCGTCATAGCGCGGCGATTTCAGCCAGCTGTATTTCTGGGTGACGTCCAGCAGCTGATACGGCGGCTTCGGTCCGGTGTAGTGGGGGTTGGTCTCGCCTTTGAACGGGTTGAGCCCCTGGTCATCGCCCACTGAATAATCATACCAGGAATGGGCGACCCACTCGCTGACCTTGGCCGGCTCGACGGTGGCGATCTTGGTCAGATCGCGGCCGTTGATGATGCCGGTCGGCAGGAACAATTCCGGATTTTCGCCGTCGTCCATTGGGTAGTCGCCGTACGCCATGTAATTTCCGACGCCCGCGCCAATAGACCCCCAATCTTTGTAGAAGGACGCAACCGCCAATACGTCCGGGAGGTACACGCGGCTGACGAAGTCGTGGCCGTCGGCGATCAGCTTTTGCAGGGCCGCGATGGTGTCCATATTGAGCGCAGACTGCGAATCGGGATCGACCGGGGTCGCCATGCCGCCGACGAGGAAGCTTTGCAGGTGCGGATTCTTGCCCCCCAGGATGGCGTGGATCTTGATGAAGCGCCGCTGCCAGTCGAGCGCTTCGAGGTAATGCGCAAAAGCCATGAGATTGGCCTCGGGCGGCAGCCTATAGGCCGGGTGACCCCAATAGGCGTTGGCGAAGATCCCGAGCTGGCCGCGCTCAACGAAAGCCTTGAGGCGACCCTGCATCCCGGAAAAGTACGTGGCGCTCGACAGCGGCCAGTCGGAGATCGATTGAGCCAGCGAGGCGGTCTTGGCCGGGTCGGCGCTCAGCGCACTGACGATGTCGACCCAGTCCAGCGCGTGCAGATGATAGAAATGGACCACATGGTCCTGAACGTTTTGCGCCGCCATGATCAGATTGCGCAACAGCCTCGCATTGGGCGGCGGAGTCGCGCCGATGGCCTTCTCGACGGCTCGGATCGAGGCGATGGCGTGAACGGTGGTGCAGACGCCGCAGATGCGCTGGGCGAAAGCCCAGGCGTCGCGCGGATCGCGGCCGCGCAGGATGAGCTCGATGCCGCGAAACATCGTGGATGAGGACCACGCCTCCTTGACGGCGCCGCCGTCGACTTCCGCCTCGATGCGAAGGTGACCCTCGATCCGCGTCACCGGGTCGACGACAACATGCGTCATTTTTCGCCCTCCGAGCCCCAATCTTCAGAAGAAGGAAGTCTGCCGCCCCGATGGCGCACGGCCTGGACGACGCCGTGCGCGACCACGCCCGCTGCGGCGACGCCGGTGAGACTGAGGCCCACGGTGTCGACCCACCCGCCGACGTCGAAGCCGGCCACATTGGGGAGGCGCCCATAGAACGGCGTCATCGTGTCCCAGAAATTCGGCTCGGCGCAGCCGATGCAGGGGTGACCGCAACCGATCGGCCAGTTCGTGCCTTCGTTCCACTTCACCGTTGGGCAGTTCTGCGACGTCGCCGGGCCCTTGCACCCCATCTTGTAGAGGCAGTAGCCGTGACGGTGCCCTTCGTCGCCCCAGGCTTCGACGTATTGGCCGGCGTCGTAATGCGCCCGCCGCTCGCAGCCGTCGTGGATGCTCGTGCCATAGGCGAACAGGGGACGCCGATACTGGTCGAGCGGCGGCCAGCGCTTCAAGGTCAGGTAATAGACGATGAGCGCGGTGATGTTCTCGGCGTTGGCCGGGCAGGCCGACATGTTGATCAGGTTTTGCACGCCGGGCACGGCGTCGGCCACCGATAGCGCGCCGGTCGGGTTCGGCGCCGCCGCCGGGATGCCGCCGAAGGCGGCGCAGGTGCCGACCGCGATGGTCGCCGCCGCGCCGCCGCAGACCTCGCGCGCGATATCGAGGGCGGACCGGCCGCCGATCGTGCAATAGGCGCCGTCGACCCCGGTCGGAACCGAGCCCTCGACAAGGGCGATGTATTTGCCCTTGTTGTTTTTCACCGTCTCATTCAGCGCGCCTTCGGCCTGGCTGCCCGCTGCCGCCATCAAGGTCTCGTGATAGTTGAGCGAGATGGTGTCGAGGACGAGATCGGCGACGGTCGGATGGCCGGCGCGCAGGAAGGATTCCGTGTTGCCGGCGCAGTCCTGAAATTCGAGCCAGACCAGGATCGGCCTCAGCTCCTTTTCCACAGCCTCGGCAATGGCCGCTGTGGCGCCCGGCAAGCCGAGGATCGAGGCCATCGAAGCGCAAAATCCCAAAAAGTCTCGCCGGGAAATGCCGCGCTGCTCCAGTTCCTCTCTGAGGCTAAGGCCGATCATCGTCTCCTCCGCAGCTGGCCGTCTTGTTGAAATCGCCGAAGTCCAAAAGTTACCATGCGCCCACTCGCTGGGACGGCATTCTAGCCCTAAACGCCGGCGGCAACAGCACATCGCCATGCGACATGGTGTCGCCTATGCTTGGACGGTTAGGGGCTCCGACGGTTAGAGCAGGTTCCGATCGACTGGAATCGTCGCCCGCCATGACGGGGCTGGACGCCGACGACCCTCCATTTCGTTCGGAAAGCTTCCAAAAAATTCCCTCAGGCCTTCCAATTCGCTCCGAAAACGATCAATTTCCTTCCGATTCTTTCCAGAAACTTTCCTAGAAATCGTATGTCTGTCAAAGTCTTACGACCGAATTTGCCGGTTGAGCGGCCATGACATGGGCGGCGCGGCTCCTAATCAACATCTCGGCACCGGACTGACTTCGATACGCGAGCCTGAAAGGAAAGCAGACAAGGACGATCTCCGGTCCTTGGAACGTATCAAGAACATGACTTGGAGCTCTTGTCAAGAAATTGTTTCTCGGGGTCGCGTCGAAGCCTGCGCCGACATCTTCAAATCCGCCGAATGCGCTGCCAGCAGCTGTGATACAATTTGACTCGAGTCTGCTCTAGGTCACCCACGACGGATACATGCAGGCGATGGTGTCGACCTTCGCTCGATGGCCTCTCCGACCGCGGCGGACGCCGCGGCCGCCAAGCACCTTCGGCCGATCGGCTTCGAGCCTGGGCTTGGTGAAGAGTTCGAGCGCCAGGCTCCGTGACGCTCGGCGAGCTCGTTCGCACGGTCAGACGCACGTTACAGTGACCTCAAGCGGGCAAATTGCGTGGCCTGGGTCCGCCGGTCGCCCAGTCGAGCAGCTCGACGGTGTGAACGACCGGCAGGGTCGTGCCGCTGGCGATCTGCGTGAGGCAGCCGATGTTGCCGGCGGCGATCAGATCGGGCGATAGGCTTTCGAGATTCGCCACTTTGCGGTCTCGCAGACGTGTCGCGATCTCCGGCTGCAGCAGGTTGTAGGTTCCGGCCGATCCGCAGCAGAGGTGCCCTTCAGGCGGATCGAGCACGGTGAACCCTGCGTCCTTCAGGAGTTGCTTGGGCTCATTGCGGATCTTCTGCCCGTGCTGGAGGGAGCAGGCGCTGTGGTAGGCGACGCGGCGGCCGGTCGGATGGGCCTGCGCCTGCAGGCCGATTTCGCTCATCAGCTCGGTGACGTCCCGCGCCAGGGCGGAGATCGCGCTCGCCTTGTCGGCGAGCTCGGGGTCGTCGCGGAACATGAAGCCGTAGTCCTTGACGGTCGTCCCGCAGCCGGACGCGTTGATCACGACGGCGTCGAGACCGCCGCGCTCGATTTCGCGGCTCCAGGCAAGAATATTGGCGCGCGCATAGGCGCGACCGTCCTGGCCGAGGTGATGGTTCAGAGCCCCGCAGCAGCCGGCGCCTTCGGCGATCACGACCTCGCAGCCATGCCGGGTGAGGAGGCGGATCGTGGCTTCGTTGATCTCGGGCGCGAGCACCTGCTGCGCGCAGCCGGTGTGGAGCGCGACGCGACGCCTTTTCGACGACGCGCTCGGGAAGACCTGCGGTCGATCGAAGGCAGACATGGCCGGAAGACGCTTCGGGACGAGATCCAGCGGGGCGCGCAGCCGGTCGGGCAGCAGGCCGGCGAACGGCCTCGCCAGCGCGGAAGCGGCCATGGCAGTGCGGAAAACCGTCGGACGCGGCAGGACGAAGCCGAGGATTTTGACGGATCTGACCGATCGAGCCAAGGGCGGCGAAAGGTCTTTTCGATGTGATGCCGCGCATGGTCGACGAGGTGCATGTAGTTGACCCCCGACGGGCAGGTCGACATGCAGGAGAGGCAGGACAGGCAGCGGTCGACGTGCTTGACGACGTCCGGCGTCGCCGCTCGATCGTTCTCCAGCATGTCCTTGATGAGATAGATTCGCCCGCGCGGACTGTCCAACTCGTCGCCGAGCAGCGTGTAGGTCGGGCAGGTCGCGGTGCAGAAGCCGCAGTGGACGCAGGCGCGCAGGATCTTTTCGGCGGCGTTCGTGGCCGGGTCGGCAAGCTGGGCTGCGGAGAAATTCGGTCTGCATGTCCGTTACCGACTCTCTCTGCATCCGGCCGGGGTTCAGCACGTTCATGGGATCGAAGCCGTTCTTGATCCGCGCCGTCAGTTCGGCGAGCGGACCCTCCGCCGGCTCAAACACGGCGACGCGCTCTCGGGTCGATTCCGGCGCGACGAGGAGCGTGGCGTGGCCGCCGTGCGGCTTCATGGCGGCGCGAACGACGGCGGCGCCGGCGTCCGATCCGGCCTCCTCGGCGTCGAGGCTCAGCCAGACGAGGCCGCCGCCCCAATCGAACAGCGCCTCCGCCGATGGGAAACGCGTCCGGATTTCGTTGACGACGGCGGACGCGAGGTTCGGCGTCGGGCACAAGCGCCAGATGACGCGCCCGTTCGGCGGCAGAAGGCGATGAACCTCGCCGACCTCCTCCCAGAACCGAGCCGAGGCGGCGTCGTCCAGCCGCGCGCCATGACCGAAGAGGCTCTCGATCGCATCCGCACGATAGGCGACCGAAGGGCGCGGGACCTTCGAGACGTATCGCGGTGACAGCGCCGAGACCCTCCGCGACCTCACGACCAGCGAGCGCCGAGCAGCGGGCGATGGCAGATGCGACGACGCTCGAAACCTCGAAGGGCGTGTTCAGCGCCTTCGCCATCGCGGCGACCGCGACATCGTCGGCGAGCGCATGCAGCAGGATCGTACGTTCGGTCTCCGGCCGCGGCGTCACCTTCAGCGTGACTTCGGTAAGGACCGACAACGTGCCGAAGGAGCCGGCCATGAGCTTCATCATGTCGTAGCCGGTGACGTTCTTCACGACCTTGCCGCCGGCCTTCCAGATTTCGCCGACGCCGTTGACCGCCGAGAAGCCGAGAAAGAAGTCGCGCGCCGCGCCCGCGCGCACGCGGCGAGGATCCGGCGAGATTGCAGGCGAGCGCGCCGCCGAGCGTCGGCTCGGCGTTCGTTCCCATGAGCTCGCGCCAGTCTGGAGGTTCGAAGGCGAGCATCTGCCGCTTCGCCTGAAGCTCCGCCTTGATCGCCGCGCATCGGCGTCGCAGGCTTCGCCGTGAGGATGAGCTCCGCGGGTTCGTAGTTCACGACGCCGGCGATCTGCGAGACGTCGAGCACATGCTGCGCTTTCACCGGGCGACCGAACGCGTCGCTTGCTTCCGCCCGCGACGACTTCTAGCGGCCTGCTTTTCCGCCGCCGCCCAGGCGACGGCGTCGGAGACCTGCTTCTCGTCCGATGGCCGAAGGATGGTCATGACGCATGCTCCGTCAAAAGCGAGGCAGATCGGGGAAGCGCAGCTTGCCCGCGTGCACGTGCATCCGTCCGAGTTCCGCGCAGCGGCAAAGCTGTGGGAAACACCTTGCCCGGGTTGAGCAGGCTCTCGCTGTCGAAGGCGCATTTCAGGCGTTGCTGCTGGTTGAGGTCGGCTTCGTTGAACATCGTGTCCATGAGGTCGCGCTTCTCGACGCCGACCCCGTGTTCGCCGGTCAGCACGCCGCCGACTTCGACGCAGAGGCGGAGAATGTCGTTCCCGAATTCCTCCGCGCGCTGCAGCTCGCCCGGCTTGTTGGCGTCATAAAGAATCAGCGGATGAAGGTTGCCGTCGCCCGCATGGAACACGTTCGCGCATCGCAGGCCGTAGTTCTCCTCCATCGCCTTCATGCGCGTGCAGGACGCTGCCGATCTCCTTGCGCGGGATGGTGCCGTCCATGCAGTAGTAGTCGGGCGAGATGCGACCGACCGCCGGAAACGCGGCCTTGCGCCCGGCCCAGAACAGGAGGCGTTCGTTCTCGGACTGGCTCGCGCGGCAGCTCGTCGCGCCATGGTCCGCGGCGATCGCCTCGACCGCGGCGACGAGATGATCGACTTCGGCCGCGCAGCCGTCGAGTTCGACGATCAGCAGGGCCTCCGCGTCCATCGGATAACCGGCGTTGACGAAAGCCTCGGCCGCATCGATCGCGAGCTTGTCCATGATCTCCATGCCGCCGGGGATGATCCCCGCGCCGATGACTGCGGCGACGCAGTCGCCGGCGCCTTCCACGGAAGGGAATCCGATCAGGAGCGCACGCGCGCCGGGAGGCGACGGCAGGAGGCGCACGGCCACTTCCGTGACGACGCCGAGCATTCCCTCAGAACCGACGAGGACGCCGAGCAGATCGTAGCCGCCGGCGTCGAAATGCTTGCCGCCGACCCGGATGATCTCGCCGTCCATGGTGACGAACTCGACGCCGATCACGTTGTTGGTGGTGAGGCCGTATTTGAGACAGTGCACGCCGCCCGAGTTCTCCGCGACATTGCCGCCGATCGTGCAGGCGATCTGGCTCGACGGATCGGGAGCGTAATAGAGCCCCTCCCCCTGCACCGCGTGGGTGATCCCGAGGTTGGTGACGCCGGGCTGGACGACCGCGCAGCGGTTGGCGATGTCGATCTCGAGGATGCGGTTGAACTTGCCCAGGCCCAGCAGGACGCCGTCTTCGAGCGGCAGCGCGCCGCCCGAGAGCGACGTTCCGGCTCCGCGCGGCACGACCTTGACGGCGTTAGCCTTGCAATACCGCAGGACCTCGGCGACCTGGGCTGTCGTCTCGGGCAGGACGACGACCATCGGGAGCTGCTGGTAGGCGGTCAGGCCGTCGCATTCAAAGGCGCGCCGCTCGCGCTCGGAATCGATCACGCCCTCGCCGGGGACGATCTTTCTCAGCGCGGAGACGATTTCCGAACGCCGAGCGAGGACGGTCCTGTCGGGCTGTGGCATTGCGATCATAGGCGCGCTCCCAGGAAAAGGCTGAGCGGTGGGCTTGGGATTCGCCGGGCAGGAGCGACCGGCCCGGCAGCCCGGCCGACGTCGGACCTGTGGCTGGCCGCCATCCGCTCACACTTACTCGACGGCCTCCCTCCGACCTCTTTCGATGAGGATCGCACGGAAGTCGTTGACGTTGGTGAGCGTCGGTCCGGTGACGACGGCATCGCCTAGCGTCCCGAAGAACCCATGCCCGTCATTATCGGCCAGGCTCGCCTTGGCGTCGAGGCCGAGCGCCGCGGCGCGCTTGAGCGTGTCAGGCGTGACGATCGCTCCGGCGATCTCCTCAGCTCCGTCGACTCCATCGGTGTCGCCGGCGATCGCGTAGACGCCAGGGAGGCCGTCGAGACCGATCGCCAGCGCCAGGAGGAATTCAACATTGCGCCCGCCTCGCCCCTTGCCGCGCACCGTCACGGTGGTTTCGCCGCCGGAGATGAGCACGCAAGGCGCCGGGATCGGCTGGCCATGCGAGACGACCTGGCGCGCAATGCCGCTCATCAGGCGACCGACTTCTGAAGCCTCGCCTTCGAGCGCGTCGCCGAGGATCAGAGGCTGATAGCCGGCCTCGCGTGCGACCTTCGCGGCCGCTTCGAGCGAGGCCTGCGGCGTGGCGATGATCCGGTTGGTCACACGGGCGAACACGGGATCGCCGGGCTTCGGCGTTTCCGCGGCGGGGTCGTCGAGCAGAGCGCGCACCGCCGATGGGACCTCGATCCGGTAGCGTTCGAGCACCGCCCGCGCCTGAGCGAGGGTGCTTGGCGTCAGGAACCGTCGGACCGGAGGCGATCACCGAGGGATCGTCTCCGGGCACGTCGGAGATGATCAGCGACACGACCTTAGCGGGCGCGGCTGCCGCGGCCAGGCGGCCAGCCTTGATCGCCGAGAGATGCTTGCGGACGCAGTTCATGTCCCCGATCGCCGCGCCGCTCTTGAGCAGCGCGCGGTTGATCGCCTGCTTGTCCGCGAGATCGATTCCGGGCGCAGGGAGAGCCAGGAGCGCCGACCCGCCGCCCGAAATGAGGCATAGGACGAGATCATCCGGACCGAGGCCCCGCACGCTGTCGAGGATGCGTCGCGCCGCTTCCCGGCTGGCGGCGTCGGGACACGGGATGGCTCGCCTCGACGACCTCGATTCGTTCGAGCTTTCCGACGCCATGGCCGTAGCGCGTCACGACCAGGCCGCTGAGCGGCCTGTCGGTGAGGCCAGTGCGCCTCGACCGCGCGCGCCATCGCAGGCCGCGGCCTTGCCGGCGCCGACGACGATCGTGCGGCCGCGCGGCGGCGGCGGCAGGTGCAGGGGAACCGCGTTGTCCGGCGACGCCGCCGCGATCGCGGCGTCGAACATACGGCGTAGCAAGGCGCGCTCGTCCATGGCCAGCCTCCTCCCTCGGCGTCTTCAGCGCGCGGGGTCGATTAGTCTTTGCCGGCGGCCGGCTCTTGCGCCGGCCACCCGCTAAGCTCAGGCTTCCGTTTTGTCCTGGCCGATCTCGTGACACGCCAGTCGCTCGAGAACCCGAACCATGCCGGAATGATCCCAGGCCGCGCCGCCGGCGGCGACCGCAGCGTTGAACAGCTCCTGGCAGGTTGCGGTGTTCGGCAGGCTCACGCCGAGGCTTCGGGCGCCTTGCAAAGCGAGATTCAGGTCTTTCTGGTGCAATGCGATCCGGAAGCCCGGATCGAAATTGCGCTTGACCATGCGCTCTCCGTGCACTTCGAGAATGCGCGAGGAAGCGAAGCCGCCCATCAGCGCCTGGCGCACCCGCGCCGGATCGGCGCCCGCCTTCGAGGCGAACAACAGCGCCTCGCCGACGGCTTCGATCGTCAGCGCCACGATGATCTGGTTCGCGACCTTGGTCGTCTGCCCGTCGCCGTTCCCGCCGACCAGATTGATGTTCTTGCCCATCAGCTCGAAGATCGGCTTGACCTTCGCGAACGCCGCTTCCGGGCCGCCGACCATGATCGTGAGCGTCGCGGCCTTGGCGCCGACGTCGCCGCCGGAGACCGGCGCATCGAGATAGTCGCATCCGAGCGCGTTGATCCGCTTGGCGAATTCTTTGGTCGCGATCGGCGAGATCGAGCTCATGTCGACGACGATCTTGCCCGGCGTCGAGGCCCTCGGCGACGCCGTCCGGGCCGAACAGCGCCTCTTCGACGTTCGGGCGTGTCGGGGACCATGGTGATGATCACGTCCGACTGGCGCGCGACGTCGCGGCCGTTTGCGCACGCGACGCGCGCCCTTCTCGATCAGCTCTTGCGGCGGACGGCATGGTGGCCGAACGCAAAAAGCTTGTGGCCGCCGGCGATCAGGTGGCCGGCCATGGGGCGTGCCCATGATGCCGAGGCCGATGAAACCGATGTTGGTCATGACTTTGCTCCAGTTCGGGATCAGTTGACAGGAAACCCGCCGGTCGCGGCGAGCGGGGACTGATAGGCCTTGAGCCAAGAGAGTCCGGCCGTCGTCGTCGTGCGCGGCTTGTATTCGCAGCCGATCCAGCCGGCGTAGCCGAGCTCGTCGATGCGGCGGAACAGGTAACGGGAAGTTGATCTCTCCCGTTCCCGGCTCGTGGCGGCCCGGATTGTCGGCGAGCTGGATATGGCCGATGCGCGCGAAACTCCCGCTCGATCGTGCGGGCGAGGTCGCCCTCCATCACCTGGGCGTGATAGATGTCGTACTGCAGCTTGAGGTTGTTCGCGCCGACCTCGGCGATGACGTCGAGCGCGGGCGCCGTGCGATCGATGAAGAAGCCGGGAATGTCGCGGCTGTTGACCGGCTCCAGCAGAGGTCGAGCCCGGCGTCGGCAAGGCGCGGCGCCGCATAGCGCAGGTTCGCGACCAGCGTCTCCTTCGCCGCTTGCGCGCTGACGCCCGGGGGCAAAGTGCCTGCCAGGCAATTGACCTTGGGGCAGCCGAGCGCCGTCGCATAGTCGATCGGCCCGCGGAACGCCCTGCCGGAATTCCTCGACGCGATCGGGGTGGCAGGCGATGCCGCGATCGCCGCGACCCCAATCGCCGGCCGGCAGATTGTGCAGCACGAGCCTGAGGCGGTGCTTCTTCAAGAGCTCGGCGAGCGTCGCCTTCTCGAAGTCGTACGGGAACAGAAACTCGACGGCGTCGAAGCCCGACGCGCGCGGCGGCGGCGAAGCGTTCGAGGAACGGGACCTCGGTGAAAAGCATAGTCAGATTGGCGGCGAATTTGGGCATGGGGCGCTCCCGAGTAACAGTTGAACTCAGCGGCGTTCCGCAAAAGCGTCGACCTGCTCGGGCGCCGTCGTTTCGACGGCGCGCAGGTCCTGGCTCTTGCGGATCGACAGCGACGGGTCGAGGCAGAGGATCTCCTCGAACTCGTTGACCGCGTTGATCTCGGTCCCCATCGAGATGTTGGTGACGCGCTCGAGGATGAATTCGAGCACGACGGGGACCTGATGCTCCTCCATCAACGTCCTGGCGCGGGCGAAGGCGTCCTTGAACTCGTTGGGCGACTTCACGCGAATGGCCTTGCAGCCGAGGCCCTCGGCGACCGCGACATGGTCGACGCCGTAGCCCGGCACGGCGTCGCCGTCGTCGGCGTGCGCGTTGATGTTTTCGAAGGCGAGGCTCACCTCGAAATCCATCTGGAACCCGCGCTGGGCCTGGCGGATGAGGCCGAGGTACGAGTTGTTCACGACAATGTGCAGATAGGGCAGCTTGTGTTGCGCCCCGACCGCCAGCTCCTCGATCATGAACTGGAAGTCGTAGTCGCCCGACAGCGCGACGATCTTCTTGTTCGGGTCTGCGGCGCGCACGCCGAGCGCCGCCGGCAGCGTCCAGCCGAGCGGGCCGGCCTGCCCGCAGTTGATCCAGTTGCGCGGATGGTAGACATGCAGGAACTGCGCGCCGGCGATCTGCGAGAGGCCGATCGTCGTCACATAGCAGGTGTCGCGGTCGAGCGCGTCGTTCATCTCCTCGTAGACGCGCTGCGGCTTCAGCGGCACCGTGTCGAAATGGCTCTTGCCGAAGCATGTTCTTCTTGCGGTGCAGGCACGCGGCCGCCCAGGCGGAGCGATCCTTCAGCGCGCCCTCGCTCTTCAACTCGCGCGCGGCCCGGATGAAAAGCTCGAGCGCGGCGCGCGCATCGGAGACGATGCCGAAGTCCGGCCCGAACACGCGGCCGATCTGCGTCGGCTCGATGTCGACGTGGACGAATTTCCGGCCCTGCGTGTAGACGTCGATCGAGCCGGTGTGTCGGTTCGCCCAGCGATTGCCGATCCCGAACACGAAGTCGGACTCGAGGAACGTGGCGTTGCCGTAGCGATGGCTGGTCTGCAGGCCGACCATGCCCGCCATCAGCGGATGGTCGTCCGGGATCGAGCCCCAGCCCATGAGCGTCGGGATCACCGGCACGCCGGTCAGTTCGGCGAACTCGACCAGAAGATCGCTCGCGTCGGCGTTGATGACGCCGCCGCCGGCGACGATCAGCGGACGCTCGGACGCGTTCAGCATCTCGACGGCGCGCCGCGCCTGCTCGACCGTCGCCGCGGGCTTGTAGACGGGCAGCGGATGATAGGTGTCGATGTCGAATTCGATCTCGGCCATCTGCACGTCGATCGGCAGGTCGATGAGCACCGGTCCCGGGTCGACCCGACCGCATGAGGTGAAAGGCCTGCTGGAACACGCGCGGAACCAGCGCCGGCTCGCGCACGGTGACCGCCCATTTGGCCACCGGCTTGGCGATGGCCTCGATGTCGATCGCCTGGAAGTCTTCCTTGTAGAGCCGCGCTCGCGCGCGCCTGGCCGGTGATGCAGAGGATCGGGATCGAATCCGCCGCGGCGGCATAGAGGCCGGTGATCATGTCCGTGCCGGCGGGACCGGACGTGCCGATGCAGACGCCGATATTGCCGGGCTTGGCCCGCGAGTATCCGTCGGCCATATGCGATGCGCCCTCGACGTGGCGCGCCAGATATGTGGCGGATGGAGCCCCGCTTCCGAAGCGCGGCGTAAAGCGGATTGATCGCCGCGCCGGGCACGCCGAAGGCGACGCTCACGCCTTCTCGCTCCAGCACCAGCACCGCGGCTTCGACTGCGTTCATTCTGGCCATCGCGTCCTCCCGAATTGCCTTCGGTAGCAAACATACAGTTTCGATCGCCCTCGTTCGAGAGGCATTCCACGATACGGAAAGTGGCAGATATTAACACAGAAAATCAAAATGTTGCGGCTTTCTGTCAGCGCAAATTCTTGCGCATCGCGGTGACGCCTGCACGACTTTCCCGTATGGTGGAAACGAAGCGGGAGTCGCAGCGAATTCGCGGGGCTCCCGCGTTTTCGAAACCGCTATTGCAAGCGAGGGAGGACTGGATGGCGCGTCAGGCGGCTGCGAAAGGTCGATCGGCGAGCAGGGCCAAAGGGACTGCTGCCGCCAAGGGAAGCGGTGACCAGGTCCAGTCGCTCGTGCGCGCGCTCACGTTGCTGAACCGGATCGCGGAATCCACCGACGAAGGCGCGTCGCTCAGCGAACTGGCGCAGCAGGTCGGCCTGCCGGCTTCGACCGCGCATCGGCTTCTGCTCACCCTGGAGCAGGAGCGCTACGTCCGCTTCAGCGGCGACGGCCGGCTGTGGACGATCGGCGTGCAGGCCTTCGTCACCGGCTGCGCCTTCCTCAAGACGCGCAGCCTGGTCGGTCTCGCCCGCCCGCGCCTGCGCCTCTTGATGGAGGAGACCGGCGAGACGGTCAATCTCGCCGTCGAGGACAAGGGCGAAGCGGTCTATCTCGCGCAGGTCGAATGCCGCGAAATGATGCGCGCCTTCGCCCGCCCCGGCACGCGGACGCCCATGCATTGTTCGGCGGTCGGCAAGGCGATCCTGTCGGCGACATCGGACAAGGCTACCGCAAAAATCCTCCACCAGCACGGCATGGCGCGCTTGACCGTGAAGACGATCATCTCGCCCTCGGCGCTGCGGCAGGAACTCGCCAAAGTGCGCGACCAGGGCTACGCCGTGGACGACGAGGAACACGCCGTCGGCCTGCGCTGTGTCGCGGCGCCGATCTTCGATGAGACGGGAGACGTCATCGCCGCCGTTTCGGTATCCGGCCCGATGGCGCGCATTGGCGAAGAGCGCGTATCCGCCCTCGGCCGAATGGTCGTGGAAGCCGCCCGCATGATCTCGATGGACATGGGCGCTGCGGCGCCCACGGTCACGCGATAGTTCTATCTCGGCGCGAGCGCGGCGATCAGGTCATTCGCCGTCTTGGCGATCGCGAGGCCCGCGTTGAAATCGAAGGCGTTGATCGCCGCCACGACGCCGATGTCGCGCATCGGCGCGAAGGCGACGTAGGAGAAGATTCCTTGCAGGCCGCCGGCCTTCTGCAGGATGAGCGGCCGGTCGCCTTCCGGCCGCATGACGATCCAGCCGAGGCCCATCGCCTCCATGGGGCCGGATTCGTCCATGCCGAACACCGCGTTGAGGCCGTCGCGCCAGAGATAGGCGGCGTGGTCGATGAGCCGCTCGGCCGCGCCCGCGGCGCTGAACCGGTCGAGATGCCATCCAAGCCAGCGCAAGAGATCGCGCGCCGTCGAATAGAGGCCGCCGGAGCCGACGATGACCGATCCGGTCGGGGCTACGGGCAAAGGGCGCCGTCGAAACCGTGTCCCTGCATGAGGCGCGCCGACTGGTCTCCCGAGGGCGCGAAGGTCGTGTCGGAGAGCGCGAGCGGTGTAAGGATGCGCTTGGCGACGAGATCCGGATAGGGTTTTCGTGCGGCGGCGGCCAGCGCGGCGGCGAGCAGGTCGAAGCCGAAGTTCGAGTAGAGGATGGCCGTCCCCGGCGTGAACAGGAGCGGATTGGCCTTGAGCCAGGACACGAAGGCTTCGCGCGTGATGGTGGCGAAAGGGTCGTCCGGCGGCCCCGGCGCATGCGGGACCTCGCGCGGCAATCCGGCGGAATGGGTGGCGAGATCGACGAGCCGGATCGGCCGCCCGCCCTCCGACAAAGGCGCGATGAAGTCGGGAACGTATTTGGTCAGGGGGTCGGCGAGACCGACCACGTCGTCGGCCGCGAGGCCCGCCAGCACCTGCCCGGTGAAGGCCTTGGTGACCGAGCCGATGCGAAACAGGGTGTTTCCGTCCGGCTCGGCGTTCGCGCCGTCCTCGCGGCGGCCGAAGCCGTGAATCGAGGTCTGGCCGTTGCGGACGACGCCGATGACGAGCGCCGGGACCTTCGCCGACAGGAACAGGATCTCACCGGCGAACCCGACCGCCTCGTCGAGCTCCGCCGTTCCCGCGCGGGCCGGCCGCGGCCACGGAAGCGCGGCCGCGGCGAGGAGTGCGAGGACGTCGCGACGGCGCATGGGCTCTCCCTGGATTTTGGGAGACTATCATGGGCGATCGGGGGCGCAATCGAGGGCGGCGGCTGTAGTCTGGACGCCCGTTTTTCGCATCGCGGCCGGGCCGATTGCACTGGGCCCAACGCCATTGCTCGGCGCCCGCGAATTCTCCAAACAACCTGCTTTTGACCTGACATGATTGTTGGACCGTCACCCGATTTCGTGCTCTAACGTTACGGCAAGGGGAAACAAACGCAAACAGCGCGAGCGGCCGCTTTCGCAATCAATATGTCAAATCTTGGATCTGCGGCATTTTGTCAGGCTGTGAGGCTGACGACCGTCATTAAGTTAAGGGAAACTCGGGGTCCGCCACGGCGGCCGCTGTCTCATCGCGCGGACCGGGCGGCCTCGCCGAAATTCATCGGGACCAGAAAAGTCCGCGATCTGACGAAGGAGCGTTTCAAGCAGAACAAAGAACCGCATTGGGGAGGAAAGCCACACTGATCGACAAGTACGACAAGCTCATCGGCCTCATTTACGAGGGCGCTTCCGATTATGCATGCTGGGAGGTCGCGCTGGCGAAACTGGCGAGCCTCGTCGGCGCCGCAGGCGTCGGCCTCGGGATGCAGGACATGCGGACCCACGCGTTCCGAAGTCTCGGCGCCTTCGGCATGGATCCGGACCTCAATCCGACCTACCAGCGTCTCGCTCCCGGCAACACGATATGGCGGGAGATCGCGCGCCGGCGTCAGCCGCTGACGGACCGCATGGTGATGCCGAAGGCCGTATTCGTCCGCACCGAGCTCTATGCCGACTGGTTCAGGCGGCAGGGTTTTCCATGGCGTCATGGCGTTCCCCACGCTGTTCAAGCAGAGCGCCTCGGCGGTGGTGGTCGCATTCCGCGACAAGTCGCGCGGCGATTTCGAAGTGGCCGATCTGGCCGCGCTCGGCCGCTTCGCCGGACATTTCGGGCGGGCGCTGATGATCCGCCTGGACCGGGAGCGGGCCGCGGAAGAGCTCGCCGCGGCAGATCTGATGCTGGACGACGTCGGCGACGCGGTTCTGCTGATCGACCGCGAGGCCCGGCTGGCCCATGCGAACGCCGCGGCGAGAGCGATGCTCGAGGCGATGGGAACGATCCGCTTGCATCAGGGCCGGCTCGAGCTTCACGACCCGGAGGCCGACGCGAAGCTCAGGCGGATGGCGGCCGGCGGCCGCAGCGGCGAGTTTCGCCTCATGGGCCCGGCGCAGACGGAGCTGGTCGTCCGGCTTATCGCTTGCGCCAACGGTTTCGGCGTCACCGGCGCCGGCTATGCGACCGTCTGGATTGTCGATCCGAACCGGAGGCGCGAGCGTCCGACGCCGGCGCTGTTGCGCGATCGGCTGGGACTGACGCAGCGCCAGTCGGAGGCGATCGCCGCGCTTGCCGCGGGTGCGACGGAAAAGGAGGCGGCCGACAAGCTCGGCCTCGGCGCGCCGACCCTGCACACCCACATCCGCCGCGCCTATGAGAAGCTCGATCTGCGCAGCCGCGCCGAGCTTGCGGCGCTCCTGGCGCGACACGGGTTCGAGACGGCTCGCCACCCGAAATAATTTCCGCAATGTCATCTGCGCAGATGACAAGGTGAGCGCTCGGTCTGTGCTTTGATGCCCCGGGGACAACCCATCCGGCTGCGCTTGGCGCGACGGAGATCGAACGGTTCCTGCGCGAACTGAAGGCGGCGGCCGCTCGCGTACTCGCCGTTGCGGCCGGACGGCGGCCCCTCTCGACGCGCGTCGCCGGCGGGAAGGACGACGCATCTGGAGCCGACGGCAGCGAGGCCGACCGCGTGAGATTCGAAGGAGGGGAAGATGGCGACTTACACTTGGGTCGGAACCGATCCCAATGATCCCAACGATTGGAATGATCCTGCGAATTGGCAAGTAGGCGGCGCGCCGGCCAGTGCCCCTCCCGGCCCGAACGACGACGTCATCATCGGCCCGGGCTCGGAGGTCACGGGTTCCGGCGACCTCCAAAGCGCGTCAATGACGGTCTCCGGTTCGACGGACCTCGGAACCACGTCGCAGCCTGCAACCTTCGACACTGGGGCTCTCTCCGTTTCTGGCGGCCTGACGCTCCAAGGATCCGGCACGTCGATTACGGATACAGGAAGCGCCTCCTTCGCCAATGGAACGACGCTCGACGGCGGCGTGACCAGCGTGCAGGGAACGGCGACGTTCGGGTCGACCTTCACCCTCGAGAACGCCGAGCTCGATCTCTCCACGACCTCGACCGCGACCCTCTCCACATTAACCATCATCGGCGCGACGACGCTGAGCGGCGACCTCACCACCACGGCGCTCTCCGACTCCGGCGCCGCCTCGCTGACGCTCGGAACGGGAACGCTTGACGTCGCCGGCTCATCGCCGAGCTCGCCCGTTGAGTTGCCGCCCTTGACCATCGAGGGAAACGTGACCCTCGAAGGAACGTTTGGCGCCTCCTCCCTCACCGTTCTCGGCGGTGCCACGCTCAACCTCAACGCCGGAGATTCGCTCACCGCTGCGACCGCCGCGTTCGATCCCTCGGGAGACATGGTTCTGACCGACGGCACGCTGCTCGTCACCGGCAACGCGACGCTCGGCAGCGTCTTGACTGTGACCGGCGCCGGCGCGCTCACCATCGACGGAACGGTCGACACCGATGGCGGATCGATCTACGCCTCAAACAACAGCCGCGCCGAGGTCGGAACGCTGGACGGCGCGAGCGGCGGCATCACCTTATCGGCGGACAGCACTTCATCGATCGAGATCGGAACGGCCGGCACAGCTTCGACCGCCACCATCACGATCGACAGCGGCGTCACCGTGACGGAGTCGGGGTCGTTCACGGCGCCAGGCATCGTCGTCGACGGCACGCTCGCGGTCGAGCCGGATCAAACCCTCACGCTGGACGGCACGGACCGCGGCCTCAGCGGCAGCGGCAGCGTGCAGATCGGGCAAGGTTCGTCGCTTGTGGTGGACGGCGTCCGATCCCGGCGCGTCCGACAAGGTCGCGGTCGACTTCGCCGGAACGGGCGGATTGCTTTGGCTGGCGCCCAACGACTTCAACGCTCTGGGACAATTGGTTCCGAGGATCAACGAACTCAATTCGACCGACGTGATCGAGTACCAGGGAGCGGCGACCAGCGCGCAATATGCGGGCGGCATCTTGAGCCTGTATGACGGCTCAAGCTTGGTTGCGATGCTTTCGATCGGCTCGGGCTACAGCAACGCCTTCTCGACGCTCTCCGTCGACAACGGCAGCTACACCCAGATCGACTACCTAGCCGGCGGGACGAACCCGGCTCCGGGCCCGACCCCGAGCGCAAATTCGTATCAGTGGATCGGCCCGGTCGCCGGCTTCTGGAACGCGCCGGCGAACTGGGATGACACGACGGCGGGGCAGAACCCGGCGCTGCTCGCGCCTGGGGCGGACGATCCAGTGATGATCGGAGCTGCGGCCAACGGAGCGGCGCAGGTCATTATCGGCAACGGCAACGCTTCCGCGCTGACGCTCGGCGGCGAAACGCTGCTCGACGGCGTGTTCAACGTCGGCGCGGGCGGGCTCACGGTGGCGGACTATGCGTCGGCGGTGCTCTACGCAGGAAGCTCGCTGGCCGTTTCGGGCGACGCGACATTCGGCTACGAGGCCGGACTGACGCTCAACGGCGGCAAGATGGCGGTGACCGTTCGAGCGGTCAACGGACAGCCGATCCCTCAGGAGCGCCCGCGCTCGACAAGCTCTTCGGCTGATGCGCTATCTCTTGGTCGAACGCCGTCATCGCCCTCCTGAACGACGTCGCCTCCAAAGCCGCCAAACGCGCGCGACGAACAAGGCCCGGCGACGTAGCGATCTCGGCCATCGTGCCGCATGAGTTCTTCTATGGCGCGTTCAAGAGCCAACACAGGGAGCGAAATGTCGCCCTCGTCGCCGTTCCGTTTCGTCGTGCTCGAATTCGATAAGGACGATGCGCGTCAGTCACGGCGGGTGCGCGCTCTGCTGGCCGGCAAGGGGACGTCGATCGGCCCCGCTCGACGTGCTGCAGCGATCGCGCGCAACCTGTATAACAACTAATAAGGTTGTACGGAGAAACAAGCTACGGGCGGGAATTATAGCAGAATATCGTCCGCAATTCACGGAGAAGTGGAGCGATACGATGTCTATACTTCACCGGCTGGGCAAGCGCGGAAGTCAGGGGAATTGGCAAGCATGACCAGTCCGCCAGGCGGCGCGGCTCGCCGCCCCCCGGCTCGTCAAGCGCGCAGAGAAGGCAATCGGCAAACAGAGGCCGCGCGCGCCTAGCTCAGCTGCCGGAGCGCCGCCCGCGCGGCGCTGTTGCCCGGGTCGATCTGAATGGCGCGCGAGTAGGACTCGATCGCCTTGGCGCGATTGTCCAGCTTGGCGTAGCAGAAGCCGAGGCCGGCCCACGCCTCGCTGTTGTAGGCGTCGACGTTCAGCGCGGCGTTGAAGTCCTCGATCGCTTTCTCGTACTTGCCCGTATTCATCAGGCTCTGGCCGCGGCCCAGATACGGGCGCCGGCGAAGGGATCGCGGTCGATCGCATTGTTGAAATCGGTGATCGCCTGAACGTCGTTGCCCTGTCGCTGATAGATGAGCCCGCGCGCGTGATAGGCCTGCGCGCCCTCCGGGTTCAGGCGGATCGCCTGGTTGAGGTCGGCGAGAGCGCCGTCGAAATTGTTCTCGGACCGGTAAAGATTGCCGCGTCCGAGATAGGCGGCGGCGTCGTTCGGATTGACAGTGATCGCCTGATTGAAGTCCTGCATCGCCTGATCGTTCTGCTTCTCCTGACGATAGGCGAGCGCGCGATTGGTGTAGGCACCGGAAAAGTGCGGATCGAGCTCGATGGCGTGGCTGAAGTCGTCGACCGCGTTCGAGTACTTGCCGAGCTTGGCGTAGACGACGCCGCGCGTGTTGTAGGCGGCCGTGTCGTTCGGATTCTTCTCGATGAGCGCGGTCAGCGAGGCGATGTTTCCGGCGTTGGCGACCTGGGCGTTCTTGTCCGTGTCGACCTCCGCCACCCGCTCCGACGGGACGCCCATGGTCTCGCTGCATGCGCCGAGCATGAGCGCCGCCGCCAACGCCGCCCCCGCCCCGCTCCAGGCTCTTCGAAGACGAACCATGCCCTTGATCCTTAGCGGACTACCCGCAATCCCCGCCGGGGGCGAACGCCTCGCGCAGAAGGCGCGAGGGACAATGCAAAACCCCGCCGCGAGGGGCGGGGTCCACAATGGCGCGACGTCTCGACCAGCAAACCGCGCAACGGCTCGCCGCCCAAGTCAGCCAGCCGAGCGCTGGGGACCGGGCGCCGGCCTCGCCTTGACCGGCAACAGGCCCTCGCGCTGCAGCTTCTTGCGGGCGAGCTTGCGCGCCCGCCGCACGGCCTCGGCCTTCTCCCGCGCTCTTTTCTCCGAAGGTTTCTCGTAATGCCCGCGAAGCTTCATCTCACGGAAAATTCCCTCGCGCTGCATCTTCTTTTTCAGCGCCTTGAGGGCCTGATCAACGTTGTTGTCGCGAACGAGTACTTGCACGGGCTTTCCTATGTTTGAGGCCGGGCCTCGACAGATCCGAGATTATTCGAAAAACGCAAATGCTCGCCTTCGCGCGGAAGGCGCGCCGAGTTGGCCCGCCATTACCAGAGGCGGGCCGCCTTGTCCAGCGGACCATTGCGCGAGTTGCGCCGGCTCCCCGTGAGCTTGGTGTTTCTTCGGCGCTCCGGCCGTGGCATAGAACGGCAAAAGCAGGAATTCTCCCCATGAACAAGATGGAGCGGCGGCCCGCCGACGCGGGCGAAGCCAAGGTCGAGTTTCTCGACGGCGATTTCCGCATTGTGCGGCCCGGCGCCTACGTGCGTTGCGCGGTCACGGGAGAGCCGATCCCGCTCGAGGAATTGCGCTACTGGAGCGTCGACCGGCAGGAGGCCTACGCAACCCCCACCGCCGCGATGAAGCGCGAGACCGAGCGGAGCCAGCCCGAGAAAGGATCGATTCTGCAATGCCTTCGGCCAAGCGGCCGGGCGGCGCGCGGAAATCGCGCAAATCCCGCTTGCAAAGCCGAAGCTAGTTCATATATGAACTATTGCGCGCCGACCGGTCGTTTGGCGCGCGAATCGCGTTTCCAGCAATGCGCAAAGGGACAGCATGCCGACATACAAGGCGCCGGTCACCGACACCGTCTTCCTGTTGAACGACGTCTTCGACTACCCGAAATACGCCAATGCCCCCGGTTTCTCCGATGCGCCGCTCGATCTCGTCGAGGCGGTGCTGACCGAAGGGGCGAAGTTCGTCGAGGACGTGCTGCAGCCCTTGAACCGCAGCGGCGACATCGAGGGCTGCAAGCGCCGCGAGGACGGCAGCGTCACGACGCCGAAGGGCTTCAAGGAAGCCTACAAGGCGCTGGTCGAGGGCGGTTGGGTCGGCCTCGCCGGCGATCAGAAATATGGCGGGCAGGGCCTGCCGCATTTCCTCGCGGTGCTGTTCAGCGAATATGAGATTTCCGCCAACATGGCTTTCGCGATGTACCCGGCCCTCACCAACGGCGCGGTGGCGGCGCTGACGACGCACGGCAGCGACGAGCTGAAGGCGCGCTACCTGCCGAAGATGACGAG
Source organism: uncultured Alphaproteobacteria bacterium (assembly GCA_963819255.1). Taxonomy (GTDB): domain Bacteria; phylum Pseudomonadota; class Alphaproteobacteria; order Rhizobiales; family Beijerinckiaceae; genus Roseiarcus. Next base: position 23,846 of record CAWFVS010000053.1, read on the forward strand.
CGGCGAATGGACCGGCACGATGAACCTGACCGAACCGCATTGCGGCACCGACCTCGGGCTCATCAAGACCAAGGCGGTCCCGCAGCCGGACGGCTCTTACGCGATCACCGGCCAGAAGATCTTTATTTCCGCCGGCGAGCACGATCTCGCCGACAACATCGTCCATCTGGTGCTCGCCCGCATCGAGGGGGCGCCGGCGGGGGTGAAGGGCATCTCGCTGTTTCTCGTGCCCAAATACCTGCCGGACGCCGACGGAGCGCCCGGCGAGCGCAACGGCGTCGTCTGCGGCTCGATCGAGCACAAGATGGGTATCCACGGCAATACGACCGCCGTCCTCAACTACGACGGCGCCAAGGGATGGCTCATCGGCGAGGAGCACCGCGGCCTTCCCGCCATGTTCGTGATGATGAACGGGGCGCGCCTCGGCGTCGCCGTGCAAGGGCTCGCGATTTCCGAGGTCGCCTATCAGAACGCCGCGGCCTACGCGAAGGACCGGCGCCAGGGCCGCGCGCTGAAAGGCCCGGTCGAGCCGGACAAGACCGCCGACATTCTGCTCGTTCACCCCGACGTGCGCCGGATGCTGCTCGAGATCCGCGCCTTCAACGAGGCGGCGCGGGCGCTCCTCGTCTGGATCGCGCTCACGCAGGACGAGGCGCGTCTTTCGCCCGACGCCAAGGCGCGCCAGGCGGCCGACGACCGGCTCGGACTGATGACGCCGGTGCTCAAGGGCGTGTTCACCGACCTCGGCTTCGCCAACGCGGTCAAGGCGCAGCAGGTGCTCGGCGGCCACGGCTACATCGCGGAATGGGGCATGGAGCAGTTCGTCCGCGACGCCCGCATCGCCATGATCTACGAAGGGGCGAACGGCATCCAGGCTCTCGATCTCGTCGGCCGCAAGCTGGCGAAGGACGGCGGCCGTGCTCTGATGGGCTTCTTCGGCGAAGTCTCGCAGTTCCTCGCCGCGAACAAGGGCGACGCCGCCCTGGCGCCCTATCTCGGGGGGCGTCCAGACGGCGCTCGGTCATCTGCAGCAGGCCTCGATGTGGCTCTCGAAGAACGGCCTCGCCGACCCGGACAACGCCGGCGCGGCTTCCTACGACTATATGCATCTCTTCGGCCTGACGGCTCTCGCCTTCATGTGGGCGAGGATCGTCAAGGCGGCGCTCGCCAGGCAGGCGAAGGGCGACAGCAATCCGGCGCTCGACGCGAAATTGACTCTCGCCAGGTTCTTCAACGAGCGTATGCTGCCGGAGACGGGGGCGCATCTGGCCCGCCTGACCGCCGGCGCCGCAGCCGTGATGGCGCTTCCGGCGGACGAGTTCTGACGGCGGAAGAGCAAGGCGCGGGAGATCCTATGGGCTCAGTCGAGGCGGAGACGCGCTTGACGGGCGGCTGCCAGTGCGGCGCGGTTCGTTATCGGCTGGACGCCGTACCGACGGGAACAAATGTCTGCCACTGCCGCATGTGCCAAAAGGCGGGCGGCGGGCCGTTCATGACCTTCGCCGGCGTGCGTCTCGACGAGCTCGTTTGGACGCGCGGCGCGCCCAAGGTTTTCGCGAGTTCATCGGTCGCTGAGCGCGGTTTCTGCGCCGAATGCGGCACGCCCCTTACCTATCGCCTCCTCGGCCGCGACCGCATCTCGGTGACCATCGGCAGCCTCGATCGGCCGGCTGCCGTCGCGCCCGAAATGCAGTATGCCGCCGAACTCCAGACTGCCGTGGCTCGACTCGATCCCTTCGCTGCCGCCCCATGACATCGCAGCCTTTCTGGGAGACGACGTCGTCGTCTCTCGCCAACACCCGGATCACGATACCTGAGAATGATTGCGGCCACAGCGCCGCAAGGAGAACCTGCATGACCGACGCCTTCATCTTTGATCACGTCAGAACGCCGCGCGGCCGCGGCAAGCCGGACGGATCGCTGCACACCGCCTCGACCCTTCATCTGGCCGCGACCGCGCTCAAGGCGATCAAGGACCGCAACCATCTCGACCCGCTTCAGGTCGACGACGTCGTGATGGGCTGCGTCGATCCGGTCGGCGAAGCGGGCGGCGACATCGCCCGCATGGGCGCGCTCGCCGCCGGCTTCGGCGACACCGTTCCCGGCGTGCAGATCAACCGCTTCTGCGCCTCCGGCCTCGATTCGGTCGAATTTCGCCGCCTCGCAGGTGATGAGCGGCCAGCACGACATGACGATCGGCGGCGGCGTCGAGTCGATGAGCCGCGTCGGCATCGGCGCCTCGGGCGGCGCGTGGCCGGCCGATCCGTCGCTGGCGATCCCCGCCTATTTCATGCCGCAGGGCGTGTCGGCCGACCTGATCGCGACGAAATACGGATTCTCGCGCGACGACGTCGACGCCTATGCCGTCGAATCGCAAAAGCGCGCCGCGGCGGCCTGGAGCGCGGGCCGGTTCAAGAACTCTATCGCCCCCGTCCTCGACGTCAACGGCCTGCCGCTGCTCGAGCGCGACGAGCACATGCGCCCCTCGACCGACATGCAGTCGCTCGGCTCGCTGAAACCCTCGTTCGTCATCCCCGGCGAGCAGGGCGGCTTCGACGCCGTCGCCATCCAGGCGCACCCCGACGTCGAGCGCATCATCCACGTCCACCACGCCGGCAATTCGTCGGGCATCGTCGACGGCGCTGCGGCGGTGTTGATCGGCTCGCGCGAGGCGGGCGAGAAAGCGGGCCTCAAGCGGCGCGCAAAAATCCGCGCCTTCGCCAACATCGGCTCGGAGCCCGCCATCATGCTGACCGGCCCGGTCGACGTGACCAAGAAGGTGCTCGCGCGCTCGGGCATGAGCATCGACGACATCGACCTCTTCGAGGTCAACGAGGCCTTCGCCGCGGTGGTCTTGCGCTTCCTCCAGGCCTTCGACGTCGACGCCGACAAGGTCAACGTCAACGGCGGCGCCATCGCGATGGGCCATCCGCTCGGGGCGACGGGGGCGATGATCCTCGGCACCGCGCTCGACGAGCTCGAGCGCACCGGCAAGAGCACCGCCCTCGTCACGCTCTGCATCGGCGGAGGCATGGGCACGGCCACGATCATCGAACGCGTCTGATCCTCCTTTCCCCGCTTGTGGGGAGAGGGTTGGACCCAGCCCCTCATCCTAACCTTCTTCCCGCAAGCGGGAGAAGGGACGAGAAGCGCCTCCGGCCAATTGCATTAAGCAGGAATTCGCAGAGAAATCCCATGAAACTCAAGAACTTCCGTTTCGAGACCGACGCGGACGGCGTAGCGCTCGTCACCTGGGACATGCCCGACCACTCGATGAACCTCATCAACGCCGAAGTCATTTCGGAGATCGGGCGGATTGTCGACGCAATAGCGAGCGAGGCCAAGATCAAGGGCGCGGTCGTCACCTTCGGCAAAGGCGTCGGCGGCGCCGATCTCACGATGCTCAAGACCGCCGGCGACGAATTCGCCCGCCGCGCCAAGGCCGAAGGCGAGGAGGCGGCGATGCGCGCCTTCGTCGATCAGACGAAGCAGCTCAATCTCGTCTACCGCCGCCTCGAGACCTGCGGCAAGCCGGTCGCGGCGGCGATCGACGGCGTCTGCATGGGCGGCGGCTTCGAGCTCGCGCTCGCCTGCCATCACCGGATCGTCGCCGACACGGACGAGACCCGGGTCGGCCTGCCGGAAATCAAGGTCGGGCTCTTTCCCGGCGGAGGCGGCACGCAGCGCGTGGCGCGGCTGATGCCGACGCCGGACGCGCTGCAGATGCTGTTCAAGGGCGAGCAGCTTCGCCCGGCCGCGGCGAAGAGGATGGGCCTCGTGCACGAGGTCGCGCCGGCCGATCAGATCGTTCCGCACGCCAAGGCCTGGGTGAAGGCCAACCCGCACGCCAAGGCGCCGTGGGACGATCCGAAATTCAAGCTGCCCTCGGGCAAGGTGTTTTCGGCGCCAGGCATGATGATCTGGCCGCCCGCCAACGCGATCTACCGCCGCGAGACTTACGACAATTATCCGGCGGCGAAGGCGATCCTGATGAGCGTGTTCGAAGGCCTGCAGCTGCCGATGGACCTCGCGCTCGCCGTCGAGAGCAAGCACTTCGCCAACATCCTGTTGTCGAAGGAAGCGGCGGCGATGATCCGCTCGCTCTTCCTGTCGATGGGCGAGCTCAACAAGGGCGCGCGCCGTCCGGCGGATGTTCCGCCGACCAAGCCTCAAGAAGGTCGGCGTGCTCGGCGCCGGCTTGATGGGCGCAGGCATCGCCTATGTCTCGGCGAACGCCGGGCTCGAGGTGGTGCTCGTCGACCGCGATCAGGAGTTGGTCGAGAAGGGCAAGGCCTATTCCGACAAGGTGGTCAGCGGTCTGATCGCCAAGGGACGCGCCAAGGCGGCGGACAAGGAGGCGGTGCTCGCCCGCATCACGGCGACCGCCGACTACGCCGCGCTCAAGGGCTGCGACCTCGTCGTCGAGGCGGTGTTCGAGGATCGCGCGGTGAAGGCCGAGGCGACGAAGAAGGCGCAGGCCGTGCTCGGGCCGGACGTCGTCTTCGCCAGCAACACCTCGACCCTGCCGATCACCTCGCTCGCGGAAACCTCGCTCAAGCCCGAGAATTTCATCGGCGTGCATTTCTTCTCGCCGGTCGAGAAGATGATGCTTGTCGAAATCATCATGGGGGAGAAGACCGACGCCAAGGCGCTGGCGACGGCGATGGACTATCGTGCGGGCGATCAGGAAGACGCCGATCGTGGTCCACGATTGCCGCAGCTTCTATGTCAACCGCTGCGTCGGCAATTACATGGTCGAAGCCCATTTGATGGTGATGGAGGGCGTGCCGCCAGCGATGGTCGAGAACGCCGCGAAGATGGCCGGCATGCCGGTCGGGCCGCTCGCGCTCACCGATGAGACGGGCGTCGACCTCGCCTGGAAAATTCTTCAGGCGGCCGAGAAGGATCTCGGGCCGAAAGCGGTCGACCCGACGCAGAAGAAGCTGATCGAGACCCTCGTGGTGAAAGAGCATCGCCACGGCCGAAAGAACCACAAGGGCTTCTACGACTATCCAGCGCACCGGCCGAAGAGCTTGTGGCCAGGGCTCACCGCGATCGCCGGCAAGCGCCTCGACCCCGAGACCGTCAGCGTCAAGGACCTCAAGGATCGATTCCTGTTTACCGTGGCGCTGGAGGCCGCGCGCTGCATGGCCGAGGGCATCGTCACCGATCCGCGCGAGGCCGACGTCGGCTCGATTCTCGGCTTCGGCTTCGCGCCCTACACCGGCGGCGCCCTTTCGTTCATCGACGGCATGGGGCTCAAGACCTTCGTCGGCCGCGCCCGGGAACTCGCGGCGAAACACGGCCGCCGCTTCGAGCCGGACGAAAAGCTCGTCGAGATGGCCGAACGCGGCGAAACGTTCTACGGGACCTACGGCGAGAAGCAGAAGGCGGCTTAGGTCGCACCGAGTTTGGAGGGCGGGCTCGATGAGCACGCCGGCCGGGTCGGCGGCGCAGCCGCGAGAACGCCCAGCCGAAGGCGAATCGAAGCAATCGGCGGGCTCCCGGACGATCTCCCTTTCGAGGGACTCAGGCGTCGCCCGTTCCAGAATCGCCTAGCCCCAATTCTCGAGACGGACCGTCGCGCCGGCCGTCGCCGCGCCGGTTAGAGCAGGTCCCGATCAGTTGGAACAGCACAAGCCAGTGCGAGCGACCTGAAACACGCCCGAATCAAATTCGGGGCCCGGGCCCGTGCAGTCCTGTCCGCGTTCTCGGCTTTTCAATGCATTGGGCGCCAAAACCTGTCTCTTCGTCGCTTCGATCCGGTAGTCCCTCTATTCGACGTCCGCCGACGACGATCGCGCCATTTACATCGCCGAAATCAATCTTTTGAAGAGCTTGCGGCGCCATTTCCATCGCGTCATCGCGTCTGCCTCCGCAGGACCAAGCCTCCTTGATGGAATTTTCCTTTCCTTATCAAAGGCTTGCAGCCGATCAAGCAGAAAAAATTCGCGCCCGCAAGCTCGCGCTCGGCCAATTCTCCCTGCACAGTTCGCCCATTCGATCTGCTCAGCCTTTGCCACGCCGTTTCCAGCCCGCTGGCAGGTCTTGCCCCGGACGTGACGCTCGGGCGAGCGGGGATCCAAGGCCGCGCGACGATTAGCTTTCAAACAGCATGCTAGCACCGAGGTGCTCGTTCTGGGTAGCGACCGAAAGCTGTGGCTTGAGCATGCCGGGTCGAATGGAAAGTTCGGAGCCGTCCCTCCACCGCGCGAGCAAATTGATGGAAATGTGCAAGCCTTCCAGGCCTTGTCTGACACAGAGGCCATCGTGCTGGGCACCGACGGCAATCTCTGGATGGAGCACGCCGGGTCGAATGGAAAGTTCGGGGCCGTCCCGCCACCGCGCGAGCAAATTGATGGAAATGTGCAAGCCTTCCAGGCCTTGTCTGACACAGAGGCCTTCGTGCTCGGCACCGACGGCAATCTCTGGATGGAGCACGCCGGGTCGAATGGAAAGTTCGGGGCCGTCCCGCCACCGCGCGAGCAAATTGATGGAAATGTGCAAGCCTTCCAGGGCTTGTCTGACACAGAGGCCATCGTGCTCGGCACCGACGGCAATCTCTGGATGGAGCACGCCGGGTCGAATGGAAAGTTCGGAGCCGTCCCCCCACATCGAGAACAGATTGATGGGAATGCCATAGCTCTCCAGGCTCTGTCTAGCACCGAGGTGTTCGTTCTTGGCAGCGATCGAAAGCTGTGGCTTGAGCATGCCGGGTCGAATGGAAAGTTCGGAGCCGTCCCGGCACCGCGCGAGCAAATTGATGGAAATGTGGAAGCCTTCCAGGCCTTGTCTGACACAGAGGCCATGGCGCTCGGCACCGACGGTAATCTCTGGATGGAGCATGCCGGGTCGAATGGAAAGTTCGGAGCCGTCCCACCACCGCGAGAACATGTCGACGGCAACGTTATGCAACCGCTGCTGGTCGTGACCGCGCTGGCCGTGACCGAGCTTCAGATGCAATACCAGCTAATGAAGCAGTGGTGCTGGATCGCGGTCGCGACCTCCATCAGCCTTTTTTACAACCGCTCGAGCCCCTGGACCCAATGCTCGCTGCTTACCGCCCAGTTGCAAGCGAACCCGTCGCTGAACATGCTCGGGTCTTGCTGTCCGGGTCCCAGGGAACTGCAATCCGACCCAGCATTGGCGGCCGCGCTGGCAAACCCGTACCAATCAAGTTCCGAATATGCCCTTCAAAGCCTTAATTTGGGACTTGATGCGACCCCGACCGGCATCTGCGATCACTCAGGAGATATTGCTAAGGCGCTGACCCAAACTGGCAATCTGAAACAAGAGACCGGATCGGCGGTCGGCTTTACCGATTTGTTCAACGAACTTAGCGCGGGAAACCCGGTCTGCATCAACATCGACTGGTCCGGCGGCAGCTCCCACCTCATCGCCGTCAGTGGCGACGAGCTTCCGGACACGGTGATCGTCGAGGACCCCGTGAACGGCCGCTGGGTCGGGCAATACGAAACCCTCCTCACCAGCTACCTTGGCAGCGGCTCGTGGACCAACTCCTTTTACACGCAGTCCTGAAGAAGTGCACACTACCCTTAAGAGGGGTCCATGTCGCTGATCGTTCCAACCGTTCCTGAAGAGGCAGTGACGGCGCTCGCCGCGGCGCTACGACGACTAGCTGTCAGCCCCATTGTGACTCGTCGTTTGCCGCATGCGGCAGCAGCCATCAAGCGTTTCGCAACCGCGCGCGCCGCCAGCCCGGCCGCTCAGCCCGCCATCTCCTTACTGTTCTTCGTGCTCGACCTCTCCGATATCCCCAAAGGCGTTACAGCTGCACGCCAGGTTGGTAGGCGGCATCTGCTCCCGACCGGTGACCCCTCGGGCCCCTCGCTTGCCGACACCGCGATTAGTAGCTCTGGCCAGCATGTCTTCGCCGCTCTAATCGAAAGCCCGTTCGCGAGCGATCTCGAAGGCCGGCTCGCCGTCCTTGGCCAGGATCCAAAGGTTTCCGCCGGCTCTTACAGCGCGGCGCTGCTCCAGGTACCGGCGTGCAATGTGTTGGCGATTTGGCTGCGCGACAGCTCGCGCAATGATGATCTGTTCGTGCCCGTGGCACCCGTTCCTCCGCCGCTCATTGCCGGGCACCAATACCTGACGTCGCAGTTCCTAGGTGGGCTCCGCCCCTCATCCTGAGCCTCGATCACCGGGTTCGAATGCCTGCTGTGCAGGTGCGCACAGGGCTGCGCTTTCCAGCGTGCAGTTGACTTGTGAACCGAATTGTTGGGGAACCTCGGCGAATAGGTTCTTCGAAATGGCGACTTCGGTCATCTGGAATGCGGCATAGCGCGCGTGGCCCACGACCTTCGCTCGGAGCATGAAAGGAACGTCTACTCAGGGCGGACAGCAAGCCTTCCCTGGCGGCCTTGTACGCCCGCTATCCCGCCCAGTCTCGCCGTTCGGCGAACACCCGCTTCCCGCCCGAAACGGAAATTCAACACGAAGACACTGCCGGCTGCGCGCGTCACTTCGCCTGTGCGCCTCGGCAGGGCCAGCGAAGTCGACAGCCGCTAGATGTCCCGCCACTGAGGGTCGCTCAGGTCGAGCTTGAACGCGCCCTCGATCTCGCCCCCGATCTCTACCGCCTGTCCCGGCTTGCCCCAGCCCCGATCCAAGATGGCCGTCGCCGCGCTTACGCGGGCCGCTGACGGGGCTTTCTTGTCCTCCATGACGGCCTGTAACGTTGAGCGCCCGGGGCGTCAGCACACGCGCCGCCGCTTTGACGTCGGCGATGGTCTTTCGCTCGGCAACGGTTCGAGGGCGCTTCGGCCGGCCGCCGGGGTTGCCCGATCTGCCGCGCGTGAAGCTCGTCGATCTCCTACCGCCGCTCGCCATTATCGCCTGAGTTTGCCTGTTCCGTTGCCTGTTTTCTAGCGGCCCGCATTGCCTCGTTTGAATAGAGCGAACGCGGCGCCGTCAAAGGCCGGGCGGCCGTTCAACCCTGCCGACGATCCGGGCACCACCGAGCGAGGTGGCGTCGTTACGCCAACAAAGACTGGCGCCTGGCGCCGGAAAATGGGCCAAGCGCGTCCATGAATTAGGGCCGGCGATAGGGCCGATACAGACTGCCTTTAGGAAAAACAATAAATTTCAATAGCTTGCTAGACAGATTTGGCGGAAGGAGTGAGATTCGAACTCACGGTGGGGTCGCCCCCACGGCGGTTTTCAAGACCGCTGCCTTAAACCACTCGGCCATCCTTCCCGCGCGGGCCCCTTGTCGACGCAATTGCCGATCGTGTCGCCGGGAAGTCATCGGCTATAGCGTCGATCGCCTTCGAGTCAAATGAGACGCGACCGTTTCTGCGGCGACGTGCGCCCGGCGCGGCGAGCAGGTCGGCGGCGTCGTTAGAGTTAGAGCAGATCCGTTTAATTGGAATCGTCGTCGCGGGGAGCTATCGCGCTCGCAATGCGAACGAGGGGTCCGACTCAAAGCTTCTGCGCCTGCGGGGCTGGCGTCCCGCATTGCGCCAATTTCTGTCGCACGAAAGCTTGAACTCGAACATAAGGAGAACATACAATGTTCGGAGAGGCAGGTCAAACACCCCTAGACAGAGCCTGGAAAGCTATGGCATTCCCATCAATCTGTTCTCGCGGTGGCGGGACGGCTCCGAACTTTCCATTCGACCCAGCGTGCTCCATCCAGAGATTGCCGTCGGTGCCGAGCACGACAACTTCGGTGTCCGACAGTCCCTGGAAAGTATTTTTGTTTTGCGGCATGTCCGTTGCTCCTAAGCCACATTGGTTAATTCAGCTCTGTGAGCCTGCAGGTATGGAACTACCACCTGCCTTACTAAGAATTTGATTTTTCTTAAAATTCCCGGACGCGCAACTTCGCCCGGAGTTTTCCTGTTTACTCATTTTTATGACACAATCGCCGACAATCCGCAAGGTGGAATTAGCGAACGGCGCGGTGGCATGGGGTGTCATTCGGCATCGCTGTTTGACCCTCAATCGGCGTCCAAATTTGCCCCAAAATTGGAGCCAGAATTATGCATAAGATCAATAACATCAGCGGCACGGCGTAGGGTCATTATTGTATGCCGATCGTCCAGTGACCCAAAGGTCGAGAACTTTTATTATATCAATGTGATAGGCATGAAACGCGCGGGGTCAAATTTGGACGCCGATTCACAGACGGCGCGGATCAACGTCATTGGCGACCGTCGGGGGGGCACTTGAGTGTTGGCAGCAATCCGCTCGGCTCGACCCGCGTCACTTAGATCACTCTCATGGTCAGGAACGCCCGCAACTGGCGCAAGACTCCCGTAGCGCCTTCGACAGCTTTCTGGGGCATTCCTGCCGTTGCCGGAGCAACGGGAACGCGCGGTATGGGTCGATTCCGGCCCTCTGGTGGCCGACAAGATCATGCGCCTGCACGCCATTTAGGGCGCTCCCGTCGACTTCGCCGGAGGCTTGCCCGGGCGGCGACGGCCATTGACCGGCTTTCTGCCCGACTAAGTTATCCATACAAACGTCAGAGGCACGCCATGAAGCCGCTCGTTGCCTACATTCGCGTTTCGATTTCCGGTCAAGCCAAGTCCGGCCTCCGCGAGCGTTACGCCCGGCAGGCGTAACCGTAACGCCTCAGGTTACGCCTGAAAAGCCCGGAGTTGCGTGGGTTACGCCGGTTACGCCTCAAATCGGACGCAAGCGAAAATCCAACGCGAGCGCGCTTTAAGCCATGCGCATAATTCCACTCCGTTGTTACCCGCGCCGCCCTCGCAATGCCGCGCCCGCCTATTCGACCGGCTCAAGCTTCACCACGGCGCGCCGCCCGACGGCGCGGGCGAAGCGTTCGATCGTCTCCCATGTCGGCTTGGCGCGCCCACTTTCGAGCCGCGCCACGGCCGCTTGCGACGTGCGCATGAGGCGCGAGACTTGCGCTTGCGTGAGGCCCGCGTCGCGGCGCGCTTCGGCGAGGGCGAAGGCCAGCTCCATCGCCGGGCCGATGCGCTCGTATTCGGCCCGAAACGAGGCGTCCCGCTTCCAAGCCTCGGCGATTTCGCCGAAGGGGATTGTCTTGCTCGCAGCGGAACGCTCTTCGCCCGTTTCAACGCCAGTTCGATCATGCGGCGCGGCGTCTTTGGCGTCGTCTTTTGGAAGGCGAGCACGATGACGACGCGCCGGCCTGCGGCCGTCACGTAAAGCGCGCGCCCCTCGATCCTTCGCCCGGATGGCCGCATTTCCCATAGCTTGCCTTCGATATGCCTGACCAAAGGTTCACCCAAGCGCTCTAGCCCGACGGCCTCAATCCGTTCGACGATGCGCGCGAGCGAAGCCCGCAATTCGAGCGGCCAAGCGTCCAACTCCGCTCGCGCTTCCGGGAGCGCTTCGACCGTCCATGGTTGCATATACCATACTCGGCATAATTCGCACAGGGTTTCCGCCCGCGTTACGCCCTGAGGCGTAACCGGCACATCCCCAGTCATGGCGCCCATCGACCTGGACGCGGAAATTGCCGTCGTTGATAAACGGAATGTTAACCATAAGGCCCAAGATTTCGGCCCTCAGGACGAAGCGCTCTCGAGTCGCGGCGCGAGTCGGACCTGGCTGCGGCCTGACGCAACGGCAGACGAGCCGGACATGCGGCGAAGGCCGGCGCGTGGTTCCCGACGAGCGGGCCTTTGGCGGGGGCAAGAAACGGCGTCGGTGGACGCCCAACGGGAGAGGCAAGGGTATGCCGACAGATCTGAAGACTGCCCAACTGAGGGAACTCAAGCCCCGCATCATGGTGGGCGGCGTGGGCGGCGCAGGCGGCAACGCCGTCAACAACATGATCGTCTCCGGCCTGTCCGGGGTCGACTTCTTCGTCGCCAATACGGACGCGCAGGCGCTCGCCTCGTCGCGCGCCGACCGAGTCATCCAAATGGGCCTTCAGGTGACGGGGGGGCTCGGCGCGGGCTCGAAGCCGGAGGTCGGCAAGGCTGCGGCCGAGGAGGCGCTGGAGGAGATCCGCGACTGCCTTGCCGGTTCGCACATGGTCTTTCTCACCGCCGGCATGGGCGGCGGCACCGGCACAGGCGCGGCGCCGGTCATCGCCGCGGCCGCGCGTGAGATGGGCATCCTCACGGTCGGCGTCGTCACCAAGCCGTTCCACTTCGAGAGCGGGCGCCGCATGAGGATCGCCGAAGCCGGCGTCGCCGAGATGCAAAAGGCGGTCGACACGCTGATCATCATCCCGAATCAGAACCTGTTCCGCGTCGCCAACGAGAAGACGACCTTCGCCGACGCGTTTGCGATGGCCGACCAGGTGCTTTGCTCGGGCGTCGCCTGCATCACGGACCTGATCGTCAAAGAGGGCCTGGTGAATCTCGACTTCGCGGACGTTTGCGCAATCATGAGCGAAATGGGCACGGCGATGATCGGGACAGGCGAAGCCACCGGGGAACGGCGCGCCCTGCGCGCCGCCGAAGCGGCGATCGCCAATCCCCTGCTCGACGACACCTCGATGAGAGGCGCCCGGGGCCTCCTGATTTCCATCACCGGAGGCGACAATCTGACGCTCTACGAGGTGGACGAGGCGGCGAGCCGAATTCGCCAGGAGGTCGAGGACGAAGCCAACATCATCATGGGCGCGACCTTCGAGCCCTCGCTCGGCGAGGCGGTGCGGGTGTCCGTGGTCGCGACAGGCATCGATCAAGCGGCGAAACATGTGTCAGGGCAGCCTCTAGCCGAGCGGCCGGACGGCGCGGATGCGGACGGCCGGCCGGTCCCAGCGCCGGTCATCCCCTTTCCGGAGCCGAACGAGCGGCGGCGGGCGGTGCTGGAGGAGACGCATCGAGTTCCGCCGGCTGTTCGCCGTCGCTCGCTGCTGGAGAGACTGGGCGTCCCCGCTCGAGCATCCGGCTGGAGCTGATCCCCGCTTATTGCACGGCATTCGTGGGGAGAGGCGTTCCGGCTCGCCGGGTGACGGCTACCGACGGGCTTTTGGGGACGCCTCAGATCCCCCGCGAATATCCGCCCGCCTCTGTAGCCGCGCTCGCTGAGCGCGGCCGGCGCGCTCGCGAGCGCGCCCTACAGCCGGCCGATCGCGAAGGTGCGACAGCCGGAGCCTTCTTTTTGTCGGCAAGGCAAGGTCGCCGGGAACGATCGCGGGCGGCGTCCGTTGAGAACGTCCGGGAGGCAAGCGAATCGCCGCTGTCGGCGTTCCGCGTTCAAAATGCCGAGGGTATTCCGCGGCCTTGTCCAAACCCGCTCGCCCTCGCCATTGGCGAATGATCATCTGACGTTCTTCAACAAGCTACGACCGCTCGCCCTCACGTCACCACGTCCGGACGCTTCCGTCCCGTCCGCTTCTCGATCTCGGCGAGGCTGCGCGAAAGCGCAACGAGGTCGGTGAGCGCGGCCTGCGTGTCCTGACTGAGGTCGCCGGACGGCGGCTCGTAGCGCTCGATATAGACCCTGAGGGTTGCCCCGACGGTGCCGGTGCCCGACAACCGGTAGACGATGCGCGAGCCGCCGGGGAACATCACCCGGATTCCCTGGTGGGTCGAATCCGAGCCGTCGACCGGGTCGTGATAGGCGAAGTCGTCGGCCGCCTCGACCGTCAGCGAACCGATGCGCTTGCCCGGCAGGCCCACGTCGAGCAGGTTGCCGAAAAACTTCCAGCCCGTCGGAGTCTCGTAGGCGCGGATGCCGAGCTTCGCCGCCACCTGGTCGACCGCGGCGCTGGTCGGCATCGAGCGCGCGACGCCGGCGAGGCCCCCCGCATAGCCCGGCGCCAAATGCGCGTCGGCGGCGAGCATCGCCAGCGAACCGGACGGCGTGACATACATCCCCCGCCCGATGATGAGATTGCGGTCGCCGTCGCCGTCGGAGGCGGCGCCGAAATCGGGGGCGGCCGGTGACATCATCAGCTCGTAAAGGTCGTGCGCGTAGGTCAGGTTCGGATCGGGATGATGGCCGCCGAAGTCGGGCAGCGGCGTCCCGTTGACCACCGTCCCGGCCGGCGCGCCGAGCTCGCGCTCGAAGATCGCGTGCGCGTAGGGGCCGGTGACGGCGTGCATGGCGTCGAAGCGCATGCGGAATCCGGAGGCGAACAGAGTCCGAATGGCGTCGAAGTCGAATAGCGTCTGCATCAGAGACGAGTATTGCGTCACCGGATCGACGATCTCGACCGTCGCGCTCTCGAGGCTGACGAGGCCGAGACGGTCGATGTCGATGTCCGGCGCGTCGGAGATCGCATAGGCGTCGATGGTCTTGCTGCGGGCGAAGATCGCGTCGGTGATCTTCTCCGGGGCCGGCCCGCCGGCGCCGATGTTGTATTTGACGCCGAAGTCGCCGTCGGGCCCGCCCGGGTTGTGGCTCGCCGAGAGGATGACGCCGCCGAAGGCGCCGAGATGGCGGATGAGCGCCGAGGCGGCCGGCGTCGACAAGATTCCGCCCCGCCCGATCACGATGCGGCCGAAGCCGTTGGCCGCGGCCATTTTGGCGACGACCTGGATCGCCTCGCGGTTGAAGAAGCGCCCGTCCCCGCCCACGACCAGCGTCTTGCCCTGGTAGCCGTCGAGCAAATCGAAGATCGACTGGACGAAATTCTCGAGATATCCGGGCGTCCGGAACACCGGAACCTTCTTGCGCAGGCCCGAGGTGCCGGGCTTCTGGTCTGGGAAGGGTTTCGTGGCGACGGAGCGGATCATCGACGGCGTTCTCCCCGTTTGGCGCCCTGAAGAAGGCCGCGCCGCAGTGTAGGCGCTGGCCTAGGCCGGCGGCAACATCGGATTGGGGCGAAACCATGAATGGCATGAAACCATTTGTGAAAGCATTTCGGTCGATTTTGAGCTATTGAGTTCGATTGCGGCGGAATCGCGGGTTCCGCAGAGGAGGCAGGCGGGATGGGGCGCAAATATTTCGGCACCGACGGAATGCGCGGTCGGGCCAACGGCAATATCACGGCGGAAATCGCGATGAAGGTCGGCCAGGCGGCCGGGCGCGCCTTTCAGCGCGGCGAACATCGCCATCGGGTGGTGATCGGCAAGGACACGCGGCTGTCGAGCTACATGATCGAATACGCTCTGGTCGCCGGCTTCACCTCGGTCGGCGTCGACGTGTTGCTGCTCGGACCCGTGCCGACGCCGGCGGTCGCGATGCTGACGCGCTCGATGCGCTGCGACCTCGGGGTGATGATCTCGGCCTCGCACAACCCCTACGAGGACAACGGCATCAAGCTTTTCGGCCCCGACGGATTCAAGCTGTCGGACGAGGTCGAGGCGCGAATCGAGGCCTTGATGGACGGCGACGTCGCACCGCTGCTCGCCCGCTCCCCGGACCTCGGCCGCGCCAAGCGGATCGACGACGTCCAGGCCCGCTATATCGAATACGCCAAGCGGACGTTGAGTCGCGAGGTGTCCCTCGAGGGCCTGCGGGTCGTGATCGACTGCGCCAACGGCGCCGCCTACAGGGTCGCGCCCGAGGCGCTGTGGGAGCTCGGCGCGGAGGTGATCAGGATCGGCGTCGAGCCAAACGGACTCAACATCAATCTCGACGTCGGGTCGACTGCGCCCAAGTCGCTGTCGCGTAAGGTGCGGGAGATGCGGGCCGACGTCGGCATCGCGCTCGACGGCGACGCCGACCGGATGATCATCGCCGACGAAAAGGGCCATCTGGTCGACGGCGATCAGGTAATGGCGGTCATCGCCGAGAGCTGGCGCGACGACGGGCGCCTCGCGAAGCCCGGCATCGTCGCGACCGTCATGTCCAATCTCGGCCTCGAGCGGCATCTGGCTTCCCTCGGCCTGACCCTGGAGCGAACCGCGGTCGGCGACCGCTACGTGATCGAGCGGATGCGCGAGAAGGGCTACAACGTCGGCGGCGAGCAATCCGGGCACGTCATCTTCTCCGACTATTCGACGACCGGCGACGGCCTCGTGTCGGCGCTGCAGGTGCTGGCGGTGGTGCAGAAGCTCGGGAGGCCCGTCAGCGAAGTCTGCCATCGCTTCGACCCGCTGCCGCAGGTGTTGCGCAACGTCCGCTTCAACGGCGGAAAGCCGCTGGAGAATCCGCTGGTCGCCAAGGCGATCGCCGACGCCACGGCGCGCCTCGCAGGCCGCGGGCGCCTCGTCGTCCGTCCGTCCGGCACCGAGCCGGTGATAAGAGTGATGGGCGAAGCGGACGACAAGGCCCTCGTCGACTCGCTGGTCGGGGACGTCTGCGAGGCGGTGGCGGGCGCGGCGTAAGGCGCGCGGATCGGCTATTCAATACCCTCTGGCGATCCAGTCGGCGAAGGCTCGGGAAAGCTGAAAGACGCGGTCGTAGTTCGACTGCTCGATCATCGTATTGTCGGTAGGCATCGGATAGTACCACGTGCTGGCGCGCAACGGCCTCTCGACGCCGCCGATCGTCACGACGCCGACCATCTGGTCCGGGGACGAACCCGCGGGGCCCGCGCCGCCGCTGTTTGATCCGAGCATGACGTAGTCGATGCGCACCGACACCGGCGTCCCGCTCCGGCCCGCGGCGGCGAGCGCTTGCGAGAGCGCGGCCGGAAGCGTCTGCGCCACCCAACCGGCGGTCGGTTCGCCGGAGTTTGCCAACAGGGGAGCGACGTCGACCCGGATGCCGCCGAAGGGGCCCAACCGCGCGAGCGCTCTGCGGGCTGCGACCGCAGGAGAGCCTGCAAGAGCGACGAACGCGACGAGAACGGTCCGTCGGGTCAGTTCGAATGCGGACATTGGTGAATCTCCTCGAGGGACGCGGGCTCAGGCGCGCGCCGAAAGCCCCGCCATTCGACATATACGGTTACGGTTCGGGGCCGTTTCGGATGAAAGGCGCAAAAAAATAATGCGGCGCCAATGCGGCCGATCCAAGGGCGACGCGCGACGTTCGCCCTCCCGCGACGCCGGCGATTAACAAGTCCTTAACTTCGCGGCGAAAAATCCGGCTTTCAAATTCGGCGAATCACCTTAACATGGTCTGCGTCGTCAACCAGCCGAAAGGAGGTGATCCAGTGTCTCATTGTCATCAGCCCCGAGTGATCGACAAGGCCTGGGTTATTGTCCCTGCGAAGGAATTTCGCGCGTAGCGTTCGCTATAGGCAAGACACCCAGGCCCGGGCGAACCCGCGTGGGCGCGACAATGGAAGAGCCGTTTCCCTCGGGAGCGGCTCTTCTCATTTGCGGCCTTAGCCGCGAGCCCTCTCGAAAAGAAGGGCGTCCGGCGGAAACGGGACGCCCTTGTTCGACTTGCCGGCTTGGCCCGAGGCTCAGTGCGCCACGCGCCGTGTCGGCGCCGATGCCGGTCTGCGAGCGCACGTATTGCGCCTCGAACGCGGCCTGCTCGCTCGCCGCGGCCTTCGAACTGTCGGTGACCGAGAACAGCCAGCAGCAGAGGAAGGAGAGCGGCATGGTGAACAGCGCCGGCGACACATAGGGGAACCAGGCGCCGGCTTTGTCGAGCCCGAGAACCGAGACCCAGATCGAGGGGCTGAAGACCGTCAGGATGACCGCGCTGATCAGCCCGACGAAGCCGCCGATGAAGGCGCCCCTGGTTGTGAGACCCTTCCACAGCATGGCCAGGAGAAGGACCGGGAAGTTGGCGCTGGCGGCCACGGCGAAGGCGAGGCCGACCATGAAGGCGACGTTCACTTTCTCGAACAGGACGCCGAGAATGATCGCGACGAACCCGAGTATGACCGTGGTGATTCGCGACACCCGCACTTCCGCGCCCTCCTCGACTTTGCCGTGCTTGAAGACGCTCGCGTAGAGGTCGTGGCTGACCGCGCTCGCCCCCGACAGCGTCAGGCCCGAGACGACCGCCAGGATCGTCGCGAAGGCCACCGCCGCGATAAACCCCTTCATCAGGTCTCCGCCCACCGCATGCGCGAGATGGATCGCTGGCATGTTGCCGCCGCCCAGCAGCGCCCCCTTCACGTCGTTGCCGACATGATAGGCCGGGTTGGTCGCCACCAGCACGATCGCGCCAAAGCCGATGATGAAGGTGAGGATATAGAAATAGCCGATGAAGGTGGTCGCCCAGAACACCGACTTGCGCGCTTCCTTGGCGTTGCCCACCGTGAAGAAGCGCATCAGGATGTGGGGCAAGCCGGCGGTGCCGAACATCAAGGCGATGCCGAGCGAGAAGGCGTTGATCGGATTGGCGACCGCGGCGCCCGGCGTCAGGATCTTGTCGTGGCCGGAGTGGACCTCGACCGCCTTGGCGATGAGCGCGTTGAAGTCGAAGCCGAACTGTCCCAGCACGAGCAGCGCCATCACCGTCGAGCCGAACAGCAGGAGGCCGGCCTTGATGATCTGCACCCAGGTGGTGGCGATCATCCCGCCGAACGTGACGTAGATGACCATCAGCACGCCGACGATGACGACCGCCCAGAGATAGGGCAGACCGAACAGGAGTTCGATCAGTTGGCCCGCGCCGACCATCTGGGCGATCAGATAGAGCGCGACCACGACCAGGGTGCCGGTCGCCGCCATCGCCCGGATCGGCGTCGCCTGCAAACGATAGGAGGCGACGTCGGCGAAGGTGAACCGGCCGAGATTGCGCAGGGGCTCCGCCATCAGGAACATGATGATCGGCCAGCCGACGAGGAAGCCGATCGAATAGATCAGGCCGTAATAGCCGGAGCTGTAGACCAGCGCCGAGATGCCGAGGAACGAGGCCGCCGACATGTAGTCGCCGGCGATCGCGAGGCCGTTCTGGAAGCCGGTGACGCCGCCCCCGGCCGCATAGAAGTCCTTGGTCGTCCGCGTGCGTTGCGCCGCCCAATAGGTGATGCCGAGCGTCACGACGACGAAGGCGAGGAAGATGAGGATGGCGGTCCAGTCGGTCGGCTGAATCGTCCCGGCCTCGATCGGGCCGGCGGCGAAGGCCCGACCTGCTGCGAGGCTCAGAGCGGCGGCGAGCGCGCCGCAGCCAAGGAGGCCTTTCATCGCTTCTTTCCTCCCCCCTCTACGTTTCCTTCCGTCTTGACGGCGTTGACAATCGCGCTGGTCAAGTCGTCATACTCGCGGTTTGCGCGCAGGACATAGACGCCGGTGAGCGCGATCGAGGCGACAATGATCGCCACGCCGAGGATGATTCCGACGGTGATGTCGCCGGCGACCCTGGCCGAGATGACGCCGGGCGCAAAGGCCACGACGGCGATGAAGCCGTAATAGATGACGAGGGTGATGATCGCGAGCGTCCAGCCGAACGCCTTCCGCTCCGTCACGAGCTTCTGGTAGTTCGGATCCGCCTCGATCCGCTTCAAGGTTGAGACATCCATGGGTTCCTCCCCACGCGCCGAACACTGCTCGGCGCCGTTTTTCGACCGCCCAAAGCAAGCCCGCTGTATGAGGCGCGGCCGTTCCGAGAGACGCCGGCGTTCAGGCCGTCGCCGGGCCGCCCCGATTCGTCCATCCCGCGTTCCGGCGGAAGCGCGAACCGGCGCGTCACTCTTTTCTGCCTTTCCTGGCGGCCATTTTGCTTTGAATTGGGGGCCGCGTCGACCCTCGCGGCCCTAGACACTTTGGCTACCGGTTTATCGCGCCTGAACGTTAAACAGTTGATTCGATTGCGGTTTGCTATTTTAGCCGCGTCCGACAGGACGTCGGCCGCCGGGCGGGGGCGACGTTAGGCCGCAGGGGAGCGTTTGTGCCGGAGGCGCCGATCGGCTAAGTTGGCGAGCCGGGGCTGGCCCCCGGTCCGGACAAGACCAATGATTGGCTTATGCGGCCCGTATCCCCATATCCTGTCGACCCGCACGCGGGCGACGGCGGGATTCCACCAGAAAAGGCCACGTGCATGGATTTCCTCAAGCCACGGTCGCATCGCATGAACCGCCGCCGACGCATCTACGAAGGCAAAGCCAAGGTCCTCTACGAGGGCCCGGAGCCGGGCACGCTGGTGCAGTATTTCAAGGACGACGCGACCGCGTTCAACGCCAAGAAGCACGAGGTGATCGAGGGCAAAGGCGTCCTAAATAACAGAATCTCTGAGTATATTTTTCAGCGCCTGAACGAGATCGGCGTGCCGACCCATTTCATCCGCCGCATGAACATGCGCGAGCAGCTCATCCGCGAGGTCGAGATCATTCCGCTCGAAATCGTCGTGCGCAATGTCGCGGCTGGCTCGCTGGCCACGCGCCTCGGCCTCGAGGAAGGCGCCCAGCTGCCGCGCTCGATCATCGAGTTTTACTACAAGAACGATCAGCTGAACGATCCGATGGTGTCGGAGGAGCACATCACCGCCTTCGGCTGGGCGGCGCCGCAGGAAATCGACGACATCATGGCGCTGGCGATCCGCGTCAACGACTTCCTGTCCGGACTCTTCCTCGGCGTCGGCATCCGCCTCATCGACTTCAAGATCGAGTGCGGGCGCCTGTGGGAAGGCGAGAACATGCGGATCGTCCTCGCCGACGAGATCAGCCCCAATTCCTGCCGCCTGTGGGACTCGAAGACCAATGACAAGCTCGACAAGGACCGCTTCCGCAAGGACCTCGGCGGCATGATCGAGGCCTATACGGAGGTCGCGCGGAGGCTCGGCGTCGTGCAGGAAAACGAAGTCCCGCGCGCCGGCGCACCCCGGCTGGTCCAATAGCCCGAAAGCATTGGCCCAAGCGGTCCGCCGGGGTCGCGGCAAGTCTGGCGGCGCGGGGGGAGCCTGCGCGGGCGGGCGCATCCATGTTCCTTGCTTGACCAGCGCCCACCTCGCGCGGCAAAATTCGGCATGGCGCGCATCGTCTTTACCGCCAATCTCAAGCGGCACGTCGACTGCCCCGTGACCGAAGCGGACGGAGCGACCGTCCGCGAGGCGCTCGAGGCGGTCTTCCGCGTGAACGAGCGGCTGCGCGGCTATGTGCTCGACGACCAGCAGGCGCTGCGCCGCCACATGGCGATCGTGGTCGACGGCAAGCCGCTCAGCGACCGCGTCCGTTTGAGCGACCCCGTTTCCGCCGCCAGCGCCATCTACGTGCTGCAGGCATTGTCCGGGGGATAAACGGGAGGGCGCTGGGTGAACGACAGGCTGGCGGTTTCGACCCGCAAGGGACTGTTCTGGGTCGAGCGCAACGGCGGCGACTGGCGCGTCGCCGGCGCCGACTTTCTCGGCGACAACGTCACCCTCACGCTGCACGACAGGCGCAGCGGCCGCCACTACGCCGTGCTCAACCACGGGCATTTCGGCGTCAAGCTGCACCGGCGCGACAACGGCGCCTGGACCGAGATCGCCGCGCCGGCCTACCCGCCGAAGCCGGAAGGCCTCGTCGACCGCGACGGCTGGGGCAAGGACATCCCCTACAGCCTGATCAACATCTTCTCGCTCGAACCCGGCGGGCCCGAGGAGGACGGCGTTCTGTGGTGCGGGACCATCCCCGGCGGCCTCTTCCGCTCGCGCGACCACGGAGCGACATGGGAGCTCATCCGCTCGCTGTGGGACAACCCGAAGCGCCAGCAATGGATGGGCGGCGGCACGGAATGGCCGGCGATCCATTCGATCTGCGTCGATCCGCGCGACAGCGCGACTGTGCGGATCGGCATTTCCTGCGGCGGCGTGTGGGAGACGCGCGACGGGGGACACGCCTGGGAATGCCGGGCCGAGGGCATGTTCGCCGCTTTCATGCCGCCCGAGATGAGCCGCGATCCGAACGTGCAGGACCCGCACTGCCTGGTGCAGAGCCAGAAGCGCGCCCGACCGCCTCTGGGCGCAGCATCACAACGGGATCTTCCGCAGCGACGACGGCTCGGCGAGCTGGCGCGAGATCGGCGACGTTCCGCCCTCCTCCTTCGGCTTCGCCGTCGCCGTGCATCCGCGCGAGCCGGACACCGCCTGGTTCGTGCCGGCGATCAAGGACGAGCGCCGGATTCCGGTCGATGGCAAGCTGGTCGTCACCCGCACGCGCGACGCGGGCAGGACGTTCGACGTCCTCCGCGACGGGCTGCCGCAGGAGCACGCTTATGACGTCGTCTATCGCCATGCGCTGGCGATCGACGACAGCGGCGACCGCCTCGCCTTCGCCACCACGACCGGCGGGCTCTACGTCAGCGAAGACCAGGGCGATTGCTGGCGGGAGATTACGCACAGCCTGCCGCCTGCGCATGCGGTGCGCTTCGCCGGCTGAAGGATCGGCGCGACGAACTGCGCAGAAGGTTGCAGAGGGGCGCGATGACGCGGCCGAGACGCGATAGCGCCCAGAGCCTTCGGAAAGCTTCCAAGGTTTTCCGAAGACTTCCGTCAGGTTTTCCATCTCCATTGCGGCTTTTGGAACATAACAAGTAGAACTCTCCGTAAAGAGATTGTTGTTCAGCCTTGAGCTTTCCCGCTGCTCGGGCGCACGGCGCTCATGGTGAACTGGCGGCGATCGCGGTCAGCCGAACCGCCGCTTGGCGCTCTTGCGCCAAGATCTTTGCATAAGGAGGATCACGCGAATAGTGGCACTACATTTTCGAGTCTGTTGGCAGTCGGCCGCAATCATATCAGCAGCTTACGCCTAGCGTGCGTGCTCCAACTGTCGAAGATCAGTTTAGCTGGGTTTCCTGGGGTCAGCGGAGAAAAGGGAACGG
>CAWFVS010000054.1:0-93796 GCA_963819255.1 uncultured Alphaproteobacteria bacterium
CGCCACCCCAAGTTGCGATGCGAGGCGACCGGCGGTTGTTGACAGGCGGCAAGAGGGCCGGAGTCCTCCCACCGGAGGCGTCCAAGGCCGCGGTCTGCTACGTCCGCTTGACGTCGGCGCCGGCCGTCTGCTGCGCGCCAAATACCGGTCGTTCGCCGACGGCTTGCCGAACAGGTCAAGTCGACCCAAACCGCCGTTCCCGTTCGGTCCGCCAACGAAAGGAATGCGCCAGAAAGCGACCCAAGGCGACGCGCCCAATCATTGACGCTTCTGCAAGTACGGCGGGTTGAGAGCTTCTGGTGCTGGATGAACAGTAAAACGCGCGAAGAAAACCGAGCGACATTTGAGTTGTTGAGGCTGCTTTGGAAAAGGACAAATGAATAACGATCGTGAAAACGTGCCGTTGCTGCCAGAGCGCCTTCGTTTTCTAGAAGCGAATGGGCAACTTTCAAGCACGATTGGATCGTTGCAAAAAGCAAATTATCGACTGTCGGCGACTGGACTTCTAATCCGAGACTATTCCGTTGTAATCGCAAAACGAGTTGCGGAGTTGGGTGACGACGCGGAGCTGGCGTTGCAAAGGCGAGGGTACTCTCGCGCTAGCCAATAAGGGCGGACGCAAATAGCGCTCCGCGTCCTGCGGATGGACCCGTGGAGCGGCAAGCTCCGCCGGCCGATTCGGGACGTAAAGGACCGCGTCTCCGGAGAGAACCATCTTGCTTCCGACGCGGCAGACGCAATCGAAGCGCGCAAACCGATGCAGGCTGTCCAGAGAGACGAGCGTCACCCTCGCGGTCACGACGTCGCCAAGGTAGACCGGCGCGGTGAATTTCAGGTTTTGCGACACATAGATCGCGCCGGGACCGGGCAGCTTGGTACCCAGTACCGCAGAGATCAGGCTCGCAGTCAGAAGCCCGTGCGCAATGCGGCGCTTGAACTTCGTGCTGGCCGCAAATTCATCTGACAAATGAATAGGATTGGTGTCGGTCGACACGGCCGCGAAGGTCTCGACATCGCGCTCGGTTATCGGCTTGCTGACAGCGGCGCTCATATCGGTCGCAAGGTCCTCGAAGTACATCACGTTACATTCTCCGCATAGGCGCGCAGACTTGGATGTCGGCCGACTACCGTTTCCTCCGTGTCCCTCGCCAACAGCGCCGCCACCAATCGAGCCTGCGCTTCGGCGATGATCTGTTGGGCCTCGCTGATCCGCAAGCCGCAGAAGAGGTAGTCGAGAATATCCCGCTCTTGTGACCAGTTGGGATCGTGCGTTTGGATTTCGGTTAGGGTTGTCATAGTGCACAGACTTGCTCAACGTACTGCAGCAATTCAACCGCGCCATTTACGGCTTGCTGGCCACTTTCTTCGCAGTCATCGTCACGCGCGAAATGAAAGCATAAGAAATTAGAATTCGCCACCCAAAGTTCTAGGCGGCGCGCGTGGCGCATTGGCGCAGGTCAACCGCGCCGCCGCGGAGTCCGAGCCTACAGGCGTCGCCGGGAACGCCCGTTCCCGCCCAAAACTGAAATTCAAACTGACCCATAAACAAAATTCGGCATGCCATGCTCTTGGCGATGCCTACCTTGCAAGCTAGGCTCCAAGACGCGCAATATCCGATTAATCCATGCGCTGCTCGCAAGTAGGTGCTCGAAAGGACATCCTCTGGGCCCCGCCTTCTCGGAGATCTCGCGCTTGTTCGCGCACAAGGCGCTCACCAGGTCCGATTTCAGCCAGCGGCGCCGCTGGCTTTCGGCAATGCGTTGGAGGGCCTGAATTCGCTGCGTCGACATGGGCTCGCCGCAGTCGAAACAGGGCTGGCCGAAGCGCGGACGGATCAATACGCCCATAAGCTTCCGGCCTCCGTTGCTAGACTAAGACTACTCGGTCCGACCTACGGCGAGGGTGCTAGTGGTCGAGGTCTCTGAAGATTTGGGCGAAGCCGAAACGTCGAAAAAATGGGGCTTGCGGAACGGCGGGAACGGGGATAGCACGCCTACAGGGGTCGCCTCAGGAAGGACCGGAATCCGAACCGAGCCGTCATCCTCCGGCTATTGGCAGATTAGCGCAAATGCCAGTCCGAGTTTGCACAAGTGCGGGCGGCTTCTAGGCCGAAGCAGATTGAATAATGATTGCTTTGTCCTTCAAGAACGATTGGTGCAACCCGCGCCTTCGGCCGAAGACCGCTTTCTCGTGCTTTCCGCTCGTTCGTACGGCCGATCTTGACGCGCGGCAAAGGGTCGATTCCGGGCCGCTCGGTGTCGTCGACTGCAAGCTGTCATCGTGAGGTCGCGATTAACAAATGGGGGCGCAAGCGATAATTTAAGACCCGCATCAGTGAGGCGTACACCATGCTAAGGGAGGCATTTCTGCGGATACTTGTTCTGGTCGCTGTGGTTAGCGTGCTCACCATACCTGCCAGGGCACGATCCATGGATTACGAAAGACCGGCTATCTCGGCGAATATGACCTAAGCGGCACCGTCTCCGAGCAAATTGCCAACGGAATAAAAGAATATTCGGGGCCGTTAGCGGTGAAGCATGTCGGCCTGTGCACCCACGACGGTCCAAAGGAAAACGACCGCTCAAATTAGATTCAGGCAACGGGTTTCCCTCAACGGCGCGTCACTGCAACGCTGGTCTTCGAAGGAGTTGAGCGTACATACGAGGGGGTCCTTTCGGAAGTCGTATCAAGGCTTCATGAATTGCGTGGATAAGACGAGCCTTCCACTCAGACTATGGACTAAATGAGTGACGATCCCCACGGGACGCCATGGTCCGGCGCATCGAGCGCTTCGCGTCGACCCGACGCATTCGCAGCGTGTCACCGGGACGGTCGCTCCTGTGCAACCCACGCCTTCAGCCAAAGTCCGCTTTCTCGCGCTTCCCGCCCGTTCATGGGGCCGGTCTGGAACGGCAGCAACGGGTCGATTCGTCCGTCGAGTCTAATAGCTAGGATTACTAGGATTAATAGCGGGAAGGACGGTTATCGCTAGACTCCAGCGACTTTATTACTTTGGCTTCGAGATTTGAAAGCTCGGCGGCGTCCTTCCCCATGGAGCACAGCTTTTGCGTCGGCTGCCAATCGAGAGGTTGTTGGAGCGCCTGCTGTGGTGAATACCGCCCCTACGGTCATCGCCAATTGAACGCCCGCAATCGACGTATTGCTGCCGTTCGAGATCGCGACCCTGAACGGCTCAATTGGGCTGATAGCGGGCCTTGCCTCTAGGCGCAGTCTCCGCCCAATTAAGGCGTCCAAGACCGCGGTCTGCGACGTCCGCAATACGTCGGGCGTCCAAGACCGCGGTCTGCGACGTCCGCAATACGTCGGTTCGCGACGTTCGATTGCTTCAGACGAGTGTTGCGTGCCGGGTCGAGCTGACGCGTTCGAAGCTTCTTTCAGGAACGGTTGGTCCTGTGCATTCCTTCCCTTACCGGGACCGAACGGGAACGCGAGGTTCGGTCGATTCCGTCCCTCCGGTCGCCGGATCAAAGCGGGGCGCCAAGTGCCGGATTTCGGACGACTCGCCAAAACGCCGGGTCGACGAGCCCGAAGGGGACAAAATTTTCGCCCTTTCCCGTTTATAAGCAGCGTCGCTCTTTCTGGAGCCTGCTAGACTGACGGCAGCCAGATTTACGAGGCCGCCATGTCCTACGCGCGCTATCCTTCGCTGATCGACAAGGTCGTCTTTATTACTGGCGGCGGCTCGGGGATCGGCGCGGCGATGGTCGAGACCTTCGTCGCCCAGAAGGCCAATGTCGCCTTCGTCGACATCCAGAGCGAGCCGTCGAAAGCGCTCGCCGCCAGGCTCGGCGCCTCCGGCCCTGCGCCCCTGTTCGAGCACTGCGACGTCACCGACCTGACGGCGCTCGAGTTGGCGATGGAGGAGGTGCGGCAGCGGCTCGGGCCGATCGGGGTCCTGATCAACAACGCGGCGAACGACCAGCGCGAGGACGTCGACGAGGTCAGCGAGGAGGACTGGGACCGGACCATCGCCCTCAATCTCAAACATCAGTTTTTCGCCGCCCAGATCGCGCGCCGATCGATGCGCGAGCTCGGCGGCGGATCGATCGTCAATTTCTCGTCGACGGCCTGGATGATCGGCATCGCCCGCTTGTCGGTCTATTCGGCCGCCAAGGCGGCGGTCGTCGGACTGACGAAGAGCCTGGCGCGCGAGTTCGGGCCCGACAACATCCGCGTGAACGCCATCGCGCCGGGCGCGGTGATCACTGAGCGCCAGCGGCGCCTCTGGATGAGCGAGGCGGACATCGCGGGCTTCCGCGACCGCCAATGCATCAACCGCAGCCTGGTGGCCGAGGACGTGGCGCGCCTTGCGCTCTTCCTCTCCGCCCAGGACAGCGAGATGATCACCAAGCAGTGTTTTCTCATCGACGGCGGACTGCGGTAGAGGTTACTTGGGTTGGGCGCCGGGCGGCCAGAGCAGATCCCGTTTGGTTGGAATCGTCATCGCGAGGAGCTCTGGCGCTCGCAATGCGAACGCAGGGGGCCAACCCAAGCTTCTGCGCCTGCGGGGCTCGTTGAGGGTCACGCCCGCAATGGCGCAACGGCTCGCGGATCACATTTGGACGATCGGAGAGCTTCTTGCACGCCTCTCGAACGCGCCGACGAAGCCGCGCAAGGTGCATCGGATTTACGGTCATCCAGGGGGCAAAGTCCGATTGGCCCAAAAGCCTTGACGATGCTTGGCGGCTCCTTGGCCGAGGGGCTTGCCGGCTATGACATGAAGCTAAACTGAGTGCGCTCGCTGTCCTAATCTCATTAACCAAGTGTTCTGGTTCGGACAGCGCCCTGTCGCACGAAAGCTTGACTTGAACATAAGCAGAACATACAATGTTCGGAGAAGCGGGTCACACACCCCTAGCATGCTGTTTGAAAGCTAATCGTTGCGCGCGCCTTGGATCCCCGCTCGCCCGAGCGTCGCGTCCGAGGCAAGGCCTGCGAGCAAGCTGGAAATGCCGTGGCAAAGGCTGAGCAGATTGAATGGGCGGACTTTGCCAAGGAGGATCGGGCCGCGAGCGGGAGCTTGCGGGCGCGAATCTCTTTTGCTCGACCGGCTGCAAGCCCTTGATTGGCAACGCCTACGCAAGGCAAAGGGAAGGAAATGGCCATCAAGGGGGGGAAAGGGGGGCGTACGGGACGGAAAATCGATCTTTGACGGTTTGTGCGTTCTCAACGAGCCCGACGTCCACTTTTACACTAATAAACGGAGCTATCTCCTCTGCACGAACGCGTTGCCGCCTCACGCCTCGCCCCAACGCGGGTTGTCATGAATTTTCTTGGCGCGACCGCAGCTTTGCAATCAATTTCCCTCCCTTGCTCATATCAAGTAGGACCTCGGACTCTGCACGCAATAGGTCTGTGGCTTCACTGACGGACACGCCCCCTATAAAAGAAAGTGTCTCTACGTATCGGGAGCGCCATGTGGGCTCATTGAGAGCCTCCATCATTCGCCGTAGAGCTAGCTGATCCCTCTCGGTTTGCTCCGCGAAACTCCGAGGCATCCGAGCTTGATAGGCCTTCTCGAACTCAATGATCTTCGCAATCAGCGAATCAAACCGAGGAGGAGGAACACGCAATTCATGACGGCTTGCGATTGTCTTGTATAATGCGTGTAAGCCGGCCGGATCAGACGCCGAGATTGCTTGGAGGACTGTCATCGGCATTGGTAAACGCCGCGGCGACAGGCCTGAATGACAGATCGGGACAATTGGAATACCACGCATCCAACCGGCTCCAGCTTCAAAATTTATCCAAGGCCTCCTAATCGCTGCAGGGCTGCACAAGATTACCTCTACCGAAGCGCTCTTCAACGCGTCTTCAACGCTGGTTAGCCAGTTATGGCCAGCCAGGATGCTTTCGGTATCGGAGGATACAAAGCACTCAACTTTGCCAAGGAAATCATCCGCGATTTGTTCTTTGAGCAAGACAGCAAGGTCGATTTCTTCGGCGATGTGGCTGATGAAGACTTTCATTGGGAAACTCGCCTGCCGAGTTGGCGAACAGTCGATTCTCGCTAGGGAAATCTTTTTGGCTCAAAAGGTCAAGGTCCCCAAACGAACGAAAATCGACCGGCCTAAAGCGAGGTCGACGGCGTCCAAGTAGTTCTCTCGGCTTGGAAATAACATCCGAACTCCGCCTCGGGGATGCTCCGCGTCGCCTGTTCGCCTGCGGTTTCACCGTCTGCGCTGCACCTGCGCCGTCAATTGAGCTGAACGTCCTTAAGCTGGGCTACAAGCTTTTCAGCTAATTGTCCAGCAGCGAGTCGTTCATCCGTGCTTTGATAATTCGCGTATTGGAGATTCTCCCAGCGTAACCATTGGTATTTCTTGACTTCAGATAGCAATCCTGTCTGCTCGCTATCTAATGTAGCGTTGTCAATCGAATCCCACACCAGTGGGACAACCTTTTTTAATTGTCCTTGATTTATTTGAGACACAAAAGTACGGTATTCCCAATTGCATGGTTTGCTTGTCAACCATGTTGGCGACAAAAGAATTAGGAGCATTCTTGCTGATCTAATTTGCTCTGCAAGAAATTCTTCCCACGGATCACCAGCTGGTACATCGCGTTTATCACGAAATACAGAAATTGCTTTTCCGCTTTTTTTAAACAGTTCCGGTTCAAGGTGATTCATGAATGACGTCACAGCACCATCAAAATCTTTGACGTGTGAGCCTCTTGCAGAAAGGCTGACCGAAGCGATTTTTTCGTGCCGCGCCGGGTAGGCGCGGCTTGGTCAGGCAGGGGCGGTCCTTAAGTCGACGACGCGGATGATCTGATCGACGGCGAGCGCGACGATGCCGAACATGAGATGGCATTTGACCTTGAGCGCGCCGCGGACGCGCAGAAATCTGCCGCCGAACTCGTCTTTCAAGCGGGCGTTGACGCGTTCGGCCATGGTGCGGAAATCGTAGATCCGGTCGTCGAAGTCGGGCATGTGGATGAGCTTGAGGCGCTCGACCTCGCGGCCCCATTCGGCCTTGCCTTCATGGTCGGCGCGAAAGTTGCGGTCGACGATGGGGGCGTGGCCGAGCGCCTGGCTGCGCTCGTGGATCGCGGCGGCGTCGTAGGCGGAGTCCATGAGATCGTAGAGATAGGAGACGCGGGCGCTCGTCATGGTCATCAAGGGAATGGCGACCTGGCTGTCGTGGACGGAGGCCGAGGTCAGCACGCAGGAGACCGGGATTTGGCCGCAGGCCACGTCGATGTGGAGTTTGTATCCGGTCCAGGTCTCTTTGTAGCCCTTGCTGTTTTTCTTGCAGCCGACGTCGCAGGCGGTGGGCAGGTCGGCGAGCATCTGGCCGAGGTTCTGCGTGACCTGCCGCTCGAGACGCGTCGGCTCCGGCTTCGGCCGCGGTTCGTCCTTGCGCGGACGTCCGCGCTTGCGCGGCGGCGGGGGATGATCGGGCGCCGGGGGATTGTCTTGGCCGTCGTTGGCCTTCATCTCAACCGGCTTCTCGCGCGCTTCGATCTCGGTGGCGTCGCGCGCGATCGCCCCGATGATGCGTCCCCCGAGCGCCCGCTCGATCAGCGCCGCGTGGATCTTGTCCGGCAGCTCGCCACGCGCGAACTCGGCGAACGCCCGGGAAAAGGTGGCTTCGGAAGGAACTTGCGAGCGTCGCTCCCAGCCGAGGATGCGACGCAGGGACTTGTCGACGGCAAGGCGCTCGATCAGGGCGCTGGTGGTGGGAACGCCCAGGACCGCCTTGGCCACGAAAGCTCGGGCGAGGGCGCGACGGTCTTCGGGCGGCCGGCCCGGCCCCCTGGGCGGGTCGGGCACGAAGGCTTCGAGACCGATCACGTCGAGCGTGGTGATGAGATGACCCAGCGCTTCGGTGACCGGATCGTTGTCCTCACGCATCCAAGGGAACAAATGGCCCTGCAAATAGCCCTGGATGTGGCTCCAGCGCGCCTTTATCGCGTCGAGAGGGTCGTCAGTCATGTCTACAGCCAAGGCTGAAGCAAATCGTTTTCCATGATAACGGCGCGGTACCTGAATCGCAATCTGAATATATTTCTATGCAGCACTTGCAACCGATCCCAATATCTATAAATATTAGCGCCTTACTAGACCGGCTTCATCACTCTTTTTGCAAGAGGCTCGTGTGTATAGCTCATAAATATGTCATACGGCATATGAAATCTCCTTATTGGATTAGCCCCAATTATGAATATCGATTTCATTACCCGCGATTGGAGAGAGAGCATGCCTCGTGCGTCCCGCTCGCCGCAGCTATCGCATTTACCAGCAGGCACGGTCGCCGTAAAGGAACACGCGTCAATCACGCAACCAAGTTGCTTCGCGCCTATGCAGAGGGGAGGCCACCTTGGAGAAAGCCGCCAGACCCCGCTCGACGAAACGGCACGCCTTTTGCCTCGGGTTCGAATCCTACTGAGCCGGACATGATAGCGGCGATGGCCTCAAATGCGGCGGCGGATATGCTAATTCTGATCAAGGTTGGGAAGGTTTGTTCGGGACGCGAACCGGGCGATGTGGAGCTTTGCGCGCTCTTTCGTTCTTGGGCAAGCCCGATCGCCTCGACACCGCAACGCGCATGACGATGGACGCGGATTTCAGCGACCGGGGCAAGCCTGTGCCCTGCTGTTGCGCGAACCTCAGCGGGAGGTCGATACGATCGAGCCGCTACGTCCTGCCATCGACGCTAAGGTGTTCGCTTTCGTCGAAGCGCACGAGTTCGCGCGGCGCGGCTTCCCGCAGTCGGGCTATAATGTGCACCGACTGTCGCGCGACGTGACGCAGCTGCTCCTCCACAAAGCTTCGCTGCCCGAGCGCGAAATCGAGGAGGCGGCGGAGTGGATGGTGAAGAGGATTATCGGGTTGCGTAGGGGCTCCGCAGGCCAAGATCAAGGCGGTAGGAAAGAGGAGAGGGAGGCCGACGACGCGGGCCTATGACGACGCGCGCTGAGATGTCAGTGAAACGCCTTTGCAGTCGGGGACTTTGTTCGCTGCAGAAAGGATCTTGCTCGTCGGTGTGGCGGACCGATTGCGCCTTCGCGTTGCACGCGAACGCTCGTTTCGTCGCCGAGCACGAATTCGCTAGCTCGGACTTCCCGCGGGCGGGGCTACATGCTTTTCGCTTGTCTCGCGTCGTGACGAAGTTGATGCTGCATTCCGCCTCGGTGGCGGTGCGCGAGATCGAGCACGCGCCGGAGTGGATGGTGAGGGACCATAAGTCTGATGGGCCACAAACTCACGCCAGTTCCGTTTGATTGAGCTTGCCGCGGTCCACAGCGCCAGCGCGCCGCTGATAGTTGCATCGATAAAGCAATGACAAGTGCGCAAAGACTTAATGGTATCGTGGGGACCTTGCCTGAGGGAGGTTAAGCGTGCGGAGGAGTGACGAGCATGCTCTTTGGTGAACCATGCTAACTGTGTCAGCCGATCAGATACATTCTTTCAATGGAAGGGGTGGCGATTTTGCTGATCTCCTGAGGCAACTTCTGTATGTTGAGGCTTTCACGCATGATCTCGCATTGGGTGGGATTTATGTTACCGCGCAGATCACCGTTGCTGACGGTGGCGAAGACGGACGTATCGAGTGGAGAGACGGCAGAGAACGAACCGATTACCTACCAACACGTTTTACGCTGTTCCAAATCAAAGCCACTACTATGCCGAAAGCTAAATGCAAGAATGAAGTGACCGATGGCCACACTAGAGCCCCGAAACCTGCAATTGAGGAGGTCGCCCTACGTTCTGGAACCTATGTCGTGTTCGGGACAGACATATGTTCGCCGCCGATGTTGAGAGATCGCGTAGACGGGCTAAAAGAGGGGGTCAGATCCGCCCGCAATACAGCAAGCGTCGATTTCTACGATGCTAACAAGATCGCTGGCTGGGTTAACCGCTTCCCGTCTGTTCAAGCGTGGGTCCATGAGAGGACCAGCGGCTCTTCCATTTATGGCCTGCAGTCTCGGGAGATCGTGGGCCCGAAACCCCCGACTTCGCGCTAGCTCGATCCCATTCGTCTCGGGCAAAACGAAGACCGAGAAGCTTGACCTCGCTCGTCTAATCGGCGACGTCCCGGCTGATCTGGCGCGGCCCAAGACCGTTGTTCGTCTCGTTGGGCTCTCAGGGCTAGGTAAGACGCGCATCGCGCTGGAGATGTTTCGCTCCTTCTGCGAGTTCAGAAGACACTGCGAGGGCAGCGCGTAGCGCCGCAGTCGTTTACGCTCACTCCTCGATAGGTCCTGAGCAGATCGTCAGAATCCACATCAATGGAGGTCGCATAGGTCGCAACTGACTTTTGTTATCGACGATTGCTCAGTCGACTTACATCGTGCTCTGGCCGAAATCGTTCGGCATCCCGATAGTAACATTAGTCTTCGTGACCCTCGATTTCGACCTCTCGACGACAAACGATCAGGACAGTCGAATAGAACTGAGCCCATTTGAGAACGCACTGATCAGTACGATCGTTAAAGAGACATGTCCCGGACTGGGGCCGCCGGAAATTGACAGCGTAACCCGCTTTGCAGACGGTTTTCCGGTTATGGCAGTGCTTCTGGGCAAATCGCTCTCTGGAAGCAATGACAACTGGGCCAGCCTTCGGGACGACGCCCTCCTCAGGAATATCGTTTGGGGTAGGGGAGCGGAAAATGAAGAGGGTCGAAATGTACTTTCCGCATGCTCGTTGTTCGCGACAATCGGAGTTTCAGGGAACCGCGTGAGTGAGCTCAATTTTGTAGCAGACGCACTGTGCCAACTATCTCCGGAAAGATTTCATGAATGGGTCGTTCGATTTGAGGAACGCGGTTTGATTTAGCGCCATGGCGATGTCGTTCTGGTCTTGCCGAAGCCAGTTGCCCTTCGCTTGGCCGACAGCAGATGGCGCGGGATACTTCCGGAAAAAGCGGAAGGATGGTTCGCGGAAGGCGGTCCGGACGCGATGCCAAGCCGCTTGTTAGATGCCATGTGTGAGCAGCTTTCATATCTCAACTTCGCCCCCGATGCTCGCGGGTTCGTGGAGAGATTGTGCGGGCCGTCAGGCCCTTTCGGCCAACCGGCCGCGCTTGAGACAGAAGGGGGTTCGCGCGCACTCCGGTTCCTCGTCGACACGAGCCCTGATGCCATCATGTTTGCGCTTGAGCGTGCCTTTGACGGGCGAACTGAAGGCGACCTGCGAGCGATAGAAAATCGCGCTCGGCGGAACATAATCTGGACGCTCGAAAAACTAGTTTTTAGAACGGAATATTTCTCTAGCGCTGCTGTCCTCCTCTTGCGTTCGCGGTCGCGGAAACCGAGAGTTATTCGAACAACGCTACTGGAATATTCGTGGGTCTTTTTCATTCATATCTATCTGGAACTGAGGCAGATGGAAACGCTAAATTGGCGCTTGCTGACGGTATTCTAGGAACGAACGATGAAAAACGGCGAGCTATTGTGATTGGAGCGCTGTCGGAAGGGCTTCAGATCACCCATTTTACACGCCTTGGCGGCGCAGAGTCGCAGGGAAGCGCTCCTCCACTGCGCGATTGGGAGCCTTCAACTAAAGAATTAAAGGATTATATCTGCGGTATTCTGGAACGTTTGGTTCAGATCGCTATTGTTCCCGGATCGCTGTCCCTTGCCGCCCGTGATGGGATCGCCGGGCACCTTCGAGGACTATTGGGTTTGAGACCGCCGCTGTTTCTGGACGTCGAATCTGCGGTTACAAGAGTGGTCGCCGCAAGCAGTTCCGGCTACTGGCCCACCGCCCTTGAGAGCATCACGCAATCGCTTCAGTACGAGGGACCGGGTTTTCCAGAGGAATATCGCCGGCGCGTCGAGGGACTACGCGAATTGGTCCTGCCGCGCAGCAATGCAGATCGGCTGCATTTTTACGTCACTAATATGCCCTGGGGAATTGTGGGAGGTGACCTGAGTAAGGTTGAGGAAGAGGCGAGGAAACTTGCTGACGAGATTTCCAGCGATGCTCGAGTTCTCTTCGAGTCTCGCGGCGCTGTCGAGCGGTGAACAACGACTGACACCGGTGTTCGCGCGTCAGCTGGGTACGGTGTTTGGCAACCCTGAACTGCTACTCTCTGCGGCCGTAGATGCTCTTGCAGCCGCGCCGAGGGGCAATCCTGCGTTCGTTGGTGGTCTAATTTTGGCGTTGGACCAGCGTGACCCGGCCTTGGTGAGCGCAGCACTTGATAGATGCGCCATGGAAGAGGCCCTTCGCCCGCACCTTACCTATTTGACGTGTCAAAGGCGAATCTCGGCGGAGGACTTAAATAGAATTATTGTAGAAGTCAATATCGGCAGATTACCTGTGTCATCACTACTGACACTTCAGTATGGGAAAGCTCTAGACCATTTGGATCCGACCGAGATTCAGCCGTTGATTGAGACAATGCTGCAGCACCAACATGGCGCTCAAATTGCGCTTGAGCTATTTGGAATGTATACGCTGGGGCGCCCTGATCGAACAATGACTGCACGCGAACTTGCATTTCATATCCTAAATTGCCTCGACCCGTTGAGCGAGGAAGTTGACGTCATGGCATCGCACCATTTGGGGTCTCTTGTCCGAGTGTTGCTGAATGACGAAGATTTAGGCCCGAAAATCGCTGAGCAAGTAGCTCGTTGGACTGTTGCTGCTTGCGAAAGAAATGCAGCGCACCGAACGCGAGAAAATATCGCACCGTTGACGGCTTTGGCACTGCGCCGTTACCCTAATGTTACGTGGCCGATAATCAAGAACGCTATCGTGGCGGCTAATCCTGTTTCCCGGTATCTCTTAGAGAGCTTCCTGGGCAACCGGTACCGGAATAAAGAGACGCCTGGCATGCTCTTCCTCCTTCCGGTCGACATGTTGCTTGCGTGGTGTAGGGAAGCCCCGAAGTCGGCCCTGCTTTTGTCGCCGGTATCGCTCAACCGTTGTTAGCGGGCCCGAACAACACGGAGGTTTGGAATCCGGTAGTGATCGGTATTATAAATGAATTCGGTGCAGACGAGGGTGTACTTAAGTCTATTGTAAGAAATATGGGCACGTTTATGCAGTCCGGATCAATGGTTCCTTATTACAAACGGTATATTGTTCCGCTTGAGACGTTGACGAGGCATCATTCATTGAATGTTAAAGGCTGGGCAAGAAGCATGCTGGCGGTCTACCGTAAGTTGATTGATGATGAGACGAAGCGGGACGAGGAAGCTAAAATCGGAATAATTTAGACAACTCGTGGGGTCCCAACGGCCGCAAAACTGTGCTTCGATAAGGCGTCGAGGCCAGAATGACTTAGAATTGCGTTTTCGACTACGCTCAAAGAGAAATTCGATGCGACGGCGAACAGGGGTGAGCGTCCCGTACGCCCCCCTTTCCCCCCCGAAATGGCCATCAAGGAGGTTTTTGGTCCTGCGTAGGCAGACGCGATGACGCGATGGAAAGGACGCCGCAAGCTCTTGGCAAGATTGATTTCAGCGATGGAAATGGCGCGATCGGAGTCGGCGGACGTCGAATAAAAGGACTAGCGGATCGAAGCGACAAAGGGACAGGTTTTGGCGCCCAATGCGTTGAAAAGCCGAGATCGCGGACGGGACTGCACGGCGCCCGGGCCCCGAATTTGATTGGGGAGTGTTTCAAGTCGCTCGCAGGGGCTTGTGCGTTTCCAACTGATCGGGGCCTGCTCCAGCCCTCCTTGAAACCTCCTCCGTTTTTTGCGGATGGGCGCTGGCTGCTACAACCGCAACAAACGCCAATCTGCCGCCGCGCAAAGTTAATTAAAGCGCCTTTAATTCTTGATCCGGAAGGCGGACCGGCGCATCCTGTAGGGTCTGCGGCGGCCGAACACAAGGCCGCCGACAAGGGAGAAAGGGAATGACAGTAGCGCGCATTCTGGCCGAGAAGGGGCGCGAGGTCCACACCACCCAGCCGCATCACACCTTGAGGGAAGTCGTCGATCTGCTCGCCGCCAAGGGCGTCGGAGCGGTCGTCGTGGCCGACGCCTCGATGAGCGTTCTCGGCATCCTGTCCGAGCGCGACGTGGTTCGCGTGCTCGCCCGGCACGGGGCGGCGGCGCTCGACGATCCGGTGTCCCGCCACATGACGCCAAAGGTGACGACCGTCACGCGCGCGGACACGATCGATCACGTGATGCAGACGATGACGGAAGGGCGCTTCCGACATGTGCCCGTCGTCGAGGACGGACGGCTCATCGGCATCGTGTCGATCGGAGACGTGGTCAAGCGCCATGTCAGCGCCCTCGACGGCGAACGGCAGGCCTTGCGCGAATACATCGCCGCCGCCTGATCCGCCACCGTCGTCATTCGCCGGCAGGCTCGACTTTGGGCCCCTCAATGTGCTCCGCGATCTCCGCGGCGGCCCGGCGTACCGTCTCGCGTCCGATTGCGATCAGCTCATCCGCTCGGTGAAATTCGAACATTCCGATCTTGCCGACTTTGAGCTGCACGAGTGCGTCCGGCGGGTCGCCGGCGAGGCGGGAGCGCATGATGCGGTCCTGGAGGATGTCGAAGGCGTTGACCATCACGCTCATCAGGCCGGGCGGGGCGGCCTCGGGGTCGGCGGGAGCGCGCAGCGCCCCGCCCCGCCACCACCGTGCGATGACGCCGCCCGCATTGTTGGCCGGCTCGACGACGACAGGCGGCGGGTCAAGGCGTCCGAAGGGATCCTGAATTGCCGTGCCGCGGCCGACACTCTCCCCGGTGACGTTGAGCGCGACCACGCGTTCCGCGCCGAGCGCCCGGGCGACGCTGACGGGCACCGGATTGACGATCGCGCCGTCGAACAGCCAGCGGCCTTCGACCCGGACGGGCTCGAACACGCCGGGCAGGGCGTAGGAGGCGCGGATCGCGTCGCTCAGGAGCCCGCGCCGCAACCAGATCTCGTGGCCGCCGCCGATCTCGGTCGCGACTCCGGCGAAGCGGATCGGCAGATCCTCGATCAGAGCGCCGCCGAGCTCGCTTTCGAGCCTGGCGCGCAGACGCTCGCCGCCGATCAGTCCGCCGCCGCCGAAGGAAAAATCGATGAGGCCGAACATCCGGCGCCGGGTGAGCGAACGGGCGAACGCTTCGAGCATGTCGAGCTTGCCGGCGGCGTAGCAGCCTCCCACCAGCGAGCCGATCGACGAGCCGACGACCACGTCGGGCCTGATGCCTTGCGCGTCGAGCTCCTGCAATGCGCCGATATGCGCCCACCCGCGCGCCGCTCCCGCGCCGAGCACGAAGCCGACCCGCGCCCGCCGACCGCGCATCACGCCCGGCCCAGGCTCACAATCATTTTTCCAGTACGGCGCCCAGAACATCGCGCTACCTTTTGAGGGAATCTCGCGGCGTTCCCCTTCGACACTCGAAGCTAAAGCTGTGCGCAAAAGTTCGCCAGACAATTAACGCGCGAAAAGGCGTTTCAGCCCGCCGCGAACGTCATTTCGCCTCGCATGCCGCTCCTGGAAGTTCGGCCCGAATGGTAAAGAGACCAACCCGTCGGTCAGCCGACCGAATCCTCCGGCTCGACAAACGCCAGACGCGTTTCCGCCGCGGCGGTCTCGACCCTGCGGTAGAAGCACGAGCGGCGGCCGGTGTGGCAGGCGCCGCCGTCGCCCGCGACGTCGACGAAAGCCAGAAAGGCGTCCTGGTCGCAATCGACCCGCATCTCGACGAGCCGTTGGGTCTGGCCGGACGTGTCGCCCTTGCGCCAAAGCGCCCCGCGAGAGCGGGACCAGTAGTGAACGACGCCGCTGCTCAGGGTCGCTTCGAGCGCCTGCTCATTCATATGCGCGACCATCAGCACGTCGCCGCGTCTCGCGTCGACCGCAACGCAGGTCGCGAGCCCGTCCTCGCCGAATTTCGGCTGGAAGGCGAGGCCCTCTTCGCGGTCGGGGGCGTCGGCCACGTCAGCGCGCGCCGCCGCGTAGGAGGTTGAAGAAGCGCGTCTGCTCGGTGGGATCGTCGCGGAAGACGCCGCTGAACTGGGTGGTGACAGTCGAGGCGCCCTGTTTTCGCACGCCGCGCATCGCCATGCAGGTATGCTCGGCCTCAAGCATCACGGCGACCCCGCGCGTGTCGAGCGATTCCTCGATCGCCCCGACGATCTGCGCCGACAGCGCCTCCTGCGTCTGCAGGCGGCGGGCGAACGCGTCGACGATCCGCGCGAGCTTCGACAGGCCGACCACGCCGTCGCGCGGATAGTAGCCGATGTGCGCCTTGCCGAAGAAGGGCGCGATGTGGTGCTCGCAATGCGAGACAAATGCGATGTCGCGGACCAGAACGAGGTCCTGATAGCCCGACACCTCGCGGAACACGCGCTTGAGCGATTGTCCGGGGTCTTCCCGATAGCCGGCGAACAACTCTTCATAGGCCCTCGCGACGCGGCGGGGCGTGTCGATGAGGCCTTCGCGATCCGGATCGTCGCCCGCCCAGGCGATGAGCGTGCGCACAGCGGCCTCGGCTTCCGCGCGGCTCGGCCGGCGCGGCTTGGGGGCGGGGACGGCCGCCACGTTCGGCCGCAGTTTCACGATTTCGTCCATAGTCCCTCTTCCGCCGCAAGCCTGACGTCCCGCGGCTCCCCTTTCAAGCTCGATTTCGGCTTCCCCGGCTCCTATATAGGCAACGCGGGGGACCGCACCAGTTTTTCGGCTGTCTGATGCTTGACGAGATCTACAATCGGCGCGTGCTGGAGTTGGCGGCCGACATTCCACGGCTCGGCCGGCTGTCTTCGCCGGACGCCACCGCCAAGGCGCTTTCGCGGCTTTGCGGCTCGACCGTCACCGTCGACATCATGGTGAGGGACGGACGCGTCGTCGACTTCGCTCACGAGGTCAGGGCCTGCGCGCTGGGCCAGGCGTCGTCATCGCTGATGGCGCGGCACGTGATCGGCGCGACGGCCGAGGAGCTTCTCGCCCTGCGCGAGACGATGACGAGAATGCTCAAGGCCAATGGTCCGCCGCCCGAGGGCAAATGGGCCGATTTCGCGGTGCTTGAGCCGGTGCGCTCCTACAAGGCCCGCCATGCCTCGACGCTGCTCACCTTCGATGCGGTCGCCGACGCGCTCGGGCAGATCGCGCGGCGATCCGCCGCCGAGAACGCCGTCGCGCAATGACCGGAGCCATCCTCGCGCCACGGCGGGCGGCGCACGCGTTCATCCGTTTCTACCAGCTGACCCTGTCGAGCGTGCTCGGCCGGCAGTGCCGTTACCTACCGACCTGCTCGGCCTACGCCGACGAGGCGATCGCGCGCCACGGACTGTGGGCGGGCGCCTGGATGGGGACTGCGCGCTTTTGTCGCTGCCATCCCTGGGGCGGATCGGGCTTCGATCCCGTGCCGGAGGCGCTGCCCGAAGGGGCGCATTGGGCGCGGCCGTGGCGCTACGGACGCTGGCGATACCGCTGCGACTGAACGCGGCTTGCCTCGTCTCTCCCTTGCCTTTAAGGACATCCGGCATTCCGACAGTGCTGGGAAAGATTTCCGCATGGCCGAGCCGCGTCGCGCCGCCGCCAGACTCGCGCTCCGCATCGAGGGCGGGCGCTTCCTGATCGTCGAGGCGCGCTTCTACGACGCGATCGCCGACGACCTGCTCGCAGGCGCCGGCCGGGCGCTCGAGGCCGCCGGCGCGGGATTCGATGTCGTGACCGTCGAAGGCGCCCTCGAGATTCCCGCCGGCTTGGCGATCGCGCTCGATGCGGCGGAGGCGGCGGGCCACCCCTACGACGGCGCGATCGCGCTCGGCTGCGTCGTGCGCGGCGAGACGTATCACTTCGAGATCGTGGCGGGAGAATCGGCGCGGGCGCTCATGGACATGTCGGTTCAGCGGAAGCTCGCGCTCGGAAACGGCGTGCTCACGACGGAAACGATCGCGCAAGCCAAGGAGCGCGCCGATCCCGAGCGCGGCGACAAAGGCGGCGACGCCGCGCGCGCCGCCATCGGACTTGCGCTCATAAAGCGCAGGCTCGGCTCGCGATGAAGAAGTCCGATCTTCGCTCCGCCGCGCGGCTCGCCGCCTCCCAGGCGCTCTACCAGATGGAGGTCGCCGAGAAGGGGCTCAACGACATTCTGGCGGAATTCGAGGCGCACTGGATCGGGCAGGAGATCGAAGGCGACGCCTACAACCCGGCCGAGCTCGCCTTCTTCCGCGACGTCGTGTCGGGCGTCCTGCGCGAGCAGACGCCGATCGACCGGGGCATCGACGAGACGCTGGCCAAGGGCTGGCCGCTGCGCCGCATCGAGGCGCTCATGCGGGCGATCCTGCGCGCCGCCTATTACGAGTTGCGCAGCCGCCCGGACGTTCCGGCGCGCGTGGCGGTGACGGAATATGTCGACATCGCCGCGGCTTTCTACGGTCCCGAGGAGTGCGGCATGATCAACGCCGTCCTCGACGCGCTCGCGCGCCGCACCCGCCCGGCCGAATTCGCCGGCGGCCGGTGAACGGTTTCGTGCAGCGACTCCAGACATCGTGCGCGATTCCTTCCCCAGCCTCTTGCTGGCGCGAAGCGCCGAATGGGGTGTGGGCCGGCGCTTCGGCCTAAGTCGGATGGCGCGAACCTCGCAGCAAACCAATCTTGTCCACCTATCACAGACGTGACCCCCCACCGCTTCACTGACCGCTGCAGGCGACATCAAGCGCTCGACCGTGTATCGCCCGCTTTCTGAACCGGGGGTCGCATTGCACGACCGTCACCGCAAAATTTTCATCGACGGATTCCTGCTCCCCACACGCCATCCGGCGCTCCGCACCACCTTTCCCGATTTCGCGGGGAAGGGAGCACGCCGCGCACGCGAAAATCTCTCGAGAAGGCTTGGTCGAAGGGGCTCGCGTTCACGCGACGAGCCAGGCGACGTCGATCGTCGCCTTCGGGACGAGGGCCGGGGCGAGCAGTCCGCCGGTCAACCGCTCGCGCGACGCATAGGCGCCCTCCTCGAGCTCGCGAAAAACCTCGACCGCGCTGGCCACCAGGTCGACGATCCAGACCTCCGGAACGCCGAATTTCGCGTAGAGCGCAAGCTTCGTGGTCCGATCGTAGGCGAGCGAGCTTTCCGACACTTCGACCAGAAGGAGGACGTCCGCCGCGCCCGGGTGGCCCGCGCGATAACCGTCGGCACGCGGCCGCAAGAGCATGACATCCGGCTCGGGCTCGTTATAGGCGTCGAGTTCGAAGCGGACTCTGCACGCTGACGAGCGCGACCTCGTCACGTAAGGCGCGGGAGAAGAGGCGCGCAAGCCTGTTCGTGACCGCGGCGTGCGGACTGCCGATGGCGGGCATGTCGATGATCTCCCCGTCGATCAGCTCGACGCGCTTGGGGTCGGCGAGAATGCCGGCCTCGGCCATCCTGTAGTAGGCGTCGACATTCAGCCGATGGCGGGTCGGCGCTTGCGGGCGTTCGAGAATTTCACCCATGGCTCCTCTCTGAGGCCGAACTCTACGCTTCGCCGATCCCGAGGCCAACCCGCCCTCCGTCTTGGCCCTGCCGGTCCTGGACGCCGGGCGAATGCGGGTTTTGAACGCAATCGCCTTGACGGGCGCTCACGGCCTTGGCTTCAGGCTCATCAGATAGGCGATCACCGCGTCGGCCTGCGGGCCGGGCGTGAGGAACCCCGGCATGGCGCTGAGGCTGCGCGCCTCCCCATGCGGTTTCATGAGAAAGTTGCGCAAAAAGGCCTCCGTCACGTTGGGGCGGGCGGCGATTTCGACGAAACGCGGCGCCGGCGGCTTCATCTCCGGTACAAGGGTCTGGTCCTCGGCGACGACGTGGCAGATCGCGCAGACCTTCAGCGCGACCGCATGGCCTTCCGCGACCTCCTGCGCTTCCTGAGCGCGGGCCGAAGGGAATCCTGCCAA
Source organism: uncultured Alphaproteobacteria bacterium (assembly GCA_963819255.1). Classification (GTDB taxonomy): domain Bacteria; phylum Pseudomonadota; class Alphaproteobacteria; order Rhizobiales; family Beijerinckiaceae; genus Roseiarcus. The sequence continues at coordinate 19,810 of CAWFVS010000054.1, forward strand.
GAGAAACGGGAGAAAAGCGACCCTTGCCAATGATCTCTTCATCGCTTCCTCGAATGCTCAGACGCTTGGCGCGAGCCGCGCGCCAGGCGGCGCCATAAAATCGGCCGCGAGCGCGCCGGCGTGAGCGGTCTGAAGCATTTTATAGTACCTCCCGCAATCGTCTGCCCCGCAACTCCCGGTAGAAGGGCCTCGGCCTGTTGCGGTCGAGGCCGCCCTTCAACGCCTGCGCGAGATCCTCGAGCGCGAGATGCGTGATGCGGGGCAGGTCGAGCTCGCGCGCCTTGTCGAGGGGCGTCCAGACGAGGTCGATGAGCTCCGCCTCCGGATGGACCACGCCCTCGACGCGTCCGGCGACGGCGCTCGCGTCGACGATGAGAAAGCGCGCGTCGAAGCGCCTCGGCCGCCCCGGCGGGGTGATCGCGCGGGCGAGGAAGTCGATGTCGTCGAGCGCGGGACAGACCCCGGTCGCGGCGAACCGTGTCCAGGCGCCGGGAGGAGGCTTTTCCGGCGCGCCATAGTCCGCGACGCCGATCGCGAGTCCCGTCTCCTCGAACGTCTCGCGGATTGCCGCAAGCGCGATCGCGCGCGCGAAGCCGGGCGAAGGGCGCGGCACGCGCGCGTTGAGCTTCGCCTCGACATGCGGGTCCAGCGATCCGGCCGCGCCCATGCTCCGGTCCTCTCGCTCCACCCGCCCGCCCGGGAACACATATTTGCCCGGCATGAACTTGTGGCCGTGATGCCGCTTGCCCATGAGGACCTTGGCCTCGCCTTGCGAGCGGTCCAGGATGATGAGCGTCGCTGCGTCGCGAGGGCGAAGCGCCCGCGGGCGTTTCGGCGCCGGCGTGTCAGCCGACGAAACGGCGTTCGCCGTCATTGCGGAATCCTCGCGTGATTCCCGAGCAGCGGCCGGCTTCACGGGTGTGCCCCCTCCGCCACGCTTTCCCGTGGTCCCCCTCCCCGTTCCCGCTAACGCTTCACGAGGGAGGATATGACCCTCACGTCTCGTCGCCGCCGAAGCCGTGCATGCAGAGCGCCCATTGATGGCCGACGACCGCCCCCTTCATGCGAGGCAAGATGAGCAGGCTCAAGACCAAAGTCACGGCCAGCCAGAACAGCGCGGTCCAGAGCAGCGGAGTGTGCGGCCACTGCTCCGCCCAGAAGAGGGCGCCGGCGCCGACGAGGTGGCAGACGACGAGCATCGTCAGATAGGCGGGCGCATCGTCGGCCCGCGCGTGGCTCAGATCCTCGCCGCACACCTTGCAGACCCTGTTGAGCTTGAGATAGGCGCGAAACAGCGGGCCCCGTCCGCACGCCGGGCAATGCCCGATGAGCCCGCGCCGGATCGCTTGGCCGAGCTGCCGATCGCGCCTCGGCGTCCGCCAATTGCGGAATCCGGACATGTCGTTCATCGGCGTGCGCCTTTCCCGCTCGGCCTTGCCGCCCGCGGCTCGGTTCCGGGACGCGCCCGCCTTGCGCCCCTCGCCGCGCCCGGCTCGCCCGACACGATCTCGAACCTGAGTGCGCCGGCGAAGGGCGCCGCCTCGACGAGGCGGACCTGAACCGCGTCGCCGAGCCGGTAAGCTACGCGGCTGCGCGTCCCGACGAGCGACCGGGTCGCCTCCTCGTAACGGAAATAGTCGTCCCCGAGCGTTCCGGCCGGCACGAACCCGTCCGCGCCGGTGTCGTTCAGCTTCACGAACAGGCCCACTCTGGTCACGCCGGCGATGCGCGCTTCGAACAGGGCGCCGACGCGGTCGGCGAGATGCGCCGCCACCAGCCGGTCGACCGTCTCGCGCTCCGCCGCCATCGCGCGCCGCTCGGCTGCGGAAATATGCTCGGCGACCTGCGCGAGTTCCCCGCCGCGCATGTCGGTGAGGCCGCCCTCGCCGAGGTCGAGCGCGCGGATTAGCGCCCGATGGACGACGAGGTCGGCGTAGCGGCGGATGGGCGAGGTGAAATGAGCGTAGCGCCGCAGATTGAGGCCGAAATGGCCGTAGTTCTCGTGGCTGTATTCGGCCTGCGCCTGAGCGCGCAGAACCACTTCGTTGACCAGGGCTTCGACTGCGTGGCCGCGCACCCGGCTCAGGACACCGTTGAAATGCGACGGCCGGACGCGATCGCCCTTCGCCAGCTTGACGCCGATGGTTTTCAGGAACTCGACGAGATCGTTGAGCTTCTCGACGCTCGGGGCGTCATGGGCGCGATAGAGCAGCGGCGAATGACGAGCCTCGAGCGTTTCGGCGGCGGCGACGTTGGCGAGGATCATGAACTCTTCGATCAGCCGATGCGCCTCCAGCCGCTCGGGCCAGCGGACCTCCGCGAGGCGCCCGTTCCTGTCGAGGATCAGCTTGCGCTCGGGCAGGTCGAGATCGAGCGGATCGCGTCGCAGACGCTCGATCTTGATGACCCCGTGGGCGGCGTAAAGCGGCCTCAAGACGCCGTCGATGAGCGGCGCAGTGATCTCATCCGGCCTGCCCTCGATGGCGGCCTGCGCCTGCTCGTAGGAGAGCTTCGCCGCCGAGCGCATCATGATCCGGTGGAAGCTATGCGCGCGCTTGCGCCCGTCGGCGCCGAGAATCATGCGCACCGCGAGCGCCGGCCGGTCCTCGAGGGGCTTGAGTGAGCAGAGGTCGTTCGAGATGCGTTCGGGCAGCATCGGGACGACCCGGTCGGGGAAATAGACCGAGTTGCCGCGCTCGAGCGCCTCGCGATCGAGCGCCGAGCCAGGTCGCACGTAAGCCGCGACGTCGGCGATCGCGACGGTGACGACGAAGCCGCCGGGGTTGGCCGGATCTGGATCGGGGGCGGCGTGGACCGCATCGTCATGATCCTTGGCGTCGGGCGGGTCGATGGTGACGAGCGGCAGCGCCCGCCAGTCCTCGCGCGGCGGGGCGAGACGGAGGGGACGCGCCGCCTCGGCTTCCTTCAGCGCCGCCGGCGAAAAAACATGCGGGATGTGGTGGGTCGCGAGCGCGATGAGGCACACCGCCCGCTCCGACTTCACCGAGCCCAGCAACTCGACGATCCGTGCGCTCGGGAGACCGAGACGTCCCTGGCGCAGCGGCTCGATCGCGACGAGGTCGCCGTCCTCGGCCTCGCCGGCGAATGCCGCCGGAACCGCGAACTCACGCCCCGCGGCGCGCTTTTCGACCGGTAGCGCTCGACCAGAGCCATCCGAAGCCTTGCGGAACACGGCGAAGACGCGCGCCTTGACCTTGTCGAGGATCTTGATGACGCGGCCCGAATAGGCCGGCTCCTTGCCCGTCGCGTCGGGATCGAATTCGACGCGCATCAGCACCCGGGCGCCGAGGCCCGGCGCGCCGGCCCTGTCGCGCTTGGCCCGCGGGCTCCGGACCCGGATCCGCGGCGCCGCGCTGTCGCCCTCCCATTCCGCGGGCCTCGCGACAAGGTCGCCGTCGCGATCCCGATCCGTCACGTCCGCGACGACGATCGACGGCAACCGCCCCTGGACCTGGAGCGCCTTGCGGCCGCGCGCGATCACGCCTTCGCTCTCGAGATCCTTGATCAGCAGTTTCAGCTCGGCCTTTGCTGCGCCCTTCACGCCGAACGCCCTGGCGATGTCGCGCTTGGTGACGCGCGCCGGCGGCCGCTCGCCGTTGGGGGCGGCCTCGCCGCCGATGAAGGCCATCACCTCCTCGCGCGACGGCAACGCGGGAGCGCGCTTCCTCTCGGCGGCAGGCGCGGCCTCAATCAATGGTGCGGTTTTTCGCAAAGGCGCAAAGTCTCGACAAAATAAAGGTAGTGACCAGCGCGACGGATACAAGCAAAGGCGGCCGCCTCAGCCGGTCTCGCCTGCTTTTTCAATCCGGAGCAAGGTGAACAGTCTCATCGGCGGAAGCTTGCGCCGCTCGACGATGCGCGCGTCGGGGCGCGCGCGGATCCAGTCGCCGATCACCGCATAGGGAAAGTTTGGATGCCAGCCGAGCCAGGAGGCCGCGGTCTCCATGCGCTGCTCGATCGCCTTGCGCAAACCGCCGGACGCGGCGAAATGGTTCATCACGACGAGGCTGCCGCCGGGCCGCAACACCCGCCACGCCTCGGTGAGCGCCCGCTCCGGCTGAGGGACGACGCTCATCACATAGGGCGCGAGGGCGACGTCGAAGGACCTGTCGGGGAAATCGAGCGCGCCGGCGTCCATCACGTGCAGCGCCTTGACCTGGGCGAGCCGCTTGCGCTCGACGCGCGCTTCGGCGGCGCGGAGCATGGGGCGGCTGATGTCGATGCCGGTGACCCGGACGTCGGCGGGCAGGAGAGGCAGCTCGAGCCCCGTCCCGACGCCGATGACGAGGATCTCTCCGCCGCGCCCCGCCGCGCGCGCCGACGTACAGGCCGCCGCCAACCGTCCGGGATGGAAGGGCAGATCGAAGATCAGGTCGTAGACCGGCGCCCAGCGGCCATAGGCTGCCTCCGTGTGGCGTCCCGCGTAACTCTGCGTAGCGTTGACCGGATTTAACAGCAGCGCCCCTCATGTCAGCGGCGGCTTAGTCGCCGGGCGTTGACGCGGCGACAGTCACGCAGAACCCCGCGGATTGCAAGATCGGCCTCAGCGCCCGCGGAGCGCCGGGGCGCCGTGCGCGGCACAACGCCGCAATGGCCCAACGATCTCTTGCCCTCGTTCGTTCCCGGACGGCTTCCGCAATGCGACGCGGAAAGCCGGTCCCCCGTGCGAATACCTTGAAGCTGACGCCGGAGATGCCGCGGCGCCGAAGGCGGGCGCGCCGATCCGCGTCGGCGTCGACCATCCGCGCCAGAGCCCACGCGCGCATCGCGGGTCGCGGATTCGCGGTCGGTCCCGGCCGTTTCCTTGAGTGCGCTCCGGCCCTATGCTGGCCGCTCGGCGTCGGACCAGGAGTTTGAGCATGCTCGACCACATCGGCCTCGCGGTCGCCGATATGAATCGCTCGAAGGCGTTCTACGAGGCCGCTCTGAAGCCGCTCGGGATCGGCGTCGTCGCGGAGGTGACGGCCGCTGAGACAGGCGGCGACGCGCACGCCGGCTTCGGCGAGGGCGACAAGGCCTTTTTCTGGATCGGCTCGGGGGCGAAGCCGAGGGGCGGGACGCATGTCGCCTTCACGGCCGAGATGCGCGCGCAGGTGGACGCCTTCTTTTCCGCCGCGCTCGCCGCCGGCGGAAAGGACAACGGCCCGCCGGGCGTGAGGCCCCACTATCACGAGAACTATTACGGCGCCTTCGTCCTCGATCCCGACGGCAACAATGTCGAGGCGGTCTGCCACCGGCCTCTGTAGCCGCGCTCGGCCCGGACGCGGCCGATCCGGCCGGCGGCCGCGTCTTGTCATCGGCTACCGCTTCTTCGCGGCCGCCTTCGTCGCGCCGGCCGCCGGCTTTTTCGTCGCGGCGGCCGTCGCTTTCGACGATGGGCCCTGGGCTGGCGCGCGCTGGGGCGGCGCCGGCTGCTTCGCAGCCGCCTTGGCTTCCGGCGCATTGGCCGCGGCGCCCTTGACCGGCCCCGCTTTGGCCTTGCGCGCCGGAGCGGGCCTGCTCTCGCGGTCGGCGAGGAGCGCCAGCGCCTCGTCGAGCGCGATCGATTCCGGCGAAGTCGACTTGGGGATGGTCGCGTTGACCTTGCCCCAGTTGACATAGGGGCCGAAGCGCCCTTCGCGCACGGTGACCGGCCCGCCCTCGGGGTGCTGGCCGAGCAGGCGCCCGGAGACGCCCCCGCCTTCGGCCTTGGTCTTGATGAGCGCGAGGGCCTCCCCGAGGGTGAGGGTCACAGGATCTGTGCCGCGCGGAAGAGTCGCGTTGATCTTGCCGTGGTTGACGTAGGCGCCGAAGCGGCCCTGCTTGACGCTGACCGGGCCGCCCTCAGGATGCTCGCCGAGCACGCGGGCGGCGCCCCCGCCGAAGCGCGAGCCCCCGCTCTCCTTGGCGACGATGAGGTCGATCGCGCGGTTTCCGCCGATTTCGAGGACGTCGTCGTCGCGTCCGAGATTGGCGTAGGTCTTGCCGTGCTGCACATAGGCGCCATAGCGGCCGATGCCGGCCAGGATCGGCTCGCCGGACGTCGGATGCCGGGCGACCTCGCGCGGCAGCGAGAGCAGGGCAAGCGCCTTCTCGAGCGTCACGTCCTCGGGCTTGAGACCGCGGGGCAGCGATGAGCGCTTGGGCTTGTCGCCCTCTCCCTGCTGCACGTAGTCGCCGAAGCGGCCGTTGCGCAGCGTGATCTCCTCGCCGGACTCCGGGTCCTCGCCGAGCACCCGCACGCCGGGCTTCTCGCCCTCGCCGTTCTCCGCCCCGGTCGGCGAGAGCACGCGGGTATACTTGCACTCGGGATAGTTCGAGCAGCCGATGAAAGCGCCGAACTTACCGAGCTTCAGCGACAATTGCCCCTTGCCGCAGACGGGACAGAGGCGAGGATCGGTTCCGTCGCCCTTGTCGGGGAAAATGTGCGGCCCGAGCAGTTCGTTCAGGCTGTCGAGCACCTGCCCGGTGCGGAGGTCCTTGATGTCGCCGACGGCGCCGGAAAAGTCCCTCCAGAAATCGCGCAGAAGCTCCTTCCAGTCGATTTCGCTGTTCGACACCAGGTCGAGCTTTTCCTCGAGATCGGCGGTGAAATCGTATTCGACGTATCTGGCGAAGAAGGCTTCCAGGAACGCCGTCACCAGCCGGCCCTTGTCCTCCGGGATGATCCGCTTCTTCTCGAGCCGCACGTAGGCGCGGTCCTTGAGGACGGCGATGGTCGAGGCGTAGGTCGAGGGGCGGCCGATGCCGAGCTCCTCCATCCGTTTGACCAGCGTCGCCTCGGTATAGCGCGGCGGCGGCTCGGTGAAATGCTGGCTGGCCTCGATCCGCTCCTTGGCGAGCCTCTCGCCTTCGCGCATCGTCGGCAGGCGGCTTCCCTCCTCGTCCTCCTCGTCGTCGCGGCCCTCCTGGTAGAGGGCGAGAAAGCCGGGGAAGCGCACGACCTGGCCGGTGGCGCGGAAGTCGAGTTTTCGGGCGCCCGCCTCGGCGAGAATGTCGACCGTCGTGCGCTCGAGCTCGGCGCTCTCCATCTGGCAGGCGATGGTGCGCGTCCAGATGAGCTCGTAAAGCTTGGCCTGCTCGGGCTCGAGATGGCGGGCGACGTCGCGCGGGCGGCGCGTCATGTCGGTCGGCCGGATCGCCTCGTGGGCCTCCTGGGCGTTCTTGGCCTTGGCGGTGTATTTGCGCGGCGCGCTCGGCACGTAGTCGTCGCCGAAATCCTTGCCGATCAGCCGGCGGGCCGCCGACACCGCCTCCGGCGCGAGGTCGACGCCGTCGGTGCGCATATAGGTGATGAGTCCGACCGCGCCGTCGCCGATGTCGACGCCCTCGTAGAGGCGCTGGGCGATCTGCATGGTGCGGGCCGGCGCGAGGCCGAGCTTGCGCGAGGCCTCCTGCTGAAGCGTCGAGGTGGTGAAGGGCGGATAGGGGTTGCGCCGGACCGGCTTCGATTCGATCGCCGCGACCGAGAATTTCGCCTTCTCCAGCGCCTCCCTGAAGGCTTCCGCCTCCGCTCCCGAGCCGACGTCGAGGCGGCCGATCTTCTTGCCGTCCGCGCCGACGAGGCGCGCGGCGAACGGCGCGTCGGCCTCAGTCCTCAGGTGGGCGACGATCGACCAGTATTCGCGAGCAACGAATTGTTCGATCTCGAGCTCGCGGTCGCAGACGATCTTGAGGGCGACCGACTGCACGCGCCCGGCCGAGCGCGCGCCGGGGAGCTTTCGCCACAGGACGGGCGAGAGGGTGAAGCCGACGAGATAGTCGAGCGCGCGACGCGCCCGGTAGGCGTCGACCAGCGCCTCGTCGATCTCGCGGGGATGGCGCATCGCCTCCTGGACCGCGTCCTTGGTGACGGCGTTGAACACCACCCGGTCGACCCGCTTGTCCTTCAAGAGCTTCTTGCCCTTGAGAATCTCGTGCACGTGCCAGGAGATCGCCTCGCCCTCGCGATCCGGGTCGGTCGCCAGAATGACCCGGTCGGCTTCCTTGACCGCGCCGCCGATCTCGCTGAGCCGCTTGGCCGACTTGGCGCCGACCTCCCAGCGCATGGCGAAATCATTGTCCGGATCGACCGAGCCGTCCTTCTCGACGAGATCGCGCACATGGCCGAAGGAGGCGTAAACGCTGTAGTCCTTGCCCGAGATACTTGTTGATGGTCTTGGCCTTGGCGGGCGATTCGACGATCACAACTTTCATCCGCTCGTCAATCCTTCGTCGGCTCGATGAGCCTTTATTTTCGGCAAAACAGTAACGCTTCAATTTGAAGAGAGCGTCAGCCCAGCCGGGCGGGGATATGGAGAGGCGAAAGCCGCCTGTCAAATGGGGCGGCGCGATACGCTGGCTGGCGAGGAGCGCCTAGGCAGCCATTCCTGGCCGGCCAGCGATCGAAACTGTTCACCACAAAGACCACCAAGGATGCACGAAAGCGCGCCCGCCGATCGGGTCCTTCGTGCAGACTTCGTGCGCTTGGTGGTGAAAATACGCGTGGCACGGTTCCTCGCCGGAAACATCATAGGCGGGTTCGCCCAAGCAAAAACTGTCAGTGTAAGGCCTGCTAACATAATCCCGAAGACATGCATTGTCGGCGTCCGCAACGCCATCAAAACGCGCCTCATGTCCAGCCAAGTCGGTGACAGGGCGCCCTGCTTGAGACTTTCACCAAAAGCGGCGGGTTGCCTTGCGGTCACACCGCAATCGCCGCTACGAAAAGCACAATCCCCTGGATCAGGCAGGCGCGCCGGTAGAGCGCGAGCGCGCGAAAAATGTCGGCCGAGGTCGCCTCGCGCCGGCCCGCCCCCATGAAGGCGTCATCGACCAGCGTCTCCCCGTAGACGCGCGGCCCCGCCAGCCTCAGGCCGAGCGCCCCGGCCATCGCCGCCTCGGGCCAGCCGGCGTTGGGCGAGCGATGTTTTCGCGCGTCCCGACATGATGGCGCGGGCCGCCTTCCACGGCGAAGCCTCGGCCATGAGAAAGGCGGCGAGAACGAGCATGAGCGCGGCGAGCCGCGAGGCGGGCAGATTGACGAGGTCGTCGAGCCGCGCCGCGGCCCAGCCGAAGGCGGCGTAGCGCTCGTTCTTGTGGCCGATCATGCTGTCGGCGGTGTTGACCGCCTTGTAGAGCGCGCCTCCGGCGAGCCCGCCGAGAGCGGTCCAGAAAATCGGAGCGACCACGCCGTCGGAGAAATTTTCGGCCAGACTCTCGATCGCCGCGCGCGCGACGCCGGCCGAGTTGAGCGACGTCGGGATTGCGGCCGACGATCATGGCGACCGCGCGCCGCCCCTCCTCGAGGCGCTTATCGAGGCCGTCGGCGACCGCCCTGACGTGCGCATGGAGGCTGCGCTGCGCCGGCAGACTGGCGGCCATCAAGGAAAGGACCGCAAACCCAAGGGCGCCGAGCGGCGCGAGCACCCGCGTCAAGGCGAGGCAGACGAGCGCGACCGGCGCGAGATAGGCGGCGAGCGCAAGAGCGCCGAGCAGCGCGTCGCACGGCGGAGCTGATCCCCGGCCGGTTGAGCCGCCTTTCGAGCCAGGCGAGCCAGCCCCCCATCCAGGTGACGGGATGGCCGGCCGTGCGATAGAGAGCCGCCGGATAGCCGATGAGCGCCTCGAGCAGGAGAGCGGCGAGCGCGAGCGGCAGGGTTTGTGAAAGGACCATGACGGCGGGGCGGATGAGCTCGGAAAGCTTGACGGCCTTTGCCTATCACGGCGGCGCGCTCGACGCCGCGCGCCGGCTCGCGCCCGACGCGCCAACACCCTGGATCGATCTCTCGACCGGGATCAATCCGCACGCCTATCCCTTGCCCGATCTCGATCCCGACGTCTGGACCCGCCTGCCGACCGGCGAAGCGATCGCCGCGCTCGAATCCGCCGCGGCGCGGCGCTACGGCGCGGCGCCGGAAGCCGTCGTCGCCGGTGCGGGCTCCCAGGCGCTGATCCACGCGCTGGCGCGGCTTGCGCCCAAAGGCGTCGTCGGCGGGCTGGGGGCGATCTACGGAGGCCACGCCGAGGCCTTCGCCGCGGCCGGCGCGCGCCTCGTGCAGGCGGCGTCGCTCGAAGCGCTGGCGGAATGCGACGTCGCTGTCGTCGTCAATCCGAACAATCCCGACGGCCAAGTCGCGGGCCGCGTCGACCTCCTCGACCTGCACGCGCGCCTCTTGCGCCGCGGCGGCCTGCTCATCGTCGACGAAGCCTTCGCCGATTTCGAGGGCGACGAGAGCCTGGCGCCCTTCCTGCCCGAAACGGGCGCGGTCGTCCTGCGCTCGTTCGGCAAGACCTTCGGCCTCGCGGGCTTGAGGCTCGGCTTCGCCGTCGCCTCGCCCGGCGTCGGGAAGCGGTTGCGCGCCGCGCTCGGGCCGTGGCCGGTCAGCGGGCCGGCGATCGCGATCGGGGCGAAAGCGCTCGCCGACCTCGAATGGACGGACGGCGATGGCCGTCCGGCTCGGCCAGGAGGCGGCCCGCCTCGACGCGTTGCTTACGGCCAACGGCTGGCGCATCCTCGGGGGACTCGCCTCTTCCGGCTCGCCGCGCGCGGGACGCGGCGGAGGCGTTCGAGCGCTTGCTCGCCGCCGGCATCCTCACCCGACCCTTCCCCGACTTGCCCGAGACGCCTGCGCTTCGGGATTCCTGGCGAGGAGGCGCACTGGGAGCGGCTCGCGGCGGCGCTGGCGCCCTAGAGGGCGGTGGGATCGCCCTCGCTGATCGAAATCCGCCGCGCTGTCATATTCCGCTGTTACGGCGAAGTCTTCCGCTGTTCCGCCTGCAGCAGCCGCTTCCGACCAACACTTTGAATTTGAAGTTATTTTAGCCGGGTGAGCCGCGTCAGACGCGCCCGTTTTGGCGAAATCCGCTGTTTTTGCCCCTGTTACCAGCGGAACGGCCCGCCATCCACAGGCCCGCCTTGCCTTCCTTTGCGCCTGGCCTGACAAGCTTGCATGCCGATTCGCGATTCGCGCGTCTTCACCATTCCCGCCAGCGTCCCGTTTCTGCCGACCCTCGCCCGGGCCCTCCTCGACGGCGAGCTGATCGAGGGGTTTCCCGGCTCGGGCGGGCCGCTCGCGCTGGCGAGCGCCACCATCTTTGTGCCGACCCAGCGTTCCGCCGCCGCGCTCGCCGAGGCGCTGCTCGCGGCGAGCGGCGGGGAGAGCGTCCTCCTGCCGCGAATCGCGCCGCTCGGCGCGTTCGAGCCTGACGACGCGGCGGCGTTCTTCGATCCGGCGGGCGAAGAGGCGCCGCGCGCCAACCTGCCTCCCGCGGTCGGCGAACTTGCCCGGCGCCACGCGCTCGCGCTCCTCGTGCGCAAATGGGGGCAGGCGTTGCGCGGCGCGATCCGCGGCGCCGACGCGCGGGGACTGCAGTTCGACCGCAGGGAGCCGGCGCTCGTCGCGTCGAGCCCGGCGCAGGCCTACGCCCTCGCGCGGCGATCTCGCCGCGCTGATTGACGACGTCATCATCGAAGGGGTCGATTGGAGACGGCTCGAGACGCTCGCGCCGGAGGAATACGACGTCTACTGGCGCGTCACGCTCGACTTTCTCAAGATCGCCTTCGAGTACTGGCCGGCATGGCTCAGGGAGAATGGCCTCATAGACCGCGCCAAGCGGGTCGCGCTCATCGTCCAGGGCGAAATCAACAGACTGGAGGCCCGCGCGCGGGCCGGCCCGACCATCGTCGCGGGCTCGACCGGCGCCAATCGCGCCACCGCCGAGCTGATCGCCGCGATCGCCTGCAGCGACAACGGAGCCGTGGTGCTGCCGGCGCTCGATCTTCATCTCGACGAGCGCGCCTGGGGCATGATCGGCGCAAAAGACGACGGGGCGCAGGGGCTCGCCGGCCATCCGCAAGCGCTCCTGCATCGTCTGCTCCGGCGGATCGGCGTCGGGCGAGAGGAGGTAAGGACGCTCGGCGCTCCGCCCGCGCCTCTCGCCGCCCGCGCGGCTTTCCTCAGCGAAGCGCTTCGCCCGGCCGAATTCGACCGACAGCTGGCGCGAGCGCGACGCCGCGCTCTCGCCCGCTCGGGTCGCCGCCGCCCTCGACGGCGTGGCGATCGTCGTCGCCGACAACGAGACCGAGGAGGCGCTCGCGCTCGCCGTCGCCATGCGCGAAGTTCTCGAGACGCCCGGCAAGACCGCCGCGCTCGTCACACCCGATCCGTCGATCTCCCGGCGCGTGTCGGCCGAGCTCGCGCGCTGGGGTGTCGAGGTCGAGGATTCCGCCGGCCGCACGCTCGGCCAGACGGACGCCGGCGCCTTAGCGCGGCTCGTCCTCACCGCCGCGGTCGACTTGCGGCCGCTCAAGGCTCAGGCGCTGGTCGCCCACCCGTCGGCCCGCTTCGGACGCGTGCGCGCCGAATGCGAAGCCGGTGCGCGCGCGCTCGAGCTCGGAATCTTCCGCGCCGCGCCGCTTGCTTCGCTCGACGAGCTAGACGAGGCCTTCGCCGCCGCCCGCGCGGCGGCAGACGACCCGCACGCGCACCCAGCCGTCCGCTCGATTGGCGAGGACAAGCGCGCCGCGGGCGAAGCTCTCATGCGCGATCTCGCCGCCGCTCTCGACCCCCTGCGCGCGCTTCGCGCCTCGGCCGCTTTGCGCGACTGGCTTCTCGCCCATCGCGCGGCGCTGGACGCCGTCCTGGCGGCGCCCGAGCACGAGCGCACGCCGCACGGGTTCGAATCGCTCGCCACGCTCATGGACGAATGGAGCGAAGCGGCGGGCGGCGGCTTCGCCTGCACGCTCGCCGAATACGCCGCGCTGTTCGACGATGCGCTCGCCAGGGTTCGCGCCCCGCCGGTGCGCGGCGGCCACCCGCGTCTCAAGATCCTGGGTCTGCTCGAAGCGCGCCTGCTCTCGTTCGATCGAGTGCTGCTCGGCGGCCTCGACGAGAAGGTCTGGCCCCCCGCCGTCGACACCGACGCCTTCCTCAATCGGCCGATGCGCGCCGCCCTCGGGCTCTCTGCGCCGGAGCGGCGCATCGGGCAGACGGCGCATGATTTCCTCGCCGCGCTCGGCGCGCCCGAGGCGGTTCTCAGCCGGGCCAGGAAGCGCGGCGGCGAGCCGACCGTCGCCTCGCGTCTTCTCCAGCGCGTCGGAGCGGCGGGGGGCGCCGATGCGATCCAGGCGGCCGAGCGGCGTGGCGAGGTTTATCTCGCTTTTGCCCGCGCGCTCGACCGGCCGGAGACGATCGCGCCCACGAAGCGGCCGGAGCCGCGCCCGCCGGTCGAGCTGCGCCCGCGCTCGCTCAGCGTGACGAGGATCGAGACTCTGCGGCGCGACCCCTACGCCATCTACGCCGAGCGCATCCTGAGGCTCTCGCCGCTCGAGCCGGTCGAGCGCGAACTCGGAGCCCGCGAAGTTGGCGAAGCCTGGCACGGCGCGCTGCAGGACTTCGCGGAAGCCTACCCGTCCGGCGTGCTGCCGCCCAACGCACGGCAGGCGCTCGTCCGTCTCGCCCGCGCGCGCTTCGCGACGCTGCTCGGCAATCCGACCTTCGAGGGTCTCACCTGGCCCAACATCGAGAAGGCGCTCGACTTCATCCTCGGTTTCGAGGCCAGAAATCGCGGCGCGATCGAGCGCGTCTGGGTCGAGCGGCAAGGCGAGATCGCCTTTCCGCTCACGGACGGCAAGCCGTTCCGGCTGACCGCGCGCGCCGATCGCATCGACGTGCTCTCCATCGGCGGCGCGACGTTGATCGACTACAAGAGCGGAGCCCCGCCCGGCGTCAACGAGGTGAAGGCCGGCTTCGCGCCACAGCTGACGCTGGAAGCCGCGATCCTCATGCGCGGCGGTTTCGAGGGCCTCGCCAAGATGACGCCGGCGCGCGCGCTCTATCTCAAGCTCGGCGGCCCGGAAGGCGGCCTGGAGCGGGACGCCGCCGGCGCGAGGGCCGTCGTCGCCGAGCTCGCCGACAAGCACCTCGGCGAGCTCCACGCCCTGCTCGATGCGTTCTCCGAGCCAGGCTACGCCCTATCTTTCCCGTCCCTTCCCTAAATTCGCGGGCCGCTTCTCCGACTACGACCACCTGGCGCGGGTCAAGGAGTGGTCAGCGACGGGCGACCGCGCCGCGGAAGAAGCGCAATGAACCGCCCTTTCGTCATTCCCCCTGCGCTGCGCCGGGCGCAGGCGACCGCGTCGGATCCCTCCGCCTCCGCGTGGGTTTCGGCCAACGCCGGCAGCGGCAAGACGCACGTGCTGACACAGCGCGTGCTGCGGCTGCTGCTCGAGGGCGCGCCGCCGGCGCAGATCCTCGGCCTCACCTTCACCAAGGCTGCCGCCGCCAACATGGCGAGCCGCATCTTCAGGACGCTGTCCGACTGGACGAGCCTTGACGACGAGGCCCTGACCGCCGCGATCGTCGAGTGCGGCGCGGGACAACCGGACGCGGCCGAGCTCAAGTTCGCCCGGCAATTGTTCGCCCGCACGATCGAAACGCCGGGCGGGCTCAAGATCCAGACCCTGCACGCCTTCTGCGAGCGACTCTTGCAGCTCTTTCCGTTCGAGGCCAACGTCCCGGCGCACTTCAAGGTGGTCGACGAGCGCGAGGCGAAGGCGCTCATGGACGAGGCGCGCGATCGCGCGATCACCGCGCTCGAGGCCCCGTCCGACCTCGCCGGGGCGCTTGCCTTCGTGGCGCGCGAAGCCGGCGCGTTCCAGTTCGACGCCCTGCTCGGCGAGGCGCTGTCTCATGCCGAGACGTTCGCGTCCTTCGACGATTCAGCTGGATTTGCCGCCGCGTTCCGCACCCGGCTCGGCCTGGCGTCGGAGACGACGACCGCCAGCGTCGAGGCCGAAATGCTCGGCGGCGACATCTTGCGCAGGCGCCGGCAGGCCTGGGCGCAGGCGCTCGACGAAGGCAAGATCAAGGACTGCGAAATTGCCGCAAAGCTTCGAGCGGCGGACAATGAAGCCGACCCTGCGGCGAGGATCGAGGCTCTTCTCGACGCGTTCTTCACAAAAGGCGGCGAGGGCGACCGGCGCGGCGGAGCGAAGGGCTGCCTGACGACGCAAAGGCTGCGGGCCGACTTTCCTGGCCTCGAGGAAGACCTCCATCGCGAGCAGGACCGCCTGATCGCGCTTCGCGACCGGCGGCGCGCCGCCCAGACCATCGAGCGCAGCGAGGCCTTGTTCGGCGTCGCCAAGTCGATCCTTTCGACCTTCGCCAGAGCCAAAGCCGAGCGCGGCGCGCTCGACTTCGACGACCAGATCGCGCTGGCGCTCGCCCTGGTGGAGCGGCCGAGCGCCGCCTGGGTGCTGCACAAGCTCGACTACGGGCTCGATCACCTGCTCGTCGATGAAGCGCAGGACACTTCCGCCGAGCAGTGGCGGATCGTCGCCGCCCTGACGGCGGAGTTCTTCGGCGGCGCGAGCGCACGTTCGGCGAGGCGGACCGTGTTCGCAGTCGGCGACGAGAAGCAATCGATTTTCTCCTTCCAGGGCGCGGCGCCGGAAAAATTCGTCGAAATGAAGCGCTTCTTCGAGGTGCGCCACCGCCAAGCGGAGCGGCCATTCGAGACCGTGCCGCTCAACTTCTCCTTCCGCTCGGCGCCAGCCATTCTGGCCGCGGTCGACAAGACGTTCGAATCGGAAGAGGCGCGGCGGGGGATCGCCGCGGCGGGCGAGCCGCCCGCGGTTCACGAGGCGATCCGCCGCGAGATGACGGGAGTTGTTGAGCTGTGGCCGACGGTCAAGCCGATGGAGGAGCCCGACCCGGGGGACTGGCGGATGCCTCTGGACGAGCCTGCGCGCCACGATCCTCCGGTCGTTCTCGCAGGCCGGATCGCCGAGACGATCGACGCTTGGCTGAAGGCCGATTTGCGCGAGCGCGTCATCGACGAAAGGACCGGCGCCACTCGGCCCATCCGGCCGGGCGACGTGATGATCTTGGTGCGCAGCCGCAACGCGTTCTTCGAGGCGATGATCCGCGCGCTGAAGACGAAACGCGTGAAAGTCGCCGGGGCCGACCGCCTGAAGCTGCGCGAGCACATTGCGGTGATGGACCTCGTCGCCGCGGGCCGGGCGGCGCTCACGCCGGACGACGACCTGACGCTCGCTTGCGTCCTCAAGTCCCCCCTGATCGGACTCGACGAGGTCGATCTCTTCAGACTTGCATCGGGCCGCCGCGGGCCGCTTGCGTCGGCTGTTGCGGCGTCGACCGAGGGCCGCGCGCGCGATGCCGCCTGCAGGCTTGCGACCTGGCGCGAGCGGGCCCGGATGCTGACGCCATTCGCATTCTACGCCAGGCTTCTCGGCGAAGAGGGTGGCCGCAAGGCGCTACTGTCGCGGCTCGGCCCTGACGCAGCCGATCCAATTGACGAATTCCTGGCGCTGGCGCTCCATCACGAGCAGGTTGAAGCGCCCTCGCTCACGCTCTTTCTCGCCGAGATCGAGGCGACCGACGCGGCGATCAAGCGCGACATGGAAGCTGAAAGCGATGGCGTGCGCGTGCTGACGGTCCACGCGAGCAAGGGCCTCGAAGCGCCGATCGTCTTTCTGCCCGACACGTGCGGGGCGCCCGACGGCCGGCATGACCCGAAGCTCTTGCAGATCGCTCCCGCGCGGCTGGGCGATCCGCCGCTGCTCGCCTGGAGCCGGAAAGCGGCGGACGATTGCGACGCAGTCGCTCGGGTGCGGGCCGAGAGACGCGAGGCGGAAGCAGGCGAACACCGCCGCCTGCTCTACGTTGCGATGACCCGCGCGGCGCAGCGACTCATCGTCGCAGGCTTCGAGAGCTCGAAGGGCCGAGCGGAGGGATGCTGGCACGATCTTGTGCGCGACGGGCTCGCCGAATTCGATGATCCCGGTCCACGCTTTTTGGGGAGGCGGTGACACGATCCTGCGCTTCGGCGAAGGGCTTACGGCAGAAGACGAGGGGGAGGCGGGACCGCCATCGGTCAATATCCAACTGCCCGCATGGCTAGGGACGAGAGCCCCTCCCGAGTCGGCTGCGACAGCGCTGCAGCCCTCCGGCGCGGGTCGCGGCGGAGAAGGCCAGCGCCCTCTCGAGGGACGGCTTGTCCACGCGCTCCTGCAGGCGCTGCCCGCGGTCCCGCCGGCCGCTCGCTCCGCTGCGGCGAAGGCTTATCTCGACATGCACGGCGGGTCTCTCGCGGAGGAGGCGCGAACCGCGATCGCGGCTCGAGTCGCCGCGGTCATGGAGGCGCCGGGGCTCGCCGATCTGTTCGGGCCGGGCTCGCGCGGCGAGGTCGCTCTGGCCGGAGTCCTGCGCCGGCCCGGGCGGGCCGATAGGCCCTACAGCGGCCGCCTCGACCGCATGCTTGCGACCGACGAGGCCGTCCGGATCGTCGACTTCAAGCTCGGTCCGCCGCCGGCTCGGCCTTCGCCTGCGCACATCGCCCAGCTTGCCGTCTATCGCGCCGCCTTGCGGCCGCTCTACCGTCTGCTGCCGGTGCGCGCAGCGCTCGTCTATCTCGATGGACCGACCCTGATGCCGATCGAGGACGCCGAGCTGGAGGCCGCTCTCGACGAGGCGGACGCGGCCGCATGACCAGGCGGTTTGCGAAGAGCGCTCTTTTGCCACAGTCAGGCAGGAAATGGTTGCCTTGATGACGTCGCATTTCCTCGGCAGGTTCCGGCCCCGATGACGAGCGGAGACGTCAGGGCGGGCGCCCGAGCCATTGAATGCGACGCTACGAAAGGGACGTTGCGGAAGGGGCCGCAGCTCATCAGAGCTTGCGCTCTAGCCGTCGTGACGGCGAGCTTTCTCCTTTTCTGTCAGGCGGATGCGGCAGTCAGGTTCCTGGGGGCATGGTTCGCTACAACCACCCCGTTTATCACAACGGAAAGCGCGTGCTGTGGCACGGGGCGTGGCGCGGCAGGTTCGGCCATGAAACCGCCCGAACGGCGCCCGCCAAAGCCGCAATAGCGGAGAAATCCGCCCCCGACGCCGCAGCCCTCCGCCGCCAAACCGGCGCCTCAGTCCGACCCAGTAAAGCCGTTTTCGATCCTCGCGGACGCCGACGACCTCTCGGCCAGCCGCATGGCGAAGGACTTCGCCGAAGTTCTCAACGACAAGGGTTCTGCCGGGCGCGCCATCGTCGGGCCGACATCCCCCACCGGAATCGCCAAGGTGATGCGGACGGACCTGGCGGATTTCGCCATCGTCCCATTCGATACGCTCGCCGTGGGCGTCAAATCTGCGCCGGACTGGCCTGAGCGGGTCCCAATCGTCGCGCGCCTCGCCCCCGAGACAATCGAAATCATCGCGCCGAAAGATGTAAAGTCGATCGGCGACCTTCAAGGGAAGGTCGTGAGCTTCGGCGATCCCGACAGCGCGACGGGCGTTACCGCGAGGCTTCTGTTCTCGAGACTCGGGGTTACGGTCAATCCGACCTATGAGCCGCTGACCGAAGCGCTTGACGCGCTTTCGACCGGCAAGCGGGGCGCGGTCGTCGTTCTGGGCGCTAAGGAGGCGCAGGCTCTCGACGGGTTCGGCGCAGACGGCCGCTATCACGTCGTCGCCGTCCCCTGGGCGCCGGCGTTGGAGCAGGTCTATGCCCCGGCGCGGGTGGCCGCCGCCGATCGGCCGAACCTGGTCGCCGCCAACGATTCCGTGGAGACTGTCGCCGAGCCGATGGCGTTGATCGCGCTCGATGCAGCGGCCGGCTCGCCGCGCGCCGATGCGCTCGGGGGCACGGCCCGGGTTTTCTTCGACAATTATGACGCCTTCCTCTCCGACAGAGCGCGACAATCACTGGCGCGACGTCAATCTCGCCGCGGACCCGTCCGTGCCGAGCACGGCCTGGCAGCGGCTTGCGGCGGCGCAAGGATGGCTCGACGAACGCAAAACCTCGGCCGACGCCTCGCTCGACGCGTTTCGCGCGTCGGCGAAAACGGCGGCCGACGCCGAGGGAGGACCGAAAGCCGACGATTCCGATCGGCTTTATGACGATCTCACGCGCTGGCGCGGCCTGATGCAGTAGAGGAGGACTTGCCCTGCCCATGCTGTGGAAAATTGTCGCGGGCCTGATCGCCGGCTGCTTCGCCGGAGCGCTGGTGGTTGCATTCTTGCCCCGCATCCAACCCTCCGCCGCCTCTCAGCGAGCGGCGGTCGAGCAGCCGGTGTTCGTGGCGCAGCCGGTCGCCCTGGTCAAAGCGAAGCCGGCCGTCGGCAGCCCATCCGATCGCCAAGGAAGCAATCAACAAACTCGCCAGCGCGCTGCGCGCGCCATCCATGACGAGCGAGCCGATCGTGTCGCTTTCGATCCCGATCGACGAGGCGCGCCGCCTGTGCGCCGAGGGCCTCGTCGCCTTCGCGAAGGGCGACATCGCCACGGCGCGGGCGTTCCTCAAGCGCGCCGCCGAAGGCGGCGACGCCCGGGCGCTGGTGGCGCTCGGCGACACTTACGATCCCGCGACGCTCGCCCGGCTCGGCGCCGTCGGTCTCAAGGGGCGACGAGGCGACGGCGCGCGACTATTATTCGCGCGCGCTCGCCGCCGGCGTGGGCGGAGCGCGCGCACGCATCGCCTCGCTGGCCGCCCAGTAATCCCGCGCGGGCGGGGCCCGCGACGAGAAGGCAGGCCGGACGGATCTGCTCCGGCCTTTGCTATCGGTCCGCTGCGTTGTTGATGCGGCCGCTCACGGCGCCGGCCGCGCTCGAACCAAGCGCGGCCAAAAAGGCTTACGCAGCGGCGATACGCGGCGTCGGGGGCGGCGCTTGCGGACATGCTCGTCGGTGTGTTCCTCGAACTTCTTGAAATTGTCGCGGAACATCTGCACGAGGCGGCGCGCCGTCATGGGCGAATTCGCCCTTGTTCCGCCACGTCCGCATCGGATCGAGGATATGCGTCTCGACGCCGGGCACCTGCTCCGGCACCTCGAGGCCGAAATGCGGATCGGTGCGGAAGGCGGCCCTTTGCAGCGAGCCGTCGAGCGCCGCCGAGAGCAGCCGGCGCGTCACGCGGATCGGCATGCGCCGGCCGACTCCGACCGTGCCGCCGGTCCAGCCGGTGTTGACGAGCCAGCAATCGACGTGATGGCGGGCGACGAGATCGCGCAGCAGATTGCCATAAACCGTCGGGTGAAGCGGCATGAACGGCGCGCCGAAGCAGGTCGAGAACGTCGCCTGCGGCTCGGTGACGCCCTTCTCCGTGCCCGCGACCTTGGCGGTGTAGCCGCTCAGGAAGTGATACATCGCCTGCGCCGGATCCAGCTTGGCGATCGGCGGCAAAACGCCAAACGCGTCGCAGGTCAGCATGATCACGTTCTTCGGCTGCGCCGGCCCGTCCGGTCGGCGACGCGTTGGCGATGAAATGCATCGGATAGGCGATGCGGGTGTTTTCGGTCTTCAAATCATCGTCGAAGTCGGGGATGCGCAGCTCGGGATCGAGCGACCACGTTCTCCATCACCGTGCCGAAACGCTCGGTGGTCGAAAAGATCTCGGGCTCCGCCTCGCGCGACAGCATGATCGCCTTGGCGTAGCAGCCGCCCTCGAAATTGAACACGCCGCCCTTGCCCCAGCCGTGCTCGTCGTCCCCGATCAGGGTGCGGTGCGGGTCGGCGGAGAGCGTGGTCTTTCCGGTGCCGGAGAGGCCGAAAAAGATCGCCGTGTCGCCCTCCTTGCCGACGTTGGCCGAGCAATGCATCGGCATGACGTGCCGCGGGGGCAGGACGTAGTTGAGATAGGTGAAGACCGACTTCTTCATCTCGCCGGCGTAGCTCGAACCGCCGATCAGAATGATCTTGCGGGTGAAGTCGCAGGCGATGACCGTCTCGGTCCGCGCGCCGTGGCGCTTGGGGTCGGCCCTGAAGGACGGCAGGTCGACGATCGTCAGATCCGGCGCGAATGTCGGAAGGTCCTCCTTTGGCGGGCGGATCAACAGGTTGCGAATGAACAGCGAGTGCCACGCATATTCGGTGAAGACGCGCGTCTTGACCCGGAAGGCGGGGTCAGCGCCGGCGTAGAGATCCTGGGCGAACAGCGTCTCGCCCCGCGCGTGAGCGAGGAAATCGCCAAGCAGCGCGTCGAAGTGCTCGACCGACATGGCGCCATTATTGTCCCACCAGACGACCGGATCGGTGTTGGCGTCGCGTACGATGAACTTGTCCTTGGGGCTCCGCCCGGTGTGCACGCCGGTGTCGGCGACGAGTGGACCGTGTTCGGCGATGTGCGCCTCATGCCCCTGAAGGGCGTGCTCGTAAAGCTTCGGCGCGCCGAGGTTCCAGTGGACGCCGGCCAAGCCGTGAAACCCGAACCTGTCCGCGCCGAAGGCGGGGTTGTAAGCGCCTGATTCGATCATTGCCGGTCCCTCCCGGTGACGGTGTTCAAGACTCCAGTCGCGTCCCGCATATACTGCCTACGGCCCCGTCCGGGAATGCGGCAAATTGACCGTGAACTCAGTCGCAGAAGCGCTTCGCGCATCCCAGGATCGCTCCACCGGATCGAAAATGGGGGACAATACGGCGGAAGAAAGCGCGGCTCGGCTGAGGCGCCCGCCAGATTGTCCGGATCGGATCCTTCGATCGAGACGACTTCGCTGGACTGATCATTCGCCGCGAATTCCGTCGGAAACACGGCGCGATCGCCCCGACTTTGAGCCGATTGTCGCACCCTTGAGGACATGCTTGACGGTTAATCAATTCCGCTCAAAGTTGATCACGCGAACCAACCGGGCCGACGAACCCCTCCCGCCGCCGCGCCGCTCATCGCCGACACAAGGATCCGGCCGATGTGGCGCCGGCAAGTTGGTTTGCCAGGCTGACGGAGCGACTGATCGTCATGGGTTTCACGCCGATCGTCTTCTCGGATCTCGCGGTCGACAAGGCGGACGATCTCGTTTTCGGCGTCGCGCCGCGGCCGGTCGGTTGCGGCCTCGGTCTTACGATCGGCGCGGGCGCCGTCTATCCGGAGGTCAATTTCACGCTCCCGACCATGAGCCTGACCGACGAGTCGTGGCCGAAGTCCGCGCGCATTACGAGGAGATCGTGCGGCAAGTCGTCGCACGCGCGTTGCGCCTGAGAGCGCCCGGGCTGGTGCTCGAGTTCGAGCTCCTGCCCGCCATGACCGCCCGACCGGAGTGGGGGGCCGAGCTCACGGCGATCCTCAAGCAGGGTCTCGTCGAAGCGCACGAGGGGAGTGGGCTCAAATGCGCGCTGAGGGTCACGCCGACGGATGTTCGCGAGACGGCGAAGCCGCCCATGATGCGGCGCGGCGAGGGGTGGGACCAGCTTCGCCGCTCGTTCGTCCTGAACGCTGAAGCAGGAGCGGATATCCTGTCGATCGAATCGGTCGGCGGCAAGGAGGTCCACGACAAGGCGTTGATCTTCGCTGACATCCCCGGAATTGTCTTCGCGCTCCCTCGACGCCCGCGCTGAAAGTCTGGATCCACCGCAACGCTGCGCCGGCGTTGATCAGGTCCGCATTGCACTCGCCGATCAGTCCATCGGCGTCTGCGATCTGCGCAATCGCCTCCCGACGGGTGGGAGCGCCAACGACGGCGACTCCCTTGGCCGCCTCCCGGAGCCAGGCCACCCGCGCCGGGCTATCGGTCATCACCACGATCTTGCGCGGCTTTTCCCACCGCTTCATGTCGCGGGCCGCGACAGCGCTCTCACGCAGGCCCAAGGCGGCGATGACGCCAGCGGGATTTTCTTCGGCGAACGAGCGGGCTCCGGAGAGGCTCGCAATCAAAACGGCACACAGACAAAAAGTCGTTGCGACGCTTTTGCATGTAGCCACGGCTCGTCTCCCAAGGCCCCCATGAACGGCGTTTCCGGGATGGACGGCCGAACTCTTCCCACGAAGAGAATAGCCCTGCGGCCGAACTCCGAAAAGCGTCGTCGCGGCGCTCCCGGCGCCGAAACCGATTGTTCCGCGGCTCTTTCCTACGGGCTCGCGCTCGAGCTCCAACCCCACCCGCCGGCAGATCCGTTACTCGGACAGGCTCTAGGGAACCAAGATCTGTCAGAGCAAATTCCCGGGCGGGCTAGCTGTCATGGCCGGGTTTGTCCCGGCCATCCACGCGTTTGAGCACAACCGTCCGGCCGCAATTCTCCTTTGAGCATCAGAAAGACCAGTCTTCTCAACCTGCTGCACAAACGGAACCAGGAGCCGTAACTCCCAAGGTGGGTAAGTCCGATTTGCAACAGTTGGCGTGAAATATTGGCGGGCGCGTCGATAGTGCGAGACGCGCGGGGCGGAAACATAAGTCAAGGTGGAGATGGTTCTCCGCCCCGCTGCGATTTGCGACTCGATCGACGCGCTCATAGGCGACATTGCGCAGTTGCGCGGCGAAGTCGCTCGGCTGCAGCGCAGGAACGAGGCGTCGCGGGCCGAGAACGGGGTTTTGCGGGGCGAGAACAAGGCGCTGCGGCACGAGAACGAGGCGCTGCAGGCTGACAACGTTGCCCTTCGGGCCGAGGTGGCCGAGCTTCGGCGACGAGTGGGCCTGGACAGCTCGAACAGCTCCAAGCCGCCTTCGAGCGACGGGCTGAAGAAGAAGCCGCGCGTTTCCGGCAGCCTTCGCGGGCGCTCCGGCAAGAAGAGCGGCGGGCAGGCCGGGCACAAGGGCGACACGCTCAAACAGGTCGAGGCGCCCGACCGGGTCGAGCGGCATACGGCGAGCGTCTGCCTTCGTTGCTGCGCCTCTCTCACCGCGGCGATGCAGACGGGGGCGGAGAAGCGGCAGGTGTTCGATCTGCCCGAGAAGCTGATCGAGGTCACCGAACACCAGGCCTCGATCTATTGCTGCGCGGCCTGCGGCTTCGAGACGAAAGCCGAGTTTCCCGCGGGCGTCGGAGCGGCGGCCCAATACGGCGAGCGGATCAGAGCGGCGGCGATCTACCTCAACGCCCAGCAGCTGATCCCCGAGGACCGGGTCGCCCAGACGTTGAACGACCTGTTCGGCGCGCCTTATCTCTGCCCGGCCAGCCTTACGACCTGGGTGAAGGGCAAGGCGGCGGCGTTTGCGGGGGTGGCGGCGCACATCGGCGTCCTTGCCGCGCAAGCGCCGGTGCGCCATCTCGACGAAACTGGCTTTCGCGTCGCCGGCAAGGGGCAATGGCTGCACACCGTCTCGACCGAGACCCTGACCTTCTATCGGGTGTCGGAGAAGCGCGGCGCCATCGCGCAAGGCCTCGAGGGCGGCGTCGTCGTGCACGATCATTTCAAGCCCTATTACGGACTGACCGGCGTCGCCCACGCCTTCTGCAACGCCCATCATCTGCGCGAGCTCAAGGCGCTGATTGAGCTCGACGAAGAGCCCTGGGCGAAGGACATGAGCGATCTGCTCGTCGAGGCCAATGAGGCGGTGCGAACAGCGCGGGAAGAGGGCGCGACCGCCCTGCCCCCCGCCGTGATCGAGGGCTTCGTGGCCCGCTACTGGAAGGCCATCCGGGCCGGCCTCGCTTACCATCGCTCCCTGCCGCCGCTCGAGCGCCGCGCAAGAGGACGGACCAAGCGCCGGCCCGGGCACAACCTCCTCGAGCGGCTGAAGACCTATAAGGATGACGTCCTGCGCTTCCTTTACGACTTCACCGTCCCCTTCACCAACAATCTGGCCGAACAGGCCCTGCGGATGATGAAGGTCAAGATGAAGATCTCCGGCGCCTTCCGCACCTTCGAAGGCGCGGCAGACTTCGCCGCCTTGCGCTCGGTCGTCGCAACCGCCCGCAAGCAGGGCTGGAACATCCTCCACACCTTGACCGCGCAACCTCACGCCCTCATCCAAGCCCTGTCCGCGTAAACAGGGCTTGGCGGAGCCGCCGCAGTCCGCCAAGGCTTATCGCCCGGCTCATGCAGGCGTCCCTCAAGATGCCCCACCGCGACCGGCATGGGTGCTTGGGAGTTACCAGGAGCCTGAAGCGCCATTCGCGGCATGACGGCCTGGATGGCCGGGACGAGATGCTATGGGGGTTGGCGGCCGCGAGATCGGGTATCCTGACGGTTGTCCAACACCAAAGCAGGAGCACCCGATGAGCGAAGCTTTCGATCCGCGCAAGTCCGCGACCGCCTTTGACCAGACTAGTTCCCTCGTTGTCGTTCTGGAACTGAGCGGCAAGTCGTGGCGAGCAGGAGCGAGCGTGCCGGGCGTGTCGCGTCGTCCGCTGCGCCAACTGGAGGCCAGGGACCTTGGCGGCGCGCTCAAGGCGATCGAGCAGTGGAAGAGCGAGGCGAGCAAGGCGGTCATGACGTGCGGCGCGTGGTCGTGGGATACGAGGCGGGCCTCGACGGCTTTTGGATCGCGCGCGCCCTGCGGGAGCGCGGGATCGAGGTCTATGTCATGCATCCGGCGAGCATTTCGGTCGAGCGTCGCGGCCGGCGCGCCAAGACCGACCGCATCGACGTCGACATTCTTTTACGGGCGCTTCTCGGCTGGCTCAGGGGAGAACCGCGGCAACTGCACGATGGCGCCCATTCCGAGCGAGGCCGAGGAGGATATGCGCGAGCCGGGGCGTCGGCGCGAGGCCCTGACGGCGGCGCGCTCGCCCAATGGTTCCTCGCGCGCACCGCCGGCGCCAAGGGCCGGATGAAGAAGATTATGGCCGTCGCGTTGGCGCGCAAGCTCTTGGTGGCCCTGTGGCGCTATGTCGAGAGCGGCGTCATTCCCGACGGCGTGCGTCTGGCTGCGGCGTGAGGGTCAAAGAAACGCGATCCGACGAGAAACGACGAGAAACGAGGAACCAGGCGACAGAGCGATGCTGACGTCTGCAAACCGTCCAAGGCGAGCAGGATGCCGTGCCAGGCTATGGCTGCGATACGCCGCCGACAAGATTGGTCCTGCCCCTTGGCTCCCCATTCGGCCCCAGCGAAAAGGGCATCATGGTCTGGCGCTCGCCCTGCGAGCGCCGCCGGATACGAGCTTGCAGGCCGCACGCGGCCAGAGCAAAGGGGAGCCGCCTTGGATCGGCCCGGCGCAACATTCACGCTTCGCCCGACCTCGACTGAGACCCGCCCCAGGTGCGCGAGCTCTCCTCGGCTCCGAGCCCGTCCGCTGCCCGACCCCTCCGGCGCGGACCCGACGCCCGGGCCGGGGCCGCCCCGCATCCGAAACGATACGAAATTGAGCCTTGACAAACCGAGCCCCATACGAGCCCGGCCATGACGCTAAGAGCGGGAGCCCTTAAATTTGCCCCGGTCACATAAAAGCGGGGACTGAACGCCTCAAGAATGTTTCTGACGCCATTTGCCGCGGCTCAGGCAACAATTATCATCCCAATCTCGGCCTTACCTCTGATGCACAAGCCTGGAGCCTGCGGTCGAGCAAATCTCTGCGCAGGGTGCGAGCCGCTTTGAGGGAACCGAAAAGGCGTTCTCCATTGCGACGATTGAGAACATAATAAGAACATTAGAGTTGCTTGTCAAGAAATTGTTGATCGCCTTGAACCGTGTTTTCCTGCAGGCTCGGCGGGCCGCAATGGGAGCGGCCTCCTTGGCGGCAGGGAAGCGTAATCCGCGTAACGCCGCGATCCGAATCCGTCATCATGCTCGGCGAGAACCACTTGACCGAAGAGACTATTGAGTCGATTTAAGAGAAGTGGGTTAATAATTGAGAATGACCTGCTTCGGCACCGATCCGCCGTAGCTGCATTTTGGAGTCAATCCGTTGGCCCAAAGGGTGACGGACCATGCCGGATTCCCGATCTTCTTGACATTGTAGTCGTAGAGCCCGATCTCGTTGAAGGAGATTGAGTGAGCTCCGTTGGGGAAGCCGTTCGGGTTGTTGGGGTAATCGGAGCACCGCTTGATGTTATAGACCTCCAGTACGCCGCCGAAGGCCCAATTGAAGGTCTGAGTGAAATTCGAGGTCATGAGCAGCTCAGATTGCTGCCCGTTCTGCAAATCCCAGGTAAAGACGTCCCACGAGCTGCAGGAAAGTGTTCCCGCGGCGCAGGTGTCATACATATAGCCGAGGATGGCGTCTCCGGGACTGACCCGCTGCGCCGGGGCCTCGTAGGTCGTGCCGCTCTCGCAGCAATTCCAACTGGCGATGCCCCACGCCGGGGGGGAGATGAAATCGGCATTCCACCCCAAGACAGGCTGAAGAATGGTCACCACATCGTCGATGTCCTCTAGGCCGGGGAAATAGTACAGAGTCTGGCCGTCGTTCGAGGGCGGCGTCGGGGGGACGCTCCATACGGCGGACAAAAAGCCATAGGAGGTAGTCGTGGTGACGCTCTCGGAGACGATCCAGGAGTGGCTGATGTTGGGGTCCTGAGCGCCCCGCTCATCCCCGTAGACCGGCTCTCCGGTGGCCCTGTAATGCGGGTAGCCGCAGGCAGGCATTTGGCGACTTGCGCCATTCGCGGCGTGGATGACGCGTTGATTTGGCCGCAGCTCATCCCCCTTGGCCAAGTGAACGACGCAGCTCGAATGGAAGTAGCCGAATGGCGTGATGACATAACCTGACGGAACTGTCGGTGGGCGGTTTGGTCCAGCAGGGGTTTGAGCTTGGCCTGAGACCATGCCCGCAAAGGGCATGGCGGCGACGGTGATCAGCTTCAGAAGAGCTTTCTTCATAGAATTCCTCCCCGAGATTGCCCGTCCTGAGACGCGCGTCAGCCGCGATTTTGCCTTTTTTGCCGGCCTTTGCAAGACGCTGATGCTGAAGTCTCCCTGAGATAGGCGTCATCCGAGGATCAAGCTGCTAACATCAACTTACGTATGTGCATGTGATGGCGATCACACCGCCCGATGCAAGCGACACGCTGGCCAATCCGCATGGCTTGCGGAGAGGACGGAAATACAGAATACCCGTGTCACGATAATTCCGGATAATCCGGCGGCCTTTGCTCGATCAAAACGGAGTCGGGCTCGGCTAAGGAGACATCGGAAAATAACCGCTACGTTTTTGGCTTTGGGCCCGGACGGATGGAATAGTTCCACTCGGGGTGGAACACGTCGCCAACGAGATTGACGGCGTCGAATTGGGCGTCGCTGACTTTGACGCCTTTCTGGTAGGCGCGGGGATCAATCGCGCATTTGACCGTCAGGCCGGTTTTTGTCGTCGTCGCGCCGACCAGTTCGACAACGGCGAGGCGGTCGGTCAACGGACGACCGCGCCAGTTCTGTGTAATGTGACAGAACAGACGATGCTCGATCTTATTCCATTTCGACGTCCCTGGCGGATAATGGCGGACGTGGAGCGTCAGTCCCGTCTCGTCGGCCAGCCTCTGCAATTGGACTTTCCACAGCCGAACCCGCGCCCCGTTCGAACCTCCGCAATCGGCCGTGATCGTCAACTCCGTCGCCTCGGGATAACGCTGCCGCCCCATGCGCTCCAGCCAGCAACGGATCGAAGCGACCGAAAACTCGGCGGTGTCCGAGGTGATTCCGAGGCTGACCCATCCCTCGTTGGCGGTCACGTCGTAGACGCCGTAAGGGGCGACCTTGCCGAGCGTCTTGTCTTCGAAGTCGTGAACGTTCACGCGCAACGGCTCGCCCTGGGGCCGATAGTCCGTGCCGGCGTTCTTGAAATTGCCGATCAGTTCTTTCTTCTTCGTGTCGACGGACACGACCGGCT
This sequence comes from uncultured Alphaproteobacteria bacterium, assembly GCA_963819255.1. Taxonomy (GTDB): domain Bacteria; phylum Pseudomonadota; class Alphaproteobacteria; order Rhizobiales; family Beijerinckiaceae; genus Roseiarcus. Next base: position 48,276 of record CAWFVS010000054.1, read on the forward strand.
CTCCGCGGCCCTGCGCGGCAAGGACTGTCGCGTTGATGTATTGGAACTGCGCATCGCGATCGGCATGGTTGGAGCCTTCCTCGGCCTTACGATTGCCCTGGCGCGAGAAGCCGAGTTTCCGCAGTTCCGTGCGAACCGTATCGATCCCCACCGGGAAGCCCATCGACGTCAGCGCCGTGGCCAGCTTTTCAGGCTTTTCGACACCCAAACCAGAGGACGCATCGGATCGCCGAAAGTGTCCGGGTCGACCAATCGACGCAACGCCTCGCGCAGTCCAGGATCATCTTCGTCGCCGAGCGCGTGTCGGCCGCCGCCCTTACGGCGGATGCGCCCAATCGGCAATGGCGCCGCGTCCAAATCGTCTTCGCCCCGATTGATCGTCGAACGCGCCAGCCCCGTAATCTCGGAAACCACCGCCAGCCCGCCGCGTCCAGCCGCGCGAACCTCCGCCGCCGCAAACAACCGACGCCCGCGCTCATCCAACTTGCTCCCGAACACCTCCCATCGAACCCGGATCGCCGCCGAATCAATCATACAAGCGACCTACACCACCAATTTGTCAGAAGGAATCCCTCTGCCAAGCCCAGCGATTCGATAGTTTTCCGAAGTCTCCTAAGCTGGCGGAGCCGGAACCAAAAACGCGTCAGGCGTTTGAACAACAACCACCCTCAGCTGTCCGGGCAATTTTGGATGATCCGCCGATTCACATCCGCCCAAAATTTTCCCGCCAACGCGGGTGCAAACGGTAAGAACCCGTTGGGTTCAAGCCATTACGGCCGGACGATTGTGCCAAAAAATATTTCGGCCGCAACGCCAATCTGCGCCAAAAATATCAAGAGTCACTCCGTAAGCGCCTAAGCTGATGGCCCTCAAGCTGATGCTCGTTACAAACGGCCACATTCCCAAAACATCGCGTCTTAATTTGACTCCTTTTTCCCGATCTCGGCCCGCCTCCGCCTGCCATGGGTTTCAGTGGGCCGGGAGCGATTGCGATTCTTGTTTACAGTCGGGCCGAGTTCATGTTATGTTCTTTGCAGACGCGCAGCGCACGCCGAGACGCATATGGAAGCTGGGACGGAGCAGAGGTCCGCAGCGAAACAGCGGCTGACAGTCTTCGGCGCGGAGGCGCGGCGGATGCGCATATTCGCCCGGCTCGGAGGAGGCTGGGTCTGGCCGCGAACATGGCTCGGCCGCGGCGGATGATCGCATCGCTTCAAGCCGCTGCGCTTCACTCTTGGGCGCAAGACCCGCTCGCGCTTCAAGCGCCAGCGGCGAACGGATCAACCGGATCGGAAATGGCGCCGCAAACCCTTGAAAAACCGAGAATGGGCCCAGAAGTTGCGAGGGCTTCGAGCGCTTGGACCAAAGTTATCCAGGCCACGCGTCGTGGCGGCGGTCCCGGCGCAGCCCGTTCTCCGCACGGTAGGCGCCATACGCGCCGCGCCTTCTCCCCGAGCCGGCGTTCGCGGCTCGAGATGGAATGGCGCCGCAAGCTTTTGAAAAGGCTCAGTTTGCGCCCGAAAATGGCAAGGGCTTCGAATGCTCGGTCCCCCGCGATCCGGGTCGCCCGGCTCGGCGTCGGTCGCGGCGCGGTCGGCCCCGGCCCTCCCGCAAGGGATGGCGGGACGAACGTGTTCAGCCTTCTCCTCGAGCCGGAGCGCGGACCGCGGACCGCAAATGGCGCCGCAAACCCTTGAAAAGGCTAAATCCGCGCCCGGAAATGGTATGGTCCCCTAAGCCGTTGGACACCAAGATTCGCGCCAGGATGCGCCAGCGACCAGCCTCAACGGCCGGTCAGCGACTGGCGGCGGATGCGGCGATCGATCAGGGTCTGCAGCACGACCGAAATGACGATCACTAGGCCGAAGGCCAGTTGCGTGTAGAAGGCGTTGATGCCGGCCGAGACGATGCCGGCGTTGATCGCCCCGATGATGAAGGAGGCGACGAAGGTCCCGACCACCGAGCCGGTCCCGCCGAACACCGAGGTGCCGCCGAGGAAGACCGAGGCGATCGTGTTGAGGAGCGAGCCTGCGCCGGTCGTCGGCCAGAAATAGTAGCCGTAGATCGAGCTCATGAGCCCGCAGAAGACGGCGGTCACCCCGACCAGCACGAAGGCCTTGATCTTCACCCGCGCGACGTTGACGCCCATGAGCCGCGCGCTGATCTGGTTGTCGCCGGTCAGGAACACATGCGCCCCGAACCGCGTGCGGTTGAGCAGGAGCCACTCGGCGATGAGGATGGCGACCATCCACAGCGTCTGGACCGGGAAGCCGAAGAGCGGCTCGCGCAAAAGCGCGTGCATCTGGGGGTATTTATCGGGCGTCAGCGGCACGCCGGTGCCTCCCATCAGCACGAGCTCGAGCCCGCGATAGAGGAACGACGTGCCGATGGTGATGACGAGCGAGGGGATGTTGATCGCGGCGACCAGAAGGCCGTTGACCAGCCCGCAGGCGACGCCGGTCGCCAGAGCGGCGATAAGGCCTACGTACCAGGGCGCTCCGCCGTAGGCCGTGACGAGGCAGAAGGCGGCGGTTCCGAGCGCCATGACGTCCGGGAACGACAGGTCGATCTCGCCGGTGATGACGACGAAGGTCAGCGACAGCGCGACGACGCCGAACTGCGGCGTCGTCTCGGCGAAGGCGCGGTAGATGTCGATGTCGGTGAACACTCTTGGCGCCGCGATGACGAAGCCGAGCCACATCGCCAAGCCGACCCCGATGATGCCGAGCTGGCTGCCGTAGCGCAAAAGGAGGGAAGGCGGGGCGCCCCGGTTGCCGGCCGGGGCGGCCGGCAGCGTCTCTCCCGTCATGGCGGCTCCTCCATCCTTCCGGTGCGCGCGACGTGGTAGAGCCGCTCGATCAGCGCGTCCATGGTGATGTCGGCGCGGTTGTAGACGCCCGCGATCTTGCCGCGGTCGAGCACGTAGAGCCGGTCGACCACGGGATAGATGTTGAAAATGTTGTGGTCGATGAAGATCGCCGACTTGCCGGTCGCCTTGATCGAGCGGACGAAGTCGAGGGTCTTCTTCGTCTCGCTGAGCGAGAGGCCCATCGTCGGCTCGTCGAGGATGACGAGCTCCGCCTCGAAGTAGAGCGCGCGGGTGATCGCCACGCCCTGCTTCTCGCCGCCCGACATGGTCGCGACCACGTTGTTGGGATGGACGGCGGCCGAGGTGAAGCCCATGTGCTGACTCATCAGTCGCGCGCATTCGGCGCGCATGCGCTCGACGTCGAGGAGGCCGAAGCGCGTGCGCAGCTCCCGCCCCATGAACATGTTGCGCCAGATCGGCTGCTTCTCGCAGAGCGCCCGCTCCTGGTAGACGGTCTCGATGCCGAGGCCTCGCGCTCGCGCGACCGACCAGTCGTCCACCCGCTTGCCATGGAAAACGATCTCGCCGCCGGGGTCGGGCTTGTAGAAGCCCATCACCACCTTGATGAGCGTCGACTTGCCGGCGCCGTTGTCGCCGAGCAGCCCGACGATCTCCCGCCGGTTCACCTGGAAATCGACGTCCGCCAAGGACCGCACCTCGCCGAACGTCTTGGAGACGTTTTTGAGCTCGATCACCGGCGGCTCGCCGGCGTCGGACGTCGCTCGCGCCGCCATGCCGCCTCCCGCGCGATTTTGAGGGAACGAGGCGCCGCCGATGCGGCGCCTCGACTGGTCTGGGCCCGAGCGGCTTAGCGGATTTCCTTCGCCGCGAGCGGCGCGACGACGCCGACGTTCTTCGCGTCGACGAACGCGCCCGCCGTATTGATGTCCAGCCCGGAGAACCCGTATTTCTTGGTGAGGCAGATGTTGAGGATCGGCAGGTAGCCCTGCAGATAAGGCTGCTGGTCGATCACCAGGTCCTGATAGCCGTCCTCGATCGCCTTCGCGGTATTGGGCGACATGTCGAAGCCGGCGAAATAGACCTGACCCGGCTTGAGCGACGTCGCGCGTGCGTAAACGCCGACGTTCGAGGTGAGCGCGCCGTGGTCGGTGACGACGAGCTTGATGCCGGGATTGGCCTTCATCACGCCGACGAAGGTCGCCGTGCCGGCGTTCGGATCGGCGTCGGTCGCCTTGTCGATCTCCTGGTAGATCACCTTGGCGCCCGCCTTTTCGAGCGCCTCGATCACCCCGACCGTGCGCGAGCCGCGGTCGCCGCCCTGGCCCTTGAGCCCCCAGACGAAGGCCTCGTCGCCGGGCTTGAGGCCTGCGCGCTTGGCGGCCTCGGCGCCGAGCGCGTAGCCGGCGGCGTGGTTCGGCGCGCCGACATAGCCCATGCCTTCCGGCCCGTATTTCTTCTGCGCCTCGGGCAGCGCCGTGTTGGCGGTAGTGAAGATGATGCCTTCCGCAAACGCCTTGTCGATTTGCGGGTCGGTCGCCGCGTCGCCCGGATGCCCCATGAAGGCGATGCCGTCAACCTTGGTCGCGATCGCCTGCTGGAGCTGGGTCAGCATGGTGTTGGGGTCCCAGTTCGAGAAATAGTAAGTGACCGACGGGCCGAGGTCAAGCTCGGCCTGCCGATAGCCGTTATAGACGTTGTTGGCGAACACGCCGCCCTGCGGGCCGCCGGGGAACGCGGCGATCTTTACGCCCTGGCACCATTTCGCGACAGGATCGGTTGCGTGCGCCGATTGCGCAGCCCCCACAGCGAGCGCGAGCGCCGCAGCGGCGCTGAGACCATGTTGTAACCGGTTTTTCGACATCAGAATCCTCCCTCTCGCCTTCGTGCGGCGAATTCCTGGCGTTCCACATTTGGGGATGCTCGACCCCCGAGGCCGGGCGGCCCGAACCGTCCAGCGATGACGAGCTTTAGCGCGAACTTAATTTTCATACAATTGTCTTCGCTCTTGCCGCGGTCGCGGCTATGATGAACACATGGAAGACCGCGGGGGGTCCGGGGAGGATGACTGAGCAGCCATGTTCACGCTAGGCCTCGATTTCGGCACCAACTCGGTGCGGGCGCTCGTCGTGCGTTGCTCCGACGGAGCGGAATACGGCAGCCGAATTGTCGACTACCCGTCCGGCAGCCAGGGAGTCCTGCTCGATCCGATCGACGGCCTCCTGGCCCGGCAATTTCCCGGCGACCACCTGTTCGGCCTCGAGGAGAGCGTCAAGGGGGCGCTGTCGGCCGCCGCGTCCAGACCTGATTTCGGTCCTACGAAAATCATGGGAATCGGGATCGACACGACCGGGTCGAGCCCGCTTCCGGTTGATGAAACGAACCGCCCGCTCGCCCTCAGCGAGCAGTGGAAGAACAATCTTTCGGCCCAGTGCTGGCTATGGAAGGATCACACCGGCTGGCGCGAAGCCGCCAAGATCACCGAGCTGTCCAGAAGGATTCGACCGCAGTACGTCGCCAAGATCGGCGGCGTCTACTCCTCGGAATGGTTTTGGTCGAAGATCTGGCATTGCCTGAACGTCGACCGAGCGGTTTTCGAGGCGGCCTATTCCTGGGTCGAGCTGGCCGACTGGATCCCGTCGCTGCTTGCTGGCGTCAGCGACCCGAGGGCGATCAAGCGCGGGGTTTGCGCCGCCGGCCACAAGGGGCTCTATTCCGACGAATGGGGCGGCCTGCCGGACAAGGAATTCCTGAGCGCGCTCGACCCACGGCTCGCGGAGCTTAGGGGCCGCCTCTATGAAAAGGCCCATGACGCGAACGAGCCGGCCGGCGCGCTATGCTCCGGCTGGGCGGCGAAGCTCGGGCTTGCCGCGGGCATTCCAATCGCCATCGGCGAATTCGACGTGCACTACGGCGCAATCGGCTGCGGCGTTCGCGAAGGCACGCTGGTCAAGGTGATCGGAACCTCGACCTGCGACGTCGCCGTCGTCTCCGCGGAGAAGCGGGTCGCCGACATCCCAGGCATTTGCGGCATCGTCAAAGGCGCGATCCTCCCCGGGTTTTTCGGGATCGAGGCCGGCCAGTCGGCCGTGGGCGACATCTTCAAGTGGTGGGTCGAGGGGGTGTTGGGCGGCGACGCGGCGCTGCACGAGGAGCTCAGCGCGGAAGCGGCGAAGCAGCGGCCCGGGCAGGCCGGCCTGCTGGCGCTCGACTGGAACAACGGCAACCGCACAATTCTGGTCGATCAGCGGCTGTCCGGTCTGCTGTTGGGCCAGGATCTCTACACGACGCGGGCCGACGTCTACCGCGCGCTGATCGAGGCGACCGCGTTCGGCGCACGCGCGATTATCGAGCGCATCCAGGAGCATGGCGTGCCGATCGATCAGGTCGTCTGCTCCGGGGGCATCGCGGAGAAAAATCCGTTGCTGATGCAGATTTACGCCGATGTGACCGGCCGCGTCATGCATGTCGCCGGCTCGAGCCAAAGCGGCGCCCTCGGCTCCGCCATAGCGGCCGCGGTTCTCGCCGGCGTCCACCCGGACTTCGCGACCGCGCAAGCCGCGATGACCTCCTTGAAACCGGTGAAATATTCGCCGGCGGCCGAAAACCAGCCGGTCTACGACCGCCTTTATGCGCTTTATCGCGACCTGCACGACAGCTTCGGGGGCCTGAGCAAGTCGGCCGATCTGTCGCGGGTGATGAAGAGCTTGATGGACATCAAGGAAGCGCAACGGGCATGAGCGCTCGATTGAACGAGCGGACAATGGTCCGCAAGCCGCCCGCCGACGAACCTCTTGTGCCGGGTTCGCCGCGGGGACTGTCATCGCCAAGGCCATCGAGACGGTCATGATCAATCTCGCATCTCCGGAAGTCTGGTTCGTCTGCGGCTCGCAGCATCTCTATGGGCCAGGACCGCTTCATCAGGTGGCGGCGGACGCCCGCGAAGTGGCGGGGGCGTTGGCCGAGTCGCCGAAACTGCCTCTGAAGACTGTTTTTAAATCGCTTCTGACCACCCCGGACGAGATCGCCCGGCTCTGCATGGAGGCGAACTCGGACGACAATTGCGCCGGCCTCATTCTCTGGATGCACACGTTTTCGCCCTCGAAGATGTGGGTTCGCGGGCTGAACGCGCTGCAAAAGCCGCTTCTGCACCTCCACACGCAGTTCAACCGGGACCTGCCGTGGGGCTCGATCGACATGGATTTCATGAACCTGAACCAGTCGGCGCACGGCGACCGCGAGGCGGGATTCATCCACACGCGCATGCGCCTGGCGCGTAAGGTCGTGGTCGGCCACTGGGCCGATCCCGAGGTTCACGACCGAATCGGCGCGTGGATGCGGGCCGCTCGCGCCTGGCGCGACTGGCAGGGGGCGAGATTCTGCCGCTTTGGCGACAACATGCGGCAGGTGGCCGTCACCGAGGGCGACAAGGTCGCCGCCGAGATGAAATTCGGCTTCGCGACTAACGGCTACGGCGTGGGCGAGCTCGCATCCGCGGTCGCCGCCGTCTCGGACGCCGAGGCGAGAGATCTGGCCGGCGAATATCAAGAGCTCTATCAGGTCGTTCCGCAACTGCGCAGGGGCGGCGAGCGGCATGACTCGCTTCTCTACGGGGCGCGGCTCGAGCTCGGACTACGCTCGTTTCTCGGCGAAGGCGGGTTCAAGGGCTTCACCACGACCTTCGAGGACCTGCACGGCCTGAGGCAGCTCCCCGGCCTCGCGCCGCAGCGTCTGATGGCGGAGGGTTACGGCTTCGGCGCCGAGGGCGACTGGAAGACGGCGGCCCTGGTGCGCGCGATGAAAGTCATGGCGGAAGGGCTGCCGCGGGGCACGTCTTTCATGGAAGACTACACCTACGATCTCAAGTCCGGCGGCGAGCTGGTGCTCGGCGCGCACATGTTGGAGGTGTGCCCGTCGATCGCGGCGGCCAAGCCGTCACTCGAAATTCACCCCCTGACGATCGGCGGGAAGGAGGACCCCGTTCGGCTCGTCTTCGACGCGCCGCCCGGACCGGCGCTCAACGCGACGCTGATCGACCTCGGCGCGCGTTTCCGCCTGCTGGTGAACGAAGTAACCGTCGTCGAGCACCCGGCGTTGCCGAAGCTGCCGGTGGCGCGGGCCGTGTGGGAATGCAAGCCGGACTTCAAGACGGCCTGCGCCGCGTGGATCCTGGCGGGCGGCGCGCATCATACGGGGTTCAGCTACAGCGTGACCGCCGAAATGCTGGAGGATTTCGCGACCATCGCGGGCATCGAGTTCGTGAAGATCGGCGACGAAACCATCCTTCCTGCGTTCAAGCAGGATCTGCGCAACAACGACGTCTATTACCATCTTGCGCAAGGCTTGCGCGCTTGACTTGCCTCGAAGGCGGAGCAGCGATGTTCACCGAGCTCAAGCGCGAAGCCCATGAAGCCAATGTCGCATTGCCGCGGCATGGCCTGATCAATCTCACCTTCGGCAACGCCAGCGCGATCGATCGCGGCCGGGGCGCGTTCGCGATCAAGCCGAGCGGCGTCGACTACGCGTCGCTCACGGCCGACGATATGGTCGTCGTCGACCTCGAGGGCCGAAGAGTCGAGGGGCGGCTCAATCCGTCGTCCGACACGCCGACTCACCGACGGCTGTTTCTCGCCTTCCCCGACGTCGGTGGCGTGGTCCACACGCACTCATCGCACGCCACCGCCTTCGCACAGGCCGGCCGTCCGATTCCGATCTTCGGCACGACGCACGCCGACTATTTCAACGGCGAAGTGCCGGTCACCCGCAAAATGACTCCGGAGGAGATCGCCGCGGCCTATGAATGGGAGACGGGCAGCGTCATCGCCGAGCGCATGCGGGGGCTCGATCCCGCCGATTTTCCCGGCGTCCTCGTCAATCGCCACGCCCCTTTCACCTGGGGACCGACAGTCGCCAAGGCGGTCGAAACTGCCGTCGCGGTCGAATGCATCGCCCACATGGCGCTGATGTCGATGCAGCTCGCGCCGGACCTCGAACCGATCGAGCCGGAGCTGCTCGCCAAGCATTTCAAGCGCAAGCACGGCGCCGGAGCCTATTACGGACAGTCCTGAGCGCAAATCCGCGAGAGGGGCTGCCATTTGCCTGCCCCTCGCGCTTTCTTCAGTCCGTGAAACTCACCCCACCGAGATCGACATCCCGCTCAGATCGAGCGAGAACATGAAGCCGACCTGACGGCCTCGAAGGCGCAACACCACGCCTCTGGCGTTCGAGAGTTGCGCCGCGGCGCGGCCGCCAGCGATCGCCAGTCCGGCTCCGATCGCCGAATAGATGCCTTCGATGTCGGCCGGGCTATGCAAGTGGTAGGCCGTTCCCACGAGATCCGCGCCCGAGGCGCCGATCGTCGCGCCGGCGCTGATCCCTCCGATCCTCAATGGATACTGGCGTCCCTCGAAGCTCAAGACCCCGCTGCCGCCGGACGCGCCAAAGATGAATCCGGCGCTGATGATCCTGATCGCGACAGAGCCGGTCGCCGCCTCCGCGGACGGCACAAAGGCTCCCGTCGCCAGAGCGGCCCCGCTGACGATCAGGCCGCGGCGTGTGATGCTTTTCATTTCTTAAAGACCCCTTCAAACAGACCCGGTCAGGCGCCTGGTTCTCGAAGCGCGCTCGACAACGTTCATTGCATAGACCTGCCCGCGCACGGTTGACAAGGTGGGCCTTCTACGTCCTGGCCCCCTTGGGTTGCGGAAAGCCGAGATGTTCCGCGACCGCATGCCCAATGACGCCGAGCCCGCCGGCGACATAGGCGACTAGAGCGTGTCTCGTTTGGGCGGAACCGATGCCGTCTTTGCGAGCGACTGTCCCTTCGTCGCGTCGATCCCAGTGGTCCCTTCGTCGACGTCCGCCGACCCGGATTGCGCCATTTCCATCGCAGGAATCAATTTCTTCAGCGACTTGCGGCGCCATTTCCATCGCGCCTGACGTCGCGGCGAGACGAGGCCCATCCATCCGTTTCTCGAGCAGTTTATACAGTCTATTTCTGTTTATCAGGTTTTGGCGCGACAGAAATTGTCGCCGGCGCGTAATGCGGGGCGCAGCGAGACGTCGATATGGCCGCGCGCGGCGCGGCCATCGCTCCGCGACGACAATTCCAACTCAACGGGACGTGCTCTCGTCTTTGGCTTTCAACGAAACCATGGTTGGGCTACTGGTCTGATAAAACGTTGAGGGACAGCGAGCCGTCAGATGACGGTCGCGATGCCGTTGCTCACCGTCGCCTTCTGCGCGCTTGTCACGCCGGCGAGGAGCACGCCGTGCGTCAGATCCGTCAACGACGAGATCCAGTCGCCGCCGCCGACCAGCGTCTGCTCGAGACTGCCGCCGTTGAGCGTGATCGACAGGAGATCATGGGCCGCGCTGAAGGCGGCGACCTGCTCCACGCCGCCCGCGGCGCTTAACGAAAAGTCGATCGTCGCGCTCCCGGACCCGAGCGCGATCTTGTCGTAGCCGCTCCCGAGACTGAGACTGGTTCCCTTGCCGACGCCCGCGCCAGTCGAGGCGAAGCCCGCGACCGTCGCCTTGGCCGCATCGCCGTCCAGGTTGATCGTCGTGGCGGCCTTGAGACCGGTCAGGGTCAACGTGTCTCCTCCGCTCGTGCCGTTGACCGCCACCGAGGTGAGCTTGCTGTCGGCGACGAGGCCGGAGAGACCAGCGTCGACATGGGCCACGCTGTCGCCGACAGAGAACGATTTCACCTGGGTCATCGTCTGCAGCGCAGATGCTGCGACGACCGAAGCGCCGCTGACCGATGTCGCGGTTCCCACGTTGTCGGCGGTGATCGTGTCGCCGGCGGAAAGCAGCGTGGTGAGGCTCACTTCGAAGGTCGTGTCCCAGTACTGCCCGCTCTCGACGCCCCAGGGGTTGCGGATTTCGAGCAGGCCCGTCGCCGGATCGTAGCCGTAGATCGACATCGCATGGTCGGCGATGAGCGTGTACTTGCCAGACGACTCCGCCGTCGTATTCGAGGAGAGCATGAGGTCGTCGCCGACCAGGAGGTCGGCGGCGAGGGTCGAAAGCACCGAGGCCGTGCTCAAGCCCGAGGTCGATTTCGCCGAGGTGAACGACTGATTGTAGGTGTAGGAGGTCCAGTTCGACCGCGCCGCGTCGAAGTCGGTGATCGCGGTCGCGCCGGTGATCTCTTCGAGCGCGAACTCCGGGGCGCCGCCGTTGCCGATGGTCGAGAACGAGTTTCCGTCGTTGACGCTGTTGCCGGTGATGACGCCTTGCGCCTGGACTTCGGCGTAGGCCTCCTCGACCACGCTCGCCCAGATGTTGGAAGCCGAATTGAAGATGGTTCCGCCGTCGGCGAGCTGGCTGTCGACCGTCACGTAGCGCGCGGCGCCGTCCACGTAGAAGCGCACGCCGTAGGTTCCGTTGCCGTTATTGGTGATCATCGAAGTGATCGCCGAAGGATCCTGGTTGGCGACCTCGGCGAGCGAGCCGAGCAAATAGCAGTCGCCGAGGTCCCCTTGATTGATGTCGGACATGCTCGGCCCGCCGGCGCCGTACAGCGGCGCATTCACGGTCGAGTAGCTGACGGTGAAGGCGGGATAGCCGCTCATCGCGACCGTGCTGACCGGCAGGTCGGTTCCGAGAAACCATTTCCCGATCAGCTCGTCGAGCTGAGTCGCGGCGTAGCCCGCGGCGAGGGCGCCGAGCGCGACGGACTTCGCGGCGCCGCCGGTCCAAGCGGCGTTGGCCGAATTGCCGTTGACGAAGGCGTTGGTGATGAACTCGAGATAGGCGGAGGCGCCCATCGAGCCGATGTTGCTCGCGATCGATTTGAGGTCGGCGAGCTGGCTCGCCGAAAGAGTTCGCGTTGGACGAGGCGAGTTCCGAGGCGAGGTCGCCGAGCGCCTTGGCCATCTCGGCTTCGGTGATCGGGCCGGCGCTGGAGAACGACGTGAAGTCGGCATTCAGCGCGGGGTCTTGGAGGTTGGAAATCCACGATGGCGCAGCGCCTGCGGACCCGGTCAACGATTTTGTCGCGGTCGGGATGGTCGCGCTCACGCTCGCCGCATTTCCGACGCCGGAAGGAGCCGCCGCGGCGTTTACGGGATGGCGCTTGCGCCAAAATGAAAACGGGTCGAAGCCGAACTCACTGTCGAGCTTGTCTTCCCACCCCATCCCTGCCCCCCTTGGCTTTGCGCCGGACAGCGATCGCTGTCCCTCATCCCCTCAGCGCCGTTGCCGCGGGCGCGCCCCCGGACATCAGCGCCCAATCTTTCTGGTTCGGGTTTGAGCTTGACAGGCAAAGCCTAAAGAGGACGAACGAGCTTCTGAAGGAGTCGAATTAACTTGTAGCGACTCGGACTCTCAGTGCTCGGAATAGCGACCGACAATTTCCCCGGGGCCGCCGACCCCCTCAGCCGCCTCTCGGCGCCGCCGCCCGACGAAGCCGGTCGTTGATCGCCGCGCCCAACCCGCGGTGCGGAATAGGGGCCGCCGCTATGGTTCGCGCTCCGGACGCATCCAGAGCCCGCAGATGGGCGAACAGATTCGACGCCGCCTCGACGAGATCGCCGGACGGCGAAAGGTCGAGCCGGGCCAGCGTCGGGCCTCCCGCGAGCGCCCCGGCGAAATCGAGCGCGGCTTCCTCGGGTTCCGCTCGAGCGGCGTCGAGCCGGATAAGGGCGCGGGGCGCGTAATGCGATTCGAGCTGCCCCGGCGCGTTCGGCCCCTTTCCCGACGCCGCGGCCGAACCGAGCGGACGTCCGAGCGCCGCCTCGATCGCTTCGGGTGGGATCGCGCCGGGGCGAAGCAGCGTCGGCGCGTCGAGGCAGGCGACGATCGTCGATTTCAAGGCCGTGGCGCGACGGACCTGCGTCGAGGATCCAGTCGATCCTGCCGTCGAGGTCGGCGAGGACATGGGCGGCTGTCGTGGGGCTGACCCGGCCCGACCGATTGGCCGAGGGGGCGGCGAGCGGAACTCCGGCCGCCTCGATCAGTCCGCGCGCGACGGGATGAGCAGGAGCGCGAACCGCGAGGCTGTCGAGGCCCGCCCGCGCCAGCAGGCTCACCCGGCATGCCGAGGCGACAGGCAGGACGAGAGTGAGCGGACCCGGCCAGAATGTCTGCGCCAGCCGTTCGGCGTCTTCGCCGAATATCGCATGCCGCCGGGCCTCCTCGATGTCGAGGACGTGCGCGATCAACGGATTGAAGGCCGGCCGTCCCTTCGCCGCGAAGATCTCGGCGACGGCGCCATCGGACGTCGCGTCCGCCGCCAGCCCGTAGACGGTCTCGGTCGGCGTGGCGACGAGGCCGCCGCCGCGCAGACACGCCGCCGCGGCCGCGATCGTCTCCGGAGATGCGGGGACCAGATGCGCCGGTCTTCGGCTCACCGCCATCAACGCCTCCGTGTCCGGAAGCCTCCCCGGCAAGACGACGCCGAAGACCTCTCCGTTGTCCCGGCGCCCGTGAACCTCGTAAGCGGGATACTCATTCATGCCCGGAATTATGCACGTCAGCTATGCAGAAGAAAAGCCTTTAGAAATCAACGGGCTCGCTTTCGCGCAAAAAATCTTCATTTCTGCACTCGGCAACGTCTGCGAGGGGCGGAGAGCGCCGTCAGCCGAACGGCGGGAACCAGCCGGATAGCCGACTTTCAAACTCGGGCTTGTACGCGTAGAGACCGCCCAAACGAGACGCGGCTACAATCTGAAGCGGATAGACGGTTGGGAAGTTTTTGAGTTGCGGGCAGGCCGGGGATGGACTTGCTTAGTCCGGCGTTACCGGCCAGCTATCAACAATGCAGCTCACGATTAGATCGCCTATCAATTCTGCCTCAGGCGAATCCAAGTCGATTACTGGGATATTGGATAGGTACGCGTGCGAGGGATCGGCAGGCTTATTTTTTTGGACATCTTGAGGTAGTGGATCATAGATGAAGTCGATCTCGCGTTGCGCGAGGTCCCGTACATAGTGTTTCGCTCTTATGGCGTTAGCCGTTGGTAAGGCCCCAAGCCAGCGGCGCCGAGGATCCAGTCCTCCGGTTTGACCTGCGGCCCGAGCGCTTCGAGCGCTCTGCGCCAGCCGAGATAGTTCGGCAAATTCTTGGTCGCGACGCCATGGAAGCGGCGCATCCATTCTTTGAGCCGGCCATGGTAGGCATTGACATTATTGATGTGGAGGTCGGGGGCGTCCGGGCTCGGCTTTCCTGGAGCGGGCAAGACGTGATGCGGAATGCCCGCTTTCTTGGCGAAGGCGACGATGGCCCTGCCGCCGTCGCAGCAGAACTGGTTGGCGGGAGTGACAACGCCGCCCAATGCTCCTGTGATGGACGCCCGGTCGAGCTTGGGCAGGACGGCGTCAATGGTGGCGCCAGCGCGGTCTCGCGCAACGATCACCGGGATCTGTTCGGCGGACAAGCCGCGCTTTGCCGCCTTGCCGCCCCTCTTGCGTGCCTTGCGAGGAAGATCAGATCGTTTCCCCTTGAATGACTCCAGAATAAACGTCTCATCCCCTTCCACAATTCCAGACAGGGGAGCCTCTTGCAGAAAGGCTGACCGAAGCGATTTTTTCGTGCCGCGCCGGGTAGGCGCGGCTTGGTCAGGCAGGGGCGGGCCTCAAGTCGACGACGCGGATGATCTGATCGACGGCGAGCGCGACGATGCCGAACATGAGATGGCATTTGACCTTGAGCGCGCCGCGGACGCGGAGAAATCTGGCGCCGAACTCGTCTTTCAACCGGGCGTTGACGCGTTCGGCCATGGTGCGGAAATCGTAGATCCGGTCGGCGAAGTCGGGCATGTGGATGAGCTTGAGGCGCTCGACCTCGCGGCCCCATTCGGCCTTGCCTTGGTGGTCGGCGCGAAAGTTGCGGTCGACGATGGGGGCGTGGCCGAGCGCCCGGCTCTGGTCGTGGATCGCGGCGGCGTCGTAGGCTGAGTCCATGAGATCGTAGAGATAAGAGACGCGGGCGCTCGTCATGGTCATCAAGGGAATGGCGACCTGGCTGTCGTGGACGGAGGCCGAGGTCAGCACGCAGGAGACCGGGATTTGGCCGCAGGCCACGTCGATGTGGAGTTTGTACCCGGTCCAGGTCTCTTTGTAGCCCTTGCTGTTTTTCTTGCAGCCGACGTCGCAGGCGGTGGGCAGGTCGGCGAGCATCTGGCCGAGGTTCTGCGTGACCTGCCGCTCGAGACGCGTCGGCTCCGGCTTCGGCCGCGGTTCGTCCTTGCGCGGACGTCCGCGCTTGCGCGGCGGCGGGGGATGATCGGGCGCCGGGGGATTGTCTTGGCCGTCGTTGGCCTTCATCTCAACCGGCTTCTCGCGCGCTTCGATCTCGGTGGCGTCGCGCGCGATCGCCCCGATGATGCGTCCCCCGAGCGCCCGCTCGATCAGCGCCGCGTGGATCTTGTTCGGCAGCTCGCCCTGCGCGAATTCGGCGAACGCCCGGGAAAACGTGGCCTCGGACGGAACTTGCGCGCGTCGCTCCCAGCCGAGGATGCGACGCAGCGACCTGTCGACGGCGAGGCGCTCGATCAGGGCGCTGGTGGTGGGAACGCCCAGGACCGCCTTGGCCACGAAAGCTCGGGCGAGGGCGCGACGGTCCTCGGGCGGCCGACCCGGTCCCCTGGGCGGTTCGGGAACGAAGGCTTCGAGGCCGATCACGTCGAGCGTGGTGACGAGATGACCCAACGCTTCGGTGATCGGATCGTTGTCCTCGCGCATCCACGGGAACAAATGGCCCTGCAAATAGCCCTGGATGTGGCTCCAGCGCGCCTTTATCGCGTCGAGAGGGTCGTCAGTCATGTCTACAGCCAAGGCTGAAGCGAATCGCTTTGTACGATAACAGCGTCACACCTGAACTGCAATCTAAAATATTTCAATGTCACACCTGAAACCGTTCACAACAGCTATAAATACTACAGCCTTACTAGACTAAATTCGTCAATCTTTTTGCAAGAGGCTCAGGGTCTTGGGTTTGTCGGACGATGAGAACTCAAGAAATCGATGCCTCCATCGAAATGCTGTTTATAGTCGACTTCGCAGCGTTCCGCAGCTTTCGAGGTGGTTACTCCATCGATCATGGATTGGGCCTGCTCCCGCCACTTTTCTCTCTTGCGCAATCTCGCCAACGGCGTCTTGGTCAAGCCATTGAATGTGCGGCCGCAGCCGCGGCAGCGATACCGGGGCAATCCATTCGCCTTGCCCCACAAAATCACGTCCCGATTTGCGCAGTGTGGACACCCCATGCCGACGACCCGACGGTGGCCGACTTCAGCCACGGAACCCAACCGGGAACGGCTTGGGTTCGGCGGTGCAGGGGGCTCCACTGAGCCCTCCAACTCCGGCATGATCGTGGAGTTCCGATCCGTGACCGCCGCCTCAATGGCGCAGCCCCAATTTCGAACGCCTCGTCATCAAGGCTGGCCATCGCCTCGGCCAAGGCCAGCGACCGGAACGCCTCCCGCCGCTGCGATGACGTCAGCCTCGCTGTTCCAGCCACCCATTCCGCGAAATCCGCGACGTCCATGCATGCCTCCTCGGAACCTGCGAGGAAGCCTACCATATACCAATAGCTAACGCCATAAGAGCTTAGTGTTTTGTTTGACCGACATTTAGTTTGGCGACAAGCGCATGCTTTTCGTATTTTATGCGGCGCAACCGCCGGATTTCGTCAATCTGAGCGTTCGTGTCGCCATCGAAGAATTCCATCCAATTGACCGATGGCCCACCCTCCTCCGCGGGTCGGGAGAGGAAAGCGTTTCCCGCTATTTGGCTGGTGCCGCGGTCAACAAACTTCTTTCGGATGTATCGTAGAACGTAATCCGATCTTGGTAGGTTGCTGCCGGGCTCAGGCGTTGTTGTCATTGAGCAAACGCGCAAAACTCGGGTATTTCTGGCGAAGGTTCGGCAGCAAATCGATGACTGTCTCACGGCTCAGGGGAAGCTGGCTCGACACGCGCTTGAAGAAGAAAACGCAATGGACCGTATTGTCTCCCCGAAATTGAAAAGCCGCCTGTTCGTTGTCCGCGTTCTTCCAGATCATCCGGAAATTTCCGTTATCGAGGAGAAAAATTGCAGGTCGTCTGCTGTAGGGCGTTTTGTCCAGGAAAGCCAAAAGGTCTTTCAGTGAGGCAAGCGACACGGGTTCGCTTGCCAAAGCCGCGTCGGTAGCAAGCTCAGTTATCCGAGCTGCGATATCTTGCCGGATTTGTGCGACGACTTCGCATTGTGCGGATCGCCGCTTTGCATACTCTTGGTATGGCCCAGGAGGCAGGGTGCCGATCCGCTCGTTCGTTGTTCCCGAGTTTGTGGCTTGGACGCGCCTTCTCCGCGCGGGATCTCGGTCATTTAGGTCAGCTGGTTCGTAAATTGCCGCCGGAATTGTCGGCGGCGGTGTGAAGGCAGATGGAGCGACTAGGAGCATGGTCAAATCACTCAGGCTGCCAATATGTGGTTTGGATATCCGGGTTCGTCATCTCTGTGAAGCGCCGTCCGGTTAGTTCATGCGCACGTCGGAACCAATCATTAACGCGATCACTCTCTGTTATAAGGCCTATCGCGCGAAGCTCGAAGATCAGAACCGGCTTCGCCGGGTCCTTTATCGTACGTCCCGAGCGTACCGTTGTCAGTAACGTTAGGTCAGGCATGAATTTGTCGATCGTAACTTGATGAAAATCCGCTGACCCGAACTCGTTGTTGGTGGGGACTGGGAGCGAAAAACTGGGAAGTACTTTTCGCGTATCCAGCAACGACAACCAATAATCACATGGCTCAATAGCATTTATGTAAGTCAATTCGGCGAGTTGCATACGCGGCGTGGGCTCGTGTAATTCTTCATCAAGAAACGCAATGAAATTGTGTAATGTGTTGTCAAAAAATTCCTTCACCGCTTCAAAATGCGGGTAGTTTGTATTGCGTCGTCGCCAATTAATCAGGAATGCATTGCGTTGAATTTGTATTAGCGTAGTTCCGTCACCGGATTCTAGCCAGTATCGCGGCATGTTTGAGAATTCGATGATAGGTAGGTCACCGACAAAGAGGTTTATCGGTCGTGTAAGTAGCGGTTGTTCTGTGATTGTCGGGAAATCACGTCGGTATCAATTCCAGAATACCCCAACATACTCAGAGCGAAGCGACGTAACGTCCCGCTCAAAATAGATGCCGATGACTAGTTCATTAATCGGAGGGTTCTTATATTTTAGGCTCATTGTATAGCGTGTTCCCGTTCCTGTTCCCGTTCATTCTGGCCAAGGTGCCGGCCCTGTAAACTGGAAACTCGTCTCGTTCGGCCGGTCGGTAGCCACGCCGCGGGCACAAATCCCCTCCGTCAATGACCCGTCCGCGGCCCTTCCGCCGAGCTTCAGAATATCATGATCTACGCGTAGCTCACACTTCAGAATGGACTATGTATGTGACACCCCTTCGAAGTGTCGCCGGCATCGCTTGTCAAGAGCGTGCTCCGTCGGTGCAGTCGCCCGCTCATATGTAGGGCTTCCGTAGCCCCAACGGTGGCCTTTCTGACGTTCTCCGCCCGAACCGCGCTGATCGGCAAGGTCAGCAACGGGTCCATTCTGGCCGGCCAACGGTCTCTCAAAACCCTCGAATTCCCGGGTTGAATCCCGTGGTTCGAATTTCTTGATTTTTGGGCTTGGGCCGTTTTCTCGACGTCCCTCCAAAAGATATTCGGTCACAGCCCTTGCACTCGAACCATCCGGGAAAAGGCGAGGGTACGGTGGATCGTCTTCCGCAGTCGGGACAGGCGATGACAGCCTCGGGGCGGCGAGGCCTAGGTGTGGCTAGCCCTCAGGTGCGGCGCGCCATGGCCAGAACTCGGGAACGCCCTGGACCTTGAGCCAGGCGCGCTCGTCTGCGGTCAGGGCGCTCGTGAAGCGTCCATGAAGCCCAGATGAGACAACGGCAATCCGACGAACAAGCCGGCCAGTTCAATACCTTCCTCATGTGTGAAGCCCCGGCCCTCAACGCCCCGAACCAAAGCAAGCAAATCCGCGTGCTCTGCATCCTCCTCGGCGCGCAATCGCGTCTCAACATCACGGGGGAGGATGGTCTCTCGTGGCATGGTGAAGCGCGCGGCAAGCGGTCAAATCGAGGCGGGCGCGGGAATTGAACCCACTCATGACGGTTTTACAGACCGCAGCGTTCCTATTTCGCCAGCCTGCCCTGTTCGCTAAGGATCCGCCTGCCGGGCGGCGGCGATCACGCGCCGAAATACCGGCGCGCCATGGAGAGGCCGTTCACACAGCACACGCGTCTTCTCCTCGACCTCGCCGTAAGGATCTTCGCGGATGGCGTCGATCAACGGCGCCCAATCCGGCATATTGCCGCGAGCCAGAATATCCTCGATCGCCGCGAGCGTAAAAGCTTCATCGTTGAGGTGCCGGTGTTTCATGTTTTCAAGCCCTGGCAGATTTGGAGCGGGCGGGCATTTCGCCACGCGCGCGGGCTTCGCGCCATGCGTCGAGATCCGCATTCGTGGCGCCGTGCCGCGCGGAAAATCGGCGCTCAACTGGGCTCGACGAACCGGTGAAGCAGGTGATCGGATAAACCGGCGCATACTTCGGCGACATGGCTCCAGCGATCAAAGGGCGGGCGGACACCCTTGTATTCGGCCAGGTCAACCGTGTCGAGATCATAAGGCCGCGGATCGGCCAATTGCTTGACCAATTGCGTCCGGACGGCCCAGGGATCGCCGTTGCTTTGGGGATACAGGGTGTCCATGAGGGCCAGCGCCTCACCTGCGGGTCAGTTCCCATATGCGATGGTCAGCGCCGCAAGGTCGAGATAGTCCCGCGTGGCGTTGCGATCAAGGCAAAGAAAGGCTTTGATCCGCAACACCTCGGGCAAGGTCGGCAAAGTTACCTGTGGCCGGCCACGCGGATGACGTTGTCTCCAAAGGCTGCGACCGCCGCAATTGCCGAACGCCGGTCTCGATGCCGTCGAGGGAACCGAGGATCGTAACGGGTCGCTTGATCCGGTCCGTCTCTCATCCGGCGACCAACTCCAGCTCCGTCAGAACGGCGTCAAGACACTCCCGTAGATTTTGGACAACATGATCATGGTCAAACGAAAGCCGGCGCTTCGCGTAAAGCGCCGCCGCCGTCCCCGCCGACCAGCACAGCTTCCGGCAACACACTTTGCAAATGGCACAGCGACGCGAGCACGTTTCCCATGCCGCATCCTCCGCGCCGCTCTGTTTCTCGATCCCGTTCTTGAACCTCTTTATATCACAACGACTTATAATTAACAATTCCGCCCCGCTCTCTCGCGGCTGCCGGCGCGCCGCAAACCCTTGCTTTTGAGGCACATGCCATTGTGCATTTCTCTTGATTTTCGCTCGCTCGTGTCGGCGTGAGCGCTTCTGTCGAACGTTGCGCTGAAACCCGTCTATACATAAACTGCCTTGGCTTTGCCGGATGAACCGAAAGGGCCGCCCATCGCCCGGCCGCCGGGCGCGCTAGGCAGAGCAGAAGGGGCCCGCCATGACCTACCGTTCGCCGGTCGCAGACATTCTGTTTTCCCTCCAGACGGTCGCCGGTCTGCCCGAAACGATCGGCTCGAATTTGCACGGCGATTTCGATTGGGAGACGATTTCATCCGTCGTCGAGCAGGCCGGTCGCTTCGCCACCGACGAAATTGCGCCGCTCAACCGGACGGGAGACGTCGTCGGCGCGCGGTTCGAAAACGGAGTGGTGACCATGCCGGCCGGCTTCGCCGAGGTTTATCGGCGCTGGGCCGAGGCGGGCTGGGGCGGCGTCTCGGCGCCGGCGGAATTCGGCGGAATGGGGCTGCCCCATCTGGTCAACGTCGCCTGCACCGAAATCTGGAACGGAGCGTCGATGGCCTTCGCGCTCTGCCCGGTGCTGACCGAGGGGGCCGTTGGCGCGCTCAAGGCGCACGGGTCGCGCGAGCTGCTTGGCGCCTATCTCGCGCCGATGATCGCCGGACGGTGGACCGGCACGATGGAACTGACCGAGCCGCAGGCCGGATCCGACCTCAGCGGGGTGAAGACGCGGGCGGAGAGAGCCGACGACGGAACGTACCGCCTCTTCGGCCAGAAGATCTTCATCACCTACGGCGAGCACGACATGGCCGAAAACATCGTGCATTTCGTGCTGGCGCGCCTGCCCGGCGCGCCTGCCGGCACGCGCGGGCTGTCGCTGTTCGTCGCGCCGAAATTTCTCGTCAATCCGGACGGGTCGCTCGGCGCCCGAAACGACCTGCGCTGCGCCGGCATCGAGCACAAACTCGGCATTCGCGCTTCGCCCACCTGCGTGATGGTCTATGGAGAGAACGAAGGCGCGAAGGCATGGCTGGTCGGTGAAGAGAACCGGGGGCTCGCCGCCATGTTCGTGATGATGAACGCGGCGCGCCTCGCGATCGGGACGCAGGGGGTGGCGATCGGCGAGCGCGCCTACCAGCAGGCGCTCGCCTTCGCCCGCGAGCGGCGGCAGGGCCGCGGACCGAACGGCGGCGACGGCATGGCGCCGATCATCGAACATGCCGACGTTCAGCGCATGCTGATGACGATGAAGGCCTATGTCCATGCGGCGCGCGGAATCTGCCATCTGACCGCCGCCTCGATCGACCTCGCAACTCACGGCCGCACGCAGGAGGAGCGGGCGGCCGGCGCCAATCGCGCTGCGTTGCTGACGCCGATCGCGAAAGCGTTCTCGTCCGACGTCGGCGACGAGGCGGCTTCGCTCGGCGTGCAGGTCCACGGCGGCATGGGTTTCGTCGAGGAGACCGGCGCGGCGCAGCACATGCGGGACTCCCGCATCGCCGCGATCTACGAAGGCGCCAACGGCATCCACGGCATCGATCTCGCTCTCCGCAAGCTGCCGCTGGCGGGCGGCGAAACGGTCCGGAGCGAAATCGCCGGAATGCGCGCAATCGCGCGAGACGTCGAAGAGCGCGGCGCCGAAGCGTTCGGCGCGACCGCCGCACGGCTCATGGAAGCCACGGACGCCCTCGATCAGGCGACGCAAGACATGCATCGTTGGCTGGCGGACGACCAGCAAGCGGCGCTCGCGGGCGCATCGCAATATTTGCGCCTGTTCGGATTGACCCTAGGCGGCGCATGCCTCGCGAAAGCCGGCCTCGCCGCCGAGGCGCTTGCCGAGGACGGCAATCGCAGCGAAATCGGGCGCGTCGGCCTTGCCCGCTTCTTCGCCGAAAAGCTGCTTCCCGTCGCCCCGGGCGTTGCGCGCGCGATCGCCTCGGGCGCGGAGCCGCACAAGGCCTACGAAGCCGTTCTTGCGGAGAGCCTATGACCGACGGGATCGAGACCACGCGCGAAGGGGCGGTCCTGTCCGCGGCCTTCGCCAGGCCGGAGAAGAAGAACGCGATCACCAGCGCGATGTATCGAGCGCTGGTCGAGATCTTCGACCAGGCCGATGAGGACCCGAGCGTCGGCGCGCTCGTTCTCAGCGGCAAGGGCGGCGTGTTCACCGCCGGCAACGATATCGGCGACTTTCTCGCGATCGCGACCGGGGCCGCCGGGTCGCGCGATATTCGCGATTTTCCCGGCTGGCGCTTCATCGCCAGGCTCGCCGAATTCGGCAAACCGCTGGTTGCGGCGGTTCAGGGTCCGGCGATCGGCGTCGGCACAACGCTTTGCTTCCATTGCGATTTGGTCTACGCCACACGCGACGCGCGCTTTCACATGCCCTTCGTCGACCTGGGCCTCGTTCCCGAGGCGGGCTCGTCGCTGCTTGCGCCGGAACGGTTCGGCCGGGCCAGGGCCGCCCAATATCTGCTGCTTGCCGAGCCTTTCGACGCCGAGAGGGCGTCAGCGCTCGGCTTGGTCAACGAGGTGCTGCCGGAATCCGAGCTTCTCGACCACGCCCTGGAGAAGGCGGCCGCGCTCGCCGCCAAGCCGCGTGCCGCCCTCCTCGCGACGCGCCGGCTCATGCGTGGCGATCCCGCCGCTGTCAAAGAGCGCATGCACCGCGAAATCGAGGCGTTCGGCGCCGCCCTCGCCTCCGAAGAGGCGCGCTCGGCCTTCGTCGCCTTCCTGTCCGGCGCGAAGGGCTAGAAGCAGGTCCCGATCAGTCGGAACCGCACAAGCCAGTGCGAGCGACCTGAAACACTCCGAATCAAAATCGGGGCCCGGGGCGCCCGTGCAGTCCTGTCTGCGATCTCGGCTTTTCAACGCATTGGGCGCCAAAACCTGTCCCTTCGTCGCTTTGATCGGGTAGTCCTTTTCTTTGACGTCCGCCGACTACGATCGACTTGGCCATGACAACCTTTGGCCCGGGCGTGCCCGACGCTGGGTCGCGCCAGCCGGAAAGCACGCGAAACCTGTCACGAACCGCTTAGGCTGGTGCTGGCGCTGCATTTTCAGGGCCAGATGACCCTGCGACAGGATCGCGGCGCTGCTCGCCGGCTTGGGCCTCATGATCTCGAAGCGCCAAGTGGTGCGGCTGGTGACCGCCAAGCTCGAGACATTCCGCGCCGAGGACGAGGCCGTGCTGCGGACGGGGCTCGCCGACTCCCCCTTCGTCACCGTCGACGACACCGGCGCCCGCCACGCCGGCAAGTCCTGCTTCACCACGCACATCGGCTCCGACCGGTTCACCGCGTTTCGCACCGGGCCGGGCAAATCGCGCCTAGCTTTCCTCAGCCGTCTGCTGGGCGGGGCGGCGCGCTATGTGATCAACGGGGCGGCGATCGCCTATATGCGCGGCGCCGATCTGCCCCAGGACGTCATCGACAGGCTCGCCGGCCATGCCTCGCTGGTCTTTCGCACGCGCGAGGATTGGATGGACCACTTGCGCGCCCTCGGCCTCGCCGACTTGCGGGTCACGCCCGATCCGGTGCGGGCGGCCAGCGAAGCGGCGCTGTGGGGAGCGATCGAGGCCGAAGGCCTGCTCGGCCAGGCCGTCATCGTCTCCGACGACGCCGGCCAGTTCCGCGTCGGCGTCCACGCGCTCTGCTGGGTTCATGCCGACCGCCTCGTCCATAAACTCGTCCCCGCCAACGACAAGCAAAGCAACGCCGTCGAGATCGCGAGACGGATGATCTGGTGGTTCTATGGGCGGTTGAAGGAGTACAAGCTCACACCCAGCGCGGAACAGGCGAGCCTCCTGCGCGCGCAATTCGATCGCATCTTCAGGCGTCGAACCGGCTATGCGACGCTCGACCGTCTGTTGAAGCGCCTGCTCGGGCGCAAGGACGAACTTCTGCGCGTGCTGGAAAGACCGGAAATCCCGCTCAACACCAACGCATCGGAAAACGACATCCGCGCCTTCGTCACCAAGCGCAAAATCTCCGGGGGAACCGTCAGCGACAAGGGCCGCCAAGCCCGCGACGTCATGCTCGGCCTCGCCAAGACCTGCATGAAACTCAAAATCCCTTTCTTCAACTATCTCGGCGCCCGTCTCGGCATCCCTGGCCCCGAAATCCCCGACCTCGCGACCCTCGTCAGCCCCGCACCAAGCTAAACGCTTAGCCCGGGAATCTTGCCCCGATTACTTAGCGGGCGCTTAACCTAAACGACTGACTTCAAGGAAGCAGCCGGGCAAAGTCCGCTGCGCGAGGCATTCTATGCCGCGCGCCGCACCGGAGCGCCGACAGTCATTCGGATCGCCTCGGCGAGCGCCTTGGCCTCCTCGGTGGGGCGGCCCGGGCGCGTGAATGAGCCCCATGCGGGTCAGCGGCAATTCGGGCAGGCCCTCCTCGGGCCCGAGAACGCGCAGGCCCTCGCCGACCATCGAGGCGGGCAAGGTGGTCACGGCGAGGCCGGCGCGCACCAGCGTTCCGATCGCGCTGTAGTTCTTGGAGAAGAAGAGGCCGCGGGTCGGGCGCCGCGCCGCGGCGAGCGCCTCATCGGTCGCGCGGCGCCAGAGACACGTCGCGCTCCCCAGCGCAAGCGGAACCGGCTCGCCGTCCCCGACCCGAAGACGTTCAGAGCCGACAAAGACCAGCGGCTCTTCGCGCAAGACCTCGAAGCCGCGCAAGCCCGGATGGTCGGTGACCAGCGCGAGTTCGAGCGCGCCCGCGGCAACCTGCGCCGCAAGCTCCTGGGAGGCTTCGCAGACGACCGACACTTCGACCAGGGGATGGCGACGATTGAAGCGGGCGAGGACCTCGGCGAGAAACAATTCAGCGTAGTCGTCGGGAATTCCGAGCCGCACGGCGCCCCGCAACCCCTTGCGTGACAGGGCGGCCACCGCGCCCGCCTCGGCCTGGATGATCCGACGGGCGAAGTCGATCAGGCTCTCGCCCTCCGCGGTGAGCCGCGCGCCGCGGCCCTGTTTGACGAACAGGGCGCAGCCGAGCCGTTCCTCGAGCCGGCGGACATGCATCGACACGGCCGACTGAGTCTTGTGCACGCGCTCGGCCGCCTTGGTGAACGAGCCGCTGTCGACGATGGCGAGGAACGAGCGCAGGTGGTCGGTGTCGAGCATGACCATTCATCCGAATCCGTGATCGATATCCTTATAAACATTCGTTTGACCGATCAATAGCCCTGCCCTAATTTGGCGTGGTTCCCAGATCGATTCGCCTTCCCCTCGGGCGTCGCGCCGCGACGCCGAACGGATTCTGATGCCCTTGTCGGAGAGAAACGATGATGTTTTCCCTCGTCCGCCGCGCCTCGCGCGGAGCGGCCTCGGTCAAGCGCGCCCTGTCCTGGCCCGCGCGCATCAGCGCGGAGCGCCGAGCGATGAGCCAGCTCGCGCGGATGTCGGATCACGAGCTCAGCGACATCGGCCTCGTCCGCCAGGATATCGTCGACGTCTCGGCGCTGCGGCTCGATGCCGATCCGTCGGCGACGCGGGCGGGACGGCGTCCCGCGCGAGCGCGGTCCGCTGGCGGGGCAAGGGACATGGCGGCCTGAAAGAAGCGCGATCGGACCTCCCCAAAGGCGGCAAAACGGTCTACGAAGCCAGACCTTGAACGCCGAACCGGAGGAATCCATGTCCGCGCAACCGGCCGCCGTAGGCGTCCATGTCCACGCCCATCCGAGCTCCCGGCAGGCGGAAATCCTCACCGAGGAGGCGCTCGGCTTCGTCGCCGACTTGCATCGGCGCTTCAACGCGCGCCGCCTCGAGCTCATCGCACGGCGGGTCGAACGACAGAAGCTGTTCAACGCCGGGCAGCTGCCGCACTTTCTGACCGAAACGAAATCCGTCGGCGACGGCGACTGGAAGGTCGCGCCGATTCCCCCCGACCTGATGGACCGAAGGGTCGAGATCACCGGGCCGGTCGACCGCAAGATGATCGTCAACGCGCTGAACTCCGGCGCGAAAGTCTTCATGGCCGATTTCGAGGACGCCTGCTCGCCGTCTTGGGCGAACATGATCGAGGGCCAGGCGAACCTCAAGGACCGCTGGGAGGGCAAGCTCGACTTCGTCGATCCGGAGTCAGGCAAGGCCTACGCGCTGAGAAACGACCCCGCGGTGCTGATGGTGCGGCCGCGCGGCTGGCATCTGCCGGAGCGGCACGTGACGGTCGACGGCCGGGAGATGTCCGGCGCGCTGTTCGACTTCGGCCTCTACGTCTTCCACTGCGCCAAGACCCAGATGGCGCAGGGCGCGACGCCCGCTTTCTATCTGCCGAAGCTGGAAAGCCGTCTCGAAGCGCGCCTGTGGAACGAGGTCTTCTCCTACGCCGAAGCCGCGCTCGGCGTCCGCACGGCGCGTTCAAGGCGACGGTGCTGATCGAGACGCTGCCGGCGGCGTTCGAGATGGACGAAATCCTCTATGAGATGCGCGACCACATCGTCGGGCTCAACTGCGGCCGCTGGGACTACATCTTCTCCTTCATCAAGCGCCTCGGCAAGAACCCGGCCTTCCTCACGCCCGACCGCGCGGTGATGACGATGGGGCAGGCGTTTCTCAACGCCTATTCGCTGAGCCTGATCAAGACCTGCCACCGCCGCGGCGCCTTCGCCATGGGCGGGATGGCGGCGCAGATCCCGATCAAGGGCGATGCGCAGGCGAACGAGGGGGCTTTCGCCAAGGTCAGGGCCGACAAGGAGCGGGAAGCCGGGAACGGCCACGACGGCACCTGGGTCGCCCACCCCGATCTCGTCCCGGTCGCCATGGAGGTGTTCGACAGGCTGATGCCGCAGCCAAACCAGCTCTCCGTCCTGCGCGAGGACGTGCATGTGACCGCGGCCGATCTCGTCAAGATGCATGAAGGAGCACAGACGGAGGAGGGCCTGCGCGTCAACATCCGGGTCGGGGTGCAATATATCGAGGCGTGGCTGCGCGGGCGCGGCGCTGTGCCGATCTACAATCTGATGGAGGACGCCGCGACCGCAGAAATCTCCCGCGCCCAGGTCTGGCAATGGATCCACCTCCGGGCGAAGCTCTCCGACGGCCGCGAGGTCACTCCGGAGATGTTCAGGACCGTGCTCGCCAGCGAAATGGAGCGCGTCAAGGGCGAGGTCGGCGCCGCGGCGTTCGAGGGCGGGCGGTTTCCGGAAGCCATCCGGCTCTTTTCGGCCATGTCGCTCGCCGACGAGTTCGAGGAGTTCTTGACCCTGCCGGCGTACCGGCTGATCGATTGAGGGTTTTTGCAAACGACCTCGCCGTGACGGGACGTGAGCCCCGCTTGCGCCTGGGCGCCGGGACCGAGGTCCCGGCGCCGCTCAATGGCTAGCCCTTGATGAAAGCCAAGAGGTCAGCATTGATGGTTTCGGCCTCGGTCGTCGGCATGCCGTGCGGAAAGCCCTTGTAGGTTTTGAGGACGCCGTTTTTCAGGAGCTTCGCCGACAACGGCCCGGAATCGGGATAAGGCACGATCTGGTCGTCATCGCCGTGCATCACCAGCACCGGGACCGTGATCTTTTTCAGGTCCTCGGTGAAGTCGGTTTGGGAGAAGGCGACAATGCCGTCATAATGGGCCTTGGCGCCGCCCATCATGCCCTGCCGCCACCAGTTCCAGATGACGGCCTGCGACGGTTTCGCGCCGGGCCGGTTGTAGCCATAGAACGGTCCGGCTGGCACATCATAATAGAATTGCGCGCGGTTGGCGGCGAGCTGCGCCTGAAAGCCGTCGAACACTTCCTTGGGCAGCCCGCCCGGATTGGCCGCCGTCTTCACCATCAGCGGCGGCACTGCGCTGATGATCGCCGCTTTCGCCACGCGGCTTTCGCCGTGCCGGGCAATGTAATGCACGACTTCGCCGCCGCCGGTGGAATGGCCGACGTGCACCGCATTCTTCAGATCGAGATGCGCGGTCAACGCCGCGAGGTCGTCGGCATAGTGATCCATGTCATGACTGTCGCCGGTCTGGGTCGAGCGGCCGTGTCCGCGGCGGTCATGAGCAATCACGCGAAAACCCTTGCCGAGGAAAAAGAGCATCTGCGCGTCCCAATCGTCCGCCGAGAGTGGCCAGCCATGGCTGAACACGATGGGCTGGCCCGCGCCCCAGTCCTTGAAGAAGATCTCGACGCCGTCTCTGGTGGTGATCGTAGGCATGTCCTGACCCTTTCGCTGATGGAAGGCTGAACGCCTGTGACATGGAAAGGATACGCCGACTGGCCCATCATGCGGATTGGCGAAACTGACATTCTTGGAGGCGATCCTGACAATGGCCACCAACGACGCCCCGACGCAGATCGGCATCCTCGCCTATCCCGATTCCCAGCTTGCCGCGATCCTTGGCCTGACCGATCTCTTCGTCGAGGCGAGCAGGATTTCGCGCGAGCTAAGCGGCGGCGCGGCGCACGGGTTGCGCGTCACACATTGGCGGATCGCGCCCGACGGCAGGCAAGTGGAACGCAGCCTGGATACGCGTGGCGAGCGGCCCGATCTGCCGACCGTCGTCATCGCGCCGCCGACCCTCAAAGGACCTCCCCGGCCGGAGACGAGCAGTCTGTTCGCCCAGTGGCTGCGTGACCGGCATGCTGAGGGGGCGACGCTCTGCTCGATCTGCGGCGGCGCCTTTCTCCTGGCCGAAGCCGGGCTGCTGCGTAACCGGCGGGCGACCACCCATTGGAGCTACGCCGAGGAACTCGCCCGGCGGTATCCCGAAATCCATGTCGACATCGATAGGTTAATCATCGATGACGGCGACATCGTCACGTCAGGGGGGATCATGGCCTGGACCGACCTCGGTCTCAGACTGATCGACCGCTTCCTGGGGGCCTCCGTGATGCTGGCGGTCGCTCGGTATTTTCTGATCGACACTGCGGGGCGCGAGCAGCGTTTCTACGGCAGTTTCTCACCCAGGTTTCATCATGGCGACGAAGCCGTGCTGAAAGTCCAGCACTGGCTGCAAAAGGAGGGCGTGCGCGCCGTCACTCTCGCCGCGATGGCGGCCCACGCGGGCCTCGAGGAGCGCACGTTCTTGCGCCGATTCCGGAAAGCCACGGAGTTCAACCCGACCGAATATTGTCAGCGTCTACGCGTCGGCAAGGCGCGCGAGATGCTCGAACTGACCAGCCGCTCGATCGACCAGGTGGCCTGGGACGTCGGCTATGAGGATGCGGGTTCTTTCCGGAAAGTCTTTCAGAAGGTGATGGGGCTGAAGCCGGGAGACTACCGAAAGCGCTTCGCGGTGACGCCATCTGCCGCCCCCTTTCGAGTCACCCATGCGTAACTAGCGCGGACGCTCGTTCGAGGCGGGGGATCACGACATGGCGAATCCAATTGACTTGGTCGCCCGGCCTCTCTATAGCCGAGCCCGCTCCAGCGCGGCTCCGGCCGCGCTTTTGGTTTTGCGCGCGTCGCGCGTTCGAAGCGTCAAAGCCGGGCATTCGCCCGCGGCTCTCCCGAGCCGCGATTCGGGTCCACTGCAAAGAAGCCGGCCGCGCGTCAATCCGCTGCAACGAGCCGGGCGGAACACGGGAAAAACGATGTTCGCAGTCATCAAGACCGGCGGCAAGCAATATACGGTCGCCGCCGACAAGAAGATCACCGTCATGGCGCTTCCCGGCGAAGCCGGTTCGCAGGTGGTGTTCGACGAGGTGCTCGCGCTGTTCGACGGCGAGACCAATCGGGTCGGCGCTCCGCATGTCGCGGGCGCGAGCGTCGTCGGCGAAATCGTCGAGCAGACGCGCGGGCCGAAGGTCATCGCCTTCAAGAAGCGCCGGCGGAAGAATTCCAAGCGCAAGCGCGGCCACCGGCAGGATCTGACAATCGTCAAGATCACCGGCATTCGAGGCGGGCGCCTGACGGATCTCGCCGGCGCGCGGGCAGATTCCCACGCAAGATCGCTTGCACTATATAGCAACAATCACGCGTCCTCAGGCGGCGCAACAGGGTTTTGGAGCAAGGGTCATGGCTCACAAGAAAGCAGGCGGTTCGTCGCGCAACGGGCGCGATTCGGACGGCCGGCGTCTGGGCGTGAAGAAGTTCGGCGGCGAGCGCGTCCTCGGCGGCAACATTCTCGTGCGTCAGCGCGGCACGAAATTCCACGCCGGCCGCAACGTCGGCATGGGCACGGACCATACGCTGTTCGCCACCGCCGCCGGCGAAGTCCGTTTCGAGAGGAAAGGCGACGGCCGGCAATATGTCACGGTACGAATTCAACAGACGGCAGCAGAATAAAGCGGGGGTCAAGACGAGAACCCCGCTTCGGCGACCAGCCCCGCGGACGTTCTCGAAGACTTAAGAAAAAGCTTCGAGATGAGAGTGAAAGGCACAATGCCCTTTCATCCGTCCGGTAAGCCAGGCTTACGAAGGGGATGCGGCCGCCGCGTCTCCTTCTTTCGTTTTAGGCCCCCTTTCGGGGGCGCCTGGCTGGAGCTTCCATGTTTCCCGATCTTGCCAGAGACGACGTCTTCCGCCTCGAGACGGCGCGGCTGTGGCTGCGCTGGCCGCGCGCGTCCGACGCAGGCGGCGATTCATCGCTTTTGCAGCCTGTGGGAAGTCGCGCGCTACACCGCCCGCATCCCCCACCCTTATCCGCCCGGGTCGGCCGAGCGGTTCATCTACGCCGCGCGCGAAGCCAACGCTTCGGGGCGCGACCTGACGCTGGTGCATCGCGCCGAAGAAGGGCAAGCGCGACGTCATCGGTTCGATCAGCCTCGAATCGCGCGGCGCCGACCGCCTGACGCTCGGGTTCGTGCTCGCGCCCGGAGTATTGGGACAAGGGCCTGGCGACCGAGGCGACGTGCGCGATGGTCAAGGCGGGCTTCGTGCTGACCCCGGCGGTCGAAATCTCTCGCCAGCGCCTCGATCGACAACCCCGCCTCGCGCCGGGTGCTGGAGAAGTGCGGCTTCGAGTTCGTTTCGACCGGGCCGAGAGGCGCGCCGGCGCGCGGAGGGTTGGTCGAGAGCCACAAATTCCGTCTGACCCGCAAGGCCTGGGCGGAGGCGATGGCCGCGCGGCGCGAGGAGCTCGCGCTCAAGACGGCGCATTCGGACGGCGGGCATGAAGTTCCTCGATCAGGCCCGCGTCTACGTTCGCTCCGGCGACGGCGGCGCGGGCTGCGTCTCGTTCCGGCGCGAGAAATTCATCGAGTTCGGCGGTCCGGACGGCGGCGACGGCGGGCGGGGCGGCGACGTGGTCGTCGAATGCGCCGGCGGCCTCAACACGCTGATCGACTTCCGCTACCAGCAGCATTTCAAGGCCAAGACCGGCATGCACGGAATGGGCAAGAACCGCGCCGGCGGGCGCGGCGCCGACGCCGTTTTGAAGGTTCCGGTCGGCACGCAGGTCTTCGACGAGGAAACCGGGGCGATGCTCGCCGACCTCACCAAGGAGGGGGAGCGCGTCGTCGTCGCGCAAGGCGGCAACGGCGGCTTCGGCAACGCCCATTTCACCACCTCGACCAACCGCGCGCCGCGCCGCGCCAATCCTGGCCAGCCGGGGATCGAGCGCACGCTCGTCCTGCGACTCAAGCTGATCGCCGACGCGGGGCTCATCGGCCTGCCCAACGCGGGAAAATCGACGTTCCTCGCCGCTGTCTCGGCCGCCAAGCCGAAGATCGCCGACTACCCGTTCACCACCCTTCATCCGGGCCTCGGCGTCGTCGGCGTCGACGATCGCGAGTTCGTCCTCGCCGACATTCCCGGCCTGATCGAGGGCGCCCATGAAGGCCACGGGCTCGGCGACCGCTTCCTCGGCCACGTCGAGCGCTGCGGCGCTCTCGTGCATCTCGTCGACGCGACCGGCGCGAACGCCGGCGCGGACTACCGCACGATCCGGCGGGAGCTCGCCGCCTACGGCGAAGGGCTCGAGGACAAGGCCGAGATCGTCTGCCTTCAGCAAGGTCGACGCGGTCGATCGAGGAAACGCTGGCGAAGCAGCTCGAGCGACTGAAGCGGGCGATGCGCGCTCATGGCCCGCCGCCCGCCGACGGCGCGAAACGAGCGAAGCCGCTCCTGCTGTCGGCTGTGACCCGGCGGGGGATGACCGACGTCTTGCGGGCGACGATGGCGGCGATCGAGGCGCGGCGGGCGGAAGCGACGCCCGGCGGCACGCGAAACGAGGGCGCGAGCCTCGCCCGGGCCCCTCTTCTGGGCTATTCAAAGGGAGACCGCCGGTCGTCGGTCCCCCAGAAAACCGGCCGCGGCGGTTGAGCCTGCGGCTGTCGTGATTGCGCCGCCTGCTCGTCAACGCTCGCCGCGAATGCGAAAGACGATCACTTGGCTGGCGTCGGAAACGGTTCGGTGTAGAAGTCGCCGTCACGCCCGAAGTACATCGCCTTGCGTCCGCCGAAGAAAACGCTGTAGCGCGCGCAGCCGGCGCCCATGATCCGGCGGAGAAATTCTGCATAGCCGATCTTCTTCTGCTGGATGGCTCGCACCGACGCCTCCACCGAGGCCGCATCGAAGGCGCCGGCGATGACGGGCGGGTCGTCGAGCGGCATCGGTTCATCCGCGCTCTCGCTCCCGGCGTCGTAATAGGTCTTGCGCCGCGCTATCAGGTCGGCGGTGTAGGCGGCGACGCCCGCGCCGGCGAGCTTGCCCACCACGATTGGGAAAGGCGTGTCGGCGAAGCTCAGCTGCATGCATTCGGCAATCGTCTCGGTATTCATAAGTCGGCTCCTCGTTTTGTCGACGCCAGGTCGCGGTCGTTCATGACCTCGATCAATCGGCGCAGACCGCGATGAATTGCGTCGATATCGACGCCGGCAAGCCGGCGCGCGAGCTCCGCGCGGGTGGCGCGGGCAGCTTCGGAGAGTTCAGCGAGGGTGGCTTTCCCATGCGAGTTGAGCATCAGATGAGGCGAGCCGCGGTGATCGGGATTGGATTCGAAAGTCGCCCAGTTCTCGCTCACCAGCAGGTCGGCGATACGCTGCACGTTCTGCCGGCTGACGCCTAGTCGGCGGGCGATCTGCGGGACGGTCAGCGGCGCCCCGACGCCGCGCTCATCACCTGCCAGCGCGCCTGCGTTTGACCCACCGTGGCGGCGATGGTCTCGCCGTCGAAGTGGAAGCGGCCGGCCAGCTCGAAGATGTCGGCGACAATCAGCGGCAGCAGCGTTAAAGGATCATTTTCGCCTCTCATGACAATATATTGTCATACGGACAACATATTGTCAATCTTCTCTGCTAATAAGGCTCGCGCTCGCAAGCACATGCTCGCCCGCCTCGAGCCCCGCCGAAACCACCTTCCCGACGGCTCGCCGACGAAGGGACTCGTCATGTGTCGCCTGCAAAGGAAAACCTTGGCGCGCTCGCACGGGATCCTGTTCCGAAGCTTGGCGTGCTTCGTGGTGAGTTGGCCTCAGCAGCGGTCACGCAAGGCGAACTCGCGCAGGCCCTACTGCTCACGAGCCGGCCGCCCGGCGAGCGTTGTCGCGCTCGCCGGTGATCGCTGTCGACCTGAGGTTTTCCCTTAGGAGGCCGCCGTATTGTCCGCGGTCGCCCGGGACTTGCGGTCGAAAAACAAGGCCTGACTGATGACGGCCTTGACCGAATCCTGGGTAAAGGGCTTGGTGATCAGGAATGCGGGCTCGGGCGCCTGTCCAGTGAGAAAGAGCTCCGGAAAGGCGGTTATGAAAATGACCGGGACTTCCTGCGACCCCAGGATTTCGTTGACTGCGTCGAGCCCCGAGCTTCCGTCCGCGAGTTGGATATCCGAGAGAATAAGTCCCGGACGGCGATCGATCGCTGCGCGCACCGCTTCCTCATGGGTCCGAGCGATAGTCGTCGCCTCATGGCCTAACTGTTCAACGAGAGCCCGGATGTCCAGGGCGATGAGAGGCTCATCCTCGATGATCAGCACGTCGGTGCGGATCTGGGCTGAAATCTCCCGTCCGGCGCGGTCGATGAGCTCGATCGCCTCGTCTTCCGAGCAGTCGAGCGTTTGCGCGATCTCCTTCGGATCGAAGGACTCCAATGCATTCAACAAGAAAGCGATCCGCGGTTCGACAGTGATGGCCGCCAGGTTTCGCTCTGCGGAGGCTTCGTCGCCCAAAATCGAGAAATCGACGTAATTGTTGGCAGGGGCGTTGCGCCAGTTCCTCAGGAAAAGCTTATAGAGCGCAACTCTCGGACCCAGTTCGATCTCCAGACAATCCGGTTCCGTCAGAATCGCCTCCAGCGTCTCCACGACGTAGGCGTCGCCGCCGGCCTGTGTTCCGGTAAGCGCCCGCGCGAACCTTCGTAAGAAGGGGATGTGCGGTGCAATCGCGTCTGAAATCGACATGGCGTCCCTCCTGGTCATGACAATGCAGCAGGGCTCCGAGGTCGTCGCTCGGCTTGCCCCCGAAGAGTGAAGCGGCTCCCGCGCGCGACGTCTCGACCCGCGCCCGCGGCTTTTGTACACCAGCAGTCGATTCAGCAAAGGCTGAGGTCCCGGCTCCCCGCTGCGATTGCCTTTCGCAACGACATGAAACGAGCCGCATTGACCGAATGTTCCGTGGAGGCCCGACCAATCCGGCCGCTCCAAAGGCGAGGCGGGCTTCCACTCACAATTTTTTGATCGGTGGTTTGTGGTACGGTTGCGAGAGACCTGCGAGTGGAGCTGGCGTGACAGGCAAAAACGAGGTCCTCGGGGCCTCCGGCTTTCTCTCCATCGAAATCGCAGACCGGCGACAAAAGCGGGTCGTTCTGCTCATCGTGCTCATTTCGATGGCGGCGTTCCTCGCCGGTCTTCCCTTCCTGAGCATGCGGTTGCCCGAAGCGCCCGTGTTCATTCCCACATTCGAGAGCGCGGTCTCAATCATCGATGTCGTCATCGCCGCGTTGCTCTTCGGCCAGTTCATGCAGCTTCGCTCGCAGTCGCTGCTGGTTCTGGCCGCCGGCTACGTTTTCGACGCCGCGATGGCCGCCCCGCACGCGCTCGCGTTTCCCGGATCGTTCAGCCCGTCCGGCCTCCTGCAGGCTGGGCCGCAGACGGCCGCCTGGCTCTATGTTTTCTGGCATGCCGGTTTTCCGCTGTTCGTGCTGGCCTACGGGTTCCTGACGCGCTTCGAGACCGACGGGATGGCGAGCGAGCCCGCTCGAGCCGTCGTCGTCGCCTGCGCCGGAGCGATCGGCCTCGCCATGGCGTTCACCCTCCTGGCGACGCTGGGTCACGATCGGCTCCCCATCATTATCAAGGACAACATCTACACCCCCGGTCTCCTCAGGGGGGTCGGGCCGACGATTTGGATCTCGGCGTTGCTCGCTTTGGCGGTGCTGTGGTCGCGCCGCAATCCGACCGTGCTCGACATGTGGCTGATGGCCGTCCTCGTGGCTTGGCTGCTCGAGGTCGCCTATTCCGGACGCCTCGGCGTGCACCGCTATGATTTCGGGTGGTACGCCGGCCGCATCTACGGACTGCTGGCCCGCAGTTTGCTCCTGGTGATGCTCCTCCTCGAAATCTATCGGCTCTACGCCCGCCTGACTGAAGCGCTAAAGCTCGCCGATCGCCGCAACGCCGAGCTTCTTCGGTCGCGCGAGGACTTCGCCCGCGTCCAGCGCATGGAGGCTATGGAGCAGATCGTCGCAGGCGTCGCGCACGACTTCAACAACATCCTGACCGTGATCACCGGCAACCTCGAGATCGCGCGCCGCGAGCCCAAGCAAACCGCCAGGCGACGGGATCTGCTGCAATCGGCCTTGCAAGCGGCGCATCGGGGGGCCGAGACCACCCAGCAGCTCCTGGCCTTCGTCCGCGGGCAGGCGCTGCGGCCGGAGGTTCTGAACGCCAATGACGCGATCAAGGGAGTCGAGAAATTGATCAGGCGGGCTGTCGGCGAGGGCGTCGGCGTGACCATGAGTCTCAGCCCCGACCTTTGGGCCGTGCGGGTCGATCGCAGTCAGTTCGAGGCCGCCTTGCTGAACATCGTGGTGAATGCGCGCGACGCCGTCGAGGGGGTCGGCAAGATCATGATCGAAACGAAGAACGTCAGCATGCTCGACGGGGACATTCCAGGCCTCACAGGCGGCGACTTCGTGACGATGTCGGTAAGCGACAATGGTCCCGGCATTCCCTCCCATATTGCGGCCCAGGCTTTCGATCCGTTCTTCACGACCAAGGACGTCGGCAAGGGCTCGGGGCTCGGACTGAGCCAGGTTTACGGCTTCGCCCGCGGCGCGGGAGGACACGCGAGAATTGCCGCCGGGTCCGGGGCCGGCGCCACCATCGAGGTGTACCTGCCGAAATGCCTGGACGCGCCGGCTGGCGCGGCCGAGATCCACGATTTCTCGGGAGACGGCGCGGTAAACGCAGAGCTCAAGCTGCTGCTCGTCGAGGATGACCCGGACGTCAGGAAAAGCACCGCCGATCTTCTGACCACCCTCGGATTCGACGTCGTCATGGCGGAGGGGCCGCGCGAGGCCCTGGCTATTCTCGGTCGAGACCCCTCGATCGGCCTTCTCTTTTCCGACGTCGCGATGCCCGGCGGCATGAACGGCGCCGAGCTTGCGGTCGAAGCCCGTCGGGCATACCCGAGCCTCAAGGTCCTACTTGCCTCCGGCTATCCCGTCCCGGTACTCGCCAAAAAGTTCGCGTTGCCGGAAGACGTTCGGGTGCTTTCCAAGCCCTTCATGCCGGACGACCTGATGAAGGAGCTTCGTCGGCTGACCGGAAGGGCTTAGCGCCGTCCGTCGTTGCGGGCATGAGCGAAGCAGTCCATCTGTCGGCGCGAGGCGATGGATTGCCTCGTCGCTTCGCTTATCGCCTCAGGTCCGGTTCCTTTGCAGCGCCCGCTCGATTTTCTGGTCGGTCTTGTATTGGCTGAGCGCGTAGACCGCCCAGATCGCCGCCGGAAGCCATCCGATGAGCGTGATTTGCAGGATCAGGCAAACAATCCCCGCCAGGGGTCGGCCGATGGTGAAGAAAACGTCAGCCACGGCAGGATCAGCGCGATAACCACTTAATCTCTCCTCGCCGGACGCGGTCAATGGACCGCCGGAGGTGCGCGGCCGCCTGAACAGGTCGGATCGAGCATGCTTTCGGCCGAGACGGGGCCGGGCGATCCGGAAGCGCCGGCATAGGAGGCGAGGATCACCGCCTCCTCGCTTCCGGCGATCCGGAGCTTTGTGACGAGGATCGACATGCGCGCGAGGTTCGCTTTTCCGCCCATCGCCTCGGCCCCAAGGCGAACCGGCTCGACGTTTTGAAGGTCCGCTTGTCCGGTCCGCAGCGCCCACAGCGACGGGCTTGCAGCGAAGAGGCCGATCCTACTCCAGGCGCCGACCGGAAGCCTTCGAACGAAGTCGGGCAGCCACCGCCTGACGGCCGGCGCGAGGCAGCCGAGGTGGATGTGAAACTGGTCCTGGCCGCGGGTGAGCGCGGAATTGACCGCGAGCGCGAAATCGTCCGGCTTCGGTGGGCCGGCGGCTCGCTCGAGGAGCGGCTGCGCGCGCCAGGCGTCGGCGAAATAGTTCGGCGCCTCGCGCGACCGCAGCCACGGGTCCTCGATCCCGGTCACCCTGCGGGTCGGCGCCAGAATCGTGTCCGGCGGACCGAACGGATCGCGCAGCACGACGAATCCTCGCTCTTCGCCGCCGTTCAGATTGACCTCGAGACAAGGAAAAGCGGCCCCGATCAGTTGGAAATCGGCGACGCAGGCCCGGACGACGAGCCACAGGGCCTGGCGCGCCCGCGAGGCGGCGAGCGAGCCGGACGGCGCGAGCGCCAGACCGAGGCCGAAGGCGAGGTTGACCAGGATCTTGCGCAATCGCCTCGCTCCCGGCGCCGGAGGTGTCGGTTCTACCGGCTAAGCGGCCCGATCAGAACCCATTCAAGCGGTTTTCCATCCCCTTGAACCATCATTGGGAGAAAGCAGTGCGACCAAGCAATCCAGGGCGCCCCGGGCAACGGCGCCACGGATCGCTTTCGCCGCGTGGACCGCGGGCTGCTCGCAAACGCCGCATCTTAGCGTGGGCTGCTCGGTCAAACATGGGCCGGAATTCAACCCTAGCGAGACCGCTTCTGTGCTCAAGGAGTCGAAAGCAGCGCCCTATGAAAGCAACGCGTCGGGAAATTCTCGCATTTGCCGCCTCGCTCGCCCTCGGGGCGCCGCCGGCCGGCGCCCAGTCGGATTTTCAGCTGCGTGGCCAGGGATCGGGCGAAGCGGATCCCTCCGCTTTCGAGAAAGTGTGGGAGCTGGTGCGCGACCGCTTCTACGATCCCCGCATCAGCGGGATCGATTGGGCGGCGATGCGCAAGCGCTACCGCCCGCAGGCCGAGGCGGCCCGGTCGCGCGACGAGCTGGCCGCCGTCGTCAATGCGATGCTGGCTGAGCTCCACGCCTCCCACACGCGCTATTACACGCCGGACGATCCGGCCTATTACCAGCTCGCCGACATTTTCGCAGGCGCTCTCGAGCATCGGGGACTTCAACGCATCTTTCCGAACGGCGAGGTGAGCTATCCCGGCATCGGGATCTTCACCGAGGTCGACGATCGGGGCCGAACGTTCGCAACCGGCGTGATCGAGGGCGCTCCTGCGCATAAGGCCGGTCTCCTGCTCGGCGACGAGATCCTGTCCGCGGACGACCGCCCGTTCCGGCCGGTCGGATCGTTCCGCGGCAAGGTCGGCGCGTCCGTGTCGCTGTCGGTCCGTCGGGCGCGCGGCGGATCGCCGACGCCGATCGCCGTCGTCCCGGCCGATCTTCATCCGAACGCCATGTTCCTGGATGGCCTGAAAGCTTCGGCCCACATCATCGACGCCGGCTCGAACGCCCGCATCGGCTACGTCCACGTGTGGTCCTACGCCGGCCGGCAATATCAGCGCGCGCTCGAGGACCTGATCGCCGAGGGCCCGCTCAGCGACGCCGACGCGCTGATCTGGGACCTGCGCGACGGCTGGGGCGGCGCGCAGCCGCAATATCTCGATCTGTTCAATCCGCATTCGCCGACCATGAAGGTGACGGCGAGGGACGGCGAGACCGATCTCGTCGACGTGAAGTGGCGGAAGCCGGTGGCCGCGCTGATCAACGGCGGCACGCGGAGCGGCAAGGAGGTGCTGGCTTACGGCTTCAAGGAATACCGCCTCGGCGAGCTCATCGGCAGCCGCACGGAAGGGGCGGTGCTCGCCGCCACCGCGTTCCTCATCGGCGAGGAGGGCCTGCTGCTGCTCGCGGTCGACGACGTCGTCGTCGACGGAAGGCGTCTCGAGGGGGCCGGGGTCGAGCCGACCATCGAGGTCGGGTTCGATCCCCGCTACGCGGCCGGCGCCGATCCGCAGCTCGCACGCGCCGTCGAGGTTCTGTCGCGCAGTTGAGGCTTTTTTTGCCGACGGCCCGAAGCGGACTCGCGCAGCAAAGGGGTCTGCTCGGCTGCCGATTGTGCAGAGCAGCATAGTATTGTGCAGCGCAGCAAAACATGGTATAGGCCCGCCGCCTACGGGCAGCCGGGGAGGACTCGCCCGACGCCGACAGGTCGATGGAGAACCCGATGCAGCACTTCCATGTGGGAAACCTCGACAAGATCCGGGATGCGCCGCCGGACGCCTGGGCGACCGTGCACGCGCACGATTTCGTGACCTTCAGCGAGCTTACGCGGCGCGGATTTCATCTGGTCGACATGCGGGGCGAGATCTGGACGATGCGCCGCGCAGGCTAGGCCTTCATCCGGCCGGCTGTCGCCGGCCACCTTCTCCCGCAGCGGGGGAGGGATTCGCCCCCTCTCCCACCTCATTCCTGAGCTCGTCGAAGGATGCGGGAGAGGGCCGGGGTGAGGGGAGGCGCGTCGCCGTCCCAGCTCGCTATGACGCCGCCAGCGACGCCCCGAGCTTGTCGAGCAGGAAGCCCGTGCCGCGTTCGCGCGAGCCGCCGTCGTCGTAGCCGTCGAGGAAGGCGCCCTGTTCCGTCACTTTCAGCGTCGCGCGGCCGGGGCCGGCGGATGCGATCTGCAAGGTGGCGAGGGAGACGGAGATCTTCTTCTCGTCGAGCCACATCTCATACGTGTAGACAATGCGCTCGTTGGGGACGATGTCGAGGTAGATCGCATCAAAGGTCGAGACGACGCCGCTCTCCCAGCGCCCCTTCGCGCGCTCGCGGCCGCCGACGCAAAAATCCATGCGGCGCTCGATCGGCCGCCACTGGTCCTGCGGGCCGCCGAACCACTTCGCCTTGGCCGCCTGGTCGGAGAGCGCATGAAAGACGCGCTCCGGCGGCGCGTCATAGGTTCGCTCGAGCGTGAAGGCGGAGTGGACCACCGAGCGCGGCGCATCGGGGCTGGTCTGCATGCGGCGAACCTCCGCCGAGAGATTGTCGAGCGTCTGCGCCCAGCCTTGAGGCGCCCCTTGCGCCATCCAGGCCGCCTCAGGATCGATGACCGTGTAGGTCTGGGTGACGTCGAGCTGCGTTCCGCCGATAGCGTCGGCGAACAGAACTTCGGTGAAGGCGTGGAAGAGCGGGTGACCTTTGCCGTCGCTGACGGTGAGATCGAGGGTGAGCCGCTCGTTCGGCGCGACCTCGACGAACGTCCCCCGCGCCCAATGCTCGACGCCGTCGGGAGCGCGCATCAGGACCTCGAAGACGCCGCCGGCGCGCAAGTCGACGCTCGCCTCGGGGATGGTGTAGCCGGTCGGCGCGAACCAGCGCTTGACATGCTCGGCCGAGCTCCAGGCCCTGAAAACCACCTCGCGCGGGGCGTGCAGCAGGCGCGAGATGCTGACCGGCGGCAGCGCGGCGCCGGTCTCAACTTTCTTGTCCATCGGAAGCTCCTTCGGTTTTCAGGGTTGCGAGATAGTCCCCCAGCCGGTCGAGGCGGCGCTCCCATTCGCTCCGCCTCTCGTTGATCCATCGCTCGGCGAGGCTCAGCGCGCCGGGATCGACCTCGCAGGTCCGGACGCGCCCAATCTTCTGCGAGCGTACGAGCCCCGACGCTTCGAGCACCGCGAGATGCTGCATCACCGCCGGCAGCGACATGGCGAGCGGCCGGGCGAGGTCGGTTACGGAAGCCGGCCCGCGCACGAGCCGCTCGACCATCGCCCGCCGCGTCGGATCGGCGAGCGCCTGGAAGGCGAGATCAAGGGCGGCCGAATGGTTAAGCATAGGCTTTAGTATCATCGCACGAACACTAAAGCAAGGACTTCAGTTTCCGCTGCTTTTTTGTCAGGTGGCGTGTGGTCGGCGCGCGCCCCCTTCTCCGCGAAGCGGACACAAGGTGGCGCGCAGCGCCGGATGGGGTGCGGAGTGCAGGAATGCGTCGGTGAAGGTTCGCGGTGGCGGCCGTGCAAGGGGACTCGGAAGGTCGCCAGCCGGGGCGCGGACATCACGGACATAAGTTCGCGGCGAGTTCGGGCAATCCGAACCGGTCGATGGAGCGGCCCACGCCCCATCCGGCGCTTCGCGCCACCTCCCCAGCCAAGCTGGGGAAGGTGCCCCGCGGCAAAGCCTTTCTCGGCGTCGTCACCCTCCTCGCGGGTTATTCCACCCTCCGAATTTACGCCTCGGCAGCAATTCTCGGGTAGAGCAGACAAGAACTCCGTCAGGAAAGCGATTCCGCGCGGGACGCGGAAAGCGGGATCTGCGCTCATGTCGCACTGGCCGTTGGTGCAGTCGATCCAGAATCTGGACGGCTTTGAATTCGCCACTTTCATTCTGTGGTCGATCGTCCTCTTCCTGGGGATCGGCTTCGCGATCGATTCCCTCTTTAATCGCAAGGGAATGGGTCCTTACTGGAACGCCGGATACGCCATGCTTGGCAGCTATTTGGGGCTCTGCGCGCACGATTGGTGGTTCAGGTCGTTTTCGGCCTATGAGCCGGGGCTGACGATCACCATGATTTTGGCGGGCCTCACGACGATGCTGTTGAGCGCGACCGCGATCGCGATGCTCTGATACAGGCGCGTGATGGGGAGTAGCTTGGAACCTTTCGGCTGGTCCCGGTTTTTTGCGCCGTAGTGAGTCGCATTGCGGACTGCCGGCGGCGTGCTGCCGAACGTCTGGCGCTCGCCCAAGTGGCGCGCGATCCAGCACAGCGGTTCTTTTTTCTCGAGTTGTCGGCATGCTGGCGCGATCTTGCAAACACGATCGCCATACACCTCGAAGAAAAGCCTGAAGAGGAAATGCGGCTCGGGTGGTTGGATGATCAGCCCGCCGTCGCGTGGCGTCGCCGGGATGAGTGAATTCGCCGCCCAAATTTCAATCGGAGCCGCTATCCTCGGGATAAAGAGCGAACGGATCCGGTTCCGCAACCTCCCCATATCTGGCGATTGCCGTTGCTGGATCACCATGACACATTGGCGCTCGACACCGCGCGTCGGCGGTCTCCGAAAGACCAAGCGCGGCAGCCCCACGCCGTTTCCTCCCCGGCGTGGGGCTTCTCATTGATACGACCCCCCGATAGCCCCGCAACTCATCGCCAGGTTTTCGCGAGCCGACCGAGCGCGTTCTCGGCTGGATGGCGTCCGTGCCCGTGGCGCCCGCGAGCCTATGTTGACTCGCCAGCCGCCCGCCGGCGCCCTATATGTCGCATCATCGTCACGATGGGCGGCGCCGGCTTGGCGCGGCCGGCTTTTCAGCTCTCTCGGAACGCTCATGACTGCTCACGCCCCCGCCTCGCAGGTGGCCCATTTCACGCTCGACAACGGCCTCGAGGTGGTGGTCATCCCCGACCATCGGGCGCCCGTCGTCACCCACATGATCTGGTACCGCAACGGCGCGGCCGACGATCCGATCGGCAAGTCGGGCATCGCCCATTTCCTCGAGCATCTTATGTTCAAGGGCACGAAAACCCATCCGAAGGGCGAGTTCTCGGAATTCATCTCGGAGATCGGCGGGCAGGAGAACGCCTTCACCGGCAACGACTTCACCGCCTATTTCCAGCAGGTGGCCAAGGAGCACCTCAAGGCCTGCATGGAATTCGAGGCCGACCGGATGACCGGGCTCGTCTTGACCGACGAGATCGTCGCGCCCGAGCGCGACGTCGTGCTCGAGGAGCGGCGAATGCATTGCGACACCGACCCCGGCGCGCAGCTCGGCGAAGCGGTGCAGGCGGCGCTCTTCATCCATCATCCCTACGGCATCCCGATCATCGGCTGGGGGCATGAGATCGAGGGCCTCGGGCGCGAGGACGCGCTCGCCTATTACCAGCGCTTCTACACGCCGGAGAACGCCATTCTGGTGGTCGCAGGCGACGCCGAGCCGGAGGCGACGCGGGCGCTGGCGGTGGAGACCTACGGCAAGGTGAAGCCGCGGGGGCCGAGGCCCGATCGCGTGCGCGCGCTCGAGCCGCCGACGGTCGCAAGCCGCCTCGTCACGGTCAGGGACGACAAGGTCGAGCAGCCGAACTGGCAGCGCCATTATCTCGCGCCGTCGTGCCGCACCGCGAAAGACGGCAAATCGGAGGCGCTCGACGTGCTCGGCCACCTCCTCGGCGGCGGCCAGACGAGCCTCCTCTACCGGACGCTCGTCGTCGAGGAGAGGCTCGCCGTCTCGGCCTGGGCCTATTATCACGGGTCCGCGCTCGACGAGACCCGCTTCATCGTCAACCTGACGCCTGCCCCCGACGTCGGCCTCGAGACGCTCGACAAGGCGTTTGACCGGGTGCTGGCGAAATTCCTCGCCGAGGGGATCGAGCCCGGGGCGCTCGAACGCGCCAAGACACGGCTCGTGGCGGACGCGCTCTACGCCCGCGACAGCCAGTCGGATCTCGCCCGCTGGTACGGCTCGTCGCTCGCGATCGGCCAGACCATCCGCGAGGTCGAGGAATGGCCGGAAAAGATCGAGGCCGTCGACGCGGAGGCGGTGATCGCCGCGGCGCGGCGGTATCTCGAACGCAAGCCCGCCGTGACCGGGCACCTCCTGCCGCGAGAGGCCGAAGCCGCCTGAAGCCGCCTCGTCCAAGAAACACTGTGCGGAAACGCCCCATGCAGAAACATATCGTCCCGCCCGCTTCGTCCGCCGTCAACGTCAGGACCGTCACGACGCCGAGGGGGCTCGTGTTCT
Source organism: uncultured Alphaproteobacteria bacterium (assembly GCA_963819255.1). Taxonomy (GTDB): domain Bacteria; phylum Pseudomonadota; class Alphaproteobacteria; order Rhizobiales; family Beijerinckiaceae; genus Roseiarcus. The sequence continues at coordinate 92,326 of CAWFVS010000054.1, forward strand.
GGCTGGTCGAATCGACCGCCGTCCCGCTGGTCGCGCTCGAATTCGCCATGCGCGGCGGCGCGGCGCAGGATCCGGCCGAAAAGGCCGGCCTCGGCATGCTGCTGGCCGGCATGCTCGACGAGGGCGCGGGCGACCTCGATTCGCAGGCCTTCCAGCAGGCGCTCGACGAGAAGGCGATCGAGCTCAACTTCCGCAACGACCGCGACTACATGGCCGGGCGGATGCGCACGCTCGCCAAGAACCTCGACCGGGCGGCCGAGCTCTTGCGCCTCGCCGTCAACGCGCCGCGCTTCGACGAGGAGCCCTTCCAGCGCGTGCGTGAGCACGCCAACGCAAAGCTTCGGCACGACGCCAACGATCCCGGCTCGGTGGCGGCGCGGACCTGGCGGGCGAACGCCTTTCCCAGCCACCCCTATGGGCAGCCGGCCGAAGGCGCGCTCGAGACGCTGGCGCGGGTCGAGCCGGCCGATCTCGCCGCGGCGGCGAAGCGGACGATCGCCCGCGATCGGCTGGTCGTCGCCGTGGTCGGCGCGATCGACGAAGGAGGCGCGGCCGACCTCGTCGACCGGGCGTTCGCCGACCTGCCGGTCAAGGCGGATCTCACAGCCGTGCCGGAGGCGCCCTTCGCGGGCCTCGGCAAGGTCGATGTGGTCCCGCTCGACGTGCCGCAATCGACCATCCGCTTCGGCCGGCCGGCGCTGAAGCGCGACGATCCCGATTTCATCGCGAGCATCGTCGCGGCGCATGTGCTCGGCGGCTCGGGCAACATGACCTCGCGCCTGTTCCGCGAAGTGAGGGAGAAGCGTGGCCTCGCCTACACGGTGTTCGGCAATCTCTACGCCCTCGACCGCGGCGGCTTCTATTACGGCGGCACCACCACCAAGAACGAGCGGGCGCGCAAATCCTTCGACGTCGCCTCGGCCGAGATCCGCGACGTGGCGTTGAACGGCCTCCCCGAAGAGGAGCTCGAGAAGGGAAAGACCTACCTGATCGGCTCTTATCCCCTGCGTTTCGACACCTCGGTCAAGATCGCTTTTCAGCTCGTCCAAATGCAGCTCGAGGACCGTCCTCCCGAGTGGCTCGTCGAGCGCAATCGCGAGTTCGCCGCCGTGTCGCTCGCCAGCCTCAAACGCGCCGCCGAGCGCGCGCTCGGCGACGGCGCGCTCTATACGACGGTGGTCGGCAAGCCGGAGGGATTTTGAAAAATCCACTTTCCGCCAGGCGTGTCTTCCCCGCCTGCCCTTCGTCCAGCGCCTTCCCCGCCGAAATCAGGCGTCCCGCACGCCGTCCACCCGGCTCGAGCTCGCGATAACGCAGTGAGGCGGGGCGCCCGGCCCGCCCGTTGCAGAAGCGAGCCGGGCGCGCTGGAGAAGGCGGCAAGGCGAGGCGCGGGGCGCGCAAATCAACAAGAGGTAAACTGCGCGCGAAGAAAATATTTCTGCGACTTGCCATTTCTTCGCATTGCCGGATT
>CAWFVS010000055.1:0-42504 GCA_963819255.1 uncultured Alphaproteobacteria bacterium
GCAAAAACAAAGAGTTACTGCAAAGCTCAAGTGCTCGAGGATAAGCGCTGAGGGTCCGGTAAGCTATTGGTAAGCGGGAATTGAAATTTGGCAGGCAAGGGCGCCCTCCGCTGGCGAACTCAAGCGCATTTCATGATCCGCATCGCCATCACGCCCGCCGCCTTCGAGGCGATAGCCGCGACCCTGCCGCTCGGAAGCGTTCGGCTATGGCTCAGGGAGCGCAGGTGGCCCGCGCGGCGGCATGCCACGTAATTGAATGAAAAAAACGGCCGCCACCTTGCTATCCGCTGCCTTCAGCATCCTAATTGCGGGAGTGTTTGCCCCGAATGGGTCTTTCCCCTCCCCAATTCGAGCTTGCCCAGGAGCTTGCTGTAGCCGCCGTTCTGACTGGGAGGCGCCGGCCGTCGGCGCGTGGTCATTCACTATCCCTGCTCGCGCGGTACCTCTTGGTGCCGCTATTGCTGCCATGGTGATCCTTTTACTTGCACTGCAGCCAACCCTTGGATGGATCCGCAACAATTTGAGCGGTTGAATTTCAATGAGCAAGATTTGCTGCAACATCCCAATTATTTTGCAAGATATCGCCCGATAGCCCAGATGTGAAATTAGCAACTTCGCGTGGGATTGCTAGAATTGAGGTAGGATTTGGAGGACCAGGAGGCTTAATTTACGAGGTGTTTCTGGGTGGTACCACTATTTCATCTTCCCGGCCCCTCAGATTTAACGGTTGAGGTAGTCGATGGACAACTTAAGGTCTCGACACAAATTCGTGATGAGAATGGAAAACTTATTGCGGAGATGTTTCGCAATGAGTGGATGACGGCGCCCGCCGCCTAACATTTGGGACAGAAACTACTCTAAGCACGCGCTGGAGGTAATCGATCCTCGGGGAAAGGTAGTACTTCAAGTCAAGGTTCTACCGGACAAAATTCAAGTGCAGGGCGAATGGCACGGCCCCGGCGGTGCAGGCGTGCGTTTTATCAAATCAGATGATCCTAAGATGCCCGGTGGAACGGTGCCACTGCCGCCGGACAGAGGTCCGCAGATTGAGCGGATGTTCGTCTACCCGAGCGCGCTCCACCGGCGAGATCAGGCGATAAAGCTCGTCAATCGGGTCGATTTCGGGCGCCGGCTCCCGCTCCTGGCTGCGAGCGCTCGCCCTGCGGTGAAATCCGCATCCATCAAGACTAACTTTTCCGTCGCCCCTTCCCTTCTCTGGCCTACTTGGCGGCCCTCAGGACGCCCGCCACGCCCTCGTGGCTGATCTTGTGGCCCTTCCTCGCCATCGCGGCCGCGATCGCCCTCAGCGGCCTTCCCTGCGCCCTCAACGCGACCATTTCGCGGATCGCCTCTTGCTCGGCCTCATGCGGGACGAGCTCGCCGTCGTCGCCGCGCCGGAAGCCGAAGGGAACCTTCCCGCCAAGATACCGCCCACGGGCCTTCTGATCGGCCTTTACCTGCCCGATACGTTCCCGGATGCGGTCGCGCTCGGCCTCGGCGAAGGCGGCGGCGATCGTCAGGAACAGCTTGCGATAGCCCATTGCCGGCGATGTCGCCGCCGAGATCGAGCAGGTGGAGCTTGACGCCCCGCGTCTTGAGGCTTTCGACAACCTTCAGCGCGTCCAGGGCCGAGCGGAACAGGCGGTCGAGCTTCGCCGCGATCACGATGTCGCCCGTCGCAGCTTGGCGAACAACGGGCCGCCGACCGGGCGATCCTCGACAGGGACCGAACCGCTGACGCCTTCCTCGACCAGGACGCCGGCGAGCGTCAGGCCGTGCATGAGCGCATAGCCCTCGATCTGGCGGCGTTGCACGTCGAGGCTTTCGCCCTCGTTGGCCTGCTTCAGCGTCGAGACCCGCAGTATCCGTAAATCGCCATGTGCGCCCCTGTCAGCTTGTCAGCTTGTCGGTGTGGCCAAGAGCATGCTTTCCCCGGCCAAAGCCGCCGGGGGGGAAATAGGCATCCTACGGGTTGGGCTTCATGGTTGCTCACATAATTTTCGAAATCTCTCGGCATAAATAACATCAATGATTAGTGTAACTATGGTCCGCACTTCGGGATGTGCATCGCTCGCCGAGAATGCGCATCAACTTGACATCTGGTCCACCTCCCCCCCCGCGACTGAACTAGCTTGCCCCTGTTCGATCTGGTTAGATCGCTGACAGATTGGACCGGATACATCGTTGACAGGTCTATTGCACGGCGAGGAGGGGCCCCGCCGATGCCTTGGAGTGAGACCTGCGCGATGGACGAGAGAATGCGGTTTGTGATCGCGGCGAGCGACGACGAGGCGGTGATGAGCGCGATCTGCGCCGAGTTCGGAATCAGTCGGCAGACTGGCTACAAATGGCTTGAGCGTTATCGGTGTGAAGGCGCGAGGGACTGAAGGAGCGGCCGGCGCCGATCCGTCATGGTCGGGCGCGCGATGAGGAGTTGGTCGAGGCGGCGCTGGCGCTGCGCGAGCGTCATCCCACCTGGGGTCCCAAGAAGCTGCGCCGGAAGCTTTGCGAGCGTTTTCCCGAGGAGGCGGCGCCGGCGCGGAGCACGATCGGCGATTGGCTGCGCAAGGAGGGGCTGACGCAACCGCGGCGGCCGCGCCGGCGCTGTCCGCCGTTTTCTTCGCCGTTCCAGGCGGTCGACGCGCCCAACGCGGCATGGTGCGCCGATTTCAAGGGCTGGTTTCGCACTGGCGACGGAGAGCGCTGCGATCCACTGACGATCAGCGACGGGATGAGCCGTTTTCTGTTGCGCTGCGAGGCGGTGGATGAGCCCGACGGGGCGCATGTGCGGCCGGCCTTCGACGCGGCGTTCTGCGAGTTCGGGCTGCCGCTGTCGATTCGCTCGGATAACGGACCGCCGTTCGCCTCGGTCGGCGCCGGCGGGCTGTCGCAGCTTGCGGTGTGGTGGATCAAGCTCGGCGTCAAACCGGAGCGGATCGAACCGGGCAAGCCGCAGCAGAACGGCCGCCTCGAGCGCCTGCACCGCACGCTCAAGGCGGAAACGGCCAATCCTCCGGCGGCGACGCTCGCCAAGCAGCAGCGCCGCTTCGACGACTTCCGCGCCATCTATAACTACGAGCGTCCGCACGAGGCCCTGGATTTCGCCACGCCGGCTTCGCTCTATCGCGGCTCCAATCGCGCCTATCCGCGCCCTTTGCGCGAGCCCGACTATCCGGACGGGGCCGCCGTGCGCCGAGTTCGATCGAACGGCGTGATCAAATGGGCCGGCGACCTGGTTTTCGTCAGCGAGACGCTGATCGGCGAGCCGGTGGCGGTCGAAGAGACGGAGGAGGGCGAATGGCTCGTCGGCTACGCCCACGTCGAGCTGGGTCCATCACCCAAGCGGCCGGTTCGCCAGCGCAAACTGTCGAAGCCTCGGCGCGCCTGTGGACTTGTGGACAACGCGGTGCGTTGCCCACAGGGTCCACAGGACCCGAAACAACAGCAACAACCGGCCACGTAAGTGGCCAAAAGTGTCAACCATGTATCCGGTCCAAAGTGTCAACGATCATTCCGGTTGCACACCCCCCCCCGCGAGTAACTTCGGCTTTAACGCCTCAAAAGCAACTCCAAACACAATGATGGGCCGCACCGGCCACGGTTATATTTGATTCTGCGGACCTAACCGCCAGTTTAGCGGGCACGCGTATTCGGCTTGTGGTGTACGCGGGCGTAGGCCACGGCGAGCCCAGAGATTGGGAGAAGACGATGGCTATATTATCAAAGCTAATTAGTGGGTTAGATGCAAAGGCGATTGCCGCCATGGTCGGCGGCACCCGCAAAACGATGTGCCGTTTATACGACTATTACTTGAAAGAAAACATGGATCAAGGCGAATATGCCCATGCTGCGGCGTTGGTTGGCGCGCTTTTAAACAGATATGGAGCGAGAAAAGGTTGGTTGCGGGAAAAGACGCCTCCCAATTGGGAGCTATACATCACGAGTGATATTGCGCCATTTATTGGAATGACACCGTCAGATGCTAAGGTTGCAAGGTTGCCCTTGCAGAATACGTTATATACCAAGAAACTCCGGAACACGCCAATATTCCTTTTCTAAAGAAGGTAATCAACGATTCGTTGATTACGCTCTCGTCTAACGCGAAAAATGACGCGGTTTTACTAGTGCCGGTTGGTACAGGAATCTTACATCAAAGGCCATGGGCGCATGGGCGAACTTATTGTACGATAGCACTGTTGATAAGCTGAACGAAGCAATTGGCAGGAGCTTTCCCACTGAGGCAAAATCCCAGCGCGGCGAAGATGTGATTGCGACTGTCACTGTGCCGCCGAGAACGGCAGGAGGTTGGTATGCCCGCGTGGTACTGCCTACCGGACGCGCCTGCGATGTAAAAGATTCCTGTTGGTGTCAAAGACGGCGCGAAACTCAGGCTTCGTGGTCTGGGTGCGCCCGGCCTAAAGGGTGGCCAACCGGGCGACGCTTTGATAACCGTCAGGATGGCGCCGCCCGTAGGGCCACCCTTACAGGCAACGCCTTCCGCTCGCTGCTCGGCATTGCAAGCAGTGCGAGGGAGCCGACCTACGACGAACTTTACTCAGTGGACTGGGTGCACCCTACATCTAGTGGGTCTATGTCTTAACCGGATAGGCATGGTATGTAGGCATCGGGCGAAGGTCATGCATGGCGATGGAATGGTGCACGGGATCGCGCTCGAACTCGAAAAGGGTCCCGCATGGCCAGGGTGCACAACGGCTGCGGCCAGCCTTTGCGATCGAAACCGACGGCGCACTAGTAGTTGAACGACGGGAACGCTTCTCGCACTTGTTGCACCAGCGGTGCGCTCTTCAAAGGCGTGCGCCCATAACCCCCCAACGCTTTCGAGCCATGGCATTGAAGAGGTCGTCGGTTCAATTCCATCTGGCTCCACCATTTTCGCAACTTTAACGTGCAGGCAGCGTCAATGCAGCGCTCATTCAGAAAGATCTTGCCGCCGGCGGCAACCAGTAACTATCCCTAAAGCGATAGTCGATAGTCAGTGGCCCGAGAACAATTCATCGCTGAACGGCGATGTTTCGATGGGCGACAATGTCGGGTCCCTCATCTTGATAAAGCCGAAGCCGCTCGCTTCATGACAACTGTTGCATGTGGCCGTCAGCTTGCTGTAGGCTTTGGAAAATTTGACGCCGTCTCTTCGCTCTTATCGCCTTTTCAAGCTCATCCGTCACGGGCGTCATCAATTCCATGTTTGATTTCACGTTGTTCGGATAAAGAGTCCTCGCCCGATCGATACCGCCACGGATTTGCGCCAATTCATAGTCCGCCAGAGCCCAGTTTTGCACTGCGCCCGCATACCACAACTTGAAGTGACCGAGCTGTGTTGCGACCATCAGCAGGTTTAACGGCGGCGCATAGGCTTCCGGCAAGGGGGCCGGTTTTTGATCGTCAGCCAGGACCGGCGACAAGGCGCCCATGGATAAAACGGCTGTCGCCGCAAGACGCTTTATCTTCATCATCGCGCACTCCTGCCGAGTTGCCGCAGCATCGCTCGCCAACCTGGCCTGTCGACCGGGACGCGCAGAGGATCTCGGAGCCCAGAGGAAAGTTGCTCCAACTTTGGCTTTCCGACAAGCCCAAGGCGTTGCAACCGGCTGTCCGAGAGGAAACCGGCGAGCGGAGAACCCTCCGCGCGTCTCGCTCGAGGCAGAAGGCTCCCCGCCGATTTTGCTAGCCCTCTCTCAAAACGCGAATGCATAGACCGTCCCGTCGGCGGCGACATAGAGCCTGTCGTCGCTGGCGATGAGGGTCTGGAAATGGTGCAGGCCGCGCATGCGGTCGGGCGGCGAGGCGAGCGCCTCGCCGTCGTCGCCGCGAAAGGCGTGCAGCCGGTCGTCGCCCTCGGCGCCCATGACCAGCACGATCGGATTCGAGCGGCCGTCGGTGGTCGTGACGATCGGCGAGCCGTTGCCTTCGACAGAACCGCACCAGGCGGCCACCATCGCCGGCGCCGGGTCCGCGCGGATTTTCAGTGCGATCAGCCCCCGCCCCGGCCTGTTCGGCGGACAATGCGCGCCGTCGCCCTGCAGCGCGACAAGGACGGCGCCGTCGGCGCTGAAGACCGCCGGCGACGCGATGACGATATTGGTCGCCACCTGAGCGCTCGTGAGCTCGCCGCCGACGCCGCCCAGGTCGTCGCGGTCGAGAAGATAGCCCTCGCCGTTCTTGCCGATGGCCAAGATCAGCTTTCGGGTCCCGCTCGCGCTCGCGACGTCGAGCGGCGTCGGCGCGGTTCCGCCGAGGTCGAGGTCGCGGCGATCGAGCTCGCGCCAGTCCGAGGGCGCGAAAAAGTCGCGGGCTTCGTGCGGCGGGGCGAGGTCGGGAGCGAGGCGCAGGACGGCTTCGCCGTCGCCCCAGCTGCGCGCACGAAACGTGTTGCCGGTCGCCGCGAACAGCGACCGGCCGTCGCCGGTGACGCCGCCCTGCGCCCAAATGCCGCCGCCCCGCGCGCGCGTTTCGAAGCTCGCGGCCTCGCGCGGCTCGCCGGTGGAGAGGCCGACGACGAATCCGTGATAGGCGCCGCAATCGCCGAAGTGCCCGCCGTAGGGGACGAAGATTTTGCCCGCGAACAGCGCCAGCGCGCCGCGCTGGTTCTGAAGCGCGGGGATGAACCTGCCGCCGAGCGCCGTCGCCACGTCGACCGGCCAGCCTGGCTCGATTGACCCGTCGGCGAGCGAAAGGGCGTAGACTTCGTGGCGCGGCGCATTGGCGCGCATGACTGCGGCGTTGAGATAGAGGGTCGCGCGCTGTTCGTCGATGACCGGCGCGCCGGTCACGCCGAGCGGCGAGATATCGCCGCAGGGCAGCACGGCGCCGGGGACGGGCGGGCCCAGCGCGCGCTTCCAGACTTGCGCGCCGGTCTTGGCGTCGAGGGCGAAGACTTCGTCTTCCTCCGTCGCAATGATCAGAACGCCGTCCGACCCCGGCCGGCGCCACAAAAGCGGCTGCGCATAGACGTGGCCCTGAAAGGCGGCGTGAAACGAAGCATCGAGATGCAGGCCCCGCGCGCGCTCATAGGTGAGGCCGGGCACGACGTATCTCCCGGCGCGATCGAGCGCGGCATGGTAGGTCGAGACGGATGGGTCAGCCTGCCCTGGAGCGGTGGAAACGGCGACGACGAGCGCGCCGGCAAACAACGCATTTCGCATGATGGCCCGCGTGCTTGGGATGAGCGCCATTATGGGCTCGACGTCCGGAAGCGCAAGCGGGCGCGTCGGTCCATGGTCGATCCTGGGCGACGAAGACGGCCTCCGTCCCGCGGCCGAGCCTCGCACAGGGCCGCCGGCCCGCGAGATCTCATGCGACGCGGCCAGCGCGCGATCATCTGGACCGACATCGCCGTCATCGGGCAGCCCGCCTGCGCGAGAAGTCCTGAGGGATCCTTGCAGGCATTTGCGAGAGCCAATGATGGAAATGATAGAAAGTATCGCATGACGGTTGTTGGCCGACGTCGCCGCTGCTAATCGCGGAAGGAACGACGGTTCGTCGCGCCAAAACCAACCAAGACGGGCGTCGAAGCCGCCATTATGAACGTCAGGAGAGGAGCGGCCATGAAGATCGCGCTCGATCCCTACATGCATCGGCATCTTTCCCTCGAGGAGCTGCCGCGCAAGGTCGCCGAGCTCGGCTATGAGTGGATCGAGCTCTCGCCGCGCGACGACTTTCTCGCCTGGTGGGTTCACCCGCGCGCCTACCCCGAGCGCATCGCGAGCTTCAAGAAATCGCTGAAGGAGCATGGGGTGAAGATCGCCTCGCTCTTGCCGATGTACCGCTGGGCGAGCCCGCACGAGGACGAGCGCCAGACTGCGCTGCGCTACTGGAAGAAGGCGATCGAGGTCGCGGTCGAGATGGGCGTCGATGTGATGAACAGCGAGTTCGGCCGCGGCCCCTCGCCGGATCGCGGCCACTCCGCCAACTGCTGCGGCGGCCAATTCACCGCCGAGACGAGCGAGGCCGCGTGGTGGCGCTCGATGGAGGAGCTGGTCCCTGTCTTCGAGCGCGAGGGGATCAGCCTGCACATCGAGCCGCATCCGGAGGACTGGGTGGAGACGCTGCATCCGGCGGTCGACTTGATCCGCATGATCGGCTCGAAGAACGTAAAATTCCTCTATTGCGCGCCGCACACCTTCTATTTCGGCGACGACATCGGGAAAATGATCCGCGACGCCGCGCCCGTTCTGGCGCATGTCCACGTCGCCGACACCTACAATCACAAGGCCTCGTCCGGCCTGCGCTACATCTGCAACCCTCCCGGCGCGAAGGTCACCATCCACCAGCACATGGACATCGGCCAGGGCGAGGTGAACTGGGACGAGTTCTTCTCCTCGCTCGCCGCGGTCGGCTTCGACGGGATCGTCACCTCGTGCGTCTTCGCCTGGGAGGAGCGGGCCGACAAGTCGGGGCGCTTCATGCGCGCGGAGATCCAGAAATACGTCGACAAGCATTTCGGCGCCGCGAAGGCCAGGGCCGAAGTCTGAAGCTCGCGAACGCCTCGCGCAAACGACCATGGAAAGGGCAAGCTCATGACTCTCAATGTCGGCGTCATCGGCGTCGGGATGATCGGCCAGGACCACATTCGCCGGCTGACGACCGTGCTGGCCGGCGCCAATGTTGTCGCGGTCAGCGACGTGAATGCGAAACAGGCGAAGGAAGTCGCCGCGCGCCTGCCCGGCGCGAAAGCCTATCCGACCGGAGAAGAGCTGATCGAGGCCAAGGAGGTTTCCGCGGTCATCGTCACCTCCTGGGGGCCGACCCACGCGGCTTATGTTCTGGCGGCGATCAGGGCCGGCAAGCCCGTCTTCTGCGAGAAGCCGCTCGCCGACAAGGAAAGCGACTGCTCGGCGATCCTCGACGCGGAACTGGCGTTCGGGCGTCGCCTGGTGCAGGTCGGCTTCATGCGCCGCTTCAATTCGCAGTACCGTGCGATGAAGGAAACCATCCTCTCCGGCGCGATCGGCGCGCCGCTCCTCTTCCAGAGCGTCCATCGCAATCCGTCGGTCCCCGGCCACTACACCAAGGACATGGCGCTGACCGACACGGCGGTGCACGACATCGACATCGCCCGCTTCCTGCTCGACGACGAGCCCGCGACGATCTCGGTCAGAGTCCCGCGCAAGAACAGTTTTGGCGGCGAGCTCGCGGATCCCTTATTCACCCTCATGGAAATGCGTTCTGGCGCGCTGGTCGCGATCGAGACCTCGGTCAACATCGCCTATGGCTACGACATTCGCGGCGAGGTCGTCGGGGAGAGGGGCGTCGTGACGCTCGCCGAGCGCAACGACGTCGTGGTGAAGGCCAACGGCGTCTACAGCGGCCGCGTGCCGGTCGACTGGCGCGAACGGTTCGGCGCCGCTTTCGACGCGGAGTTCCGGGAATGGCTCGCCGCGGCGGCGAAGGGCGGGGCGGCGGGCTCGAGCTCTTGGGACGGCTACGTCGCCACCGTCGTCTCGACGCTTGGCGTCAAGGCCATCGAAAGCGGGAGGCGCGAGCCGATCACTTTACGCGAACGCCCCGCGCTCTATGCGGCCTGACTCCCCTCTCCCGCTCGCGGGAGAGGGGCCGGGGGTGAGGGTCCGCCCCGCAGGTCGCTCTTGCTCGGCGCGCCTTGCGGCGCACACCCTCATCCTGCGCTTCGCGCCACCTTCTCCCGCAGGCGGGAGAAGGGTTCTCGGAACAATGACCCAGCACAAGGACAAGCCGTGATGAAATTCGCCCTCAACCACATGGTCGCTCCCCGCCTCGGTCACGCCGCGTTCTTCGATGTCGCGCGAAGAGTGGGCGTCGCCGACGTCGAGATCCGTAACGACCTGCCCGGCGTCGCGCTCGCCGACGGAACGCCGGCGGCCGAAGTCGGCCAGGCTGCGAAGGTGCGCGGGCTCGGCGTGCTGACGATCAATGCGCTTCAGCGCTTCAACCTGTGGGACGACGCGCGCGCCGCAGAGGCGAAGGCGATGATCGATCAATGCGCCGCGAGCGGCGCGAAGGCGCTTGTCCTCTGCCCGGTCAATGACGTCGCCTATCGGCCCGCGCCGAGCGAGCGCCGGGCCGAGCTCATCAAGGCGCTGAACGCGCTGAAACCGATGCTCGCGGCGGCCGGCGTGGCCCGCGCGCCGGATGGATCGCATCGGGAAGGTTGACCCCGCAGACTCCAGCCGTTCGCGACGAACGCCGTGAATTCGGGCTCATTGAAATGGATCTCGTAGCGGGTGTAGGCGCCGTTCTGCGCAACGAGCGGGTTGGCCGGCTCGTCGACGGCGAAGCTCGGCTGGTTGAAGTCGGCGAACGGCGCAAAAGAGGCAATCGTCTTTCGGCGGTTGTCGACGCCTTGGCCGCAAGGATTGCGGCCCTCGTAGCTGGTCCAGGGAGAGGCGCGACGCGGCGGCCGTCGCTGTCGACCTCGAAGAGCTCGTAGTCGGACTTGAACGTCTCCCACACGCGCTTCCCGGCGTCGCCCGGCGTCTTTTCGCGATCCGGCTCACCGCGCCGGTCTGCGCGGGACAGCGAAGGCCAGTTGAGCGCGATGAAGGCGCGCCAGGCAAAATCGGCGAGGGCGTCGCGTGAATTCGTCGATGCGTCCTCCCTGCGATCCGGCGAGACGATCGGCGCGAGGTCCGCCGATCCGGACGGCGCCGGCGTCGCGAGCCCGGCCGAGGCCAGGAGCGCGGCGATCCGAAAGCTCGTCGTCTCGATAGATGAGTCGCGCGCCTGGCGGCTTCATTTCGCGCGCCCGAGCCAGCCGTCGATCGACCAAGCGCCGGGGCCGAACACCGCCAAGACCAGGAATCCGCCCGCCATGGCGACGTTCTTCTGGAACTCGATCGTCTCGCCCGAGGCGAGGTGGAAGATGAGCGCCGTCAAGAGGCAGAAGCCGGCGAGCGCAACCGCCGCCCAGCGCGTCTTGAAGCCGACGAGGACGAGCAGCCCGCCCCCAAGCTCGGTCAGGATCACGAGCGGTAGGAGTGCGGGGGCGACTCCGAACTCGCGCATATAGGCCGCAACGCCGGCGTAACTCGTGATCTTTTCAAAGCCCTCGACGACGAAGACGTAAGCCATCATCGCGTGCGCCAGAAGAACGATGGGGCCGGCAAAGCGGCGCAGAAAAGCGAGGTCTGCGTCGAAGGCGACTGCGCGATCCTCGCCACGGCCCGGCGATGACTGAACGGTCGACATGGGCAGCTCCTTTGATGGGCCGCGCGGAGGGCTTGTGTCTCCCCCTCCGCGCAGCCGCTTCTTTCGAGCGAATCAAAGGGCGTGGGCGTCGGCGAGCGCCTTGGCGAGCTCGCCGTAATATTCGCAATCCGCGCCGCAGATCTTCCCGATCGTCGCCAGCTGGTCCTTCGCGAGATCGAACTTCCCCTCGATCACATAGGCCTCGCCCAGATACTCGCGAACCTGCGGATAGGCGGGATCGAGCGCCACGGACTTGAGGTAATAGCCAATCCCCTCATCCGTGCGGCCGAGCTTGCGCGTCGCGTAGCCGCGATAGTTGAGGGCGCGCGGCGTGTTCGGATTGTCGAGCATGTCGAGCACGTCGAGCGCTTCCTGGAAGCGGTCGGCTTTGGCCAAGGCATAGGCGTATTCGGTGAGCTCCGAGTCCGGAAGGATTCCGCTGCGGCGCCGAAGGCATCGATGATGCTTGCGGTCCCACACTTGGCCTGGCGCGCATGTGGTCAGGTCGTCCGCCGGCGCCTGGGCGCGATAGGGCGCCGGATCGAACGAGCGATAAAAGCCTCCGCCGCCGCTTCCCGCTCCGCCACCGCGCGCCCGCTCCGGCCCGCCCGCTCCGGCTCCCGCTCCGTGCCTCCTGCTCCTGCTCCCCTCCGCCGGCTCCTGTCGCCTGCTCGCACCTGCTCCGCCGCCGCCTGCGCCGCCTCCCGCCTCCCCCTCCGCCACCTCCGCCCCCGCCGGCGGCGAAGGCGATCGGGGCGGCGAGCGCCAGGCCGAGAACGAGAGCGCCACACGACAGCGCAGCTGTGAACTTTCGGCCTGGTTTGCGAAACGATTCCGGAGAAACACGCATCGTCTGATCCCTTTCCCGCTTGAGCGTGGAGCCCAGGAAACACGCCGGCCGCGGAATTATTCGGTCGCCGTCGCAGCGCGACGCGAATGGCGGCGCCAGTGACTTCCCAGCTGTTTTGTGCTCTAATGCGCGATGAACGAAGCCAGCCGACGCGAAGTGCGGTCGGGGCTCGAACAATGCCTGGCGCGCCTCTGGCGTTACGCTGTCGTCCTGTCGTCTTCGCGGGACGCGGCAGACGACCTCGTTCAGGCGACCTGCCTGCGCGCGATCGAGCGCGCCGATCAATTCGCGCCGGGGACCAGGATCGACCGATGGCTCTTCGCGATCCTGAGATCGATCTGGCTCAACGAGATCCGCGCGAGACGGGTTCGCGAGGGCGGCGGCCTGGTCGACGCCGAGGAGGCTTTGACCATTGACGGGGCGCATGAGATCGAAGTGAATATTCTCACGGCCGAAGTGTTGAGAGCCATCGGGCGTCTGCCGGAGGCGCAGCGCGAGACCGCCCTGCTGGTCTACGCGGAGGGTTATACCTACGCCGAGGCGGGGACGGCGCTCGGCGTTCCGATCGGCACGATCATGAGCCGGCTCGCCGCCGTCCGAGCCGCGCTTGCGAAATTGAAATAGGAGCCTCGAGGACCGATGCCGGACGACGACGGGCGGCTCGCCGCTCTGATCGACAACGAACTGGACCAAGAGAGCAAGGCGCGCCTGCTCGCAAGGCTCGCGCAGGACGAGGCCTTGCGTGAGCGCCTTGAGGAGCTTCGACGGGATCGCGCGCGTCTGGTGACCGCCTTCGACGCGCTGCTCGAGCAGGCGCCGCTCGCGAAACTTCGGGCCGCCATTCCCCAAGCGGACGCCGGCCCCCCGATGAGGCGGGACGCGCCTCGATCGGCTGGCTCGGGCTTGCCGCCGAAATCGTCGTCGGCCTTCTCCTGGCCTGGGCGGCCTCCTGGGTCGGGTTCGGCTCGCGGGAGGAGCCGGAGACATGGCGGAGCGCGGTGATCGAATACATGGAGCTCTACACGCCCGACACGTTTGCGCTCCTGAACCCGGACAGCGCGGTTCAGGCCAAGCAATTGCAGGCCGTCAGCGCCAAGGTCGGCGTCGATCTTACGCCCGACAAGGTCGCGATCCCCGGCCTGCGTTACCGCACGGCGCTCAATTTCTCCTATGACGGCGCGCCGCTCGCGGAGATCGCCTACACCGACGCCGGCGGAGCGCCGGTGCTGTTCTGCGTAATCGCCAACGGTGAGCGGGACGTGCCGCCTCGGACTGTCGCACGCGAAGGTCTGTCGTATGTCACATGGTCGCGCGCGGGACGGAGTTACATGTTCGTCGCACGCATGCCGGAACAGCGGGTCGCCGAACTGGCTCAAACGCTCTCGGCCCGCTTCTGAACATCCAAGGTCTGGCGTTTCCTTCGAGGCGCATGGCTCTCCCTACTCCCCCAAGCGCCAAGAATGCGTCCAGCAGAAGCCTCCGTAGGGCGGGTAACAACCTTCCCTAGCGGCCCCAGGGTTGTAGGGTTCGAAGGAGCTATTGCCACCCGCTGCAATAGAAGCGATGGTCCCAAAAACGACCCCGCCCCGACTTAAGGGGCAGAGCTACATATATGAGGCGTATGAAAATGCCCGACGACCTGTCCGATGCCCAGATCGCTCTGCTTTGCGATATCGAAGAGCACGACCTGTCTAAGCTTATTGGCGATAAGAAACGAGACCTGGAACAGCTGCTGCGTCGCTGGTTACGCGGAACCGGCAAACGGCGACCCGGGATCAACCCTAAAGCTCACGGCCAAAGGCATGGCGTTCCTTTCCGAACAAGGCGCCGGGTTGAATGAAGCGTAGAAAAACCGTCAGGAATTGGAAACAAAGCGTCACTTCGGCCGGTCGATATTCCTCAGCGACGCCCCGACGCTTCGCCCGTCTGATAACTGTTGACGCTGCTTCCCATTTGGGCCGGGGTATCGGAATTCACTTAGCGACCGGAGGCGCCAGCCCTCTGGCAAATCGTCTCCGGAAGACGTCCCGTCGCTGATCACCTCTCCCTCTCCATCGGCTCGGACGCCCCGCATCAAAGCGTAAACGCCGACGAGGGCGGCGGCGAAGCCCGAAGCCGCGCCGACGCCAAGCGCCCAGCGCGGCCCGAAATGATCGGCCACCCATCCGACGATCGGTGCGCCGATCGGCGTGCCGCCGAGCGCGACGCCCACGCGCAGCGCCATCACGCGCCCGCGCATGGCCGGCTCGGTCGAGAGCTGCATCAGGCTGTTCGTGGTGTTCGGTGAAGGTCAGCGGCGGCCACGCCGATGACGACGAGCGGAGCCGGCGAAGAGCCAATAGCCCGGCGCAACCGCGGCCAGCACGCAGCCGAGCCCGAAGACCGCGGCGCCGACCAGCAGCCAAGCCGAACCGCGGCGCGTCCCGGCCGGCGCCGAGCAGCGCGCCCGCCACCGTTCCGATCGCCATGATCGACGACAGGAGGCCATATCCGCGGGCGCGGCGTGAAAGACACAGACCGCCATGGTCGAGATGAAGATCGGAAAGTTGAGGCCGAAGGTTCCGATCAGAAACAGCATGATGAGGATCGCCTTGAGGTCGGGGCGGGCCCACACGTAGCGGAACCCTCCGGTGAAGCGTCCCCTCGCGCGGTGCGCCCGAGCATTCGGATGAAGCTCGGAGGCGCGAAGCAGCGAAAGCGAGATCAGCACCGCGATGAAGGAGACGCCGTTGATCAGAAAGGCCCAGCCGGTGCCGAACGCGGCGATGACCACACCGGAGACCGCCGGCCCGATCATCCGCGCGGCGTTGAACGAGGTCGAGTTGAGCGCGACAGCGTTCGGCAGATCCGCATCCCCGACCAGCTCGCCGACGAAGGTCTGGCGCACGGGAGCATCGAATGCGGCGGCAGCGCCGAACAGGAAGGCGAAAACGTAGACGTGCCAGAGCTGGACGAAGCCGGTGACGGTGAGAGTGCCCAGCGCCAGTGCGAGGGCGCCCATCGTCGCCTGCGTCGCGATGAGCAGCTTGCGCTGATTGAAATGGTCGGCGGCGAAGCCGGTCGAGCGGCAGCAGGAGCAGCTGCGGGCCGAACTGGAGCGCCATGACCACGCCGACGGCCGAGGCGTCGTTGATGGGTGAGCTGGGTGAGCACGAGCCAGTCCTGAGCCGTGCGCTGCACCCATGTGCCGACATTGGAGATGAACGCGCCGGCGACCCAGACGCGATAATTGAAACTCTTCAGTGAACGGAATGTGCGTGAAACGCTCATGCGCGCTCCGGCCGGGTGGCGCAAGGGAAGCAACCGAACAACCGCGCTGAATAGCAGGCGCCTCGGCGCCATAGGGTCACCTCCTGACACGTTCGTCGTGCCCAGCGGGCGATGGCTCGGTGGAAAAGCCCATCAGTCGTCGGCAAGCCGCTTCATGAGCTCAATGGCGGCGGCGAGTTCGTCTTGCTCCCGAGGCGAAAGACGCGCCTGAATGGTTCGGGTGAGCCAGTCCTGCCGCGCGCGCGACTTTCCAGAATCCATTCCCTGCAGGCGTCGGTGATCGACAGGATCGTCTGCCGCCCGTCCTTCGGGTCCGGCGCGCCGCTGATGAAGCCGGCGCCCTCCAGCGCAGCCAGGACCGGACCGACCGATTGCGGTCGGATACCTTCGCCGCGCGCGAGGGCAGAGGCCGTCGAGGGCCCGTCTCTCTCGAGGCGCAGCAGCACCGAGGCCTGGGTCGGCGTCAGGTCTCCGACGCGTCCCTGCTCGCGCAGCCGGCGCTTCAGCTTGCCGAGGAGGGCGCGAAGCTCTTGCGCCAAAGCCGAGGCGCATCCGGATTGTCGATCGTTCGGCTCGCCGCTCATGCGAAACACATGGGAATCATAAGTCAACCTGTAAAGATAGCTTTTCAGTATTCTGAAGGAGCGCCCGCCCTGAGGCGTCGTCTCCGCACGGGTCCATGAGACCGCCTTCCTGGGCTGGAAGTCCGCCGCGTCGTCGAAATCCGCTGCTACGGCGAATTTTCCCGCTGTTCCGCCTGCAGCGGCGTTTCCGGCCAACGCCTTGAACTGGCGCGCATTTTGGCCCGCAAGGAGGCGCGGCGGAGGCGGCCTTTTGGCGGAATCCGCTCTTGCCCCTGTTACCAGCGGATTCCCTCGTGAGGTTCGTCGCTGCGCCGGCTCGAGCCCGGGGGGCTTCGGCGATCCGGCGCCCGCGTCGATGGCGTCCGTCAATCCGAGCGTGCGCGAGCCGACGGCTCGCGCATCACGCTGTACAGGGTCCGCGCCTCGGTGGCCGGCCCCCTGCGCACGCCGAGCGCCTCGATCCTGACCGCGAGCCAGCGCGAGCCTTGCGCGAAAGTGAGGACGTCGCCGCAGCGCACCGGGCGGCTCGGCTTGTCGAGAGGCGTGCGCGCCCCGCCGCGCGACAGACGCACGCCGCCCTCTTCGACGATGCGCGCGGCCAAGCTGCGGGTCTTGAAGAACCGCGCCCGCCACAGCCAGATGTCGACGCGGCAGGAGTCGGCGTCGCCGGTCAACCCGCGGTCCCGTGCGCGCGGGCGGCCGCGCGACGCCGCGCACGGCGGGCCGAAGAGGTTGCCCGCCTCGCGCGCAGCTCTGCGGCTTCCGACGGCGCGGCGCCCTCCGCTACCCCCCTGACTGGATCCGGGGGCCGCATGGTCCCCCTCCCCGCTGCGCGAGGAAGGACGCGGGGCGCCATTCGGCGGCGCCGCCACAGGCTCGCCTCGGCGGGGTCGGAGCGGCGGACGCGGACGAATCCGAGGGCGCGCAGGATCGGCTCCGCCTGGCCCGGCTCCCACCCGAGCGCCGCAAGCAGGGATGGAGTCAGCTCGACGAGCCCGGCGCGCTCGGGCGCGGCTTCGCGCGAAAGCGCGTCGAGCCGCTCGAGCGAGAGAACCGGCGCCGCCATCCCGGCGACGGCGCGAAACCTCTGAGGCCTAGCGCCTCGGGCGGCGGATGCGGATGCGGAAGGATGGTCAACCGGTCGGCGGCGGGGCGGAAGCGCGGCGCGGCGAGCTCGGCGAACACGGAGCCGATCGTCCGCGCCTCCTCGGTCAGCAATTCGGGCAGATAGAGCGAGAACGCGCCGAAGCGGACGCCGAAACTCTTGAGCACGCGCCGCTCCTGCCGGCTCAGGGCGCGGACGTGCTCGTCGGCCCGGCGCCGGTCGAGGACGCCGAACTGTTCGACGAGCTGGTAGGCCACTCCCCGCGCGAGGCCCTTGAGGCGTCCGTCGGCGATGGCCTCGATCAGGCGCTTCAGCGCGGCGAGGCGGCGGCTCGCTTCGCCGGCGGCGAAGGCTTCGAGCCGCCGCGCGGCGCGCTCGCGCGTCGCGTCGTGGCCGAACTCCCCGAGGAGCCGCACGCGCGGCTTGAACGGAGCGCCGCCGACGATTTCGCCGGCCGCGAGGCCCCGCCACTCGACCACGCCGCCCGCCCCGAGCGCGAAGGCCTCATCGCTTTCGCCCGCGAGCTCGCCGAGCCTGCGCGCGATTTCCGGCGCTACCGCCCGTTCGACCGCGCCGCGCAGCGCGCGGTTCTCCAAGGCGGATGCGCCCCGCTCCGGCTCGAAATGCACGCCCGAGAGCCGGCCGACGACATGGCCTTCGACGATCACCGCGCCGTCGGCGCCGATCCCGCCGAGGATCGGACCCGCGTGCTGGTGCAGCGAGCGGAGAAGCGTGCTCGTGCGCCGGTCGACGAAGCGCTGCATGAGCGATTGGTGAAGGGTGTCGGAAAGCCGGTCCTCGAGATCGCGCGCGCGGATCTGCCAAGCCGGCGGATCGACCAGCCAGTCGGCGCGGTTGGCGATATAGGCGAGTGTGCGCACCCGTGCGAGCCGCATCGAAAGCGCATCGATGTCCCCGTCCGTGCGATCGAGCGCGGAGAACTGGCCCTGCATCCAGTCGTCCGGCACGCGCCGGTTCCCCTGCGTCAGATGCTCGAACAGGCCGCCGATGAGGCGCGTGTGCTCCTCCTGCGTGGTCTTGCGGAAATCCGGGGTTTGGCAAGCCTCCCAGAGCCGCCTCAGGTTGGCCCGGTCGCGCGTGCGGCGGACGACGGTCGGGTCGCTCGACAGCTGACGGAGGGTCGTCTCGTCCTGGGCTTCCTCTGACAGCCGCAACCCCGCCGTGGGCGGCGGCGCGGCGAGCGACCGCATGAGCCCGTGGAGGGAATCAAAGTCGAGGCGGGCGTTGCGCCACTCGGCCGCCGGAACCGGCGGGAAGGAATGGCCCTCGACCGACGCCACGACGTCGGGGTCGAGGTCGGACGCATCGCCCGTGACGCCGAAGGCGCCGTCCCGCCGGAAACGTCCGGCCCGGCCGGCGATCTGGGCGATCTCCTGCGAATAGAGGCCGCGACTGCGCCGGCCGTCGAACTTGCGAAGGCCGGCGAAGGCGACATGGTCGACGTCCATGTTGAGCCCCATCCCGATCGCGTCGGTGGCGACTAGGAAATCGACCTCGCCGGACTGAAAGAGCTCGACCTGAGCGTTGCGCGTGCGCGGACTGAGCGACCCCATCACCACCGCCGCTCCGCCGCGATGCCGGCGGATCAGCTCGGCGATCGCATAGACCGCCTCGGCCGAAAAGGCGACGACCGCGCTGCGCCGGGGCAGGCGGGTCAGCTTCTTCGGGCCGGCGTAGGTCAGCGTCGAGAGGCGCTCGCGGAACTGGATCTCGGCATCGGGGCAGAGGCGGCGGACGAGCGGAACCACGGTCGCGGCGCCCATCAGCATCGTCTCCGACGCGCCGCGGGCGTGCAGGAGGCGGTGGGTGAAGACGTGGCCGCGCTCGGGGTCGGCGCAGAGCTGGATTTCGTCCACCGCGAGGAATTCGACCCGCCGCTCGAGCGGCATGGCCTCGACGGTGCAGACGAAATATTGCGGGTACGCAGGGACGATCTTTTCCTCGCCGGTGATGAGCGCGACCCGGGCCGCGCCTTTCGCCTTGACCACGCGGTCGTAGATTTCCCGCGCCAGCAGCCTCAGCGGCAGGCCGATCATGCCCGAGGAATGGCCCAACATGCGCTCGACCGCGAGATGCGTCTTGCCGGTGTTGGTCGGGCCGAGAACGGCGACCAGTCGCGAGCGGTGCGGCGAGTCGGTCATGCCCCCGAATGTGGAGAATGATTGCGGTCGCCGCAAGCCTTTGCCGGCCTTACGAATGCGGCGCCCGTCACGCTCTTGTCATCGAGCCTGCAATCCCCACACAATGAAGCCTCAAGTCCCGCTTGGACCGAGGACGACGATGTCGAGCTCCTCCAACTCGACGGCCGGGCCTTCGTACGGCTCCGGCCGCGCCGCCATCGTCGTCATGGGCGTAGCGGGTTCCGGCAAGACGACCGTGGGCAAGCGATTGGCCAAGAGGCTCGGCGCCGAGTTCATCGACGGCGACGATCTTCATACGGCCGCGGCCCGTGCGAAAATGGGCGCAGGCCACGCGCTCGACGACGCCGACCGTTGGCCGTGGCTCGATCGCATTGCGGCCGCGCTCGCCGATCCGGCGGCGCCGCGGGGGAAGGTGGTCGCCTGTTCGGCGCTGAAGCGGGCCTACCGGGACCGGCTGCGGGCTGGAGTCGGGACCACTCTGCGCTTCGTCTATCTCGAGGCCGACCCCGATCTCATGCGGGCCCGGGTGGCCGGGCGGCGCGGCCACTACATGCCGGCCTCCCTGGTGGACAGCCAGTTTGCAGCGCTCGAGCCGCCCATCGGGGAGGCGGACGTCGTCACGCTCGCGGCGGACGCCGATCTCGACGTCGCCATTCCGCAACTCGCCGGGGAGCTCGCACGCGGCTGAGAACAGTCTTGCAGTCGCCGCACAACTGCGCGACGCTCGGCGCGAACAACGCGACGAAAGGGGAGGACATCCATGTACCACGGTCAGGTCGAAGGGACGGACATCGTCGTCCTCGATCCGCGTTTCAAGCCGCTGTTCGCCGGCTACGTGCGGGTCGAGCGCCTGTGGAGCGGCGCGCGGTGGAGCGAGGGCCCGGCGTGGTTCGCCGCCGGGCGATATCTCGTCTGGTCCGACATCCCCAACAACCGCATGCTGCGCTACACGGAGCCGTCGGGCCACGTCGAGGTCTTTCGCGCGCCCTCCAACAACTCGAACGGCAACACCGTCGACAATCAGGGCCGGCTCGTGACCTGCGAGCACCTGACGCGCCGCGTGACCCGGACCGAGATCGACGGCTCGATCTCGGTCATCGCCGACCGCTGGCAGGGAAAGCGTCTGAACTCGCCCAACGACGCCGTCGTGAAATCGGACGATTCCATCTGGTTCACCGATCCGGCCTACGGAATCGACAGCGACAACGAGGGGGACCGCGCGACGCCGGAAATCGACGGCTGCCATGTCTACCGGGTCGAACCCGGCGGCGCCGTCGAGCGCGTCATCGACAACATGATGCGCCCGAACGGCCTCGCCTTCTCGCCCGACGAAAGCCTCCTCTACGTCGTCGACACCGGAGCGACGCACAAGGAGAACGGCCCTCGCCACATCCGCAAATTCGCCGTGTCGAAGGACGGCAAGAGCGTGACCGGCGGCGAGGTCTTCGCCGAGTGCGCCTCAGGACTGTTCGACGGTCTCCGCGTCGATCGCCAGGGCCGGATCTGGACCAGCGCCGCCGACGGCGTCCACTGCTACGATCCCGACGGAACCCTGATCGGCAAGATCCTCATTCCGGAGATCGTCGCCAACGTGACCTTCGGAGGGGCGAAGCGCAACCGGCTGTTCATCTGCGGCACGACGTCGCTCTATTCGGTGATGCTGATGACCAACGGCTCGAAGCTCGGCTGAGCGGCGGCCTTGGAGACGGCGGCAGTGGACGGCGCCGTCATTGCGAGCGAAGCGAAGCAATCTACGCCGGCAGGCGCAGCGGCATGGATTGCTTCGTCGCTGCGCTCCTCGCAATGACGTCCGAGGGCGCCCTACCGCCCCCAGCATTGCTTCGCTTCGCTCGCAATGACGAACAACGGAGAGGAACGAATGGGCGCGCAAGTCACCTTCAAACGTCCCGACGGACGCGAGGCCAGGGGTTATCTGTCGAACGCCGCGCGCGGCGACGCGCCGGGGCTCGTGGTCATCCAGGAATGGTGGGGCCTGCAGGAGCAGATCAAGGCGATGTGCGACCGCTTCGCGCTCGCGGGCTTCGACGCGCTCGCGCCCGATCTCTTCAACGGCGTCGTCGTGCCCTATCACAACTCGGAGGCGGCCGGGAGGCAGATGTCGTCGCTCGATTTCATCGACGCGACCGATGAGACCGTTCGCGGCGCGGTCCAGTACCTGAAGCGCAACGGGGCCAAGGTCGGACTGACCGGTTTCTGCATGGGCGGGGCGGTCGCGGTCATCGGCGCGGCGCGAATCCCGGAGCTGACGGCGGCGGTCACCTTTTACGGCCTTCCGCCCGAGCAGGCCGTGAAGCCCGCGGACGTCAAGGTTCCGCTGCAAGGCCATTTCGCCAACCGGGACGACTGGGTTGCGCCGAAGGCCGTGGACGGCTTCGAGCAGGCGATGAGGGCGGCCGGAAAGAGTTTCGAGTTCTTCCGCTACGACGCCGATCACGCCTTCGTCAACGAGCAGCGCATGGCGGTGCACGACCGCCATGCCGCGGAGCTCGCATGGGGGCGCGCGACCGCGTTCTTCCACAGGCTCCTGGGGTAGCCCGTTCGGCCGCGAGCGTGGGAGGGGCGGCGTCTCGTCGCCCAGGGTGCGCGGGACGCGCACCCTCCGAAGGCGGTCAGGAGGCAGCGGCCTTGCGGCGCGAGGCGAGCGGCGCCATCCGCCGGACCTGCGCGCCGTTCGAATGCTTCGGAAGCTTCTCCGCAATACCGTAGAGACGCTCGCGCCGGTCGATTTCCGCCATCACGTCGTCGGGCGCCACGCCGCATTCGACCCAGATGACGGCGAGATGGTAAAGCATGTCGGCGCTCTCGAGGATGACCTGCTCGCGATTCATCATGACCGCGCCGAGGCCGACCTCGACCGCCTCCTCGGCGAGCTTCTTGGCCATCTTTTGCACGCCGTCGCGGAAAAGCTTGGACGTCCGCGAGGCGGAGGGGCTGCGCTCCCGCGCCTCCTGCACGGCCGCAAAGAGCCTGTCGAGCAAATCAGCCATGGGTTCCGCATTCTCCTCAGCGGAACGGATAATGCGGAGTTTTCGTTCCCGAAGTATGACAGGATCGCGTCGTCCGCGAAGTTTTCGCAAGAATTCGACGTCGAACCGTTGAAAACCCGGTCTTCAGGCCGCCGCCAAAGCCTCGAACATCGAGCGGCCGTCGACACCGCCCATGAGCGGGTCGATCAGGTTCTCCGGATGCGGCATCAACCCGAGCACGTTGAACCGCTCGTTGAACACGCCCGCGATGCCGTTCTCCGAGCCGTTCGGGTTTGATGCTGCGTCGACCCGCCCGGACGCGTCGCAGTAGCGGAACGCCACCCGCCCGGCGCCTTCGATCGCCTCAGCGTCTCGTCGTCGGCTTCGAAATTCCCCTCGCCGTGGGCGATGGCGAACTTGACTACCTGCCCCGGCGCGTAGCCGCGGGTGAAGGGGGTCCCGACATTCTCGACCCGCAGGTGCTGCATCCTGCAGACGAAACGCCGGCCGGCGTTGCGCATCAGCACGCCCGGTAGCAGGCCTGCCTCGCACAGGATCTGGAAGCCGTTGCAGATGCCGAGCACCAGTCCGCCCCTCGCCGCGTGGCGGCTGATCGCCTGCATGATCGGCGACCGGGCCGCGATCGCGCCGCAGCGCAGGTAGTCGCCGTAGGAGAAGCCGCCCGGAAGCACGACGAGATCGAGGCCGGCCGGAAGGTCCCGGTCGCCGTGCCAGACAATCGCCGGCGCGTGGCTCGTCGCCTGTCGCAGAGCGCGCGCTGCGTCCCGCTCGCGATTGGATCCGGGAAAAAGGATGACCGACGCCTTCATCGCCTCAGACAATCTCGATCGCGTAGTTTTCGACGATCGTGTTGGCGAGCAGTCGTTCGCAGGCCTCGTCGAGGGTCTTGCGCGCTTTTTGGCGATCCGCGCCGTCGAGCTCGATCTCGAAGATCTTGCCCTGGCGAACGGACTTGACGCCGTCGATGGACAGCGAGCGCAGAGCGCCTTCGATCGCCTTTCCCTGCGGGTCGAGCACTCCGGACTTCAGCGTAACGATGACGCGCGCCCTCAAACTCTTCCTCTCCGTTCGTTCAGGCCGCGTTCGACGTCGGGGCCATGGTCAGGAGCGCATAAAGCGCCGTCGGATCGCGCGTCGCGCGCAACTGGGCGGCGATCGGCGCGTTTCGCAACAGCCGCGCGCTCATCGCGAGCGCCTTGAGATGATCGGCGCCCGCCGACTCCGGCGCGATCAGCATGAAGATGAGATCGACCGGAAGTCCGTCCGGCGCGTCGAAGTCGATCGCACGCTCGAGACGGGCGAAAACACCGAAGATTTCGCGCGCACTTGGCGAGCTTGCCGTGAGGAATGGCGACCCCGTCGCCCACTCCCGTCGACCCGAGACGCTCACGTTGCAGCAGCGCGTCGAATATCTCGCGGGCCGGCAGGCCGGAGACGAGCGCGGCGCGCTCGCTCATTTCTTGCAGGGCCTGCTTCTTCCCGTTGACCCGCAGGGCTGCGAGGACGGCGTCCGGCTTGATGAGCTGGGATAACGACATTGCTGTCTCGATTGTTGAGCGGCCATCCGCGCCCCCGCTAATGCGCTCAGTGCGGATCGAGCCACCCGATCGCGCCGTCCCGGCGCCGGTAGACGACGTTCACCCTCCCGCTCCCGGCGTGTTCGAAAATCACGACCGGAGCGCCGGTCAGATCGAGTTCGGCCACGGCCGAGGCCACGGAAAGTGATTTCAGCGCCTCCGTCCCTTCCGCGACGACCACCGGATTGAAGCCCCCTTCAGGTTCTTCGTCCTCGTGGGGCGGCGCCTCGAGCGTATAATTCGCGACTTTGCCCTGGCCGTTGCCGACGGCCGCGTGCCCCTTGAGCCGCTGCTTGTAGCGGCGCAGGCGCGCCTCGATCTTGTCCGCGGCCTGCTCGAAACACGGATAGGGCTCGTGCGCCCGGCCTTCCGCGTGAAGCGTGACGCCCGAGCTCAGCGCCAGCGTGCAGTCGGAGCGGTATCCGGAGCCTTCGCGCGTGATGACCACATGACCGCCGACCGTTCCAGTGAAATAATGGGCGACCATCGCCTCGACTTTTTCCAACACGTGTTGGCGCAAGGATTCCCCGATATCGAGGTTCTTGCCGGACACTCTCAAAGTCATCGGTGCTTGGCCTATCCTTGACGCGAGCGGGAAAGGCTCGTTCGCCGTCGCTCGTTCATTCGCCTCGACCGGCGCGCTTTGGCCTGCCTCGTGCTGCTTCGCCGAGCACGATTTACGAGCGGCTAGCTCACGGCTAGCGTTAGGAGCCTGTCGCGGCCATGTCAATCGCTGCGGCAAGCCTCTGTTCCAAGGAACGATTTGGATTTTAGACTTCCGCCGGCTCGGCGGCGTCGCGCGCGCGCGAAGAACGGAAGGGCGACATCTTCAGCTTCCGTCTTTCCACCGAGGAGGGGATTTTGAGGCTGTCGCGGTACTTCGCGACAGTGCGGCGCGCCACGACGATGTCGGCCTGGCGCAGGCGCTCGACAATAGCGTCGTCGGACAGGACGTCATCGGGATCCTCCTCGTCGATCATCTGGCGGATGCGCTGGCGAACCGCCTCCGCCGAATGGGCTTGGCCCGAATTCCGCCGAGGCGATGGCGGCGGTGAAGAAGTACTTCATCTCGAACAGGCCCCGCGGCGTCTGGATGAACTTGTGCGCGGTGGCGCGCGAGACCGTCAATTCGTGCACGCCGATCGCCTCGCCGACCATCTTCAGGTTGAGCGGCTTCAGCTTGGACACGCCTTCGACCAGAAACGAGTCCTGGCGGCGGACGATTTCGCTGGCGACGTTGAGAACGGTGCGCGCGCGTTGTTCAAGGCTCTTCGTCAGCCAGTTCGCCGACTGAAGCTGGGCGGAAACGTATTGCCTGTCCTCCTCCCGCTTCGCTCCGCGGCGGATGGTGGCCGCGTAGGTCTCGTTGACCAGCACGCGGGGCAGCGCCTGGACGTTGAGCTCGACCCGCCATGTCCGGTCGGGCCCAGCGGTCACGTAGACGTCGGGGATGGCGGGGGGGCCCGGAGGATCGCCGAACGCTCGGCCAGGCTTCGGCTCGAGGCGTTTGATTTCGGCGACCATCTCGAGGAGATCCTCGTCGTCGACGCCGCACAGCCGGCGCAGCAGGGGAAAGTCGCGTCGCGCCAACGCCGGCAGATTCTCGATCAGGATCCGCATCGCCGGATCGAAGCGATCCAGCTCGCGCAATTGCAGGCTCAGGCACTCGGCCAGGCTGCGGGCGAACACGCCGGTCGGCTCCAGCGCCTGCATGCGGACGAGCACCTTTTCGACCGCCTCGGCCGTCGTTCCCAGCCGTTCGGCGATCGCCTCGCACGAGCCCACGAAATAGCCGGCCTCGTCCACGCCGTCGATCAGCGCCACGCCGATCATCCGATCGACGGGATGGAGGAGAAGGAGGCCGGCCTGACGCTCCAGATGCTCCCGCAGCGAGAGGGTCTCGGCGACATAGGACTCGAGCTCCGGCGCGTCGCCGGCATCCCCGCCTCCGAGGCTCACGCCCGTCCAGGCGTTCGCCGTCAGGCCATCGGGCGGCTGGGCCGCCGATACGGGCGCGGCAAGCTCCGACTCAAAAGCGTTCTCGACTTCGGTGCCGAGGTTGGCGGCGAGACCGGCGGCGTCGGTTTCGAGAGCCTCCGACGCCCAGTCGCCAGGCTGGGCGGCCGCCTCGCCCGGAGAGCCGTCCCACTCCGGCTCGCCGCCTGCCGCCGGCGCCTCGTCGCCTTCGTGCTCCTCAGCCCGCTCCAGCAGGGGGTTGCTGGCGAGCTCCGTCTCGATGAACGCGCTCAATTCGACGTTCGGCATCTGCAACAGCTTGATCGCCTGAAGCAGCTGCGGCGTCAGAACCATCGTCTGACCTTGCCGCATCATCAATTTGGCCGACAGCGCCATCGTTCTACGTCACCAAGCCCCGCCGCATCGACGGTCAATTCGGGCTCGCTTCTTGCTTGCCTCGTCGCCTATAACACATGCCGAGTTTCTATCCATATGATGAAAGCGTGCGGCGGCGACCGCGCGATCTTTGGAAAAAGGTCTAAAGGGAAGCGGGCAGGAGATTTTCATATAAAGACTTGCTTATATGTTTATTGCGTGATGCCGGGGCGGCTGCTAAGGGAGCGCCCGGACCCATCAGGAATTCGTCGCCAATGACCAAAGCCGTCGACTACGCCATCGCCGACATCGGCCTCGCCGATTTCGGCCGCAAGGAGATCGCCATCGCCGAGACCGAAATGCCGGGCCTGATGGCGACGCGAGCGGAATACGCCGCCGCCCAGCCGCTCAAGGGCGCGCGGATCGCCGGCTCGCTGCACATGACGATCCAGACGGCGGTGCTGATCGAGACCCTGAAGGCGCTCGGCGCCGACGTGCGCTGGGCCTCCTGCAACATCTATTCGACCCAGGACCACGCCGCCGCGGCCATCGCCGCCCCGGCACGCCGGTCTTCGCCGTCAAGGGCGAGAGCCTCGAGGACTATTGGGAATACACCCACCGCATCTTCGAATGGGCGGACGGCGGCTCGCCCGAACATGATCCTCGACGACGGCGGCGACGCCACGCTGCTCATCCATCTCGGCGATCGCGCCGAGCAGGGCGACGCGGCGTTCCTCGACAGGCCGACAACGAGGAGGAGGAAGTGCTCTTCGCCGCGATCAAGCGAGCGGCTGAAGAGCAAGCCCGGCTGGTACGGCCGCAACGCCGCCTCGATCCGCGGCGTCACCGAGGAGACCACCACCGGCGTGCACCGGCTCTACGTGATGGCGAAGGAAGGCAGGCTGCTCTGGCCGGCGATCAACGTCAACGACTGCGTCACCAAGTCGAAGTTCGACAACCTCTACGGCTGCCGCGAGTCGCTGGTCGACGGCATCCGCCGCGGCACCGACGTGATGATGGCCGGCAAGGTGGCGATGGTCGCGGGCTTCGGCGACGTCGGCAAGGGCTCGGCCGCCTCGCCTGCGCAACGCCGGCTGCCGGGTGATGGTCTCGGAAATCGACCCGATCTGCGCGCTGCAGGCGGCGATGGAGGGCTACGAGGTCACCACGATGGAGGACGCCGCGCCGCGCGCCGACATCTTCGTCACCGCGACCGGCAACGTCGACGTCATCACCCTCGACCACATGCGCAAGATGAAGGACCGGGCGATCGTCTGCAACATCGGCCATTTCGACTCGGAGATCCAGGTCGCCGCGCCTGCGCAATTTGAAGTGGCACAACGTCAAGCCGCAGGTCGACGAGATCGAGTTCCCCGACGGCAAGCGGATCATCCTTCTCTCCGAGGGGCGCCTGGTGAATCTGGGCAACGCCACCGGCCATCCCTCCTTCGTGATGTCGGCCTCGTTCACCAACCAGACGCTGGCGCAGATCGAGCTTTTCACCAAGCCGGGCCGGTACGAAAAGCAGGTCTACACCCTGCCGAAGCACCTCGACGAGAAGGTCGCCTCGCTCCATCTCGACAAGGTCGGCGTCAAGCTGACCAAACTGACGCCCGAGCAGTCGAACTATCTCGGCGTGCCGCAGCACGGGCCGTTCAAGGCGGAGCATTATCGCTATTGAAGCGTCCGGCGGCGAGGTCTTCCCGGCGTTGGGTGAATTTCGGGTTTGGTGAGCTAGCGTTCCTACGGATCGGGGGTCCAGCCGATATCGAGTGTCGATGTGCCGGGAAAGCTGCCGGCGCGCTCAACGTAGGCCGGAGAACGGTCCAACCCCGATCGCCGGCGCAACGCGCGTCAGCAACCCGGTCGGCGGCGCCCTCGCAAGGGTCCCGCCCGAGGCGGCGGGGTGAGTAGCGCTCGGAAGCATTAGAGGCCGCCAAGGAGCAGCCGGTTGATTTGGCTCAAATCGTTCTTCGCAAAATATGATATACGGACAATCGAGGTGTTTTAGCGAACTCCCACGCGGCGGCTGGACCGCCGAGAGACGAAGGGAGGGTGAAGTGACAGCTACGATTAAAGTCACGGACACGAGCTTCGAAGACGTCATCCGAGCGAAGGAGCCGGTGGTCGTCGATTTTTGGGCGGAGTGGTGCGGTCCCTGCCGAATGATCGCGCCGGCGCTCGAAGAGATCGCCGTCGACCTGCAAGGCAAAGTGAAGATCGCCAAGCTCAACGTTGACGAGAACCCTGCGGCAGCCAGCAAGTATCACATTCATGCGATTCCGACTTTGATGTTTTTCAAGGACGGAAAGAGTATCGCGACCAAGATCGGCGTGGGCCCAAAGTCTGAGATCTCATACTGGATTAGCGTCGCAGCCTAAGAAGCGCGCGCTGCCGCCGCCGAGAGCGCGATGCGCGCAGCGCGCGTTGGTGACCGGAGAGTCCCGGCTCCGCCGTCGAGCGATTTGGCGACAAGCGGCGCGCTTGGCGTTTCGGACGCGGATCCGTCGAGGCTTCCCTTGTTCTCCGCGCTCTTTGCGTCGCGCGACAAAGGGCCGTGTGACAACGGGTCACGTTGCGCCGTTGGGTCCGACGGCCGCAAGTTCATCGTGGGGTCGACTTCCCGAAGGGCGTCGGCGCCCGCTGATGATCGGCCGTGCGCCGGTCAGGGAGACGACCCATGCAGAGTGTCGCTACGCCACGATTCCAGAATTTCGACCAGGCCTTCGTCGATGCGGTCATCGCCGAGCGCGCCGGCCGGCCTGGCGCGCTCCTGGGCATCCTGGAGAAAGTCCAGGAGCACGAACCCGCCCACTATCTGCCGGCGGCGGTGCTGGAATACATCGCCGCGAAGACGGCGACTCCCCTGTCCCAGGTCTACAGCGTCGTCACCTTCTACGCGCTGTTCAACCTCGAGCCGCAGGGCCGCAACACGGTCTGCGTCTGCCGCGGCACCGCCTGCCACACCCGGGGTTCGCGCGACCTGTTCGAGAACGTGCGATGATGAGCCTCGGGCTGCAGCCCGCCGAGGACGGCGAGACGGAAAGTTTCGGTCACCACGCCCGGACGGCAGCACGACGCTGCGCACCGTCGCCTGCTTCGGCCAGTGCGCGCTCGCGCCGGTCGTCGAAGTCAACCACGCGATCTTCGGTCACATGAACGAGCGATCGCTGCAGCAAGGAACTGGAAGCGCTCGACCACGGGAGGCCGTCTGACATGACCGCCATCCGCGATCTCGCGCAGCGTTCAACGCGGTCCGCGACGCCGGCCTGGCCAAGCTGCTGCCGCCGCGGCCGCGCATCGCCGTCGGCATGGGCACCTGCGGAACCGGCAACGGCGCCGAGGCGGTCTATGCACGCCTTCGCCGACGCCATCGACCAGCGCGGCCTCGACATCGCATCTGGTGCGGACCGGCTGCTTCGGCTTCTGCGCCGAGGAGCCGCTGGTCAATGTCTGGCCTGCCGGGCCAGCCGCTGGTCATCCTGCACCGCGTGCAGGCCAGACCACGTCGAGCCAGATCCTCGACGGCCTGGCCGGCGAAGACCGTTTCCGCCGACCTGGCGCTGTGCAAGATCGAGGAGTGGGACCATCTCACCGCGCAGGTCCATTACGGCGCCGGCTTCCCGGACATCCCGCTGTGGAACGAGGTGCCCTTCTTCCGCGGCCAGAAGAAGATCGTCCTGCGCAACTGCCGGGCTGATCAATCCCGACGACATCGAGGAATACATCGCCGTCGGCGGCTACCAGGCGCTGTACAAGGTGCTGATCGACGGCACGCCCGAGGCGGCCAACGAGCAGATCAAGCAATCCAGGCTGCGCGGCCGCGGCGGCGCCGGCTACTCGACCGGCTGAAGTGGGAGTTTCTGCGCAAGGCGAAGGCCGAGCGCGAAATACCTGATCTGCAACGCCGACGAGGGCGATCCCGGCGCCTACATGAACCGCAACGAGATCGAGAGCGATCCCGCACGCCGCTGCTCGAGGGCATGGCGATCGGCGCCTACATCACCGGCGCCACCGCAGGGCGTCATCTACATCCGCGCCGAATATCCGCTGGCCGTGCATCAGCTTGAACGTCGCCATCGGCCAGGCCCGCGAATACGGCCTGCTGGGCAAGGATATCCTGGGCCGGGGCTTCAACTTCGACATCGAAGTGGTCGAGGGAGCGGGCGCCTTCGTCTGCGGCGAGGAGACGGCGCTGATCGCCTCGCTGGAAGGGCGCGCCGGCCGGCCCCGGCCGCGCCCGCCCTTCCCGGCGCAAAAGGGCCTGTGGGGCTATCCCACCAACATCAACAACGTCGAGACCTGGTTCAACATCGCCCCGATCATCGCCTGCGGGCCGGCGTGGTTCGCCGAGATCGGCAGCGGCGCCAGCTCCGGCACCAAGGTCTTCTCCCTGGTCGGCAAGGTCAAGAACACCGGGCTGGTGGAAATGCCGCTCGGCACGCCGCTCGGCAACTTCGTCTACGCCGTCGGCGGCGGCGGCCTGCACGGCCATCAGGTCAAGGCGGTGCAGACCGGCGGGCCGTCGGGCGGCTGCATCCCGCCCGACATGCTCGAAACCCCGGTCGATTACGAATCCCTGGGCAAGCTCGGCTCCATCATGGGGTCGGGCGGCATGGTCGTGATGGACGACGACAATTGCATGGTCGACGTCGCCCGCTACTTCATCGAGTTCACCCGCTCGGAATCCTGCGGCAAATGCACGCCCTGCCGCGTCGGGCTGGACAAGGCGCTGCGCACCCTCACCCGCATCACCAAGGGCGAGGGCCGCGAGGAGGATCTGGCCGACCTCGACGAACTGGGCCGGATGATCCGCGAAACCTCGCTCTGCGGTCTCGGGCAGACCGCGCCGAACTCCGCTGCTCACCACGCTGCGCCATTTCCGCCACGAGTTCGAGGACCACATCCGCGCCCAGCGTTGCCGCGCCGGCGTCTGCCAGGACCTGGCGCTGTCGCCGTGCGAGAACAGCTGCCCGATGCACATGAACATTCCGCGCTTCCTGCAGCTCTACAAGGAAGGGCCGGCTGGACGACGCCTTCCTGTCGGTGATCATGGACAATCCGCTGCCGGCCTCCACCGGCCGCGTTTGCCAGCATCCGTGCGACAACCGCTGCCGGCGCCAGACGATCGACGAGCCGGTCAACATGCGCGAGGTGCACCGCGTCATCGCCGACAGCATGCTGCTGACCGACGCGTTCGACGCGATGGCGGCCAAGCATCGTCGCCCGCCGCCTGCCAGCGAGCGGCCAGCAAGGTCGCCGTGGTCGGGGCGGGCCCGGCCGGGCTGACCGCCGCCTTCTACCTGGCGCTGCTCGGGCACGCGGTCACCGTGTTCGAGGCCCACGCCGAGCCCGGCGGCATGCTGCGCTACGCGCTGCCGGAATACCGGCTGCCCAAGGCGGTGCTCGATCGCGAAATCGAGATCATCCGCCGCCTGGGGGTCGAGTTCGTCTTCAACACGCGAGATCGGCGCGGACATTTCGCTCAACGATCTGGACGCGAGGTTCGACGCGGTGTTCCTGTCGATCGGCACCTGGAAGGAATCCTGGGTCCGTCTGCCCGGCAACGAACTGGCCGGCGTCTTCCGCGCGCTTGCCGTTCCTCGAAGGCGAGTGGCGATCGGCGAGGCGATGCAGCTCGGCCAGCACGTCGTCGGTGATCGGCGGCGGCAACGCCGCCATCGATTGCGGCCCGCACCGCGATCCGCATGGGGGCGTCGGCCACCGTCATCTACCGGCGCGAACGCAAGGACATGCCGGCCATCGACGAGGAGGTCGAGGCCGCCGAGCAGGAGGGCGTGCGCTTCATGTTCCTGGCCTCGCCCCACCGCATCGTCGGCGAACACGGCGCGGTCAAGGGCATCGAGGTGGTCAGGACCCGCCTCGGCGAGTTCGATCCGTCCGGCCGGCGCCGCCCCATCGCTCACCGGCGAAGTGCGGATGATCCGCTGCAGCAGCGTCATCCTGGCGGTCGGCGAAGGCGTGGACCGCGATTTCTGCGCGCGCCTCGGGCCTCAGTCTCAAGGAGAGCGGCATGCTCGAGGTCGATCGCTACACCTGGACGACCAGCCGCGAGAAGGTCTACGCCGGCGGCGACTTGGTCACCGGCGCCTCCAACATCTCCAACGCCATGGGCTACGGCAAGGAGGCGGCGCGCAACATCGACGGCCGCCTCACGCGGCAAGTCGCGGTTCGACGACATCCTGCCGAATTTCACGTACGACCAGAGGCCGCCGCAACCCCGATCCCTGCCGCCGCCATCGCGGCGCACGACCTTCCGGCCGCCGGCCCGCGCCAAGACCTTCGACGAGGCGGTGCCGGCGCTGCTGCCCGAGGAAGCCGCGCGACGAGGCCGCCGCTGCCTGCGCTGCGACATCCGCGACAACGGCGGTCACGCCGTCATCCATCATTAAGGAGAAGCTGCCGTGCCCTCTCAAATCTCCGTCCGAATCGACGGCGAACTGTGCACCGCCACCGAGGGGCAGACCATCTTCGAGGTGGCCGAGGCCAACGGCAAGGCCATTCCCGTCCCTGTGCCACCTGGAAGGGGTGAGCTCCGCCGGCTCCTGCCGCCTGTGCCTGGTCGAGGTCGCGGGGCTCGACCGCCTGCTGCCCGCCTGCACCACCCCGGCCCAGCGCGGCATGTCGGTCACCACCAACTCGGACCGCCTGCCCAGCACCGGCTGATGGCGCTGGAGCTGCTGTTCATCGAACGCAACCACATCTGCGCGGTCTGCGTCTCCAACGGCCATTGCGAGCTGCAGGCGTTGGCGCAGACCCTGGGCTCACCCACGTCCGCTACCCCTACAACTGCCCCGCCTGCCGGTGGACGTGTCGCATCCGCGCTTCGTCCTCGACCACAATCGCTGCATCCTGTGCACGCGCTGCGTGCGGGTCTGCGACGAGATCGAGGGGGCGCACGTCTGGGACATCGCCGGCCGCGGCATCGGCTCGATGGCTGGTGGCCGAACTCGAATCGGCCGTGGGGCGAATCGCGCATCCTGCACCAGCTGCGGCAAATGCGTCCAGGTCTGCCCGACCGGCGCGCTGGTCGAGAAGGGCCATGCGGTCGAGGAGATGACCAAGCGGCAACGACGCCGTCGCCCGACTGGCCAGCAAGAAAGGGGCCGCGCCATGAAAAAGGCAAGACTGGCGACGATGTGGCTCGACGGCTGCTCCGGATGCCACATGTCGCTGCTCGACATCGACGAGGCGATCATCGCCATCGCCGAGAAGGCGGACCTGGTGTACGGGCCGCTGGTCGACGCCCAGGAATTTCCCGCACGACGTCGACGTCGCCATCGTCGAGGGCGCCGTCAGCAGCCAGGACGACCTGGAGAGGATCCGCACGGTGCGCGCGCAACGCCCGCATCCTGGTGGCGCTCGGCGACTGCGCCGTCACCGGCAACGTGCCGGCGATGCGCAACCCGTTTCCGGTGAAAGCGATCCTGGAGCGGGTCTACGTGGACGGCGCCGATGTCGAGCAAGGGCATCCCCACCCAGGGAGTTCCGCCTCTGCTCAAGCAGGCGCGTTCCGCTGCACGACGTGGTGAAGATCGACCTGCACGTGCCGGGGTGCCCGCCGTCGGCGCGGACGATCCTGTTCGTCCTCAAGGAACTGCTGGAGGGCCGCGTCCCCGATCTGAAATCCAGCGCCCGGTTCGGCTGAGGAGCTCGCCATGAAGACCATCGTCATTGACCCGGTGACGCGCATCGAGGGCCACGCCAAGATCACCATCCAGCTCGACGACGACGGCCAGGTGTCCGACACGGCCTTCCATGTCACTCAGGTGCGCGGCTTCGAGAAGTTCACCGAGGGCCGGCCCTATTACGAGATGCCGTCGATCACCGCGCGCATCTGCGGCATCTGCCCGATCAGCCACCTGCTGGCCTCCGCCAAGGCCTGCGACGCCATCATGAGCGTGCGCATTCCCCCTGCCGCCGCCAAGCTGCGCGAAGCGCTGCATTGCGGCCAGATCATCCAGTCGCACGCGCTGAGCTTCTTCCACCTCTCCGCCCCCGACCTGCTGCTTGGCTTCGACAGTCGCGCCCGAGCGGCGCAACATCTTCGGCGTCCTGGAGGACCATCCCGACATGGCCCGCGACGGCATCGCGCTGCGCAAGTTCGGCCAGCAGGTGATCGAAGGT
Source organism: uncultured Alphaproteobacteria bacterium (assembly GCA_963819255.1). GTDB lineage: Bacteria > Pseudomonadota > Alphaproteobacteria > Rhizobiales > Beijerinckiaceae > Roseiarcus. The sequence continues at coordinate 34,220 of CAWFVS010000055.1, forward strand.
CTGGCGCGGGAACGCATCCATCCGTCCTGGATCGTGCCAGGCGGCGTCAATGCGCCGCTCGACCCCGCCGTCCGCGAGCGCATCCTCCACGGCCTGCCCGAGGCCAAGGCGATCGCCGCCCGCACCCTGGCCTTCTTCAAGGGCGTGGTCGACACTTTCGGCGAAGAGATCGCCCATTTCGGCAACGCGCCCACCATGTACGCCGGCCTGGTCGACGCCGACGGCGGCCTGCAGTTCTACGATGGCGATGTGCGTTTCGTCGACGCTAACGGCAAGGTGGTGGTGGCCGCCATGCCGACCGATGAGTACGAACGGTACATCGGCGAGGCCACCCTGCCGTACTCCTATCTGAAGGCGCCGTACTTCAAGCCGCTCGGCTACCCCGAAGGAGTTTACCGGGTCGGGCCGCTGGCTCGTCTCAACGTCGCCACCCATTGCGGCGCCCCCCAAGCCGACGTCGAGTTCGACGAATACCACCAACGGTTCGGCTCGGTGGTGCAAAGCTCCTTCCACTTCCACTACGCCCGACTGGTGGAGATCGTCTACGCCCTGGAACGGCTGGAGGCGCTGATGGACTCGCCAGCCATCCTCGACACCCATGTGCGTGCGCGGGCCGGGGTGAACGCGCTCGAGGGCGTCGGCATCGCCGAGGCGCCGCGCGGCATCCTCATCCATCACTACAAGGTCAACGAATTGGGCGCCATTACCTGGGCCAACCTGATCATCGCCACCGGCCACAACAATCTCGCAATCAGCCGCAGCGTCGAGCAGGTCAGCCGCCATTTCGTCCGGGAGCGCAAGCTCCAGGAAGGGGTTCTGAACCGGGTGTCGGCGGTGGTGCGCGCCTACGATCCCTGCCTCAGCTGCTCGACCCACGCCGACGGCGCTTACCCGGTGGAGATCCGTCTGGTCGACTCCGGCGGCCAGGTGCTGGACATAGCGCGCAACTGACCTCTTCCGGCGCGACGAGCAGGCGGCGGATGACGGCCGCCGCCTCGGGTAGAGCGGCCGCGACCGGGGGCGACAGCTCTTCGCCGAGCGCGAACGAGGAGGCGCCCACGGTGACCAAGTAGGCGCGCGGCGTTGCGCCGTAGAGCCGCTTGGCCAAGAGCAACAGGTCGCCGGGAGCGCAATGGTGGGTCAGCCCCGGCGCCCCAGGCGCCTCTGACGCCTCCAGGCGGCGAGCGGCGACAGCGCCGGGCGGCAAAGTTGTCGTTGCGTCGACGAACACCACCACGGCGCAGCTGCGCAGATCGTCAGCCAGCTCCGGTACCAACTGGCGGCGGACAAGCACGGTCACGTCTTCCGCAGTCGCCAGCAATTGAGCGATCCTGCGCCCGGCGCCGTCGTCGCTCCGCAGGGCGTTGCCATAGCCGATCACCAAGGCCGCCTCGGCCATGCCGTCTCCCGTCGGAGATACCCAACGACCGCTGGAGCATATCACACGAGGCCGATTTGGCGCCGCTGTCGCCACGGGACGAAACCGACCACGACGTCATCGTCGCGGTCCTTAGAAATTTTTGAATAAGTAGCCCGGTTAGAGCTCCATCGGCCCGGCGCGGAGCCGGGGTCGCTCGCGCCATTGCACATAGCGCCCCGGCTCAGGCAATGTTGGAGTTCTGCACCGAGGCAATGTCCGTTTAGAATCGATTTGACGTTTTAGTAGCTCGCTTCTGGAACGGTGGTCCTGTACAGTCTACACGTTCAGTCTAAGCCCGCTTTCTCGCGCTTCCCGCCCGTTCATCGGGCCGATCTTTGAAGACCGGCAAAGGGTCGAGGCACGAAGTCGCTGCGCTCCAGCCCGCTGCGCGGGGGGCGGGAGCCGAGACGCCGGTAGCAAGCCGATGGGATAGCGCTGGCGCGACGGGGAGCCCCGTCCTGAGAATCGAGGTGTTGTGAACCTCACTCAGGATGGAGCTCTCCATGAGCACGACCGACACTGTCAGTCCGCTGCGTCAGCGTCTGATCGAAGACATGGCTGCGCGCAAGCTCAACCCGCACACGCAGCGCAGCCACATCCATAGCTGCAAGCAATTCGCCGCCTGGCTCAAACGCTCGCCCGATACGGTGACGGAGCGGAGCTATTGCCCGTCCCGTACTTTCACGTCGTGTACACGCTGCCGAGCAAGCTGCGCGACATCGCCTACCACAACAAGCGCGCGGTCTACGACCTGCTGATGAAGGCGGCGGCCGAGACGACGCTCGCCATCGCCGCCGATCCCAATCGCCTCGGCGCCCGGATCGGCGTCACCGCAGTGCAGCACACCTGGGGCTCGACGCTCACCCATCATCCGCACGTGTATATGATCGTGCCCGGCGGAGGGCTCTCCCTCGACGGCGCGCGATGGGTCGCCTCCCGCTCCGACTTCCTCGTGCACGTCAACGTGCTGGCGCGTCTCTTCAGCGGCAAGATGCTGGCGATGCCCGCGGATGCGCACGACGCCGGCCAGTTGAAGTTCTTCAACACGCAGGCCGGGCTTGCCGACAAGAAGGCGTTCAAGCGCTTCCTCGCCCCGCTGCGGCGCATCAAGTGGGTCGTCTATTGCAAGGCGCCGTTCGCCGGACCGAAGCAAGTTCTGCGCTATCTTTCCCGTTACACCCATCGTGTCGCCATCTCGAACCGCCGCCTCATTGCAGTCGACGACGCCGGCGTCGCGTTTCGCTGGAAAGACTATCGGATCGACGGTCCCGCCCGCTGGAAGACGATGCGGCTTCACCCGCACGAGTTCATCCGGCGCTTTCTTTTGCACGTGCTGCCCAAGGGCTTTCACCGCATCCGCCACTACGGGCTCTTCGCCAACGCCAACCGCGCCGAGAACACCGCGACGGCCCGCGCACTGCTCAGCGCCGACCCGCCTGCTGTCGAGGCGCGAAAGCAGCCGGATATCTCACCCGACGCGCCGCGTGTGCTGCGCTGCCCATGCCCGCACTGCGGCGCCCGCATGATTGTGATCGAGGTCTTCGCACGCGGCTGCGAGCCGAGGTGGAGGCCGAACTCCAAGCACAATCGACACGTCATAAGCCGTACTTGGACGCCGGGTGTGAGGCGCCTCTCGGCCGGCGTCCAAAAACCTGCACAAGAACAGACATCGAAACCTGAGGCGCCGAACGGCCGGCGCCGTCATTGACAAGCTTTCGCGCCGCTCCTATCTCCCGACCAACCTGTTCAGCGGCGCGAAAACGGGCGCTTCGCCTTGTTTCGCGCTTTTTGTTGCGGCTGTTGTCGTTCGCAGCCCTTGACGCTTCGCGTGAACCGAGCGTGAAGAACCCCCGCGGGCGACACTGGAAAGGTCGATGATGCTCGACGCTCTGAAATTCGACAAGGTCATGAAGAGCGTGTTCGGCTCGTCCAACGACCGCCGCCTGAAGCGCTATCGTCCGAAGGTCGCCGCCATCAATGCGCTCGAGCCCGAGTTCGAGGCGCTGAGCGACGATGAGCTCAGGGCGAAGACCGACGAGTTCCGGGCCGAGCTCAAGGCCGGCAAGACCTTCGAGGACATTCTGGCGCCTGCCTTCGCGACCGTTCGCGAGGCCGCCAAGCGCACCTTGAAGCAGCGCCATTTCGACGTCCAGCTGATCGGCGGCATGGTGCTTCATGAAGGCTCGATCGCCGAGATGCGCACCGGCGAAGGCAAGACGCTCGTCGCCACGATGCCCGTCTATCTCAACGCGCTCGCCGGCCAGGGCGTCCACGTCGTCACCGTCAACGACTACCTCGCCAGCCGCGACGCCGAGTGGATGGGCCAGATTTACAAGTTCCTCGGCATGACCGTCGGCGTGATCGTGCACGGGCTCGACGACGACCAGCGCCGCCAGGCCTACGCCGCCGACGTCACCTACGGCACGAACAACGAGTTCGGCTTCGACTATCTGCGCGACAATATGAAATATGACATGGCGCACATGGTCCAGCGCGGCCACGCCTTCGCCATCGTCGACGAAGTCGATTCGATCCTGGTCGACGAAGCGCGCACCCCGCTCATCATTTCGGGCCCGTCCGAGGACCGATCGGGGCTTTACGCCGCCGTCGACACGATCATTCCACAGCTCGTCCGCGAGGACTACGAGGTCGATGAAAAACAGCGCACCGTCAACCTGACCGAGGCCGGCAACGAGCACGCCGAGGAGCTTCTGCGCGCGATCGGCGCGATGAAGGATGGATCATCGCTCTACGAGGCCGGCAACGCCACGCTCGTCCATCACGTCAATCAGGCGTTGCGCGCCCATAAGCTTTTCCAGCGCGACAAGGACTATATCGTCCGCAACGGAGAGGTCGTCATCGTCGACGAGTTCACCGGACGAATGATGCCGGGCCGGCGCTACTCGGAGGGCCTGCATCAGGGGCTCGAAGCGAAGGAGCACGTCACCGTCCAGCCGGAGAACGTGACGCTCGCCTCGATCACCTTCCAGAACTATTTCCGCCTCTACAAGAAGCTCTCGGGCATGACTGGCACCGCCGCGACCGAGGCGGACGAGTTCGCCGAAATTTACAACCTGGTCGTGGTCGAGATTCCGACCAATCTGCCGATTGCGCGTCTCGACGAGGATGACGAGGTCTATCGCACGTCCGGGGAAAAGATGCGGGCGGTGGTGCGCGAGATCGAGGCCGCCAACGCCAAGATGCAGCCGATGCTGGTCGGCACGACCTCGATCGAGAAGTCCGAGGTTCTCGGCGACGTGCTCGAGCGCGAGGGCTACAGGAAGATCGACTTCAGCCAGCCGAAGGCCCTGAAGGCGCTCTACGCCGCCGCGCGCGCCGGCAAACCGTCGAAGTGCTTCGCCATCCTCAACGCCCGCTTCCACGAGCAGGAAGCCTTCATCATCGCCGAGGCCGGCGTCCCGGGCGCGATCACCATCGCCACCAACATGGCCGGCCGCGGCACCGACATCCAGCTCGGCGGCAACGTCGAGATGCGCGTGAGACAGGAGGCCGACCCGGACGCCCCGCCGGAGGAGCGCGCCGCCCAGGAGGCGGCGATCCGGGCGGAAGTCGCGGAATTCAAGCAGAAGGCGATCGACGCCGGCGGCCTCTATATCATCGGCACCGAACGACACGAGAGCCGCCGCATCGACAACCAGTTGCGCGGACGCTCGGGCCGTCAAGGCGATCCCGGCCGTTCGAAGTTCTTCCTGTCGCTGCAGGACGACCTCATGCGCATTTTCGGCGCCGAGCGCATGGATGCGATGCTGAAGCGGCTGGGCCTCAAGGAGGACGAGGCGATCGTCCATCCGTGGATCAATAAGGCGTTGGAGAAGGCCCAGCAGAAGGTCGAGGCGCGCAACTTCGACATCCGCAAGAACATCCTCAAGTTCGACAACGTGATGAACGATCAGCGCAAGGTCATCTTCGAGGACCGGCGCAAGATGATGGCCGCCGAGTTGCTCGAGGAGACGATCGAGGACATGCGCACAGGCGTCATCGACGACCTTGTCGCCAAGCACATCCCGCACGACGCCTATCCTGAGGCGTGGGACATCTCGGGATTGAAGCAGGAGGTGCTCGCCAAGCTCAACCTCGACCTGCCGGTCGACTCATGGGCGAAAGAGGAAGGTATCGCCGACGAGGAAGTCGCCGACCGCCTCCACAAGGCGGCCCAAGAGTCCTACGCCGAGCGGGTTCAGCGGAACACGCCCGACGCCATGCGATATGTGGAGAAACAAGTCATTCTGCAATCGCTCGACCACCTTTGGCGCGACCATCTGGTGACCCTTGATCATCTGCGGCAGGTGATCGGGTGGCGCGGCATGGCCCAGCGCGACCCGCTCAACGAATACAAGTCCGAGGCGTTCGAGCTCTTCCAGCAGCTGATCGCGCAATGGCATGAAGCGGTGATCGCCCAGATGTCGCGCGTCGAAGTGCGCTTCCAGGAGCCGGAGCCGCCGCCGCCGATGCAGTTCCAGCACCTCGATCCCACGACCGGCGAGAACGAGTATCCGTTCGGGGCGCTCAACGAGCCCGTCAGCATCGGGCTGGCCGCTGCGGCGTCCGGGCTTGCCGTCGCCGAACGCGATCCGAAGAACCCCGCCACCTGGGGACGGGTCGGCCGGAACGAGCCCTGCCCATGCGGATCGGGGAAGAAGTTCAAGCACTGCCACGGTCAGGTCGTTTGAGCAAAGGGAAGGCCTTCACGGCGCAGACGACCCGCGCCGAAGCGTTCCGCCGTCTTGTCGAGACCTTCCAGCGCTTGAATTTCGATGAGCCTGCTCGGGAAGCGCGTCTGACGCTCTGCGCGGCCTGCGGGCTCTCGCCGGCGGCGATGATCGCCGCGCCCGACGAGCGGCTCGGCGCGGCGGCGTCACGCCTGTGCGAGTTCGCCGTCCGCCGCGCGGACGGAGAGCCGTTGTCGAAAATCGTCGGCAGGCGCGAGTTCTGGGGTCTTCCGCTCTTCATCTCGCGCGACGTTCTCGATCCGCGCCCGGAAACGGAGACGATCGTCGAAGCGGCCGTCGCGCTGTTCGCCGACCGGCGCTCGGAACCCATCCGCGTTCTCGACCTCGGAGTCGGCTCCGGCGCGCTTCTTTGCGCGCTGCTCGTCGAGTTTCCGGCGGCGCGGGGCCTCGGCGTCGATCGGTCGGAGGAGGCGGCGGCCGTCGCTCGAGCGAATATCGAGGCCTGCGGCCTCGCTCAGCGCGCCGAGGTTCGCATCGGCGATTGGACCGATGGTGTGGATGGGCCGTTCGACCTGATCGTTTCGAATCCGCCGTACGTTCCGAGCGCAGAGATCGCAGATCTTCCCCGCGAAGTGCGCGATTACGATCCGCGAGCGGCGCTCGACGGGGGGGCCGACGGCCTGGACGCCTTCCGGGCGATCATTCCGGCTTCGGCCGCTCTCCTTTCGCCGAAGGGCCGCCTCATCGTCGAGGTCGGCGCGGGCCAGGCCCGTTCTGTTTCTGCGATTGCCGGAGAAGCGGGCTTTCGCGACGTCGCGACATGGCGGGATTTCGCCGGCGTCGAACGGGCCGTGGCGGCTCGACCGCCAGTTCGGGTTTGACGCCGGCGGCGGATAGTCCAAGGTTCCCCGCGCACGAAAGTCCGCTGTCGAGACGGCCTTGCGCCTCCCAGCGCCCCTGGCCGTCGCTGATCGCGTCGGACGCCGTGGGGACCGACCATAATGCGATGCGCCCCGGAATTGCCCCGGTTACGGGATTTTCGCTGATGCGGCTGAACTTGCAGGCCAATCGGCCGCAAAACCGGCCTGGAGCGGCCTGGTTTTGCAAAATCCGCTGTTTTGGCCCTGTCGCCAGCGCCCCAATACGCCCCGGACTATCCCGCCTGCCTGATCTTCTGTCGCTCGGCCTGAGGCTCGCGAGAATTGTCCAGCGCGAGCAGTTCGACCAGTTTCGAGCGGGCGCGGCTGAGCCGGCTCTTGATGGTGCCGATCTCGACGTCGCAGATCGTGGCCGCCTCCTCATAGGACAGGCCGTTTGCCCCGACCAGGATCAGAACCTCGCGCTGCTCCGTCGGCAGCCGGGCGAGGGCCTTGCGAAAATCCTCGAGGTCGAGATGGCTTTCCTGGTCGCCCGACACGATCAGGCGCCGAGCGTAGGCGCCGTCGCTGTCCTGAACCTCGCGGGCGCGCTTGCGATAGTTGGAATAATAGATGTTGCGCAGGATGGTGAACAGCCATGCGCGCAGACTTGTCCCGGGTTGAAACTTGTCCGATTTGCTCCACGCTCTGAGCAGGGTCTCCTGGACAAGGTCGTCCGCCAGGGAGACGGAGCCCGACAGCGAGATGGCGAACGCCCGCAGGTTCGACATCTCGGCGATCAGCTCGTCCTTGAAGCTGGCCGGAGGCATCAGGGCTTCCCCCGACCCTGGTCCCGCTCCTCCTCTTCGAGTCGGGCGAGCAGATCGAGAAATTTGTCTGGAAGGGGCGCGTGGACAAGATCGTCATAGTGCGCCTTTAGCGCCCGTCCGATCGTCTCCAGAACCTTCGGATCGAGCGCGGCGCCCTCCGGCGTCGAGTTCCTCCACGGGGTTCGACGTCGCGTTCCCCGCGGGATTGGATTGCGTCATAAGCGCCCACCCCTCTGTCCTCGTGACGTTCCCGGATGACAAAACAACAAGCTCGCCGTTTGGTTCCCGCTTCCCCAAAGATATTTGCATTTGGGCTAAATCTTGTCGTTCGTTTGACATGCCGTGTGCTCACTCTAAGTAATTTCCCCGATTGAACGGCTGACATGAATCTGCGACATTCGCGCCAAGGGGGGCGAAGCGCCGAATGGCCTCGTCGGGCTCTTGATGAGCCGAGCGGGGCGCTCGGCCGGAGAGGTAGAGTCACTCG
>CAWFVS010000056.1:0-24079 GCA_963819255.1 uncultured Alphaproteobacteria bacterium
GCCGCTTGACAACAATTGACTTGCGGTCCGGCGGAAGCTTTTCATTCTTTGCTGCTCGACTCGGTGCCGGTCGAGGCGTCGCAACTCGGCCGTCGGCGCGAATGGTGGCGTATCACCGTGGCAGGAGGGGCCGCCGGCACAAGTCGGAAGTCAGGTTGAAGAGCGGCCCGCACAGGCGCTTGTCGAAGAGGAGGAAGAGCAGCGCCACCTGGACGCCTTTTTGCGTGAGCCGGTAGGCGTAGCGTGAGCCATCACCCTCAATGAGGCCATGCCCTTTGAACTTGACAGGTCGTAGCGCAGCTGGTTGAGGCCGTAGGCGCGCGCATAGGCTTCCGCCCAACGCTGGTAATCGGCCGTCCTCTGGCTCAGCGCCTCCTTCTGACCTCGGCGACGCCGACGACGTCGCGGAACAAGTGCATGACCAGTTCGGGCCGCGACAGCACCGTCAGATAGCCGTGAATGACAATCCGGCCGAAGCATTGATCCATGCCTATCCGGTTGACACATACACCGACTAGGGCTAGTGGGTGGTGACGGGCGAGGGTGAGGTCCCGCTGGCTGGCGGTGAAGGCCCGGCGCCGCGGGTGCATGGGGAAATGACTGCGGGAACCGCCGTTGTGATGGACGTGGAGCAGCGCGCGGCGCTGCCATTTCCTCGGTCGCTGCCGGAGTTGAGCGGCTTTTCCCGGATGATCGGCTTGTGCCTCATATCTCGAAAAGGCGCGCTGGGAGAGCAGCTTCGTCTGCCCGCGCTGCGACGCGAACGGCGAACCGTTCCGCATTGCGAGCCGTCCGGCGTGCTGACATGCCGGAAGTGCCGAAGCCAGACAGGACTGACTGTCGGCACGGTCATGAAGCGCAGCCGCACGCCGCTGTCCATCTGGTTTTGGGCCGCCTATCTCGTCGCCAGCCAAACTCCCGGCATATCCGCGGTCCAGCTCCAACGGCAGCTCGGCCTCTCGCGCTACGAGACCGCCTTTCAGCTCCTCCACAAGCTGCGCGCCGGAATGGTTCGCCCCAATCGGGATCGCATCGGCGGTCGCGCAGACAAGCATGTCGAGGTCGACGAGACATGGGTCGGCGGCCGCACGCGTGGGGAAGGCCGGGGCGTACATCACAAAACCCTCGTCGCCTGCGCCGTCGAAGTGCGCCGCCGCGCGCCGGGAACCGCGCAAGACATGCGCAAGGACGGGCGCTACGCGGGGCGCGTTCGGCTCGCCGTCGCCGCCGACCGAAGCGCAAAGTCGCTTTGCGGCTTCGTCGCGGGCGCCGTGGCGAACGGGACGTTGATCGTCACGGACGATTGGAGCGGTTACGCGGACCTGGGCAAGCGCGGCTATGATCATCGCGCCATCGCCGAATGCGGCGACCCCGAAATCTCCGAGGAGTTCCTCCCGATCAGCCATCTCGTCTTCGCCAATCTGAAAACGTGGCTGGCGGGAACGCATCACGGGGTCAGCGCGCGGCATCTGCAGGCCTATCTCAACGAGTTCACGTTTCAATTCAACCGCCGCTTCCACCCGTTCAACGCTTTCCGCTCGCTACTAGGCCTCGCAGGCAGCGCGAGAGCGCCGACCTACGACGAGCTTTACTCCGGCGATTGGGCGCATCCTACATCTAGTGGGTGTATGGCTTAACCACGCATTGATCGACGAAGACCAGGAACTCCCGAACAGCTTGGTAAAGCGGCTCACCTCCGCTCATGCGATGATGTCTGGCGTCAGCTTATCCTCAAGCATGACAAGCTTGTCGCGCAGCATGAGCTTGCGTTTCTTCAGCCTTTGCAACTGCAGACGGTCGGCGGCCTGTCCGGCGTCGCTCAACGCCTCGATCGCTGCGTCGAGGTCGCGGTGCTCCTCGCGCAGCCTCTCAATCTGGGCGAGGAGGGCGGCGCGTTCCTCCTGCGTGAAATCCTCATCCATCGCGTCACCGCGCGTTGCGCATGTCGGCGCGCCCCGACCGCGCCGCGAAGACGGATGACTATGAGCGCGCGCCTCGACGGACGCAAGCGAACCGTGCACGTTCCCGAACAAGTTGACGCGCGCGCAAACGAAATGGCCGCCGATTCATCCCTTTGCGGCAGCTCTCATTACAACTGGCGAAAGCCGAATTATTGCGGCAGTGGAGTGCGCCCATTAACTGAGACACTTTTAATTGGGTGACATGGCTTCCGAGGAGGAACCATGTCGAAACGATCGCTGCGAGTATTCTCACGCGAGTTCAAGCACCGGATGGTGCTGCGTCTTGCGAATGGCGAGCGGGTGGCGGCGCTCGCCGAGGAGGCTAGGGTCAAGCCTCAGCTTTTATATGACTGGCGGGCGGCCTATCGAGCGCTGGGGGTTGCGGGGCTGAGCCGCAAGCGGGGACGGAAGCCGGGGTGGCGGCGAAACCAGGCGTCGGCGGGCTTGGCGTCGTCCGAGGCGGCGTCCTCTTCGGACGCCGCCGCGTCCTCCGCCAAGCCCGCCGATGAGCTCGCCAAAGCCCAGGCGCGCATTGCGGAGCTCGAGCGCCTGGTCGGCCGGCAGCAGGTGGATCTGCATTTTTTTCGCGAAGCCTTGCGGCTCTGGGACGCGGCCAGCCAGGAAAGCGGCGCGTCCACCTCTACGCGGTCATCCGAGAAATGACCGCCGCCGAGCCGCAAGGCTTCCCCCAGAATGACGCCAACGTCGAGCGCCTGTGCGCGTTGGGCGGCGTGTCGCGGGCCGGCTACTACCGGCATTTCGGACCGCATTCGCCCAAGCGCGAGGACGCAGACTTGCGCAACCTCATCCAGCGCATCGCCCTCGACAACCGCCATTACGGCTACCGGCGCATCACCTTCGAGCTGAGGCGGCAAGGGCTGATCGTCAACGCCAAGCGGGTGCGCAGACTGACGCGCGAGGACAATCTGTTGAGCCAACGCGCCAAGCCCTTCGTCCCGGCCACCACCCTGAGCCGGCATGGCTTCGCCATCGTCCCCAACCTAACACGCGGTCTCATTCCCACCGGCCTCGATCAGATCTGGGTCGCCGACATCACCTACGTGCGGCTGGCGGAGGGCTTCGTCTATCTGGCGGCGATCCTCGACGCCTTCTCGCGCAAGGTGATCGGCTGGGCGATCGCCGACCATCTCGAGGCAAGCCTGGCGATCGAGGCCCTCGACATGGCGCTCGAGGCCCGCAATCCGCCGCCCGACAGCCTCATCCACCATTCCGACCGCGGCGTGCAGTATGCCTGCGGCGCATATCAAAAGCGCCTCGAAAAGGGTAAGATCGCCGCCAGCATGAGCAGGGTAGGCAACCCTTACGACAACGCCAAGGCGGAAAGCTTCATGAAGACGCTGAAAACCGAAGAGGTCGACGCCAAGACCTACCGCGACCTCGACGACGCCCGCCGCCAGATCGGCGCCTTCATCGAAACCGTCTACAACGCCAAGCGCCTGCACTCGGCGCTCGGCTACAAACCCCCGGTCGAGTTCGAAGCCGACCTCCGCCGGGACGACTGCAACCACGCAAACCAGGAGGAAACCCTGTCACTGAATTAGGCGTGTCTCAGCGATAGGGTGCAGTCCAGCAGACTGATGGCGACAAAATTGAACGAATCCACCCATTTTGCCGCTTGTGAGCCGCTCCTTGTGTCACAATTTCGTCGCTATGACACAGACGGAGCGGTTCCATGTCGATTGACTCGCATCTCAATGAGCTGATGCGCCGACATCAGGCGATTGAGGAGGCGATTTTTGCGGAAGAAAGCCATCCGGCGGCAGACGACATCAAAGTACACGAACTCAAGCGGAAAAAGTTGCATTTGAAGGATGAGATCGAGCGGTTGAAGCAAAGGTTGAAGTCGACCGCCTCGCATTAGAGGAACGTCCTCCGCCCGAGGGCGGAACGCGAGCGAGCCGGTAAATTAAAGAATCGTATAGCCGAGGGCTGAGTGCCACTCGTCTGCGGTTGGATCATTGCGTTCCGTTCCGGCTCGCGCTTGGCCCAACAGGACGAATTCCTCCCTGACGAGCAATCGCGCCAGCGCCCAGACCGCCGCCCCGCGCACAAGCGGCTCTTCGTCGTCGAGCCGCTCGGCCGCGACCGGAGCGAGCGCCGCGTCATGCGAATTGCCGATCGCGATGAGGACGTTTCGCAGAAACCGCGCCCGTCCGATGCGCTTGATCGGGCTCCTTGCAAAACGCGCCCGGAACGCTGCTTCATCGAAATCGCCCCAGTTCAGCGAGCGGCGGAGCATCAAGGTCGTCGCGCGCCGCGAGCTTCGCCTCGTGTCCCTTGCGGGCGAACTTGTTCCAGGGGCAGACAGCAAGACAATCGTCGCAGCCATAGATGCGGTTGCCGATCGCGCCCCGCAGTTCGCGCGGGATCGGCCCCTTATGTTCAATGGTGAGATACGAGATGCAACGCCGGGCGTCGAGACGATAGGGAGCGGGAAACGCGTCTGTCGGGCAGGCATCGAGGCAGGCGCGGCAAGTCCCACAATGATCGGTCTCCGGCTCATCCGACGGGAGTTCGAGATCGCTCAGGATCGCTCCCAGAAACAGCCACGAGCCGAGTTGACGCGAGACGAGATTGGTGTGCTTGCCCTGCCAGCCGATCCCGGCGCGCGCAGCTAGCGGCTTCTCCATCAGCGGCGCTGTGTCGACGAACACCTTGACCTAGACGCGTTGCGGCCGGGCCGAGGTGACGAGGAACGACGCCAGCTCCTTGAGCTTGCCCTTGACGATATCGTGATAATCGCGCCCGCGGGCGTAGACTGAAATCGCGCCGGCGGATTTCTGCGCCAAGGCAGACAGCGGATCGCCGGCCGGTCCGTAGTTGAGCCCGAGCATCACGAGGCTCTTCGCGCCGGGCATCAGCGCGCGCGGATCCACCCGCCGTTCGAAGGTCTGAGCCATCCATCCCATGTCGCCGTGCGCGCCCTGATCGAGCCACCCGGCGAGGCGCTCGCGCGCTTGCGGAGGGGGCTTGGCCGAGGTCGCACGGCAAGCGTCGAAGCCGAGCGCCTGCGCCTTCCCTTTCAGCGCGGCTAGAAGTCGAGATCGGCGTAGGTCGGGCTGGGCGCGGTCCCCGGCAGGCGTTCGGCCAGGAGGGGGCGGAATGAGGGGCGCGACTTCAGCCGCGCGTACCAGATTTTGGCGGTTTCGCTCTCTTCCCACTGCACGTCGCCCAGGTAGTCGAGGCAGGATAGATGGGCCGCGGCGGCGAGGTCGGCGTAGGTCAGCCGGTCGCCGGCCAGCCAGTTGCGCGCCTTGATCAGGTGGCCGATGTAGCGCAAATGATAGCGCAGATTGGAGCGCGCCGCTCGCACGGCCTGCATGTCCGGTCCGCCGCCGCCGTGTTCGGCGCCCATGAAGCGCTTATAGATTTTCTCCCGCACAAGCCAGTGGCTTGCCTCGTTGAAGAACTTGACGTTGAACCACGCCAGGAGCCGTCGCGCCTCCGCCCGCCCCGCCGGCTCGTCGGGCAGAAGCCGCCGGTCGCTAAGGCCGAGACCTCGTGTCTCGTCGAGATATTCGGCAATAACCTCGGCGCCTGGCAGGACGGCGCCGGCGTCGACGATCGCGACCGGCGTGGCCCCTTCCGCCGCGATCAGCAGAAATTCGCGTCGCCGCTCCCAGGCCCGTTCCTCGATCAGCTTCAACTCGATGCCCATTTCGCCGAGCGCGAGGCGGACGAAGCGCGAATGCGGGCAAAACGCATGATGGTAAAGCGTGATCATGACGACGCCGAAACGGGGGTTTCGAGCGCTTCCCCGTCTGGGGCTCCGCTCATCGCGCTTTTGAATGCGTCGCGGCGGGTTAACCCGCAGTTAACCGCGGCGGCGCGGGGCGGGGTTAATGGCCGAGAACATCGCGCGCCTCGATGCGCCGGACCTCTGCCGCGTTCATCCGGGCCCAGGCGGCGCCGAGCGAATTGTTGGCGTCGATCGCCCGGCACGCGTCGTCGATGACGAAGGCTTCGAAGCCGGCCGCGCGCGCGTCGAGCGCGGAGAAGGCGACGCAATAGTCGGTTGCGAGGCCGCAGCAGAAGACGCGCTTGACGCCGCGCGCGCGCAAAAGTTCCGCAAGCCCAGTCCTCGTCCGGCGATCCGCCTCGACGAAGGCCGAATAGGAGTCGACGCCCTCGTGCATGCCCTTGCGCAGGATGAGGAAGGCGTTGTCGGTCTCGAGCGCGGGGTGCAGCGCCGCGCCCGGCGTCCCCTGGACGCAATGATTCGGCCACAGAGTCTGGTCGCCGTAATGGAGCCGCTTCGTCTCGAACGGCTTCGCGTCGTGCGTCGAGGCGAAGGAGGCATGGCCGGGCGGGTGCCAGTCCTGCGTGACGACGACATGGGCGAAGCGTCGCGCGAGCGCGTTGACGAGGGGCACAATCGAATCGCCTTCGTCGACCGCGAGCGCCCCGCCGGGCATGAAATCGGTCGGCAGGTCGATGATCAGCAGGACGTCGTTATCGTCAATCGTGATCGCCGACGGCACGAGGGCGCCCTCCTCTGAAATGCACGAGCTCGCGCCAGCGGTCCTGTTCGAACAAAAGAACGACCCCGAGCGCGGAAATGAACGGCAGCACGAGGTAGAGGAGCCGGAACACGAGCAGCGCGGCCACGACGTTGGCCTGCGGCAAGTCCGGAACCCCTTCGAGGAATGCGATCTCGAGCACCCCGAGACCTCCGGGGGCGTGGCTGACCAGCGCGAGGGAGAACGAGGCGAGAAAGACGCCGAGCACGACGAGGAGGCCGGGATTGGCCGCGGCCGGAAGGGCGAAAAAGATGATTCCCGCCGCGCCGATGAGTTCGAACGGGCCGGCCAGCAATTGGCGGGCGGCGACTGGCGGACGCGGATAGACGAGTTCGAAGCCGCCGAGACTGAACGGGCGAAAGTGCAGGAGCGACCCGATCACATAAAGCGCAGGCGCCGCGATCAAAACGAGCCCGGCCGCCTCGCCGAGCCAAAGCGGCGCCCCGGGGAGGCGCTCGATCAGCTCGGGGCGAAGGAGCAACAGGAGACCGCCGAGCGTCGCCACCCCGAGGGCGAAGGTGAACGAGCAGAAAGCGACCAGGACGCCGATCTCGGCCGCGCTCAAGCCCCTGGTCGAATAGGCCCGGTACCGAATGACCGCGCCCGATAGGACGGAGGCGCCGATGTTGTGGGCGATGGCGTAAGCCGTGAACGAGGCAAGGCCGACAAAACGCCAGCCGAGCCGCCGCCCGAGATGCCGAAGCGCGATCTGATCGTACCAGGCGAGCGCGGCGTAGGCGACGGAAGTGGAAGCAAGCGCGGCCAGCCAGCGGCCGAGCGAGATCGAGGCGAACGCCTGGCGCAGGCTGGCGAACGACAGTCCGTGCAGTTCCTTGAACAGAAACCAAGACGACACGCCCACCGCCGTGAGACCGACGACCGGCCAGGCGAGGTCGTGAACGCGTTTCACCGGCAATGATCTTTTGTAGGCTCTTGACGACATAAACAGGATCGCGGCCCGTCTCGCCTTTCCCCTGCCCGAGCATGGCGGCGAAGGCAAGGCGGGCGCCGCTTGCGCAATGATCCTCGGCCAAATCCTACTTGTCGCAAGCTGCGTGCACCGTCATGCTGACTGCGTTGAAAACGAGGCGAGTCATGCCGGATCGAATGCTCCCTTCCGCCGGAACCCAGGGCTACGTCGATGACCCTCGCAACGACTCGGTCCTGATCAGCGTCAACGGAACGCTGACGCCCCGCGAGGAGGCTAAGGTCTCGGTGTTGGACTCCGGCTTCGTGCTTGGCGACGGCGTCTGGGAAGGCCTGCGCCTCATCGACGGCCGCATCGCGTTCCTGTCACGTCATTTCGATCGCCTCTGGGACGGGGCGAAAATGCTGAAAATCGATATCGGCATGAGCCGCGAGGACCTGAAGGAGCGCCTCTTCGACGTCATCGAGGCGAACGGTATGACGGACGGCGTTCACATCCGCCTCATGGTGACGCGCGGCGTCAAGCGCTCGCCCTATCAAGACCCACGCTTGGCCGTCGGCGCTGCGACTGTCGTCATCATTCCGGAGTGGAAGCGCCCCCGACCGGAAATGTTCGCTCACGGGCTTCGTCTCTTCACGGTGCACATTCGGCGCACCGGTCCAGCCGAGCAGGATCAGAAGCTCAATTCGCATTCGAAGCTCAACTGCATCCTCGCCTGCATCCAGGCGATGGAAGCGGGCGCGGACGAAGCGCTGATGCTTGACGATCGCGGCTTCGTCGCGACCTGCAATTCGACGCATTTCTTCGTCGTGCGAAATGGAGAGGTTTGGACCTCGACCGGCGGCTATTGCCTCGGCGGCATAACCCGCGTCGCAGTTCTGCGGGCGGCGCGGCGCGAAGGGATTCCTGCGTTCGAAAAGGACTTCTCCCTGTTCGACGTCTATGGGGCGGACGAGGCCTTCACCACCGGAACGTTCGCCGGCCTCGTTCCGGTAAGGCAGGTCGACGGGCGTGCGATCGGCGGGGCGCTTCAGGCGCCCGGAGACGCAGCCGGGCCTGTGACACAACGCCTGCGCGCAGCGGTGAAGGCGCTCGAGGCCGAAGAGGCCGAAGGGAGGAGCCGGTGAGCGCAGCGGCGGCCGTCCGCATCGCCATGTGGTCGGGTCCGCGCAACATTTCGACCGCGATGATGCGCTCGTTCGGCGCGCGGGCCGATTGCGCAGTCACCGACGAGCCTTTCTACGCCGCCTACCTCGCCGCTACCGGCTTTATCCATCCGATGCAGGAAGAGGTGATCGCCTCGCAGCCGACGGAGTGGCGCATGGTCGCGGACGCTCTCGTCGGGCCGCCGCCGGAGGGGAAGCCCCTTTGGTACCAGAAGCACATGACGCATCACATGCTGCCGGACTTCGGCCGCGACTGGTGCGACGGTCTCGTCAACGCCTTTCTCATCCGCGCGCCCGAGGCGGTGCTCGCCTCCTATTCTTCGAAGCGCGAGGACTTCACTCTCCAGGAGATCGGCCTGCCGACGCAGGCGGAACTGTTCGATCGCGCGGCGCATCGGCTCGGCCGCGCTCCGCCGGTGGTCGAGAGCCAGGACGTGCTCGCCGACCCGCGGGGCGTGCTGTCCGCGCTCTGCGCCGCCTGCGGCGTTTCGTTCGATCCGGCGATGCTGTCCTGGGCGCCCGGCGGCCGCGCCACCGACGGCGTCTGGGCGCCGGTCTGGTACCAGACGGTCGAACGGTCGAGCGGATTCGCCGCGCCGCGGCGCGAGATCGCGCTCGACGCGTTGCCGGACGCGCTGAAGCCGATCGCGGCTGCGGCGCGTCCGATTTATGACCGGCTCGCGGCGCATAAGCTGCGCCGCCCGCGTGAAAGCAAAGGTCAAGGGGCGGCGATCGGGCCTTCCGGCCTTGACGCCGCCCCCGGGCCCGTCGCATCAGGGTCGCGCCGATGCCGACGCTTGTCCTGCCCTTTCCGGCGATCAATCCCGTTCTCGTGCAGTGGGGTCCTCTAGCCGTCCGCTGGTACGCGCTCGCTTATATCGCGGGCCTCACGCTCGGCTGGCTTCTCATCCGAAAGGTCGTGGCGAACGACTGCTACTGGGGCGGCGCGAAGCGGCCGAACCCCGCCAGCATCGACGACCTGCTGGTCTATTGCGCTTTCGGGGTGATCATCGGCGGCCGGCTCGGCAACGTGCTGTTCTACGACCCGCAGCTTTTATCTCGCCCATCCGCTCGACATCTTCAAAGTCTGGCAAGGCGGCATGGCCTTCCATGGCGGCCTGATCGGCGCGTTCATCGGCATGCTTCTCTTCGCCCGCCGGTATGGCCAGCCGGCGCTGACCGTGATGGACCTCTGCTCGCTGGCCGCGCCGATCGGGCTGTTCTTCGGCCGCATCGCCAACTTCATTCGTCCCGGAGCTGTGGGGCCGCCCGACCGACGTGCCTTGGGCGGTGGTGTTCCCGGGAACCGACGGCCTGCCGCGCCATCCGAGCCAGATTTACGAGGCGCTGCTCGAAGGCGCGCTCGCCTTCGCGATCCTCTTCGCGCTCGCGCGGATGGGCGCGCTCAAGCGGCCCGGCCTGATCGCCGGCGCATTCGGCATGGTGTACGGGTCGGCGCGCATCTTCAGCGAGTTCTTCCGCGAGCCGGATCCGCGGCTCGAGGACCTCGGCCAGGGGGCTGACCATGGGAATGGTCCTGTCGGCGCCGCTCATCGTCATCGGGCTCGGGTTGCTCGCCGCAAGCCTCAGCCGGAAGGGGGAGCTGAGATGACGACCCTGCTCGACGAAATCAAGGCGCTGATCGCCCGGGACGGGCCGATCACCGTCGAGCGCTACATGGCGCTCGCGCTCGCCCATCCCGAGTTCGGCTACTACATGAACCGCGACCCGTTCGGCGCGAGCGGCGACTTCACCACCGCGCCGGAAATCTCGCAGATGTTCGGCGAGCTCCTCGGCCTGTGGGCGGCCGAGGTGTGGGCGAGCATGGGTTCGCCGAGCCCCGTCCATCTGGTCGAGCTCGGGCCCGGCCGGGGCACGCTGATGAGCGACGCGCTGCGCGCGGCCCGGATCGTGCCGGAGTTCCGCGCCGCCCTCGACGTCTGGCTCGATGGAGACGAGCCCGACGCTGGCCGCGATGCAGCACGAGCTTCTGCTCGACAGCGGCGTCGCCGTCGCCTGGGCGCAGAAGCTCGGCGAAATTCCCGCCGGGCCGGCGATCGTCATCGGCAACGAGTTCCTCGACGCGCTGCCGGTGCGGCAGTTCGTCCGGGTCGGGGGGCAATGGCGGGAGCGCACGGTGCGCCTCGAACGACGAGGGCGAATCTCGCCTTCGACGTCGCCGCGACGCCCGAGCCCTACATCCAGGCCAATGCGCCGAACGGCAAGGTGCTGGAGGTGAACCCGTCGGGCCACCGGTTCATGTTCGAGCTCGGCGCGCGGCTGGTCAAGCAGGGCGGCGCGGCGCTGTTCATCGATTACGGTCATTCGGTCACCGGGCTCGGCGACACGCTTCAGGCCTTGCGCGCGCACCGCTACGTCGACCCGCTCGCCGCGCCGGGCGAATGCGATCTCACCGCCCATGTCGATTTCGCCGCCATGGCGCGCAGCGCCAGCGCCGCCGGGGCGGCGGTCTACGGCCCGATCGATCAGGGGGACTTCCTGCGCGCGATCGGCATCGACCTCAGAACCAAGGCGCTCGCCGACCGGGCGGACCCGGAGCGGGCCGAGGAGCTGAAGCATACCCGCGACCGCCTTGTCGGCAAGGGCAAAGGCGAGATGGGGGCGCTCTTCAAGGCGATGGCGGTGGCGAACCGCAGGCTGCCGCCCCCGCCGGGATTTCAGCCTGATGCGGGCAAGCGCGGCGTGAGCGCGCGCGCCCTTCCTCTCCGCCGCGGCCCTGAAGCTGCCGGGAGTGGCGCACGCCTTCTTCACCCGTCGCGGCGGCGTCTCCGAAGGCGTCTACGCTTCGCTCAACGGCGGCGTCGGGTCGCGCGACGCGCCTTCGGCTGTCGCGGAAAACCGCGCCCGGATGGCCGCCGCGCTCGGCGTTCGCGCGGGAGCGCCTGGCGGTGCCCTATCAGGTCCATTCTGCGGACGCGCTCGCCATCTCCGATCACTGGGCGCCGGACGCCCGGCCCCGCTGCGACGGCGTCGTCACGGCGACGCCGGGTCTCGCGCTCGGCGTGACCGGCGCCGACTGCGGCATGATTCTGTTCGCCGACCCGAAGGCGCGCGTCGTCGGGGCGGCGCATGCGGGCTGGAGGGGCGCGCTGACCGGCGTGGTCGAGGCGACCATCGCCGCGATGGAGCGGCTCGGCGCGCAGCCGGGCGGCATCGCCGCCGCGCTCGGCCCATGCATCGCGCAGACGTCTTACGAGGTCGGTCCCGAGTTCGTTGCCGCCTTCGCCGAGGCAGGCGAGGACACGCGGCTATTTTTTGCGCCGAGCCGGAAGGCCAGCCATTCGATGTTCGACCTCAAGGCCTATATCGCGGAGCGCGCCGCCCGCGCCGGCGTCGGGCAACTTCGAGGACCTCGGGCTCGACACCTACGCCGACGAGGGGCGTTTCTTCAGCTACCGAAGAACGACCCACCGCAAAGAGCCCGACTACGGCCGGCTCGTTTCGGCCATCGCGCTCGTCTGACCCTGATCCGCTGGTAGCAGGGGCAAAGAAGTGCGCCACAGGCCAAGCTGGCGCGGTCCAGTCGGTGAGAGACCGGCGCAGGCAAGGGGTAGCCGCCCGCCTACTGGCGAGTGATGCGTCGTCGCCGGCGACGGCACGGGCGAAGCGTACACGGCATTCGTGTGAGGCGTGGGATTGAGCCAAGAAAATCCTGTCGGCTCTACCCCATCTTCGCGGATTCGGCTGCGGATAAGCCGGAAGTGACCCCGCAAATCATTGAGATTGAGAACAATGATGCGATCTAATTCACATTTGCTGACTGAGCGAGGTGAACAATTGTGTCGGCGCGGCGTCTGGCTATGGAATTGGCGATCGGAGAGGAGGACTTGAGGTGTTTGCGGGAGATAGCGCGGTCGCAAACCGAGCCGGCAAGCCATGTTGAGCTGGCGCGAATGCTTCTCGCCTATCGAGAGGACCCATCGTACTTCGCCGTGAGACGGGCTCTGGCGTGCACCATCAAACCGTCCAGCGCTGTGTCGAGCGGGCAGTTGCCTATGGTCCGCTGGCAGCGCTCGATGATCGGCCGCGACCCGGCAAAGAGCCTACCATTACGAGCCTACCATTACAGCCTCGGCGAAGGCGTGGCTGGTAGACCTGGCCTGCCGCAAGGCCAAGGAGCTGGGCTATCCGCATGAGCTGTGGACAACCCGGCTGCTGGCGCGCCATGCGCGCGAGCATGGGCCGGCAGAGGGGCACGACTGGTCGATGTCGGCCGCCCATTCGGGCTCGGGAGCATTGCCAAGCTCCGCGTCGAAGACAAGGTCTTCGCGCTTGCGCCGCAGCCGTGGCGAAGCTTAGAGGCGAACCGTCGAATAGGCGGACTTCCACTAGCTCAGAAAAAGGTGGTGAAGCGCATTGGGCGAGACAAGGCAGCGGATCGGGCCGAGCATGTCGATTGAAACGCGAAGAGAGGGCGATAACGCCACGGGCGACCAAACGAACAGGCTTCTGTCGGAGAGCCGGATCACCGCCATCCGCGTCGGATAGGAGAAGCCATAAAACGACGCCGCCGGACCGTCAGCGATCCAGATCTCGGGTCCGAATTGCCGCAGCGGCTCATTCATATTCTCCGCCTTTCCGAGACGTCCGACGGGTTGAGCTGGTCGGCTCTGGGCCGCGGCAGGCGACGAAGCAAGCCGCCTGGAATCGTTTTTGCAATGACGTCTGCAAAAAGCAGCGCGCTCCCGCGGGCGACTCGGAGACCGCGATCGAAACGCGCGGTAAGCGACCGCGTCAGGCCATGGCGGGCGAATCCAGGGCTGGCGGCGCCGTCCGCGACCCCCTGGACAATCCTTCGACCCCTTCGAGGCGCCTCAGGGAGGAGGGTGGTGGGCTTTTGAAACAGACTGAAGGCTGCGGAAGCTTGATCGGGCCGATAGACCGCGCGAAGGCGGCCAGATTGCCGAGGGGACGGCCTGGCGCCGCGGCCTTCGGCGCTGCGCCGGCCTCCGCCGGTCCTTTCTGCGAAGCCTGCACGTGCTGGAACACCAGGCTCGCGATGAAGTGTAGGAACGACGCCTGCCAGATGCCTCCATGTCGGTCGATGACGTCCTTCGTCGCTCCCACTGCGGATTCCGACGAAGCCGGCCATGCATTCCAATATGAAGCCGGCCACCTATTCCGATCCGAAGCCGGCCAGGATTCCGATTTGAAGCCGGCCACCCAGCGTTCGCTTCCGCGGATCGATACGATCATGTTTCGGCGGGGCGGATAGGTCAAGCGGGCGGAGTTTTTGGCTTCTCGGGTGCGGTGAGAAGCGGTTGGGCGGCGGTGGGCAAAGCGGGCGTAGCGTGCCCTCCATAGCGCTGTAGCGTAGCCCGCTTTGTCCACCGCCTTGCTCGCGCCGCCGGTCGGGCGAGCCGGCCGTGGCGCAGGCTTTCGGCCTCAGGATTGAGAACGGCGCTTGCGCAGGCTCTCGCCGGCAAGCTCGATGCGATAGGCGTTGTGGACGACGCGGTCGAGGATGGCGTCGGCGAGGGTGGGAACGCCGATCAGCTCGTGCCATCGATCAACGGGGACCTGACTGGTGATCACGAGCGATCCCTTGTCATGACGGTCTTCGACGATTTCGAGCAGATCCCTGGCTTGGGCGGAGGTCAGGGCCTCCGGCCCCCAATCGTCGAGGATGAGCAGCTTGACGCGGGCGAGAGACCGGAGAAGCCTGGCGTAGCGCACATCGCCGTGCGCGACGGCGAGGTCGGCGAACAGCCTGGGAACGCGGGTGTAGAGCACCGACAGGTTCTCCCGGCAGGCCTTGTCGCCGAGCGCACAGGCAAGCCAGCTCTTGCCGAGACCAGAAGCGCCGATAATGATGAGATTGCGGCGCTCGGCGATCCAGTCACAAGCGGCGAGCTTGAGGAACAACGCGCGGTCGAGCCCGCGCGGCGTGTGATAGTCGACGTCCTCGACGCTGGCCGAATGCCGCAACCTGGCGACCCTGGCCCGTGTTTCGAACTGCTTCTGCCGGCGCAGCGTCGTCTCGTATTCGAGCAGCAGGCCGAGCCATTCGGCGTGATCGAGACCTCGCGCCTCGGGCTTGTGTTCGAGTTCCCTGAAGCCTTTGGCCAAGCCGTAGAGACCGAGCGCGTTGAGTTGATCGAGCGTGGGATGGGCGAGCATGGCGACATCTCTCAATGGTAGTAGCCGGGGCCGCGCAGATTGGCGTGCTCGATGAGCGGCGCGGGAGCGCTGTCCTCGGCCGTGACGCTTTCGGGCTTGCGGGCGAGCAGAGAGGCGACGCCCTTGCAATTGAGGACGCCGAGTTCGAGCGCGCGCGCTGACACCGCTTCGAGACGGCCCGTCTCGAGGCCGCGATAGGAGCGCAGAATCCCCAGGCAGGTTCGAAAACCCTGTTCGGGATGCGGACGGCTGGCGAGCACCGCGCCGATCAGGCTTTCCGTGTTCGGGCCGATCTTGCCGGCCCAGCGGCGGAACCGCTCCGGCGTCCACTCGGCGTAGCGCCGATGGGAGCTCGGCATGTGCTCGGGGTTCGTGGCGTGCTTGCGGCCCATGTAACGCCGCTCGTGAACCGCGACCCGCTGGCCGCGATGGAACACCTCGATTGCGCGCGCGGTGACGCGCACCTCGACCTCGGCGCGAATGAGCGCATGCGGAACCGAGTAGAGGAAGTCGTGGACTTCGATGTGATAGTCGAGGTTGACGCGCGCGCGCCTCCATTCCGCGAACTCCCAATCCTCGGCAGGCAGCGGCGTCAGGGCGTCGCGTTCGATCTTCTCGAACAGCTCGCGCCGGCTGAGGCCCAGACGACGCATCGGACGCCCGTTCATGCGTTGCATGATGAGAGCGATGGCCTCATTGCATTCGGCCAGCGAGAAGAAGGTCTGCGCGCGCAAGCGTCCGAGAATGTAGGTCTGGGCGAACCTGACCCCGGCTTCGACCTTGGCCTTGTCGCGCGGCTTGTAGGGTCGCGCGGGCAGAATCCCCACTGAATAATGGGCGGCGAAAGCGCCATAGGTCCGGTTGATCTCGGGATCGTAGAACGAGGCCTTGGCGACGCCGCTCTTCAGATTGTCGGGAACCAAAAGCTTGGGCGCGCCGCCGAAGAAGCGGAACATGCGCACATGCGCGCCGGTCCAGTCCGGCAGCTGTTGCGTCCAGGTCGCCTCGGCGTAGGTGAGGTTCGAGGCGCCGAGCACGCCGACAAAAATCTCCGCCTCGCGGATCTCGCCCGTCGTCGGATCGGTGATCGCGATCCGCTTGCCAGAATAGTCGACGAACGCTTTCTCGCCGGCGACGTGGTGCTGGCGCATCACCGGGCTCAGCCGTCGCTCGAACCCGCGCAAGAGGTCGCAGAACCGGCTGTAGCCGTAGCCGTCCTGGTTGATCTCCCGATATTCCTCCCACAGGATCATCATGGTGACCCCGGGCCGCTTCAGCTCGCGCGCCAGCGCCGCCCAGTCCGGCTCGACGCGTCGCCGCTGGCCGGTCTCGGTTCCCGCCCGCCCGAACAGTCGCAGCTCCAACGCCTCGTCGGTGACGTCGTCCGCCAGCGGCCACGCCAAGCCGGCCGCCGCCGCACGTTTCAGATTGTCCTGGATGGTCGAGCGCGCCACGCCCAGACGCCGTCCGATCTCCCGCGCGCTCACCCCGCCCTGGTGAAGTCGCAACAGCGTTCGCAATTGTCGCATGCTCAGTTCCCGCTTCGCCGGCATCCCTCTCTCCTCGTCGACCATCGACGGGCGGGCAGTGCCTCGGTTGCTGATTCGCGGGGAGCCGACGCCGAGCGACGTAGCCGGCTCAGGTGGCCGGCTTCATTTCGGAATGGTGGCCGGCTTCAAATCGGAACGGCGGCCGGCATCAAATCGGAATCGGTGGCCGGATTGCGTCGGAATTCGCACTCCCACAACCCAGAACGGATTGACCTGAACGCTGCCCGGCGGCGTCAGCACGAAGGGATCGCCTCCCTGTGGACCGGCAAGAGTGTGCGTGCGGAAGGTCGGCACGAAGCCGATCGCGTGGGTGACGCACTCTTTCTCAAGTTCTCCGATCGTCGCCTCATCGAGCTTGTGGGCAATATTGCCGACGGGAAACCACGTCCCGACCGGCTGATCGTTCTCGGCCTGAGCGCAAATGAAGACGGGAAGCTGCTCTGTTGGCGCGGTCTTTCGGAATTCGGCCTCGGTGACGCCGTCGCGGATGCGACCTTCTTATTCGGAAATCGCGGCCGTGGCCCGCCGCAAGCCGACAGAGCGGCGCGCAGACCCTTCCTAAAATTATTGAAATAATATGTTGGACGATGAAGGGTAGTTTACCAGAGGAATTTTAAGATAGATTCTGACCTAAGGACGCATTGTTAAGATGGATTCTCGCGCGCCTGAGAAATCCAAAATCGACCGAAAGTGTCATATCACCGAGCTGCGGGACGTTTGATGGCGGCGACGGCCCGTCAATTCGCGATTTTCTCAACTAGATTGCCGGTTCCGTATGGTTCCGTAGGACACGACGTTCGCGCGAAGATCACAAGCTCATTGCAGTGCGCGCATAAAATGCGATGAAGCCGACGACGTAGGGCGTCAAGGCGACTGCGGAAGGGTCGCGCCCAGAGCCTCCGCCTCGAACTTGCAGTCGCGCTGCGGCGGCCTCGCGCGTACTGCCACGAGCTCGGCTCTCGCAGCTGCGAGGTCAGCTAGAAATTCCGGTTCGGCGTGCAGCCGGGCGACGGTGGCCGCGCCGATGAGCCGGCCCTCGATAACGTCGCTCAGCCAGTGCACGTTGCAGACGAGCCGGCTTTCGCCGAAGGCGAGGCCGCGGGCGAGAATCGCCTCGCTCTCATCCGGCGACGCCTCGACGAGCACGAGCGCCCAGGCCCATCCGATCGAAGCATGGCCGGACGGATAGGAGCCCTGGGCCCTCAGGCTCCGCTCCTTGTCGGGCGTGCAGATTGGCTGATCGTTGAGCATGAACGGACGCGCATGCTGGTATTTGTCCTTCGCGGCGAAGGTCGCGAGACCGGCGTCCGTCATGACGCGACGCAGCATCTGATAGAGGCGCGGCGTGTCCTGCTCCGTCACCGCCCGCCGAGGACTCCGGGCCGGATTTCCGGAATGGTCGGCGGCGACGCCGCCGAAGGACACGAAAAGGCTCGCCACGACAAAAAGCGAAAATCGGTTGAGGGAGCCAGCCATCGCAAATCGCTCGAGAAGGTCGAGATTGCGTTTATGGCGGCAAGGTCGCGCGAAATCGAGGACTTTTGAAGTGAAAAAAGGGGATGGCCTAAGCCGCGTCGTCGAGGCTCATCCGCCACGCACGATCGTCTGCCCGATTCGATTGATCGCGGGCTTTCCTCAGTCGCAGTCGAGGATCTCGATCAGCCTGAACCTCTCGCAATAGAGGTCCATGCTCCGGTCAAATGCGCCTTGCCGGGTAAAATAGTCGGTGTGCGCCCGCCGCCAATATTCGAGCGGTCGCCCTCGCCCTCGTCATAAACGAAGGACGAGTCGACATCCTCGAACCGCCGCCGCGTCAGCTCGACTGTCTCGACGATCGCGCGTGGCCGACTTCGGCCGTCCTTCACGATCCATCGCATGCCGACCTCGACGCCCTTGCCGCCCTCGCTCGCGGCCCAGCAGGTGGCCGTCTTCTTTCCGATCAGCACAAGTCCGAGCAATTCATCCGCGAGAGCGGGCGTGTCGCCGAACGAGAAGCTGTCGAGGTCCGCCATGGTCGATGCCTTCGGGATCAGCCGGGTCTCGGTCGAGTTGGCATCGCCCTAAACGCGACCCCGCGTCGAGCCGAAATCCGTATTCGCGGGCGATCGCCAGCGCCCGCAAAAACTCCGTGCGGGAAATCGGCCGGTCGAGGCCGGGATGCTCGCCCGCGCGATAGCACGGGCGATATTGCGCCATCAGATTGAGATAGGTGCGGGCCGAAATCTCCTCGGCCAAGAACCTCAGCGCCGCCTTCGTGCCGGCGATGTCGTTGGGCAGCACGAGATGGCGCACGAGAAGCCCGCGCTCCGCGAGCCCTTGGGCGTTCATGACGAGGTCGCCGACCTGCCGATGCATCTCGCTCAGCGCCGCCCGATTGACCCGGACGTAGTCGCGAACATGCGAATATTTGTGCGCCGCCTCGTCGTCGCCATATTTGACGTCGGGCATGTAGATGTCGACGACGCCGTCGAGCAGGGCGAGCGCCTCCAGGCTGTCGTAGCCGCCGGTGTTGTAAACGAGCGGCAGGCTGAGCCCGCGCGACGCGGCGATGCTCAAGGCCGAGATGATCTGCGCCACGACATGGCTCGGCGAGACGAGATTGATGTTGTGGCAGCCGATCGCCTGCAATCTCAGCATCAGGTCGGCGAGCTCCTCGTCGCTCGCCTCCACGCCTTCGCCTCCCCAGGAAATCTCAAAATTCTGGCAATAGACGCAGCGCAGGTTGCACCAGGAGAAGAAGATCGTGCCCGAGCCCCTCGAGCCGCGCAGCGGGTCCTCTTCCCCGAAATGCGGCCCGGCCGAATGGACGACCGCCCGCTCGCCTGTCCGGCAGACTGCGCCGCGCGTCGAGCGGAGCCGGTCGACCCGACAATAGCGGGCGCAGAGATCGCAGTTCTGAAGATGCGCGCGGGCCGCACGAGCGCGCTCGGCGAGCTCCCCCGAGCGCATGAGGCGAAGATAGGCCGGCTCGAAGGCGCCGGCTGTTCTATCGCGTCCGGAGATCGCGGCTTCCGCTGTCATGCCGGCGCGCCGGGGCTCGAATCATGGCGATTTTCTTCGATCGTGTCGATGAGCGCGGTCAAGAGATCTCTGGCCGCGAGAATCCCGCACCTCGGCGGTCACGTTGGCGGTTCCCCGATCCGGGCGGATGAATTCTTTGTAGAAGGTTTCGAGGTCGATCGGCCGCTCCGCTCGTTCCCTCGTTCCCCGATCGGATATGTGGGGTCCGGCTTCGTCTTCGACGACGACGCTGAGGCCGCCAGCCTTCTCTCCCGTCGACAGGGGCGATGTCGAGAGTGGCGACGGTCTCGACCTCGCTCAAGTCCTCGCGCTCCTCGTCGCCGAGGCGAAACTCCCGCCGACGGGGAATTTTCTCCGTCTCCCGGCTCAGCCAGCCTGTGACCCTGAAGCGCGACGGGTCAGCCTTGAGCTCCTTTCTCAGCCAGCGAACGACCTGCCCGGCATCGATGTCGAGTTCATATGTTTCCATGTCTTCACGCTCTCTGCGGCGATCCGCGGAACATCCTTTCTGCCTGCAGCCAGGATCTCCGACCGGCTTGACGCATAAGAATGGCGCTTCGCGCCGGCGGAGAGTGTGATCCAGGTCAAACCGATCGACGCGCGCGGCGCCGCGGCTTCACGCCTTCAGAAATTTCGTCGCCTCGCGGCTGGCGACGCCGGCCAGCGTCCCGCTGTGCTCCGCCAGGAACCGGCGCACGCGGCTCGGGTCGCGCTTCGACAATTCGCGCAGCTGCCAGCCGATCGCCTTCTGGATGAACCATTCGCGATCCTCCGCCAGTGCCCCGCCCAGCCGAGCATCCGTTCGGGATCGCGTTTCTCCTTCGCCCAGGGCAGGGTGAAGACCAGCGCCGCGCGCCGCGTCCATAAGTGCGGGTTTTCGATCCAGGTTTCGACGACGTCGAGCTGGCAGGGGTCTTCGATGAGGCAGCGCGACGCGACGGTCGCCAGACTGTCCGCCACCGCCCAGCCGTCGAGATCGATGAGACGCTCGGTCACGAACTCCCAAACTCTTGCGTCGGGCGCGATCGACTTCCGCCCGAGAATCCGCCCTGCGACGATCTTGAGGTCCCATACCGGCTCGCGCCACAGGCGCCGGCAAAGCTCCAGCGCCTGCTCCTGCGAGAGATCGCCGAGCGTCTCCCTGATCGCGACGTCCATGCCTCGGCAGCGGAACGCCCCAATGGTCTCAGTGCGATTTCTGGTAGCGCCTTTCCTGTTCCGCCCGCTTGGCGTCGCCGAGCGCGCGCAAGGCTTGCAGGAGCCGGGCTTTAGCGGAGGTTTTCGACGATTGTGTCGACCATGGTGATCCCCTCCGGCCGTCATTGCGAGGAGCGCAGCGACGAAGCAATCCAGGGGCCAAAGGGCGGCGGCTGCGGCCCCTGGATCGCCACGTCGCCCTCCGGGCTCCTCGCGATGACGGTCACGGCGAGTATGCCGCGCCCGACGTCACGGATTTCTGTGCCCGACGTCACGGATTTCGTTCTTCTTGGCCGCATCTACTGCGTCCTTCTTGATTTCCAGGAGGGTCGCCCTGTCGGCGTCGGTCAGCGCCGCGGAGGCGAGGGGGCAATCCTTGCTCATGATGAAATTGACCAGCGCCAGCGCCTCAGCGCCGGTGTCTGCAAAGCGTAAAGTGACTCCGTGTCCATGTAAGAGGTAAGTCACATCGTCGGGGTCGAGCGTACAGAGAAGCGTCTTTAACTCTGCCGCCAGCGCCTTTGCGTAGGCCCTGTCGTCGACGCGAGCGACTTCGAGCGTCTTTCGCCACGCGGCGGCCTCGGTCGGCGGCGAATGGGACGGATCGCAAGACGCGAGCGTCGGGTCGGTATTAGTGCAGTCGAGACTACGTATGCGATCAAGCGCCCGGCTGCGCAGATCGCCATCGCGGGAGAAATTCCATCATCTTGCGCAGGTCTTGATATTCTTCGTTGTCTGGCGAATAACGCCATTGCCGTGCTTCCACAACGGCTGCCATGCGTCGAACGCCTCGGGAAGCCTGATGTCCCTTATCTCACGGGGCACTTCACGATTGGTGCGCCAGAGAAATGTGGACGAAAATTCGGTCGCCCTGAGGTATGCTGCTTGCAGTGATGCGCCTCGCAGATCAGCGACGTCAAACTTCGCCGCCTGAAGCTGCGCGCCAATGAGCGACGTGCCCTGCAGTTCGGCACCAACGAGCGACGCGCCTTGCAGTTCGGCACCATCGAGCGACGCGCCTTGCAGTTGGGCACCAGTGAGCCACGAACCTCGAAGCAGCGCGTCCTCGGAGCGACGCGCCCTGAAGCTGCGCATGGTAGAGCGACGCGCCCTGAAGCCGCGCGCGATCGAGCTTCGCGCCCTGAAGCTGCGCGCCATCGAGCGACGCGCCCTGAAGCCGCGCGTTACTAAAATTCGCACCCTGGAGCTGCGCCTCCCCGAGCGACGCGCCCTGGAGCCGTGCGTTACTAAAGTTCGCCCCCTGAAGCTGCGCGTCATCGAGTGACGCATCCTGAAGCTGTGCATTGTTGAGCGACGCTCCCTGAAGCTGCGCGCGATCGAGCTTCGCACCCTGAAGCTGAGCGCCATCGAGCGACGCTCTCTGAAGCCGCGCGCGATCGAGCGACGCGCCTTGAAGGTGCGCGTCGGCGAGCGGCGCGCCTTGAAGCTGCGTGTCATCCAATTTTGCGCCCTGAAGTTGTGCGCCCGTGAAGTCGACCTTCTGCAGGTTGGCGAGGTCAAAATCGCGCCCTTCAAGTCGCGACTACGTGCGAGAAAGAGATAGTCCCGCGACTTAGCCTTCTCGGGATCGTCGATCCCGAGACCTTCATAGACATTTAGGGCAGTCAGAACGAGGGTACTCGAGAATGGGAGCCAGCGGCGGCGGGTCTCGAAATCGACCGGACTGTTGAAAAGCCAGTTGTGGAATGACACGAATTCGGCCGGGTCGGTCGCCGGAAAGAGCCGCAATCCCGGCAAAGCGCCTTCCTGCCACTCGCCGGGAAAGGTCGCAACCGTCCAGGAGAACAGAAAGGCGCTGACGCTGAGCGCGCCGCCAGCGACGAGCCACGCCCTGGCCGTCGGGTGGGGCTGACCGTCAGTCTCAGCCCCGGAGAGCTTCGTGCGCCACAACCACCAGAGGAGCCACATGAGTGCGAGATCGGCGAAGAGCGCGATACGTTGGGTCCAGGTGATGAAGCTGCTGTGATAGGGCAGGAACTGAATCTGCATCAGCAACAGCAGAAGCACCGGCGCTACAGCTACCGTCAGCCAGCCCATCGACAGAAGCAGCCAGCCGAAGGCGCCGTCGCGCACGTTCGTCGGCCCGGCGAGGGACTGGACGAAAATGTTGCTCGGCAATTGCCACCGCAGGGCTTCGGGATCCGGCGCGCGCCAGCGTCTCGTCCTGTGGGAGGGTCTTCTGGTCGCCGGTCCGTTCGCGCAGCGCCTTGTCGAACCTTTTCGCCTTGAGGGTCAGCATCACGAGATGCACGAGCGTATAGCCGTGGACGACGATGAACAGGATCGGCGCGAGAAAGAAGAAGGCGAGCAGCGGCAGTTCGACGCCGAGGAACGGCAGCTTGACCGGCTTCTCGAAAAAGAGATCGGCATGCGTCACCGCGCCCGCGGCGACCGCGAGATAGAAGAGAACGAACAGATAGGAGAGCCACAGGCCCCCGCCGACCGAAGCCGCGTCGTCGACCGCCTTCTTGATCGCCTCGAGATCGTCGGCCTTCTTGATCTCCGGAAGCTCGTCGGTCGGAGCGGCCGGCGCCCAGGGCGGGTATGGCTCGGCCGGCTCGGCGCCGCGCGCTTTTCCGCCGCCGGCGCGGCTCGCCGGGGTCCCTCGCCGGACGCCCCTCCGGCTGAGCGGCCGGGTTCGGGCCTGTGGCGCCGTGATCGTTCAACGACCGAAGCCCCTGACGGATGATCGAGACGTCTTTTCTATACGAGAAGCGGGCGTTCTCAAACGAGCCCGACGGGTCAAGACAAACATATTCCTTGCGGCGAGGCAATGTTCATGATATGTTCTCTTCCATGACGAGGACAGGGGCTGGCTCGTACCTTCCGGCCGATATAACAGAAAATGCAAGTTATTATACACGAAGCGCGCTCGAGTAGCCGGGAAATGGCGCCGCAAAGGCTTGAAATGACTGGTTTCACGCCGGGAGCTGGTATGGCCCCGGGAGCCTCGGACCCCCAAGATCTGGTAGAAGGCTCCACGGCCGTCATCCCGAAGAATTTCCGTCGCCTCTCGCGGCGACAGGGCGAGGAAACGAGCTTGGCCGTGTGCTTTTGGAGGAGCCGTCATCGCGAGAAGCGAAGCGGCGTGGCGACCGGGAGGAACGCAACGATTGCGTCGATGACGGCGCGATGCAGCGCGCCGGCCAAGCCTTCGTGCTCCTTCGCGTTCTTAGCGGTAAAAATCACCACAAGGGACACGAAGAATTTGTCGTCCAGAAGCTGCTTGGAGAACAGTGATTTTTTTGACTTGGATTGCCCGTAACCCATTGAAAAGCCCCGAATCGGACGAAGAAATCCAAGAATATCCAAGCCCGTTTCTTGGTCCGGCTTGGACTGGCTTTGGCCCGGCTTGGAATAATTTGGCCCGAGGCGTCGGGGCGTCGGCCGTTCGCTCCTGGCGCGCCTCTCGACGCGAGTGGACGAAGCCCGCCGCCAGGGACGGAGCGAGATCCGCCGGGGGAGTTGCAAAGTGACGGTTTTTCACACTTAGCGCGATGAAAACATTAAGTCGCGTTGAAACCGTGCGCGCTGTCACGCCGCCCGCGTCTTC
>CAWFVS010000057.1:0-50908 GCA_963819255.1 uncultured Alphaproteobacteria bacterium
CACGAGGTATTTATTAGCTAAGACCTTTTGGTTCATATCCCAAAGGCTCTGGAGTGATTGTTGCCCAGAGGCAATGTCGGCTCGCATCTCTTCGATGGCGCATTTCGTTTTCCCAGTTCTGGGACCTGTCTGTTTTTTGGCTCTTTTTCGGGAATAACTCCTTGTGGTCATATCAGATGGCTCCAACTGATTGGCGGGGGTGGGTGAGGGCAAGAAAATTCAAAATCCCTGACAGAGACGGCCAGACCTCCATTAAGTTCATTTTTAAAAACCTAATGCCGGAGAAGTCCCAAATGGAGTTCAGAGTCCATTAGAGTCGTCAATGTTATTTCTTCCCATCTTCTGTAGCCTCTGAGCTTCCCTTCAAATCTTCTATATCCCCTAATCCGCCCCGTAACCAGAGCGTCAAACAGTTCCTTCTCTGGCCGAGGCTCGTCGCTGTTTCAAATGGGTGAATTAGCGAGCACGTCGCCGGCGATGAGGTAGACGATGGCTTTGAGGTTTCGTTTGGTTCGGTAGCCCTTGGCCTTGCGCTTGGCGGCCTGGACGTTGCCGTTGATCGCCTCGAGGACGCCGTTGGACAGGCCGGTGGCGATCGATCTGAGGATGCCCTCGGACTTGGCCATGATCGTCTTGGCCAGCCTCTTCATCGGCGCGAGGTCGCAGACCTCAACCAGGCGTTCCAGCGGTCCAGGAAACGACGAGCCGATCGGGCGCTCATCGTGAACAGCTGTTGCAGGTTCATGCGGATCTGCATCGCCTGGATCGTGTCCAGGTTCTGCGCTTCCAACCGCGACAGCGCCTCCTTTTCCTCCTGCGTCAGACGGTCGACATTTTTCAGAAAGATGTAGCGCCGGCCCTTGATCTGGAAGTTGTTCTTCGCCTCCTCGCGCCGCACTTGGTCGACCGCCTCGTTGGCGAGCTTGACGACGTGGAATTTGTCGAAGGTGATCTCGGCGTTCGGGAAGTTCTCTTTGATCCCAGCCTCGAAGGCGGCCCCCATGTCGATGCTGGCGTCGGTCACCGCCTCGCGCTTGCCGCCATGCGCCTCGAGGAAATCGGCGAATTCCTTCACCGTCGCCGCGTCCTTGCCGTCGGCGACGTAGACGACCTTGCGGCGCGCCATGTCGACGAACAGGCTGATGTAATCGTGGCCGCGCCGCGCCGAAGTCTCGTCGGCGGCGATGCGCCTCCATTCCGACAGATCCAGCGCCTCCACCGCCCGCCAGACATAATGCTCGACGATGCGCCACAAGCGCGTGTCGTGCTCGCCCAGCAACCGCCGCATTGGCGATCGGCATCGCCTTGGCCAGGTCAGCACGAAGGCCTCAAACAACAGGGTGAAGCCCGATCCCGCGCGCGCCCACGGCGTGGCGACCTTGCGCACGCCGCACTCCGCACACGTCACCCTCGGCACACGCGCGTGCAACAGCGTGCGGTGCTGGAAGAAATCCAGATGCCGCCAGGTCTCCTCCTTCGTGTCATGGACCGCGCAGCCCTCGCGCCCGCACTGCGCGCAGGCGAACCGGCTCCCCCGCGGAAAATCGACGTATAAATCGAGCCGGCTGTCCGCCGCGTCGAACTCGCTGCGCGTCACCGTCCACGGCGACGAAAGACCAAGGGCCAACTGGAAAAGATCGGTGTCCTGCATCCCCTCAGGTTAACGGCGATCCCCTCTGAGCGATCGCGGACCCGCCCCAAATTCCGACTTACCCACTCCTTTCAGCGAGGAGCCGGCTCATTACACCGCTATCTCGCCGAGTTCGATTTCCGCTATAGCAACAGAGCCAAGCTCGGCGTTGATGATACCGAGCGCACTGCGTCGCGCCGTAGCTGGCGCGGCTGGGAAGCGCCTCACCTATCAATGAACTAATCGCCCGCAATCGCTTCTGGCGACGGGGTTTCGAAGCTCCGCTCTATTTTGGCTTTGCTCTGGAGCGCTCCGTTTGATCGGCTCTTTACTTTGCTGGCAATTACGTTTCCCGGCTTTCCAACGACTCTCGTCATTGGCTGAGGGGAAGCGAGGCGATCGCTGGAGCGCGGCTTTAAGGCGCCACTGCGTTCTGTCTCATCGAACGAGTTTGGATGATCCTTATTCATGCCTGACAGGATAATCCCGCCCACCCTCGATATGTCAATGGCCCCGCCCGATGAGTATCGGGTTTGGTTCAACTGTTACAGTCAATCTTATGCTCATCCAGGAATATGTGACAAATTTCGGAGCAGCGCTAGGAAGTTTTTCCAGTATACCAGTTCATATTACTCGACTACCGCAAGTCACGATAGCGATCACTCCTAATGACATTCGGAGCTGGCAGTTAATGGCCGGGCGAGAGACGGGGCAATAAAGTATTTACCATTTCGCCGAAGGCTCCTTAACTCTGTCGGATATTGGACCGAAATTCTTTCTCTCAGATCGACATTTCGGACAGACAGAGCGAAAATTGGGGCAAACTACGGAAAAAATCCCGATTTCACTTCCATCGCGACGCTGTAGCGCATGCTGGCGACCTAATGAGTAGCAAAAGTGGACAGCATCATGCGATGAACCGCCAGTTTCAACCGCGTCGAAGATACGATCAGAGAAAGTGATCCAAGATCAAATTGGTAATACTAGTCGACCTTTGAGGGCCGGTTGCCGATAAATTCAGACCACGCCCAGAACGGCTACTTTGCATTAACAACGCTACGTCTATTTCGAGGAAAAGATGAAGCGCGCTATGATCGCGGCAATTTTTTAAGGTCAAAATCGCCATCAATCGCGCCGTAAGGAATTGTCGGAGAATCATAGCCCCCAACGATAATCGGCTCAAGCCCTCCAAGATAGGGGGCGCTCTCTTTGAAAGCGCGCGAAATTGTCTCCTCTAGCAGCCTGTCGGACTTAACTGTCTAAGGGCACTAACGGCAGTTTGTGGGAGACTGGCGCCGTTTGGCGCTGTAGAATTGGCATGTCGATTTTCTTTCGTTGTGGTTCTGGGGCGCGTGGACAATTTCCGGACGATTGATCGGCAGACGGGTTATCTGCTTCCGCCTTCGGTGGACGAGTGGTTGCCTGAGAGACATCTGGCTCGGTTCATCGTCGAAGTGATCGACGGTCTCGACCTTGGCCGGATGAGCGGGGCTTACCGCGGTTCGGGTTCGGCTTCGTATCATCCCCGGATGTTGTTGGGCCTGTTGGTTTACGGCTACGCGACGGGGGTGTTCTCCAGCCGGCAGCTCGAGCGGGCGACCTACGACTTGGTGGCGTTTCGGTTCATTGCGGCGAACGATCATCCCGATCACGACACGATCGCGACGTTTCGGCGGCGGTTCTTGAAGGATATCGAGAAGCTGTTCGTCGAGGTTCTTCGGCTCGCCCGCGAGATGGGCGTGTTGAAGATGGGCACGATCGGACTGGACGGGACGAAAATCCACGCCAACGCCAGCCGGCACAGCGCGCTTTCCTATGAGTATGCGGGCCGGATCGAAGCGCAACTGAAGGCCGAGGTCGCCGATCTCATGGCCAAGGCCGAGGCGGCGGACAAGTCGGATGTTCCCGACGGCATGTCGATCCCCGACGAACTGGCGCGGCGCGAGGAGCGTCTGCGCAAGATCGCTGAGGCGAAGGCGAAGATCGAGGCGCGGGCCAGGGAGCGGCATGCGCGCGAGATGGCGGAGCATGAGGCCAAGATGGCGGCGCGCGAGGCCAAGACCGCCGAGATGGGCAAGAAGCCCAGAGGCAAACCGCCGGCGCCGCCGACCGAAGGGCCGCTGCCGACCGATCAGGTCAACCTGACCGACGAGGAGTTGCGCATCATGCCGGTGGCCGGCGGCGGCTTCGACCAATGCTACAACGCGCAAGCGGCGGTGGCGGCGGGCAGCCTTCTGGTGGTGGCGACAGACGTGGTCCAGGCGCCCAACGACAAGAATCAGGTCGAACCGATGCTGGAGAAGATCGGCGCGTTGCCCGAGACCTTGGGCAAGGTCGACCATCTGCTGGCCGACACCGGCTATTTCAGCGCGGGCAACGTGGAGGCTTGCGAGAAGGCCAGCGTCGAGCCGGTGATCGCGATGGGCCGTCAGCCGCATCATCCACCGCTGAGCGAGCGCTTCGCCGCGACGCCCGAGGCGCCGAAAGACCCGACGCCCGTCGAGGCGATGGCGCATCGGCTGAAGACGCCTGAAGGCCGAGCGCTCTACGCCCTGCGCAAGCAGACCCCGGAGCCGGTGTTCGGCATCATCAAATCCGCGCTCGGATTCCGTCAATTTTCGCTGCGCGGGCTCGAAAACGTGCGCGGCGAGTGGAGCCTCGTGACCATGGCCTGGAATTTGAAGCGGATGTTCGTCCTCGCCCCCGCCTGACGGGGCGCAGCGGTTCCCGGCCGGCCCATGACAGGGAGCCCCACAGAGCCTCTCGCAGGCCCAATCGGAGCCTGTCCACAGCCGAACCGGGCCAAAGGAGCATGCGTGCGCGTCAATCGCCCACCGCCATGGCCCGAATAGTACTCAGTCCGACAGGCTGCTAGAAGTCTACTGCTTCGAAATCGGTTTTCAAGTCGATATGTTTACGACCGTCACCATAATGAGAGGTCTTATGCCATCGTTCCAACTTGCGTTCAGGCCTTGAATTCCGTCAAAGTCGGAGCGCCCCGTTCAATGAAGTCGCGGCGCTTGCTGGCGAGAACCTTTGCATAGGTCGTCTCGATGATTTAACGCTGGTCCCGCAATTGTCCGCAATAATGTTCAGAGGAACCTCGCCTTCGATGGCGCGCGAAATGTATGAGTGTCGCAGTGCGTAGAACGTCCCTGCTTGATCTAGACCAGCGCGTTGCAGCGCCGTCGCCATGCGGCGTTGCTGCTGCGACCGGTTCCAACGTGCCCCATCGCCCCGCCTGAGCAATGGCTCGTCCGGGCCTCGTGGGCCACAAAGAGTTCTGAAGAAGCTGACCGCCTCTGGTTGCAGGATGATCGTGCGTGGACCTGTCTTCCCGTCGACGCTGAGCGTCCTGGCGGTTTCATCAAAGTCGCGGACCGAGCAGGCGATCAATTCGCCGTAGCGCGCGCCGGTCAAGAAGCCCGCGGTCAGAAGGTCAGCGAATTCTTTGTCGGGGGTCGCCTCGATGAGCGCACGGGCTTGCGCTGCGGAAAAGTGCGTCGCCCTCGGCGTCGCCACGCCATGATACGGCTTGACCAACCGCCAAGCGTGATCGTCGGTGATCCCGTTCGCGGGGTCGCGGAGCGCGTGGTTCAGGAGGGCCTTGACCATCGACAAGACACGGTTGGCCGTGTCCTTGCTCCTCCGGACGGCCTCGCGATCGGCGCTCTTCAGGGCCATGGAATTCAACCAACCCTCGAGCTT
Source organism: uncultured Alphaproteobacteria bacterium (assembly GCA_963819255.1). Lineage (GTDB taxonomy): Bacteria > Pseudomonadota > Alphaproteobacteria > Rhizobiales > Beijerinckiaceae > Roseiarcus. Next base: position 5,339 of record CAWFVS010000057.1, read on the forward strand.
CGACTTGGTGAGGTTCGTCACCAGCTCGTCGCCGAATTTGTTGAGGAAATGCAAGTTCAGCCGACCGCGCGTGTCGCGTGCTGTTCGCGGGTTCTTCGCCTCCAGTTTTTCCAGATAGACCTCCGCGGCGCGTCCAACGGTTAGGGGCTTCGGAACGCCCTGCCCGCTCGAACTGCGCGCCACCGACTGCGCTTTCTCTTGGGCCTGCCAGTAGCTCAGCACGCTCGCTCCATCGGCCTCCGTGAAGTCGTCGGCGGTGCCGATCGCTCGCGTAGTCGCGCCGCCCTTGCCGTCGGCGATGCGCAGCACCCAGGTGCCGGCCACCTGATTGCGGCGATAGCCGAGCGAGAGGCCTGGTCCGATCCGGATGAACATGGGCTTTCGCGCCACCGGCAACTTCAGCCGCGCCGTTCGTGTCTCTAAGCCGGCCTTTCGAACCGAGCGCGCCATGATCTCTTAGTGTCCAGTTTGTGTCCCGTGGACGGGAGTGTATCATGGCGGTCCATGGCGAACAATGGCGTAGCGCGCTGCGGAATTATCTCTGATGGATCAGTTACAACAGCGTACTGTCACGAACCATGGCGAACGATTGGTGTCGCCCTTTCACGGCGAAAACACGGGTTCGAAGTTCCGTTGGGCGCGCCAATAGGCGCCGGCCATTTTGGAGGCGACGATCACTCGATTTTCTGCAGTCCAAGGCGAAGGTTCCCGGACGAATGCCTTCCAGGCTATAGACGCCCAAGGATCGCCAAGGATCATGCTCGCTAGCTTAGCTATAGCTAAGCTAGCCTCTTTCCTGAACGCTCAAAATCTCGGCCACGAACTCGAATACCCTCTCGCGGTGGTCGGGTCTCTGAATGCGCAGAAAATCCCGAATGAGGCGAAGCCCCTCTTCAGGCGACGCCCGCGAGGGCTTGCGCGCCGGATCGCCTTGTTCGTCATTCGTTCGAGGAGCAGCAGGAGCGTAAACGAGATCCCCTTCAACTGTAGAAGCAAGCGCCATTGTCGTCCTCCAAATTTTTTGCCTCCCTATGGGCGCAATCGCACAAGTCGACGCCGACATTCCGGACTGAGAGTTAGCGCTTAGTCGACTGTCCCCGCTCACGACGACCTTGCTTCGATTGTTCCCCACAATCTCCGCCTGCTCACAAGGTTCAGTCATGAACGGACGATGCTCGTTCCGGATGGAGACAGAGTCAAGCCTTCCGCGTCGAGAAGTAACCGAGCGTTTTCTCATACCATCGTATTACAAACGAGTCTGGCTATTTTAACGGCTTTTGACAGGGTCGTACTGAAAAAATGCCCGGTGCTAATCGCGCCCTGCCAAAGCGTCGTGTAGCTTGACGCGCATGTATAATTCCAGCGGAATCTCGCTTTGGGGAGCTTATCGACAGTCAGACAAGCGTTTCCGCGAGTAACGCCTATTTGTTGATCGTTGCGGCGCCGACCATGCAGGCGGCTTCGTCTTGCGAGCCGGTTCCGCCTGAGCAACCGATTGCGCCGATCAGCTTGCCATCCTCAATCAACGGAATTCCGCCGCGCGAGGCGATGATGTCGTCGAGCGTCAAGAGATATTTGTAGTCGTGCTTCTGAATCCCCTCTTCAAACGCCTTGGTTGGCCGCCGGTAGGCCACCGCAGCGCGGGCTTTGTGTTGAGCAATGGCGATCGAGGCAAGCTGCGCTCCGTCCATGCGCTCGAAGGCGACAAGATTGGCGCCGGAATCGAACACCGCGACGTTCAACGCCCAGCCGCGCCGCTCCGCCTCCGAAACTGCAGCAGCTATCGCCGCCTGAGCCCGAGCAAGCGGGATCGGGGGTCCATAGGGTGTGTTGAACGGCATTTTCTCCGGGATGACGTCCAAGGGATTCGCAGGTGGCGCGGCCTCTTCAGCGAAGGCGACCCCACCGGCGACCGCCAGTCCCACGAGAGCCGCGACCTGGACCATCGCTTTCATCGAACGTCCTCCCGTGCCGACGGCCGGTTCTCCGCCGTCCAAAGACTTCTCAAGGTCCTCTCGATCGAGGATCCTCAGCGCCGTCCCTCCGGGGCGCCTGTCGCAAACGCCTTTCGCGGGGCTTTAAGAAGAGGGCGAAGAGCCACTTCATCCTTCCGCCTCCGGACGCGCATCCGCTGCGTCCGCGCCGCTGGAGACCAAATCAAAGCTCGCGCCATCCCGGCTTCGATGTGTCCGTCAGGTGATAGTGGATCGGCCCGATGCCCGAGATCGCTATGATCGCCGGCTCATCGACGCCTTTTTTGACCCCGTCATAGTGGGGCGTCCGGGCGACCCGGCGCACGAAGGAGCCGGCCGGCGCAGCCACGGTGGCGTCGGGCGAGAAGTCTTCGCCGCTCGCCACATACCAGGTGCCGGACAGCACCACGCAAAGCCGGTCGGTCTCATACCAGTGCGGCGCGCTCATGTAGCCGGGATGCCATCGGATCAGGACGAAATACTGCCCGGGCTGATCGATCGCTCCGAACATCGCGGCCAATTCGGCCATGCCGGGCGGGAAATTGTAGAGCGGCTTCCATGGAATTTCGTCCGGCCGCTTGACGATGGTCATGGCGGGGTCGACGCCGGCCGCGCGGCCCGCGCTCACGCTGAGCGACATTGCAGCCAGTGCGAGCGTCGGGCCGAGGATGAGATCGCGGCGGCTGGTTTCGATGGTCGTCATCATCTCCTCCGAATTGTTGTCCGCACGCCTGAACACTATCGCAAACCCTGCCGGGCAGGAGAATTCGCCGGGATACCCACTTTGGCGCACAAGAGCGGTCGTCACACCCTCGTTGCCTTTCACGCGTCCAGTGCGGCCCCGAAGGGCGTCTGCCCACCGGCATCGGCGCTGAGACGAAGCCCGCCGGTAGACAGCGAATGCGGCCGAACGAAGTCGGACTCAATATACGGCGGTCGCCTGAAGGCAAGTCAACTTATCTCTCCTCCCTCCAGCGCCGTGCTGGCGCAGAATTTAGCCTCCTGTTACCTTCGGGCCGCGCTGCGGGAGCAGAGAACCTTATGCTCGGGCAAGGCCGCGAATGCAGCCGGGACCACCAATAGCAGACCTGGCCGGAGTTCCTTTCGCAATGTCGGACTGAACCGAAGCCGGAACCGCGACCGCGGCCGCGCTTGCCTCGCGCTCCGGCTCCGCTCCCGCGCGTGCCTGAGGCGGCGCCCGCTCGACCTTCGAAAGTACCTGCGAGAGGACCGCATGTGCATGCCTTCCCAACAGAACCTGGTCTTCTTCCTGCATGGGGTCGGCGCCAACGGCGCCGATCTCGCTCCGCTCAGCGAGACGCTCCGAGGCTTCCTTCCCGACACGGCATTCGCCGCGCCTGATGCGCCGGACCCCTTTGAGGGCGGCGGCTTGCGGCGGCAATGGTTCAGCGTCGTCGGCCTCGACACCGCCAATCGAGCGCAACGGGTGGAGCAAGCACGCGCAGGGTTCGACCGGGTCGTCGCCGAAGAGATCGACAAGGCCGAATTCAGCGGTCGGCTCGACCGCGTGGCCTTCTTCGGCTTCTCGCAAGGCGCGATCATGTCGCTCGACGCCATCGCCGCCGGCCGCTGGCCGATAGGCGCGGTGGTCGCCGCCTCCGGGCAACTCGCATTACCGCCGGGGCCGACGGCCGCCTCCAAGACGCCTGTGCTGTTGCTCCACGGCCAGCGGGATGACGTCGTGCCGGTGCAGGAAACTGTGCAGGCGAACCGTATTCTCAAGAAGGCCGGCTTTGAGGTCGACATGCAAGTCTATCCTGAGCTCGGCCACGCCATTTCGCCCGATGGCCTGCAGGCGGCGGGTGAGTTCCTCGCCGCCAAGCTGGCGCGCTGAGGCCGCCGGAAACCGTCGGGGCAACGTTCAGGAAAGACTCCGCCTTCGCGAAGCTCGGGCGCCGCGCCAAGCTAACCCTCGCCCGGCAATTTTGCCCGCTCACAATCTTGACGTCTTGAGACATGAGTTCTTTCACTTCATTTGCAGGTTGCAGGGAGTCGCCCATGTCGTCGATCGCCGCCAAGTTGCTCGACAGCCTGCGTTCCATTGAGCGTCCTGGCGATTTCTGCGTCGGCGGAATTCGAGAGATCTTCATGCCCGCGATCGATGTCGACGGCGTCGGCAGGATCGCCTTTCCGATCTTGCCCGCGCAAGCCGAGCGGCTCGTCGCAATCGCCGAGGCGGCGCCGTTTGGCCGGGGCGATGAGACCGTGGTCGATCGCGAAGTGCGGAGAACCTGGCAGGTCAATTCCGCCAGGGTACGGATCGGGGGGCGTCACTGGGAGAAGACCCTGGATGAGCTCGTCGCCGACGTGGCCCTCGGACTTGGCGTGAGCGGGTCGCTTGCAGCCGACTTCTACAAGCTTCTTGTCTACGACGCCGGCAGCTTCTTCGTCGACCACCGGGACACCGAGAAGGTCCCCGGCATGTTCGCGACGATGGTGCTCATGCTGCCCTCGACCCATGGCGGCGGCGAATTGATTGTGAAGCATGCCGGCCGGGAGGTGGCGCTGGACCTGCATCCGGAGGAGCCGTCGGAGGTTGGCTTTGCGGGTTTCTACGCCGATTGCGTGCACGAAGTGCGACCTGTCACGAGGGGATTTCGCGTCACCCTCGTCTTCAATCTGCGGTTCAAAGACAAAAGCCGCCCTCTGAAGGCGCCCGATTATCGCGTCGAGCAGGCGCGGGTGGCGGAGGCGCTGCGGAATTGGGCGAGTGCGGAGGACGAGCCGGACAAGCTCATCGTGCCCCTGGAGCATGCTTACACGCCGGCGGAGCTGTCATTCAGCGCGCTCAAGGGCGCCGATGCGGGTGCAGCGTCCGTGCTGATCAGTGCCGCCGCGGAGGCGGATTGCGACCTCCACCTCGCCCTGGTGTCGATCGAGGAGAGCGGCACGGCCGAGCATTCCGGTTATTATGGCCATGAGCGCTGGAGTCGAGATGAGGGAGACGAAGAGTTCGAGGTCGCGGAAGTGTGCGACCGGGCGCTGACCCTGTCCGAGTGGCGGCGTCCGGACGGCAACGAGGCCGAGTTCGACGATTTTCCATTCACGGAGGACGAACTGTGCCCGCAGGACGCCTTCGAGGATCTGGAGCCTGACGAGGAACATTTTCAGGAGGCGACGGGCAACGAAGGCGCGTCCTTCGAGCGCACCTATCGCCGTGCCGGCCTCGTCTTGTGGCCCGCAACGCGCAGGCTCGCGGTGCTAAATCAGGCCGGCCTCCGGACGACGCTGCCGTACCTCGAAAATCTGACGGCGAGCTGGGAGACGAGCGGCGCGTCGATCAAGTCGTCGTTGTGGCGTGAGGCCGATGAGCTTTCGGGGCATATGCTGCGCTCTTGGCCGCGCTCGTCCTGGCGGAAGGACGACGACGCCGAAGCCGGCAGGATGCTCGGTTTGCAGGTCCGACTGGGGAATGTGAAGCGCATCGATGAGTTTCTCGCCGAGGTGTCGGCTGAAGGCCACTACGCCGCGGCCGACAATGAAGCGATCGTGCGGGCCGCCGCCCTGCTTTCGCCCGCGCGTGCGACGGAGCTGCTGCTCAGGATCGTCAGGCGTAATGCCCCTGGGCATCTCGGCGGCTGCGGCGATCTGCTGCTGCGCTGCGTCGCAACGCCGGTGGGCGCGCTGGGCGATCTCGGGCGGATAGGCGACGCCCTGATAGACGCCATGCCGGGCGACCCAACCAAGCGGGAGGAAGTCGACCATTGGATGCGGCCGAAAGCGGTGAAGCCCGGCTTCGTCGTCGATCTTCTGACGGCGACGAGCCGGATCGATCCGGGGCTCGCCGCGCGCGCAATCGAGCGCGTGTTGGCTTGGCCGAAAACATACGGACCGGACGACGTTTTGACGCCCGCCGCTCTTGCGCTCGCCAAGCTGGCGGAGAGCAAATCTTGGCCGGCGGCGGCGCGGCTCCGGGAGGCGACTCTCGACCATTTGCGCAGGCAAATCGCTCTGCCGCTGGAGGCGCCGCGGGACTGGACCAGGGACAATCCGCTCAAATGCACATGCGCCGATTGCCGGGCGCTCGGCGCGTTCCTGGTTGCGCCCGATCAACAGCAGTGGCGCCTCAAGGCGGTCCAGGATCGTAGGAGCCACGTCGAGCAAAGCGTCCGGACCGCGACGTGCGACCTCGACCTCGCGACCGAAAGACGCGGCAGCCCCCACACGCTTGTCGCCACCAAAAACGAGGCGAGCTACCGACGGCGCGCAGAGCAGCGCCGCCAGGATCTCGAGCATGTATCGGCGCTTGGCGGGTGAGTTCGCTCCGCGCGCAACAGCAGGGCCGCCTGTGGAATGAGCGCTGCTTCGAGGCCCGCTCGCGCCGCATCAAGTTCGATGAGACGTCGTTGAGCGCGCGATCACCGAGGGCGCCCATGCGTTTTGCGTGCATAATCTCGCAACACGCAGCTCTGGCCTCCGCGCTCGCAGCTCACGCCAGCCCAAGCTTCTGCGCCAGCCCGATCCGTTGCAGCTTGCCGGTCGGCCCCTTTGGGATCTCGTCGAGAAAGAGAATTGTCCGCGGCGTCTTGAACGCAGCGAGGCGTTCGGAAAGAAACGCGCGAAGCTCCTGCTCGGTCGCCGTCAATCCTTCGCGTAGCACCACCGCAGCGGCGACGTCCTCGCCGAGCATCTCGTGCGGCGTGGAAAACGTAACGACCTGCAGCACCGCAGGATGGTCCATCAGCGCTTCGTCGACTTCGCGAGGCGACACCTTTTCGCCCCCGCGATTGATGATCTCCTTCAGCCGCCCCGTGAGCGTCAGATAACCCTCTCGATCGATGACGCCCTGATCGCCGGTGCGGAACCATCCGTTCACGAACGCCTTGGCGTTCGCCTCCGGATTGTTCTCGTAACCCGACGTGACGCCTGCACCGCGAATGACGACTTCGCCGGTCTCGCCGGAGGCGAGCAGGCGCCCGGCCTCGTCCATGACCGCGATCTCAGGGCCCGCAGCGAGTCCGACCGACCCGGGCTTGCGCGTCCCATGCAAGGGATTCGACGCCATCTGGTGGGTCGCCTCGGTCATTCCGTAGGCCTCGATCACCGGCGCGCGAAAGATCGCCTCCAGTTCGCCGATCACCTGCGGCGGCAGTGACGAAGACGACGAGCGAATGAAGCGAAGCGGATTGCGGGCGATGATCTCCTTGTTGTGGTCGGCCCGGGTCAGGATCGCCTGATGCATCGTCGGCACGGCCGTGTACCACGTCGGATGGGCCGCCTTCATCGCGGCGAAAAACCTGAGCGCGTTGAAGCCGGGGGTGCAAAACACGCTTCCGCCAAAGGAGAGCGGCGCCGCAAGCCCGGCGATCAACCCGTGAATGTGGAACAGGGGCATGACATTCAGCGCGCGATCGCTCGCCCTGAGCTGAAGGGTGTTTGCGACGTCCCGCGCCGACGCCCAAACATTGGCCTGCGTCAGCGGCACGATTTTCGGGCGAGAGGTCGTGCCCGAAGTGTGCAGGATCAGCGCGACGTCATCGGAATCGGCCGGGCCGGGACGCGCCGCCTCTCCGGCCAACGGTCCGGAGATCCGGAAGGCGCCCGCTCCGGATTCCGCTTCCGACGTCAGCGTCAGGACCGCGACGGCCAGCTTTCTCGCCGCCGCGATCGCGGGCGAAGCGCTGCCGGCCTCGACGATCAGCGCCTTCGCCCCGAGGTCGTCCATATAGAACTCGAACTCGTCCTGGCGATAGGCGGGATTGAGCGGCGCCGAGGTCGCCGCAGCGGCGACCGCCAAAAACGCGGTCGCCATTTCAGGTCCGTTCGGCAGCACGATCGCGACGCGGTCGCCGCGTCCGACGCCGAGCTCATTGAGACGATCGACGGTTCGATCCATGAGCGCACGGAGCGCCGCATAGGTCAGCGGCGGCGCGCCTTCAGCGGCGATAGCCGTCGCCTCGTCCGGTCCGGAGGCAATCAGGGCCCGCAATGTTCGACTTGCGCTCATCTTCTCGCGCTCCAAGCTCAAGCTTGCGTAAGGGCCGGCCGGCCCGCCGGCCTGCCGAGCGTTTCGCCCAACAGCTTCGCGACCGCGTAGACCGCGTCGAGATGCGGGGTCGCGATCTTCGCCAATTGGCCAAGCTCGATGACCGCGCCGAGAAGAGCGTCGATCTCGATCGTGCGACCCGTCTCGACATCCTGCAGCATCGACGTCTTGTGCGCGCCAACTCCTTCGGCGCCCGCGATGCGTTTTTCAATGGAGATCCGAAATCGGACCCCGAAGGCTTCCCCGACAGTCTGCGCTTCGCGCATCATCGCCGCCGCAAGCGCGCGGGTCGCCGGGAACCGGCAGATGTCCTCGAGCGTCGAGCGACTGAGCGCGCTGATCGGATTGAAGGCGAGATTGCCCCAGAGCTTTGTCCAGATTTCGGCGCGTACGTCAGAAATGACCGGCGATTTGAAGCCCGCCCTCGAGAAGACCTGCGATAGGGCCGCGACGCGGTCGCTTCTCGAGCCGTCGATCTCGGCGAGCGGAAGGCGATAGCCTTCGACATGCCTGATGACTCCCGGCGTTTCGATCTCCGCGGCCGGATAGACGACCGATGCTATGATGGACTCGATCGGCAAGTGGTCGGCGATCACCCCGCCGGGGTCGACGCTGTTCAGCCGGACGCCCTCGAAGGGTCCCCCGTGCTTGAAGAAATACCACCATGGAATCCCGTTTTGCGCGGTCAGCACCAACGTCGTCGGGGACAGGATCGAGGCGACGTCCGCCGCCACTGTCGGCAACTGATGCGCCTTCACGCCGAGCACGACGAGCTCCGGACGGCCGAGGTCGGCTATCCGCCCTGTCGCGCGGACGCGCGCGACAGTTTCGCGCCCCTCCTCTTTGAGAACGAGGCCGCGCTCGAGAATCGCCTTCAGGTGCTCGCCCCTTGCGACGACGCTTACGCTCTCGCCGGCTTCAGCAAGCTTGGCCGCGAGCAGTCCGCCGATCGCCCCCGCTCCGATCACGCAAATGTCCATCGCTCCTTCCCCCAAGGACACGCCGTAAAGCTTAATTTGCTCCGCTCGGAGACGGCAATAGGGAAAAGCCGATCGCGGTTACGACCGGATCGTCAGTGTTTTATGATCGGGACCGCGTGCGATCAGGCTTGGCGCGCCGCGTGTCTCGGCATGGCGCGCTCGACATCGCCGTCGTCGACGGCCGCCACGGCAAGGGTCGGCCTCGCGCCCATCATCCAACCGGCCAGCGCCGGCCTGAGATCGATGATTTGGCCGCTTTCTGTCTACCTCAAGAGCACGCTACGCATCGCGGGAATGCGGTGGCGGCAGGCCGTCAGAACGGATTCCAGGTCGCCTGCTGAGTGAACTTCAGATAGCTGACATTGAGGCCAAGCCGCCACCCGAGCCCGGTGCGAATCGGAACGACGATGACGCCCTTGGCGTCCAGCGCGGTAAAGCCGAAGCCTCCGACAAAATAGGCCGAGCCATCGATTCCGGCGAACCGATCGAAAATCGCCCCCGTGTCCGGCAGGTTGTACACCAGCATCATCGTCCGGTCGCCGTCCGCCCCAGCGTCGAAGCCCACGGACGGGCCTTGCCAATAGAGCGGCGGATTGCCGGCGTTCCGGGTGGACATCTTGCCTTCCCCGTAGCGCAGGCCGCCGACGAAGGCCGCCGAGGCTTCCTGGCCGAGAATATAGGCGTTCGGCAGTCCCCAACGGCGGCCAGCCTCCTGGACCGCCTCGGCGAGACCGCGCGAGATGGAGCCGAAGAACCGGTGGCCGGTGTCGACGATCTCCTCAGGCGAATACGTGTCGGGCGCGTCGGCGAGCGCCGGCGCTGAAAAGCCGAGAGCGCCGACCGCCGCCATGCCCAGAAACTTCCGGCGCGTCACGTCCGTCATCACGACACCCTTCCGATCCGCGTGTCCCAGAGATAGCGACGATTCCCAGCCGATGAGTCAAATATTGCTCGTTCGGCTAAACAGACCGTTAACGATGGGGAAGCCGGAGGTATGGGCCGGTTCACCGTCGGTCTCGGCGGCCCTTTCGCAGTCGCTTCGATCCGCCGTCGGTCCTCGAGCGGGCGATCAATTGAGCCCCGCCGATCTCCGATTCGGTCCAAACGCCCCCTTGTGCCCGGCCGAGGCCGGGGCGCGGCCCCGTTCGTCGTGCAGAGTCTGGACCAAGGCCCGGTCGCCCACGCGCTCGGCCGCGGCGATCAGCGTTCGGTTGAGGATGTCGCGCTGGGCATGGCTGCCGCCGATGCGGAAGGTCTCGAAGCGCACCGGAAGCATGGCGTCGAGGGCGCGTCGAAAATCTCCTTCGGCATAAGCGATCGCGCCGTCGATGAAGCGGCGGCCGACCTCCGCGGTGACGAGTTCGGTTGTGGCCCGTGCCCTGCCGCTCGTATGCGTCCAGCGATCGGCGGAACCGGCCGAGGTCCTCTCGGTTGGGCGAGCGCGCGGCGGCGAGCGCGCAATGCAGATCGTTGAAGGCGAGCACGTGGTCGTCGACATGGGCCATCCACGCCGCCGCCACCGGCCCCCAGCGATTCCCGACGTCCGCTCCCGCCAGTTCGAGCCGCCACAGGAGCGAAGCCGCGTCGACCCGATCGAGCGTCATGTCGTCGGCGAGCTTCGGGGCGGCGAAGCGGTCGTAATCGGCCAGCACTTCCCTGAAGCGACCCTGCTCGATCAGGAACAGGGCGAGATGCCAGCCGTTGTGGCCGGCCATGAAGTGCGCGGCGCCCCAGTCGGGCCGTGTGTCCCTAAGAAAGGCGATGCCCTCCTCCCGGCGGCCCCCGGTCTCCATGACGTGGGCAATCGCATGCGCGGCCCACGCGTCGCGCGGATTGCGCGTGAGGGCCTCGCGACCCGCGTTTTCCGCCGGACCGAGCTCGCCCGCCTCCTCGAGGCCGAACGCGTAGGTCCCGAGGATGAAGCTGGTCAGCGGATTGTCGCGGTCCCAGGCAGGCAGGACGCGCGCCGCCGAGTTGCGGATCGAGAGCGACCGGCCGAGGAACAGATAGGCGTCTTGGCCGAAGCGGAGCGCGAGGGCGTCGGTCGGCCAATCAGTCAGAATGGACTCCCAGAGCAGCGCCGCGTCGGGCGACCGGCCCTCCGACCAGGCCTTGACGGCGGCGAGATGCATCCTTTCGCGCGAGGACGCGCTGCGGGTCGCGGCTTCCGCCGAGGCGAGCGCGGCTCTCACCTCCGGGTGGTCGCCGCGAAAGCCGCCGATCATGAAGAGACCTGCAGTGGCCACGCCGCCGAGGGCAAAGTCCGGGTCGTCCTTCAGCGCCTGCTTGAGAACACCGACTGGATCGCCGGTCAGGCCGAAATAGTCGGCGACGGCCCGATCGTATGCCTCCGCCGATTGCGGTGAGCCGGTGAGCGTCAAACCTTGCTGATCCTTGGCCATCGGCGCTGCTTCCTCCAAAAACATTCAGTATCAACTGCCTAAAGAAACAAGGATAGCGAAGCCGCGTCCTTGGCGAAACCTGGGCGACTTTGGTGGCAGAATTGGGCAACTCCGCGGCGCCGAGCGTTCTCGCCACGAGAAAGACGTCAAAAGATCCTGCGGCCATTCGGCGCAGCGGTAAGGAACGGCGTCTCGTTTCGAGAAAGCCGCGCCGCGCAAGCGCCGCTCTTCTCTACGTTGATCTCTAACTCAATGTCAGGATGTCGCGCCTCAGGGCGCGATCGCGTGAAGGTTCCGGAACTGGCGCCTGTTGCGGCTGAACCGCAAGTCGCCTTCGCCGGCCATTGACGACGGCGCGGCGTCCAGCAAGGGTTGGGCCGGCGCACGGCGTCCTCGGATGGAATCTTCATGAAGGGCAAGACGGTGGTCGCGACGGGCGCGACGTCGGGCATCGGCGAAGCCGCCGTTCTGGCGCTGGCCAGGATGGGGGCGCGCGTCGTCTTCGTCGCGCGCGACCAGCACCGGGCCGAGGCGACGCTGGTCAAGCTCGAGAGGCAGGCGCCGAGGCTCGGGCACAGCGTACATCTCGCCGACCTCTCGCTCATGGCCGAGGCGCGCCGCGTCGGGCTCGCGATCGCCGCGCAGGAGCCGCGCGTCGACGTGCTGATCAACAACGCAGGCGCGATGTTCGCCGACCGGCGCGCGACGGCGGAAGGGCTGGAGCTGACCTTCGCCCTCAACCACATGGCCTATTTTTTGATGACCGCCGCCTTGCGCGACAAGCTCGCCGCCTCAGCGCCGGCGCGCGTGGTCTCCACCTCTTCATCGGCGCACCAGGGCGCGCGGCTCGACTTCTCGGACCTGCAGAGCACGCGTCGCTACAACGGCTGGCGGGCCTACGGGCGCTCCAAGCTCGCCAACATCCTATTCACCCGCGAACTCGCCCGCCGGCTCGCCGGAACCGGCGTCACCGCCAACTGCTTCCATCCCGGCGTCGTCGCCACCCGCTTCGGATCGGCCTCTGGCGGCTTGACGGGTCTCCTGCTGCCTCTCGCGAGGCCCTTCTTCAGCTCGCCCGAGCAGGGCGCCGACACGCTCGTCTATCTCGCCTCGTCGCCCGACGTCGCCAACGTGACCGGCGCCTATTTCATCATGCGCAAGGCGGCCGAGCCGTCGTCCGCCGCGCGCGACGACTCGGCTGCGAAGAGACTGTGGGAAGCCAGCGAGGCGATCGCTGCGGCTGCGCCTCGGGCGTGATCGCGAGCGACGTGCGCCGTAGGACCGTCGACGGCTCAGCCGTCCTCGCCCGCGCCGCGCCCGAGGACGGCATGGCCCGGCGCCGTCGGCCTCGACATCACGACGAACCCGGCGCGCTCGAGATGCTCGACCAGGCGGCGCGCGACGATCTCCGCCATCATCTCGTCGGCGTTGTGCGTCCGCCTGCGGCCGTGAAATCGCAGCGCAAAGGCGAGCGCCGACGCCAGGTCATCGGGAGAAGCGAGGGTGAGGCCTTCGGGTTCGGACATGCGCCGAACGATAGCCGGAGCTTTTGAACAAAACAAGAACCTTTAGCGCACTCCTTGCTGCCCCCGGGCGCCGCATCGGCAACGTCCCGTTCGGTATCGGCGAAAATAGGAGGCGACCCGGAGGATTGCCGGCGAGATTTAATTCGTTCTCGAAGGCAGCGCTTGCGAGAACTCGCTCACCGCGCGCGACAGCCGGTCGGACAGTCGACCGGGCGTCGCGCGAGAAAAGAAGGCGGCGAGCGTTGAATAATACCAGCGGGTTCCATCGGCGCCGCCGTTGAAGCGCGGCCACACCGCCTCGCCAAGGGCGCGCCAATCATAAAGGATCGCCTCCGCATTGTGGGTCTTGTCCGCCAGCGACACCAAGAGGGAGCGCTCGGAATGCTGCGGCAGCTTCGCGAGGTAGGCCTCCTTGCGCCGGCGCCACTCCGGCTTCGGATTCGTCCAGGCGTCCGTGCAGTCGGCGACGATCCTCGCGACGCCTGCTCCGTAGCGGCGCTCGATCTCGCGCAGGACCGGCAGGCCGCCCTGATCTTCCGGCGCGTCATGGAGAAGCGCGGCGATCGCCTGGTCCTCGTCGCCGCCGTGCTCGATGACCAGGGCGGCCACGGCCATCAGATGCGCGATATAAGGGATGGAGACGCCTTTGCGCCGCTGCGCCCGATGCAGGTCGTGGGCGTAGCGGAAGGCCTCGTCGAATCGGGGCGTCAGGCGCACGCGGCGTAGTCCTGCTCGGGAACGTCTTTCCGACGGCGCGGCTTCGCGGCGCGCAGCAGGAGGCGAAGTCGAGCGACCCGTGCGCTTTCAGCCGTCGTCCCGACCGCAATCCGCCTCAGGAGCCGGGCCAGCCGAAATGTCGGCGCAGCCGCTGCTCGGCGATCTCGTCCATGACCGCCACCGGGTCCCACTCCGGGGCCGACTTCACTTGTTCGCGCGCCACGTTCACGCCGACGCGCCGCTCGCGCCAGTCGATGTCCGTCACTGCGTGGACGGCGAGCTGGACAAGCTTGCCGGGCAGCCAGTGACCGGTGTCGACGACGAGATAGCGGACGAGCCAGCGGACGTCGTCGATGAGCAGATTGTCGACCGTGCCGATGTCGCCGTCCGACGCGTGGACATGATAGCCCTTGACCGCGGCGGCGCTGCCCAGATGCGCATCGCCCGCCGGAGCGTCCCGGTGCGCGGATCGCCCCTCGGCGACTTCGGCGGGCAGCGCCCGATCGGACGGCTCAGGGACGATCGCCTCGGCGCCGAACGACGAGGCGCCCCAGAAAGGATCCCATCCGTAATGGTCGTAAAGGCGCTGCTCCATCTGTTGGGTCACCGGCTCGTCCTCGAGCGCCTCCGGACTGGCCTCGATCTGCCGCTTGGTCAGATTGACGGTCACCGTCAGCGTCTCGCCGCCGAAGCTGAACATGGGAATGGCGGGCTTGGGCGGCAGCTGCAGCGGCGCGATCGCCGACGGCTGGATCAGCACCTTGCGGCCCGGCAGCCAATGACCGGTGTCGACGGTCATCCACCGAACCTTCCAGCTCCGGTCGTCGAACAGAAAATCCTTCACGGCGCCGACGCGGCCGTCGCTGGCCGCGACGTCGCATCCGATCAGTCCATCCGCGGCAAACAGCATGGCGCGCTCCCTCTTCAGGTCTTCGGCATCTCTCGGCGCCGACCCTACCGCATTCACACAAGCCGACAAGGAGGACGCCAGATCCGGCGGGGCGAGTCCAGATTGGGTCAGGCGAGCTGGCGGCGGAGCCCGCTTGGGGGCGGGGTAAGGGGATTGCTGCCGTGTTGGCGCCCGAGGCCGCATGAAAAAAGCATGGCCCCCACATCAAGACTGCGCTTGAACTCCAGGGCGCGGCGACGAAAATTTCTCGTCGAGCCTCAAAGCGAATCGCCGGGAAGCGCATGAAAACCAGAGCCGCCGTCTGCCGCGCCTTCGGCGCGCCGCTTTCCATCGAGACGGTCGAGCTTAAGCCCCCCGGGCCCGGCGAGGTTCTGATCAGGACGGCCGCCTGCGCGATCTGCCACAGCGACATCTCCTACATGGACGGCGCGTGGGGCGGCGAACTGCCTGCGGTCTATGGACACGAGGCGGCTGGCGTCGTCGAGGCGGTCGGCCCGGGCGTCGCCCGCCTCAAGGCCGGCGATCAAGTGGTCGCCACCCTCATCCGCAACTGCGGCTTCTGCCCCGCCTGCGCGGAAGGCGCGCCGGTTTTCTGCGAGGAGGTCTTTCCGCTTGACCGGGCGACGCCTCTCCACGACGGCGCCGGGAAGCCGATCGTCCACGGACTGCGAACCGGCGCCTTCTCCGAGCGCATCGTCGTCGACGCCTCGCAGGCGGTGGCGATCCCCAAGGACGTGAAGCTCGACAGCGCCTCCCTGATCGCCTGCGGCGTCCTGACCGGCATGGGGGCGGTCGTCAACACGGCCAATGTTAGGGCGGGCTCGAGCGTCGTCGTGATCGGCTGCGGCGGGGTCGGCCTCAACTCCGTCCAGGGAGCGCGCCTCGCGGGCTGCGATCCGATCATCGCGATCGACGTCGAGCCGAAAAAACTCGCCGCGGCGCGCGAATTCGGGGCGACGCATACGATCGACGCGAAACGTGACGACGTTGGAGAGCGGGTGAAGGAGCTGACCCAGGGCCGAAAGGCCGATTGGGTGTTCGTCACCGTCGGCGTGAAGGGCGCGGCCGAACAGGGCGTTTCGCTGATGAAGCGCAACGGCGGGGCGGTGCTCGTCGGCATGCCGGCTTCCGGAGTCGCCGCGACCATCGACCCCGGCTGGCTCGCCGCCGACGGGCAGAAGATCCTCGGCTCGAAGATGGGCTCGGCCCGGCCGCTGATCGACGTGCCGAAGATCGTCGCGCTCTACCGCGAGGGGCGGCTCAAGCTCGACGAGCTCATCACCGGGCGCTATCCGCTGGAAAGGATCAACGACGCCGTCGCGTCCTCGCGCTCCGGCGCGGCGCTCAGAAACGTGATCGTGTTTTGACTTTCCTTTCTCTCCCGCTTGCGGGAGACGATCGGGGTGAGGGCAAGGGGGGCGAAAGATGAAGATCGCTGAGTTCAAGACCTTCGTCGTCGGCAATCCGCCGCCCGCGTTCGGCGGCCGCTATTTCGTGTTCTTGAAACTCAAGACCGCCTGCGGGGTCGAGGGTGTCGGCGAGGTCTATGCGGCGAGCTTCGCGCCCTCCGCCCTCGTTCCAATGATCGAGGACGTGTTCGAGCGCCATGTCGCCGGCATGGACCCGTTCCGCATCGAGGCCTTGTGGCGCAACGTCTACGGGCGCGGCTATACGCTGAGGCCCGACGTCTCGCTGATGGGCGTGCTCTCCGGCCTCGAGATGGCGCTGTGGGACATCGTCGGCAAGGCGGTCGACAAGCCGGTCTACCAGCTTCTCGGCGGAAAAGTCCACGAGCGGCTGCGCAGCTACACCTATCTCTACCCTGACGAGCCCGGCGCGCACGCCTATTCCGACAGCCCGGTCTACTCGAACCCTCACGCTGCGGCCGAGCGGGCGCTGAAGTATGTCGCGCAGGGGTTCACCGCGGTGAAGTTCGACCCCGCCGGCCCCTATTCCACCTTCGACCCCCGCCAGCCGAGCCTCGAGCGGCTCGCGCTCAGCGAGGCCTTCTGCAAGACTCTGCGCGAGGCGGTCGGCGAGAAATGCGACCTCCTGTTCGGCACCCACGGCCAGTTCACCGTCTCCGGCGCGCTGCGTCTCGCCCGCCGGATCGAGCCCTACGAGCCGCTGTGGTTCGAGGAGCCGACGCCGCCCGAGGCGCCGGAGGAGATGGCGAGGGTCGCCGCGCTTTGCCGCATGCCGATCGCCACTGGCGAGCGGCTGACGACGAAATACGAGTTCGCCCGCGTGCTCGAGACCGGCGCGGCCTCGATCCTGCAGCCGAACCTCGGCCGGGTCGGCGGACTGCTCGAAGCCAAGAAGATCGCGGCGATGGCGGAGGCGCATTACGCCCAGGTCGCTCCGCATCTCTATTGCGGACCGGTGGTCGGGGCGGCCAACGTTCAGCTCGCCGCCTGCACCCCGAATTTCCTCATCCTCGAGAGCATCGAGCGCTGGGACGGCTTCCACGCCAATATCCTGAAGAAGCCGATGCGGTGGGAGGACGGCTACGTCATTCCGCCGGACGATCCGGGACTCGGAGTTCGAGCTCGACGAGGAGGTCGCGGAGGCCCACCCCTGGGAAGGCTCGGCGCTGCATCTCGTGCCGCGCTTCGGGCCGGTGGCCGCGCCGGACTGACCGATCTCAGTGCTGCGGGCCCATCAGATAGGCGCCGTTCTCGGCGCACCAGACGTGATTGTGGAGATTGGCGATCCACTGGCGGCCCGACGCGGTCATGGAAAGGTATTTCACGCCCTCCTCGATGTGGGCCGCGACCAGATCGGAAAAGAACTTCGGATACTTGTCCACCAGATCCGCCGGCGTCTGGTAGCCGAACTGACGGTTCGTCCCGATCTCCTCGAACTCGGCGAAGAGGGCGTTCGCCTTCTTCGGATAGAGCGGGTCGCCGAGCTGCCCGATGAGATCGGAGGCCAGCATCAGCCTCGCCTCGAGATTGGCGTTCTCGCGGCCGTCGAGGCGGGGCGGAAAGCGGGTGAGCTCGATCGCCTCCGCGACCCGGGCGGGATCGAAGTGCTTCGAAGTCCCGAGCCGCTCGTAGGCGAACAGCTTTGAACGGTCGACGTGGTAGGGCATGAGGGCGGCGTCCGAGGCGCCGCGAGGCAGCGTGACCTTTTTGCCCCCGTCGTCGACCACGAACTCCGTTCTGGTGTCGCCCTTCAGGACGCCGCGCACGAAGCCGATGTCGTGCAGAAGGCAGGCGGAAATCAGGTGGCTGTAGTCTTCCGGCTCGATCCGCTGGGAGAGCACGCGTCCGCGGAGGATGTCGCGGGCGACCATCGTCACCAGCATCGTGTGTTCGAAGTTGTGGTAGAGCGCATCGCTTCTGGCGATGCACTCGATGGCGCTCCTGGCGAGGGAGCCGAGAGCCTCGGCGACCTCGTCGTGGGAGGGACCAAATATGTCCAGAAAATCGTGGGCAAGAAACTTCGCAAGCTTCTTGGCCGCCACCGCCGCGATCGTTTCCACCTTGCAGGCTCCGAATTGAGGCGGTCGCGCTTCTGTCACTCTACGCGAAAATAAACCTAGTGCAATCAAGGCCCGGACGCCAGCGGCCCGCTCCTTCAAAACCCCGCGACGATCCGCCCCTTGCCCGCCGCGGCCGAGCGCCTATTCTCCCGGACAATGGTTTGCGAGGCGTGAATGGCGATGCGCTACGGCTTCATTGGGTTGGGCAGTCTCGGCGGGGCGCTCGCCGCCAGCCTTCGGCGGGCCGGGTTCGAGCTCATCGTGCACGACATCGATCACAAGGCGGCGAAACCGTTGCTCATGGCCGGCGCCGTCTGGGCTGAGTCTCCTAGGGCACTCGCGGAGAAGGTCGACGCCGTCGTCACCTGCCTCCCCTCGCCGGCCGTTTCCGAGCGGGTGCTGACCGGCCCGGAGGGAGCGCACGCGGGCCTCAAGCCCGGCTCGACCTGGATCGAGATGGGCGCCGATGACTCCGATTCGATCCAGCGGCTTGCGGCGATCGCGGCGGAAAAGGGCGTCTTCACCCTCGAAGCGCCGGTGACCGGCGGCGTTCACAAGGCGGCCGCGGGCAGGGTCGCCATCATCGTCGGCGGCGAGGCGAGCGTGTTCGAGCGCCATCGCGCGGCGTTGGACGCCATGGGCGGCCCGATCTTCCACGTGGGTCCCTTGGGCTCGGCCTCGGTGATGAAGGCGATCACCAACATGCTCGCCTTTATCCATCTCGTCGCGGCGGGCGAGGCGCTGATGCTCGCCAAGCGCGGCGGCCTCGACCTCAAGCAGGCCTATGAGGTGATCAAGGCGAGCTCGGGCAACAGCTTCGTCCACGAGACCGAATCACAGCTCGTGCTGAACGGCTCCTACAACGTCGGCTTCACAATGGAGCTCGCCTGCAAGGACCTCGGCTTCGCCATGACGCTGGGGCGCGAGCTCGGAGTGCCGCTCGACCTCGCCGCGATCACCGCCCAGACCTTCATCCGCGCCCGCGAGGCCTACGGCGGCGGGGCGCAGTCGACCCAGGTCGTCAAGCTCATCGAGGACGCGCTGCACACGGACTTGCGGGCGGAAGGGTTTCCGGCGGAGCTGAAGGCGTAGGCGTGTCCTTGCCCGTCCTGCGAAAATGAGCCGCCGGCGCCAAGCGGATAGGGCGCCGACCCCAAGTCCATGCCCACTTTTGGCAAGACTTGCCTATTGCCGTTTTGAGCTTTTTCATGGACTTGGAGTGACTTGCGGCTGATTTGGGGCGATTTCTCCGTCCATCATGACGTTCGCGGACGATGGATAGGTCGACGGCGATCGGTAGCGGCCAAAAAGGTGGACGGGTGACCACCTTGAAAAGCGGCCGGTAGCGCGCTACCTAAAACCTCGAGGTAGCGCGCAACGAAGACCGCCATGCCGAGAACCAACGCCAAGCAAGCCTTGAGCAAGTTTCAGCGCTATCGCGTCTCCAAGCGCGCGAAGGGGATGCGGCTCCTGCGCATCTGGGTCCCGGACGTGCGGGCGCCAGGCTTCGTCGAAGAGGCCGAGCGGCAGGCGAAGCTGCTGGAGAACAAGCCCGAGCAGATCGACGCGACCGACTTCATCATGTCGTCGTTCGCGTGGCCGAGCTCGTGAAGCGAGGCGACATCGTTCTTGTCGCGCCCCCCGGCGATTATGGCAAGCCGCGCCCGGCGGTCGTTATCCAGTCGGATCGGATGCGAGCGACTGACAGTGTGCTGCTCGTGCTGATGACCAGCGCGCTCGAAGACGCGCCGATCTATCGTCTGCAAATCGAGCCCGCACCGGGGAACTCCCTGCAGCACGCGTCGCAGATCATGATCGAGAAAGTTCTCGCCATGCCGAAACACAAGATCGGACAAGTCATCGGGCGGCTCAGCCCCGATCAGGTCGTCGCTTTCAACAGCATGCTGTCGGCCGTGATTGGGCTAGCGGACTGAGGAGGGACAGGGGCCGTGAAATTCACACATTTCGGACCCGGGAGCCGAAATGGCCCTTGCAAGTCGTGGTTCCGGCGAGCCGCCTTGGTGACCTTCGTGCGACCCTTGCGTCCTTCGTTTTGAAAAATCAAACAACCGGCCGAGGCGCGAAAGACACCGAGGGAAAGCGGGGCGAACCCTCATCCGGCCTGCTTCGCCGGCCACCGTCTCCCAAGGGGAGAAGGGGTGCGCGCCTTCAAATCTACCCGAACCGAAAGCCCGAGATCGTCTTGCCGGCGATCACGTCGCGGAAATCGCAACCGCCGGGGCTGTCTCCCGCGGCGCCGACGACCACCATCAACGGCAGAAGGTGTTCTTCGCGCGGGTGACAGGCGCGCGCCGCCGGCGCCTTGTCCCAGGCGACGAGCCGCCTTTCCCGGTCCTTTCGAGGCTTCTTCACGGTCTCGTCGAGCCAGGCGTCGAAGGTCGCCGAGGCGCCCTCGCCGCCGTCGAAGAAATGCCTGAGGTCGTGGTAGCTCATGCCGCTGCCGACGATCGCCACGCCCTGATCGCGCAAGGGCTCGAGCGCATTGCCGAGGGAGATGTGGAAGTCCGGATCGAGATCCTTGCGCAAGGACAACATGACGACCGGAATCTCCGCCTTCGGATCCACGATGAGGAAGGGCACGAACACGCCGTGGTCGAAGCCGCGGGTCGCGTCGGTCGCAACCGGCGGGTGGGTCGCCTCGATGAGCCGTTTCACCTGCGCCCCAAGCTCCGGCGCGCCGGGGGCGGGATAGCTGAGCTTATAGGTGTGCTCGGGGAAGCCGTAATAGTCGAACAGCATGCCCGGCTTCGGGTTGACGCTGACGGTGGGCTCGTCCGCCTCCCAATGGGCGGTGACGACCAGAAAGGCCTTCGGCCGCTCGGGCAGCGACGCGACGAGGCCGGCGAGATAGTCGCGAAGGCGGTCCCAGGCGTGCGGCCCGAAAGGCGGCGGAAACTCCATCCAGAAGCAGGGTCCTCCCCCGTGCGGGATGAAGAGCGTGGGCTGGCGGGCCATGGGACAACCTCGATCGGCGGAATCTCTGAACCATAGTTAGACCCGCGAGCGAGATCCGGCAAAGCCGGGGGATCCCGCAAAAGCCCGTTTTCGGGCCCCATGCGAAAATTGATATTTTGCGCGGATGCGGGTATCAAATCGATCTTTAGACCGAAGCGCGCAGAGGTCGCTTTAGCTCAGGCAGTCAAAATCATCGACGGCGGCAAGCTCGTCATCCCGGCCGATAGACGGCGGGCAGACGGAATCGGGCGCGTCGTCGCCGGCATCCGTTCGCGGCTCGATCCGCGACCTCCGGAGAATCCCTTAGGGGAAGCGCCTTAAGGCACCGACCCAAGTTTCGCCGCCGGACAAAACTGCCTAGCTTCGCTTCATCGCTGTTATGGAGACGAATGGAGTCCCCTATGGACGACGTCGACCGCCTCCCTTGTCATGGCAATATCTTGTGCTTTGCCGACCAACTTCGGTGGGAGACGAATCCGCTCGTCAGGACACGCTGAAGCGTCTCTTGATTGAAGAAGAAAGCTCTTATGGCGTTAGCTATTGGTATATGGTAGGCTTCCTCGCAGGTTCCGAGGAGGCATGCATGGACGTCGCGGATTTCGCGGAATGGGTGGCTGGAACAGCGAGGCTGACGTCATCGCAGCGGCGGGAGGCGTTCCGGTCGCTGGCCTTGGCCGAGGCGATGGCCAGCCTTGATGACGAGGCGTTCGAATATTGGGGCTGCGCCATTGAGGCGGCGGTCACGGATCGGAACTCCACGATCATGCCGGAGTTGGAGGGCTCAGTGGAGCCCCCTGCACCGCCGAACCCAAGCCGTTCCCGGTTGGGTTCCGTGGCTGAAGTCGGCCACCGTCGGGTCGTCGGCATGGGGTGTCCACACTGCGCAAATCGGGACGTGATTTTGTGGGGCAAGGCGAATGGATTGCCCCGGTATCGCTGCCGCGGCTGCGGCCGCACATTCAATGGCTTGACAAGACGCCGTTGGCGAGATTGCGCAAGAGAGAAAAGTGGCGGGAGCAGGCCCAATCCATGATCGATGGAGTAACCACCTCGAAAGCTGCGGAACGCTGCGAAGTCGACTATAAAACAGCATTTCGATGGAGGCATCGATTTCTTCAGTCTCTATCGTCCGACAAACCCAAGACCCTGTCTGGAATTGTGGAAGGGGATGAGACGTTTATTCTGGAGTCATTCAAGGGGAAACGATCTGATCTTCCTCGCAAGGCACGCAAGAGGGGCGGCAAGGCGGCAAAGCGCGGCTTGTCCGCCGAACAGATCCCGGTGATCGTTGCGCGAGACCGCGCTGGCGCCACCATTGACGCCGTCCTGCCCAAGCTCGACCGGGCGTCCATCACAGGAGCATTGGGCGGCGTTGTCACTCCCGCCAACCAGTTCTGCTGCGACGGCGGCAGGGCCATCGTCGCCTTCGCCAAGAAAGCGGGCATTCCGCATCACGTCTTGCCCGCTCCAGGAAAGCCGAGCCCGGACGCCCCCGACCTCCACATCAATAATGTCAATGCCTACCATGGCCGGCTCAAAGAATGGATGCGCCGCTTCCATGGCGTCGCGACCAAGAATCTGCCGAACTATCTCGGCTGGCGCAGAGCGCTCGAAGCGCTCGGGCCGCAGGTCAAACCGGAGGACTGGATCCTCGGCGCCGCTGGCTTGGGGCCTTACCAACGGCTAACGCCATAAGAGCGAAGAAGAAAATCGGTTCGGCGCGACTGATGAACACTTGCGAATTGTCGAGCTTAAACTTGCGGACGGCGCGGAGCGTATCGCCAGACAAAGGGGCCTGATCGCCGAATTGAAAAGCGGCGCCGGAGACGCCGCCGGCGCCGAGAGGCTGCTTCGGACCTTTGAGATGATACAAGAGCTGTTCGAGAGGTTCCGCGACCAGATTTATCGTGCGAGGGAACGGCGGCGTCCTTGATATGGCGACCGCGCCGGGGGGCTGCAGACCGCCCGGCGCTGTCTAAGCTCGGCGAGATCGCGCCAGCTTTTCGACCGGCCGAGCCTCAACTCAGGATAGCTCTAACCTCGACCGCCGCGACGAGCCAAATTGTCGCACTCGCGACAGGTCGCTGCGCTCTTGGCAAGACGCCCCCGACCGGTCGGTCGCATAGCCCGCGCAGGGAAGCCCGCGGGCGCCCTCCGCTCCATCGCGAATACGCCCGCGTCGCGGCTCAGCCCTTGCACCGCAAACCGGACGGCGCCAAGGCTGCGCTGCAACGCGTTCGACTGGTTTGCTCTCGCGCCGAGGATTGCGCCATGGGGTCGAGAAATTCTCAACGCCGACAAGCCAGGGCTGTACGGAGGAAGAATCTGCTGGCGGAAAGGCGCCGGCTCGGAGCCGCCGACGGCAGGGGGAGCCTCGCCGAAAAGGTGCGTCGCGCGAGCGCCGCGCCGCTTCACTCCTGCCTCCTGCAAAACGAAATGTTCGAGAGCAGCGTCGGGATGGTGATCCTGATCCGCAAGACCGGCGCCCGCAGCGCCGCCCTGGCCGGCTTTCTGGTCGACCGCTATTGCCTCGGCGTCAAGGACGCGATGTTCCGGGAAATCGACGAAGGCGAGATCAAAACGGTTGTCGAGAGTCTCGGGACGGCCGCGCCCTTCGAGCCCGTCGATCCTTCCTACGCCCGGAAGCTGCTGCGCGACGCGGTGGCCTACGCGCGGTCCCTCGGACTGGAGCCGCCTGCCGACTACGGGGCGATCGAGCCGCTGTTCGGCGACGTCGCCGCGGACGCCTGCGAAGCTCAGTTCGAATTCGGTTTCAAGGGAAAGCCGCTCTACGTCCCCGGGCCGTCCGAATCGCCCACTCAGATCAGGCGGCGGGTCGACCTCCTGCGCCGACGGCTCGGCGCGGACGGTTTTACTTTTGGCGAGATCGAGGACGACTCGGATCTTTCCGAAGACGAGTCGGATGTTTTCGAAGACGAAGCGGATCTTTTCGAGGAGTCGGACGGCGAGGACGAGGACGCCGACGTCGAGGGCGGCTACGATCCCGACGTCGCTCCGGATCTTGAACAATGGTTGGTTCTCTCCGAACAGGAACGCCTGGACCAGGCGCTGGACTACCATCGGCGCGCCCGCGTTTCGCTGCCGAACGAACGAACCCATGCCCTAGTCCATGTCGTTATTGAAAACCAGATTGCGCTTGGCGACGAGCTGCCGGTCCGGCGGGCCGTCGATCGGCTGATGGCGGAGGGCCTGGATCGACACGAGGCCATTCATGCGGTGGGCTCGGTGTTCACAGGCCAGCTGTACGACGACTTGAGAGATCCTGAAACGAGGACCTTTTCGACGGAGGACTACAAAGCCGCAATCGAGCGGCTCAGCGTCGAAAGCTGGCGCCGCGAATATCAAGAGAAAGACGAAGATGACGAGGACTGAGCTTCGATGACGCCCCCCAACGTCCCCCCTCTCGTGCTTCGTAAAAGGGAGGCGCATATGCTATTTGTAGCCGATGGACGCCGCCGCTCTCCTCGCCCGCATCGCCCCTGAACCTGGAAAATGGCGAAAATGGGCGGTAAGCCTATCATCCGGGGCCGTCGCATAACGCCCTCGATGGTCCTGACCATGCTCGCCAACGGCGCCAGCAGGGAAGCCGTCCTGGAAGCTTATCCCGTGCTCGAGCGGGAAGACATTGACGCCTGCCTGCTTTACGCAGCCGCCTGAGCGAAGTCGCCGCAGCCGAAGACCTCACGATCGCCGCCGAATAGCGTGCGCGTACCTGCCGATTCGAACATCGTGGCGCGGCGGATTCGCGCCCTCCGCGATGCCGGCCACGACGTCGTCTATATCGGCGAGCGGCAGGCGTACCCCGGCGAGAAACCTTGCTGGCCGAGGCGGTCGCCGAAAAGCGAATCTTTCTCGACGAAGGACCATGATATCGGCGCGCCGGTCCATCGTGACTTACGCCCGCATCGCGGAGTCCTGTTACTTGATGATGATTTGGGAACGCCTCAGCCGAGGCGGCCCTGATTCTCGCCGCCTTGTCGTCGCATGGTGATCAACTCGCGCCAGGTCCGCGTTCTTGAGAAGTTCTGTCCGGAAGGCGCGCGGGAACCCCGAGACTGATTGGACCAGGCCGAGGCCTTCAGCCGCGGTCCACAGGGCGTCCGGAAGGACGCCCGTCTATGGACGGGGTACGGCGCGCGGCTAAAGCGCGTCGTGGAAAATGATCCCGAGGGTGAAGCGCTCGCCGCCGCGCATGCCGGCTGACGCCATGGCGCATGATGACGCGATAGGCGCTGCGCGCGCCCCGGACCGGGCGTTCGCGCACGGCGAAGATCACGCCGTCGCCCTGGCCCAGGCTCACGACCTCGGCGCGCGACTGCATGCGCGGCCGCTGCTCGGTCAGCACGAATTCGCCGCCGGTGAAATCGCGGCCCGGCTCGGAGAGCAGGATCGCGACCTGCAGCGGAAAGACAAGGCTCGCCGTAGACGTCCTGATGCAGGCAATTGTAGTCGCCCGGGCCATAGCGCAGCAGGAGCGGCGTCGGCCGGGTCTGCCCCGCCGCGTGGCAGCGCGCGCGAAAAGCTTCGTGCTCGGCCGGGATAGCGGACGTCGACGCCCATCGTCGCCGTTCCAGCGATCGGCGATCGGCGCAAGGGGCCGGTAGAGGCCGCGGCGAAGCGCGGCGATCGGCTCCGGCAGCGGATCGGCGAAATATTTGTATTCGCCCCGGCCAAAGCCGTGGCGCGCCATGACGACGGTCGACCGGAAGCGGCGACTCGTCCCCGAAGGTCGCCGCGACTTCCCGGCAGACTTCCGGCGGAAGGAGCTTCGGCGCGACCGCGCATCCGAACGCGTCGAGATCCGCCTCGATCGCGGCCCAGTCGAGCGCCGTCGATCGCCGCTTCGACGGTCCTCCCCTCATCCGGCCGGTTGTCGCCGGACGCACTTCTTCGGGGCGGAGCGATTGAGCGCCGGCATCACGTCGCCTCCCGGTCGAGAAGCTTGCGCTTGCGCTCGACGCCCCAGCGATAGCCCGACAGGCCGCCATCGGCGCGCACGACGCGGTGGCAGGGGATCGCGACCGCCAGCGGATTGGCGGCGCAGGCCTGGGCGACGGCGCGCGCCGCCTTGGGATGGCCGAGCGCCTGTGCGATTTCGGCGTAGGTCGACGTCCGGCCCGAGGGAATCGCGCGCAACGCCTGCCACACTCTCTGCTGGAAGGCGGTGCCGCGGATGTCGAGCGGCAGATCGAGATTTTGGCCGGGCGCCTCGACGAGGCCGACGACGGTCGCGACCATTCTCTCGAATGTCTGCGTCGCCGCCCACGAGCTCGGCGCGCGGAAACCGGTCCTGCAGCTCGCTGTGCGAGGTCGTCGGGATCGTCGCCAAGCATGATGGCGCAGACGCCCTTGTCGGTGGCGGCGACCAGGACGGCGCCGAGCGAACGCCTCGCCGACCGCGAAGCGGATCTGTTCGCCCGTCGCCGCCGCGCCGCGCCGCGCCCGGCGTCATGCCGAGCCGCGCCGTCGCCGTCTCGTAGAAGCGGCTCGACGAGTTGAAGCCCGCGTCATAGATCGCCTCGGTCACGGTCGCGGCGGTCTTGAGGTTCTCGGCGGCGCGCCGCGCCCGCTCGGCGGCGGCATAGGCCTTCGGCGTGACGCCGGTGACCTTCTTGAAGACGCGATGGAAGTGGAACGGGCTCAGGCCCGCTTCCGCCGCGAGTTCGGCGAGCGGCGGCGCCTCCTCGGCCGACGCGATCCTCTCGCAGGCGCGCTTGACCGCCTCGATCTGCGGGTCCGGCGCGCCGAGCCGGTCCGGCCGGCAGCGCTTGCAGGCGCGAAAGCCCGCCCGCTCCGCGGCCTCGGGGCTCGGATAGAAGGCGACGTTCTCCCGTTTCGGCGGCCGCGACTTGCAGCTCGGCCGGCAGTAGACGCCGGTCGTCTTGACCGCGACATAGAAGAGGCCGTCGTAGGCGGGATCGCGCCGTCGGACGGCTTCCCACATGTCTTCGGGAGCAAGGAGGTCAGGAGCAAGGGCGCTGGCGGGGTCAGGCATGACGGTGAACATAGGGACGACTCCGGAACTTTGCTTGTCTCCCTTTCTACGGCTCCGCCCCGGCCGCGACACTCCGCTCCTTGCGCTTCAATTCAGCGTATGCCGGCGCTCCATGCCTCCGCGGGCTAAGCTGTCCACGCTTGCGCCGACCAGCCGCCTCCCACGCGCTCACCGCGCCCCGCAGCAGAGACCCAACTCGCCCGCGGCCCGCGCCTCCTGGACCGGCGGACACGGAACGTCGCCGAAGGAGCGAAACTCGCAGCAGTCGCCGGTGCGCGGCCTCAGCAGCGCTCCGCATCCCTTGCATTCATAGAAGAATTGGCATGCGTCCGTCGGCATGACCTCGACGGATCGATGGCCACATTCCGGGCAGGTCAACGTCGACTTTGAGATCATCGCGGAAGGCTGAGATACCGCTTTCGGTCGAGCATGAGACGTTCCGCCTGTCCTTGGCGAAATTGTAGAGCCGCGATCGGGTTCGACGGATCGGGCGTAGTCATGGCGTCGCGATGACCAAAAGGAGCCTGCGCCCGCGCGGGAGGGCGTCTAGCCCAAGAAACGGATTTTTCGTTTGTCAATTTTCGATGACGCGGTATATCGTCCCGCGCAAGAAAAACTGGCGCGGGCGGCTGCGCCGTGCGAAACGCCTCACGCACTGACGCAAGCTGGATGGTGGAGACTGGTGGGAATGGGCAAACCCTTGGTTGCGTTGCGGGCGGGCGTTGCGGGGCTCCTCATGAGCGTGCTGGCCGGCTCGGCGAGAGCGGCGATCATCGGAGCGCCGGTTCAGGGTGCCATCGGCTTTCTGCCGGCCAACAGCCCCATTCAGTACGACATCGAATGGTTCCACAACGCGATCCTTTTACCGGTGACGATCGCCATCTCCGTTCTGGTGCTCGCGCTGCTCGGGTATGTGATGTACCGCTTCAACGAGCGGGCGAACCCGACCCCGTCCCGATTGACGCATAACGGACCGCTCGAGATCGCCTGGACGGTCATCCCCGCGCTGATTCTCGTCGTGATTGCGGTTCCCTCGTTCCGCCTGCTGGCGGATCAGCTGATCATTCCGGCGCCGGACATGACGCTGAAGGTGACCGCCTCGCAATGGCATTGGAACTACGGCTATCCCAAGTCCGAGGGCGGCTTCTCCTTCGATTCGATCATCAAGGAGGACAAGGACCTCAAACCCGGCGAGCCCCGCCTGCTCACGGTTGACAATGCGGCCTATGTGCCGGTCGGCAAGATCGTCGAAGTCGACGTCACCTCGCAGGACGTCATCCACTCCTTCTCGGTTCCCTCGTTCGGCGTGAAAATCGACGCGATCCCGGGGCGCCTCAACAAGGCCTGGTTCAAGGCCGAGCAGGAAGGCGTCTTCCACGGGCAATGCTCCAACATCTGCGGCATCGACCACGCGTTCATGCCAATCGAAATCCATGTCGTCAGCGAAAGCGCCTATCAGGCCTGGCTCGCCGGCGCCAAGAAAGAGTTCGCCCACGCGGACGGCGTCGATTTCGCACAGGCGTCGCAACTCAAGCCGTGACGGCGGCGCCCGCCGCCCTTGTCCAAGAAAAATCGGGAGCCAAAAATCATGGCGTCAGTCAGTGAATTCGCCCACTCGGAAACCGAGGTTCACGAGGCGCACGGCCACCCGACCGGCTGGCGGCGATATCTGTTTTCAACCAATCATAAGGACATCGGCACGCTCTACCTCGCCTTCGCGATCTTCGCGGGCGTCATCGGCATGATCCTTTCGATCGCCATCCGCGCCGAGTTGATGTTCCCGGGAGGCCACGTTTTTCCGGTGCTGTCGGCAATTCTCGACGGCGACGGCTCGCATGACGCCGGCAAGAACCTGTACAACGTGTTCTTCTCCGCCCATGCCGTCATCATGATCTTCTTCATGGTGATGCCGGCGATGATGGGCGGTTTCGGCAACTGGTTCGTGCCGCTCTTGATCGGCGCGCCCGACATGGCCTTTCCGCGGCTGAACAACCTGTCGTTCTGGCTGCTGGTCGCCGCGTTCGTCATGGCGATGATTTCGATGTTCGTCGACGGCTCGCCGGGGTTCAAGGGGTTCGGCGGCGGCTGGGTGCTTTACCCGCCGATGGCTTCCACCGTCGGGACGCCGGGTCCTGCGGCCGACTTCTTCATCCTGTCATTCCACCTCGCCGGCATGGCGTCGATCATCGGCGCGATCAACTTCATCGCCACGATCTTCAACATGCGCGCGCCCGGCATGACCATGTTTCGCATGCCGCTCTTCGTCTGGTCGGTGCTGGTGACCGCCTTCCTGCTTCTGCTGGCGCTGCCGGTTCTCGCCGGCGCGCTGACCATGCTGCTGACTGACCGCAACTTCCACACCACGTTCTTCGAGCCTTCCGGGCGGCGGGGACCCGATCCTCTATCAGCACATCTTCTGGTTCTTCGGCCATCCGGAGGTCTACATCCTGATCATCCCGGGCTTCGGCATGATCAGCCAGGTCGTCTCGACCTTCGCGAAAAAGCCGGTGTTCGGCTACGCCGGCATGGTCTACGCGATGCTGGCGATCGCGCTGATCGGCTTCGCGGTCTGGGCGCACCACATGTTCGACACCGGCATGTCGCTCATGGCGCAGCGTTACTTCGTTTTCGCCACCATGGTGATCGCGGTGCCGACCGGCATCAAGGTGTTCTCCTGGATCGCCACCATGTGGGGCGGCTCGATCTCGTTCAGGCCGCCGATGCTGTGGGCGATCGGCTTCATCTTCGTCTTCACCGTCGGCGGGGTCACCGGCGTCGTGCTGGCCAACGCGGCGGTCGACCGCTACTTGCACGACACCTATTACGTCGTCGCGCATTTCCATTACGTGATGTCGCTCGGGGCGGTGTTCTCGATCTTCGCCGGCTTCTACTACTGGTTCCCGAAGATGACCGGCTATCTCTATGACGAGAGGCTGGCGAAATGGCACTTCTGGGTGTCCTTCGTCGGCATCAACCTGACGTTCTTCCCCCAGCATTTTCTCGGTTTCCAGGGAATGCCGCGCCGCACCATCGACTACGCCAACGCCTACTGGTTCTGGAATTTCGTGTCGTCGATCGGCGCCTTCATCTCGGCCGGGGGGACGGTGGTGTTCCTCTATCTCATCTATGAGGCCTTCAAGGCCAAGCGCCCCGCTCCGGCCAACCCGTGGGGCCCGGGAGCCACCACGCTCGAGTGGACCGTGCCATCGCCGGCGCCGTTCCACACCTGGGAGACTCCGCCTCACATTCCGGGCTACGACGAGCACGGGGCGGAGCCTGTCGTTGCGGCGCCCGGGAGCGCGCATTGAACGCTGCTGACGAGGACCTCGCGCGACGCAACCGGCGCTTCGCGCTCGGCGGCGTGGCGTTTGGCGTCGGAATGCTGGCCCTCGCCTACGCGGCAGTGCCGTTTTACTCCGCCTTCTGTCGCGCGACCGGCTACGGCGGGACGCCGCAGATCGCGAAGGCGGACGCGGGCGTCCGAGGGACGGCGCACGCTTCGGGTGGCCTTCGACACCAATGTCGCGCCGGGCCTCCCCTGGAGCTTCGAGCCGGAGACGGACAGCGTCGTCGTTCGCACGGGGAAGACGGCGACGGTCTTTTTCCGCGCCCGCAACCTCAGCGATCAGCCAACCGCCGCCAACGCGACGTTCAACGTGACGCCGGAAGTGTCGGGCGCATGGTTCGACAAGATCCAGTGCTTCTGTTTCAGCGAGCAGCATCTCGGGCCGCACGAGAGCGCGGAATGGCCGGTCGTGTTCTTCCTCGATCCGAAGCTCGAGACGGACAAGTCGATGGCCAAGGTCAATTCGATCACGCTGTCCTACACGCTGTTCGCCGCGCCCGCCCGCCCGGGCGTCGAGCCGCAATCCAGCAGAACGCGCCGGCCCGGCCGGTTGACGAAAGGAGCGAAACGATGACTGACGCGCCGACGCCGGCCCGGCCAGGGTTCCATCTCGTCGATCCAAGCCCGTGGCCGATCATCGGAGCCGGTTGCGCGCTGGTGACCGCGATCGGCCTCGTCATGTTCATGCATGGCGTCGGGGATCGGCCCGCTGGTGCTCGCGCTCGGCGTCGCCGGCGTCCTCTTCACCATGGCCGGCTGGTGGCGCGACGTGATCCTCGAGGCGCAGAGCGGCTATCACAACCCGATCGTCCGTCATGGGCTGACCATCGGGATGATCCTGTTCATCGCCTCGGAGGTGATGTTCTTCGTCGCCTGGTTCTGGGCGTTCTTCGGCTCCGCGCTCGGCTCCGAGCGATCCGCAGGTCGTGGGCCGGCTCGACTTCACCGGAGGCATGTGGCCGCCGAAGGGCACCGAGGTGCTCGATCCGCTGCGGCTGCCGCTGATGAACACCTTCGTCCTGGTGACGTCGAGCTTCGCGGTCAACGTCGCCCACGACGACCTGCGCGAGGGCAATCGCCAGGGCTTCAAGAACTTTCTCCTGGTCGGCATCCTGCTCGGCGTCCTGTTCGTGATCACCCAGGCCTACGAGTACATACACGCCCCGTTCCCGTTCAAGAACTCGATCTACGGCGCGACCTTCTTCATGGCGACCGGCTTCCACGGCGCGCACGTCATCATCGGCGTCATTTTCCTCTCCGTCTGCCTGGCGCGCGCCTGGGCCGGGCAGATGACGCCCCGCCATCATCTCGGATTCCAGTTCGCCGCCTGGTACTGGCATTTCGTCGACGTGGTGTGGATCTTCCTGTTCAGCTGCATCTACATCTGGGGCTCTTGGGGGGCCGCGATCGAAGGGGCGGACCGGCGGCTGAAGGCTGCCCCGCGCGCGGCGGCGCGCACGAGCCGCGGAGACGCGCGCGATGACGGAGGCGAGCGGCGAGGCGGATCCGCTGAAGGGCGTTCGAGGTCGGCATGACCGGCCGCAAGCAGGAGATCGTCACCGAGGATCTCACGGTCGGCGGCCATGTCGAGGGGATGCCGCTCGTCTACGGCACGCCGATGATGATCATGCTGATGGAAAAGGCGTCGGGTCTCGCCATCGCCGGCCATTTGCCGCCGGGATGGGTGACGGTGGGCGCCGAGGTCAACATCCGCCATCTCGCGCCGACGCCGATCGGCCGCACCGTCACCGCGACGGCCAAGGTCGTCGAGGTCCAAGGGCCGCAGCGTGCTGTTCGCGGTCGAGGCGCATGACGGGGAGCGCAAGATCGGCGAGGGCATGCACCGGCGCGGGGCCGTCAATCTGGAAAGCTTCGCCAAGCGCTACGGATTCTGAAGCGGTCCTCACAGCAGGCGTGACGGGTCGCTTTCGGCGGGAATCGTCCGGACGAGCTGGGTCGGAGGCAGGCCCGCCGCCTCCAGCGCTCGCCGCGCCGCGTCGAGCATCGACCGCTGGACCGCGCCGATGCTCTCGTGCGCCGCCCAGAAGCGGCATGTCGCGAGCGGCGCGCCGCGCAGTCAGATTGGCGACGAACACTTCCGGCGGCGGCTCCTTCAGAACGCCGGGCTCGCCGCCGATCGCCTCGAGCAGGATCGCCCTGGCGCGCGCCATGTCGGCGCCGGGCGCAAAGCCGACATTGAAGCTGACGAGCCGGCCGGCGATGCGGGAATGGTTGCGCAAGGGGGATGTCCAGATCGCGGAGTTCGGCGCGAACACGAAGAGGCCGTCGTAGGTTTCGAGCTGGCAGGCGAAGAGGCCGATCTCCTTCACCGTGCCCGCGAACGGGGTTCCGCCGACGATTTCGATATAGTCGCCGACCGGAAGGGCCTGAGCCACAGCAGCATGATGCCCGCCGCGATGTTGGCGAGCGTCCCCTGCAAGGCGAGGCCGATCGCGAGGCCCGCGGCGCCGAGGGCGGCGAGGAGGGAGGCGGTCTCAACGCCGATCTGGCTCAACGCCGCGACGAACGTCACGATGAGGACGCCGTAGCGCGCAGCGGAGGCGAGCGCCGGACGCGCGGTCTCGTCGATATGGCCCGTCCGCGCCAGCGCCGCGGACACCGCGCGCGCCGCCCATTTGGCCGCGACCGACTCCGCGACGAGGATGACGAGGGCGAGCGACCAGCCGCGGGAGGAAACAGCTCCGCGGAGGTCCAGGCGAAATCCGCGAGGCTCTGCCCAGCGCGGTCGGGAGTGGGGTCATGAGCGGCACCGAGGCTCCAGGCCGATGCGCCGACGCCGACGCCTCGCGTCGTTTTCGCCGCTCGCTATCCCGGGCGTCAATCTGTTATGAAGTCCGAATTGCGGCAGATCGGACGCCGACGGGAGGAACCATGCTGGAACGAATTCAGGACGCGCCCGCGGAGACGCTGGCGCTGAAGGCGAGCGGAACGATCATGGCGCAGGACATCGAGGCGGCGATCGAGGCGGCTTTGGGCTCGTCGAGCGCAGCGAGCGGCCTCGTCATCGTCATCGACCGGGATTTCGACGGCTATTTCGCCGAACTCTCGCGCGGGCTCGCCAACGCTGCGCTGGCGCACCGGTCGCTCGTCAAGCTGGCCGCTCGTCACCGACGCCGACCGGATGGACGAAGCCAGGCTCAGCGGCTTCGACAAATCGGCCGTGCCGATCCGGCTTTTCGCCGCGCGAGACCGGAACGCGGCGTTCGACTGGGCGGCGGGCGCGCGGCGGGGCGAGTAAGATCGCGCCGCCCTTCGCATCGCGCCCCCGCCGCTGCTTTTTCGCTTCGACGGCCACGGGGTCAACATCCGCCGCGATTCGACAGTCGGCGACGTGATTTTGTCGGCCAAGCCGGCGCGGACGTCTATCTCAGGCTGCCGAACGGCGCGGCCAAGGCCATCCTGTCCAACGCCCGCCTTGACCGGGCGTTCGGGACAGTCTCCACGATGCGGAACTGGCGCACCGTCCTGCGCCTGCTCGAACGGCTGGAAGCCTGGCCGGGCGGCGATGGTCTGGAGGGGGCGGTTGAGCCTTTAAGCGCCGTTTAGCGCCGCTATAATGTCGCGCCTCTTGTTTTTCAAAGGCTTGCGACCCGGTTTAAGGTCGAAGTGAAATCCGCCCTGTTTGACCTCGCGCCGGACGCGCTTGACGGTTCGGCGCTCGCGTTCGTAAATATAGAATTAATATGTCATAGATCATGTTATCCAGAAACAATCGCAGGACATGCGACGGCCCCCCTCGCGCGGCCTGCGCAATGGCGACCAAGCGGCGCGCCATGAACGGCGCGAAATCGCCGGCGCGGACCGCCCCCACGCGGGCGAGCGGAGCGTCGGGGAAGCTACGCCGCGACCGCCCCGATGACCGGCGCCGCCTCGCCTGGCAAGCGCCGATTAATCTGCTCGCCGGCGCCGGCGGCACTCTTCACGTGGTCTCGTACTCGATCTTGCGTGCGTCGGTGACGCGGCGCGAGGCATCGAGAATCTCGAGCGCAAGCAGGTCGCCATTCTCGTCGTAGTCAAGGATTACGCCAGGCTTGTCCTCGTCGCTCTCCGCCACCGCGACGCCTTCTTTCAGAATGACGCTCAGCGAATCCGTCCTCCGATCGTAGGCGATTTTCATGATTGCCTTCTCCAGTACTTTGTCGATCTTGCTCGCGCGGTAGGCGGTGACGACCTCGGCCGGGCTTCGATCCACATCGACAAAAACCCGCACAAGGTAGCGCCTTCCCACAAGCTCGACTTTTGAATGGACAACTTCCCGTCCCGTCCGCACGGCAATGCGCTGCTCGGGATGGGCAAGCACTTGGCGGATCATCGTCTCGTCGAGCCCTCGCCGCCGAAGCTCGAAGCTCGCGTGCGGCGTCAGCACGAAGTCCAGGATGGGGACAGCCTTGCCTCTCATCGCATCGATTGCGGCATCACTGGCCGCCGGCCGTTCATA
Organism: uncultured Alphaproteobacteria bacterium; assembly: GCA_963819255.1. Taxonomy (GTDB): domain Bacteria; phylum Pseudomonadota; class Alphaproteobacteria; order Rhizobiales; family Beijerinckiaceae; genus Roseiarcus. The sequence goes on from CAWFVS010000057.1 coordinate 40,138, forward strand.
GACAGATCAGCGACCGCGTGTACAACGCCGCTCACGCCGCCCTTCGCATCGCGCCCCTCGCCGCGTCGGCGATCGAGCGGGCGCCGAACAGGATGAAGATCACCCGACGATCCGCGTGACCGCGACGCCGCGGGTGAGGAAGAACTTCCTGACCGCCGGCAGGCCGGCGGCGAAGATCAGCGTCGCGTCGGCGAGCAGGAACCCTAAGAAGGCGGCGACGAACATCTGCGGCGCGTCGATCGGCCGCAGCGCGCCGATGTTCGGCGCGACGATCGCCGAGAACATCGCCAGCGCCACCGGGTAGGCCTTGGGATTGGTCAGGCCGAAGGCCATGCCTGTCGCGAGCGGCCGGCTCGCGCCGATCGTGCGCGGCTTTGCGTCCTTGCGGGTCAGGACCGCGCGCGCCCCGAGATAGCAGAGATAGAGCCCGCAACCGAAGCCGAGCAATTCGAACAGGGTCGGGCCGATCCGGTTGGCGCCGACGATCGCGGCCACCGCCAGCGCCCCCCAGGTCACGTCGCCGACCAGATGGCCGCAAATGAACCACGCCCCGGAGGCTGCGGCCGCGCGAGGCGGCGAGGGTGAACAGCGCGAGGAACGCCGGCCCCGGCGAGACGACGTAGAGATAGGCGGCGACGAGCGTCGCGACGAGGATCTGGGGATGGGTCATGCTTGCGCCAGCGGTATAGACTATGATATATATCGGCTCGAAAAGCGTGGCACAATGAGTCGGGTGGCAAAATTATTCAAGAACGGGCGCAGCCAGGCGGTGCGCCTGCCGGCGGCCTTTCGGTTCGACGGCAACGAAGTGTATATTCGTCGTGATGAAACGACCGGCGATGTGATTTTCGGCCAAGTCCGCGATCCTTCGATCGTTTTTTGCCGCCCTCGCCGAAAGCAAGGCCCCGGATGACTCCCTGAGCCCGAGCCGAGCGCGGGCAGGAGACGGGAGAGCGCGATCCCTTTGGGGGCCTGGAGCGAGTGACGCGTTTCCATGCTCGGCACCAACACGGTGAGCGGGCTGTTGAAGGGACAGCCGAGCATCGCGGCCTCACAACTACAGGCTGACGGCGCCGGAGCGCATCTGCCTTTCGGTGGTGACGGAGGCCGAACTTCGTTACGGCGTCGCCAGGCGACCGGAAGCGAGAAAACTTCGAGCCGCCGTGGAAGAGTTCTTGGCGGCGGTCGATGTCCTGCCTTGGACTGGCGCTACTGCGCGGCGATACGCGACCCTTCGCGCTGAACTCGAACGGCGCGGGAGGCCGCTTGGCGCCCTCGACCTCATGATCGCGGCCCACGCGGTGGAGCGCGACGCTCTGCTTGTGACCAATGACCGCGCCTTCGGCTCCGTTCCCAGACTCCGCGTCGACGACTGGGCGAAAACCTGAAGCAGTCAGGCTTTTTTCTCGGCGATCCGCTTCAGCTCGTAAAGCGCCGCATGCGCCTCGCGCGGGCTCATCGTGTCCGGGTCGAGCACCGCGACCGCTTCGCGCAATTCGTCATGCGCCGGCGCTGGCGGCTCGTGCGGCTCGAAGCCGGCGAGCTTGTGAGCGTAGGCGATCGCCGCCGCGCGGCGCGAAATGGTCGAGACCTTGAGACGGAGATCGGCGAGGGCCGCCAGATAGGCCGCAACGGTCGCCGGCGTCGCCGGCAGCGCGATCGCGCCGACCGCCTCGCACCAGGTCGTGAAACGCCGGATGTCGGCGCGGTAGGCGCGGCGGGTGGCGTCGGCCTTTTCGCTGAGCGCGTAGCCGGCGGCGGAAGTCAGTGCATCCGTGAGCCCCGCCGCCGGCGCGCCTCCGACCTGCAGCAGCGTCAGATCGGAAGACATTGCTATTTGCGCGGCACGCCGGCCCTCTCGGCGATCTCGCGCTTGTTTGCGCAGCAGACGCACACCAGGTCCGATTTCAGCCAGCGCCGCCGCTCGATTTCGGCGTTGCGCTGGAGGGCCTGAATTCGCTGCGTCGACACGGGCTCCCCGCAGTCGAAACAGGGCTGGCCGAAGCGCGGACGGATCAATACGCCCATGGGCTTCCGGCCTCCCTTGTAAGACTAGTCAGCCCTACCTACGGTAGGGTGCTAGTGGTCGAGGTCTCTGAAGATTTGGCGCGAAGCTGAAACGTCGAGAAAATAGGGCTTGCGGAACGGCAGGAACGGGCGGAAAGCCGACGTTGGATTTAGGCCCGGTACAGCGCCGCTGCTGACCCCAAATTACCGCGCGGGGCGCTTCAGGATTGCGCGGCAAGCCAGAGTGGCGCAGTCTGAGCTTCGAACCGGCGGCCATCTGGGGGGTGTCGGCTCAACCAACGGTAGGGAAGGAACGCAGATGAGGATGATTTGGCGCGTGTATGGCCACTTGGGCGGTGTGATCTTGTCCGGTCCCGCCGCGATGGCCATCGAAACCAAGCCGACCATCACGCTCGACCTCGCGAAGAAGATGGCGGTCGGGTGCGAGGCTAAGGCAAAACAAGAGAACTGGAAGATGAACATTGCCGTGGTGAACGATGGCACCAAATCTGGTTTACTTCGAGCATATGGATGGCGCGTTCCTAGGCAGCATCTACATCTCTCAGCAAAAGGCGGTCACTGCTGCCGAATTCCCAGCCCCCGACGCGGTTTATCGGCGAGTTAGCTTTCGTGGGAAAGAGGGCAAGCCCGGCGAACTTCCCCGGTATAGCCTATGTTCCTGGCATTATTGCCTTTCCCGGAGGCCTACCGATCATGACGGGGAGCAAGGCGCAAATTGGCGGCTATTGGCGTCAGTGGCGGCACCGCAGACCAGGATGAGGAATGCGCCAAGGCGGGCCTCGAAGCCGTGGCCGACGACCTGAAGTAGACGTTTGGCTGGGACCGGCCGGGGGCTCGAACTGGAGCGCGATTATTGCTGACTCTGCGGCGGTTTTACTTCGGCCCGAGGTTTGTACCATGACTGTGGCTTGCTTGCGAACGGCGGCCATCCTCGCGGAGTAGAGCCCTGGCGGATTGTCGTTCGGGGCATTGCTCGAAGCGGCGAGAAAGCCGGCGATGCGCCGGCTTCCTGCTGGGCACCTGCGCGCGCCAATGGCCGCTTTGGTCGATTTGTCTCTTCTTAGTCGTGGCTAGGATTAATAGCGGGAAGGACGGTTACCGCTCTTTAACCTAAAAACGGCAGTTGAGGTTTTGCGCTGGGGCGGAAGTCGCGCATTCTCAAGGGCATGAAGCGCGATTCGTCACGACGTTTGCCTCACCTGTCGGGTGGACAATCCATGGTTGTCGAGAGGGAGCCTTTGGGAGGCGTCGATCTCGACAGTTTCTTCGGTCCGGTGCGTGTGGAGTGGGACCACAACGCGGCGTTGACGCCGCTTGGGCAGCTGCCGTTCTTCATTCATTTTCTCAAGGCGAGCGGGTTGTTCGACGCCTTGGTCGCCGACTGTCCGCTGCGCTACCGGAGTCCGAACGCGCCCCCGAAGCGCGACGTTCTGGGAACGGCGATGCTCTCGATGCTCGCCGGTCACAGGCGCTACGCGCATATCGCGGCGCTGCGCTGCGACGCCGTGCTGCCGGAGCTTCTGGGGATGAAGAGAACCGTCAGCGAGGACGCGATCAGGCGCGCCTTCAAGGCGATCGACGAGAGGGAAGGCGCCGTTTGGTTGCGCCGGCGCCTTCACGATTGCGTGGAGCCGCTTCTGGCCGAGCCCTGGATTCTCGACGTCGATACGACGATCAAGCCGCTCTATGGCCATCAGGAAGGGGCGGCCCTGGGCTACAATCCCAAGAAGCCGGGGCGTCCGAGCCATTGTTACCACACCTATTCGATGGCCTCGACGCGTCTTGTTCTCGATGTCGACGTTTGTCCCGGCGACGAACATGCGTCCAAGCATGCCGCGCCAAGCCTCTGGGGGCTGATCGACGGTTTGCCGCGCGACCTGTGGCCGGCGCTGTTGCGCGGCGATTGCGGCTGCGGCAACGAGGGGATCATGCGCGAGGCGGAGGCGCGGGAGCTTCCGTTTCTCTTCAAGCTGCGGCTGACCGCCAACGTCAAACGCATGATCGAGAAGCTCGCTCCAGCCCGCGAATGGGTCGACGCCGGGCAAGGCTTCGAGGCGAAGGAGAGCGCGGTTCGGCTTGTGGGTTGGAGCCGAACGCGGCGCGTGATCGTGCTGCGCAGGCGCCTCGGGGACGCCGCGGGGCCTTCGCTGAGCGACGATGACGACGCGCCCCAGCTTTCGTTCGTCGAGATCGGCGAAGCGGGGGAAGTCTACGAACATTCGGTTCTGGTCACTTCGCTCAATGAAGACACGGAGTCGTTCGGTCAGCTCTACCGCGACCGGGGCGACGGAGAGAATATTTTCGACGAGATGAAGAACCAATGGGGCTGGGGCGGCTACACGACGCACGATCTCGCCCGTTGTCGGCTCGCGGCCCGGCTGCTTGCGCTGTTTTACAACTGGTGGAACATCTTCGTCCGTCTCGCCGATCCCAGTCTCCACCGCGAGGCGGTCACCAGCCGGCCGCTGTTCCTCTCGGCGATCGCCACGCGCACGCGGCATGCACGGCAAACGACGATCCGCGTGACCAGTTCTCACGCCAAGGCCAAGCCCGCCGCCAAGGCGCTTGCGGCCGTCGCCGCGTTCCTGAGAGGGCTAGCCAAAAATGCGGAGCAGTTGACCCGCCTGGAAATATGGCGTGCGATCCTCTCGCGCGCCTTCCAGGCGTTCCTCAATGGCCGCCTCCTGCGCGCCCCGCCCCGCCTCGCGCCAAGCTGATGCAACCCAAACGCGAAAAATCGAGGACCGCCAAAACCTCAGATCGGCCAACTGCCGTTTTTAGGTTAAAGGTTCAGACGCCTCGGACGGGCGGCACGGGGCCGACCGCGATCGCGACCGGCGGATGAACCTTTCCCAGCACCGTGAGGTAGACCGGCGCGCCGCGGCGATTCGGTTCGATTTCCTCGGGCGTCGGAAACCAGGCGCTCATCATCGCCGGGCCCGCGATCGTGGCCTCGTCGCGGAACGAGAGCGCGCCGCAACTCCCCTGCCGCATTCGGCTCCAGCCCGCCGGCGCGTCGAGCGCCCGCGTGGCGCCGTCGATCCGCCCGGTGAGCATCAGAGCCAGCCGATCGCGCTCGAGCAGCCGCTCTGGGGCTCTTCGCGGCGCACGATCTGCGGCGGACTATCGCTCGGCTCGATCGGAACGTCCGCCGGCGGGCGCCCGTGCTCGCGCCGCAAGTCGCGCAGGTGAAGGGCGCAGGCCTCGTCCGGCGTCGGCTTGGCCTTGCGCGGCATCAGGCGCTCTCCGGCGGCTTCGCCAACGCCAGGCAGCGGTCGCATTTCGTCGGCGACGAAGGCCAAGACCTTGAGCAGTTTCGGGCTCGCCCCCTCGGCGAGCGCGCGGGCGAAGTCCTCGGTCCGCAGCGCGCCCAAAAACTCGGCGCAGTAGCCGCAATCGAAGGCGCGCGCGTCCTCTTGGCGACCGAAGAAGCGAGAAGGCTCGAACAGGCTCTGGTAGGCGAGCGTCGACCAATAGGCGGCCATCACCGCTCCTTCACGGGGGCGAAATTGTAGAACACGCGCGTCTGCGGCTTTTCGCGCTTGGCGCACCATTCCGGGCCCATCTCGGTCCGGATCGCCTTCACGTCGAGGGAGGCGAACGTGCTCTCGCTCCTGGCAACGCCCCAGGCCTCGCCGGCGACGACGCTCAACCCCCGGCGCTCGAATTCTTCCTTCAGCGGCTCGATCTCGGCCTCGAGCTTCTTCGCCTTGGCGCGCGCCGCGCCCCAGCGGTCGACCAGCTGCTCCTTGGTCAGCGCGGCGGGAGAAATCCTGCTCCTGCGGCGCGTCCTTTGACGTTGATCGCGCGCCGGCGGCGCACCGAGGCCGGGATCAACCGTCCCTTGAGCGGGATCAAACCCTCGGCGAACGTCTCGCGCGGGCGCGGGCTCTCGGGCCTAGCGCCGGGATGGCGCAAGCACCATTTTATAACATAAATTACTCGTATATAACGCTTGCTCCCCAAAAAAACAAGCCGACGCTAAACCGGGTCCCAACCCGCTGAAAAGATTGACCCTCGCCGCTAAACTTGCGCTAAACCAGCCTAAAGCGCCGGATCGGCCGCCTGGGCCGCTACCGCAAAACCTCGGCCACGTCGACCACCTTGAGCTGCGCCCGCTCGCGGCCGCCGTAGCTTTTGACCGACAGCGTCCCGGCGAGGTGGACCGGGGCGCCGCGGAGGCGGGTCAGCGCGTCGCCGAGCTTCTTGCCGACCGAGCGGAAGGCGATCGCCTCGACCGTCGAGCCGTCGCCGGCGGCCGCCCTCATCCGGAGATGGTCCGCGCCGACCGGCATGACGTCGGCGAGACGATGGCGGGGCAGGACGAACACCGGCTCCGGATTGCCCGAGCCGTAGGGGCCGGCCGCCTCGAGCTTGTGGGCGAGCTCGGGCGTCGCGGCGGCGGCGGTCATCGCCGCGTCGACCGAGAGGCTCGCCCCGGCGCGCGAGCGCGCCACCGGCTCGGCGAGCTTTTCCTCGAGGAAGGCCCGCCATTCGCCGAGCCTCTGCCTCTCGAGCGTCACGCCCGCCGCCATGGCGTGGCCGCCGCCCTTGACGAGAAGGCCCGCCTCGACCGCGGCCCTGACCGCTCTGCCAAGGTCGACGCCGGCGATCGAGCGTCCCGATCCGGTCGCATGCCGGCCGACGAAGGTCAGCGCGAAGGCCGGGCGCTCGAACCGCTCCTTCAGCCGCGCCGCGAGGATGCCGACCACGCCGGGCGGCCAGTTCTCGCCCGCCACCACCAGAATGGCGCCGCGCTCCTCGAGGCCGAGCGAGGCCAGCGCCTCCGCCTCGGCCTCCGCCAGCGCCGCGATCTCGATCTGCTGGCGGGCGCGGTTCAGCCGGTCGAGTTCGGCGGCGATTTCCCGCGCTTCGAGGTCGTCGGTCGCAGCGAGCAGCCGCGCCCCGAGCGCCGCGTCGCCGATCCGCCCGCCCGCGTTGATGCGCGGCCCGATGATGAAGCCGAGATGATAGGGCCGCGGCGGGCCGTCGGCCCCGGCGACGTCGAGCAAAGCCGCGAGGCCGGGGCGGCCGCGCCGGCGCATGACCTCGAGCCCCCTTGCGACGAAGGCGCGGTTCAGGCCGGTCAGCGGCACGACGTCGGCGACGGTCGCGAGCGCGACGAGGTCGAGCGCGGCGACGAGATCCGGCGCCTTCCTCCCGTTCCAGAAGCCCGCCTCGCGCAGCGCCCGGTTGAGCGCGACCAGCGCCATGAAGACGACGCCGGCCGCCGACAGATGGCCGAGGCCCGAGAGGTCGTCCGCCCGGTTCGGATCGACGAGGGCGAGCGCCCTCGGCAGCGTCTCGGGCGCCTGGTGATGATCGAAAACGATCACGTCGAGGCCGAGCCGGGCGGCATGCTCGAACGGCGCGTGGCTCACCGCCCCGCAGTCGACGGTGACTACCAGCTTCACCCCCCGCGCGAAAAAGCTGTCGATCGCCTCGGGGTTGGGGCCGTAGCCCTCGGTGACGCGGTCGGGGATATGGACGATCGTCTCTGAGCCGCAGGCGGCGAGATATTCGTGAAGCAGCGCCGCGCTGCAGGCGCCGTCGACGTCGTAGTCGCCGAAGATGGCGACGCGCTCTCCCCGCTCGGCGGCGTGGGCGAGCCGGGCGGTGGCCGCCTCCATGTCGCGCAGGACGAAAGGGTCGGGCATCAGGTCGCGCAGGGTCGGATCGAGATAGCGCTCGACCGTCTCCGGGGCGACGCCGCGCCCCGCCAGCACCCGGGCGAGGAGCTCGTCGCGCCCGCCGATCTGGGCGATGGCGAGCGCCCGCGTCTCGCCCGCCTCGTCGAGCCGCGGCCGCCACGGCCGCCCGAGCGCCGACCGCTCGACATCGAGGAAATAGCCTGAGACCATCAATGCGCTCGCCCTCACCCCGGCCCTCTCCCGCAAGCGGGAGAGGGGGCGAATCCCTTCTCCCGCTTGCGGGAGAAGGTGGCGCGAAGCGCCGGATGAGGGTCCGCCCTACCCTGCGAATTGCCTTAGCCCCGCGCCGCCGAAGAACACCATGCCAGAGAGCGCGGTGATCCAGAAGCTGGTCGGCCAGTCGTAGGAAGGCTAGAGCCTGTTACGCTCGCCTTGAACCGCCGCCGTCATTGCAGCCACAAACCGAGAAGGTGAGGCGCCGGCGCCAAAAGGACCGGGCGCCGACCGTGCATCCATCCCAACTTGTTACAAGGCCTCCCCACTGCCGTTTTAAGCCTTTTCAAAGCGTTAGAGCCAAAAGGGGCAGGCTTTCGGCCTTGTTGCGCCCGTGACGTGTGGGCGTTCAGGGCCGTAATCGCAGACCGCCCAAAAGACACGCGCCGGAGCGTGAACTCTGGATCCCCCATTTTGTGTGGATGGCATCTAACGAAGAACAAAGGTAGCACAAAGCCCGGCTTTGCGCAAGCATTTTCACAGCCTCCTGCGGGCGTAACAGACCTAGCGTCGAGCGGGCGACGGCGGCGCGTCGGCGCGCGGCGGACGTCGACTAGACGGGCCCCGACCGCCACTCCAGTCCAAAGAATAGGGAGACTGATTCCGAGTGTTTGCACGAGAACACGAAGCTTTCGCGCGAGAACAGGGAACTATTTGCGCGTTTCCGGGCACGTTTATGGCTCTTAATACAATCTCCTCTCGTTGGTTGGCGCCAGCTCTTCAGAACCTGCACCACTCAGGAGCACCAGCGACCGGCGCTGCGGCTCGTTCCGATTTCGCTTGACCCCGGACAAAGAAGAGGATATATGAACACGTGTTCATAGGTTAGCGATGATGCTGACTGCCGATCAGACCAGCGGCCTTGCGGAGATGTTCCGCCTCCTTGGCGAGCCGAGCCGGCTCTCGATCGTGGCCAGTTGCCTGGATGGGCCGCTGAGCGTGGGAGAGATCACCTCCCGGCTCGGCCTCAGCCAGTCGCTGGTGTCCCATCACCTGCGCCTTTTGCGGGCCGCGCGGCTCCTGAAGGCGGGGCGGCGGGGCAAGCAGGTGTTCTACAGCATTCCCGACTCCCATGTCCGGGACATGCTGACGAACATGATCGAGCACCTCGCCGAACCGCATGAGCATGACGAAGACATGACTGAAACAGGAGCGATCCCATGACTGTGACCGTTGATCGAGTGAAATGCGCCTGCAGCGACTGCGTCTGCGTCGTGAGCGTCGACCAGGGCGTGAAGCGCGACGGCCGGATCTATTGCAGCGAGGAGTGCGCAGACCACCACGCCAAAGGCGATGGCTGCCACCACGCCGGGTGCAAATGCCACGGCTGACGCGCGTTGTCACATGCCGTGCAAAGGCAGGACGGAAGTCAAACCGTCCTGCCTAGCCGCTTTCAGCGAGGAACGCAGCGATCATCCCGACGACGGGGTCCGTCTTTTCCTCGTAGAGGCCGAGCGATCCGGCGACCCACTGAACGCGTACATCTGGGCCTGACGGAATCGCCGCCATTTCAGCTTTTGACTTCGGGGGCGTCGACTCGCCGCAAAGGATGAGCGTCGGCGCCGGCGGGGGCGCGAGGAGAGCCTGAAAACTGACGCGATCGGAAAACGGGTCGAGCGCGCCGGTGACGAATGCGACCGACGCGAAGCGGGCGCCGGGTCGGCAGGCATGGCCTCTCTTGTTCGCGACGAAGTCGGGCGTGATCCGGCTCGCGTCCGCATAGACGTGGCGCCGATACATCATCGCAATCACGCGGGGATGAGTGTTCACCCGGTAGAGCGCCTCGCCAATGATCGGGGCGCCGACAAGCGCGCGCACGGCGGCATAGATTGTCGGGTGCGGCCCCATGGCGGTCGGAAGCGGACCTCGCCAGGTCGGCGCCAAAAGCGCGATCCGCCGCCAGACGCCCGGACGCTCATGTCCAAGACGCAGCGCGTAGCCGCTGGCGTGCCCGGCGGCGATCACCGCGGCGCCGCTTGGCATCGTCGCCGCCGCGAAGTCGGCGAGGAAGTGACGATAACATTCCGGACCGTATTCGAGCGGGCCGCGCGTCGACGAGCCGAAGCCCGGCCAATCGATGAGGGTGCAGGCGAACCCGGACGCCGCCAGACCTGACGCAAGCGGCCGCATCTCCTCTCGGCTCGAGACCGTGCTGAATGCCGGGAGCAGCAGGACGGGCGCGCCGGACCCCAGAACCTCGTAAACCGCTTCGATCGGCCGGCCGCGCCAGGCCCAGCGAAAGCTCTGCACTGTCCGGACCGTCAAATGCACGGGGCGGCGAAGGCTCCGCCGAGCGCCGCCGGAGTATGGTTAGCGTCCTGTTGGGCCATCACGCTCTGTTGCCTGTTCAACGATCATCGGCTTCGCTGCTCGACACAATCGAGAATATGATTTTGCCCCCCACAAGATCTGGACGAGAAGCCACGGCCCCCGTCTTCGCCCTGTTCACCCCGCGTATCGCCGCGCCGCCGCTGCGCCGAAGAACACCATGCCGAAGAGCGCGGTGATACAGAAGCTCGTCGGCCAGTCGGTATAGAAGGAGAGCGTCAGTCCTCCCCAGGGCTGTGTCAGACAAAATGCTGGCGACCGCCTCTGCTCGCGGTGGGCTTGGGCCATGAGCAGTCCATTCCGATATTTTAACAGCTCGCAGAAGGTAATCCGTCTGGTTGGGGAAAAAATGGCTTGATACGTTATAACATTTCGGGTACCGCCAGCAACGTTCGTCACAAAAGACATCGGAGAGCCAGAATGAAACAACTTGCTGTCTTTGCCGTGGCAGCGGCCTTGTCGGCCGCCGTTCCCGTCGCTTCGGCCTATGC